>JAEZEI010000068.1 GCA_023417815.1 Bacteroidota bacterium | reverse complement strand
ATAATACCCACGGTCTTTGTTTAGATATGTTCTCTAAATCTTCTCAACATGGAACTTTTAATTCTTCGTTCCTATTTTCCCTCGGGTACTTGTGGTTTGCTGCTGGATGCTAAAGGCCAACATATCTGCAATACCATAGAGCTGCCGTGGAAGGAGAATACGAAAAGAGTGAGCTGCATACCTGAAGGACGATATGCAGTGAGACTGCGCTACAGCCAGCGTTTTGGCAGGCATCTCATTTTACAGGATGTGAAAGACCGGGACCTGATCCTGGTGCATCCTGCCAATGATGCCCTGCGGGAACTGCGCGGCTGTATAGCCCCGGTGACAACACTCACCGGGATGGGTAAGGGCTCCGGGTCTGTGAAGGCAATGCGTAAGCTTATGGCGATCGTGATGCCAGTCATAGAGAAGGAGCCTGTTTTTATAACAATTAAATCAGATCATCATGACGATTAAAGACAGGGTGAATGCACCCACACCGGCGTTTTTCAAAAAACTGCGTAATACAGGCCTGGCACTGGTTGCCATCAGTGCCTCCATCATTGGAGCACCTGTTGTACTGCCTGCCATCCTTATCAAGATCGCAGGCTACCTGGCTGTTGCCGGAACAGTAGCCGCAACAGTAAGCCAGGCCGCAACCCCGGAAGTGGAAGACCCTAAGGAGGGTGACACTTCCGATGGACAGCAGTATTAAGACCGGCACGTTCAGCGGCACACTACTGGTGCTGTTCATTTATGTGAACCCGGCTGAACTTGTAAGCAGTATGATACTGGCTGCAGTCGGTGCCATCACAAGCTTCGGGGTCTCAGTCATCCTGAAGCTGGTGTTCAAAAAGAAAGACCGCAAATGAAAAGAGCCCTACGGGGCTCTTTTTTTAATGGTTGATTTAAAGAATGATCACTTCCCTAATACGGCATATACCTCCTCCTTTTCAAATCCTGTGAACTCACAGAACTGCTCTATCTTGATGAGAGAACGGGGTGGGAGCTTGTAATAGGCGCGGATCTTTCTTACGAGGCGTTCTGCAGACCGGAGACTTTGTCCGGTCAGGATGGGGATCTCCGAAGTGAAGATCACCAGCCTTCCACGATACATCCTCATTTTACACGGATTGCAGTGAACAAATAAAATATCCTGAGGCCGGTGGTGCATTTACGATCACGAAACCATTTTTCCCAGTATTCAAATGCGCCATCCACACCTTCAGTGATTTCTAAAACTGCCTCCGCAATCCACTTCAGGTCCTGCCGGTACGTTCGTGCCTTTAATCTTTTCACCTGGATCTCCTTATAGAGCACCCTCGCCACGGAATAACCGTTACCCGGCTGCATCCAGGCAAGGGGAAGCGCATAGAAAATGTCTTCCTTGCTTTCCATGATATATTCACGGTAAAGAAGCACCCTTTGGCAAAACTCCATATAGGCATTAAAGTGATCTTCTTGTGAAAAGAGAAGAAATCGTATTCTCCTGCGCATGTTTTCTTTTTCGATAGGGGATAAGGCGCGAACCGGCCACAGTACTGCGATCGCGAGGTCAAGTGCCGCTTCTGCCATTCCCCCGATATTTGGTTGAAATTCTGATTTGTCCATAAAAAATGTTTTATGCACAAATCTTACAACAGCGCCAGGTATCGATTCCCACTTAGTCCTAATTACTCCTAATTAGTTCCACTTATTCCTAATTAATTCCAATTAGGTCGCTTAAGTTTTGCCGGGGAAATGGTTTTTTGACAAAAAAAACGGGGAGCTGTGGAATTGTCAATTCCCCACTTTTTACAATTTTTCTGAAAACGGCATCAATGCATACACGTGACAAAAACCGCCACTTACCGCCTTGTACCGCCAAAATTCCGCCATGTACCGCCACCAGCCGCCACGTACCGCCAGTTGCCGGTTTCAGGCATTGTGTATGAAACTATACCTGCAAAACTTACAAGTCATGAAAACGGTAAAACAACTCAGGGAGCAATTAGATTTCAGCCAGGCAGATATGGCCGCCTACCTCGGTATAACGAGGAGCGCTTTAGCCATGTCGGAGCGAGGCCAGCCGCTGAATTCTGCAGCCCTGTTGAAGTTTGCCGTACTGGAAGACTATGTACGTAAAGCAACGGGCAAGGATAGCCGCAATGAGCTTCCCGACAGTGATACTTCACAGTTTGCAAGGAGTTATGAAGTGGAGATACAGGTATTGACCCTTCGTGCCGACCTGCTGGAAAGGAAGGTCGAAGAACTTGATGAACTGTATGAGAAGAACCACCACGCTTATGTAGTGCTGTGCGACATGTGGGAGGACGGAAAAGGAGATCCACGTTTTGTGAATGCGCAGAAGCTGAAGGTAGATGCCAAGCTCCGCACGTGCAGCGAAAAAGTGCGTAAAGAAATGCGCGACCAGGTCACGGTGTTACGGAGTACGGCAGACACTTACCGGAAGTTCCTTGCGGATAGCCTTGTCCCAAACAACAATTAATCATCTTAAAAAAATCAATATGGATTATTCATTAAACCAGGTAACCTCCCAGGCAGACTGCGACATACTTTTGGATGAAGCAAACCTTGAACTGAGCGATCTCGACCTGAGGAAGCGCCAGCAGATGAAGGCGCACCGAACCATTGCCACCGGCTCCACCGGTGTGGAAGCGGAACTGGTAGCAACCGAAGCGGAGATCACCGCCCTCGAGGCAGCAGTAGCGGCCATGCCTCCCGGTCCGACACTGGATGAATTTCAAAGCAAGCTTACAAAGCTTCGTCATAAGAAGTTTCTTCTTGAAGAGCGTAAGGAGCGTTATGGCATCCTCGCCCTGGTGCAGAAAGAAAACCTGATCAGCAAGATCGAGAAAGAGATCGCTGAAACGGAATTCTATATCTCCGAGATCAACCGCAGGAGAGAGGAGCTGTAAGGGAAACGCTTTCGGTTCAATCTGTTTTCTTTTTTGGTATTAGAGTCATAGCCCCGCGAAAGCGGGGTTTTTAGTTGGACACAAACAATGATCAAATTTTGAAAAATATTATTTGGTTTGTCTTGAATGGGGTTAAAAAACTAAAAATAGAATAGCTGGTGAAATGTGGAATATGTATCCATAGCGCCAATCGAATTAATAAAAAATAATTATAAATCTGATGAAGTACTTTCATATAGTTATAATTTACTAAAGATGGAAAACTCTGTAGATAATGGAAATAACCTTGCATTTAAGAAAACTATTAATTCTACACTTTCCCGTGATCATCCCCTTGAGGAGGGTTGCATAATCGAACAGATTGATTGGTATTGGCAAACATTTATAAATGGTGTTTTGGTATCTGAAGAATACCTTTTCACAACAAACGAAATAATCTGCGAAGGTGGTGGAGGCGGAGGTGGTGGTGGTAGTTTACCTCCTAATCAACAACCCCTTTATAATCCATGCGATGAGGCAGATAAACTAGGCGATAATTCTGAGTTTCAAGAGAAAATTTCAACATTGATTACTAACGCATCTGGTAACAAAGAATATTCGTATTTTTATTCTAATACAACAAGTTCAACCTTTGATGAAACTATAAATGAAGGGCCTACGAATGAACTATTTGTCGACCTAACATTACCTTCAGGAACCATAGATGGCATGATTCATAATCATTTCTCTAAACCAGGAACATCTCTATCTATATATAGTGCAAGTGACTTATCCACAATAATAAGTGTGTATTCAAATGGTAAGATGAATGATCCACATACCTTTACTAGCACGCTTGTAACTCATCATGGAAATCAATACATGTTAAAAATAGACAACCTATCAAAATTTCATGCATTTGCCACCACGTATAAATCCGACTTCATTATGGAATCTATGATGATGCTGTATATTACACCTGACAAAATTGGTTAGAATTATTCCACGCTGAATGAAGAGAAATTTTTACAATTTTTATCACACACCAACTCGGGTTTAAAATTTTTTAAGAAAAATAGTACGACAAATACCTGGGAACCTAAGAAATATTCATCAACTAGAGTCGTAGCTGACCCCTGTATCTAAAAAAAATATAAATGAAGCATTACATAAAATTTTGCCTTACCCTTATTGTCATTACAAACTCTGCTTTTGCTCAACAATATGTTTCCAAACCTGGCTTAGATAAGTTTGTAGGTATATGGCAAAATGTTAACGGAACTGATACGATTACTTTACATATAAATCAAAGATATATAGGTAGCTCTACTTACCAGGTAAAACATATACTCGGTTATTATAAGTATAAATCAGGAAATACAATAATTAGAGATAACCTTAATAATCTGCAAGTAAACGCATCTGCAGACTTTGTTGGTTCTATGCCTTATGGCGCTAGTCTGGATTCGATCAAATTTTTTGGCACTGATAAGCTTAAGAGAAAGCGGGAAAATGGAATCCTAACAATCAATTCTTCAGCGACTCAAATTGTATATACAAGGAACCTTGAAATTGGTGGAGGGGGTCTAAATGTTCACCCTAGTGGTGAGGGGCCATTACCAGGATATACCCTTCCTTCAGTTATTACTTTTACAAAAGTGGAGATTCCAATAGTTGAAATGCGAAGACCCTCTTAATTGATTTCTTTCCTTTTGAAACAAGATCGGCACAATCCATATTGTGCCGTTTTTTATTACGCATTATTATACTTGCAATAATAGTGTGAAAACTCGCTCCTTCGCTCCTTCGCTCCTTCATTCCCTCGCTCCCTTGTCCTTCTCCCGTATTTCTACGGTATTGCAAATCCCGATTTTATTCTCTTTATTAGCGTCTACGCCAACTACTGCTTTAGTTTCAATGGGACTGAGGGGGACGAAGGTGTGTAAACTAGAACTGGAAGGCCGTGTTTACATATATTAACGACGCCGGCCCGGCTTTGGTAATTCTAATCCCTGCCTGCATAAAGCCGCAGGCGTTGCCTGCAATTAATTTAGACCTTTAATCTCATGAGGATATACAGTGTTGAACTTATAGTATTTGGAGCAATTTCGATAAAACGGAGGCTTGATTTTAAAACAGATAAAGAACTTGATTTAGGTAATGTATTTAGAAGCGATATAAGCATTAGACAACATGCAAATGGAATAAGGGTGACTTCTACGGTAGGGACAGTTGACCAAGACAGAGCATTTAAAGTAGCACTTCTATTCATTGGGAAAATGCTAGATGTTTTATCTATTAAAACTGACTTGCCATTGTTAGTCACTAATAATGATATTAGGAGTGCTACGGATAACAATTCTGTAAAAGCTGTTATAGAAGGAATAGAATTTAGCAATTGCTTCCAGCAATCCAGAATTTTAAACTTGCACGAGACCACACTTCTAAGAGCTCTTAATTGGTATAGAAAAGGGCTTTATACTGAAGACCCCTTTGACAAGTTTCTTGCATTTTGGAACTCAATAAACGTTGTCGCCGCAAAATATCATACACCCACTGAAAGGACACAGCGAGGAATTATCAACCAAATTTGGAATTGCTTTGAAACTCTTTGGGGCAATGATTTAAAGAATTGGGAAAATATTGACGGAGATGACAGGTGGATTAATGACAACAATGAAATCAGAAATAATATAGCTCATGGTCTCGTTCCAGTCGAAATCAACTACGTTGAAAATGTAATTACCCGACTTGACAGCGTTCGTAAAGTTGCTTACAAATTCTTAACCGAATGGGCAGACAGACAACTACATAGACCATTACTATAACTGCAGGCAACAATTGGTTTGCTGCTATGCTGGCTGTCCTAATGCAGCATCAACTTTTATTTCGCCTATCGACAGTAGGTCTTGCTTGTCTGAACGCTATTAAGTAGTAGAATATATTTTGTACTTTGGTTTTCAATAGGCATCAGTTGCCAGGCTGACCATTATAAAATACCAGCACAGCAGCAAACCGACAACGTTAATTGCAACTTACATGACAGGGCAAGAAGCTTTTCTAAATATTGATAACGCTATTCAAGACTTCAAGCAAAGAGAAGGGCTTTATAAAGGGATAAAAGTTTCGACCAGACCCCCAAGTGATTGGTTGTCTTTTAACTGGAGACAACTTAGGTGGACAGAAAACGATATTCAATACCTCATCGAGGTTTATCCTAATTTCAATTATTTGGAATTAATTACTGATTGGAATGTCTATGTTGCTGCATATTATGATGAGAACCAAAAGCGTTTTTATTTAAGTCATAAAGTTGCAGAACATGTAACCCTTGAATTTATTGCGAGCCACGCTTACACTTTACTACAAACCTGCTCCAAGTATTTATATAGTATTCAAAAAGCAGACATTCCTGTTGGCCGCGAATAAAGAAAGAAGAGTTTTATTCAATTCTAATAATCTTATGACCTATCAGGCGCCACAAAAATGTAAATTCAACATTGAATCATTGTTGAATCAGCGGGTAAGACTTATTCTCTGCCAGCCCAGCCAATTTCCTAAAGTATTTTCAATGAATAAGATATTTATCATCATCTTCAGCATTTTGATCCTGGTTGGTTGTAAACAAGAAGAATCAGGAAAATACAATCGCCAATTTATCAACCCGTCAATAGAAAATGCTCAAATTCCTTTTAGAGAATATTTGGTGGATGCATCAAAAGGGGACACCCTGGTATATAAGACAGGCAGCATCATTTTATTTCCGCCAAATTCGTTTATTGACAAGGATGGAAATATAGTTAAGGGAAATGTACAGGTAAAATACAGGGAGTTTACAAGCCCAATAGACTTTTACCTGGCAGGTATTCCCATGGCTTATGATTCGGCGGGTACGAGGTATAACCTGGAGTCATCAGGCATGTGCGAAATAGTTGCATTTAAAGATGGTGAACCTGTATTTGTAAACCCGGAAAGTCAGCCTGAGGTGAACCTCGCAATCACCAATAAGGAAATAAACAACCATTACTATTTAGATACTGTGGAACAAAAATGGATCTATAAGGATGAATGTGCTGTGATAGACCTGGTTAAACCAGGTTCCGGCTCGAAAGTAGTTGCTTCAGCAGGCAGCGACCTGGTTGAACCTGTAAAACCCGGGAAGGCCAATAATTCCACGCCCATTATAAATATAGTTATAGACCCTGCTTCCTTCAAAGAATTGATGGTATACGATAATTTAAAGTTCCAGGTGGATCCTTCTGACAAAAACTTTAACCCTGAAGATGCTGAAGAAGAGTGGAGCAATGTGGAATTACTTAAAGGAACTACGAGCGGTTTATACACAATCAGGTTTACCAACGACAAAAAAACTGTCTCCTATGCTGCCAGGCCGGTTTTGGTTGGGGAGGATTATGATAAAGCGCTCAGGGTTTTTGAAAAGCAGCGCATGGAGTACGAACACAAAACCAGGCAACGACTGGCCAAAGAACAAAAGGATAAAGAACAGTATTTAAAGGATTCCGTTTTGATAGCGAATGACAATGAACGGATTGAGAAGCTCAATAAACTGGTTGAGGCACGGAATCGAAAATTTGAACAGGATAAGTCAGCCATAGATGAAGCCAGCGCATCCATCAATTCATTCAGTGTTTTTCCAGTCAGGGCTTTTGGAGTTCATAACGTCGACGAGCCTGTGTGGAAAGAATTGTCTCCGCCCATAGCTGCAACTTTTAAAGACAAAGACGGCAATACTTTAGCCTTACGCAACATTGCGGTAATATGCAGGAACTTTAATAGCCTCTATACATTTGCGGACAATAATATCGGGGTTGTAAAAAATGCAGACAATATGATCATTGGAACTGTGAATGGCTTATTCGCCTACTTAACATATGATGACTTTAAAAAAACAGATACGCAGGCGCCATCCGTTGAATTTACAATGAACGTTGTTTCAGGCAAGGACAACAACCTGGATTATATCATCGGCAGGACATCTAAATAGGGAAGTATTCCGGCATCTTATTTTTTTATTACGAGAGAGATTTTTGGGGAAGTGAGGTTGTACAACAAGTTTAGATATTTTAGAAGTAATGATTGCCGGGTCATTAGTTTCTTAATGTGGGGTGAATAATTAAAGGCGCAGGCGTTGCCTGTAATTATGCACGCAATACTCCTGATACTAATCTTTATTGCAATATTTGCCTTCAAGCAGTATGTCTTTGAACAAAGACGAAAACAAAGGCGTGACTATTACCGAAATAACTATCTGAATTCGGAGGCATGGAAAAGAAAGCGTTATGTAGTATTAAAGAGAGATAACTGGCGTTGTGTATTTTGTGGAGGTAAGGCAACACAGGTTCATCATAAAAAGTACGCAAAGTATAATATTGGTAAGGAGCCAATTGACTGGCTTGTTTCAGTCTGTAAAACATGTCATGAGAAGCAACATATTTAATAAGACTATTTCCCACCGGTATAAAATTAAATCTATGAAGTATTTATGTTTACTAATGTTGTTAATCCTGGGAAAGGTATCAATCTCACAAATCGTTATTCCAGGTGACACATTGGTTGCGGGAAAGTATGATACGGCTTGGGCTTACATACGAATACAGCTTCCAGGATAAAGCAGAATCTTTAAGTTTATACTCAATGACACTGAATAGTAATGAGTAAAAAGATTAAAAGCACAACATGGAAAAAATGAAACTTCCACCGTACGACAAATTTCCGGTTGTTTCGAACGACAAAATTTTGTTGAGACAAATTATAGATTCCGACATCAATGATATTATTGAAATTTCATTCTACGATGCTGTCCAGGCTACAACACCGGCACAGGCAATAGAAATGCAATCCAGGATAAATGATGACTACAGCAAGGGAAATTCAATACACTGGGGTATTGTAGATAAACTAACGAATAAAATTGTCGGTACCTGCGGTTATTACCGTGGACTCGACAAAGGCGAAGGGGAACTGGGTTGTGTTTTATTGCCTCAATACCGTGGGAAGGGATATATGACTTTTGCGATGTCATTGGCAATTGATTATGGTTTAAATCATATCGGGCTGAAACGCATTTGGGCAATAACAACTAAACAAAACGAAAAAGCAATAAAGCTTATTGAGAAACTGAACTTCATCAAAATTGCAGACCTGGAGGACAATGAAGTTGAATATGAATTAAGGCAAGAATAAAATATAGCAAGGGCCTTAGGTAACTTTTATTATCGAAGATACAATAAAGGCTTCCTCCCTTCATTCGATACCGTTAGCATCCTAAAACCCGGCCTCAGAAAAATTGAACGACAGTTGGAAGTTGGAAGTTTGATCCCGCAATTCTGCGGGACGAGCGTTGGAGGTTTATAATGAGCAATTTATCCTGGCTATTCGGTATTCGTGATCTGTTCACTGTACCTTCTGTGTTTTCTGTGTAACTCATTGATTTCAGTGTTACTATTTTGAGACGCAAAATCTTGCGTCTCTACCGAACCGTTATTTCCAGCCCAACACATTAATTCTCCAAAAAATATTATAATTTGATTTTTATGAGAAAACAATTACTACTGCTAGCGTTAATTACAATTTCATGCACCGCAACTTATTCCCAGATCATTTATGAAAGTGGTTATTTTATCGATGAATCCAACCAACGAACTGAATGTCTCATAAGGAATGTTGATTGGAAGAATAACCCTTTGCAATTCGATTATAAGCTTTCCCAAAATGAGATCGTACAAAAAGGTACCCTTCAGAATGTAAAGGAATTCGGGATATATAACAGCTCAAAGTATATCAGGGCTAAAATCAATATTGACAGGTCCAGTGATAAATTAGATGAATTGGGTTATGAAAGGAACCCGGAATTTAAGGAGGAGTTATTATTCCTGAAAGTGCTGATTGAAGGACAGGCATCATTATATCACTACCAGGAAGGTGATATGAGCCGCTTTTTCTACAGGAAGGAATCTGAGATCCAGCAATTGGTTTATAAAAAGTATTTATCCAGCAATAATATTCTGGAGAACGATTCCTTTAGACAGGAACTTCTCCTGAAGTTGCGCTGTGAAACAATAGTGACAAAGGATGTAGAAGATCTCAAATACGCAAAGCATGACCTGGAGAAGTTTTTCAGAAAGTATAATGAATGTAAAGGTTCAGACTATAGTGATTTTAAGCCGAAGAAGAAAGGCGACTGGTTTCATTTGACCCTCCGGCCTGGTTTGAACTTTAATAACCTGGAGATGCAAAGTTCTGCGTCGGGTGTCAAGAATACTGATTTCAGGAAGGCTGGCGGCAGGTTTGGAGTTGAGGCTGAATTTCTTTTGCCCTATAACAAGAACAAGTGGGGTATAATATTGGAACCTGCTTACAAATTTTTTAAATCTGAACAAACCAGGGAATCGGGCACTGTTCCGGGAGGAACTCTTGTTTCAAAAATTGATTATAAAGCCATCGAACTCCCGGTAGGTGTGCGACATTATTTTTATCTGAATGATAAGTCAAAACTATTTGTAACCCTTTCCTATGTCTTCGATATTTCCAATAATTCCACTATTCAGTTTTTCAGAGAGGATAACTCGATGATTAATGAACTTGAAGTAAAACCTGGAAAAAACCTGGCTTTGGGGATGGGTTATAAATATAATAACAAGTTCAGCCTCGAAATTCAACTTTACACAAATAGAGATATTCTGAACAACTATGTTTATTGGGAGTCGGCATATAGAACAAGTTCAATAATTCTTGGGTATACGCTATTTTAATGGCATGCCCGGTTCCTAAAAGGCCCTTTGGGTTGTTTCACAGAAAGCACTGAAATGGCACCGAGGGCACCGAAAGAGAATTAATACCAACCAGTGTATGCCTAAGGAATTAATCTGCGAGATCTGCAATAGATCATCTTCGATCTGCGGGAAACAATTCGACTCACATTAAATGCGGTTACACAGAGGTGCACTGAGAGCTGAAAAATGATTGAGCGAAGGAGCGGAGGAGCGGGGAGCGAATCGATGTAATAATTGCCATGACCTTTAGGTCGTGGATCAGTATGATTTTTTATTACAGGGTTTTACCCCGGGAAACAAGACCCCATAGGGGTGAAGTATCATATCGATTGCGGAATTTTCCAGGACTTCACGATAAGACGCAAAATCTTGCGTCTCTGCAGGGATGCAGATCAGCGTTGATCTGCGGGAAAATCCCCGGGAATCTGCGCCTGCCCCGACGTATGACGGGGGGAACCATTTAAACCCAATTTGCCATCATCACGTAAAGCGTCAGGAAATGATCTTTACGATGAGACGCAAAATTTTGCGTCTCTGCAAATGGTCCTTTTGTAATTAATGAGACGCATGTATGCGTTTCTACCGTGATGATGATCAGCGGTGATCAGCGAATACATCTGCGAGAATCTGCGGGAACCATTAAGTATGTAAATGTCCATAGAAACTTGAAACACGAAGAAAAAAAACAAAGGGCCTTGATTTATTTTTATATTTATTTCTAACTATGAAAAGGAAATTAAAATTAATTCTGATCCTGCTACTGGGATTAATCCTGGTCTTCTGGGTAGGCGACTTAATGTTTCTTATCCCGGCAAAGGTTTCCGACAGGGCAGTAGCTGGAGGATGGGCAGAAGACAGCATCCGTTATAAAAATGAATTAACGGAATCAAGACTTAGTACTTTGTTTTACGCTATCCCGGCAATTATCTTCCTGGTGGTTACGGTGAGATCTTATGGACGTAAATAATTACTTAAGGCCCGTGAAGAAGTTCGTGATAAAGAATAATTGATATAGTACAATTCAAATAACTGGAACTTAGAATTATAAATATCTTCCTTTGATTCATTCCCAAGATAAACTCTCCGATTTCATTCTCACTGGTAGCAGGCCCAAAGCCCTTTCATGGCTGTATGCAGCTATTAGTACAGTTGCAGTAGGGTATAGCCTGCTGTTGACTTTTTGTTTCATGGACCAGGTTTCGGAAGAGGATACAATTGCCATACTTGTTTTTATATTTCTTTTCATTTATGCAGTGATCGGGGCATTCGGGTTATTTACCAGGCGTAAATATGGACTGGTGATGAGTTCCGGCACTTTCCTGATGGCAGCTATTTTATGTGTCGGGATCGTGATGGAGGGTAGTGGCATTAACCTGTTTAAATTTGGATCCCTGAGAGATGTAATTGGTAAAATGGTTATCATAACATTTAACCTTGGCGCCTTTGCCGGTCTATACCTTGTGTTCAGGAAGGACATCAAAAACTATTATTCAATCCCGAGGTGGTTATTTATCAGGACTATTCTGATGTGTATTATCCAGGTAGTTGCAGCCGTCATACTGGCATTCTTATTTGGATAACATACCATACAGATGTTTAAGGCCTTAACCTTCCCATTCCCGTGAAAAAAACGCGAGTTTATAATGAAGAATCCAATTATTTAAAGAGTGGATTTATACATTCTTTCCTGGCTGTTATTCAAAGTGAGAAAATTACCACCAGGTGAATATTGGAAGTTTTATTTATATTGAGAAAAACCCAAAACTAATATGCAACCAGATATAATACCCGAAGGCTTTCTTGAAGAAGGAATTATTCCACGAAATAAATTGATTCCACTATGGATTAAAATATTTTCATGGATGTTTTTGATTTTTGGCTTTGTAGTTTTTATCGGATTAATGTTCGGGATTTTGGGATATAATTTTGAAATGGCCTTATATGGTTTTGAGACTAATATTGTCTTTTCATATAAGGGCATTTTAATTATGCTTCTTTTTTTTGTTAAAGGGATAGTTGCATTTGGAATTATTACAAAAAAGGATTGGGCAGTTAAATTGGCAATTGTAGACGGTATAATAGGAATTGCTCTATGCGCTTATACAATGATTTTTCAAACAATGATTATCCGGCTTGAACTAATAGCACTGATACCATATTTATTAAAAATGAGGAAAATTAAAATGGCCTGGGAGTCCAATTTATCATGATTTGTATAAGACACGCTATCATTATCCTTTGTCTTTCCGCTACCGTTTTAAATGTATCCGGCCAGGATAATCCACCTGCGCCAGCTATGCCGGCAGAAAGTCGGAATATATTTAAATGTTCACTGTGCGGTGAAGATCAATAGATTTATGAAGCACAGTTTACTATGTATTGAAGATGACCGATGCTGAACCGGCAAATGGTTGTACATATTTGCCGGGCTCTTTTTTGGGTTCTTTTTTAGCTCGTTTTTATTATTGTTTTTCTCCTCGCTGAATGCTTCGCATTTGAAGAAGCAAAAAAGAACGGAAAGAAAGATTGAGCAAAAGAAAGTAAGAAGAGATTTTTTGAGTAAAGAAAGTAACAAGATGTTTTGTTTCTTTTCAAAAAGAAAACGAAAAGCTTTTAACCCTTTGTCAGTTCGGCGATACAAATGCCAAGGTTTCTTTATATTAGGAAATCCATCTCATAAAAATCATGGAATTGAATAAGGTTTTAATTATAGGTTTGATGGGAGTTGTTTTTCTTATCTCTTGTAATAAAGAGTCTGATTTCAGGCAAGAAATTATAAAGGCAATTGAAGAGAAAAATAAAGGGAATTTATCTAAATCATTGAGAACTTGCAACAATATAATTCAAAAAGATTCCACTCAAAGTTTTGCTTATTTAATACGAGGGCAGGTAAAAGCTTTAATGGATTCAAACATGAGTGCGATTGATGATTATAATCGTGCAATTAGAATAGACAGTAATAATGTAGCTGCTCATTTTTATCTTGGTAATTCCTACGCAAATTTGAATAGTTACAGCCAAGCTGTGGATTCATATTCCAAAGCCATGAATCTAAAAAGTAAAGATGGGTTTATAACCGACTATTATTATAATGAATTTGATGCAATCGAAAGTCAGGTTGATATCCCACAAGCAGAGATTGAATTTTATAGGGGAATTTCTTTATTGTTTTTAGATAGGCTGGATGAGGCTGAAAATTCGTTTTTATTCACTTTGGTCAGTAATTATGAACTGAGTTGGAGTGAATACTATTTGGGAGTTGTTTATATAAATAAAGGAGATCCAGTGTTGGGCTGTAATTATTTGAAAAAGTCTTTAAAAAATGGAATAAAGGATTCTGAGTCGTTACTTGAGGAATATTGTATAAACTAAATTCCTGAATCAAAAGGCTTCAAAAGACAATCAGCGATAGCACACAGGCAATAAAATGCCCTTTAATATCCAAATCCCCGCCACAGCAAGCATGGTGTTAAGAAATTTACGGAACGAAGCGTGCCCGCCGTAGGCGGGAGCAGAAAAAGCAGCGACAAATATTTTAACCCTATCTAAGCCTGAGCTCAGAGCCTTTTTTTCTGCAGCGCAGTGTAGTAAATTTTAGCCAAATGCTTGCGTAGCCGGAAACTTTTTCTTTGCTTACTTTCTTTTGGGCAAAAGAAAGTAAGAATAATGGATTTTGCCAGTTTTAGCATCTATAGTTGAGGATAACTCAAATTACTACAAAGGATGAATAAGTCTGTTATTAGAAAAAGAACTCATGGTAAATTGAAACCGTTTGCCATGGTGCTTTTCGTTCTCCTGGAATCAAGCGTCGTAATCGCACAAAACGAACCCTGGATAAGGTTCCTTGATACAGCCACCGGCTTGTCTGGATACAGGGATTTAAATGGAAATATTAAGGTACCGGCAAAGTTTGGCGGGTTTACACGGGCTGACAGCTTTTATAATATTATTGCTGTAACAGAGGAAATTAATGACACCTATAATTATTATCACCTGCTTAAAGATGGCCGGAAGGTTGGTAATGACAGCACTTTTACATCTGACTATACTTTCGATTGTGAAAGTGAGGGTAAGATCATCTTTTACGACAGGAAGACCGACCGGATGGGCTTTCTTAATAGTGATGGAATAGCTGTAATTCCCGCTGATTACAATTATGTCACACCGTTCAGGAACGGGATTTCGGCAGTTCTCAAAAATGCCAGGAAGAAATGTTGGGGTGAGGGAGAAGATTCAGTTCATTGTGAACATTTATCATGGCAGGGAGGTAAGTTGATGCTGATCAATGACAGGAATGAGATACTTGTTGATAGCGTTACCATTGACCTGCAGGATATAAACTGGTATTCAATGACCACGAATGTTCCGGCCGATACCTCTGTGTATATTAGTATGCCGGGCATTAATGGCCGGAAGTACTGGTTCATGGATTATGCAAAGGAATTCAACAAGTGGTTTTATGGTGAATTTCTCCCGGCAACAAAGCACAAGGATCAATTAGAGAAAATGCTTTTTAATAAAATTACATTCTGGACGAATAAAGAAGGGTGGAAAGCTTTGGACAAACGTTCTTTTCTAAAAACTTATCCTTATGAATTAACGGCAAAACGTTTTGAGCCGGGGAAACTAAAAGATATCTCGATCAGTTCTGATAATATGAACACCCTGATCTTTAATAACGGCAGTTATAAACAATACCTGGATGCGTGTGGTGAGCATAACGGGCATGTATTTCCATTATTCGACGTTATGCTCACTTACCGTAAACCCCCTGGTAATAAGGACACCTCCGGTTCGGGTTACCTCGAAATCGATTTCCAGGAACATTTCGAATTTTTAAGAACGGAAGAAGGTTACAGGCTTATCAGCAGTAATGTGTCATTCTAGAAGATCCCGTGCAACTTCCCCGGCTTCTGGAATTTATCTGGAGGGACTTATTGCCGTTCATAAATGTTTTTCATTGCTCCTCAATTCCAGCAGCCTCGTTTCACATTTTTCACCCTAATATGTATATTTAAGAAAAAGGGTGCCCGGATGATAACAATAGATAACTATTTAGATCCGCATTTTATACACCGAAGCAATTGGCTTCGTGCGGCTGTGTTAGGCGCGAATGATGGGATCATCTCCATTTCGAGCCTGGCCATAGGTGTTGCTGCAGCAAGTTCGGCTCGCGAACCGATCCTGGTAGCCACGGTAGCAGGCCTCGTTGCAGGGGCATTATCCATGGCTGCAGGGGAATATGTCTCTGTGAGTTCACAAACAGATACTGAACAGGCCGATATTAAAAGAGAAAAGAAAGAACTGCAGGACATGCCTGAAGTTGAACTGGATATCCTCGCGCAGATCTACGAAAAGCGCGGACTCAAAAGAGAAACAGCGCTTCAGGTGGCTAAAGAACTGACCGAAGCTGATGCCTTGGGCGCCCATATAAGAGACGAACTTGGGATAAACGAGATCACCAAGGCTAATCCTATCCAGGCCGCAATTGCATCCGGTGCTGCTTTTACTGCAGGAGGGGCTTTACCACTTCTGATGACCCTCTTCGCGCCGGTAGCACAAATGGAGTATTTTCTTTATGGCTTTACCATCGTAGCATTGATCATCCTCGGTGCAGTATCTGCGAAAACAGGCGGATCTGGTTTAAAAAAATCTATCCTGAGAATTGTGATCTGGGGTTCGATCGCAATGCTGCTCTCGGCCCTGGTCGGATATCTCTTCGGTGTGAAGCTGTAATTGCAGGAATGCAAACCTGTTCCAGGCATCCGGGGTGATCATCTGCCTCATATGATGATTATTCCACCCACTTTTTTATTTGATGGAACAGGAAGTAAGCAAAGTATATTTGTTTCCCAGGGCGATAATGATTAAGGCTGTGTTCAATTCATAGATACCGCTATTGAACAGGAAAGGAAGATCCACAAAGGCGCGTATGTTGTATGCAAATTTGCATGAACCTGGAATTTTAGTATGGAATACTTTATTATCTGTTGTGTTGCTTTAATTGGTTCGGGGCTGACCTTTTTTTCAGGCTTTGGACTTGGAACCTTACTGGTTCCTGTATTTGCCATCTTCTTTCCAATTGATCTTGCCATTGCCCTGACCGCAATAGTACATTTCCTGAATAATCTCTTTAAATGGACCATAATTGGAAGACATGCGAATTGGAGAATAATTGTAAGGTTCGGGCTTCCTGCGATCCTGTCTGCTTTTGTAGGTGCTTATGTACTGACACTTCTTACAGATGTTGCTCCTTTTTATTCCTATTCCTTTGCAGGAAGGATGTTTTATATAACCCCGGTCAAACTTACAATAGCTGTTTTGCTTTTTGTGTTTTCCCTGTTCGATATTGTACCCCGGTTTGCCAAACTGAATTTTGATCAGAAGTACATGCCGTTAGGCGGGATTCTAAGCGGCTTTTTCGGGGGGCTGTCAGGCAACCAGGGTGCGCTACGAACCGCCTTTCTTATCAGGGCTAACCTGTCAAAGGAAGCGTTCATTGCTACAGGGGTCGTTATTGCAATTCTTATTGATATTTCAAGACTGGCTGTTTATGCTGCAGATATATTCAGGGTTGGCGAAAAAATAGATTTCATGCTGTTGGTTTCTGCAACCCTCTCTGCATTCGCCGGTGCTTTCCTGGGGAACAGGATGCTCAGGAAAATTACCATTAAGACCCTGCAACTGGTTATTGGAATATTGTTAATGATTTTCTCAATTTTACTTGCTCTCGGGATAGTTTGATTTAGTAGGGGTGGGCAGAATGTTGATCCACGTTTATTCTCTTTTCGGTAGAGACGCAAGATCTTGCGTCTCTATTTTTTTTGATCAAATCCTGTTGCAGAGACGCAATATTTTGCGTCTCCACCGCAGATGTAATCTGCCGAAATAATTACCGAGCAGATTCTAATTGAAGTTTTAAATAGAACGCTTCCTCCCGTCATGCGTCTGCACGGAGAAAAATCCAGAATGAAGGCTTCCCCGTAGGGGCAGTCGCAGATTCTCGAGGATTTATTCGCAAATCTCGCAGGCAGAAAAAAATGCCCATTAGCATCCCAGATCCCCGCCACAGCAAGCATGGCGTTAAGAAATTTACGGAACGAAGCGTGCCCGCCGCAGGCGGGAGCAGAAAAAGCAGCGACAAGCATAACAGCTTTATCGAAGATTGAACATTAAGCCTTTTTTTTCTGCAGCGTAGTGCAGTAAATTTTAGCCAAATGCTTGCGTAGGCGGAAACTTTTTCTTTGCTTACTTTCTTTTGGGCAAAAGAAAGTAAGACATTACACCTTAACATTTCTTTATTAAACCCACCTTATGTAATCCTTCCTTCTCATACATCTATGCCTGGTAATCAAACTAATTTTTATGAATCATTTTAAACTACTCATTGCAGGCATGGCAATCACCGGTGGTATCGTGGCTACCGGATCGGCATTAATGACCCATAAAGACCCGGTGGCTGGATCGGTGAGCCCGGGTAAGAAACCGGCGAAGGGATGCGTGTTCCGAACCATCTTTGAAGGTGAGGGCGACTCAACCCTTCGCATGGAAACCCCTGAGCATGTAAAGGTGAGCCTTGCAAAGGCACTAACGTGGATGGTGCAGGCGCAGCAGTCTAACGGCGGATGGGGCGCCGGGAGCCACAGCAGGCAGGGGATCATGGATCCACACGCGGTGAATGCCGATCCTGCTACCACCTCCATGGTGTGCATGGCGCTGATGCGGAACGGCTCTACGCTTACTTCAGGCGAATATTCTAAGCAGCTTAAAAGCGGGCTCGAATATTTGCTGAAAGCAGTGGAAACATCTGAGCCCAACAGCCTCACCATCACCACGGAGAAGGGCACACAGATCCAGAGTAAGCTGGGACAAAACATTGACGTGGTGATGACCACCCAGTTCCTTACCAATATCATGGACTACGTAGATCATGATCCGAAACTGAAGGAACGTATCCAAAGGAACCTCGATGTATGCGTTGAAAAAGTTCAGCGCGCACAGAATGATAATGGCAGTCTTGCCGGTGCAGGCTGGGCAGGGGTGCTGCAATCATCTTTCGCCACTACGGCGCTGGAAGCCGCGGCTGATAAAGGCGCAAAGGTAGACGAGAAGAAATTAAGCAAGAGCCGCGATTACCAGAAGGCAAATTATGATCATGAAACAGGCAATATAAAAACGGATGATGGTGCAGGCATTATGCTGTATTCAGTGTCGAGCAGCCTGCGTGCGGCATCAAAGGAAGCGCGTGAAGTGGATGAGAAGATAGCCAGGGCGAAAAAGGAAGGCAAGCTGGAAGCGAATGCTGCTCCTACAGCGCAGAACCTGGAAGCGATCGGTTACAGTCGCGATAAGGCGCTGAAGCTTGCAACATCATACAACGTTTATAAATCCGCCAAGGGACAGGCACAGGAGAGCAGGGTTGTGGCCGGCTTTGGAAACAACGGCGGCGAAGAGTTCCTAAGCTTCCTGCAAACCGGCGAATCGATGGTGATAAACCGCGACGTGGAATGGAAGAACTGGTATCAGAAAACAGCGCAGGTGCTTACTACCATCCAGAACAAGGATGGCAGCTGGAACGGGCATCACTGCATCACCAGCCCTGTGTTCTGCACGGCTACCTGCCTGCTGGTGCTGTCGATTCAGAACGATATTGATAAACTGGTGGCGTTAGGAGGGGAGAAGTAGGTTTATTGTTTATTGTTTATTGTTTAGGGTTTATTGTTTCGTTTTAAGGAAAGGCAACTTTCCTTTTTTTATAATAATAGATTTAGAGGATATTTGGAATTATGAAGCACCTTAAAATCTTCGCTTTACTCTCCATTTCGTTTCTTCTATTTCATTCCTGTGAAGAAAAGGTGGAGTCGAAGAAGAAATTTATTTATACTCCTGATGATATTCAGAAGTATCTTGACAGCGGGAATACGGCATTTTTTGAAGGCAGGTACCATGAAGCGATCGCGTTTTTTGATAAGGGGCTTGAAATTGATTCGCAGGTTTCAGCACTGTATTCAGGTCGGGGAGATGCCAGGGCTTATTCAGGAGACCTGGAAGGGGCAATGGAGGATTTAAATGTGGCAGCCAGGCTAAGTCCTAATAAATTAAAAGTTTTCCAGGCCAGAGCTAATTTGAAATTGTTGTTGAATGATTACGAAGGAGCAGCCGATGATCTTAAAACAGTTTTAGAACTCGATTCCTTTCATATTTCTGCTTACCGTGACCTGGGAGGGTGTCAATACTTTTTAGGAGATCTTGGTAATGCTTTACAAAGTTTGAATAAAGGGATTATGTATAACCCGATTGACAGGGATGCTTTTTATTTGCGGGCCCATGTAAATTTTTCTCTGAACAGGATCGATTCTGCCTGTAAAGATCTTCAGCGCTCAGTGGATCTGGGACTGACTACTGCCATTCCCGAACTGGCAGAGCTATGCAGGGTCGAAAAGAAATATCAGTAGCACAACAGATAAGTATAAGCATTGATCAGGTAGGGTTAGAATAGGCAATTACCTATAGATATATCGAGACTTGTAATGTTAATTCCATCTGGGGCCTTTTATCACCCCTACGGGGCTTAATGGCCATCGGGAAAATGATTTTTCTATTAACATGTCGCTCCTACGGAGCTTATTTAATGCAAACCTGCCTTACAGATGGTCCCCTGATGTGAATCATCTCCCCATATGCCCGCACGCATATTTCCATTCAAAGCGTTGATCTAATTTGTGTCATTTCCCGTTGAAAGGTTCCTTCCATTTTAAAATGTAAACCATGGAAAAGAAGTATTCAGGGCTCTACCGTGTTTTACACTGGTCAATTGCCATTTCGTTCCTGCTGTTGTTATTAACCATCTTTCTGCGTCTTACTTGGATGAATAAGGTGAATGTTGCGGCCATCATCCAGGACTACCTGGCAACCACGGGCCAGGTATTATCAGAAGACCAGGCGCTCGTGCTGGCAAAGAAGATCCGGCAGCCCATGTGGATATGGCATATTTATATCGGTTATGTACTGGTGGCATTGTTCAGCATCCGGTTCATGCTGCCGGCATTTGGGATCATGAAATTCCAGAATCCTTTCAGTAAGGGGTTACCATTCAAGGCGAGGTTCCAGAACTGGAGTTACATTATTTTTTATATCTGTGTTGGTGTTTCGCTGGTAACAGGACTGTTCATGGAATTCGGGTCGAAGACAATGAAACAGCCAATGGAAGAGATCCACGTGTTGAGCATATATTACCTGGTTGCGTTCATCATCATCCACCTTGCAGGTGTATTGATCTCCGAATTCACCGACCAGAAGGGGATCATCTCACGTATTGTGAGCGGCCCGAAAGGAAAGGGGGGAGATTTAAAAGCGAACAGTGTTTCCAATTACATTCCGCCCAAAGGAGCGTCTTCGGAAAAATAATTCCCCCGTAGGGGTGGGCCCGCCTGAACGGATTCATTTGGGCAGGTTCCGTCCGGTACGGCCGGGCGCAGATTGTTTCACTAAAAGCACTGAATTGCACTGAGAACAATGAAGCGGTATTTATAATTGACGAACATTCAAAGGATTGAATATTGTTAATCTTTCGAAGGTTCTGACTCTTTCTGTGTTCTTTGTGGTTCTCGGTGATTTCTGTGTTCCTGTTCTTTTGGGCAAAAGAAAGTAACAGGGTGTCGCCCCTACGGGGCTTGATGGCCATCGGGAAATGATTTTTCTATTAACATGTCGCTCCTACGGGGCTTGCCGCATGCGTGATTTATCATGTATGCTGTATTTGATGATAATTTGCAGGGGTGAATTCATTAACCCAAATTGGTTGGTGATAACACCAACCATAGGCATCCCGGTTCATCCATCCATTCATGATAACACCAACCATGGGCATTCCGAATTGGTTGGTGATAACTCCAACCATAGGCATTCCGATATTGGTTGTGATAACACCAACCATTTGCATTCCGCCAGCAACCATCCCGGTGCGGATGTAATTATCTGAGCAGTTCGGCAAAACGGCAAAAATATGTTAGATACCCCTAACTTTCTATATATTTGCCCTATGTACCGCTGTTTATTCATTCTCTTCCTGTCCATGCCTGCCCTTGCGCAGGATACGGTGCGCAACAAGGATATTTCAGAGGTGGTGGTGACAGGAACATTGCGTGAAGTGCACAGGATGGAAAGCGCTGTGCCGGTGGAGGTATATTCTGCTTCCTTCCTGAAGAGGAACCCCGCGCCGGCGATATTCGATGCGCTGCAAACCGTTAACGGGGTGCGGCCGCAACTGAACTGCAATGTGTGCAACACCGGCGACATCCACATCAACGGGCTGGAAGGTCCATACACCATGGTGCTGATCGATGGCATGCCGATAGTGAGCAGCCTTTCTTCTGTTTACGGATTATCGGGTATCCCAACCTCCCTTGTTGAAAGGATCGAGATCGTTAAAGGACCTGCATCATCATTATACGGCAGCGAAGCTGTAGGAGGCATGATCAACATCATCACGAAGAACCCGCTTACCGCACCACGTTTCTTCGCGGATGTGATGACCACATCATGGAAGGAAACGAATATTGATATCGGCCTGTCGAAAGAGATCGGCAGGATGGAAGCGCTAACAGGGATCAACCTGTTTCATTATGATCACCCCGTTGATAATAACCATGATGGCTTCACCGATGTAACCCTGCAGAAGCGGTTCTCCGTATTTGAGAAGATCGCCTTCCGGCGGAATAAGGATCGCGCTGCAAGCCTTGCCGGAAGATACTTTTATGAAGACCGCTGGGGAGGGGAGATGAACTGGGAGTCGAAGTTCCGCGGCGGCGATTCTGTGTATGGTGAAAGCATTTATACGAGTCGTTGGGAACTGATAGGAAACTACCAGTTGCCGGTGAAGAAGAAGATGATGCTGTCGTTCTCCTTTAACGACCACAGGCAGAACAGCCGGTACGGCACAACGAGCTATATCGCGGCGCAGCAGGTGGGCTTCGCGCAGCTCACCCTGGATGAGACCATCGGCAACCATGAAATGCTTGCGGGACTTGCCATACGTTCAACCGTGTACAACGATAATACCCCGGTAACGGTGAGGAAGGAACGAAATACCCTCCCGGGTATATTCCTGCAGGATGAAATTAAATTCAAAAAATACCGGCTCCTTTTAGGTGCGCGATATGATCATCATTCCGTTCATGGCTCCATCTTCACCCCGCGGGCTGCAGTGCGCTTTACACCGCAGGACGGGCTCATATTCAGGCTGAATGCAGGAACAGGCTTCAGGGTGGTGAATGTATTCACGGAAGATCATGCCGCCCTCACCGGTGCGAGAAAAGTGGTGGTGAGCGACGATCTTGACCCGGAACGATCCTATAATGTGAACTTCAACGTACATAAAAAATTCACAGGCGCCGGCTGGTTCATGGTGGCCGAAGCTGCTGCATGGTATACATATTTCAACAACCGCATAATCGCTGACCTTACCTCCAATGCTTCTGAGGTACGCTATGAGAATCTTAATGGTCATGCGATAAGCAGGGGGATCAGTCTCAACACCGACCTGCACACCATGTCAGGAATAAAAGCATCCATTGGCGCTACGTTTCAGGATGTGGTTTCGGTATCCGGCAAGAAAAAGACAAGGCAATTACTGACCGAAAAATTCAGCGCTACCTGGACCATCTCTTACCGGTTCAAAAGATCAGGGCTTAATATTGATTACAGCGGCAATCTTTACAGTCCCATGCAGTTGCCCCTCTCGGGCCCGCTTGATCCGCGGCCGGGGTATAGTCCCTGGTGGAGCAACCAGAACCTGCAATTCACCATTCCCGCGAAGCGGTTCGAGATCTATGCAGGGATAAAGAACATCTTTAACTGGACACCGCCGTTGAAACCATTTCTTATTGCGCGTTCCCATGATCCGTTCGATAAGGAAGTATTGTTTGATGGTGCAGGCAATCCGGTAGTAACGCCTGGGAATCCTTATGCACTTACATTCGATCCTGCATACCTGTATGCGCCCAACCAGGGGCGAAGGGTTTTCGCAGGAATGCGGTACACGCTCAAATGAGTATATTTACCTCCTAACTGCATTATAGAATGGACCAGCTCACACTTGGAATCGGAACCCGGCTGCAACATACCAAACATGGCCCGGGAGTTATCGTAGGCGTTCGATACGCTACCTATATCATATCCTTCATCAACACCGGCATAAAGGAGGTTGAAAAGAATGATCCCCAACTGGAAGAGATCATCCCTGAGAATGTTTCTGTGGAGATCGAGACCCTGTCTGAAGTGGAAACATCCCTGCTGAAAATTCTTCGTCTATGGAACGGCGTGGGAGAGGTGGTGCCCCTCGGTGATCGCTGGAAGGGCGGCACCATGCTACTCCAGCCTGCAGATAAATCGCTTAAACCGAAGGAGGTGCCGGTGGATGTATTCTTCCACAAGATCGTAATGCTCCGCGACCGCCTGCGGGTAATGGAACAACAGATCAATGCGCATAAGATCCTTTCTGATGAGGACAAGGTAAACCTGCAGCAGTACATCACGCGCATCTATGGAACCTTAACGACATTCAACGTGTTGTTCAGGGACAAGGAACATTGGTTTGTGGGGGAAAGCAAGGAGTAACACGGAAATCATGCAACTTTCCAATAAATATTAAGGAATAAATAGTTCCCGAAGATTCACGCTGATTTTTCCGCAGATTCTCGCAGAACATTCCGCGGAAATCTGCGATAACATTTGCGAAAATCTGCGGGAACTATTCAAAAAAATGTTCTTATGAAAGAACACCATTACAATATCGAAGTAACCTGGACAGGAAATACCGGTGAGGGCACTGCCTCCTACACCGGCTATAAACGCGATCACACCATTTCCGCCGAGGGAAAGGAAAAGATCTTCGCCAGTTCCGACCCGGCCTTCCGCGGCGATGCGTCAAAATACAATCCCGAGGAACTGTTCCTCGCTTCCATCTCTTCCTGTCACATGCTATGGTTCCTCCACCTTGCCGCTGAAGCGGGACTGATCGTTGTATCCTATACCGATCGCGCCGAGGCTGTCATGGAGGAGTGGGGCACCGGAGGAAAATTCAAAGAAGTGATCCTGCACCCGGAAATAAAATTAATGGATGAAGGTAAAAGGGAGCTGCTTCATTCCATTCATGAAAAGGCCCACCAGGCGTGCTTCATAGCGAATTCATGCAACTTTCCAATAAGCATTAGGGAATAAATGGTTCCCGCAGATTCACGCTGATTTTTCCGCAGATTCCCGGAGATCATTCCGCGAAAATCTACGGGAACTATTCTTAAAACGAAATGTTTTTAAATCGCGCGGTTAATATCGAAGTTCTCCAGTTCCTTGCTCACTGCGTTCAGGAATGTAGATCCCAGCGCGCCATCAATGATACGATGATCATAGCTCAGTGAGATATACATCATATGCCTGATCGCGATGCTGTCGCCCTGTGGTGTTTCGATCACCATCGGGCGTTTTTTGATAGCGCCCACGGCCATGATAGCAACCTGCGGCTGGTTAATGATAGGCGTGCCCATGATGCTGCCGAAGGTTCCCACATTGGTGAGAGTGAACGTACCGCCATTGGTATCATCCGGTTTCAGCTTGCCGGTACGTGCTGCATTCGCCAGGCCATTCACCTGTTTGGTGAGGCCGGTAAGGTTCAGTTGGTCTGCATTCTTAATGACCGGAACGATAAGGTTACCGGTTGGGAGCGCGGTAGCCATACCTATGTTGATGTCTTTCTTTACGATGATCTTATCGCCATCCACCGAGCTGCTAAGCCACGGGTATTTCTTGATGCATTTTACGATGGCTTCAATGAAGAGCGGGGTGAAGGTGATCTTCTCGCCTTCGCGTTTTTCAAATTCCTTCTTCACCTTATCTCTCCACATTACCAGGTTGGTAACGTCGCATTCAGCGAAGCTCGTAACGTGCGGACTGGTATGCTTGCTGTCAACCATATGCTTCGCAATAAGTTTGCGCATACGGTCCATTTCGATCACTTCCACATTTCCGCCATAGCTCACCGGTGCAGGAGATGACACTGCAACTTCCTGTGAAGGTCGCGGCTGCTCCTGCGGTTTTGGCGCAGGTGCCTGTATATTGCTTGGCTTATGGCTGCTGCGGTTGGCTACATAGGCAAGGATGTCTTTTTTGCTCACCCTTCCATCCTGGCCGGTGCCCGGTATCTGCTCCAGTTCGCTCATGCTGATGCCTTCGCTTTGCGCGATGTTCAGCACAAGGGGAGAGTAAAAACGCACCCCGTTTTTGGGAGCGGCTGCAGCAGGCTGGCTGGGCTGGTAAGGAATATCTTCAACAACTTTTGCTTCCTCGTATTCTTTTGCCGGTTGTGCCTGCGCGTTGGAACCCGCGCCGGAACGGATCCTGGCGATAACGGTACCGATAGGAACAACATCATTTTCGTTGAAAAGGATCTCTTCGATCACCCCTTCAGAGGTGGAAGGCACCTCGCTGTCTACCTTATCGGTAGCTATATCCAGTACAGTTTCATCCTGAGCGACATTATCGCCCGGTTTCTTATGCCATTTCAGAATTGTAGCCTCCATTATACTCTCGCCAAGCTTCGGCATTACCAGGTCAACTAAAGCCATATTATTATCAGGATTTATTGAAGCGCAAATGTAATTAAATTAGTTAAAAACCACTTTCAGCCCCCCAGTTGCCCTGCCAGTGCCTGGCGCAGAAAGTTGAGCGCCGCTATGGCCGTGGCCCGGATATTCTTATCGCGGTTGTAATTCAGCTTTATAGTGCGGGTGAATACGCCTTCTTCCCCTGCCGCGGCGATGCAGACTGCGCCCACCGGTTTTGTTTCAGTGCCGCCACCCGGTCCCATGATCCCGGACACTGCAAGGGAATGATCGCTGTTGAAAGTATGCATCACGCCCAGGGCCATCTCCGCCGCAACTTCTTCACTAACGGCACCAAACCGTTCAAGTGTTTCAGACTTCACGCCCAGCAGTTTCATCTTCGCCTCGTTGGAATAGGACACCACGCCTCCATTGAAAATTTTCGAAGCCCCCGGCAGCGAAGTAAGAAGGTGTTCTATATAACCACCGGTGCAGCTTTCTGCAATGGCAACAGTGCTTTTTTGTTCCTCCAGCAACCGGAACACCACCTGTTCCATCTTTTCGTCGGACAGGGTAACGAGGTTCTGTTCCAGGAGCGCAGCCATCTTTGAAAAATGAAGATCTGTCTCCGGTTCAGAATTATTCACTGCGGTCAGCCTTAACCGTAACTGTATAAGGTCGGGCAGGTAGGCCAGTTTTATGGAAGCGGGAAGGTCCTTTTCAAAATCACGGAGCATATCTGCCACGGTAGATTCGCCGATCCCCATCAGCAGCAGGGTGCGGTGAATGATGGTCTTATCATTCGTATCCTTGAGCATGGGTATAACGAACGTGTCGAGCATGTGCATCATTTCATGCGGTACACCGGGGAGGCTGATGAAGATCCTGCTGTCTTTCCTGAAGATCATTCCGGGCGCAGTGCCCACTTCATTCCTGATAACTTCGCAAACATCAGGCACTTCGGCCTGCCTTGCATTCCTTTCACCCATTGGTCTTTTCAGCATCACTTCAAAACGATGCTTCACCGCAGCAAGCACTTCTTGGTTCACCACCAGTTTTCCTCCAAAATATTCGCAGAGACATGGTTTGGTGATATCATCAGCGGTAGGGCCGAGTCCCCCGGTCAGTATTATGATGCCCGCATGCTTCTGTTCTTCTTCCAGCGCCCGGGTGATCTCCATGCTGTCGTCGCCCACGGCCACCCTGCGCACCACGGGAATGCCGATCCTGTTCAGGGCTTGGCTGATGTAGACGCTGTTGGTGTCGATCACCTGGCCGATCAGCAGTTCATCGCCGATGGTTATTATACTGGCTTTAACCATATTTGAATTTATAAGGATTATTTTGCCTGCAAGTTATTGCCTATTATGAGAACCATTCTTACCATCCTGTTCCTTGCCGTTACCGGTGTTTATGCGCAGGAAGCGCAACTCAGGAATGCCATATCAGCACTTGAGAAAGACGACCAGTTCACCCATGCCATCATCAGCCTGTATGTGATGGATGCAGATGGAAAGCAGGTATTCGCGCATAATGAAAGGACCGGCCTTGTGCCTGCCAGCTCACTGAAGGTGCTTACGGCGATCTCCGCCTATGATATGCTGGGCAGGGATTTCCGTTGGAAGACGCTTTTGGGCTATACCGGGAAAAAGAATGATGATTCCATTGATGGAGACCTGGTGATAAAGGGAGGAGGCGATCCAACACTCGGAAGTTGGAGGTATAAGGGTGGAATGGAAGCAGCCTTCCAGGATATGCTTGCACCATATAAGAATGTAAAGAATGTTTCGGGCAGGTTATTTATAGATGATATGATCTATGGCTACCAGCCGGTGCCCGACACATGGATATGGCAGGACATGGGCAACTACTTTGGCGCGGGCGCATTCGGTTTCAACTGGTATGAAAATAAATACGATCTCTTCCTCAAACCCGGCAGGCTGAATGAACCGGTAACGGTTATACGCACTTCTCCGCTTGATGTGGCCGGCCAGGTAACGAGTATGATCACCACGGGACCTTCGGGAAGCGGCGATAAGGCGCTGATCTTTGCAAGTCCTTACAATGAACATATCTATGCCACCGGAACTGTTGGTGGCGGGGTGGCAGAATTCCGCATCTCGGGCGCCATTCCTGATCCTGCACGCGCCTTCGGCAGGTACTTCATAAAACGTTCGAAGATAAAATTCGGCGAGGGCCTTGTTACCGCATCTTCATACCCGGAAAGAAATATTTTGCAGGAGAGGATTACCTGGACCGATTCGATCGTTAGTCCACCATTGGATATGGTAATGAAAGAATTCCTTAATGAAAGCATCAACCTGTATGGTGAAGCCTTCGTAAAAGCCATTGGCGCAGGCAGCAGTGATGATCCGAACACCACCATAACAGGCTTCGAGGCAATTCGTGCTTACTGGAAGCAAAAAGGAATAGGAGAGGGAATGAAGAATTTTGACGGAAGCGGCCTGTCTGTATCCAACCGCATACCGGTGAAGACCCTCGCCTCCCTGCTGCACTATGCGAGAAAACAGCCCTGGTTCAGTTCATTTTATAAAGCCATGCCTGAGATGAACGGAATGGTGATGAAGTCCGGGTACATTGGCGGTGTGCGCGCCTATGCAGGCTATGCACGGTCAAAAAGTGGTAAGGAATATTCCTTCGCGTTCATCATAAACAACTTCGATGGCAGCCCGGGTATGGTGCGGCAGAAGATGTGGAAGGTGCTGGACCTGCTGAAATAAGATTACCCTGTTACTTTCTTTTGCCCAAAAGAACAGGAACACAGAAATCACCGAGAACCACATAGAGCACAGAAAGAGTCTTCGTTCGCCAGGTCGTTAGGGTATCAAATAGAATAAAGGAAGCCAAAAGTAACGGTCTTTCAGTGTTTTCAGTGCAATTCAGTGCTTTCAGTAGAATTATCTGCGATGATCTTTTTAAGACGCAAGTATGCGTCTCTACATTTCCCCCAACAATAAACAATAAACCTTAAACAATAAACCTTAAACAACCTCCAACTTCAAACCTCCAACTTCCAACTCCTACCTCTATTTTCCAATCATCCCATCCACACTTACCCTGCCGGGGCCGACCATTAACAGTACGAAGAAACCGCCGAGGAACAGCGCAGCCATTTCACCCGTATCAAAGAAGTCGCCGCTATGTGCCTTGAACAACGCCACCATCATTACGATCACAAGTGGAATTGCAGCCATGCGTGTGAAGAGTCCAAGTATAATGAAGAGCCCGCAGAAGAATTCGGCGAACACCACGAGTGCAAGACTTAACGTGCTTCCCATACCCAGGAAGTTCATGAACTTATGCTGCAGGGTTGAGAAGTTTACAAGTTTGGAATAGCCGTGGTTCATGATGAGCGCGCCGAACACGATCCTCAGGAGGAGCATCGCAATATTGAAAGCGGCAGCAGAATAGCTCGTGGAAGTCAGTTTTCTCATTGGATAAGTTTTGGTACCAGGATCCAAAAATAATACTCTTTATCATTCCTTTAACAGCCAACTTCATCATATTTATTTTGTTTACAGCACATAAGGTGAATAAATACCGGGGCCTTTGGTGACCAACACTTATATATTTGCACGGCAATAAAATGTTCATGAAAAGATCCATAAGATTATTGCTGCCGCTCCAGCTCCTGAGCTTGATGGCAGTCTCCCAGGCAACACATACTGTAACAGATCCGGAAAAGAAGTACAAGCAGGCGAAGGAATTCTTCATCCGGGAACAGTATGCCTTTGCCTACCCGCTGCTGCAGGAGTTGCGCAAGGATCATTCACGCAAAGATGTATCCACTGTTTCCTACCTGGAGGAAGATGTGGACTATTATTATATCGTTTCGGAACTGGCATTGCTGCAACCTATCGCAGAAGAAGATGCTGCGCATTATATCCATACCGTGAATAATGAACCGCGCCGGCAGATGATGAGTTATCACCTCGCGCATTTTTATTTCCTGCGCAACGAACATGAAAAGGCGGTGGAATATTTTGATATTGCCGGTTATGATAATATCAGCAATGAGCAGATAGTCCTTGCGAAATTCGAAAAGGCATATGCACTCTTCAACCTGAAACGGTTTGATGAAGCAAAACCCCTCTTTAACGAGATCCACCAGCTTCCCGGCAATAAATATTATATCCCTGCCACTTACTATTATGGTTTCATTTCCTATCATCATAAACAATATGATGAAGCGCTGAAGGCCTTCAGGATCGTCCAGGATCACCCCGATTATGAAGGCGTGGTTCCTTATTATATCGCCGAGATCTACTATTTCCAGGGCAAGAAGGATGAAGCTCTCACTTATGGACAGCAGATCCTCTCTTCCGGCAGAACCATATATTACGATAAACAACTGAAGCTGCTTTTGGGGCAGTTATATTTTGAAAGGCAGGATTATGGAAAGGCTTTGCCGTTGCTGGAGGAATATGTGAACAGCACTCCAAAGGTGAGCAAGGAAGTATTGTACGAACTGAGTTATTCCTATTATAAGCAGAACCAGCCCCTGAAGGCAATTGAAGGATTCAAACAATTAAGCAATGAGCGTGATTCAATGGGGCAGAACAGTATGTATATCCTCGGAGATCTTTACCTGCAGACAGGCCAGAAGGCCAATGCAAGGAATGCTTTCCAGTACAGCGCCTTCAACAACAGCAATCCTGATCAGCAGCGGGTGTCGCGCTTTAATTATGCAAAGCTTTCTTATGAATTAGGCTATCCCGGTATTGCGCTCGAAGAGCTGAAGAACTTTATCCGTGACTATCCATCATCGGAATATGATGCAGAGGCGAAAGAGCTGCTTGTAGGATTGCTTGCCAATTCAAATAACTATCGTGATGCGCTCGCGTTGTATGAATCGTTCGACCGCCCTACGGCGGGAATGCAGCGTGTATTACCCAGGATACTGTATGGCAGGGCGATAGAATACATCAACGACCAGCAGTTAACGGATGCCGACGAGTTGTTGACAAGAGTTATCAATAGCAGTGCATCCGGAAGTATCCTTCCTTATGCAAATTTCTGGAAAGGCGAAATCGCTTACCGCCAGGGAAGGTATGACGATGCCGTGCGCCACATGAATGCCTTTGTGCAATCCGGGGCTGTTTCGCAGGGTGAAGCGAATGCCATGGATGCGAAGTATGTGCTTGGTTACAGCTACCTGCAGAAAGAAAATTACAGGCAGGCGCTCACCAATTTTGAACAGGTGGCAGGAACCCCTGCGTCTTCCATGACCCCGCTTCAGCAGGATGCTTATGTGCGTGCTGCAGATGCGACCTATATGCTGCGCGAATATGCGAAGGCTACATCAATGTATGACAGGGTGATCACCTATGGTTTTGCCCAGGCCGATTATGCCACCTTCCAGAAAGGAATGATCGCAGGCATCAGCAACAGCAATGAAAAAATAAGGATACTGGGAAGGATATCGGGTGATTATCCCGGCTCTGCGCTTGTGCAGGATGTGAACATGGAGATCGCGCAAACCTATATTGCCGGGGAACGCTTCAGCGAAGCCATACCTTTCCTGGATGCTGTTTTGCGCTCGAACGATAATGGCTCAAAGCCCAGGGCGCTGCTAAGGCTCGGTCTTGCAAACTATAACCTGAACCGCAACGCGGAAGCGCTGAAGCATTATGAACAACTCATTAACCAGTACCCGCGTTCATCAGAGGCCGATGAAGCGCTTACCATCATCCGTGATATTTACGTGGAAGAAGGAAGGGCGGATGATTATATCGCGCTGATGCAGAAGAACGGTAAGGCCGTCTCGGTTTCAGAGGCTGATTCACTCACTTATTCTGCTGCATACCTGAAGTTTAATGCAGGAAACTGCAAGGATGCCCTGCCGGCCTTCAGCAGTTATATACAGCGTTATGCCACCGGTATCTATGTAACTGAGGCCATGTATTATTCTGCAGAATGCTACCGTGCATCTAAGGACTGGCAGAATGCAGTTAATGCCTATGCAGCCGTAAGCGCGCGTGGGCTGAGCAATTTTTATGAAGCCTCAACCCTTGAAGCCGCGCGTATCTATTATTTCGAATTAAAGGATTATGAGAATGCGCGTAAATATTTTTCAGATGTAAGGCAGAACGCCGTGAACCAACAGAACCAGTTAGAAGCGCTCCGCGGACTGGTACGTAGCCTTTATCAACTGAAGCAATATGCAGAAGCGAATACGGCTGCCAGTGAGTTGCTTGCACGAAAAGGATTAACCACCGACGACCGTTCCATTGGTTATCTCGTACTTGGTAAATCGCAGCAGCAAAACAACAATTGCAATGATGCTATAGTATCTTTCCGTTCACTTGCCGGTATCAATAAGAGCGCCTGGGGTGCAGAAGGAAGATTCGAGATCGCAAATTGCTATTTCACCTTAGGGAACTATACCCAGGCTGAAAAAGCTGCGGCTGCAGTGATCAGGGAAACAGGCTCGTACGACCTCTGGGTTACGAAATCTTATATCCTGCTGGGAGACATCTTCATGCAGCAAAAGGATTACTTCAATGCCAAGGCTACCTATGAAAGCGTGGCCCGCAATGCAGCCATTCCTGAACTGAGGGCTGAAGCAGAAACAAAGGTCAGGAGAGCAGTGGATGCCGAAAAACAAAATTCAAAAATCGCCGATTAATGACCAGACCAGCAATATATACCGCCTTAGCACTGTGCTTTCTGAGCCAGGCTTCCTTCGCACAAAGGGATACTACAAGGACCCAGTCGGTTGACATCACATCAGCCTATAAACCTGTACTGCGTAACGCGGTCAAGATAAATTTCTCGGGTTCACATCTTCCTGTAGATACCTCAAGGCCCGCACTGCGCTATAATGTTCCTTCGCAGAATCTCTTCTATGCTTACCAGCCCGTTGCATTGCGGCCGCTGGCGTTGCAAATGGATTCATCGATGAACCTCGGCGACCGCAGGTATGTAAAGGCAGGATTCGGAACGTATTCATCTCCTTACCTGGAAGCAGGTTTCAGCTTCGGTGACGGCAGAACATCGCTTTTGAATTTATATGGCGATTATATTTCTGCTAAAGGCGATATCAAACACCAGGATTTTTCCCGGCTCAATGTGAAGGCACTGGGAAGTTATTTTGTTGCCAACCATGAGATATATGGAGGAGTGGCTTTGGAGAACCATCGCTATAATCTTTATGGATATGATCATAATGAGCATGATTATAATAAGGATGATGTAAAGCAGAATTTTGAAGACCTTACTTTCCGGGTGGGAGTGAAGAATACCAGTCTCAATAAGCTGCGCATAAATTATGATCCGTCCGTGGAGTTGAATTTCTTCAGCCTTGATGGGAAGGCAAGCGAGTCCACCGTTGCCTTCAGCGTGCCGGCAAGCAGGAAGTTCGGCGAGGATTTCACTTTTGGCGCTGAATTCAGGGGGCAGTTCACCAATTACAGGCTCCTGGGAGATCCATCATTCCGGATGAATAATAATCTCATTCACCTTGCCCCATACCTGACCTGGTCTAAGCCCATGATCACTGTGCATGCAGGGCTGAAACCAACATGGAACAATGGTGATGTATCGCTGCTGCCCGACATTCATTTTGAAGCGAAGCTGAAAGACAGGGTGCTGATGGTACAGGGAGGATACCAGGGCCGGTTCGTGGCAAATACGCTGAACAGGCTTTCGTCCATAAACCCCTTCCTCGCTCCGCCGGCATTCATAAACAATACCCGCGAAGTTGAATTCTTTGGTGGCATCAAGGCCAGCGTAGGAAAGCATTTCAGTTTCAGCGCCAAGGCAGGGATGATCAATTACGAGAATGTGCCGGTATTCATAAACGATACTGCAACAGACAACAAAGCCTTCATCGTGACCAACGAAACGAACCTGAATAATTTCCGCCTGCAGGGCGATATCAGTTATATCAACCAGGATAAGTTCACTTTGAACGCTGCGCTTACGCTGAATGGTTATACCGGTATGGAAGTGCATGAACATGCCTGGAACATGGTTCCGATGGAAGTGCGTACCTCGGTTAGGTGGTGGGCGTTCAAACAACTTATGGTGAAGGGTGATCTTTACCTGTTTGGTGGTGGTGATGCATTGGACAAGGGTAATACCACCGTGCCATTTGATGGCGGCACCGATCTCAGTGCAGGCCTTGAATACCGGATAAATAAAAATTTCGGAGCATGGCTTAACTTTAATAATATTCTGAACGATAAATATGAACGCTGGAAAAATTATGAGGTGTATGGAATGAATGTGATGGGCGGAATACGCGTAAATTTTTGATCAGTGAACATAGAAAATCATATCGCACCATTCCTGTCGCGCAAGCGGAAATGCATTCTCCCGGGAGTGGGCCAGTTCTCGCTGCATGATGAAGAACCGGTATTCGACCAGGCGAGCCAGGTGATCCACCCGCCGGTGACCACCGTAAATTTCCGCGAGGATGCAGGTTATTCCACCGAATTCGAAGACTATGTTGCCCGCCAGGAAAACATTTCGGTTCCGGAAGCTGCGAATGCATACCGTTCTTTTTCCGATAGTCTCTTCAGCCTGAAGCAGGACGAAGAATTCACCATTCCATTATTAGGCGCATTTTTCGCGGATGGAACCGGCAAACTTCGTTTCCGCCAGGCAGTGATCAGATCGTACAGGCAAGCCGTACCAGCCATACGGGTGGTGCATCCCGAGGCCAGCCATGCCATACTTGTTGGAGACCGGGAGAGCGATTCTGTGGAGATGACCGAATTACTGCACCATGATGAGGACCCGCAGCGATCTAAATGGTGGATCGCCGCCATCGTGATCCTCCTCGCTTCCCTTGCAGCTATATTTATACATTACAGCAAACACGACGGTTTTGGAAACAACAGGAAGGTAAGTCCTGCCCCCGAACCTGAAACCTATACCACACCCGGACGCTAACCCTGAATAATGATCCACTACACCAGTTGCCCTATCTGCCTGAGTGAAAAGATCGCTCCCTTTCTCGATGCCCGCGACCATACTGTTTCCGGCAAGGAATTTTCCATCTGGGAATGTAATTCGTGCAGGGGGAAATTCACCCAGGGAGTGCCGGCAGAAGATAAAATAGGCGCTTACTATTCCTCTGAAGAATATATCTCCCACAGCGATACACGCACGGGGATGGTGAACTCCATTTATCACATGGTGCGTGGCATCACACTTAAGAAGAAGAGAAAGCTGGTAAAGAAATTCTCATCGCTTAACTCGGGTAAGATACTGGATATCGGTTGCGGTACCGGGGCCTTCCTGAACGAGATGAAGCAGGCTGGGTGGGAGATCATGGGTATTGAGCCTGATGCGGGTGCAAGAAGCAATGCTGCAACCCTGCATGGAATTATTCCTTCGGAACCGGAAGCATTGTTTCACCTCGAGGAAGAATCTTTTGATGTGATCACCATGTGGCATGTGCTGGAGCATGTTCATCGTCTTCATGATTATCTCGCCCAGCTTAAGAAGATCATTAAACCGGGCGGGGTTATCCTGATCGCCGTGCCAAACCACCAGTCGTCTGATGCACGGCATTACCGCCAGCACTGGGCCGGGTATGATGTGCCGCGTCATCTTTATCATTTTGCACCGGAAAGCATGAAACGCCTTGCAAGCAAATACGGTTTTAAACTCCACCGTATGCTGCCAATGTGGTTCGACAGTTTCTATGTAAGCATGCTGAGTGAAAGGTATAAGGGCAGGCCGAATGTGCTGGCTGCAGGAATACACGGACTATTATCCAACCTCAGGGCTGTATTCGATACAACAAGATGCAGCTCGGTCATTTATGTGTTCGGTAAGAAGTAGATCCTAATTGAATTTTACCTGGAACATCTTTGGCCAGCGTTTTCCTGTCACCACCATGGTCCTGGAAGTACTGTCCCATGCAATGCCATTGAAATAATCTGTATGCCCCGGCACGTATTCATTGCGTTGAAGCAGGTTATCGAACGACATACGTCCCACAACAAAGCCGGATTCCGGATCGATCTTCACAATATCGTTGGTGGTATATACATTGGCGTACACGTAACCTTCAATGAATTCAAGTTCATTAAGCTGGTTCACCGAACCGCGGTTACTGCGTACAGCGAGGGTATTGCGTACGTTGAAGTTTGCGGGATCAACAAAGTAGAGGTTAGATGAACCATCGGATATAATGAGATCACTTCCGTTATTGGTGATGCCCCATCCCTGGTAAGGCCATTTGAAGGTGCGAACCGGTTTGGTGATGTCATTGGCATCATACACATAGGCGAGATTGCTTTCCCAGGTAAGCTGGTAGATCTTGCCGTTCAATACAGTTATGCCCTCGCCGAAGATATCCCTGGAACCCATTATATGTTTCTTTTCAACGGCACCGGTGCGCGGGTCGGTGATGCGGATCGAGGAATTCTCATAATCGCCAGTACTCTCCAGGAGTTTCCCGTTGTAGAATTCAAGCCCCTGTGTATAGGCGCTGGTGTCGTGCGGGATCTGACCGATTATAGTATAGGAGATATGCTGAGGAGTTGGTATGCCAGTTGCAGGGGGAATGATGTCCGGGTCGGTATCGGGGTCAGTATCACCATTACAGGCTACGATATTCAACACTACAAGAACGGTAAACAGTTGTTTCATACGGCGTAAAATTAAGCTTTTACCCGTGCTGCCGTGGAAAGGGATTTTTAAAAAAGTTTGGCTTATTGCAAAATTTATTATATTTGCTATACCTCTGAGCCGATATTTTTTCTAACTCCCCCCATAGAATTAATGCTGCTCTGCTATCCGTGTTGTGAAAACCGCCTGGTATTTCCAATCCTTTTCAAAGCCTGTTTATCCTGATGAAAAATATTTTTTCAACCGAAAAAATGTTTTCAGATGCGGGGGTTACTTACTCTATTTGCGACCATGATCTTTATTCCTGCCTTTGCACAGCGAAGCTGTGTGGTAACCTCGTTGTACGAGGAAAAGGGGAATACAGTTTACGAAAGTTTCAGGGACACCGTACCGGACGAGCTCATTACGATCCCGGTGGTGGTTCATGTACTCTATAACCAATCTCACCAGAACATATCCGATGCGCAGGTGAAAAGCCAGATCGATGCATTGAATGCGGACTTCAGGCTGCGTAACCTGGATGCTTCCATGGTGCCTCAGGCCTTCCGCGGCGCGATGGCTGATACCAGGATCATGTTCTGCCTTGCCAAAGTAGATCCTAACGGTCGTTCTACCACCGGTATAAACCGGAAATACACCAATACCAGCGCCTTCACTGCTGCTGAATCGATGAAGTTCACTGCCAGCGGTGGTGTGGATGCGTGGGATACACGACGCTACCTCAATATATGGGTATGCAATATGTTCGGCAGAAGCCTGGGTTATGCTACCATGCCCGGCGGACCAGCAGATAAGGATGGTATCGTGATCAACTTCGATGTATTTGGAACTACAGGATTTTTAAGGGCACCTTTCAATAAGGGCCGTACAGCCACCCACGAGGTGGGGCACTGGCTGGGACTAAAGCATATTTGGGGAGATGCCCTGTGCGGAAGTGATGATGTGGATGATACCCCCGAGCAAAAGAGCTATAATTATTACTGTCCATCGTTTCCTAAGATGTCAACCTGTTCCCCAGACCAGAACGGTGATATGTTCATGAATTTCATGGATCTCACGGACGATGCCTGCATGAATATGTTCACCCAGGGACAGAAGCAAAAAATGCGCAGCGTATTTGCTTCCGGCAGTCCGCGCAACATGATCCTCGGATCATTCGTATGCGACAGCAGCTATGCCACGGGAGGACCGCTTCCACAGGATCCGCTTCCAACTGCAGATGTAAAGCCGATGGACGTGCTGGTATTTCCTAACCCGGCAACGTCTTCCGTTACCATTTCTCCAATGAACGAACTGGACCTGGCCGGTGCAAAGGTGACGGTACGTGATACCAGGGGAATAGTGGTGAGCAGGAATATCCTGACACATTCTTCTTCCAACCAGTTAGACATGCGGTTGCTGTCAACCGGGATCTATTTTGTGAGGATCGTTAAGGACGGATTTGTGAAGCAGGTAAGGGTAGTGAAGATCTAGGAGAGTTCCTTTACATTATAGATCACATTTCTTTCCTCGAGGTATTTCAATACGAACCGGAAGCAGTGTTCATCGCTGCCCACCAGTTCGGGAGGAAAGACCCCTTTTTCAGTGAACAGGTTTCCCATAATCAGGTTAGCTGCTGCAGTGCAGGTGAATCCTGTTGTCCTGCTCATAGAACTGTAGCCGGTTTCGGGATCGTTATGGTCCAGCACCTCGTATTCATATTTCTTCTCCTTTCCATTTTCATCACCTTCTAGCTGCACCTTCATATAGGTGAATTCGGGCTCATTGTCGTGCAATTTCCATTCCCTGAAAAGAAGAGTGGATGTTAGTTGCAGCGGGGGGATCTTCACATTGCCAACCTGCACAGGTTCTGTTGAGAAGAATCCGGCTTCTTTCAGGGCACCGATCAAACCGATATGCCCTGGGTATCGAAGGGTCTTCTCCTTCATATCGGGAATGTGCGGCATGGTGAATAGGATGGAACGCAGGCCGTCGGTGTTGAAAGCTTCGAGTGTTCCTATTCCGTTCACGTGGATCAGCTCAGGATCGCTCAAAGCAGGCCGGGTAACGATGTTGCCGTTCTCCACATACCTTGCCTCGCGGGTATATTCTTCTATTACATCCACAGGAGAGAACGGAGCTTTATATTCAAAAGGAAATTTTCTTTCCACCGGCAACCCTCCAACCATGCACAGGAATTTTTTCACCTTCATCTTCGCATTGTGATAGCCAAGAATGAAATTTCCCATGCCTGGGGCTACACCGCAGTCAACGATGGCTGTCACACCGTTCTTTTTCGCAAGTTCATCCAGTTCAAGCGCATTCCCGGGGAAGAAGGAAATATCGACAGCGTTCTTTTTGCAGCCGATGATCGCTTCCAGGGTTTCATAACCTATGAATCCCGGAACCGCAGATATTACCAGGTCGGCATGCTGAAGCAATTCAGGATATTCGCCGTATGCTGAAAGGTCGGCCTTTACACCCTTAACGCCGCGGAGCTTTGAGAGGTTTGATTCATTTATGTCGTAAGAAGTCACTTCATGGAATGTAGAAAGGTCTTCCGCCATGGTCCTGCCCACCATTCCGGCTCCTAGTACTGCTATTTTCATAGCGGCAAAGAAAATGCATTTTCGTTTTTAACCCTTCATTTGCAACATTCCGGTTACATTTGTTATGTTCCTAAACCAGAAAAACCATTGGTATGAAGAAAATTTTCCTATCTGTCTGCTTACTGTCCGCTGCATTTACACTCCACGCGCAATTAGGCGGTCTTAAAAAACTCGGTGAAAAAGTCGGGATCAAAACATCATCGTCATCGCTTTCGAATGAAGAGATCATTGGTGGACTGAGAGAAGCATTATCTGTTGGCGCAGTGAACAGTACGAACCTGCTGCACAAGGCCGACGGTTATTTTGCCAATGAGGCGATAAAGATCATGATGCCCGAAGAAGCTAAGAAGGTAGAAAAGACCCTGCGTTCAATGGGTATGGGCAATATGGTGGATAAGGCCATCCTTTCAATGAACAGGGCAGCAGAAGATGCCGCCGGGGATGTTTCTTCCATCTTTATCGATGCCATTAAGAAAATGACCCTGCAGGATGGTTTAAGCATCCTCAGGGGCGGTGATTTCGCAGCTACAGAATATCTTAAGAAGATGACCACGGCAGAACTCACAGAAAGGATGCGCCCGGTGATCAATACCTCCCTCGATAAGGTAAATGCCACCCAGCACTGGAACACCGTTTTCACGAACTATAATCGCTTTTCCTCATCAAAGGTGGAAACCGACCTCGCTGCCTACGTAACTTCCAAAGCCCTCGAAGGGCTGTTCTATACAATAGGACTCGAAGAGCAAAAGATCCGTAAAGATCCGGCAGCAAGGGTTAGCGACCTGCTTAAGAAGGTTTTCGGATAAGGAAGTATTACCTATATAAATTCAAAATGAAACCACAACTGCTGCTGTTATTTCTTTTCGTGACCCTTCATGCCTATTCACAGGCAGATCTTCAGAAGTATAAGAAAGGATTTTATAAGACCTACCAGGAGTACCTTAATAACGAGCCGTCCTATACACCGGATTTTGAAGTAGAATTATTGCAGGCAACAAAAAAAGATCCTACTATTATTGCTGCGAAGGTCAGGATAAGTGGAGACGGGATCACCAAAAAGCAGTTGCGGCGAACATGGGGATTCAGTGATGGAAGCAGTGTTTATGTAACAGATTATTTCGACTTCAATGTTCACTTCTGGAAACTGCAATGCGATGGTCCAAATCCATACCTGTTCTACAAGCAAAAAAACCTGTTGATCGCCGGTCCGGGAATTATTCCATTGATTACCCTTGCTGCCACAGCCGCCGTTCCTGCATCACATGAGATCATGCTGGTCATGAAATCCGGAAAAGTAAAATATGCCGGTAAAGGAAATATTAAAAAGGTGGTTGCTGATAATAAGGCGATCCTTGCAGACCTGAAGAAGAATAATATTTATACCGATGCAGATAAATTAAAATATATCCGGTGGTATAACGGAGTTCCCGAACCCGATAAATAACAAATACTCCTTCTGTGCAACTCAGCGCCTTCTCTGTGATCGCAGTGTAACAAAAAAGAGACGCAAATATGCGTCTCTACAGTTTTTATATGGCAGCTAAACCTCCAACCTCAAACTTCCAACCTCCAACTTAAATATCAATCGCCTCTCCATATGCCGCGGCGGTGGCTTCTTTAAGCGCTTCGCTCATGGTTGGGTGGGGGTGCACTGCATTCAGGATCTCGTGGGCGGTGGTTTCCAGTTTGCGTGCCACCACAGCTTCAGCGATCATTTCAGTAACATTGGCGCCGATCATATGGCATCCCAGGAATTCGCCGTACTTGGCATCGTAAACAACCTTTACAAAACCTTCGGTGGCCCCGGCAGCACTGGCCTTACCGCTTGCCATGAACGGGAACTTGCCCACCTTTACTTCATAGCCTGCTTCTTTCGCAGCCTTTTCTGTATAACCAACGGATGCGATCTCCGGTGTGCAATAAGTACAGCCAGGAATGTTGTTATAGTCCATTGGTTCTACCTTATGTCCCGAAAGGTGCTCTGCAGCATTGATCCCTTCCTTCGCAGCAACGTGCGCAAGTGCTTGTCCCGGTGTGCAGTCGCCGATGGCATATATCCCCGGAACAGAGGTTTGCTGGTTGGCATCCACCACTATCTTTCCTTTTTCTGTTTTGATGCCAAGTTGTTCCAGCCCGATGTTTTCAATATTTGCAACAACACCCACAGCGCTAAGCAGGATATCTGCTTCAAGTACCTGTTCGCCTGATGCTGTCTTCACAGTAGCTTTCACACCATTTCCTGAAGTATCCACTTTAAGCACCTCGCTGTTGGTCATTATGCTGATGCCTTGTTTCTTGTATTGCTTTTCCAGTTCCTTGCTGATGTCTTCATCTTCCACAGGCACGATCCTGGGCATGAATTCCACGATAGTGACCTTTGTGCCCATGCTGTTATAGAAATAGGCGAATTCGGAGCCGATAGCGCCGCTGCCGCAGATGATCATGCTTTTTGGTTGCTGGGGCAGCACCATAGCCTCGCGGTAGCCGATGATCTTCTTGCCGTCGATAGGCATGGAAGGCAATTCGCGCGCGCGCCCGCCGGTTGCGATCACAATATTCTTTGCTTCCACCACCTGCTTATTATTATCAGAACCGGTCACTTCGATCTTTCCGGGAGCAACCAGTTTACCGAAGCCCATGATCACCTCGATCTTATTCTTTTTCATGAGGAACTGAACCCCCTTGCTCATTTTGTCGGCCACACCGCGACTGCGCTTCACCACTCCTCCAAAATCATGGGTCGCTTCCTTTACATTGATTCCGTAATCGGCAGCATGACGGGTGTATTCATATACCTGCGCGCTCTTCAGCAGGGCCTTGGTAGGGATACATCCCCAGTTAAGGCAGATACCTCCCAGGCTCTCTTTTTCAATGATCGCCACTTTTTTACCAAGCTGTGATGCGCGGATCGCAGCAGGATAACCCCCGGGTCCGCTTCCAAGCACTATTACGTCGTATGCCATATCAGGTTGTTTTATTTTGAGTGGCAAAACTAATTAAATAGTTGGAAGTTTGAGGTTGGAGGTTTGAGGTTGGAGGTTTGAGGTTGGAAGTTTGGGGTTGGAGGTTTGAGGTTGGAGGTTGGAGGTTGGGTGGTGAAAAGACATTGAAGAAAAAGGCCGTATCGAAAAGAAACGGCCTTTTTTAATAAACAATATTCAGTTAGATCACGCTAAGCATTTTTGTTGAGGCTTCGCCCTTCTGGTTGGTTACCCTCAGCATATAAGTTCCTTTTGGCAGATTTTCGAGACGAAAGGAATTTGAGTTAACAAGGTTAAAAGAACGGAGTGTTCTTCCGGCTTTGTCCATGATATCAACCTTAACCGGACCGGTGAGGTCAGAAATGGAAATATTACTGTTTCCTGTAACAGGGTTTGGATACACTGTAAATCCCGCGTCAGATCCGCCACGGATCATCCTGGTTTCACTGTAAGCAGATGAGCCATCTGAATCGCGCATTAAAAGCCTGTAATAAACAGATTCTTTTGCGCTTTCATGATCTGTAAATGAATAGTTGCTACCGTTGGTATTGTTTGTTGCCGCTACCGTGGCAATGTCGGTAAAACCATTTCCCTTATTCTTCTGTATAATGAAGCTATGGGCATTCACTTCCGAAGAAGTATTCCAGCTAAGCTGAACTCCGTTGCCGGTACGGCTTGCATAGAAGGATGAAAGTTTTACAGGAAGCGGCCCGCCGGTAAAGGCCACCGTTTGTGGCGTGCAATCAGCGCCACCACCGCAATTACCTGTACCTGGTGTAACCACAGCCAGTGGTGGAAGGGGAGAAGTGAATTCAACATTCTGTGTGCCCGATCCGTGCGTACTCATGCATGTGGTCGACACCAGGTTAGCTGCTGAAACAGCCCCACTGTAAAATTTAATTGAAAAATGTTTCTGACCGTTACCATCATAATTAATGGTTAAACGGTAACTGTTACCCCCGGTATTATTGATAAATGCCTGGTTGATCTGTGCACAGTTCTGTGCAGTTACGTTCATGGTAACGAGGAGAGCTAAGGATAGCAATACCCTTTTCATAATGCAGTTTTTTTGGTAATGAAATAATGTTTTCCCGGAGTGGATGTGGTTACTTCATTGCCGGACGGCAATTATGGAGAGGTATTGAATATTGCAGAGTTCGGGTACAAATTTGCAAAAAATTCCTGAAAAAACAAGAGCCGGTCTGAAACCGGCTCTTTTATCAATTCGATGAGATCTTAGATCACTTTGCCTGTTTCTGCATCGGGTTGGTACCAGGAGTTCCACCAGGTGCATTTATCATCTTATCCTTATACAGTCTGAATTTTGAAGGAGTAGTCTCGATAGCGGGCCAATGGTTATTATCTTCATTAATATCGGCTGTTTCGCGCATTGGGTCGAGCCTCACGGAAGCCACTTCCTTATTTTTAAGGAATACCCTTGTAACCTTTTGCTCATTCTTGCGCCAAACCTGCGCTTCCAGGCGGTCAACTTCTTTTGTACCATCCTTGAAGGTCCATTCAACAATTATCGGCATCACCAGCCCGCCCTTATTGCTGAAGGAAAGTTCATAAAGCATCCTGTTTCCTGCAAGGCTTCTCTTTTGGGCGGGCGATAGCGAATCCACCACTTCCGGAACAGTTATGATATGCGCAGAAGTATCTACCGTAGCCTTGTCGCGTGCATATTTCCAGTAAAAATCCTGGAGGCTCGTATCTGCATCCGTAGCAAAAACAATGGCCTTGTCTTCACGGTTCCTTACTTTACTTATATCATCAAACGGATTAAGCAGTGGCTTACCTACAGGAACATTTACCACCCTTTCCGGCTGGGCAATAGTTGCATCAGCATCCAATACTGCCCACCTTACCGAGTCAAGGGATATATCACATGGTTCAATTCCATAGAACCAGCCACGCCAGAACCAGTCAAGGTCCACAGCGCTGGCATCTTCCATTGTCCTGAACAGGTCAGCAGGAGTAGGATGTTTGAAAGCCCAGCGGCGGGCATATTCACGGAAAGCAAAATCGAACAGTTCACGTCCCATGATGGTTTCGCGAAGAATATTCAGGCCGGTTGCCGGTTTTGAATAAGCGTTAGGACCAAAATGGATGATGTTCTCACTATTGGTCATGATCGGTTCAAGCTGGTTCTTCGGCAGCTTCATATAATCCACGATCTTGTAGGCAGGTCCGCGCGTAACCGGGAATTTATTATCCCATAATTCTTCACTGATATATTCCATAAAGGTGTTCAAACCTTCATCCATCCAGGTCCACTGGCGTTCATCGCTGTTAATGATCATCGGGAAGAAGTTATGACCTACTTCATGTATGATCACACCGATCATTCCATTCTTTATTCCTTCGCTATAGGTACCGTCTTTTTCAGTACGCCCGAAATTGAAGCAGATCATCGGGTATTCCATACCGTTTGAAGCCTCTATACTTTGCGCTACCGGGTAAGGATAGGGGATAGTAAAATCTGAATATACCTTCAGGGTATGGGCAACTACCTTGGTGCTGTAACGGCGGTAAAGATTGTAAGCTTCCTTACCATAAGCACTCATGCACATGATCTTTTTGCCGTTGATATTTGTAGGCATTGCGTCCCAAACAAATTTCCGGCTGCTGCCCCAGGCAAAATCACGCACCATATCTGCCTTGAAGATCCATGTCTTCTTTGCAGTGGAGCGCTTTTTTTCTTTTGCAACAGCTTCATTCAGTGTTACGATCTCAACTACATCCCTGGCTGTTTGGGCCCTCTGCCAGCGAGCATATTCGGATGGGGATAATACCTGCTGGTAATTCTGGCCTTCCCCGGTCGACATCACAACATGATCGGCCGGTACGGTTATAGACACCCTGTAATTGCCAAAGATGAGGGCAAATTCACCGGTTCCGGTGAACTGCTGGTTTTGCCATCCCTGGAAATCGCTGTAAACACACAACCTGGGAAACCACTGTGCGATGGTGTACAAATCATTACCATCTTCAGGAAAATATTCATATCCACCGCGTCCACCATATTTCCTTCGGTCAATGATATTGTACCACCAGTCTACTTTGAAAACGAATTTTTGTCCTGGTTTAAGTGCCTGCGGAAGGTCAACCCGCATCATGGTGCGGTTGATGGTATATTTTAACGGGGCGCCGGTTGCAGTGGTAACCTTGGTGATATTATGCCCGTATTCACGGTCCTTCTTGCCTTCAAGCAGGTCGAGGTAGGTATCCGAAACCAGGTTGGGAAGTGAATTGGAAGAGGTATAGCCTGAATTATTCTTGGAGCTATGCTGATTTTCATCAAGCTGCAGCCACAAATAAGTGAGTTCATCGGGCGAATTGTTGTAAAACGTAAGGGTTTCCTTACCGGTTAGCCTCCTGTTCTTTTCATCAAGCTCGCATACGATATCATAATCGCAACGCTGTTGCCAGTACTTTGGACCGGGCGCACCGCTGGCTGTCCTGTATTCATTTGGTGTAGGCAGGATGGTTCCCAATTGTTCGAACCTGTTTCCATGGTTGCTTTCCGGGTTGTTCCTGATGTCCTGCGCCCAGGAGAAGGAAACGGTCAGTGCAAATAAAACGGACAGATAGATTTTCATATCTTATGTGTTTATATTAAAAGGGCCAGCGGCTCCATGCCATCTGAAGAGAAGGTATTAAACCGGCCAGCGATAATATTATGATCCACCACGTACGTGGCAAACGTGCTTTCTCAACTACAAGGTAATGTATTAGCAGGATAGCAGTGACCAGGATCACCTGGGCCACCTCGATCCCGATGTTGAAACTTAATAAAGGCCAGGTAACACTCTGGCTGTCTGCAAGCATGAACCTGATATTATTGGCGAAGCCCATTCCATGGATCAATCCAAATACCAGCGCAGCAGCAAATGAATACCACAGGTTTAGATCCCTCTTATTCATAACCAGCAAATTGCTGATCGCGGTGAAAGCGATCGTTACCGGTATAAAGAATTCCACGTAGTCGCTGTTGAAACGGATCACATCAAGTATGCTCAGGAAAAGCGTGAGCGAATGACCTATAGTAAAGGCGGTGATTACGATCAGGGCCTTCTTCCAGCTTCTCAGGGAGTAAAGCGCACTTAATACCAGGAGGAAGAGGATATGATCTAAGGCTCCTTCGGAAAGGATATGATCCCAGCCAATACCAAAATATAATTTAAAATCATTCATTATTCCCGGCGCTATGCTTTGAGATCTATATTTTTACAATAATAACATTGTATAGCTAATAAAAAGCACCCTGCTCGTTCAATGGCCTTAATATTATATAAATGGTTCCTGCTGTTCCTGTTGGGAACCGGTGGTCACCCGATCTATGTAAGTGTTTCTGAAATTGAATTCAATTCAAAAGAAAATACCGTAGATATTTCCTGCAAGATATTCACCGATGATTTTGAGCAGACCCTCAGGATGAAGAATAAGGGAAAGATCGATCTGCTTGACAGCAGGAAGAAAAATGAAATGCTTCCATTAGTAAAAAATTATATCCTTGAGCATTTCAGGCTTGAGGTCAACGGAAAACCACTTACCCTTTCTTTCCTTGATTATGAGAGGGACGATGAAGGCATCATTTCATATATCCAGGGACAGTTTACAGGTCAGCCCGCATCGGTAAAGATCATCAACAACGTTCTGTATGATTACAAATCCGAGCAGATGGGGATCTTTCATGTGTTTGTAAATGGGAAACGGCAAAGTACGCGGTTGTTGAACCCGGAGAGGGAGGCGATACTTAATTTCTGATCACTCTTCCTCCAGTTCAGCCCGTAATTCATCAGAGATCTTTACAAGGATCTTATCTATCCGTTGGCCATCCATATCCATGATCTCGAAGGAAAAATCCTTCCATTCAAATCTTTCTCCAACTGCCGGAATGTGTTCAAGTTCATGAAGTGTGAAACCGGCAACGGTGTCAAAATCCCTTTCTCCCTCATTCATCCAGTCGCCCCGGCCAAAGTAACTTAGGAAATCATAGAAATGTATCTGCGCATCCACGAGGTAAGTGCCATCGTGTCTTTCTACGATCTCATATTCTTCCTGCCCGATATCCGAAACATCTCCAACTATGGCTTCAAGGATATCATTGAGTGTTATCATTCCTTCCAGCGTTCCGTATTCATTTACGATAAAGGAAGTATGAATTTTTGTTGCCTTGAACTTTTCAAGAAGCTGGTAGGCTTTATTATTTTCAGGAACGAAGAGAGCTGGTTTGAGTATCTTGTCAAGCGTTGTATCGGAAGTTGCCTTTAAAAGATCCTTTACATATACAAGGCCTTTTATCTCGTCGATGTTTCCTTCACAAACCGGGTAGGTGGAGAAAACTATCTTCTCGAATTTATTTTTTACGGCTTCAACTGTATCGGTGATCTCCAGCCACACGATATCGGTGCGGTGGGTCATCAGCGAAGTGATGCTTCGGTCTCCCAGGTGAAAAACCCTTTCAATGATCTCTTTCTCATCCTCTTCGATCTCACCTGTTTCACTTCCTTCGGTTATAAGCGCTTTGATCTCTTCTTCTGTAACCGCACTGTCGCTGGCGGGTTTGATCTTAAGGATACGAAAGATAAGGTTCGATGTTGCGGACAGCAGCACTACAAACGGATGCACAAGCGCGGAGAGGAAATTCATTGGCCCCGCCATGAACTTCGCGATCCTTTCCGCCTTTAATAATGCTATTCGTTTTGGAATGAGTTCGCCAAGAACAATTGATAGGAATGTCACTATCACTACGATGAGGGTTGTGGAGATCTCCTCAGCATACGGTTCGAAAACTTCAATTCTGGCTACGGTTGGCGCCAGGTATTTCCCGAACTTTTCTCCAGAATACAAACCCGTAAGGATGGAAACAAGGGTTATTCCTAATTGTACGGTGGATAGGAATTTCTCAGGGTTTTCTGCCAGTTTCAAAGCGGAAGCTGCTTTTGCATCTCCCCGGTTTTTCATGGCTTCAAGGCGGGGCTTCCGGACGCTTACGAGGGCCATTTCGGCCATTACAAAAAATGCATTAATGAAAATGAGCAGGAACAGTATAAAGACCTCGGTCATGATAGTTTAAGATAAGCCATGGGTTTTGTTAAACCACCTGGCGGACAAATATCCGAAAAACGCTCCAATGATTGCGCCACATAATACATCAAGGGGAAAATGCACACCAACATATACCTGTGCATAGATAATTATAAGCCCCCACAGAAAGAATAACCAGGCTGGCCTCCCTATGTGATCCTTCAAAGTGAGGAAAAAGAACGTTGCCAGTCCAAAATGATTCACAGCATGAGATGAGGTAAAACTTGAACTTTGCGGACGATAGCTTAACAAAAGCCTGATGGTGTCGGCCAGTTCAGGATCGTTACATGGTCTTACCCGGAAAAAATTAGGCTTGATCAGGTCGCTGCTGATGAAATCGGTAAGGGTTGCAAGCCCGGCCACGTAAAATATCCACCACAACCTGTTCTTCTTAAAATTAGCTATCACCAGTACAAGAAGAAACAGGTAAAGAGGAACCCAGAGTTGTGAAGTACGGATCACGGGCATGATCAGGTCAAAGAAAGCGTTGCTCCATTTATTATTTACCAGGAAGAACAGGTGCTTATCGGCCTCCAGTAATCCGTTCATGTAGTTAAAGATAGGATGGACTTTGTTATTTGAATTATTTTCGTGGCCAAAAGAAAATCCACCGGATGATAAGAAAGGGATTTCCTGCATTTCTTAAATGGCTGCTTACTGTAATACTTGCGTTGCTGGTGCTGATGACCCTTGCCCGGCTCCTGTTTTTTTATACATACAATGAAAAGACGGCGGTAAAAGGGGAGGTGATGTTGCTGGGGCTTCGGTTTGATCTTCGGATAATTGGTTTCATTGGCATTGGAGCTTTACTGCTGTCTTTCATTCCCGGGTTTGATCCTTATGTGAACAGGAAGGTCAGGAAGGTTTGGATATGGATGTGGACCATAACCTTTTTTCTGTTCATGATCTTTTATGCAGCAGACTATTACCATTATGATTACCTGCAGCAAAGACTGAATGCTTCTGTAATCAATTTCCTTGAAGACGCTGCAATATCCTTCGGGATGATGTGGGAAACATACCCGGTGATCACCATTATCCTTTTGCTCTTGCTCTGTTCAGCAGGTTTCTATTGGTTTGCTTCCTTTACGTTCAAAAAATACGCTTATAACCCGCTTTCAAGAAAGCGCAGATCTCTCGTAAAGGGATTGGCCCTGGTATTATTTGGATTGTGCGCATTTGGCCAGGTTGGCCAGTATCCTCTCCGCTGGAGCGATGCTTTCAGGTTTGGAGATAATTTCAAAGCGAATGTTGCTCTCAATCCATTCCAAAGCTTTTTCAGTACGATGAAATTCCGAAGGTCAACCTTCGACCTGGAAAAGACACGTAAATATTACCCGGTTATGGCCGGTTACCTGGACCTGCCTTCAGGCAGGGAACTTTCATTTTCCAGGAGGGTGGAATTCAATGATACTTCAAAGCCAAACATCATCCTGGTGATCTGCGAAAGTTTCAGCATGGCAAAGAGTTCCATGACAGGTCATCCGCTTGATCCGACACCATATTTCAATTCGCTATCATCAAAAGGACTTTTTTTTGAACGATGTTTTACACCCTCCTTTGGAACAGCCAGGGGAGTGTGGGCTACTATAACCGGGATCCCGGATGTGGAAGCTCCCAAAACAGCCAGCAGGAATCCATCGGCAGTTGACCAGAGAACGATCATCAATGATCTGAAGGGGTACAACAAATATTATTTCCTCGGCGGAAGTACCACATGGGCAAATATCAGGGGAGTGCTGACAAATAATATAGCCGGGCTCCAGATATATGAACAGGATGATTTTTCGGCCGGCCAGGAAGATGTTTGGGGTATCAGCGATAAAAATCTTTTCCTTGAATCCATCAGGATCATCAATAAAAAGAGCGGGCCATTCTTTTCAATCATCCAGACAGCAAATAATCACAGGCCGTATACCATCCCGGCAGAGGACCTCGAAGTTTTTAAGAAACTGAAGTTGCCGGAAGACACGCTTAGTAAATATCAATTCAATGGAAATGATGAGTTGAATGCATTCCGCTACATGGATTTTTGCATACAGCGTTTCATGGAAGAAGCTGCGCGCCAGGAATGGTATAGCAATACATTATTTGTATTTGTAGGCGATCATGGGTTAAGAAGCGCTGCCGGATCAAGATTTCCAGGAGCATACACCACGCATGGAATAGCTGCTCAACATGTTCCTTTATTGTTTTTTGGAAAAGGCGTTCCGGTAAGAAAGGAGAATAAGGTTTGTTCACAACTGGATGTGATGCCTACGATTGCTTCATTGGCTCAATTATCGCATACCAATAGTACGCTTGGATTGAATGCTGCTGAAAAAAAGGATGGCCGGGTTGCATTTATCTCTGATCCCGACCTTCATACCATAGGATGCGTAAGTGATTCATTTTACTTTCGAAGGAACCTTCATACCGGCACAAAGGATTTCGTTAGTATAGTAACCGAGGCAAACCTCGCGGATACAGCATCTCACCGCAAACGGCTTGAAGATCTTACAGAAGCTTTCTACGAAACTTCCCGCTACCTTCTATTCAATAATAAAAAAAGGCAGAACTGATGGATGAAAAGTTGCTGATCAAGTGGAGGGTTCCGCGCACCATTCAATGGCTGATCAGGGTATTCATGATATACCTGCTTATCTTCACCGCATTCAGGATCGCCACCGTTGTAGCGTTCAAGCCTTCCGGTTATCCTTTATACAGGCTTCTTCCATCATTCTGGCTTGGGCTTAAATACGATCTTCGCTGGATATCCTTTCTGTTGTTCCCGATAGCATTCCTGTCCCTGTTCCCCAAACTCTCTCCTTTCAATTCTGAAAGATTAAAACGATTCTGGACTGCATATCTTGGGGTGATCACCCTGCTGGTGCTTTTCTTTTACGGCGCAGATTTCGGGCAGTTCGCCTATGTTAATGCAAGGCTTAATGCTGATGCGCTGATCTTTGCGGAAGATCCCAGGGAAAGCCTGCAGATGGTTTGGCAATCTTATCCCGTGGTATGGATTCTTGTTGGTATAATAGGTTCTGTATTAATGATGACATGGATGTTCCGGCGCATCCATGTACGCGTGATAGACAGGAACAGTTCTGTTCATAAGTTCGATTACAGGAGGAGATGGCACCTGGTTGCATTATTGTTACTCGGCTGGTTCATGTATGGTTTTTTAACTGCGGCTCCTCTCAATTTTTTCAGGGCTTTCAACCTCAATGATGAATTCAGGAGTAACCTCGCCCTGAACCCAATGCAGAATTTTTTCACTACATTAAAATTCAGGGATCCTGATTACGGAAATGCAGCTTTACAGTACTATCCCCAGATGAAAAAGTTCCTTGGATTACAAGGGAATATTTCAAAGAAGGATCCATTTATGAGGCAGGTAATTCCGGGCAGTACCGCTTTGGAGAGCCAGCCTAATGTGGTGCTGGTGATCTGTGAGAGCTACAGCATGTATAAAAGTTCAATGTCCGGGAATCCACTGGATCCAACGCCATTCTTTGATTCTCTTTCGCGTGAAGGCATTTTCTTCGAAAGGTGTTTTTCTCCTTCCTTTGGAACAGCCCGCGGCATTTTCGCACTTTTAACCGGTGTTCCTGATGTGCAGCTTAGCAGGTTTGCAACACGGAACGAAGCCACAGTGAAGCAACGGACCATTATTAATGAATTTGATGGCTACGAAAAATTTTATTTCATAGGTGGCAGGAGCCAGTTCAATAATTTCAATGGCCTGGTTAAAAATATAAAAGGGGTAAATATTTACGAAGAAGGTAAATATGAAACGAAGGGTTCGGGCGTATGGGGAATCAGGGACAGCGAGTTATTTTCTGAGGCCGGCAGGGTATTGTCAAAACAGGACAAACCGTTCTTTGCGATCATTCAAACTGCAGATAATCACAGGCCCTTCCGTATAGATAGTGCATTACTTGTTAATGCACCGGAGGAAGAAAGACTGGAACAATTCGGATTTAGTTCCGTGGAAGAATATATTGCTTTCAGAAGTATGGATGAAAGCCTTCGACAATTTATGAATGAAGCTGGTAAAGCTCCCTGGTTCGATAATACCATCTTCGTTTTTGTTGGTGATCATGGCGTGGAAGGCGATGCACGGTTCGCCTACCCGGATGCCTGGGTGAATCAAAGACTGAGTGAAGAGCATATACCGTTATTGTTTTATGCACCACGACTGATCCTTCAGCCGCAAAAGAGAAGTGAAACAGTTTCCCAGGTAGATGTACTTCCGACAATCGCAGGAATGATCCAGAAACCTTACCGGAATTTTTCGCTTGGAAGAGATCTGTTGAATGAAAATAATCGGCCCAATGCTGCCTTTATCATTTACCATGCTTCTGGCTGGATAGGGCTCGTAGATGATAATTATTATTACAGGAAGAATCTGCGTTTCCGGAAAGAAGAACTGGTACCGGTTTCAAAGCATGCCCCGGAGTTGAATGCAGCACAGGCTGATTCTGTAAAAAAGGAAATGGGACTTTTGACAACGGCAATCTATGAAACCGCACGCTGGATGCTGGTGCATAATAAATGATCACCGGATCTTTTCCACGATCATGATAAGCCTGGGGCTTTTTCTCAGATCGTACAAACCAAAATTGTAATCTCCGAATACTTCCCTGATCTGCATACCCTGGTAGGAAAACATCTCGGTAAAATCACCTACTGAAAATTTTGCGACCTTTTCGGTGAATTCAATCGGTTCCTCAAGAGAGTCATCTTCCACAACGATCTTCTTATAAAAATGCTCTTCGTCAAACCACCGGGTAATGAAATAGTTTATGCCTTCAATCTCCTTTTCTGCCTTATGAACCAGATGATCCTCGGCATAATGAACATTCAGGTAATCCATGACGAGGGTACCGTGTTCATGCAGTGATTGTGAAATAGTTCTTATGGCGTTGTCATTTTCGCGCTGTGTGCGGAAGTAACCAAAGCTTGTGAAAAAATTGAAGGCATAATCATAATAATTGATCCGGAAGGGCAGCCTCATATCGTGCTGGTAGAAGCTGAGATTCTCTTTCTGGAATTGAAGTGCATACTGAATACTGTCTTCACTGAGATCGATCCCGGTTACATCAAATCCTTTTGAGGCTAGCTGAATAGAATGTCGTCCCCGGCCGCATGCAACGTCAAGCATTCGGGAGCCCGGTGCAGGGGAAAGATATTTTACAAGATTATCAATGAATAACGCAGCCTCACTTTCATCTCTTTTAAAGTAAAGATTATGATAATAGGGCGAATTGAACCAATCTTTGAACCACGATGCCATAGGGCAAAGGTAAGGATAACCCTTTCCAGGCTAAGCTTAACAACCTTATCTTTGCAATCCTTAAAAATGCAGCAGCATGACACTTATAAAGAGTATTTCCGGTATCCGGGGTACTATTGGAGGAGCTCCGGGAGATAACCTTACACCGACAGATATTGTAAAATTTGCTTCTGCTTATGGCACTTGGCTCAGGAAGAATTCTTCCTCCAAAAAACTGCAGGTAATAACAGGCCGTGATGGCCGGATAAGCGGTGAAATAGTTTCCCAGCTTGTTTGCACCACGTTGAACAGCCTCGGTATTGATGTTATCGATCTTGGGCTGAGTACGACTCCCACGGTAGAAATGGCTGTAATGCACCTGAAGGCTCAGGGAGGGATAATAATAACTGCCAGTCATAATCCGAAAGAATGGAATGCACTTAAGTTGCTGAATGCGCAGGGAGAATTCCTGAGCGGTGAGAATGGCCGGGAGATCATGCAGATCGCCGATGAGGCCTCATTCGATTTTTCCCCGGTGGATGAACTGGGAAAAACAGTGATGAACCCGGATATGCTTAAGATGCACATTAACAAGATCCTGGATTACCCGCTGGTGAACGCACAAGCCATCGGGTCAGCTGGGTTGAAGGTGGTGGTTGATGCCGTTAACAGTACCGGGGCGATTGCCGTTCCCGAATTACTTAAAGCGCTTGGGGTTAAGGATATCATAGTTATCAATGAAGAGATCAATGGGAAATTCGCGCATAATCCCGAGCCATTACCTGAAAACCTGATCTCCCTCAGCCAGGAGGTTGTCCGTACCAAAGCTTCGTTCGGGATTGCTGTAGACCCGGATGTAGACAGGCTGTGTTTTGTTTGTGAAGACGGAACTATGTTCGGTGAAGAATATACCCTGGTTGCTGTAGCAGATTATGTGCTTTCGAAACGAAAGGGAAACACTGTCAGCAATCTTTCTTCTACACGGGCACTGAAAGATATCACAATAAAACATGACGGTGAGTATCATTCCTCAGCCGTTGGTGAGGTAAATGTTGTATCAAGAATGAAGGAGGTTAATGCTGTAATTGGAGGGGAAGGAAACGGAGGGATCATAGTTCCTGATCTTCATTACGGAAGGGATGCGCTGATCGGGATAGCATTATTTCTAAGTCATCTTGCGGAATCTAAAAAGAGCGTAAAGCAACTCAGGAGCACCTATCCGGATTATTTCATCAGCAAGAATAAGATCACGCTCGAAAAGGAAGTGAATGTTGAAAAGGTATTTGATAAAATAAAGAAGAAGTATAAGAATCACCCGGTGAATACCGAAGATGGCCTCAAGATCGAATTTGATACAGACTGGGTACACTTGCGTACTAGCAATACAGAACCAATTATCAGGATATATTCAGAAAGTAATTTTGAAACTACGGCTGAGAACATAGCTATGCGGCTAATGAAGGATATTCGCGAATCGCTTTGAGAATTTACTGCTTATGAACAGGATCTATTTTGACAACGCTGCCACCACTGCTCTCGACAAAGAGGTGCTTGATGCCATGATGCCTTACCTCACCAATAGCTTTGGTAATCCTTCTTCCATATATTCTTATGGCCGGGAGAACCGCATGGCTATTGAATCGGCGCGGAAATCTGTAGCTAAAATCCTTAATGCCCACCCCGCCGAGATCTTCTTCACCAGCGGGGGAACAGAAAGTAACAACACGGCGATCACTTCTGCTGTTCGTGACCTGGGATGCCGTCATATCATCACTTCATCCATTGAGCACCATGCAGTAACCCATACAGTCGAATACCTCGATAATGCCGATCTTGTAAAAGTCAGTTATGTAAAACATTTACCTGACGGCCACGTTGACCTCGAGGATCTTGAAAGACTTATTGCTTCATCAGAAGAGAAGACCCTGGTGTCATTAATGCATGCAAATAACGAGATCGGGAATATTTTGGATATAATGGAGGTTGGCAAGTTATGTAAGTTGTACAATTGCATTTTTCATAGCGATACCGTTCAAACTGTTGGTCATTTTCCGATCGATCTGCGCAATACACCGGTTCATTTTATTACTGCTGCTGCGCATAAATTCCATGGGCCAAAAGGTGTAGGCATGTTATACATTAATGAGAACGTGAAGATCAGGCCACTAATTCATGGAGGAGCCCAGGAACGGAATATGCGCGCAGGAACCGAAAATGTTTATGGCATAGTAGGTTTTGCAAAGGCTCTCGAACTTGCTGTTTCCCGAATGGAATCGGACAGCGCTGATATTGGCACCCTGAAATATTATATGCACGACGAATTGAAGAAGAATATTCCGGGTGTAAGTTTCAATGGAGATACGCTTGGCAGAAGCCTGTATACCGTTTTAAGCGCTTCTTTTCCCAAGACAGAGCGTTCTGAGATGATCCTGTTCAACCTGGATATAAACAATATCTGTGCAAGTGGTGGCAGTGCATGCACTTCTGGTGCAGAACAGGGTAGCCATGTGATCCGCGCCATAAATAATAATCCTAACCAGGTAACAGTTCGTTTTAGCTTTTCAAGGCACAATACCAGGGAAGAAGTTGACAGGGTTGTAGCAAAACTGAAAGAACTTATCTGATCATTTATTATAGCCAAGTTTTTCAACCAGGGAATCCGGAAGTTTAGGTAATCGGGAACGGTTGATAAGGAAACTGTTTAACTGGGATATCTCCTTAAATACATAATGCTTATCCATTGCACCCTGCAGGTATCCGGCACCTGAACTTCCTCCTGTTCCAACCCTGCTGCCGATCATTCTTCGCACCATATTTATATGTTTTGCACGCCAGTTTCCCATCTGGTTATCTACTTCAAGGAGGGTGTCAAGTAACTGGAATGGAAACTCCAGCATTGGAAATCCCTGGTAGAGCATAATGAATAAGGCAGACCTGCAGGCTTCAGGCGTCAGGGAACGAATTGCCTGCTCTCCTTTACCAAAGAATACAGCATCAAAGAATTCAATATTATTTTTCTCACCTTCTCCCAGGCTTGAAATATAAATGTCGCGGTATTGCTTCCAGAATGGATGTTCTGCCTGCGAAGGCCAGTAACGATCTTCCCTGAAGAAAGGCATCCTTTCCAACCATGAATTTACCAGTTGCAGCAAAGAGGGCGTGCTTTCCGCCTCACGAATAATATCTATATCCGTTTGTTTTAGCTGGGAAGTATAATAGTTCTGGCCGTGCCGGTGTTCGAACTTTAAACCAAGCTTCGCTTCTAGTATCTTGAACTGGAAACTTTGAAATCCAGATGCAGGCCGAAGCATATCCCGGAATTCCAGGAATTCCATAGGGGTCATCGTATCAAGGATATCGATCTGGTGAACCAGCACTTTAAGGATGGTCACCACTCTTTTAAGCCGGTGGACAGCCGTTGACATTTCGGGTGAATTATCATTCACCATTGGTTTGTTCATTATGTCTATTACCGACTGAACTTCAAACAATACCTGTTTGAACCACAATTCATAGGCCTGGTGGATGATGATAAAAAGCATTTCATCATGCGCCTTTTCTTTCCCTTCACCAAAACTTACAGGCTCCTGCGCATTAATGATCTTTTCAAGTTGCAGGTATTCTCCATAATAAACAGGCTTATGTTCCATTGCACTTTTTTTCAAAAATACTTAATAGTTCGTTGGTTCATGGGTTCAGTGGGGCCTTAACCTGACTACATCATTGCCTGATAAGAATACTGGAACCTTTTTGCTCAATCAGTTTTCCTGAATCAGAATCAATATAACGCAGGAACCAAACATAGGTTCCCGGATCTGCTCCCTGGCCTTTGAATGTACCATCCCATTTAATAAGCCAGTTATTTGTATAGAACAACCTCTGGCCAAAACGGTTAAAAACACTGAATTCAAGCTCCCTGGCCTTGTAAGCATTCAGTGGATACAGGTAATCGTTTATTCCGTCGCCATTTGGTGTAAATGCTCCCGGAACAGCGATATAACAATTGTTTACTACAGGTATCACCTTGGTGAAGGTATCAGTACAGTTCAGGTTATTGGTAACGGTTAGTTTAACCGGCACGTAATAAGTACCTGCAGATGTTGTATAATTCTGTACCGGGGGATTTTGAGAAGTGCTTGTATTCCCGTTTCCGAATTCCCACTGCCACGACTGAATATTGCCTATGCTTCCATCAGTAAATACTGCAGGGTCATTTGGACAAATAAAATCAGGGCCTGAGAATTTTGCTTCCAGGTAGTTATCAAGGATAAACGACCTGGTCGCAGTGTCGCTGCACGTTCCATTGGATACGATCAGTGAAGCCGTCTTTTCATTAAACACATTATAGATCCTTACCGGGTTTTGCAACTGGCTTGTAAATTGCCCGTCAAAGGTCCAAAGCCAGGAATTAACTCCGTTCAGGCCATTATGAAAAAAGTTCACTGTGTCTGCTGAACATCCATACCGGATCGACAACCCAAAATCTGCGTTTACAGTATCTGCAACATTGAATGTTAGTGATGAATTTGCGAGTGAAGGCTGGTCACATTCATCAAGTACTGTATTTCCATCTGCACCAGAAACTAATGTAAGGGTATAAACTCCTCCTCTTTGAATTGGTTCACTCAATTTAAGAGTAACAGTAGTGCTTAGGCCCCCGGTGCAATTCCCCGCAGCTGCAATTATTGAAACCGCTGAAGGACCGGTTATCTGGAAATCGCTGCCATCGCCGGCAATGGAATTACAGCGGATCGCTTTTGCGAATGTTACCGTAACAGATTCCGGTGCACATTGAACCGGGGCAATTCCTACCATAGGAGTAGGGAAGAGGGGGAATACCTGCACGGGAAGGTGCTCCCCCTGTGGAATTTCCCGGTCGCAGTTATCCCTGACGGTATTCCCATCTGTGCCATTCTGTATGGTGACCATATAATTTCCCGGCGGCAGGGGAGCTGAGAGCGTGAGCCTGATGCTATCGGTGTCAAACCCGGTAGCGCAGCCAATTCCTGTCGCAGAAACAACCGTGATACCTGGAGCATTTATAGTAAAGTCGGAACCGTTCGCAGCAATGGAATTGCACTTTATCCTCTTATTTAGTTTTACTGTGAGTACCTGGCCATCGCAGGGTGCCTTTGCTTCCTGCAAATGAGGATCCGTGGGATCGGTGATAACCGCTGTTCCGCCGGCAAAGGAAAGATTGTAGCCGCTTTGATTGTCCGTAAAATGGCTTACAAGAAGAAGATATTCCCTGCCCGCAACAATGTTGGGGCTTCTTGCAAATGTTGGCCTGTTGTCGGCTGGTGAGGATGCACATTGTATGGGAGGTGGCGCGCCTGTGGCCGATGCTCCTGTTGGCCCGTACGTACCTGCCCAGTTTCCGGTAACAACAAGACTTGTGTTTGAGAAAACAGCAGAAGGAGGTAGTCCTGTAATATCAAAAAGCTGCCAGTCATAATCTTCTTCCGGACCAATAGGATTTATCGTAAAACTCAGGGTTCCGCTTTGATAACAGGTGAACTTATACCAGAATGGATTTTTGACATCATATGGTGAACCCACCTGGTCGCAACCCGGGGCAGGCATCCTCCCACCTACACATAACGGCACTGTTGTCTGAGTAAAAACAGTAGAGCCACAAACCGGGAAGGCAGTTTCAGGGGTTTGCCCAAGTGTGGTGCAGTTCTGCGCCAGCGAAGTGCCTCCTAATGCAAAGAGAATCAGTAATAAACAGAACCTCATACAGCGTAAAGTTATTTGAAAGATGTATGCAAGCGGGATTTCGTTGCAAGTGTTAAAAACTTTTAACACCTATTGAACCTTACCTTTTATCTCCTGTAGTTTCAACAACGCCTCCACGGGTGTAAGCCTGTTTATATCAACGGCATCGAGCAGGCTCCTGATCTCCTCGAAAGTTGAAGAATGGGCATCGAAAATGCTTAACTGCATCTTAGGCTGAACTGCCCCCTTAATTTTTTCAGAAATAGATTCCTGGGCATTTTCAGGGTCCGCATTCTTTGCTTCAAGTAAAGCAAGCACCTGGTTAGCCCTGTCAATAAGCGCAGGCGGCATACCTGCCATCCGTGCAACGTGGATACCAAAGCTATGTTTACTTCCTCCGGGAGCGAGTTTCCTTAGAAAGATTATTTTATTTCCGGATTCTTTATTCGTTACATGGAAATTCCTGATCCGGGGAAATTTATTTTCGAGTTCATTCAGTTCATGGTAATGGGTAGCGAAAAGTGTTTTTGGACGAAAGGGTGATTCATGCAGGTATTCTGCTATACTCCATGCTATGGATATACCATCATATGTGGAGGTGCCCCTGCCTATCTCGTCGAGGATGATCAGGCTTCTCGCACTCAGGTTGTTTATAATACTTGCAGTCTCATTCATTTCCACCATAAATGTGGATTCGCCCCCGCTTAGATTATCTGAAGCACCTACCCGGGTAAAGATCTTATCCGTTAAAGGAATTTTTGCCGAGGATGCAGGTACGAAGCTACCCATATGCGCCATGAGCGTGATAAGGGCTGTTTGCCGAAGGATCGCACTTTTACCGCTCATATTTGGTCCCGTCAGAATGATCACCTGGGAAGTTTCCGGATCAATAAGTATATCGTTGCTGATATACATTTCCCCCGGAGGAAGATTCCGCTCTATCACCGGGTGCCTGCTGTCTTTCAGTTCCAGTTCGCCTCCATTATGCATTACAGGCTTTTTATAGCCGAATTGAATGGCATTATTAGCGAAGCAGCAAAGGCAGTCAATGGTTGCCATCACTGAACCATTAACCTGCAACGGCGAAATATAATCCTGCAATTCGTTCAACAATTCGTTATAGATCCGGGTTTCGATCTGCAGTATCTTTTCTTCTGCCCCGGTGATCTTTTCTTCATAAACCTTCAGTTCCGGTGTAATATACCTTTCAGCAGAGGTAAGTGTCTGTTTCCTGATCCATGTAGCAGGAACTTTATCCTTATGGATATTTGTTACTTCCAGGAAGTAACCGAATACATTATTGTAAGAGATCTTTAACGACGTTATCCCTGTTTTTTCTGCCTCTGTTTGTTGCAGTTGAAGCAGGTAATTCTTGCCCCCGGTGGCCATTGCCCGAAGTTCATCCAGTTCATTATTTACACCTTCTGCGATCAGTCCTCCTTTATTTATCGCCACAGGTGGGTTTTCGCTGATCTCTTTTAATATTTTATCAAGAATATAATTACAACCGTTCAGCGCATCGGCCATCCGGTTCAGAAGAGAATTATTGCTTTCTGAACAAATCTGTTTCAGTAAAAGTGTCTGTTGAAGTCCTTTAGCGATCTGGAGTACTTCGCGCGGGTTTATCTTTTTCAGGGGCACCTTTGCTGCGAGCCGTTCCACATCACCTGCCAGCTTCAGGAACTGGCATATTTTATTTCTTGCATCAGTTTCCTTTACCAGGAATTCCACCGCTTCAAGTCTTTCTTCGATCCTGGATACATCCTTCAGTGGCATTAGCATCCACCGCTTCAGTAACCTGGCACCCATTGGGGATACTGAATGATTAATGGTCTTGAATAAGGAATTCTCGTCAGCATTTCCAAAAAGCTCAAGATTGCGGATCGTGAACCTGTCCATCCAGAGGTGATCCTCGCGGTTGATCCGCTGGATAGAAGTGATATGATTCAGGTGAGGGTGTTCAGTATCTTTTAAATAATGAAGGATAGCACCTGAAGCAATTATGCCTTCATTCATTTCTTCGATGCCAAATCCTTTAAGGCTGTGTGTGCCAAAATGCTTCAGCAGGCTTTCGTTAGCGTACTGGCTGCTAAAGATCCATTCATCGAGAGCATAGGTAAAAAATGTACTCCCGAATTGTTCCCGGAAAAACTTTTGCCTGTTTCGCTGAAAGATAACTTCGGCCGGTTGTAAACTCTGAAGCAGTTTATCTGCATATTCACGGTCGCCTTCAGCAATAAAGAATTCGCCGGTTGAGATATCGAGGAATGCAAGCCCGGTTTTTTGATCAGAGAAGTGAAGTGCGGCCAGGAAATTATTGCTGTTATGTTCAAGCAGTTTATCATTGGTGGCAACACCGGGTGTTACCAATTCTGTTACCCCGCGTTTAACTATTCCTTTGGCCTGTTTAGGATCTTCAAGCTGGTCGCATATAGCCACCCGGTAACCGGCCTTTACCAGTTTATGCAGGTATGCGTCCAGTGCATGATGAGGAAAGCCTGCAAGTTCCAACGATGTCTGGTTGCTGTTGTTCCTTCTCGTAAGGGTGATTCCAAGCACCCTGGCAGTTACTATCGCATCCTGGCCAAAGGTTTCATAAAAATCGCCGACCCGGAACAAAAGGATTGCATCAGGATATTTGCTTTTGATCGCATTATGCTGGGTCATTAAAGGGGTTTCCGCAGTCGCTTTGGCCATGGCGCCAAAAATACTGAACCCCGGGAGATTTTAGCTGAAACCCTTTATTTATCCCCATTCCAGGTATGGAGCTGTGATTAATTTTCCTGTCGGGAAAGCATCTCTTTCTTTATTTTTTCCCATAGAGAATCAAAAGTGTCCTGGTCGCTCTTCCATCCCGCCGCAAGCTGGCTAAGTTTCTGTTTTCGTTGTTCAGCGGTAAGGCCAAATAGTGCTTCTATCGTTTCCCTGTCGCTTCTAAGTGCGAGACTGCCGTAGAATTCTTTTAATTCGCGCTCGCGGTCGGCATTGGTTGCAGCTGCCTCTTTTTCCAGGTCCTCTCTCAATCTTGCTTTTTCCTCGTAGCTGCCGGAGGGTAACAGGGTTTTGGCTATCACAGGCATTAATTCGATCAGGACCAGGATGGCGAGGATCAGGTAATAACGGTATTGTAAAGCAGGATGGCCTTTCAATAGGTTATTAAGTGCTTCTATCCGGCTGAGAAAACCTGCCTGCAGGCTTGTTGCAAATTCCTTCTCTGCAGCAACTTTCTCTTTTTCAATGTTTCCAATTTCACTTAAGAGGCTATCAAGCTGCGGGCGGGTTGCCTGCATAAAACGGTCATAGTTTGCCTCAAGTTTGTTGAATTCATTTTTCTTGGCAAGCGCAATATCCTTAATGCCGATCTTTCCTGTTCCGCCACTGCCGTCGGTTTCCGCGATGTAAGCATCGCGCGAAATATTTACTTCCGTAAGTAATTTCCGGGCTTCCTGTTCAATGGCATTATGCCGTTGAAGCAGTTCATTCTTCCTCTGGCCATAAAGGGAATCAAGAGACGCCCTTTTTTCCTGCTTTTTCTTTTCATTATCCAGTGAAGCCTGAACATTAATTTCCCGGCTGAATAAATAAAGAATGGCGGGTTGTGCCATAAATGTTCCGATTGTAAGCGCCAGGATCCCCCTGAACATGAGTGGCATCAGTCTCCTCTTATTGGAGGAAGTGATCCCTTTTATGAGTGCGCGGTCAATTGCAAGAATGATAAAACCCATAAACAGGCCCGGAAATACAGTTGCGATCCAACCCGTAGTTACAGTGCTGAAGAAGTAGGTCCATGCAAGGGTTGCAAAGATCCACGTGGTCAGAACGGTCATACCAATTATGCGATACCTGTTACGGTCGACAACGGAGTCTTTAATTATTTCGGGCTCCGCTGTTGACAACCACCATAGGAACCGGGAAAAGGGACCGGGCGTATAACTTTCACCCTGGGATAAAGGAGTTTTCTCCATGATAATAAATATGATTTAAACCTGGGATGAAGTTGAATTGAAGCAGGTGTAAAATAAGCATAACCTGAATCATACCATTATTTTTCAGTGCTGAATGCATCCCCTATAAACTGTATTAACAGTTCCTTAATGGATGGATTATAAACCCCGGGGAGCCGGAAATGTCTAAGCACTATCTTTGCACCTTCAAATTAATTAAAGCCTCCAGATGAAAAATTTTTTAAGCCTTTTATTGATGACTGTTGTATCCCTATCCGTGACTGCTCAGCCTAAGGGTATGGGAAAGAGTGATCCTGCGGCTAAAAAAGTGCTTGATGCTGTAAGTAATAAGTTCAAAACCTTTAAAAATATCACCGCTAAATTCAGTCTCAAGGTTGAGAATGGATCAGGTAAGAATATGGGTGTTAAGGCTGGTACTGTGTATATGAAAGGAACCCGGTACCGGGTGAATGTATCAGGACAGGAAATTTATTCGGATGGCAGCAATGTATGGACCTACGATCAGCCCAGCAATGAGGTTACTATAAGCAAGCTTGATGCGGGTGGAAATTCCATAACTCCACAAAAGCTGTTCACCAATTTTTATGATAAGGATTTCCTTTATAAACTGAATGGAAATGTAAAACTGAATGGAAAGACATTCCAGGAGATCGAATTAACACCGATTGATAAGACGAAGCCCTTCCACAAAGTATTGCTGTATGTAAGTAATAACGTGATCAATACCACCAAGATATTTGAGAAGACGGGTAACAGGTATACCTACAGCATAACCTCAATGTCTACCACCACATCCATCCCTGATGCAACTTTTGTTTTCGATGCTAAAAAATATCCGGGGGTAGAGATCGTGGATCTCAGGTAGCAGGGCCTTTTCCCCAGCGAAATGTTTTTACCGGCAGACCTGCCAGGTCAAGCACGCGGTCGGTAACTGTTGAAGCAATTTCTTCGATGGTTGCAGGTTTACTGTAGAAGGAAGGGGTCGCAGGGCAGATGATTCCGCCGGCAAGGGTTACCGTTTCCATATTCCGGATGTGCACCAGGTTATATGGGGTTTCCCTGACAACGCAGATAAGTTTACGGCGTTCCTTAAGGATCACATCTGCCGCCCTGGAGACAAGGTCGTTCGAAATTCCTGTGGCAATACGGCCCAGCGTTCCCATGCTGCAGGGAATTATGATCATGGTGGAGTATCCTGCAGATCCGGAGGCAAAAGGGGCATTAAAATCATTTGTAGCATAAACAGGGAAAGGAAGATCTGAAAAGGATTCGTTGTTAAGTTCAGTTCTCCAGACCTCCCTGGCATTTTCGGACATAACAAGGGAAATGTCCGCTATACCAGCCTCAAGTTGTGATAGTTTGGTTAATATATCTTTTGCATATATGGAGCCGCTTGCACCGGTTACAGCAATGACAATTTTTTCCATTAAATTTCCGTTTACAACTGTAAGCTACTAAACAATAATTATGCGTCTTTTAATAATTGCTTCATTAATGATCATGGCTGCATTATCTTTTAGACCTGCAGCAAAGGTGAACTGGATGGAACCTGCGATGCTTGCAGAAGCCTACGCAAAGGAACCCAGGCCAATACTTGTTGACCTTTATACGGATTGGTGTGGCTGGTGTAAGGTAATGGATAAAAAGACGTATGCCAATGAGCAGGTAGCGAAGTATATCAATCAGAAATATTATGCTGTGAAGTTCAATGCAGAATCTACAGGTGATATAACATTCAATGGAAAGGTTTACAGGTATAACTCAAGGTATAAGACCCATGATCTGGCCATTTACCTTTCACAGGGAAAACTGGCCTATCCAAACACGATCTTTTTAACATCACCAGATTCCAGGCCTGCATCAATGGAAGGATTTCTGAAACCCTCAGAATTTGAAGCTCCTTTAAAGTATTTCGGAGAAGGAGCCTACAGCAGGCAATCGCTGCAGGAATTCACCCATGGACTGAAAAGAGAATGGTAGAATTGTAATATGGCACCTAAAATGCATGCTTATTATAAAAGCAGGCATGGAGTGGACCCAGATCATAGGGATAGCAGCAGGAATATTCACCTCACTATCATTATTACCCCAGCTTATTAAGATACTGAAGGAAAAGAAAGCGGATGATGTATCTCCATGGATGCTGATCGTGCTGATGTGCGGCCTGGGATTGTGGATAACCTATGGGTTCATGCGGGATGATATTCCGATCATAGCAACCAACATTTTTTCATTCCTGCTCAATACTTGTGTACTTGTTGCACGATTTCGTTATTCCCGCGATTAATGGTACAGGGAAGCCGGATCACATTGCCTCGGCCATGTTGGGAATATTCTCAGCCTTGTATGCACCTGCATCAAGTTTCTTCTTGGTTTCCTCGAAAGCTTTCAGCGTTAGTTCAATGTCTTCATCGGTATGGGCCGAGGTAGGAATAAGCCTGTAAATAATATCACCTTTAGGGATAACAGGATACACCACTATGCTGCAGAAAATGTGATAGTTCTCGCGCAGATCCATAACCATCTGGGTTGCTTCGGGCACATCTCCCTTCATATAAACCGGGGTTACCGGGCTATTTGTATTACCTATATCAAAGCCGCGTTCGCGCAAACCTTTCTGAAGTTTCTCAACATTCTTCCAAAGTTTTTCACGCAGTTCGGGCATTTCAATCACCATTTGCATTCTCTTCAGCATACCTTCAACAATGATCAGGGGAAGACTTTTAGCGAAGATCTGGCTGCGGGTATTGTAACGCAGATACTTCAACACATTCCGCGGGCCGCTGATAAAGGCTCCGATACTACCCATGCTTTTTACAAAAGTGCTAAAGTATAGATCGATCTTATCCTGGCATTCCTGCGCCTCATCGGCTCCTGCACCAGTCTTACCCATGTATCCAAAACCATGGGCGTCATCGATCAATATCCTGAAATCATATTTTCCTTTAAGATCTGTGATCTGTTTAAGTATGCCCTGTTCGCCATCCATACCAAATACACCTTCGGTGATCACCAGGATACCGCCACCATTCTTATTTGCCATTTCGGTGGCCCGCTGCATTTGCTTCTCAAAATCAGTAATGTCATTATGTTTGAATGCATACCTGTGGCCCATATGAAGCCTTACGCCATCAACAATACAGGCGTGCGATTCTGCATCATAAACAATAACATCACGGCGATTCACCAATGCATCAATACAACTCATGATGCCCTGGTAGCCAAAATTCAGCAACATGGTATCTTCCCTGTTCACAAACTGGCTGATAACTTTTTCAAGTTCCTCGTGCCTGGCAGTATTTCCACTCATCATCCTTGCACCCATAGGATTTCCCATTCCGTATTTAGCTGCCGCATCCGCATCAGCCTTCCTAACCTCAGGATGATTAACGAGGCCGAGGTAATTATTAAGACTCCATACTATCATTTCCTTTCCCCTGAACTGCATGCGTGGACCCAATTCGCCTTCGAGTTTAGGAAATGCGAAATATCCGTGTGCCCTGTCCATATGTTGTCCGATGGGTCCGCCGTCTTTTACCAGTTTTTCAAAAAGATCCATAAGGGAAAGCTTTGTATATAGAATTAATAATGGTGATATGTTCCGGAATTTTCCGGATTTCGCCGCAAAATTAATGTATTAACGTGAAAATGGGGGTAGTGAATGTTTTCATTTGTTCATCCTGCACGGGTTTGCTTGTTATTTTTGTACCATGAAGAAGATTGTTTGCCTGGTCCTTGCTTCGCAATTTTTCATAATGAGTTCAAGTTCCCAGGATAAAATTGCGGATGCAAAGGCAGGCGCACCCCGGCTCGTAGTTGGGATTGTTATCGATCAAATGCGATGGGATTACCTGCAGCGGTTTAAGAACAGGTTCGGGGAAGATGGTTTTAACCGGCTTACCAGGGAAGGTTTCAGTTATCAAAATACTTTTATTCCTTATTCACCTTCTGTAACCGCGGCAGGACATGCCACTGTATATACAGGTGCTTATCCTGCGCTTCATGGCATTGTTGGCAACGACTGGGTTGAACGGTCGAATGAAAAATTCATGTACTGCACCGAAGACGATTTGGTGATCCCTGTTGGGGGTTCTATCAAAGACGGGAAAATGAGTCCGCGCAACCTGCAGGCTACTACAATAGGTGACCAGTTGAAAATGGCCACGAATTTTAAAAGCCGGGTGTTTGGTGTATCGATCAAGGACCGGGGCAGTATTCTCCCGGCCGGAAGGTCGGCCAATGCAGCTTACTGGTTTGACGACAGCCTTGGAGGTTTTATTTCAAGCTCATGGTATATGAACAATCTGCCCCAATGGGTTCAGGATTTCAATAACCAGAAATATCCTGCACAAATACTTGCCAATGGCTGGAATACACTTTATCCTATATCAACCTATACCGCCAGTACGAGAGATGATGCTGAATATGAAAGAAACCTGGGCGCCAAAAAGAAGAATACATTTCCATATTCCTTTTCACCCACGGTAGCTAACCATTATGATTTCAGAAGAACACCGTTTGCTAATACTGCTGTCCTTGAATTTTCGAAGAATCTTATCAGGCAGGAAAATCTTGGAAGGCAGACCGTTCCCGATATGATCTGTATAAGCCTGTCGGCCACAGATTATATTGGCCACCTGTTTGGCCCGGATGCCGTAGAAGTAGAAGATACCTACCTGCGACTTGATCGCGACCTTGCTTTGTTTTTGACAAACCTTGATTCTCTTTTTGGTAAAGATTACATCCTGTTTCTTACAGCGGATCATGCGGCACCTCAAACCCCCGGTTACCTGCGCTCCAAAAAACTCAGTGCAGGTGCCATGAATGCTTATAAGTTTAAGGATAATCTTGACAACTATTGCAGTACAATTTTTAATAAGAAGGGACTGGTAAGAAGATACAGTGAGTTTCAATTTTATATTGACCAACTGCTGGTAAAAGAAGCTGGGCTTGATGTAAAACAGGTAGAGGATTCCATCATTAATTTCCTTCTAAAAAAGGAGCAGGTCTTATGGGCCTTTAAACTCAGGGAACTGCACCGAACAAATCTCCCGGAGAATGTAAAAGAAATGATAAGGCGTGGATATCATCCGGAAAGAAGCGGTGATATCCAGATCATCCTGAAGCCCCATTATTCAGATTATTTGCTGACAGGTGCTGATCATGGAAGCCCATATAATTATGATATTCATATTCCATTATTATGGTTTGGAAAAAATGTTCCAAGGGGGGAAACCTTTCGCAAGGTCTTTATGACGGATATTGCACCTACAGTTGCTGCCATGTTACGGATACAGCGGCCTGATGCAGCTTTCGGGGATGTATTGCAGGAAATTGTTAGGTGAAGTAGGAAAGAAATTTTTTGGAACATCTTAGGGCAAGCCTTATTTTTGCCCTCCCAAATCGGGAAAATGGGTTATGGTGTAACGGTAGCACTACAGATTTTGATTCTGTCTGTCTAGGTTCGAATCCTGGTAACCCAACAAAAAAGCGGAGATTTTCTCCGCTTTTTTGCTTTAGGTCCTTGCTGAAATTTTCTTTTCACCTGTTGGGGCTCCAACAGCCTGTTCGTCTTCTGCTTCTTTCAGTTTTTTTATCAGGTCGAGCGCTTCGGCAACAACATCGCAGGTGATGGTGATCACCGAACCCGGCTTTGCATTATCATAAGCATGCATGATCGCTTCCTTTTCATTATAAATAACTGTAACAGGAATATCAAACTTCTTCGTATCATTTATACCTTCCATTAGTAATTCAACGATGTTCTCTGCAGTTCTGCCTCTAAGATGCTTGTCCTGCCTGATTATTATTTCATCGAAATACTGAGCAGCGATCCTGCCCATTTCACGGATATCTTCATCGCGCCGGTCGCCTGTGCCGCTAATAATTCCTACCCTGGGAGAGCCATCGAGTTTATTCACGAATTCACAGAGCAACCTCAGGCCAGCAGGATTATGTGCATAATCTACAAGGAACTGGAATTCCTTGAAACGGAAAAGATTCAGTCTTCCCGGTGTCTGGCTTGGTGATGGAATAAAGGATGCCAGAGCAGTGCGGATATCTGCAACCTTGATATTTCTGTAGAGATAGGTTGCGAGCACAGCAGGCAGGGTGTTCATTATATTATGAGCGGCCTTACCTCCATAGGTGATGGGGATATCAGCGACTTTTTCCACCCTGATCTTCCAGGTACCTTTCATTATGGTTACGTACCCGTTTTCATAAACACAGGCAAGACCACCTTTTTTGCAGTGGTCCTGTATCCTGTCACTCATTTCATTCATGCTGAATAGCCCGATATTGCAATCCAGCTGTTTACGCATATTATAAACAAGGTCATCATCTGCATTGAGGATCGCATACCCGTTCTTGATCACTGTTTCTGCTACCACAGCCTTTACCTGTGCCATCTGGGAAAGACTTGAGATACCACCGAGTCCCATATGATCAGATGAAACATTGGTAATGATGGCTATGTCGCATTCGCGGAAGGCAAGCCCGGATTTCAGAATTCCACCTCTTGCGCATTCGAGAACGGCAAAGTCTACCGTAGGGTCTTTAAGAACAAACTGCGCAGAAACGGGTCCGGTGCAATCGCCCTTCATCATCAGTTCATTCATGATATACACGCCGTCGCTGGTTGTATATCCCACTTTATACCCGGCGCTCTTCGCGATGTGAGCGGTCAACCTCGTTGTTGTAGTTTTTCCATTTGTTCCTGAAACAGCAATGATCGGGATCCTTCCATTTCCTCCTCTCGGGAATAGCATGTCTATTACAGGTTCAGCCACGTTTCTCCCGATACCTTCCGAAGGATCGATGTGCATCCGGAATCCGGGGGCAGCATTCACTTCAAGAACGGCACCACCGTTTTCCGAAATAGGAACGGACAGATCCGGCGCCATTATATCAATTCCACAGATATCCAGCCCTATGATCTTGGAGATCCTTTCTGCCATGAAGATATTACTTGGATGCACTTCGTCTGTAACATCAGTGCTGGTTCCCCCGGTACTCAGATTGGCTGTAGGTTTTAATAAAACCTGTTCGCCTGCTTCAGGAATTGAATCAAGGGTATAACCTTTTTCCTCCAGCATTTTCATTGTGAAGTTGTCTACCTTGATAGCTGTTAATACTTTCTCGTGGCCGTATCCTCTTCTGCTATCCTTATTCTCTTCGTCGATAAGCCACTGGATAGAATGTTTACCATCTCCGGTAACCGCAGCGGGTGTACGTAACGCTGCACAAATGAATTTGTGATTTATTACCAGGAGCCTGAAGTCATATCCTGTTATATATTTTTCACAGATCACGCGCCGACCATAATATTGAGCTGCTTCAAGGGCCTTAAGGGCGTGCTCCCATGTTATGATATTCGTGGTCGCTCCTTTGCCATGATTTCCATCTACCGGTTTAAGTACGATAGGGTAACCAATTGAATCGATCGCTTCTTTCAATTCGTTTTCAGAAGAAATGATCGTGCCTCCCGGTACAGGAATTTCTGCTGCTTCCAGCAGCATTTTGGTATCTTCTTTATCACATGCTATATCAACTGCAATTGAACTGGTGGTTCCTGCAATGGTGGCGCGGATCCTTTGCTGGTTTACACCGTAACCTAGTTGAACAAGGCTATGTTTGTTGAGCCTGATAAATGGAATTCCTCTTCTTGCTGCTTCATCTACTATGCAACCGGTTGAAGGTCCAAGCCGGTATTCTTCCCTTACTTCGCGAAGCTTCATGATAAGTGGGTCCAGGTCAACGGGTGTATCTTCTGCAAGTTGTTTACAGATATCAAATGCAAATTGTGCTGCCAACTTTCCTGCTTCCTCTTCCATATAATCAAACACCACATAATATTCTCCTTCATTACCTGTACTGCGCGTGCGGCCAAAACCTGTATCCATTCCTGCCAGGGTTTGAATTTCCAGGGCAACATGTTCTATTACATGCCCGAGCCATGTTCCTTCCTCCACACGCTGGAAGAATCCTCCGGGTACACCTTCGCTGCATCGGTGTTCATAAAGAGAGGGGATAAGCGCCTGAAGTCTTTCTTTGAATCCTGGTATTTTATTGGTTGGTAATTGTTCGTATTCCTGCAGATCTATCAACATCTGGATAAGCTTTCCTCTCCTGATACTCCAGTAATTAGGACCCCGTAATGCTCTTATCTCAATAATTTTCATCAGTAAAACCTCTTTTGTGGAACGGTAAATTAAACAAAACTGATGATGAATTCCTAAGTATTGAGCTATTTACATCTGGTGCATGTTTTCACTATTAACATGACTGTATAACTTCTTTGAGGGAAGTCGCATACTTATTATATTAAATTTGCGTTAACCACAAAACCCCGTTCATGCAGAATGCCAAGGGAAAGCTCCTTGCAATTGGTGGAGCTGAAGATAAGGGCACCGACCTTGAGGCTGGTGAGATACAAAGGAATAATCTCAATTTTTTTGAACTTGGAATACTTCGCAGGCTTGTTGAAGAAACGGGTGGTGTGAACAGCAGGATTGAAGTGATCACTACTGCAAGTATGATACCTGTTGAAGTAGGCCGTAATTACCTAAAGGCCTTCGGGAAGATCGGATGCGACAATATTGGTGTGATGCATATCCGTAACCGAGCTGATGCTTCGCAAGAGGAATATTTAGAGAGGATCCGTAACTGTGATGCCGTTATGTTCAGCGGGGGAAATCAAATGAGGCTTACATCAACATTCGGAGGGATGCCACTTCTTGATATTATTCACCAGCGTTTCAGGGATGAAGAAAACTTTCTCGTTGCAGGTACATCTGCGGGAGCAATGGCCATGAGCAATACCATGATATATGAGGGGAATGCAACCCGCGCTCATTTGAAAGGCGAGGTGAAGATCACTACAGGTCTGAGCTTTATGCGGGATGTGATCTTTGATTCACATTTTGAAAAACGCGGAAGATTTGGGAGACTTGCCCAGGCAGTTGCATCAAATCCATCCTGTATTGGGATAGGACTCGGTGAGGATACAGGTATGCTTATTACCGGGAATAATAAAATGGAGGCCATCGGAAGCGGGCTGGTCATCATTATTGACGGGCATGATATCCGGCATAGCAATATTGCCGACATCCCGGACGGTTGCCCGATAAGCCTTGAAAATCTAAAGGTTCACTTCTGTGAAAAAGGGAATGGATACCATGTGCGCGAGAGGATATTTGTTCCTGAAGTAAAAGAAGGTGCTGTCATCCAGAAGCAGGTGCATGTTGAATGATCACACGGCTTTTACCAGGTAATAATTCTTTTTTCCTTTCTGTACCAGCAGGAATTTTCCATGTAAAAGCATTTCGGAAGTAATAATTTCTTCACTACCGGGAATCTTTTTCCTGTTTATGCTAACGCCTCCGTTCGCGATCATCTTTCTTGCCTCCCCTTTGCTGGAAAAAATATTTGTATCTGTAAGAAGGGAAACAACATTCACACCTGCTGAGAGGTCATTCATTGAGTATTCAGTGCTGACTATGCCCTCAATATTTTCAAGGTCTTCGACTGCAAGGTCTTCCACGGGGCGATTCTGATTTTCAAAAAGTTTCCTTGTTGTTTCTAGGGCAGAGGCCAGGGCTTCATCGCCATGAACCCACCTTGTAACTTCTTCTGCAAGTTTCTTCTGTAATATCCTGGCAGAAGGATCGGCCTTATGATCGCTTATGAGTGTGTTGATAGTTGCTTCATCAAGAAAGGTGAATATCCTGATCCAGTTCACAGAATCTGGATCGGAAGCATTCATCCAGAACTGGAAGAAATGGTAAGGACTGGTCTTTTCAGGATCAAGCCATACATTCCCGGATTCTGTTTTCCCGAATTTATTGCCGTCAGCCTTTTTAATAAGGGGACATGTAAATGCAAAAGCTTCTTTACCTGTTTTTCTCCTGATCAACTCGGTACCTGTTACGATATTTCCCCACTGATCGCTTCCACCCATTTGTAATTTGCAGTCCAGGTTCCTGAAAAGGTGGTAAAAATCGTATCCCTGAATAAGCTGATAAGTAAATTCGGTGAAGGACATGCCGTTCTCACTTTCCAGTCTTTTCCTGACGCTGTCCTTAGCCATCATATAATTCACCGTTATATGCTTTCCGGCGTCGCGGATAAATTCTAAAAATCCCATTGATCCGAACCAGTCAATATTATTGGTCATAATGGCTGAATTGGGATTTTCCGGACCGAAATCGAGGAATTTTTCGAGTTGTGCTTTGATGCCCGCTGCATTTTTTTGAAGGGTTTCATTATCGAGAAGGTTCCTTTCTTCACTTTTCCCGGTAGGATCACCCACCATCCCGGTTGCCCCTCCAACAAGTGCAACTGGCCTGTGACCTGCTCTTTGAAGATGGATAAGGAGGATTATCGGAACAAGGCTGCCAATATGCAGGCTGTCTGCAGTTGGGTCGAAGCCCACATAACCTGTAACGCGTTCTTTATTAAGGAGTTCTTCTGTACCTGGTATGATATCCTGTATCATTCCCCTCCATTTCAATTCGCTGATCAAATTCATGGCTGCAAATATAAGAGGTTGGAATGTAGGGAGAATACGGTACTGGGTTAATACCCCTTTTTCCCGACCCGGGGTCCGCCATCCTCCTCCCCAGTATCAAGTTCGGAAAAATTCCGGCACAAGTCAATTCCCCGGATTCGGTATTTATGGGGTACACGCCTTATCAATCCTCATCTTTAGCCCACAAAATCTCCCTTAAATACCCTGAAATTCCTTTCCTATAGTGTATTTTTGATAGGTATAACAATTTTCAGCACAATTTGACCGACCGCTTAGCGTTTTAACCCTATCCATTATCCGGGTTTATCCAACAATTCAATATTATGAGGCCAAAGCTTTTGACCTTCCTCGCAGTTTTCCTGGTTTATTCAGGAGTACATGCCCAATTCCGTAAATATTCCAATGAATTTTTAAATATCGGTGCCGGCGCACGTGGCCTCGCCATGGGAAATGCGCAGGTTGCCTCTGTGTCTGATGCCACTGCCGGGTATTGGAATCCTGCAGGACTTGTTGGTGTGAAGGATGTTCCCAACGCGGGGATCATGCATGCGGATTATTTCGCAGGTATAGCCAAGTATGATTATGCCTCCCTGGCCATCCCGGTGCAGGACAATAAGCGTACCCTGGGTTTCTCAATTTTACGGTTTGCAGTGGATGATATCCCTAATACCTTATTTCTTGTGGAGCCCGATGGAAGCATTAACTATGGTAATATCCAAAGCTTCTCTTCCGCCGACTATGCGTTCTTACTCTCATTCGCACAACATATAAAGAATACGGAAGAAAGGAAACTGAGTTTCGGAATAAACGCGAAGGTTATTCACCGTAAAGTGGGTTCTTTTGCGACCGCCTGGGGATTTGGAGTTGATGCAGGCGTTCAGATGCATGGCAGGAAATGGCATGCCGGATTGGTAGCCCGTGATGTGACCACAACGTTCAACGCATGGAAGTTCAATTTTACGGATAAAGAAAAAGAGGTGCTGTACCTCACCAATAACGATATCCCGGTTCGCTCCTCTGAATTAACTGCACCTCGGCTTGTACTTGGCGGAGGATATAATTTCAGGCTCGGGAAGTCTGTAGATCTTCTTGCCGAAGCGAATGCGGATCTAACGTTCGACGGCAAACGAAATACGGTGATCAGTTCCAATGCAGTGAGCGTTGATCCACATCTTGGTATTGAAGCAGCAGTAAAGGACGTATTTTTTGTGCGCGCAGGTATCACGAATTTCCAGAAAGCACTTGCAGACGAGGATACCCTGAACCAGAAAAAGGTCTGGATCTACCAGCCCAGCGCCGGAGCAGGAGTGAAGATCAGGAATGTAATGCTCGATTATGCGTTCACCAACCTTGCCAATCAAAGCAACCCCCTATATACTCACGTATTCTCTTTGCGGATGAATTTTGTAAAGAAGAAAGAAGACTAATACTATATGCTAAAAAGAATACTTCTTCCCATCTTTTTACTGGCAGCTTTCAATGCCGGCGCCCAGCTGAATAACAGCTGGATCGATTATGGGAAAACATACTATAAGTTCCGCCTGGCAAAAGATACAGTTTGCAGGATTTCTCAACCAGTGCTTGCAGCAGCTGGTCTTTCGAACGTACAGGCGCAGGATCTCCAGCTATGGAGAAATGGTGAAGAGGTGCGTTTATATACTTCCGTTGCATCCGGAACAATGTCATCTTCCGATTTTATTGAATTCTTCGGGAAGATGAATGATGGCAAGCCTGATAAGCAGCTTTACAGGAATCCGGATTTTCAGTTGGCCGACAGGTATAGCCTGGAAACCGATACTGTTTCCTATTTCTTGACCGTGAATCCGGGTGGCGCCAATCTGAGGTATACCGACGCCGCAAATCTTCCCCCAGGCACCCTGACTCCTGATCCATATTTCATGCGCAGCATAGAAATGCATTACAGGAACCAGATGAACAGGGGCCTGGCAAACGTTGTGGGAGAATATGTTTATTCTTCGTCCTATGACCAGGGTGAAGGGTGGATGAGCCCGAACATTGCTCCATGCTGTGCACTGACCCAGGAGTTCACGGGGTTGAATGTTTATACCACCGGACCTGCAAATGGCCTTTCGATCCGCGTTAATGTTGCCGGAAATGCTCCCAACGGGAGGAATGTTCAGGTGCAGGTTTATGACAACCAGGTTTATAGTGAGGGAATGCCATTCTTCGAATACAAAAGGATAAATCTTTCTAATCTCCCGATTTCACTTTTAGCCTCTCCAAACCAGGTGCCTATCAGGGTTAAAAGCGCGAACACCGTTTCAACCGACAGGGTTGTTGTGGCCAGTATCGGCATAACCTATCCTGCACGGTTCATTTTCAATAACCAGAAGATATTCCATTTTGACCTGGCGCCTACTGCCTCTGGCAATTATCTTGTAATTGATAATTTCAATTATGGTTCCGTAGCCCCGGTACTTTTTGACCATGTAAATGGCCTAAGATACACTGGTGATATTTCAACTGCAGGAAAGGTAAAATTTGTTCTGCCTCCTCATGCAAACGGCAACCGCAACCTCACCCTGGTAACCCAGGAACCAGGTAATGTGCACCTGGTAAATGAGTTGACCCCGCGCAACTTTACAAATTTTGCGAACAGCTCCCACCATGCAGATTACCTGATCATAAGCCACCCATTGTTATTCAACGATGGTAATGGTAATAATTATGTTGAACAATATCGCAGCTATCGTGCGTCACTGAATGGGGGAAGTTTCAATTCTAAGATATATGACATAAATGAGCTGGTAGACCAGTTCGCTTTTGGTATAAAGAACCATCCTGGTTCAATTCGCGATTTCGTTCGGTTTGCGATCCAGAATTTCAGTGAGCATCCGAAGTATGTCTTTCTCATGGGACGAGGCATTAACTATATCGATCATCGCCAGAACGAAAATAATCCTTTGACCTACCGCATGGACCTTGTTCCAACATTTGGCTGGCCAGCCTCGGATGTACTTCTTGTTGCCCAGCCGGGAACCACAACTCCGCTTGTACCGGTGGGACGGTTGAGCGCAATAAATGGTAATGAGGTTAATAATTATCTTCAGAAGGTGATCCAGTATGAGAACGCACAGCGGTTCCCGGGAAGTTCTGTTGCGGATCGCGGATGGATGAAGAATGTACTGCATGTTGCAGGCGGTAAGGACAGTGCAGAAAATGTGGTCTTTAAGCAATATATGTCGCAGTATGAACAGATCATTGAGGATACATTGTTTGGGGGAAAGGTGGAAACGTTCAGTAAAACATCAACCGGAGCAGTTCAGCAGGCTAACAGCCAGCGTATCCAGGATCTTTTCGCAGAAGGATTGGGTTTTATCGGGTATTTCGGCCATTCAAGCGCCAATACATTCGAGTTCAACCTGAGTAACCCTGAGATCTATTCCAATGCTGGAAAATATCCATTCTTTAATGTGAGCGGTTGCAGCGCCGGTAACTTCTACATCTTCGACCCTCTGAGGGTTGCGGGGAACTATACGCTTTCAGAAAAATATGTGCTGGCAAACCAAAGGGGAAGTATCGGATTCATGGCAGATACTCATTTCGGTATCCCGCCATTCCTGAATTTTTACAATGTTGCTTTCTATAATGCCTTATCAAAAACAATGTATGGCAACACGGTAGGTAACCAGGTGAAGCACGTGATCCAGCAACTCGGAGGTAATAATCCGAATCTTGACTATTACACCAGGATCCACCTGGAAGAAGTAGCCCTGCATGGAGATCCGGCAATAAAGATCAATTATAGCGAGAAACCTGATTATGTGGTGGAAGAACCGATGATCAGGGTTAGCCCGAACATCATTTCAGTGGCTGATGTGAATTTTGGCGTAAAGGTGAAGATGCAGAATATTGGTAAAGCTATTGATGATTCGATCTTTGTAACGATCAAACGTAAACTTCCTAACGATACCGTAAGAACGCTGTTCCATGATAAGGTGCGAGGCATCAGGTATTCAGATTCACTTGAGCTGGTAGTTACCATTAATCCTGTTACCGACAAAGGTCTTAACCAGATCATTGTAACCCTTGATTCAGAGAGCGAGGTAGATGAAATGCACGAAACCAACAATACGGTTACTAAAGAATTCTATGTATTCGAGGACGAACTCAGACCTTCCTATCCATATAATTTCTCGATCGTAAATCAGCAGAATATCACCTTCATTGCAAACACGGCTAATCCTTTAAGTGATATGCGCCAGTATAACATGGAGATCGATACTACGATACATTTCAATTCCCCATGGAAAAAAGCCTATACTGCTTCAGGTACCGGGGGTGTGGTGATGTTTACCCCGACTAACCTCACTTTCAGCAATGAAACTGTTTATTACTGGAGAGTAAGCATGGTGCCGGTTAATTCAACCCAGGAGATCTGGAACGGATTCTCGTTCGTTTACCTCAACAATAGCAGCAAAGGATTCAACCAATCGCATTACTACCAGCAGCAGGCTAATTCCTTCGACAATATCACACTCCAGCCAAACAGGCAGTATACTTTTAACAGGGTGGAAAGAAGCCTCACTTTCAGAACTGGTTTATATCCATTCTATAATTACGACAGGATAAATGTTAACCGCGACTTTGACCAACTGGAAATGTATGGTTGCGTTTATAATTCTATCCAGATTTATGTATTCGACAGTACTACCCTTACTCCATGGAGAAACAGGAACGTTTCTACAACAAATGGTATGTATGGAAGTGCGAAAGTATGTGTGAATGCAGCAATACTGCCTGATACATCAAGAGCCTTCTTTGAATTCCCTTACAACACGGCTGTTTCGCGTAAAGCTGCAATGGATTTCCTGGATATGATCCCTCCGGGTCATTATGTAGCGATTACAAACCTCGGAAATAAGAATGCCTCTACCTCATTCATTCAGCAATGGAAGGATGATACGCTTACCCTGGGTTCAGGAAATTCACTTTACCATAAACTTAAATCCATAGGATTTTCGGAGATCGATAGTTTTACCAAGCACCTTCCATTCCTTTATTTTTACCAGAAGGGAATACCGGGTTACGCACCTACCCAGCGTGTAGGCCCTGGAGATTCATCACATATCGAGCAAGCCTTCGCGCTCAATACAACATTCACCGAAGGATTTATTGAATCAGCTGTATATGGTCCTGCCGTGGAATGGACAGATATGCATTGGAGAGGTCATACTATTGATGCAGGTCCGCAAACAGACAGCACTGTAGTGGAAGTTTGGGGTGTACGTGCAGATGGCTCATCCGAGAGACTGGCAACCGTTGTGCAGGCGCTTGATACTACGCTGAATTTTGTTGACCCGCAAACATACCCTTACCTGAAATTGAGGTTGGTGAATATGGATGCGAAGAATATAACTCCTTATCAACTGGATTATTTCAGGATCAATGCCCGTATGGCACCAGAAGGAGCTGTGGCACCAAACCTTCTTTTCAATATCCAGGATACGGTCGACCAGGGTCAGCCGGTAAATTTCGCCCTGGCATTCAAGAATATAAGCCAGGAACCTTTTGATAGCCTAGTGAAGGTGAAGTTTGTCATAACTGACAGGAATAATGTTCCCCATGTAATTGATATTCCAAAACGGAAATCACTCGTGGCAGGAGATACCCTTGTGGTTAGCTATTCTATCCCCACAGAGAATTTCCCGGGAATGAATACCCTCTTCATTGAGTTCAATCCTGATAACGATCAGCCCGAACTGTATCATTATAATAATATATTGTACAAGGATTTCTTTGTGCGGGCAGATAAGTTCAATCCTCTCCTGGATGTAACGTTTGACGGAGTGCATATACTTAACAGGGATATTGTTTCTTCCAAGCCCTTCATTAATATCAAACTGAAGGATGAGAATCGTTTCATGGCATTGCAGGACACCAACCTGTTGACTGTTAAAGTGCGGTTCCCTGATGGACAAACAATTCGTACCTATCATTTTGGAGATACAATGATCTTTCATCCTGCAAACCTTGCCGCTGGGAATAATACAGCAAGTATAGATTTCAGACCGTTCTTTACAGAGGACGGAGAATACGAACTGATAGTGTCTGGCCGCGATGCTGCCGGCAATAATGCAGGTAATATTGAATACAGGGTAGTGTTCACGGTTATAAACAAACCAATGATCAGTAACCTGCTCAACTATCCTAACCCATTCACAACCTCTACCGCGTTTGTATTTACATTAACAGGAAGCCAGATTCCCCAGAACATGAGAATCCAGATCCTGACTGTAACGGGCAAGGTTGTAAGAGAGATCACGCAGAATGAACTTGGACCTATTCATATAGGCAGAAATATCACCGAATTCAAATGGGATGGAACTGATATGTATGGTCAGAAACTGGCCAACGGGGTATACCTCTACAGGGTACTTACTAATCTCAATGGTAAAAGCCTGGATAAATTCAGGGCTGAGGGCGACAATACCGACAAATACTTCAACAAGGGATACGGTAAAATGTACCTGATGCGTTAAATACCGGTTTTCGCAAATACGTAAAGGCTGTCTTCAAAAGAGACAGCCTTTTTATTGTGTAAATTTGCGGTTGGCAAAATATGAATTATGGCAAGGATCGGAATAAACCTCGTAACCGGAAGTCTCCAGAAAGATGAAATGATAGTGGGTATAGACCTGGGCACCACCAACAGTCTAATCGCAATTATGCACCCTGAGTCCCAAAATCCGGTGGTATTGAAAGAATTTGATAACAGTTCACTGGTTCCTTCTCTTGTTTATTTTGATCATCAGAACGGGGTCGTGGTGGGGGATCAGGCAAGACAACATTTACTGGCAGAACCGGAACGAACTATCTTCTCTGCCAAGAGGCTGATGGGCAGAAGTTTTAATGACATCAAAGAAACATCTTCTTTCCTGTCCTATAAAATAATTGAAACAGATGCAGAGGAGCTTGTAAAGGTGCAGGTTGGCGACCGCTTCTATTCGCCTGTTGATCTGTCATCCTTTATTCTTAAAGAACTTAAAACCCGTGCAGAGCATATCCTGAAAGCACCGGTAACAAGGGCTGTGATCACTGTTCCGGCTTATTTTAATGATGCACAGAGGCAAGCCACACGTGATGCCGGGAAACTGGCAGGACTTGATGTACTCCGGATAATCAATGAACCCACTGCAGCAAGCCTGGCATATGGTATAGGCCTGGATAAATCGACAAACCGGACCGTTGCGGTATATGACCTTGGTGGCGGCACTTTCGATGTTTCTGTGTTAAGGATCCATGACGGTGTCTTTGATGTGATCTCTACGCATGGAGACACCATCCTGGGTGGAGACGATATGGACAGGCTGATTGTAAAATACTGGTCTCAGGAGTACGGCATCGCAGGAAATGAAAGTGAACTTCGGTTGCTTGCAGAAGAAGCCAAGAAACATTTATCATCCAACTTCACCTATGAAGCCGAAGCAGCCGGCCATAAAATTAAAATTACTAAAGACCGCTTTGAAGCATTGATAAGCCCGCTGGTGCAGCGTACGATTGATTCCTGCAGGAATGCGCTTAAAGATGCCGGTTTGCAAACAGCGAACATTGATGAAGTGATCATGGTGGGAGGAAGCACCCGGGTTCCATTGGTGAAGAAGATGGTGAGTGAGTTCTTTGGTAGGCCGGTACATGACGAGTTGAACCCCGATGAGGTGGTTGCTTTAGGTGCCGCCGTACAGGCTGATGTGCTTGCAGGGAACAATAAAGAATATCTTTTACTTGACATCACCCCACTTAGTTTGGGAATTGAAACGAGCGGTGGGTTAATGGAAGTACTTATTCCACGAAACAGTAAAATTCCTTCCGGTGCTGCCAGGCAATATACCACACAAGTAGATGGCCAGTCTGGTATTAGGGTCAGTGTTTTCCAGGGTGAACGGGACCTGGTAAAGGATAACAGGAAACTGGCAGAATTCAATCTGACGGGGATACCTGCAATGCCCGCTGGTTTGCCCAAAGTGGAAATTAAATTCCTGATCAATGCAGATGGCATTCTTACAGTTAGTGCTACGGAAATAAGAAGCGGAGTGGCACAAAGTATTGAGGTTAAACCGCAATACGGTATCACTGATGAAGACGTGGAGAAAATGCTGCTCGATTCCATTGAACATGCGCAGGAGGATATTTCGGCCAGGGCACTTGCTGAAGCAGCGTCAGAAGGAGAACAATTATTGACCACTACAGAAAAATTCCTGCAGAAGAACAATTCCTACCTTACCCAGGAAGAACTTCTCTCGACCGCGGGGGCTATGCAGGCCCTTCAGTTATCTCTAACCATGAATGATAAAGATCTTATTCATAAAAAGATCGAAGAACTGAATGAGATTTCCCGTCCTTATGCGGAACGGGTTATGGATGAAGCTGTTTCTTCGGCTATGAAAGGGAAAATAATCTAGGTTTCAAATGGTTCCCCCTTCAGCTTGTGGCGCCTCTTCGCCAGAATTATAATAAAACTTATCAATAGCGAAATTGCACATATCAGCATTCCTGCTTTTATATGTGTAGGTACAAATTTGAATGTCAAATGGGTTTTACCAGGGTGTACTTCAGTTGCCAGGAATGCCTCCTTAAATTTTAAAGGAGCTTCCTTTTTATCATTCTTAATTATAACCCAATTGGGATAATAACTTTGCCTATAGACCAAGGTGTCTTTATCCGCCGATCTAATATCTATGGTAATTTTATTACCTGTGAACTCTTTAATAATAATTTCATCACAACCCTTAACCGATGTGCAAAATGCAAGTGGCCTGTCATTTAGATTGTTAACCGGATTAAAGATTTTTGCCGAAGTGTATAGTTCAACAGGATAAAAAGCCTTTTTCTCTGGTCCGATTGTTTTGTTGTAAAATGACCAGTTTCCTACCAGTCCAGTTTCATTTTCTGAAATAGTATCGGCTTTACTTATTACTAAAGGTGGAATAACAATTCCTTTGGGAGACTTATTTAAAACAGTCTGAACCTCTGCAACTGAAGCTTTCCCGACCCCTGTAAAAGGTACATTTAGCAAGGTAGCAAGTACCAGATCCAGGACAATAATTCTAAAGAGCAAAGTGGTGTTTCTCTGCAGGAGACTTTTCCCTAACAGTAAAATGATGAAAATTTGAATTGAACCCTGGATTATAATAGTATCATGAAAGGAGATATTATCTACGAAGTATTTTAGTTTCAGTGATGTCGAATCCAGGCTGGATATTTTGTCCAGTTTATAGATAACGCTACTATGGGTATTTAATATGGTTATAACTGCCCAAAATGTAATTGCAATAAGGAAAGCCGAAACCAGGTACCAAATGATTTTAAGCTTATTTGGTAAAGGATCAGAAGAATGAACATACTTATTTAGTTCAATTGCTGAAAGAAGATTGAAACCAAAAATTATAAAAATTACAAATTCACCTTTTAAACGTATGTATCCAAAAAGGGGAATGCTTGAATTGATAAACCTACTAATTGGACTGTGAAAAGAAATCAGCACATAAAACAAACCAGCATATAAAAGAAACTTTTGGAGTTTACTTTTTTTCTGAACAAGTGCATATAAAAAGAATACCAGGAAGGGTAATCCTATATATAAATTCCTCATTGATAAATCTGAAATAAAAAATGCATCGTTCTTCATCACGCTAAAAGGTAGCAGTAAGGATATTGCATTCTGAATTCTTAAAAAGTGAAGATTATATGGGTCAGCAATTTTTTCACCCCTTGTAAAAAATGGTATAATTTCAGAGTATCCCAGTATCAGACCAGTAGAGAGAATGATAACAATAAGAAGTAAGGCTGCATATTTTTTAATGAAATCAGTTGAATATTTTTTCAGTCCAACTTTCGGGATCTTTAAAAAGTACAGGTATGCCAGGAATGCAATAAAAAAATAAAATGCACCAATAAGTATTCCTGGATGTGATGAAGCAATCAACAGGTAGAGAAATATGCCGGCAAGCAGAAGGTTTTTGGTACTTAATTTTTTATTCAGAACATTTAAATAAGCAACGGAAAAAGGCAGGAAAGCCGCCCCGCTTATCCAGTTAAAATGCTGTAAGTGACCTACCATGTAACCACTGCACATATATGAAACTCCAGCCAAAAGGGATATCTTTCTTTCAAGGCCTAATTTCATGCACATAAAATTCATTCCTATACCGGAAAGAAGTATGTAGATTAATAGTTCTATAGTAAATGAATAGGCGTTATAACCTGTTGTAAAGGCAATTAACCAGGTGATCGGGCTCCAGAAGCCGCTGTTCATATCACTGTACTGGGGCAATCCATAATTGATATAAGGGTTCCATAAAGGAAGATACCCGTCGTTCAAGGATTCACTTATGAAAAATTTAGAAGGAAAATATCCATTGAATGCATCATTCTTAATGAAAAAGAGAAAACTTGAGACAGGTAAATAGGAAATTATCAATACTAAAAAGAAAAACAGGAATGTTTTAAGATCATTCCTATACCTATAACCGTAAAATTGCATAGTTTAAAAATACATTGTTGCCATTTATGAATAACCGAAAATTTGATGATTTTGATTCCTACGCAAGTAATTACAGGAAGGTTCATTCTGAAAATTTAGCATTTAGTGGAGCTGATAGTTATTATTTCGCAGAAAATAAGGTGTTGGAATTAATAAAAGAAGAAGATGGTGAAAGATCACTTCTTGATCTTGGCTGTGGTGATGGTGTTACAGAACTGTTCTTTTACAAATACAGGCCAGGGTGGAGAATTGATGCGATAGATATTTCAATAAAGAGCATAGAAGAAGCTAAAAGCAAAAATATTCCCAATACAAAGTTTGAGGTGTACAATGGCGATACAATTCCTTTTCCTGATAATAGCTTTGATATTGTTTTTGTAGCAGCTGTGCTTCACCACATAGACACTTCTCTTCATCACAATTTTTTGAAGGAGGCATACAGGGTATTAAGGCCGAAGGGAAGATTATATGTTTTTGAACACAATCCCTTTAATCCTGTTACACGATACCTTGTGAATACCTGCCCATTTGACAAAGATGCAAAGCTGTTAAATCACATTTATTGCAGGAAACTGCTTGAGAAAGCAGGCTTTTCAATTTCCAGGCTGAAATTTATCCTGTTCTTTCCAAGAACCAGTTTCTTTTCAGGGATTATCAAACTGGAAAAATATTTAGGTTGGTTGCCGGCAGGAGGCCAGTATTACTTCAAGGCAGTCAAGTAGTTTTTTCCAGGTTTGTTTTATCAATTATATATAGTTGACGATTTCGAGTAGAATCGTTTATCCTGCTTATATATTCTCCAATTATTCCCAGGCTTAAAAGTTGAATTCCACCAAGAAAAAGAATGGTTACCATTATAGACGCCCAGCCTGTTATGGTTTGTCCCCATGCAACTTTTGCCAATATCACATAAATGATCAGGAGAAATGCAAAGATGGAAATGATTATGCCTAGTATGCTTGCGATCTTTAGTGGAATGGTGGAAAAGCCGGTAATTCCATCAAATGCAAATCTGAACATTGAAGTATAGGGGAAATTGGATTTTCCATTCTTTCTTTTTTCCCTGTTGTATGAAACGAATTCTTCCCTGAAACCAAGCCATGCAATTTGTCCGCGCAGAAACTTAATATGGTCATTCATTTTGAGAAGCTGAACTGCCACCCTCCTGCTGATTATTCTATAGTCCCCGGTATCAAGAGGAATATTAATTGAAGTGATTTTATTCAGCAAGCGATAAAAAATCTTTGCAGTAAGCAACTTAAAAAATGATTCACCTTGCCTGGACATTCTTTTTGCATATACCACGTCAAAGCCCTCATTCATTTTATGATAAAGGGATTCTATTAATTCAGGAGGATCCTGGAGATCCCCATCAATAAATACGATTCTTTCACCTGTACATTTTTCCAGCCCCGCAAACATGGCCTGTTGATGACCGAAGTTCCTGCTGAAACTTATATACTTAAAGTTTGGATCTTCATCTGCAATTTTTTCAACCACTAACAGTGTATTATCTGTACTTCCGTCATCAACAAAGATTATTTCATGGCTTGCATTAAGGTTTAATATAGTCGTTTTGAGCCGTGCGTAAAGTTCTTGTACATTCTTTTCTTCATTCAATAATGGCGCTATAATAGAAAGCTCGGGCATGCAAACGGTAGTTAAATTTACAAATGAAGCGAAACAGTCATTAAATACATTTATAGATTCTTCTAATTTAAATATGAAGGTATTAATAAAGCCAGTCTTTATAAATTCCGTATTTATACGGTTGTATTGTTTATTTATTTGTTCTAAAATTACAATACCCAAGATTTACTATCACCTTTTAAATATACTGTTATGTATAAATTCCTTTTGGCAATGGGAGGGATTTTCTTCTATTCTTCTATTAATTCCCAAAATATAAATTCGGCAACAAATGGTTTAAATAAACCAACTTCATCCTCGGTGGGTATTGGAGGTATTCTTAATATGAATACATCCATAGATCTTGGGTCCGAGTTTACCTTTAGGTTTAAAAAGAGTTCATCGGAGTATTTGTTTTTAAATAATGCAGGATTTATAGGTATTGGCAATGCTTTACCACAAGCAAAATTGCATATTAACGGTAGCGGCACAACAGGCACAACTTCAGCTTTACTCATTCAAAACTTCTCTGGGATTGAATTATTCAGGGTTTTGGATAATGGGAATATTGGATTTGGTACTAATTCTCCAACAGAGAAGCTACATGTTATAGGAAATGGTTTATTCTCTGGCGGATTATCTGCATCAACATTTCTAATGTCTTCAGGCGCTGGTTCTGGCAAAATTCTCACCAGTGATAATAATGGTTTTGCAACATGGCAATATCCGACATTAAATTCATGGGGATTGACAGGTAATGCTGGTACAACAGCAGGAATAAATTTTATTGGTACAACTGACGCCCAAGATTTGGTATTTAAAACCAATAATTCACCGCGAATGAGAATAACACTTTCTGGAAGATTAGCAATTTATGGTCCAACAACAAGCATTTTCATTGGAAATAATGCTGGAAATGAATCCTCGTCAGGAATCGATAATACTGCAATAGGCTATGCCTCATTAAATTCAAATACTACAGCGATTGATAATACTGCAATTGGTGCCTATTCCCTTACTTTGAATACAACGGGACGTGATAATTCTGCCATTGGTACAAAATCAATGTTTAATAATACTTCAGGAATTAGAAATGTCTCAATAGGCTCTCATGCAGTTCATCAGAACACAACGGGAAATGACAATTCAGTTCTTGGTTCATTAGCATTGTATAACAACACAACAGGTTCAGGAAATACTGCAATTGGATATTATGGGATGCCCACTAATACTACTGGCTCATACAATACAACTATTGGACAAAGTGCGGATGTAATGTCTAATAATTTAACTAATGCCACAGCTATTGGATTTAATGCAAAAGTTTCCACAAGTCGCAGTCTTGTGTTAGGAGGTACAGGGCCTCAGCAGGTTAATGTTGGAATTGGAACAACATCACCTTCTGCTAGACTTGAATTAAATAGTACTACGGTAGGAGTATCAGGATTAAAGTTTACGCAATTGACAAGTAGCTCCATAGCAGCACCTTCAAATGGAACCCAACTTACAGTCGATGGGTCTGGAAATGTAATTCTTGTTAGCGATATCGAACCAGCGGATGGTTCTGAAACGCACCTGATTGCTGGTTCAGGAATAACAATTTCTGGTTTAGGGACATCTTCTCAGCCTTATCAATTATCGACAGGAGGAGAATTTTTCTGGGCTCAATCCGGCATTGGAACGGGTAATATATCTAATTTAAACAGTGGGGGAATAATAATTGGAACTGGCATATCAAGTACCCCCTCTGGTTACAAATTGTATGTAGCAGAAGGTATATTAACTGAAAAAATAAAAGCTACTTTGAAATCAAGCACTCATTGGGCAGATCATGTTTTTGAATCAGATTACAAGCTATTAGACCTTTATAAACTTGAACAGTTTATTAAGAAACACAAGCATTTACCAGGAATTCCATCTGCTGAGGAATTGGTTAAAGAAGGTGGAATTGATATGAATATCATGTTTGCCAAACAAATGGAAAAGATAGAAGAACTTACAATTTATATGATCGAGTTAAAGAAGGAAAATGATGCACTGAAACTTGAGTTAGGTAAAATAAAAGAACTTCTAACTAACCCCCTAACGCCATAATATGAAAAAACTTTATTTACTGGCAGGCTTTCTTCTGGTAATAGCAAATATCCATGCCCAACACTTTATTTCATTTAAGATTTCTGATCATAAGGAGATAACAGGGTTAAATTTTTCTGAAAGCGATAAGACATATACAGTCCAGTTTTCGGACGATAGTTTGTCGAAAATTTTTAATCGGTATAAAATCCAAATTTTTGAAAAGGCATACCCTACCTATCAACTTGGGAAGCATCCACATGCATCAAGGCTCGATAAGGTTTACCATTTAGAGGCAGATAATATTGATAGATTATATAGGGAAATAGTAGAGTTGAAGGCAACTTTCATTAGTGATGTAAAATTTTCAAGAAAAGCAATACCGTTAAGTACCCCGGATGATTATAGTATTATAAATTGTTTAATGTTTGGAAATACCGTAAACTCTGGATCACAATTGGATTTGATACGAGCACAAGAATCCTGGGATATAACACAAGGTAGTGAGAATATAGTAATTGGAATAATAGATTTTGATTTTGATACTTCACATGAGGATATCTCAGGTAAAGTTTTAAGTACAATAATGTCTGGGTTTGTAGGATACCATGGTACCCAAGTGGCAGGTATGGCAGGAGCAAACACTAATAATAATAAGGGTATTGCTAGTATTGGAAATAAGAGTATGCTCCGCTTTTATCTTCCAGGGAACGATTTACAAGGAGTGTTGGCTGCCGCATATAATGGGGTTAAGGTAATCAATTGTAGTTTTATTAGCACCTGCACTTTTGATCAAGATCAACAAGATATTATCGACATAGTTACAAGCCCTCCTTATAATGTTATAGTTGTATCAGCAGCTGGTAATGGCCTAACTGGAAACCATTGCGGAGGAGCCTCAAATGGTAATGGTCTAAGTTATCCTGCTTCATACAACAATGTAATTTCAGTTACGAGTGTGGGACATCATTTTGATCCACCTATTTTGACAAATGGTAAAAAATTTAATTGGAAAGATCATCATGATTGGTCTGTTGGGGAACCTGCCTATAGTCACACTCATAATGCAAGTGTAGATATTTGTGCGACTGGCTATAATGTGTCAGTATTAAAACCCGGTAATTCATACGGCTGTTATGACGGATGGGGTACCTCTTTTTCCTCTCCCACCGTCGCAGGAGCAGCAGCACTTATTTTGGCCGTTAATCCTAACCTTTTGCCAGCTGATGTTGAAGCTATAATTAAATGTACTGCGCGGGACTTGTATGAAATATTTCCAAATTATATTTACCTAAATGAACTTGGAGCGGGACGATTGGATGCCTATAAAGCTGTAGAACTTGCACAAACTTGGCCCCAAGGATATGGAGGTACTCAAAATTTACCTCCTTCTAACATCAGATGGTTTGAGATATTATCAGACGGCACTAATACAATAGAAATTGAAACTAATTGCTTGTCCGATGAAAGCAATTCAATGTGTAACATAGGATACAGGCTTGAAGTTGTTGCTAATGAACCAGACCAAATTTTTAAATGGCTTATATTTTATTCGGAAGGTGGATCTGAAGTTTTCAATTCTATTAAATATGGTAATTCAATTATTTTAACAAGAGGTGTGGATTATCCATTTTCATTTAATTCAGCAGGGAAAATTGATGTGGCTGTCAGGACAAATGATTGTATACCTAGCACATACTATAATGAATCGCGAGAGCTAGGTTGTATTCCCGACCCATGTGTAAACATTTGTGATGATGATATTTTAATTACTGGTAGTTATTATGTTCCGTTGACAGAATCGTCAACTTGGATAAGGTCTTCAGGTTCCACAACAATTGTTAGTACAGCAAGTGTGACTCTGGATGCAGACCGTATAGATGGTTATGTGGAAATGAGGCCGGTAAATAATGAATATTTTCTTGCTTCACCATCGAATAACATAGCAGTATTTAAAGCACAAGCATTAGAGGGATGTAATGGTGATGTTCCAGCCAAAGCAATACTCTTAAATACAACAATTAATCCTTTAGCAATTGGAGCTAAAATATTTGATGTTTATCCAAACCCCTCACAAGGTTTTTTTACAATCACTGCCAATTATGATCTTTCCAAGGCTGAGATAATGATTATTGACATGAAAGGGAATATTCAGAAAATACAAACAATAGGAATTAATAAGTCAAGTGCAAGTATCAATTTGCCAAATGTTAGTAAAGGAGTATATATCTTAAAAGTAATTACGCGGAATAAAACTGAAGTAAGGAAGATTATAATTCAGTAAAGACTTAAAGTAAATGAAATACTAGTCTTTTTTTATAAGCATCCTCTCTACATATTTCCCCAGTATATCAAATTCAATATTCACAACATCACCTACATGTACTGAACCTATATTGGTATGTTCCATTGTGAAGGGAATGATGGCTACGCTGAAGGAATTCCTGGAAACATTGAATGCGGTGAGGCTGATCCCGTTAATACAAACTGAGCCTTTTTCAACTATAAGTCCTGCAAATTCCTCTTTTAACCGGAAGCTGAATTCCGTGCTGCCGTTCAATTCTTTCCTGGCAATACACTGCGAAGTAGCATCTACATGACCCTGCACCAAATGACCATCCAGCCGGCCGTTCATCTGGAGGCACCGCTCCAGGTTAACCTTGCGACCTTTTTCCCAGTTTGTCAGATTGGTTTTTTCCAGGGTTTCCCGGATCGCTGTTACTTTATGCCGGCCTGGCCCGCACTCCTCTACGGTCAGGCATACACCATCGTGGGATACACTCTGATCCACTTTAAATTCGCCCGAAATAGGGGAGCTGATAATAAAAGATATATTTGATCCTGAGCCAGTTACTTCTTCAATAATTCCTATTGCCTCTATAATGCCGGTGAACATGCTGCAAATTTGAGGAATTTGTGTTAAGATTTTATTTTTTTGGTATTTCTTACTATCTTTGCGCCTCGCCGGCAAAACCGGTCACTAAAATTAAAAAAGAGGTATTTATATGCTAATTATTGATTCTAAGGATTGCGAAAACATTGACAAAGCCCTTAAGAAGTATAAGAAGAAATTCGAAAAAAGCCGTACCCTGTTGCAATTAAGGGAAAGGCAGTCGTATACAAAACCCTCTGTAAGACGCCGTACCGAAGTGCTGAAAGCTGTTTACAGGCAGCAGGTGGCTTCTGGTAAATTCGATAACTAATAATAGCCAGCATTTATTATAACTGGTAACCGAATCATTATATTTGGTTATCAGTTTTTTTATGTCCTCAACCCACCCGGAAATAGCTTCCTTTCTTGATTACCTGAAATTCCAGAAAAGGTATTCCCAGCATACCATTTCAAGCTATTCTTTTGACATCGAAAGTTTCCGTTCTTTCCTCGAGATCAATTTCAATGAACACGTTGTTACAGCAAAAGGCCCGATGGTCAGAACCTGGCTGGCCAGCCTGAAGGAATGCGGGATAAGCAGCAGGAGTATAAACAGGAAGATCTCGTCGCTGAAGTCGATGTATAAATTCCTGATGAAAAAGGGCGCGGTTAAGGAAAGCCCCATGGCCTCCATCATTTCTCCGCGCAGCGGAAAACGCCTGCCGCAGTACGTTGATGAGAAGAGTTCCGAACTTCTCTTTACCCATGTTGAATTCCCGGAAGGATATACCGGGATGATGGAAAAACTTGTCCTGGAATTGCTTTATCATACCGGTATGCGGCAAGGCGAATTGCTGGGATTGAAGGATGAAAGCTTCGATTTTGCCGGCAGAACGGTAAAGGTTTTTGGAAAAGGCAGTAAGCACCGGGTGTTGCCGGTGAGTGAAAACCTGGCTAATTCGGTAAAGGCATTTATTTCAGAACGCAACAGGCTTTGGCCGTCAGCCGGAACCCTCTTTTTAAGCCCGACAGGCAAAAAGGCCTATCCCAGGCTCATCTATTCTATTGTGAACAAGTATCTTTCTCTTGTAACTACTATTGAAAAGAAGAGTCCGCATGTGCTGAGGCACACATTCGCGACCCAGTTAATGGGGAATGGCGCCGATCTGAATGCGGTAAAGGAGTTGTTAGGGCATAGCAGTCTTGCCGCTACCCAGGTATATACACACAACAATATCCAGAAGCTAAAGGATATTTATAAAAAGGCCCATCCCCGGGCAGAAGAATAACGGGTTTTAAAATAAATACCCCCGCTCTTCCGTTCAACAATTATCGCCCGGAATATTTTGAAAAATGCTTTTGTGGGGTTAATTTCAATGTCCTGGTTTCACCTAAAATACACTTCACTATCGGTCCATATTTACCTAACCTGATTTTTTAATTAAACTTTTTCGACATGAATCTGAACATTCAAACGGTGCATTTCGATGCTGATTCAAAATTGCTGGAACATGTACAAAAGAAAGTAGGGAAGCTGGCCCAGTTCCATGACCGGATCACCCATGTTGATGTTTACCTGAAACTTGATAATATAGTGCACACGATCAAGGATAAAGTTGCTGAGATCAAGGTTATGATCCCACGCCATGAATTCTTTGTAAAGCAAAGCAGCAAGTCGTTTGAAGAGAGTTTTGATGCCGCGCTTGATGCGCTTATTAGCCAGATAAAAAGGAAAAAGGAAAAGCTGGTGGCATAATAACTTCAGAAAAGAAATGAGAAAGATCCTGCGTTTTCGCAGGATTTTTTGTTGGCCGGAACCTGGCTAAAAAAATATTATCCAAAGTTTTTGTATTAATCAATTTCTCTTACCTTTGCCTTCCCAAAAAATGAGGTGAAGGCCTCGTTTTGCGGTAATTAGAGGGATTGGCCCTGGATCTTTGAGAAAAAAAATTGCCGAAGTAGCTCAGTTGGTAGAGCAACTGATTTGTAATCAGTAGGTCGGGGGTTCGACTCCCTTCTTCGGCTCAGGGGCAGTTACCAGAGTGGCCAAATGGGGCGGACTGTAAATCCGCTGTCTTTCGACTTCGGTGGTTCGAATCCACCACTGCCCACAGTTCTTTGATGTTTATTGTTTAATGTTTATTGTTTATTGTTGAATGTTCAGATAATTAAACCTAAAACTTTAAACCTTAAACGTTGAACTTTTATATGCGGAAGTAGCTCATTTGGTAGAGCGATAGCCTTCCAAGCTATAGGTGGCCGGTTCGAGCCCGGTCTTCCGCTCCAGTTCGCCTATGTAGCTCAGGGGTAGAGCACTTCCTTGGTAGGGAAGAGGTCGTGAGTTCGATTCTCACCATCGGCTCTGAATTGTCCATGGTTTCGCAGACACTAAACGTAACCGATTTAAAACAATTCTAAAAAAGAAAAAATGGCAAAAGACACTTTCAAGAGGGATAAACCTCACGTAAATGTTGGTACTATTGGTCACGTGGATCATGGTAAAACAACTTTAACAGCCGCTATAACCGATATTTTGTCAAAACAAGGTTTGGCGGAAAAAAGGAATTATGATGATATTGATGGTGCACCTGAAGAAAAAGAAAGGGGTATCACGATCAATACAGCTCACGTAGAATATGCTACGGCTAACCGTCACTATGCGCACGTTGACTGCCCGGGTCACGCTGACTATGTTAAGAACATGATCACCGGCGCTGCGCAGATGGATGGTGCTATCCTTGTTGTAGCTGCTACCGACGGTCCTATGCCACAAACGAAAGAGCACATCCTTCTGGCTCGCCAGGTAGGTGTACCTCAAATCGTAGTTTTCATGAACAAGGTTGACCTTGTTGATGATCCTGAACTTCTTGAACTGGTTGAAATGGAGATCCGTGAACTGCTTACTTCTTACGGATTCGATGGCGATAATACTCCGATCATCCAGGGTTCTGCTACCGGTGCTCTTGCCGGCGAAGAAAAATGGGTTGCTAAGATCAACGAACTTATGGCTGCTGTGGATAGCTACATTCCGCTTCCTCCGCGCCCGGTTGACCAGCCATTCCTGATGAGCGTGGAAGACGTATTCTCTATCACTGGTCGTGGTACCGTTGCTACCGGCCGTATTGAAAGAGGAAAGATCAAAGTTGGCGAACCAATGGAGATCGTAGGTTTGATGGAAAAACCGCTTAGCACTACCTGTACGGGTGTTGAAATGTTCAAGAAACTCCTTGACGAAGGTGAAGCTGGTGATAACGCAGGTCTTCTGCTCCGTGGTATTGAAAAGACCCAGATCCGTCGTGGTATGGTTCTTTGCAAACCAGGTTCTATCACTCCGCACACTGAATTCAAAGGAGAAGTTTACGTACTTAGCAAAGAAGAAGGTGGACGTCATACTCCATTCTTCAACAAATACCGTCCTCAGTTCTATTTCCGTACAACAGACGTTACAGGTGAGGTTGAACTGAACCCGGGAACTGAAATGGTAATGCCTGGTGATAACACCAACCTTACTGTAAGACTGATTGCTCCTATCGCGATGGAAAAAGGTCTTAAGTTTGCGATCCGCGAAGGTGGACGTACAGTAGGTGCTGGTCAGGTTACCGAGATCATTAAATAAGAAGAAGATACCTGTTGGCTTTTAGCTTTACGGTATAGCCCAACAGCTGAGCCGGAAAAAAAACAGTATCTTTGACAAAATATGCTAAAAGCTATTGGCTCACGCTAATGGCTTTTAGCTTTCTTACGGGCATGGTCCCGGCTAAGCCGGGATACGTGTCCAAACAAATACGGGCATTGCCCCGCTCAGCGGGGTACGGGTCCAAACAAATACGGGCATGGTGCAATGGTAGCATACGGGTCTCCAAAACCTTTGATCTGGGTTCGAATCCTAGTGCCCGTGCAGAGATTTTTAAATGTTGCCCTCGGCAATTAACTGATAATTATGAGCAAATTCGCTGTTTTTGTAAAGGACTCCTATCGCGAACTGATGGAGAAAGTTACCTGGCCAAAATGGGAACAACTCCAGCAGTCTACTATGATCGTTCTGGGAGCTACCCTGTTCATCACCGCCATTATTGCATTGATGGATTTTATCGCTAATGGCGCAATGAAATTTATTTACTCGTTATTCGCTTAATATGACTGAAGAAATAATACCAACCACGTCGGATAAGACTGAGAAGGAAAGTAAGTGGTATGTACTGAGGGTTGTCAGCGGTAAAGAACGTAAGATAAAAGAATACCTCGATAAAGATATTGTCCGCAACGGCTGGGATAATATCATTAAACAGGTTTTTTTGCCCGTTGAAAAGGTTTACAAGGTGCAGAATGGAAAAAAGGTGATGCGCGAAAGGAATTTCTATCCTGGTTATATTATGATGGAGGTTGCCGGCGACAAACTGAATGATGATATCATTCAGCACGTAAGTAACATCAGCAATGTAATGCACTTTCTTACAGACGGTAAGGGTTCAAAAGGAAACATCATCTCCCTGCGTAAGGCTGAAGTGAATAAGATGCTGGGTAAGGTGGATGAAATGAGTGATATGGGAGGTGTTACGATGAGTGAGCCTTTCATTATCGGTGAAACGATCAAGATCATCGATGGTCCTTTCAACGATTTCAACGGGGTTATTGAAGAAGTGAGTGATGAGAAAAAGAAACTTAAGGTACAGGTGAAGATCTTCGGCCGTGCAACCCCTGTAGAGCTTAGCTATATGCAGGTTGAAAAAATTTCATAATCTCAAACAGAATAAAATGAAAAAATTACTGGTGATCCCCGCTCTTTTCCTTGGCCTGAGCCTGATGGCACAACCTCCTAAAGTGGATGCAAAAGCCGGAATGACCTTCGGTGATGCTATTACTGCCGACGGCGCAATCGATGTAAACGTGGCGGCGAAGAATGTTGGTGAAAATCCTAAAGGTGGACTAAAGATCACAGGCGAAGTGATAGAAGTTTGTAAGGCTGAAGGTTGCTGGCTTCGCATGAAAACTGAAAATGGTTCAGTGCTGGTGAAGATGAAGGATCATAAATACCTCGTTCCGCTTTCCCTTACCGGCAAAACAATCGTTGCCGAAGGAGAAGCTAAAATGAAGGAAACCTCTGTAGACATGCTTCGTCACTATGCTGAAGATGCTGGTAAATCAAAAGCAGAGATCGATGCCATAACAGAACCTAAAAGGGAACTTGTTATGCAGGCATCAGGTATCCTCGTAATGTAAGATTTCAACAATTTATTTATAAACCTCGTCCGCGGATGAGGTTTTTTATTTCATGGCATCCTCATTCCTAAATAAGTTCAAAAGTTCGCCAGTCTTTTTTGTCCTGGTCTATTGGCTCGTTGTCATCTTATTCTTTCAATTTGGAAGAGTGATCTTCCTTTTATTCAACATCCCAGAATTGAAAGAAACAGGAACCTTGAATGTGATCCCGTCTGCATGGTACGGGCTCAGGATGGATATGTCCATGGCGGCATATCTTACAATACCAATACTTCTTCTCTGCCTCCTTGCTTTGTTCATCAGGAAACTTCGGGCGCCATTTGCATACATTATATATACAGCAATAATTCTGCTACTGGTTTTGATCCTGCTGGTTGCAGACCTGGGATTATTCAATGCGTGGGGATTCAGGCTTGATGCAACACCGCTAGCCTACCTGAAAAGCCCAAAGGAAGCATGGGCTTCTGTAAGTCATCTTCCCATATTTTCGGGATCAATAATAGTCCTTATTATTTTTTTCTTGCTGATGATCCTATTTTCAAAAGGTATCAGGAAATTAACCGGGGGAGTTTCGGTAAAAAATAAATATGTCCAGGCCTTATTTCTTTTACTGCTTGCAGCCGCATCAATCATTCCATTAAGAGGAGGGTTTCAATTAGCGCCGATAAATCAGAGTAGTGTATATTTTTCAAAGTTCCATTTTGCAAACCAGGCAGCGCTAAACCCGGTATGGAACCTGGTGTATTCCCTTAATCATAATGCGGGCTCGGCAGAAAATCCCTACGTGGCCATGGAAGACAGTGAAGCAGGGAGCATAACAGATTCTCTTCTTAAGGTAATAAAGCTTCCGGCAGATTCCGTACGGGGCAGGGTCAATGTTGTGCTGGTAATCTGGGAAGGATTTACGGCAAAGGCTGTGAATGAAAAACATGAAGGCATCTCCATAACTCCAGGTTTCAATAAACTCAGTGAAGAGGGCATCTACTTTCCGAATGTTTATGCGTCGGGCGACAGGACCGATAAAGGTATTGCTGCGATATTGAGCGCTTACCCGGCTCAGCCAGTTCATGCCGTGCTGAAATCACCGGTAAAAGCAGCGAAACTGCCATCGCTTCCAAAAAAGTTTAAAGGAATGGGTTACCATACTTCTTTCTATTATGGCGGTGAAACTGAATTTGCAAATATTAAGGCCTACCTCGTGAACAGTGATTTTGATGAATACATTACCATCAGCGATTTTAAAAAGAAAGATCTCAATTCGAAGTGGGGAGCGCACGACGGGGTGGTTGCAGAAAAGATCATGGGGAGATCCCTGGAGGAACCATTCTTTCTAACCTGGTTAACTCTGAGCAGCCATGAACCATTTGAAATACCTTCTGAAAAATTGTTCAGGGAAGGAGAGAATGATGCAAAGTACCTGGACGCACTTCACTATTCAGACAGTGTAGTCTACAACTTCGTTGAATTTTGCAAGAGACAATCCTGGTGGAACAATACAATACTTGCAATTGTTCCTGATCACGGGAACCGTTTACCTTCTACAGGGAAAATGGAGGACGATTTCAGGATCCCGGTATTATTCCTCGGAGGCAAGGTAAAGCCGGTGACCAAATCCGGATTATACTTACAGACAGATGTGGCTGCTACTTTACTGGCGCTTACCGGCAATCCTGCAAATGAATTTTCCTTCAGCCGTAATATGATGGATTCCCTAAATCAATTTGGGTTTTTCTCATTCAATAATGGCTTTGGCTACCTGGAACCAGGCCGGGGACTCATTTTTGACAATACGGGGAAACGGCCGATCCGTACTTTTGGTAGGCAGGCAGACCTGGAAAGGAGGGGAAAGGCTTTGCAGCAGCGGTTTTACCAGGATTTCCTGGAGAAATAAATGCAGGTCAGCCAGGCGAATCAATATTTAGATTTCCATAGGTATCAGGCGAGGCCTTCCACAAAACCTTCTTCGAATAAGCCTCTTGCTGAAAAAGTAGCGCGTTCCAGTCTTTGTTCTTCCAATACAGTCTTATGGTCAGCCTTCCGGATCGATTCTTCGAATATGCGAAGTCTTTGAACTGCCTTTGGGTTAAGGTTTCTCCTGAATTGTTCGGCCATGCTTAAAGCGGACCTGGAAATTCCCAGGTAGGCTGCCATTTTTTCCTGGCTGTAACCCAAAGTGGTTCTTCTGCTTCAGCGTCCGATCCCACCTGGGGCCACCAACCTCCGCCCCTAAGATTAAAATACGGATTCTCCGGCATATCGTCAATTCCCCGAATTCGGGATTTTAATTTTGCAATACCCTAACCAGGCCAAAAAAAGGTAGTTTTACCCCGAAATATTCTATCCGGTATTTTACTTTTTCCCTTTTTACTTTAAGATTTTCTATATACCTTTGCGCCCCCAATAGTTCTTTAAGACAGGTGCCCGTAAGGGTATTTGGGAGTTTTCCCCGGTATTCGGGGAGGACGTTAACACCAAAAAACATTATAAAATGGCAAAAGAGATCACAGGCTTTGTCAAGCTCCAATGCAAGGGCGGACAGGCTAACCCGGCACCTCCGATAGGTCCGGCACTGGGTTCTAAAGGCGTGAACATCATGGAATTCTGCAAACAGTTCAATGCCCGCACCCAGGACAAACCAGGTAAGGTATTACCGGTTGTCATCACGGTTTACGCAGACAAATCATTCGATTTCATCATCAAAACCCCTCCTGCAGCGGTACAGCTAATGGATGCGGCCAAGATCACTTCAGGCAGTAAGGAGCCAAACCGCGTAAAAGTGGGTAAAGTAACCTGGGCACAGGTTGAAGAGATCGCTAAGGATAAAATGGCTGACCTGAACGCTTTCACACTGAAAAGTGCAATGAGCATGGTTGCAGGTACTGCACGCAGCATGGGTCTTACTGTTGAAGGAACAGCTCCATGGGAAAATAACTAATACGTCAACCGATTAAACTTTTTAAAATGATCACCAAAAAAAGAAAGATAGCAAACGCTAAGGTTGACCCTAACAAGGCTTATTCCCTGAAGGAGGCTTCATCCTTAGTAAAAGAAATAAATACAACAAAATTCGACAGCTCGGTAGACCTTCACGTTCGCCTTGGTGTTGATCCTAAGAAAGCCGACCAGGCTATCCGCGGAACTGTTTCTCTTCCTCACGGTACCGGTAAAACCAAGCGTGTGCTTGTTCTCTGCACTCCTGACAAGGAAGCAGAAGCTACTGCAGCAGGAGCCGACTTCGTAGGACTTGATGAATACATTCAAAAGATAGAAGGTGGCTGGACCGATATAGATGTTATTGTGGCAACACCTGCAGTGATGCCTAAGATCGGTAAACTGGGTAAAGTATTAGGTCCTCGCAACCTGATGCCAAACCCTAAAACCGGTACGGTTACAAATGATGTAGCCGGTGCAGTGAATGATCTTAAGGGCGGTAAGATCGCTTTCAAGGTTGACAAGGCGGGGATCATCCACGCTTCTGTTGGCCGTGTAAGCTTCGCACCTGAAAAGATCGCTGAAAACTGCCAGGAATTCATTAATGCCATCATCAAGCTAAAGCCTGCAACTTCAAAAGGTACCTACCTGCGTGGAGTGAACATGGCGAGCAGCATGAGCCCGGGTATTATTGTTGACACAAAATCTGTTCAAAATTAATCTGGCCTCCAGGTTTACAAATCTTTTGTTATGACAAAACAGGAAAAAAACGAAGTGATCGAGTTGCTTAAGGGCAAGTTCGAACAGTATAATAACTTTTATATTACCGATACCGAGAGCCTTACTGTTGAACAGGTAAGCAAACTTCGCAGCCATTGCTTTAATAAGCAGGTTGAAATGAAGGTTGCAAAGAATACCCTGATCCGCAAAGCGCTCGAAAGCATCGATTCAGAAAAATATGCTGGAGTGTATGATTCACTGCATAAAGTGACCGCTCTTTTATTCAGCGAAAACCCGAAGGAACCGGCTGTTATCATCAGCAGCTTTCGCAAGGAAAGCAATAATGAAAGACCGGTTCTTAAGGCTGCCTTCATTAATGGCGATGTATTCGTAGGAGACAACCAGCTGAAAGCTTTGACCCAGATCAAGACCAAGAACGAGCTTATCGGCGAGATCATTGGGTTGCTTCAGTCACCTATCCAGCGTGTTATCGGCGCTCTTCAGAATATGGAGAATGCAAAAGGAAAGCAGGAAGAAGCACCAGCTGCTGAAGTTGCTGCCGCAGAAACTCCTGCTGCAGAAGCTGCCCCGGAAGCACCTGCTGCTGATAATGCAACTGAAAATCCTGCTGCAGATACATCTGCGGAGGGTGAGGCTACGCCAGAGGCATAGTCTTCAACAATTGAGATTCGCTTTTCCGCCTGGCGGGATCGCTTATTGATAAAACAATTTTTTTAAACCTTCCCCCGGATCCGGAAGGAGATGAACGGGGAAAAAACTGTAACAATTATGGCAGACGTTAAAGCGTTAGCGGAAAACCTGGTAGGTTTAACCGTAAAAGAAGTTCAGGAACTTGCTGAATTCTTAAAAACTGAATATGGTATCGAACCAGCTGCAGCAGCAGTTGTTGTTAGCGGCGGCGGCGAAGGCGGCGGTGCAGCAGCAGAGGAAAAATCATCTTTCGATGTTATCCTTAAGAGCGGCGGTGCAAACAAACTTGCTGTTGTTAAGATCGTTAAAGAACTTACAGGCCTTGGTCTGAAAGAAGCTAAAGATCTTGTAGATGGCGCTCCAAAACCAGTTAAAGAAGGCGTAGATAAAGCTACTGCTGAAGAACTGAAAGCGAAGCTTACTGAAGCTGGCGCTGAAGTTGAAGTAGCATAATTCAACATAACAGCTTTGAAGAGCCCCGGTAACCCCGGGGCTTTTTTTTGAACAAATTTTTGTGATGCGGAGCCTTTATGTTAGCTTAGAACATCAAGATAACTGCTCTATGAAATTCTTTTTTATCTGCGCGCTGGCACTGTTGCCCGCACTATCGTTCTCCCAGTCAAGGATCACTGCACAACCGGTGGATTCCAGGAGTGAATCGAACCTTGATATGGTTTTTACCAGGTATTCTCTTTACAGGATAAATGCAAGTGATATAAAGAATGCGGCATCTTCTGCACGGGGAGAAAATTTAAACCTGCAACTCGATTTTCCGGGGCGCGGTTTCTTTGATCTTTCCCTGGTGGAATATTCCCTGATCTCCGACAATTATAAGATCATGACGGGAACTTCTGAAGGGATTATCGAAAGTGAAAGACCTGATATACGTACATTCAAAGGTTCCGGTAATTCTACACTACGTACAAGCATTACAATTTCAGAAGGATCTGTTTACGGTCTCATGACCGATGGTTCACGACAGTATTTCATTGAGCCAATCCAATACCTGCTGCCGGGTTCGGCTCCGGATATTTTTGTACTGTATGAAACTTCAGATGTAATTCCAAATGCTGCACTTACATGCGGTGTTGCAGAACTCAGCGAACAACAGCCACCGGTTGTTCCTGATAATGCCGGGCTGAATTGTGTACAGGTTCAGCTCGCGATCGCTTCGGATGTAACCATGTTCAATAAATATGGAAGCGTGGCTACCGTGCAGGCGCACAATGTTGGAGTGATGAATAATGTGATCTGGGACTATGTAAATGCACAATTCAATAATAATATAGAATTCACTATTGTTGGCCAGTACGTTTCAACGGCACCTGCATCAGATCCTTCATCACCACTTTATACAGGCACAAACTCAAGCACTATACTTTCGAACTTCCGTGCCTGGGGCCAGGCCGGTAACTTCGGTTTTTCATATGATCTTGCGCAGCTATGGACTGACAGGGATATAGATGCAGATGGTGCAGGAACAAATAATGGCATAATCGGACTGGCATATGTAGGTGTAGTTTGCGGAACAAGCAGGTATCATTTGCTCGAAGATTTTGCAGGAACGATTCCGGGTGGATCTGGTTTTGCTTTGCGTGTACTTACCTCTCATGAAATTGGTCATAACTTTTCAGCAAACCATGATGCTGCAGGAACTCCATATATCATGGCTCCTTCAGTGCAGAATACAAATATCTGGAGTCCGGCTTCCATCGCTTCGGTGGATTCGCATGTAGGGTTTGTTGGTTGTTTATCGGCCTGCAGTGTTGCCGGGGCGCCAATTGCAGATTTTATATCCTCTCCGGAAGGGGCTTGCGTGGGTGTACCTATACAGTTTACTGATCATACCCTGCACGGGCCAACTTCCTGGAACTGGTCGTTTCCTTCCGGATCTCCTTCTGCATCTGCTTCAAGAAACCCGGTAGTATCGTTCGCCTCAGCAGGGGTTTATGGAATTACATTAACTGCAACAAATGCCGTTGGCTCCGATAATTTCTTCAGGCCAATCCTGATCAGTACTTCACCCACCACCGCATGCGTAAATACGGGAACTGGAACCACGAATTCCGGCCTGCATGCATTCTCTCTTGGTAGCATCAGCAGCAGTTCAGCCGGCACCGCAACAGACGGAAATAAATATATTGACAGATCCTGTGTTCATTCAACCAAGCTTGAAGCTAATACATTATATACCGTATCTGCAACGGTAGGAACAACAAACCCGGTTAACCAGTTCAACGTGGTTCAGTTATTCATTGATTATAATAACGATGGTGATTTTGCTGACGCAAACGAAGCTGTATATTCTTCACCTTCCTGTTATATAGGAACGCATACGTTTTCGTTCACTACACCAGCAGTGCCCCCTGTAACAAACCAGTTCCTGAGGCTTAGATTAATAGCAAAGGATTGTATTGCGGGAGTAAATAGCTGTTATAATGTTACGAACGGGCAAGTCGAGGATTTCTCTGTGTTCTTTGCATCTGGAAGCCTGGTGCCTGTGCAAATGATTTCCTTCAACGGGCTGCAACGGGGAACCGAGAATGTACTTACCTGGAGCACGGCATCCGAGATAAACC
>JAEZEI010000039.1 GCA_023417815.1 Bacteroidota bacterium | reverse complement strand
GTTTAGAGTTCGATTAAATCAAAAAAAGTCAAAAGTCAAAAATCAAAACGCTTATGCGATTTCGCTGATCCTGATTTTTGTATAGTGTGTGCGGTGACCGTGTTTTTTACGGAAACCTTTCCTGCGTTTTTGTTTGTAGGCGATCACCTTGTCACCCTTAACCTGGTCCAGGATCTCAGCCTGGATCTTCAGACCTGAATTGCTGAATTTGAGATTGCCGTTGTTGTCAGACATGATAACATCAGAAAACTCAACTTTGTCACCGGCATTACCCCCAACTTTGGGAACATATAAAGTCTGGTCTTTCTCAACCTTGAATTGTTTACCGGCTATTGTAACGACTGCGAACATAAAAGAATGATTTAGTCCCGATTTTTCGGGAGGCAAAGGTAAGGGGAAAAGGGGGAACGAAAAAGAGGAGAAGCGAAAATTGTTAAAGGGGCGGGGTTTTTAACAATTTGGCCATTGGCTTTTGGCCGTTGGCTAAACCTGGGATGAAGTCTAATTGAACCTGGGTCTTAGCTTTTTTTTCACCGCGGAGGCGCGGAGGGCCAGCCTTCGCTAAAGCTTGTGCCTCCGCTAAAGCTTCAGCGACACGCGGATGGCTGGCAAAGCGCAGAGGAAGCGCAGAGTCAGTTCCGGGCTGCCTCTTTGGACTTCTTAGATTCTCCATACTCTGAACTAACCGCCAATGGCTAACAGCCTCTCTCATTTCCGGACATGCCGTTGGCATGTCCCTACGCGTACCCACCGTTCTCTGAACCACCCGCCAATGGCCAAAGGCCAATAGCTAACAGCTAATTCCCCTACCTTCGCATCTCTTGCCATGAAGTTCAAATCATTCTTAGCAAAGCCCTTTGCCTCATATATTTATGCACGTATCCGGAAAGGCATGGGCACCGCCCTGCAGGACCAGGATGCCACGCTGAAAGAACTCCTCAAAGTGGGCCGGACCACCGAATTCGGAAAGGAGCATGGGCTCGACAAGGTCAATACCTACCAGGAATTCAAACAGGCTATCCCCATCCGGGATTACGAGGCTTTCAAACCCTATATCGAAAAAGTAAAGGAGGGAAAGCACAACATCCTCTGGAAAGGAAAACCGATCTATTTCGCCAAAACCTCCGGTACCACCAGCGGTGTTAAATACATTCCCATTAGCAAGGAATCCATTCCCAACCATATCAACACAGCCCGCAATGCCCTGCTTTGTTATATGGCCGAAACGGGAAATACCAATTTCGCTGACGGGAAACTGATCTTTCTATCCGGTTCCCCCGAACTGGAAAGGATCGGTGGTGTTCCTACAGGTCGACTCAGCGGAATCGTCAACCATCATATCCCCAAATACCTGCGCAGCAACCAGCTTCCCAGTTATGAAACCAACTGTATCGAGGACTGGGAAACCAAACTCGATAAGATCGTGGAGGAGACCATCAGTCAGAATATGACCCTGATCTCCGGCATACCGCCATGGGTGCAGATGTATTTTGACCGCCTCATGGAAAAAAGCGGCAAGAAGGTGGGAGAACTTTTCCCCCATTTCAGCGTGATGGTGCATGGCGGCGTGAATTTCGAACCTTATAAATCGAGGTTGTTCGAAAGCATCGGGCGGCCCATTCATGATATTGAAACCTTCCCGGCATCAGAAGGATTTTTTGCCTTCCAGGATACACAAACCGAAGAAGGATTGCTGCTCAATACCAACAGCGGGATCTTCTTTGAATTTGTTCCTGCTGGTGAGATCTTCAATGATAATCCTACCCGCTTATCATTACACGAAGTGAAAACGGGTGTGAACTATGCACTCATTATTAATAATACTGCGGGCCTCTGGGGTTATAATATTGGTGATACGGTAAAATTTGTGAGCACGAATCCTTACCGACTGGTGGTGACGGGCAGGACCAAGCATTTTATTTCTGCTTTTGGTGAACATGTGATTGGAGAGGAAGTGGAGCGGAGCATGCTGGCTGCCTCTCAGGAAGCGGCTGTGCATATCCGTGAGTTTACCGTGGCGCCTATGGTGCAGCAGGGTGATGGTAAGAGTTACCATGAATGGTTTGTGGAGTTTGAAGAGCAGCCAGCCAATCTGGATGCTTTCGCGGAGCGGCTCAATGAGCTAATGCGCCAGCATAATATTTATTATGATGACCTGATCCGCGGGCATATCCTGCAGCCTTTGAAACTGACCGTGGTGAAGAAGAACGGGTTTATTGATTATATGAAATCCATTGGTAAGCTGGGCGGACAGAATAAAGTGCCTCGACTAAGTAATGACAGGAAACTGGCTGATGCTTTATCAGAATACATTGTCTGAATCAGGATTTACAGGATTTTAGGATTTTCCGGATGAAAATTTAACCACCAAGAAAGAAGAAAAGAAGGTAACGCCAAGGATTGTATGAAATTCAAACACTACTTACCGTTCTTCCCGTCTTAACGGCTAAAAAAAGTAAGAGAATGAGAAGATCAATACATCATACGACTTCCGGAGCCAAAGTCTTGCAGCTAGAAGCTAGCAGCTAGCAGCTCTCACCAAACCCTTTCCTAAACTTTATTATTTAACTATCTTGTACTTTTAAATCCAACATGAATCAAACCAATCCTGCAAAAAGAATTGCCATCTTCGGCTCCACCGGCTCCATAGGCGTGCAGGCTTTAGAAGTAATAGAAGCCAATCCCCAGCTATTTTCAGTAGATGTGCTCACCTGCAACAGCAACGACGAACTGCTCGTAAAGCAGGCGCAGAAGTTCAAACCTAACGTGGTGGTGGTAGGTGATGAAAAGAAATACGAAAAAGTAAAGCAGGCCCTATCCAATACTGATGTCAAGGTTTTTGCCGGTGAAAAAGCACTGGAGGAAGTCGCCTCCATGGATATCTATGACCTCATGCTGGCTGCCATCGTTGGTTATGCAGGGCTGAAACCCACCCTCAATGCCATCCGTGCCGGTAAGGCTATAGC
>JAEZEI010000037.1 GCA_023417815.1 Bacteroidota bacterium | reverse complement strand
TCAGACAGCACAGGGGTAAAAATCACCATCAATTCGTAGTTGCTCATTTCCCTGTTTTAAATAATTAAATAATACCCGTTCATTTTAAAACGGGTTGCAAAGGTACAAAACCTACTTTAAAAAAGAGCTGGAAGAAGGAAAAATATAAACTTTTTATCTATTGATCCTCAATGCGATATACAGGATATTTCCTGTGGGAAGGCTCATAAAAAGCTGAATTACGGTAAATAAAGTCAAGGATCGCTGATGAATTTCCGGCAAATTCACGGTCTGCCGCTTTCTTTTCTTCTAATGCTTTCCTCAGGGCAGGATCCTTTTTAAGGACTTCGGCTGCCAGTTCCTCCCAGCGGTAATCCGTATAACCTTCCTTCTGTTGCATTATCCCGTCAAAAAAGTTCCACGAAAAGAAGCTGTCATCACCTCCCGGCTCCAGCATTTCTACAAGGTACCGGTTTGCCGGTTGGTTCATTTCTATCAATATATCTCCTTTCCTGAACCTCATTTGCTCAACGGTATCCCTGGTACGCACGCTGTAATTCTTGTGGTGTCCTTCATAGGCCATGGTAAAACTTTTCAGGCTTTCAATTCGGTAAGATCTTACCCTGATAACGGTATCTTTTTCAAAAGCCTTCATCCTGACCTTATTAAGTCTCAAAATATCGATTACATTATGCCATCCCTGGGGAATCACATATGCCAGGGGTGCTGATACGGATGAAGCCGGTATAAAATGATTGTAATATGGAATGGTTGTGGTGAAGGGACGTGATTTGTTGTATCTCATTCGGGGAAGCCCTGTGGCGTCACTGGTTACCGTGTCTTTTTCATATCCTTTAAAAGTGAAGGACCCTGTCTGTGATGAATCAGGCTTCCACGATAACGGGAATTCCTTCCTTTCAATCATTTCCCGGTCTGCTGCTTCTTTCGTGCTAACGATCTCCTGCCGCAACTTTCCACAAACTTCCAGGAAGGATAACATTTGGTCATACGTTGCTTTCACCCTCTCTTTATAGGGTTTCAGCATGTGGGTTTCCGGCATAAAACCGATGGTGTTGAACAGAGCCGCATAGCCGCTGGAATACCGGGGCGGGTCCATGAACATCCTGATTCCTTTATGTAATTCATTATTCCCGAAATCAACATAGGGTATTACATCCCAGTTTCTTCGCTTCATCGCAGCATAGATCTCCGGTTCAAATGTATTTTTCAGAAATTCCCCTGGTTTACCTCCGAGCTTATCGTACTGCGTGGTGATAAGGGTCATGGTATGCTGGAAATCCGCACCATCGCTAACATGGTTGTCTACAAGCACATGGGGTTGCACATAATGGAATATCCCTGCAAATGTTCTCGCTTCGCGCGAATCATTCTTTGTGAAATCCCGGTTGAGGTCATAGTTCCTGGAATTGCCACGAAAGCCGTATTCTTTCGGGCCATTCTGGCTGACCCGGGTCGTTGAATTTCGGTTCAGCATTCCCCCGACATTATAAACAGGGATCAGGGCAATGCTGACACCATTTGGGATCTTCACTTTGCCTGATCTTATATCACGGGCAAGCATGAGACTGGCATCCATTCCATCAGGTTCTCCCGGGTGAATTCCATTATTTACCAGGATGACTGCATTTTTTTTTGAATGCCAGGAGGTTGGTTCATGGTCAGACTGGTTGTCGATAGTCAGCAAATGAAGGGGGAGGCCTGCATCAGTCATGCCCATTTCCCGTATCCTGAACCTGGGATCAGAAGTGAAGGATTTGAAAGCGGATATAAGTTCATCGTAGGTGGCGCTTTCCGTGCCATTCGAAGTTTCGAAACGCAATTGTTGTGAAAACGCGGGGAGACCTGCAACCAGCAGGGCGAAGGTGATAACGATCTTCATACGGGTATGAAAATAGGAATTCCTTTACTAGTTGGAAAGCTATCTAGCAACTATGACCGACCTGGATGTTCTGACTCCGCTGATGTCTGTATGTAAAACATATATGCCTGGGGCAAGACCGGAAACCTGGAGTGTTGCAACATTACCGGAATTGAAAACCTTTTTCAGAACAGTGGCTCCTGCCATATTGGTCAGGGTGAAAACTGCATTATGTAAAGTTCCTGAAGATTCTATATTTATAAAATTGCCTGCAGGAATGGGATAGATCTTCAGTTCTCCTTCATTGATCCTGTTTACCGAGATCACATCTGACAAAGCAGAACTACCATCTGCATCTACCAACACAAGCCTGTAATAGATCCTGCCTGTTGCGGAGGTATGATCTTTATAACGGTAAAAGGTTGCACCATTTGCAGGAATTTCTGCAATGGCTGAAAAGCTTCTCCCGTTAAAACTTCTTTGAACGATGTATTTCTGAAAATTGATTTCATTCTCTGCACGCCATTTTAATGCAACCCCGTCACTTTCATTTATTGCATTGAATTCAGTGATCTTCACAGGGAGCAGTCCTGTGCATTGCCATATCTGGATAACATATTCGGGATGATCAATAAACGGATTACGGTTTGCCTGGGCTGCAAATACTCCAGGTGCTATTTCAACATCCTGGTAATAGATCACATTGTTCCTGTCAATTTCTTTCTGGCTAACAGGATCCTGAACATGCCAGGAAACAAGGAGGTTAATATACCAGTCGTCATAAACCTGCAGCATTCTCATTGCTGCATCAGGTTCATCAGAAGGAGAAAGTAAAACCTCGTTTGCATTGCCGTTGCTGTACCAGTTCAGGATCTCATCCTCATAACGTACTGCCATGTACAGTTGCGCCCTGGCGATATCGCCTTTATATTCATCTATAGGTTCAAAGACAGATCCTGTAAATCCAAGGCCTGCAATTCCATTTCCATGATAACCGAGGTTTTTGCTTTTGTAATAGAGTGGTGCACCCGTTGCCGATTTATTTACCCGTCCAAAGGGACTGTTACCCCTGGCATTGTTCACTTTCTTATCAGTAGGAAAGATGTGGTGGGCATCGCTTCGCATTGGTAATGCATCTGCAAACCACGATTGGGGAAAGGTATGTTCCCGGTTATAATATTCTCCTTCAAAGGTGCCACCTATGCCGGGATCCTGGTCAGCGCCATAAATGAATTCTATTTCAGGTGTTCCATCAGAATAGGTGCTGCCGGAAGGAAGGTCGGTGTACATATCCCAGATAATATCCTGGGTATTTGCGTCATTCCTCCGCATATCGCTGTACTGGTACAGGTTCCATAATCCCGGACTGTAGCTGAGTGTATTACTTCCGTTGGTCACGATCTGTTTAAGAGCTGACTTTAAAGGCTGGCATGTAAGTCCTGCTGCGGCATCATAATATCCGGCTGGTATTTGGGCAAAGGAGTAGCTGGTAACGAACGTTAGCGCAAGGAGTAGGTTTTTACGAAACATAGTTTTATTGGAATGACAAAGCCCATCAAACTTACTTGACGGGCCTGTTATACAAATATTAAAGTATCTTATTTAGCTAAAGAATTCACTTTACGTGCAAGCTTGCTCTTAAGGTTGGCAGCCTTGTTCTTGTGGATGGTACCACGGCGGGCAAGTTTGTCAACCATAGACAGCACGGAAGGTAATTTGTCTGCAGCAGCTTTCTGATCGTCTAATGCCCTGATATCACGGATGGCGTTACGGGTGGTCTTACCATAGTAACGGTTACGCTCATTACGCTTGGCACTTTGGCGAACGTCTTTTTTAGTAGCTGAATGATTTGCCATTAAATTCTGATTTTGGGCTGCAAAGATAGGGTTATTCAGCCTATTAAAGTATGAAATATTGAAAAATTTTCAAAAAAGCGGATTGTCCAATAATCCTTCACAATTAAGTTTTCCGGCATATTTAGCCGATATTTGCACTCGCAAAATGCAAGAATCCCTATTACGAGGCCATGATCAAGGATTTTCAGTACATAACCAGTTCACATCCATCTTATATAGAAAACCTCTATAAAGACTTCGTTTCTAACCCGGAAAGTATTGACCCGGACCTTCGGAAGTTCTTCGAAGGCTTCGATTTCGCCATCGGGAATGGCAGTGCTGTGAAGGCAAATGGAACGGCAGCAATGCCTATGTCAAACCTGGGCAAAGAATTCGGGGTGTACCAGCTTATCCAGGCCTACCGGAAAAAAGGGCACCTAGTTGCAAAGACCAATCCTATCCGGGAGCGCAAGAACCGTTTTGCCAACCTGGAGCTTGAACATTTCGGCCTGGAACAATCAGACCTTGAATCAACATTTGAAGCAGGCAGGTTCCTGAACATGAAAGGCGCGACCCTTTCCAAAATACTTGAGAAACTCAAAGCAAGCTATACATCCAATGTTGGGGTTGAATATTCTGCTATTAATGATCTCGAAAAGATAGAGTGGCTGGCAAAGGCCATGGAGAATGATTTCCATGATCCTCTTCCTATTGATAAACGCAAACGTATTCTAGAAAAACTGAATGAAGGAGTGATGTTCGAAAAATTCCTCCATACAAAATATATAGGTCAGAAGCGTTTCAGCCTGGAAGGAGGTGAGACCACCATAGCCGCACTTGATGCCATTATTAACACCAGTGCGGAAGATAAGGTGGAGGAAGTTATCATCGGGATGGCTCATCGCGGCAGGCTTAATATTCTTGCCAACATTATGGGCAAGACCTATGAGCAGATCTTTACAGAATTTGAAGGGACCGCTGTACCGGATACCACCATGGGGTCCGGTGATGTGAAATATCACCTCGGTTATAGCAGTGAGGTGGTGACTCCTGCGGGAAAGAAAGTTAACCTGAAATTATGCCCCAACCCAAGTCACCTGGAGGCTGTAGACCCCGTTGTCACTGGTTTTGCACGAAGCAAAGCAGATGTGCTGTATGAAAGTGATTTCAGCAGGGTGTTGCCGATACTGATCCATGGTGATGCATCTGTTGCCGGACAGGGAATAGTATATGAAGTTCTCCAGATGAGCAGGCTTAAAGGTTATCTCACCGGGGGAACAATCCATTTTGTGATCAATAACCAGATCGGGTTCACTACCGACTTTGATGATGCGCGCAGCTCGGATTATTGCACATCCATAGCAGCAATGATCCAGGCTCCTGTACTGCACGTTAATGGGGACGATGCAGAGGCGGTGGTAAAGGTTGCCGAGGTTGCTACCCGTTACCGGCAGCAATTCGGGAGCGATATCTTTATCGACATGGTTTGCTACAGGCGCCATGGGCATAACGAAGGAGACGAGCCTAAATTCACCCAGCCGCAGCTTTATGCCCTTATCGACAAACATCTTAATCCCCGCGAAGTTTATACCCAATACCTGATAGAGAATGGCGAACCTGATGCGAAGAACCTTGCCAAGGAGATGGAGCGTAAATTTCTCGACGACCTCCAGGCTAGACTTGATGAAGTAAAACAGAACCCGCTCCCATACACTTATCAGAAACCCGAACAATGGTGGCAGAGCCTGAGAAAGGCAACCACCGGTGATTTCGAAGCGTCACCAATTACGGCGGTAAGTGAAGACCAGTTACGTAAAGTGTTTGAAGCGTTGATGAACGTTCCGGAAGATTTCAAACCTCTGCGTAAAGTGGAAAAGCTTCTGCAGGATAAGAAGAAGTTATTCAATGATGAAGGAAAGATAGACTGGGCGACAGCAGAATTGCTTGCTTATGCAAGCCTTCTGGCCGAAGGCAAAACTGTTCGGATGAGCGGGCAGGATGTTAAGCGCGGTACGTTCAGCCACAGGCATGCTGTGCTGTATGATGAGAAGACCAATAAGGAATATAACCGGCTTGACCAGGTCCAGGAAGGTCAGCAACCTTTCAGGATCTATAATTCCCTTCTGAGCGAATATGCAGTTCTTGGTTTTGAATATGGATATTCCATGGCTAATCCAAATGCACTTGTAATCTGGGAAGCGCAGTTCGGCGATTTTGTAAATGGAGCCCAAACTATAACCGACCAGTTCATTTCAGCGGCGGAAACCAAATGGCAGCGTATGAGTGGCGTGGTACTTCTTTTACCACATGGGTATGAAGGCCAGGGGCCCGAACATAGCAGTGGCCGTATGGAGCGTTTCCTGCAACAATGTGCAGAGTTGAATATGGTAGTTACCAACATTACTACCGCCGCTAATTTCTTCCATGCTTTAAGAAGACAACTCGCATGGCCTTTCCGTAAACCAATGATCAATTTCTCGCCAAAGGCTAACCTGAGGCTGCCGGCGAGTTACAGCACTCTTCCAGAATTTACTTCGGGCGGTTTCACCGAAGTTTACGATGATGCATCGGCAGACCCTGCTTCCATCACCAAGGTGATCATGTGTTCAGGCAAGATCTATTTTGAACTTGAGGAACGCAAGCGCAGGGATGCTTTGAACAATGTTGCCATCATTCGACTTGAGCAATTGTACCCATTGCCCCAGAAAAAGCTTGATGAGCTGTATGCGAAATATTCAAAAGCAATATGGTACTGGGTTCAGGAAGAACCACTGAATATGGGTGCGGCATCATTTCTGCGTATGAACCTTCGCAATATTAATTTCTATATCGTTAGCCGCCAGGCCAGTGCTGCCACCGCATCAGGTTATGGTAAGGTACACGCTAAAGAACAGGCTGAGATCATAGATACAGCGTTCTCAATTTAATTATTAAGTATGTTTCAGAGTTTAAGCGAACGCCTTGAAGGCGCTTTCAAGAATATTAAAGGTCAGGGGCGTATTACAGACCTCAATGTTGCTAATACCATAAAGGATATCCGGCGTGCCCTGGTTGATGCGGATGTGAATTATAAGATCGCCAAGGAATTCACCGACAGGGTGAAGGACAAAGCGATGGGGGAAAAGGTTCTTACGGCTGTAAGCCCTGGCCAGTTAATGGTGAAGATCGTTCAGGATGAACTGGCAGACCTAATGGGAGGCACCGAAAGTGATATCAATATCTCCGGGAATCCCGCTATTATTTTGATCGCCGGATTACAGGGTAGTGGTAAAACAACCTTTAGCGGCAAGCTCGCAAATTACCTGAAAACCAAAAAAGGTAAATCACCCATGCTTGTTGCTGCAGATATTTATCGTCCTGCGGCGATAGACCAGCTGGAGGTACTTGGTGACCAGGTAAAGGTTGATGTGTACAGTGAAAGAGAAAACAAGGATGCTGTTTCTATAGTGCAGAATGCTGTGAAGGAAGCGCGTTCAAGGAATAAGAATGTTCTCATCGTGGATACTGCAGGCCGTTTGGCTGTAGATGAAGTGATGATGACTGAAGTCGCCAACATCAAGAATGCTATCAGTCCACAGGAAGTATTATTTGTTGTAGACAGCATGACCGGCCAGGATGCGGTGAACACTGCAGCGGCTTTCAACGAGCGCCTCGATTTTACCGGTGTGGTCCTGACAAAGCTGGATGGTGATACAAGAGGGGGTGCTGCGCTGTCAATAAAATACACAGTAAACAAGCCTATTAAATTTGCCAGCAGCGGGGAGAAGATGGATACCCTGGATGTGTTCTATCCTGATAGGATGGCCCAGAGGATCCTTGGGATGGGTGATATTGTGAGTCTTGTTGAAAAGGCGCAGGAACAATTCGATGCTGCTGAAGCAGCCAAACTTGAAAAGAAGATCCGCAAAAACCAGTTCGATTTTGAGGATTTCAAGAACCAGCTTCAGCAGATCAAAAGGATGGGAAATCTTAAGGACCTGATCGGCATGATACCGGGGGTGGGAAAACAGATCAGGGACCTTGATATAAATGATGATGCTTTTAAGGGGATCGAGGCTATGATCAATTCAATGACCCCTCTTGAAAGAAAGAACCCTGACCTTATCAACCCGGCAAGGAAACAGCGCATCGCCAAAGGCAGCGGCAAGGATATTGCAGAACTGAACCAGTTCCTGAAACAATTTGATCAAATGAAGGAAATGATGAAGATGATGAATAAGATGCCCATGGGCCGTATGCCGGGGTTAGGGATGGGAAGACGCTAATTCCAAAAGGATTTGGTTTATTTACAGCCCGGCATTATCTTCGTTGTCCTTTTTTTAAGGAAAGAAACCCTATTTATTAACAACCAAGAAAATTTCTATTTTTATGGCTGTAAAAATGAGACTGCAGAGACATGGCTCCAAGAAAAGGCCATTCTACTTCATCGTCATCGCCGACGCACGCAGCCCACGCGACGGTAAATTCATTCAAAAACTCGGTTCTTACAATCCTCTGACCGTTCCTGCTACAATTCAGATCGACCGTCAGAAGGCTCTCGACTGGCTTCAGAAAGGTGCACAACCTACTGATACAGTTCGCAGGATCCTTTCTTTCAAAGGAGTATTGTACCTGAAACACCTTTTGCGTGGAGTTAGCCTGGGACTGTTTGATGAGGCAACTGCAATGGAGAAATTCACCAAATGGAGCTCAGAGCATGAAGCCAGCGTTAACAGGCGCCAGGGTGCTCATAAAAAAGCCCGTATGGATCGCAGGAATCAGCCCGTAGTGAAAAAGGTTGAAAAGACCGAACCCGCTGCGGCTGCCGCAGAAGCTCCTGCCAGCGAAGAAAATAAAACTGAGGAATAATATATCCCAACAGATTTTTAATCCCGCCCAAAGGCGGGATTTTTTTTGCCTGTAAATTTGCCTGCTATGCAGCAATATTTCAAGATCGGGAAATTCGTGGCCTCGCATGGTCTTAAAGGAGATCTCATTTTGGTGCATGCACTTGGCAAACGTTCCTCGCTAAAAGACCTTGAAACGATCTTTATTGAAGAAGCCAGGAATAGTTTTCTTCCTTATTTCATTGAGGAAACCGCTATCAGGAGCGACACAGAGACCCTCGTTAAACTGGAAGGCTTTGAAACCCGCGAATCGCTGAAGAAACTATACCCGCGTGATGCATGGGTCTTAGAAGAGGATTTTAAGCGGCTTGCTGCAAAGAGTTCACCCATCAGTCTTTTAGGCTATGAACTTATATCCGCCGGGCAATCCCTTGGCGAGATACTGGAAGTAATTGAACAACCTCACCAGGTTTTGTGTGCGATCGAGTATAATGGAAAGGAAGCTCTTATTCCTCTTCATGATAATAACCTACTTAACATTGATCATAAGAAAAAACAGGTTGTTGTTGAATTACCTGATGGTTTACTGGAAGTTTATAGTTAATTAAAAACTTAAAACATGAAAAAACTCAGTTTTGAAACAGTAATTCAGGCTCCTGCCGAAAAGGTATGGGAGATCTTATGGAAAGATGAAACTTATCGTAAATGGACGACCGTATTTGCTGAAGGCTCTTATGCTGAAAGTAATTGGGTTAAAGGAGCAGAGGTCCTTTTCCTTTCTCCGGGAGGTGGCGGTATGTTCAGTGAGATTGAGGAAATGATCCCTCACCGCCAAATGAGTTTCAAACATCTTGGAATGGTAAAGGATAATGTAAAGCAGCCTTCAACTGAAGAAACAAAGGAATGGGAGGGTGCAACCGAAAGTTATTTCCTTGTAGAAGAAGGTGGCTATACCCGGTTAAAAGTAGAACTGGAGATCCTCGAAAGTCATTCAGGCTATTTTGAAGAGAAATTTCCCCTCGCTCTTCAAAGAGTGAAGGAACTTGCTGAATTCAAAAAATAATGGTTCGGACGATCGCCCACTTCGACCTGGATTCATTCTTTGTTTCCGTGGAGATACTTGCAGACCCTTCTCTCAAAGGAAAGCCTGTGATTGTTGGCGGTCGGGAACGTGGCGTGGTTGCGGCATGCAGCTATGAAGCAAGAAAATTTGGAATTCATTCTGCAATGCCATCAGTACAGGCTGCAAAACTATGTCCCCAGGCTATCTTTCTTAATGGCAACAGGGCAGCCTATAGCAAATTCAGCCGTATCGTAACAGATATCATCGCTTCCCATGCCCCTGCTTTTGAAAAGGCTTCCATTGATGAATTTTACCTGGACCTCTCGGGCATGGAAAGGTTCTTTGATCCATTGCAATGGACAATTACTCTACGCAAACAGATCATGGAAGAGACAGGTCTGCCAATTTCTTTCGGGTTGGCAGCAAATAAAATGATGGCTAAGATGGCTACAAATGCAGCCAAACCAAATGGCTTCCTTCATATTCCCCATGGTAAGGAAATGACCTTCCTTGCTCCACTTCCTGTTTCTGCAATACCGGGTGTTGGCGAAAGCACTGAAAAAACGCTTCGATCATCAGGTATAAAAACCATCGGGGACCTGCAGAAGATCTCAAAGGATGATCTAAGTGATCTTCTTGGTAAATGGGGAGAGGATCTCTGGTGGAAAGCCCAGGGAGTTCATCATGGTGAAGTGGAACAGTATCATGAAGCAAAATCAGTTTCATCTGAAACAACTTTTGAGGAGGATATTCATGACCGTACTTTCCTTGAATCAACCCTGGTGGCACTAACTGAGAAAGTATGTTACCAATTGCGTAAAGAAGGTAAAATGGCTGGTTGCGTAGCCATTAAAGTGCGTTACCCGGATTTTACCACCTTCACAAGACAGGTCTCAACAGATTATACCTATGCAGAAGATGAACTGATACCGGTGGTCAGGGAACTTTTGGGAAAACATCTTCCTGCCGGTAAAAAGGTAAGGCTATTAGGCGTTCGTGTAAGTGATCTGACTTCTGGTAGTGTTCAGGCGAATCTTTTTATAGATGCTGAGAGAAAGACCACGCTTTATAAAGCGATCGATGAAGTGAAGGATAAATTCGGGAAGAAAATAATTAAAAGGGCTTCAGGCCAGCAATGACCTTTATATCTTACCGATTTGCTGCATCAATGCCTGGAATTCTTTTGGGACGGGTGCCGTTAATTCGAGCCTTTCGCCATTGATATTATTAAAAGAAAGCCTGTAGGAATGTAGAGCAAGCCTGGAGATCATTGGTCTTTCCTCATCTTCTTTTTTTGACAACCTGAATTTCTTTTTGATCTTGGAAAGAAATACGGGGGAACCATCGCCATAAACCGGGTCACACGCCAAAGGATGGCCGATATGTTTTGCATGCACCCTTATCTGGTGGGTTCTACCTGTGAATAGCTGGAAAGAAACAAGAGAGTAGGAGCTATGTCCCTCAATTACCTCGTAGCCGGTTTGTGAGGCTTTACCATTTCTTGTTACGATCATCATCCCCTTTTGCTGCGGATGTTCGGCTATAGGTGCATCAATGATGCCGGAGGATGGAGAAGGCTGGCCATTTACGATCCCTGCATAAAATTTATCGATCTTTCTTTCTTCAAATAATTTTGAAAGGTATCGGTGTACTGTCGCATTCTTAGCGAATAGGACAAGGCCGCTGGTGTCCCTGTCAATTCGATGAACAACGAATATCTCGTGATAACGTGCAGCCAGCAGATCTTTCAATGAAACCTGGCCCTCGCGGTCCGGTATGGTGAACATACCTGATGGTTTGTTCACTGCAACCAGGTTATCATCTTCATACACTACTTCAAACTTCCTGGTCACGGGTCCTGTTTTGTAGTTGGTCTTTTTTTGGAAGAGTTAAGGTATTTGAGTGCCCTGATCTCTTTTTCGCTTAGGAAACGCCATTTGCCGCGTTCTACATTCTTTTTCGTAAGCCCTGCATACATCACCCGGTCGAGCGCTTTTACATCATAATGGAGATGTTCAAATATTCTTCTCACGATCCTGTTCCTGCCACTATGTATCTCAATACCTATGATTGACTTGTCCTTACTGTCTGCATAAGCGAGGCTGTCTACTTCAATTCTTCCATCTTCAAGCACAAGTCCTTTCTGGATCTTTTCAAAGTCTGCCTTGGTTAAAGGCTTATCCAGTTTCACTTCATAGATCTTCGAAATACCATAACTCGGATGTGATAATTTTTGTGTAAGGTCGCCGTCATTGGTAAGCAGCAAAACGCCACTCGTATTTCTGTCGAGCCTTCCTATTGGATAGATCCTGTGCTCTGTTGCACTTTTAATGAGTTGCAATACTGTTTTTCTGCCCTGAGGATCATCGGTGGTTGTGAGATAATCCTTGGGCTTGTTGAGCAGGATATAGACAAGATCTTTTGTAACAAACAGCTTCTTTCCGTTATAAATCACTTCATCGTCCCGCTGTACTTTGTAGCCTGGTTCTGTAATAACTTTTCCGTTAACTTTTACTTTTTCTTCATTTATGATACTGACAGCATCTCTCCTCGAACATATCCCGCAATGCGCAAGGAATTTATTCAATGGCATTTCTTTATCAGTAGTTCTGGATGGGGTCTTGCTTTTTACAGTTGCCTTTATTTCAGGAGAAGCGGTTTTTCCTTTGCCGCTGCGCTGAAGTTGCCTGGCTTCATATTCCTCCTTCTTTTTCTGTTCAAAGAAGGCGGCCCTTTCTTTCTTATATTTTTTCTTTTCCTGGCGGATCTCTTCCTTAACCTTACTGTTCTTCTTCGGGTTAATGAATTTTCTGAATGGTGACTGGCTCATAATTATAGTTACTGTTTTTTCAACAGGAGATACAAAGGTACGTACAAAACAAAAGAGGCGCCGTGGCGCCTCCAATGGGTTCAGGGTTTTACCAGTTATTTTTTAACGGAGCGGGCTGCTTTGGCAGGCCTGTCCTTCTTCATTTCCTGCATTTTCTTTAATTGTTCAGCAGTTAAAACCTGCTTACGGGCTTCCATGGTTTGTTTCCTGATCTGCATCATTTGTTGTTTACGAGCCTCATCAGTTAAAGAAGTATTCTTTTTAACCTCCTCCATTTGTGCTCTTGATCCATCGTTGATCTCTTTCATACGGGCTTGCTGAGCAGGAGTAAGGTCAAGCTTCTCCATTTTATCAAACTTACCATGTCCGCGTTTCATGCCTTTACCGTGCTTTGCCTTTCCTGCATAAGCCTTTCTTTTTTCAGCCATTTTTGCCTGTTGGTCAGGTGTAAGGATAGACTTCAGCTTTGCCTGATGCGCTGTCATGATCGACTTACGCTTATCCTTCAATTCCTGCTGGGAAAGATTTGCATTTTTAAGAGACTGCATCTGCTGTTTCATTTCCTCGCGGCTGGCCTTCAGTTGTTGCTTCTGGGCCTCTGTAAGGTTAAGATCCTGCATCATTCCATGTTTCTGACGCATACCTTCTTTTTTTTCTACCTGGGCTTCCGAGGTAAATACAAGCCCGGCGAGGGCTACTGCTACAGTAAGTAATTTTTTCATGCTATATCTTTTATTTTTTAATTGCATGCTTCTTCAGACCATAACTGGAAAAGAAGGTTTAAGGCAGGGAATGTTAAAGGAGTTATAAGGCTTCAGCCTTCACTTTATTTGCAAGCTGGCCGCAAGCGGCATCAATATCTTTTCCGCGGCTTCTTCTCACCCTCACATTTACCCTGTTGGAAGCCAGGAATGAGGTGAATCGTGTAGTGGAATCTTCGTCCGGTTTTTCAAAAGGTACACCTGAAACCGGGTTGTATTCAATGACATTTACCAGGTGGGTGGGAATCTTTCTGTAAATGGATACCAGTTCTTCAGCGTCTTTCAATGAGTCATTCTTATCTCTGAACAGGATGTATTCCAGGGTAATATCATTCTTCGTTTTCTGGTAGAAGTAATTGAGTGCATCTATGAGCAGGTCAATACTGTTCGATTCATTAATTGGCATGATCTCGTTCCGCTTTGCATCATTTGCTGCGTGAAGAGATAATGCGAGATTGAACCTCACCTGGTCATCACCCAGTTGCTTTATCATTTTGGCTACCCCTGCAGTTGAGACAGTGATCCTCCGTGGACTCATCCCGAAACTTTCATGGGAAGTTATCCTGTCAATCGATTTAAGAACATTCTTATAGTTGAGTAAAGGTTCACCCATTCCCATATACACAATGTTGGTAACCCCTTTGCCATAATGCAGCAGGCTTTGTTCGTTCAGGATTGCAACCTGGTCGAAGATCTCATCATAATTGAGGTTCCTTATCCTGTCCATTTGGCCCGTAGCGCAGAACCTGCAGGTGAGGCTGCAGCCGATCTGGGAGGAAACACATGCAGTATTCCTGTTTTCAGAGGGAATGAGAACTCCCTCCATCAAATGACTATCGAAGGTCTTAAATCTTGATTTTAACGTTCCGTCTGCACTTTTCTGGGTTATATCTGTGGATATGGAAGGGAATGAAAAATCCTTTGCAAGCCTCTCCCGTAATTCGAGTGAGATATTGCTCATGCCTTCAAAATTGCGTATCTGCTTCTTCCATAACCATTCGTAAACCTGTATGGCCCGGAATTTCTTATCCCCGATCTCCTCAAAATAGGACTTCAGCTCAGCAAGGTCCAGGTCCCTGATATTTCTTTTTGAAAGCATCCTGCAAAGATAGACCAGCATTCTTTTATATCATTTCTTTTACTTGATTTACCGGTAATTTTGCACCACGCTAACAAAACCGAAGAGAATGAAAGCAGTATATATTGTTGATGCAGTGCGGACCCCTATAGGAAAATATGGTGGGGTTCTTTCTTCCGTTCGTCCTGATGATATGCTTGCGCACGTTATCAGGGCAGTTCTTGACAGAAATCCTGGGATTGATGAGAATGCCATAGAAGATGTAATAGCAGGGGCAGCAAACCAGAGCGGTGAGGATAACAGGAATGTAGCAAGGATGGCTGCGCTCCTTGCAGGATTACCGCAGCATATACCAGGAGTTACCGTTAACAGGCTATGCGCCAGCGGGCTGCAAAGTATTATGGATGCATCCCGGATGATCGCTACCGGCGATGCTGAGTTGGTGATCGCATGTGGTGTTGAAAGCATGAGCCGTGCACCGTATGTTGTTGCAAAATCAGCCAGCGGTTTTGATAGAAGTGTCCAGATGTATGATACCACTATGGGCTGGCGGTTCGTGAATAAGAAGCTTGCAGATGCATATCATCCCTACTCAATGGGTGAAACTGCGGAAAATGTTGCTGAAAAATGGAATATCAGCAGGCATGCCCAGGATGAATTCGCTTACAGTAGCCAGGAAAAATATGCTGAAGCCCTGAAAAACAATAAATGGGAAGATGAGATCATCCCGGTGAGAGTTAGTTCAGGCAAGGATATCATTGATGTAGACCAGGATGAGCACCCCAGGCTTTCCTCGATGGAAAAACTTGGCCAGCTAAAGCCTGCGTTCAAGCAGAATGGAACCGTTACCGCGGGCAATTCAAGCGGTATAAATGATGGTGCTGCTGCAATGCTCCTTGCAAGCGAAGATGCGGTCCGGAAGTACGGATTAAAGACCCTGGCCCGGGTCAGATCAATGGCTGTAGCAGGTGTTGACCCCGCTGTGATGGGGATAGGTCCTGTTCCCGCCACAAAGAAAGCACTGGACCGTGCAGGATTGACTGTTAATGATATTGACCTGATAGAATTGAATGAAGCATTTGCCTCTCAAAGCATTGCTTGTATTCACGACCTGGATCTTGATCTACAGAAAGTGAATGTGAATGGCGGGTCAATTGCATTGGGCCATCCTTTAGGTTGCAGCGGGGTAAGGATCTCTACCACGCTCCTGCACGAGATGAAACGCCGGAATAGCAGGTATGGACTTGCGACCATGTGCGTGGGTGTAGGGCAGGGGGCCGCGATCATCTTTGAAACAGAGCCTAAGAAGTAATTTCCTGATCAGCCGGTGATTCAGGTAAATGCATAGTGCAATTATCAATACTGCTAATAATAATACAATCAGTGAAGGATAAGGCTTCAGTGAAGATGTGAGCAATGGAACTGACTGGTAAAAGAAAAATTGTACCGCAGCCGAAAGTAAAAGCGCCAGGGTTACTATGGTGATATAAACCGGGATCCATTTTCCAGATACCGTCCTTGTTAGCCAGGAGGGAGAATATCCAATGGTCTTCAGCAGAACAAGGTTGTCACGGTTCCGCGCAACCATTAGCTGGAGGTAAAAAGAAAATAACACCATAGAAAGAATGATCACCAGGATCGAGAATGCTCCAAGTCCTGTTACAATCCCTTCAAGTATCTGTCTTATCCTGCCTAACCGTGTCTTGTCCTTATTTACATAATATCCTTTCGATTCAATATATTTTAGAAAGGCAGGATCATTTGCGTCTTTTGTTTTTATGTATACCCTTGAAGGCAGGGTATGGTTTACAGGCTCACCGTATCGCTTATTTGCCCATGACAGAAAAGTTTCAGGTACGATCACAGAACTTATTCTGTGACTTAAGCCAACTATCCTTCCCCTGAACATTTCCATACCCAGCGGACCATAACATTCAAGAATGATATTTAATGCTGTTACCGTTTGTGCAGACAGTTGCGGAAGGTCCTGTGTTGGAGCAAAGATGTTATACATCTCCAGGAGGTCCGCTGAAAAAATTATGGGCACCGTGGTTTCACCGGGTTGCCATGTAAAATTCGGAGGCAGTGTGTCGAGGAATTCGGGGGTAATGGTTTCTAGAAATAATTCTGTACTGAACGGGACGATATTTCCTGCACTTGCCTTTGCTCGGAACTGGTTGCTAATTAATGGTGCTGCATCTTCCACAAAAGGTTGTGATCGTAGTTCCTCAATGTCGCCGGGTTGGAACCTGTTATCGCTTCCCATATTCTCATTTGTGATGGTCTTGGTGATGCTAATAAAGTCGAATCCACCCGAATTAGTATCTTTTTCAGATAACAATTGGTTTATATTGATGAACATCTGGACCGAACAAAGGAGAAGGAAGACCCCCATGCACAAACCGGCATATCCGAGCCACCGGGAACACCTGTTTTCATTGGAAGAAAGAAAGGGTGCTATTGTATTGAACCTGATCCTGGCAGCCATTAAAGGTCAATTTTTGCTGAGTTTGAAAAATGTGGATTGGATTGAAGATCAAGAAGAATAATCCCGGCATTTCTTTTTGTGCATTCCTCCATGATCAGCTCAAGAGCTCGCTGCCTGTTATTTTGATCAAGGTGACTGAAAGGTTCATCCATAATAAGAAAGTCGAACGGCTGAAGCAAGGCCCGGATGATCGCCACTCTTTGTTGCTCTCCGTAGCTGCAAATGCCTGCTTTCTGTTTCAACTTCTTTTCAATACCAAGGCGTTCGGCCATTTGGCGGAAATCTGCTGAACCTTCATACGGTTCAAGATCCCTTTTCACCACCAGGTTTTCTTCAACAGTATTGCCTGTAAAGAGTCTCAGGTCCTGGAAAATTATACTGATAGTTTCCCTTCTCAGTTTTGATATCTTTTCTGCGTTGATATCTTTTATTCCTGTGCCTGCAATTGAAATACTTCCCTCATAGTCATTTCGTAGTCCATAAATAAAATGTGTAAGGCTTGATTTTCCCCTTCCGCTTGGAGCTACAACCTGGACAAAATTTCCTTTTTCAACAGTAAATGTCCGGCCCCATAATCCTGATGACTGGATCTTTTCTTTCTCCAGGTAGTGGGGAATTACATTATTAAACGATATCTGCATTTCGAGATTAAAAAAAGCCACAGATCAATGCGGCTTTTATCTAAGTTAAAGAAGTTTTTATAATACAGTAACTCCTGTAGTGTCTGAATTTGTGATCAATGCAGGACTGCTTCCTGTTTTACGCTGTGTAGCAGCCATCTTCGAAATGTAGTCATTCAGTTGTTTAAGGCTGTTTGTACTTTTATCAACCAGGGTGATCTCAATTTCCTGTTCCACACCACCGTCATCATAATTTCCACCTTTCATAGTGATGCTTTCCCACATTGCTTTGGTTGCATCCAGGGCAACACGTTTCATAGAATCAGTTTCAGCAGGAATGGTTTTGAAGATCTGCTGGAAATCAATATAACCAACAAATGGTTCACCTTTCAGGTCTGCAAGGAATTTCGGGGTTTTCCCACCTTTATTGGAGGTGAATGAAGAAACGGCTGCCTGGTTGTTTCCAATTGCAAAATATTTGTCCGTTGCACTATAATGAACATCAGAAGATCCAAGGCCTTCAGAACCCATTTTCTTGCCTGCATTGATCAGTTTGTCAAATGCAGCTTTATCGTTTATCTCTGCTGCAAAAAGAAAATCGGCATCAGTTTTTCCAAGAGAATCAGTTCTCATATTTGAAACTGAGAAAACCAGGTTTCCTTTGTTGGCTTTAATGAAATCATCTATCGTAAAGCCCATGAAAGCCGTCCCCATATTGATCATGCCTTCCATGCCTATCAACCTTATGAATTCAAGAAGACCCTGGGGTTTGAAATTCATGGTAAAGAACACCGCGACATTCTCCGCATTCACTCTTTCTGCCATTTCCATACTGAATCCGTTACTTTCATATTTTTTCCAAAGCGCATCAAGCTCTTTACCTGCATAAGATTTAGTTTTAACCTCGATCTTTCCATTTTCGAATTCCGCAGAACCTGTAACAAAGGTTCCTTTATATAGTTTAGCAAGATCCATCATGGCCAGTTGTTCCATTCCTGGCATATCTGAATAAACTTTTTCAAGGTTTACAAAAAAGCGGATATCTCCATCGTCATCCATCAGATCAGAGAACTTATCATTCTCAGCAAGGCTATTTTTCTTTTCAAGGTTGAAATTTGAAGCTACAAGTGTGATCAGGTCGCGATTCGAGAACTGGATCCTGTCAACAGCAAATGAATCTGGGTTGAACGTTGAATCCATGGTGAAATCCCTTTCTGATAATTTCTTTACATCAGGTAGGTTCATCAGGATAAGAAACCTGTCCTTATTCCACGCTGTAAGCATTTTATCTTTCTGTATGGTACTGATTCCATCTTTCTCGGCAGCCTGTGTACCTGCAACAGTTGAATTATATGATTTGAATTTTTCTGCATCCGCAACGGTTCCCTGCAGGGCTCCATAGCTGCCTGCCGAATCATTCACTATATAGAAAATAAAATCCTTTTTGATATTCACCCCGGTATTTTCAGGGTTTTCAAGTGCAGAACGCATGTAAGAGGCCATGCTTGTGTCCTCCATTCCCAGTTTAAAGAGTTCGTTCTGTTTAACTTCCGACCAGGGAAGTTTTTCGTTCATGGATTCACCATCCATTACTATTGCCATTGCTGCATTCGCAGGAATGAGCAAACCTTCCTTGTTCGACTTGCCGCAGGAAGAGAAGATAAATACTGCCGCAAAAATTGAAAGAATTGAGATCGTTTGTCGCATCGTTTAGTTTTGAATTAATACTTATTTCCGAAAATAGTAACCTACCGGGCCGCAAAGTAATTTGCAATGTCAGAAAAATTGACAGTATCCTGATGGCCGGTCGATAACTCCTTTATAACTGCTTTTTTGGAGGATAATTCATTGCTTCCAATGATCACAACATAGCGGAATCTTCTTTTTTCCGCATACCTGAACTGCTTATCGAATTTTGTTGGTTCATGGTAAATCTCTGATGAGATCCCTTTTTGCCTTACTTCACGAACCAGATCAGAAGCATACGCAATTTCTTCCTGTCCCAGGTTGAAAAAAAGAACAACCGGCCCATTCGTAAGATCATCGGAAAAAAGTTGCAGTTCTTCCAAAACATCATATATCCTGTCTACACCAAAACTGATCCCCACTCCAGGCAATCCTGGCACACCAAACAAGCCTGTCAGATCATCATATCTTCCACCACCACCGATACTTCCCATTTTTGCCTGTGCTGGAGCCTTTACTTCGAATATCGACCCGGTATAATAATTCAGTCCGCGCGCTAATGTTGGATCAAATTTTATATTTATCCCGCTGCAGGCGGAAATTACGAAAGAGGCTTCTGATATTCCTTCCATTGCCAGGTTATCATTCGCCATCATTACCGAAAGCTGCTGAAGTTTTTCCTCATTGGAACCCTTAATTGAAAGATATTCTTCCACTTTTTTCAACGCCTGCTGTGGTATGTTCCTCGATCCAAGTTCTTCGAACACTTTTTCTGCCCCTATCTTATCAAGTTTGTCGATGGCTACTGTAAGCGGTGTAAGAAGATCCGGAGAGCCGCAAATGTTGGCAAGTCCTGCAAGTATTTTCCTGTTATTTATAAGGAGAGTGTATTCCTTAAGGCTAAGCCTGGTGAAAACATCATGGTAAATGTTGGCCAGGTCTATCTCGTTTAATAGGGATTTGCTTCCAACAACATCAGCATCGCATTGTATGAATTCGCGGTAACGGCCTTTTTGCGGCCTGTCGGCCCGCCATACGGGCTGCATCTGGAATCTTTTGTATGGAAAAGTGAGTGAACCATGATTCATTGCAACATATCGTGCAAACGGAATAGTCAGGTCGTATTTCAACGCGCGTTCTGTTAATTCCGGTGAACTGATTCCATTGAGTACCTTAGAAAATCCCGCTTCGGCCTTTTCCCTGTTCTTAGGGTCATTAAGCCCGTTATTCAATACCTTGAATATTAGTTTATCACCTTCTTCTCCATATTTTCCAATCAGTGTCTGGAGGTTTTCCATTGCCGGAGTTTCCAGTTGTTCAAAACCATACAATAAGAAAACAGACCTGATCGTGTTCAGGATATAATTTCTTTTTGCCAGCGTTTCTGCATTAAAATCCCGCATTCCCTGCGGTAAACCCGGTTTAGCCATTTATAGTAGAATACTTTTTCAGAATTGCGTCAGAAGTCTTATCGAGCAACTGGTAAACATGATGATAACCATCCTCCTCTCCATACCACGGGTCGGGAACATCCCTGTCTTCGCCCGCATATAATTCGTTCATGAACAGTACAACCTTGGAAGGGTCCCAGGAAGTCCCGGCGATCTCCTTCATTTCTTCGATCACGTCTGCAGCCATTGCATAGATGATATCATACCTTTCCAGATCTTCCGGCCGGAACCTGCGTGCAACCTGGTTGCTGATATCAAGACCATTGCATTGTGCAACCTTCTGACTTAACCTGTGAGGAGGTTGACCGATGTGATAACTATTTGTTCCCGCGCTGTCAATGGTCCAGTTAAGCCCCTGTTCCTGTGCTTTATGCCTGAGAATGCCCTCCGCAAGCGGACTTCTGCAAATATTTCCAAGACAGACCATCAACAACTTCATAGGTACAAAGATAACCGTGAGAAATGCTAAAATCCATTTCACGTTATGAAAATGCACTCTTTATTGCATCTCATCTATTGTAAAGATTTTGTAAACAAACCGACGCCGGTGATTTTCTTAGTAAATTGCCAGTTCAACTTAATCAAAAAATGGCTCTAGAGGAATTTGAGAAGGAAGAATTGTCAGAAAGGAACAAGGGATTTGTGCGTATGAGGAGTATTATGGACTATGGAATGGGCATCCTCTGGACTGCGATGGGCTTGTTCATATTTTTTATTAAGGAGTTTGATACAAATTTTGAGGCACGTTTTGATGACCCCGTAATGAAGGTATTTGGCGGAATATGTGTGGTGTACGGACTGTTCAGGATCTACAGGGGTTATAAAAAAAATTATTACAGGCGATAGATGAGGCGAACGTTCATTTTTTTAATGCTTTTATCAGTCCTGGGTTGCAGGCAAAGCACAGACAAATATGATTCGCCGCAAAAGGGAACGATCAACATAAGTGTGGATGAATCTTTCAGGCCTGTTATTGAGGAGCAGATCCGGATGTACCACCACAGTTACCCCGGAACTCAAATAAATGCTTCGTATAAAACGGAAGCAGACTGTTTTAAAGATCTTTATTTTGATTCTGCTACGAGGATGATAATCGTGACCCGGGGGCTTTCTGAAAAAGAAGAAAAATTCTTCCGCGATTCGCTGAATTATGTTCCTTCCTGGAATCCTGTTGCTACAGATGCCATTGCCGTGATCGTAAATGCTTCAGACCCTGATACATTGTTTACATTGTCTGAGTTGAAGGAAAGGTTGTCTGGCAAACTGAAGGATAGGCAGATCGTATTTGATGGCCTTAATGCTACGGCAACGGTCAGGTATGTGATGGACAGTATCATGAAGGGAGAACCCTTTGATACTTCGGTGGTAAAAGCAGCGAAATCAAGCCGTGGAGTGATCGATCATGTAGGGGCTTCATCCAATGCCATTGGATTGATTGGCATTAACCATATCGGCAATCCGGAAGACCAGGAACAGGTGCAGTTGTTAAAGAAAGTCAGGATTGCGTATTTAATGTGTGAGGATTGTGAAGGAAAACCATATGTTAAGCCAATTCAGGAGAGCATTATGTTTGGAAGATACCCCATGGTACGTGGTTTGTACTATATCAATAAGGAAAACTATACGGGCCTTGGTTCCGGGTTTTCGGCCTTTCTCAAAAATGAGCGGGGCCAGTTGATCTTCCGACGTGCATACCTCTCGCCAGTAATGGAACTCAAGATCAGGAGGGTAAATATCAACGATAAATTACCATATTAGCTTTAACGCTTTTTTAAATATTTGACTAACCGTTCATTGTCCAAAGTAAAAATTGAAAAAATGAAGTATTTGAAAACCGGTATCTTTTTTATGGCGCTCCTGTTCTCAGTTTCCACCTTCGCACAGTCGGTGGATGAGGGCAAGCGCTTTATTTATTATGAAAAATTCAAAAGTGCTAAAGAAGTTCTCAGCAAGATAGTTGCATCTGATCCTAATAATGAAGAGGCAGTTTATTACCTGGGCCAGGCTGAAATTGGGCTTGAGAATCTTGCGGGTGCAAAAGCACTTTACCAGAAAACACTCCAGGCAAACCCAAACAGCCCTTTGATTCTTGCGGGTATGGGGCAGGTAGAACTTATTGAAGGTAAAAAGGCCGATGCAAGAAGCAGGTTTGAAACCGCGGTAAGCCTTTCAAAAGGTAAGAATGTTCCTGTGCTAAATGCAGTAGGTTATGCGAACAGTAATCCTGACGTTAAGAATGGAGATGCTACTTATGCAGTGCAGGTGTTGCGCCAGGCCACAGAAGTTAAGCGTATGAATGATCCTGAGGTTTGGACCAACCTTGGTGACGCCTACAGGAAATTGGGAGATGGTGGTAATGCTCTGCAATCCTATGAGCAGGCTTTAAGATTAAACCCTAATTATGCCCGGGCCCTGTACAGGATCGGTAAACTTTATCAAACGCAGGGACGCGCCCAGGAGCCTTTGTTCATGAGGTATTATAATGATGCTCTGGCGAAAGATCCCGGATATGGTCCGGTATATGGAACCCTGTTCGATTATTACTACACCACCGATGTTACAAAATCAGCACAGTACCTTGATAAATTCCTGGCTGCTTCCGACAATGATCCGAAAGCATGTTATTACCGTGCGTCGATGAAATATGCCCAGGGGCTCTTCAGCGAAGCTATCCAGAAAGCTGACGAATGTATTGCTTCAGAAGGTCAGAACCCGTATCCAAACCTGTATGGTATTAAAGCACTGGCTTATAACAGGCTCAATGATTCTATGCAGGCCAAGAACAATTATGAAGAATATTTCAAGCGCCAGAACACGGATAAGATCGGTAGCGGTGATTATGCCAGCTATGCAACTATCCTGCTTAAGTTCCCTGGAAACGAGCAACGCGCAGGCGACCTGGTAATGAAAGCGGTTCAGCTGGACAGTGTGGAAGAAAATAAGATCGCTTACCTGAAAGCAATGGCGCAGGCCTATGAAGCTCAGAAGAATTATGCTCAAACGGGCGAGTGGTATGCCAAGGTGCTGGATGTGAAGAAGAACTACACCAACCTGGATATCTACAATGCCGGTTATGGTTACTTCCGCGCAGGTGATTATCCAAAGAGCGTTGAATTATTCAATAAATACACGGAGAAATATCCGGAGGATATCTTCGGTTATTACATGGTAGGTAAATCTCAATCCGGTATCGATACAACCGGTAAACTGGAACTTGCGGTTCCTGCTTATACCAAGGCTGTAGAGATTGGTGAAGCAGCAACTGATAAGAGCAAGGTTAAGAATCAGCTTGTGGGTGCGTATAAATTCTTTATTGAATATTATTATAATGTAAAGAGAGACCAGGCTAAAGCCCTGGAGTATGTTGAAAAAGCGCTTGTGCTTGAACCTAACGATGCCCAGTTGTTATCAAATAAGGAATTCATCACCAAGAATAACCCGAATGCTTCGGGCAGGGGTGAGAATTCAAATAAAAAGTAATACCAGTTCTTGACTACAAAAGCCTGCTGATGATGTTGTCAGCAGGCTTTTTTATTTGTTGAACGCTTTATTGAATATTAGTACACCTGTCTTATTTTTGCGCCAACCCAAAAAAGGGGAAGCGATGATCCATTTCCTCCAGATACAGCCCGACACTTCAGCAACCTATTTACCTGTTATTTTGCAGGTCATATTTGCTGTTGGCCTGGTAGCGACTATATTGGTTGCATCTAACATGCTGGGACCTAAACGTAAAACAGCAGATAAGCTTCAGAATTTTGAGAGTGGTATTGAGATCAAGGGAAATGCCCGTCAGCCTATAGCTATCAAATATTTCCTTGTAGCGATCCTGTTTGTACTTTTTGATGTAGAGGTAATATTCTTTTATCCATATGCAGTCAATTTCCGCGAGCTTGGATGGCATGGTTTTGTGGCCGTAGTATTGTTCATTTCCCTGTTTTTGTCGGGCTTTATTTACATTTTTAAAAAAGGTGCGCTTAAATGGGAGGATTAACCTAATGATTACACCTTCTGCGGCTACCCGGTGGTAACTTTGCAGTTCAAACAAGAAACTATGTCACGTCCGGTTCAATATAATACGCATGTAAAATTTGAGGGAATACCTGAGGGGTACATGGGTGAAGGATTTATGGCAACCAATTTTGAAAAGGTTGTTTCCCTCGCCAGAAAGAATTCTATCTGGCCCTTGCCGTTTGCAACCAGTTGCTGCGGTATCGAATTCATGGCAACCATGGCCAGTCATTACGACCTTGCCAGGTTTGGCTCTGAAAGGGTGGGATTTTCTCCCCGCCAATGCGACCTGTTAATGGTAATGGGAACAATAGCAAAGAAGATGGGACCTGTTGTAAGGCAGGTGTATCTCCAGATGGCAGAGCCGCGCTGGGTAATGGCTGTAGGAGCTTGCGCCAGCAGTGGAGGTATCTTTGATACATATTCAGTTCTCCAGGGTATCGACCAGGTGATCCCTGTGGATGTATATGTGCCTGGTTGTCCTCCACGTCCTGAAGCAATTCTTGATGGTTTTATGAAGATCCAGGACCTGGTGAATGCCGAAGGGCTAAGAAGACGTCATAGCGACCAGTACAAGGAATTACTGGCTGGCTATGGAATACAATAAAGAAAATGGACCTTACTAACGATATTATCCGGGAAAGACTAACTGAACATTTTGGTGAAGCTTTGTATGACTGGTCTGAGCCGTATGGTATGCTCACCTTCACGGCTCCCGCAGAAATGAACCTGAAGGTGCTTCAATACCTGTTCGATAATGAAGAACTCAGGTTCAGGTTCCTGTCCGACCTCCAGGCAGTTCATTATCCTGAAAGAAAAGGGGAGGAACTTGCTGTTGTCTATCATCTTCATAACCTTGTCGACAATATAAGGATCCGGTTCAAGGTATTTGTCCCGGTCTCAAAGCCTGATGTATTCAGTGCAACGGCACTGTACCAGTCTGCAAACTGGATGGAAAGAGAAACATATGATTTCTATGGAGTGAACTTTGTAGGTCATCCAAACCTGATAAGGGTTCTGAATGTTGACGAAATGGACTACTTCCCCATGAGAAAAGAGTTTCCACTGGAAGATCAGACAAGGATTGATAAGGATGATGAAATGTTCGGACGATAGATATGTGTGCAGCTAAGCTGCCCAATAAATAGATGAAATGGAAAATATCATTCTGCCGGAAGGCAGCATAGAGAAACAGACTACCACATTGAATCTGGGTCCGACCCACCCGGCCACCCATGGTGTTTTCCAGAATATTTTGGAACTGGATGGTGAAAGGATTTTGAAAGCCACCTCAACGGTAGGATATATACACAGGGCCTTCGAAAAGATCTGCGAAAGGCGGCCTTTATACCAGATAACCCCGCTAACAGACAGGCTGAATTATTGTTCTGCACCCATTAATAACATGGGTTGGCACCTTGCCTGTGAAAAGCTTCTGAAGATAAATACACCAAAACGTGTTGACTATTTGCGCGTGATCATCATGGAATTAGCGCGCATCAGCGATCATCTGATTTGCAACTCAATCGTAGGTGTTGATAGCGGCGCATATTCAGGCTTCCTTTACCTGATGCAATACCGGGAACTTATTTATGAGATCTATGAAGAGGTTTGCGGTTCAAGGCTTACCACAAATATTGGCCGCATTGGCGGGTTTGAAAGAAATTTCAGCAATACTGCATTTGAGAAGCTTGAGAAATTCCTGGAAGAGTATCCTAAGCAACTGAAAGAATTTGAAAATCTTTTTGTCCGCAACAGGATATTTATGGAACGTACGATCGGATGCGGGCCTATATCAGCTGAACGTGCCCTGAATTACGGCTTCACCGGTCCAAACCTGCGTGCTGCTGGGGTAGATTATGACGTAAGAGTACATACTCCTTACAGCAGCTACCAGGATTTTGATTTCAAAGTTCCTGTGGGTTCTACCGGCGATTGCTATGACCGCTTCCTGGTACGTGAACAGGAAATGTGGGAGAGCCTTTCGATAATTCAACAGGCTTACCAGAAAGTACAGGAGTTTAAGGGCGCTGAAGCGGATGTTTATCATGCTGATGTTCCTGCATATTACCTTCCCGACAAGAAAGATGTTTACACCAAAATGGAAGCGCTTATCTATCACTTCAAGATCATTATGGGTGAAACGGATATGCCTCCGGGTGAGATTTACAGTTGCGTTGAAGGAGCAAATGGTGAACTCGGATTTTATGTTATCAGCGATGGCGGCAGGGCACCTTACCGGGTGCATTTTCGCCGGCCGTGCTTCATATATTACCAGGCTTATCCTGAATTGATCAAAGGCGGTATGCTCAGTGATGCCATCATCACCATGAGCAGCCTGAACCTGATCGCAGGAGAACTTGACGGGTAAAAGAAACTGATTATGGAAATTTCATTCACTCCGGAAAGACTCGCGGAATTTCACCGGCTGGTGGCCCGCTATCCAGAAGGAAAACAAAAAAGCGCATTGCTGCCGGTATTGCACCTTGCCCAGCAACAGTATGGCTGGCTTGACGTTCCGGTTATGGATTATGTTGCTTCGCTGCTTAAGCTTGAACCCATAGAAGTATATGAGGTTGCAAGCTTTTACAGCATGTACAATCTTAAACCTGTAGGCAAATTCATGTTCGAAGTTTGCCAGACCGGTCCCTGTATGCTTAATGGCAGCGATGAAATAATAAATTATATCGGGGAAAAACTTGGAATAAAATCGGGCGAAACAACAGCCGATGGCATGTTCACTTTGAAAACGGTGGAATGTCTTGGCGCATGTGGATATGCACCGATGATGCAGATGGGAAAGATATATAAAGAACATCTCACCCATGAAAAGGTTGACATGATCATTGAAGAATGCCGCAGAAATGCAGCTGAAAATAACTGATAATAAAGCAGGATGTCTAGAAAACTGTTATTGGAGAAGGCTCATGTTGAAGGAATAAGGCACTACGATGTTTATCGAAGGGAAGGTGGCTATGCCAGTGTTGAAAAGGCACTTGGAATGGCTCCGGCAGATATAGTTGAGGAAGTAAAGAAAAGCGGTTTACGGGGCCGGGGAGGTGCAGGGTTTCCTACAGGGATGAAATGGAGCTTCCTCGCAAAACCGGAAGGAGTACCTCGTTACCTTGTGTGCAATGCAGACGAAAGCGAACCTGGAACGTTCAAGGACAGGTACCTGATGGAATTCATTCCTCATCTCCTGATCGAAGGAATGATCGTTTCTTCCTTCGCTTTGGGAAGCAATACTTCCTACATATACATAAGAGGAGAATATCACTGGATCACAGAAATACTAGACCAGGCTATTGAAGAAGCACGTCTGAATGGATGGTTAGGAAAGAACATAAAAGGGTCAGGGTTCGATTGCGAGATCTATGTTCACCGTGGAGCAGGTGCATATATCTGTGGTGAAGAAACTGCCCTGCTTGAAAGCCTGGAAGGAAAGAGAGGTAATCCGCGGATCAAACCTCCATTCCCTGCCGTAAAAGGATTGTATGATTGTCCTACCGTTGTGAATAATGTTGAAACCATTGCGGCAGTTGTTCCCATTATTAATCTTGGAGGTGAGGAATATTCAAAGATCGGGGTGGGCAAATCCACAGGAACCAAACTGATCTCTGCCTGCGGAAATATCAACCGCCCGGGAGTATATGAGATCGATATGACAATCTCCGTTGAGGAATTCATTTATAGCGATGAATATTGCGGAGGAATTCCAAATGGCAAAAAGCTGAAGGCATGCATTCCCGGAGGTTCTTCTGTACCTATCCTTCCTGCAAATCTTCTCCTCACTACAGCTAAAGGTGAGAAGCGGATGATGAATTACGAGAGTCTTAGTGATGGTGGGTTTGCAACCGGTACAATGATGGGTTCCGGTGGTTTTATTGTTCTTGATGAAGACCAGTGCGTGGTAAAACATACCTACACACTTGCGCGCTTTTATCGCCATGAAAGTTGCGGGCAATGTTCGCCTTGTCGTGAAGGTACCGGCTGGATGGAAAAGATCCTGTGGAATATCGAGAACGGTAAGGGAAAGATGAGTGATATAGACCTGTTGTGGGATATCCAGAGAAAGATCGAAGGGAATACGATCTGTCCGCTGGGCGATGCAGCTGCATGGCCGGTTGCTGCAGCCATAAGGCATTTCAGGGATGAATTCCAATGGCATGTGCTGAATCCGCAGGAGTGTTTGTCAAAAAATTACGGGCTGAGACATTATTCAGATCCAATACATGTACCGGCTTGAAAATGGATTATAATAAATAAATCTTTGGGGCCCGGCTTTATTTGTCGGCCTTGCGTGAAATAGGAGTTATATGGACGAAAAGAAACAAACTTCCACCTTCAAGGTCACCATCGATGGAATAACCATCGATGTGGCACCAGGTACGACCATACTTAATGCAGCACGCATTATCGGGGGAGATGTTACTCCACCGGCAATGTGCTATTATTCCAAGCTTGAAGGAAGCGGTGGTAAATGCCGCACCTGCCTGGTTGAAGTAGCAGCAGGGTCAACTGCTGATCCGAGGCCTATGCCAAAGCTTGTGGCCAGCTGCAGAACCACTGTTATGGATGGCATGATCGTGAAGAATATCACCAGCGAAAAGGTGATAGATGCGCGGAATGGGGTGGTTGAATTTTTGTTGATCAATCACCCGCTGGATTGTCCTATTTGCGACCAGGCAGGTGAATGCCACCTGCAGGACCTAAGCTACGATCATGGTAAGGCCGGTACCAGGTATGAATTTGCAAGAAGAACCTTTGTGCGTGAAGATATCGGTCCCTACATTCAATTGCACATGACAAGGTGCATCCTCTGCTACCGTTGTACCTATGTGGCCGACCAGATCACTGAACAGCGTGTTCATGGCATATTGGACAGGGGCGACCATGCGGCTATCTCTACATATATATCCCGTGCCATTAATAATGATTTCAGCGGTAATATGATCGATGTATGCCCGGTGGGAGCGCTCACTGACCGCACATTCCGTTTTAAGAACAGGGTATGGTTCACCAAACCTATGGATGCGCACCGTAATTGCGAAAATCCAAAATGCTGTGGAAAGGTTACACTCTGGATGAGGGGAGAAGAAGTTTACAGGGTTACATCCCGGAAAGATCAATGGGGTGAGGTTCAGAGCTTCGACGGTAAACCCGGGTGGATCTGTAATACATGCAGGTTCGAAAAGAAAAAAACCTCGGACTGGACAATTGAAGGGCTTACCTCAATTAGCAGGCATTCTGTTATCAGCGCAAATAAATACCGCGAACTGGAAGTGCCGAAAGAAACCATTACGCATGTGATGGACGGGCTGAAGCCAAAATTACTCATGGATATTCATAGCGTTAGCGAAGTGAATGACCCGGATCTTGAATTAAGTACGATTCCACGACCAGCTGTAGGGAACGATTTTACAGAGGCAAACCTTATTGAGAATCCTCCCGCCGACCTGGGGAATGCGGAAGAGCATAATAAAAAACTAATGGAAGAAAGATCAAAAGACCTTACAAACTGATAACATGTTCGACGTTCCCCTGCTTATAGAAAAACTTGTTTTGATCGTGGTGGTTGTCTCGGCTTCTCTCGTGATCGCGATGTATACAACTTTTGCTGAAAGAAAAATAGCCGGCTTCCTGCAAGATAGGCGCGGACCGAACAGGGCCGGGCCGTTTGGTATTCTTCAGCCGCTGGCCGATGGCCTGAAACTTTTCTTCAAAGAAGAGATAATTCCGAATTTCTCTTCAAAATTTCTTTTTGTACTTGGGCCGGGACTGGCGATGTTGACAGCAATAATGGCCAGCGCTGTGATTCCCTGGGGTGATAAGATCGTTTTGTTCGGAAGGGAAATATCACTGCAGATCGCAGATCTTAATATTGGCATACTTTACATTTTCGGGGTGGTAAGCATGGGTGTTTATGGAATAATGATTGGGAGCTGGGCAAGTAATAATAAGTTCTCGCTTATGGGCGGCCTTAGGGCGGCTTCTCAGATCATTAGTTATGAACTTGCTCTTGGTATATCACTGATCGCGCTTTTAATGGTTACCGGAACTCTTAGTATTAAGGAAATGGTTGTTCAGCAACAAACAGGAAACTGGTGGAACGTTGTTTATCAGCCACTTGGGTTCTTTATTTTCCTGGTTTGTTCCTTTGCGGAATGTAACCGCACGCCTTTTGATCTTCCGGAGGCCGAGAACGAACTTATTGGTGGTTACCACACCGAATATTCAAGCATGAAGCTTGGGTTCTATCTTTTTGCAGAATACATTAATATGTTCATCAGCAGTGCAGTAATGGCTTCACTTTTCTTTGGAGGCTACGACATGCCATTTGTTGATGAATCACAATTGTCGACTAATATTGCCGCACTTGTTGGCGTTGCAGCGCTTATGCTTAAGATCGGATTCTTCCTTTTCCTGTTCATCTGGGTACGTTGGACCATTCCACGTTTCCGGTATGATCAGCTTATGCACCTGGGATGGAGGATACTTATTCCGCTGGCACTGGCGAACATGCTTGCAACCGGGGCGGCGATATTATACTTTAAGTAGCAAGCTTTGAAGCGTTAGAACATTAAACCGTTATTTTTGCAAACCTTTTAAAATGCAACCATTAACAAACAGAGCACAGGCAGTAAACAGGAGAGAAATGAGCTGGTGGGAACGCCTGTACCTGCCCGCGATCTTAAAAGGTATGCTGATCACCTTCAGCCATCTTTTCAAGAAGCGGCCCACCATAAATTATCCTGAAAAGAAAAGACCTTTCAGCCCTGTTTTCAGGGGACTTCACATTCTTAATCGTGATGCAGAAGGCAGGGAAAACTGTACTGCCTGTGGATTATGTGCAGTAGCATGCCCTGCTGAAGCTATTACGATGGAAGCCGCTGAAAGACAGCCGGGCGAGGAACATCTGTACCGCGAAGAAAAATATGCCGCGAGGTACGAGATAAATATGCTCCGGTGCATATTCTGCGGTCTTTGCGAAGAGGCCTGCCCCAAGGATGCCATCTATCTCAGTGAAACCTTCACCCCGGCAGATTACCAGCGTAAACAATTTATCTATAATAAACAGGAATTACTGATCCCTCATCCAAAGCAGGATCCCGAAGCTTATAAGAAGGCGCTGGGCAACCGTGCAAAGAAGGACCAGTCTGTTAACTGACCGAGATGTCCCTAACTGTATTATTCTTTATTTTATTATCACTCATGGCTGTGGGTGGTGCCGTGATGATGGTGCTTAGCAAGAACCCGGTGCACAGCATACTGTGGCTGATCGTGGTGTTCTTTGCCATTTCAGGACATTATGTGATGCTGAATGCGCAGTTCCTGGCGGTAGTGAACATTATCGTTTATGCTGGGGCGATCATGGTGCTTTTCCTGTTCGTGGTCATGCTTATGAATCTAAATGCAGAACAGGAACCGGTCAAGAACTACAGGTTGCAGTTGATAGGTATTGTTTCTGCTGGTTGTTTACTGCTCATCATACTTTCAACTATAAATAAGATAGATATTGAAATGCCGGTGCAGGTGGGCAGTGGTGAAGAAGGGCTTATCGCGGCACTTGGAAAGAACCTGTTCAGCAATTATGTTCTGCCTTTCGAAATAAGCAGCATTCTTTTCCTGAGCGCTATTGTTGGAGCTGTGGTATTGGGTAAGAAAGATTAAACCGTTCAAAATGATAAAGAGTTTAAAGATCCTTGCGTTTCTTTTTGTTGTGGGAATTGGTTCGGCAAAAGCCCAGATCACTTTGGAGGATATTCCTTTCGACCTGAAGGATATACTGGGGAAAAGCAAGGTGCTTCGCGTTGAAAAGGGTTTCAGCCCTAAGTTTAAGCTGGGAAACTTCCAGATAAACAAAGTGGGGATCCTGGGTGAAAAATTAAAAGGTGTTGAAATACTTGGAGACATATTCGATTCAAAGGGAGTTCAGCAGGTAAATAAACTTTATAAGACCTATAAGACCGGTCTTGTTGTGTTCAAGGTACTTGCCGCGACAGGTACTGCCGTAGCTACCTACAGCACCGTGAGAGGAATAGTGAATGAGGATAAATTCAATAATGGAACGGTAAAGGCAATGTTGTTCCCTGCGCTTACATCCGTTGCAACAGGTGTGGTCACAAAGATCATTACCAAGAAAGCTTCCTATAAAGCGGTTGATATTTTCAACGGAGTGGTTCGTAATAAAATCGAAGATATTTTTTCAGTGGCCCCTGCTTCATCAACAATTGGAGTTGGCCTGTATGTGAAATTGTAAAAATGGATATTAAGGCCTATATAGCTTTATCGCTTCTTTTATTTGCCATAGGTGTTACAGGTGTTCTTGTGCGCAGGAATGTGATCATCATTTTTATGTGCATTGAACTGATGCTGAATTCAGTAAACCTGTTGCTGGTAGCATTTTCAAAGATGCATGCAGCGAGCCCTGCAGCCAAAGCATTGCCAACCTTTGCCAGTGATGCCCAGATCTTTGTATTCTTCATAATGGTAGTGGCAGCAGCAGAGGTAACTGTAGGACTGGCTATCATAGTTATGCTTTTCAGGAATACACATTCAACAGATATCAATTTCCTAAACAGATTAAAGAACTAAGGGCTATCCACGCCAATGCTTATGCAGAATATTTTTGAACTGATATGGCTAATCCCGGTGCTACCGCTTGCAGGATTTCTTATCCTCGGGTTAGGAAGAAATACACTATCCAAAGGTGTGGCCGGAACATTAGGCAGCACAACGGTACTCGCATCCTTCATCCTTTCTCTTCTTGCCTTTCTTGAAGTGCGCAATGGCGATACCGGGTATCAGCATTATTTCGACATGATCACCGCAGGTGATATAAATATTGGATTTGACTTCCAGGTGGATCAACTCACCTCACTCTTCCTTCTTATCATAACCGGCGTTGGCTTCCTTATTCATGTATATTCTACATCATATATGCATGATGAATCCTCAAAGGATTTCTCAAAATACTTCAGCTACCTGAACCTGTTCGTTTTCTCCATGCTCCTGCTTGTAATGGGGGGCAACTTTGTGATCATGTTCATTGGATGGGAAGGCGTGGGCCTTTGTTCTTATCTTCTTATCGGTTACTGGTTCAGGAACAAAGAATATACAAAGGCTGCAAATAAAGCCTTTATCATGAACAGGATCGGTGACCTTGGATTTTTACTGGCTGTATTCTGGCTTATAAGCAAAACAGGAACTGCAACTTTCAGTGAATTATTTTCCGGTAATGGCCTGGATGCGCTGAACGAAACGGATATTACAGGTATAACGCTCCTGCTGTTCCTGGGAGCAACCGGCAAAAGTGCACAGCTTCCTTTATATACATGGCTTCCTGATGCCATGGCAGGTCCGACACCCGTAAGCGCCCTTATCCATGCTGCAACCATGGTTACTGCGGGTATTTATATGATCGCGCGGTCTAACGTTTTGTTCTCCTTGGCGCCGTTAACGCTTACTATTATCAGCATCATCGGCCTGGCGACCCTGCTGCTTGCAGCCAGTATTGCCCTCAGGCAAAATGATATCAAAAAAGTTCTTGCATATTCTACCGTGAGCCAGTTGGGTTATATGTTTTTGGCACTCGGTGTTGGCGCATACACTGCGGCAGTGTTCCATGTAATGACCCATGCTTTTTTTAAGGCACTTTTATTTCTTGGCGCAGGTAGCGTGATCCATGCTACCGGTGGCGAACAGGATATGCGCAATATGGGAGGTCTCAGGAAGTATATGAAGGTCACCCACCTTACAATGCTCATTGGATGTATCGCAATAGCAGGAATTCCGCCACTTTCAGGATTCTTCTCAAAAGATGAAATTCTTGCTTCGGCCTTCCTGAAAAACCCTGTTTTATGGGGGCTGGGAGTATTGGGCGCTGCTATGACAGCTTTTTATATGTTCCGCTTATATGCAATGACATTTACAGGAGCATTCAGGGGCACAGAAGAACAAAAGCATCACCTGCATGAAAGCCCGGCGGCAATAACAATTCCACTCATTGTTCTGGCAATACTTTCAATTGTGGGCGGATTGGTAGGTATACCAGCTGTTTTTATGGAAGGAGGACATAGGCTGGCTGATTTCCTTTCACCGGTAATTCAGCCCCACGGTGATGCACATGCAATTTCTCATAGTACAGAATATATGTTGATGGGAGTGTCTGTTGCATTATCGATCATTGCGATATTCTTTGCGATACGAGCTTATAAAAGCTACAGTTCAGAAAGCAGAACCTCTGGTGGATTCACAAAATTGCTGGAGAACAGGTGGTATGTCGATGAGTTGTATGATGCTGTTATCGTTCGGCCTTTGCGTTCTCTTTCCGGTTTCTTATCAACTATCCTGGAAAGAAAAGGGATCGATGGGATAGTGAATGGTACAGGTAAGTTCGTAAACTACAGCGCCCGCCAGCTTCGCTGGCTGCAAAGCGGGCAGATCGGCGCATATGTATTGCTGATGGTGATCGGCATATTCATTCTATTCATCATTCAGTTGTATTTGTAAAAAGAAACAGATGCTTGGCACGTATATAACATTTCCTGAATTATTAATATGGTTACCGTTTATAACCGGGATCATCTGTTTCTTTCTGAAGGACGCTGCTAAAACAGCTGCGTTAACAGGAGCTATTCTTACCCTGGCTGTTTCAATAGCCACACTTTTTCTTACCGATCCTGCATATAACAATGTAAACTATCTCTGGTTAAAACACCTTGGTAACAGTTATTATGTTGGTATAGATGGTACAGGAAGGATACTGACTTTACTGAATGCGGTTGCCTTCCCGTTGATACTGGCCATCTGTGGCCGTAATGTAAAGAACCCAGGTTCATTCTTCGGGCTTATGATGCTTTCCCAGGCCGGTATGATGGGCGTTTTTACAGCAATGGATGCATTGCTTTTTTACTTCTTCTGGGAACTTGCCCTTATACCTGTTTATTTCCTTAGCAGCAGGTGGGGAGGGGAAAGAAGGATACAGGCAACTTTTAAATTCTTCATTTATACTTTTGCCGGATCACTCTTAATGCTTGTAGGACTGTTATATGTTTACCAGCATACACCTGCCCGGATATTTGAAGACGGTACACGCACAGCACATTCGTTCGCATTCCAGTCATTCCAGGCAGCAACATTGGGTGAAGGTCAACAATCATGGCTTTTCTGGTTATTCTTTGCAGCCTTTGCGATAAAAATGCCTGTTTTCCCCTTTCATACATGGCAGCCAGATGCATACGACCAATCGCCCACACCAGTTACCATGGTGCTTAGCGGTATTATGGTAAAAATGGGACTTTTCGGAGTGATAAGGTGGCTCATCCCTGTACTTCCTGATGCAGTTGATAAATATGCAGACATTGCCATTCTTCTTGCTGTTATCGGGATATTGTATGCGAGCCTGATTGCCATGGTGCAGGATAATCTCAAACGACTAATTGCGTATTCATCCATTGCGCATATTGGTCTTATGGCCGCAGCATTATTCAGTCTTGATGAACTTGGGGTGCAGGGTATGCTGATCCAGATGTTCAATCACGGTATAAATATCATAGGGCTCTGGGTGGTGGTTGATATTATTGAACGCCGTACCGGGACAAAGAAGATTTCGGAACTTGGCGGCCTGGCAACAAAGGCACCGGCACTTACCATTATGCTTGTGGTGGTGGCACTGGCGAATATTGCCCTTCCTTTAACGAATGCATTTGTTGGTGAATTCATGATGTTCGGAGGCCTGTTCCGGTTCAATCCCTGGTTTGCTGCCGCAGCAATTATCAGTATCATTCTGGCTGCAGCCTATACATTGAATATGATCCGAAAGGTGTTTTATGGTGAAGTAAGTGCCGCTTCCTCACAGGCAACAGACCTGGCCTGGAATGAAAAATTTGTTTTAGCTATTATAGTTATTCTTATACTGGTACTTGGAGTTTATCCGCAGCCTTTGTTCAACATTGTTGGTGAAGCTGCAGGGATGATTTCAGGAACTACCGTATAAATCATTGGTATATTATGAACGCAATATTAATTTCAGCGGTTTGGGGTGTGTTGATGATGTTTACGGGTGCATTCGTGAAAAGCAAGACCGTACCTAAATACCTTGCGGTTCTTGGTGGCATCCTGCTTTTTGGGGGCAATGCCATTGAACTTTATACAGGGAAACCGTTCTTTGATATTGACGCAATGCAAATGCTTCGCACGGGAAGTTTTAATCTTACCTTCCTGGCGGTTGTTTCTGGCTGTACACTTATTTATTTTCTTCTCAGCGGGAGGGAAATGGAAAAGATCGGCAGCCATGTATCAGAATATTTCTGTCTTATCTTTTTTGTAATGTGCGGGGTTTCGCTGGTATCCACTTTCAATACCCTTCTCATTCTTTTTATCGGGATAGAGATCCTTTCCATCCCGCTATATGTTCTTACAGGGATCCATAAAAGGAATTTGCGTGGCAATGAGGCCGCCCTCAAGTATTTCCTGATGGGATCTTTCAGTACCGGTCTTATGCTAATAGGGATTGCCTTCATATATGGTGGAACTCCAAATGCGTCCTTCTACATTAATAATATCTTACTCGGTTCTGCAAAAATGAACCCTATGATACTTACAGGAATGATCTTCCTGATGGTGTCAATGGCATTCAAGGTTTCTGCTGCACCATTTCATTTCTGGACCCCGGATGTATATGATGGCGCACCAACAGTGATCACTTCCTTTATGAGCACCATTGTTAAGGCAGCTGGTTTCTTCGCTTTTCTTCGCCTGTTTGAAGCCGCCTTTGGTTCAATGCATCAGCAGTGGCAGGGACTGATCATTTTCCTGACTCTCCTGACCTTATTGATCGGGAATGTTACTGCAGTTTTCCAGCAAAGTGTAAAGAGAATGCTGGCCTATTCCAGTATAGCACAGGCAGGTTTTATGTTATTTGCATTATTCGCGGTGAATGATACAGCCCGAGAAGGTATAGTGATCTATGCAGGTGCATACAGCCTTGCCACTATTGGTCTTTTCGGCATCCTGATGAAGCTGGATGATTATACCGTTGATGGTTTTAACGGTTTAGGTAAGATCCAGCCCCTGTTGGCCCTTACTGCAACCATATTCCTGCTATCCCTGACAGGTATCCCGCTTACAGCAGGTTTCCAGGGAAAGTTCTTCATGCTGCTTGGTGCAATAGAGAATGGACAGGCACTCTGGCTGGTGATCGCAGCGGTGATCTTTGCAGCGATAAGTGCATACTATTATTTCAGGGTCATCCAGGCAATGTATTTCAGGGAACCGGCAGGTGAAGTCCAGGTTCGTTGGGAAATTACCGCGGGCTTTAGGATAATGCTCGTCATTATAGCGGCACTGACCATTATAATCGGGGTTTACCCCGAGCTGATCATCGGCTGGCTATATCGTTGATTGGAACATTAATAGCGTTGGTTATCTTTATGCCAGTATAATCAACATGACCTTATCGAATTCCTTAAAACTCTCCTGGCGGAATATCCGTTCCAATAAATTGCGAACCGCGATCACCGTGGTGATCATTGCATTAGGCATCTTTGCCCTGATCCTTATCATTACTGCGATCAAAGCAGCCAGCAACAGTCTAACTACCAGTTTCAGCACCATGGGTGCAAATGCATTCAGTATAAGGTATAAAGACAGGAACATCCGGTTCGGGGGAGGGAACAGCGAATCAACCCGTAAAAGTAAATCAGCATCGCAACGCCAAAGAAAATCCACTATCGGAATTCCGATTAGTTATGAAGAAGCACGCACTTTCAAAGAGCGTTATGAATTCCCTGGTGCGGTGGTCAGTCTTGCATTACGGGGCCCATCTTCAGTGGTGGTGAATAACTCGCGCGCAAAGACCAATCCCGATGTGATGGTACTGGGTGGAGATGAGAACTATCTTGAGCTGAACGGGTACAATATCCAATACGGCCGGAATTTTACACCCAATGAAGTGGAAGCAGGCAGGAATGTTACGATGCTCGGGAGTGGGGTGGTTAAGAAATTATTTCCTGATGATCCAACACGCGCACTGGACGCAATAGTGCACGTGGATCATATTCCCTACAGGGTTATAGCAGTGCTTGAAGACAAAGGTTCAAGCGCATTCTTTAATACAAGCAAGGTAGTTGTAGCACCCTATAACAGTATCCGGAAGGTGTTTACCGGCCAATCGAACCGTACCTTCAATATTGGTGTAAAAGTTACCGATATGAAATTGATGGATTTCGCCACAGGGGAAGCCATTGCAGTATTCCGGCCCATAAGAAAACTCGAAGTGAAGGACCAGGATAATTTTCATATTGATAAGAGTGACAGTATCGCTGAGGCCCTGTTGACCAATCTTGGATTTTTGGAAAAGGGTACTATAGGAATTGCTTTCATAACGCTGATCGGTGCTGCTATTGGCCTAATGAATATCATGCTGGTGGCTGTTAATGAACGCACGAAGGAAATTGGGTTGGTGAAGGCACTGGGAGGAAAACGTTCAGATATCCGGATGCAGTTTCTCCTTGAATCCGTGATCATAAGCCTGCTTGGCGCTCTTGCTGGTATCATAGCCGGTGTTTTGGTAGGAAATTTAGTAGCCATTCTGTTAAATACCGGCTTTGTGGTGCCCTGGAACTGGGTCATAGCCGGGATCCTGGTATGTTCCCTGGTAGGACTTGCCGCCGGACTTTACCCTGCCTATAAGGCTTCGCGGCTCGACCCGATTGTTGCACTGCGGTATGAATAAGCATTTTAATATCATCGTTTATTAAAATTCTGATCTTAAATATAAGTGGAACAATTATTTCACTAAATTGTGCGGCCGGTAAATTCCGGCAAAACAGTATTTAACCGGAGTTATTATTTTTAAACACAAGTTTTAAATTACACTTTCTAAAAACCGAATGTTATGGCAGAAACAAGACCGACTGCAACTGTAAAACCCGTCTCTTCCGTTCAGGCAAAAAAATCAAACAACTCGATTTCCTGGATAGCCCCAGTTCTTTCAATTTTAGCAGGTTACCTTTTATGGAGATATGGCCTTGGTTCTGCGGATAATTTTAATAAGCCAGGCACAGGATGGTTCTGGCCTGATCACCACGAGCCAAAAGCACAGATCTATAACATGTACCTGGGAGGTATCGTAGTACCTGTCCTTATCGGTACATTCCTGACAGCGATCGTATTCGTAGTTGAGCGTTTCTTCACCATTAGTAAAGCAAATGGTACAGGCAACAACGCAGATTTCGTAAGGAAAGTTCAATACCACCTTGCTAATAAGAATGTTGACGCTGCTCTTGCAGAATGCGACAAGCAAAAAGGTTCTGTAGGTAACGTAATGAAAGCAGGTTTACACCGTTACAGGGAAATGATCACTAATAATGAATTAAGCACAGAGCAAAAAGTGCTTGCTATACAGAAAGAAGTTGAAGAAGCTACGGCACTTGAGCTGCCTATGCTGGAAAAGAATCTCGTATTCCTTTCAACGATCGCTTCCGTGGCAACCCTTATCGGGCTGTTCGGTACCGTACTTGGTATGATCCGTGCATTCGCCGCTTTGGGTGCTGATACCGGAGGTGGTGCTGCTGCAAGTTCACTCTCCCAGGGTATCGCGGAAGCTCTTTATAATACCGCTCTTGGTATCGGAACTTCAGCTATCGCGATCATTTTCTATAACATGTTCACAACCAAGATCGACGGTATCACTTACGGTATTGATGAATCAGGATTTACTTTAACACAATCTTTCGCAAGTCTTTACAAATAAGCTTGTGGAAACAGCGGCCTGTCCGCATCATTAAAGTAATTCAAAAATTAAATTAAAACATGCCTGCAGTAAAGATACCCCGCAAAAGTACCATAGTGGATATGACCGCTATGTGCGATGTGGCGTTCCTGTTACTTACATTCTTTATCCTGGCTACAAAGCAGAAACCGCCTGAGGTGTTATCTGTGAATATTCCCGGGTCTATCTCAAGTAAGGTTGCACCCGACAAAGCCATCATGATCACTATGGTGAAAGATGGCAGAGTGTTCCTGAGCCTTGGAGATGAAACAAAGAAGAAGGATGTACTGGACAACGTGAATGCTACCAGGAATTTGGGCCTTTCCCCGGCTGAGATCCAGAAATGGTCAAGGCAGGAATTCATAGGTCTCCCGTTAAACCAGATCAAAAGCTTTCTTAATATGGCTGATCCCATTCAGCCTGCACAAATGCCAGGTATTCCTGTAAAGGATAGTGCAAATAATGAACTTGTGCACTGGATGCGCAGTGTTTCAAATGCCTATGCCGGCACAGACCAGCGTGAATTGCAGAATATGCTTCTGGTAAAAGGTGATAACGAGGCGCTTTACCCCATTTTTAAAAGGGTAAAACAGGCCTTTAAGGCAAATGAGATATATAAGTTCAGGATCGTGACCAATGGTGAAGCCATTCCATCCGGTTCTGAATTATCAAATAATCCTAATCAAGAAAATTAAACGACATGGCTGAATTAGATACCTCGTCGGGTGGTGGCCATAAGAAAGGACCCGGCGTAAAAAAAGGGAAAAAGCTTTCAACAAGGGTTGACCTTACTCCGATGGTAGACCTCGGCTTCCTGCTGATCACCTTCTTCGTGTTCACTACAACCATGCAGCAGAATACTGCCATGAACATGAATGAACCTAAAGATGATCCGAACAGTGAACTCAAGGTAAAGAACTCCGGCGCAATGACGATACTGCTGGGTCAGCAGGACCAGGTATATTATTATTATGGTCAGCTGGATCCTGCAACGATCAGCGAACAGTTCAAAAGCACCAATTTCAAAGAGATCAGGGAACTTATCGTGGCCAAGAAGAAAGCAACCCCGATCGATGATCTTATGTATATCATAAAATCGGACAAGAGCTCAACTTTCAAGAATGCTATCGATATTCTCGACGAAATGTCCATCTCGGCAGTACCTCCGGGCCACTATGCCGAAGTAGATATTACACCGGTTGAGGAAGAATTGATCAGGCAAACTGAGCTTGCAAATGGCATCCAGTAATTTATGGAATTGCCTGTTTTTTGCATCTTTAAAATAAAGCGTATTAAATGGAACCAAATAAAATATTGAATGCTGATTTTCTTGATATCCTGTTCGATGGCAGGAACAAGGAATATGGGGCATACAATCTCCGCAAGACCTATAATTCCAGGCTCCGTCGCGCTGTCATCATCACATTTGCATCCCTGCTCATAATCCTGGGCGGAGTGGTACTTGCAGGAGTGATCAGTAAAGACAGCGATAATAATGTTCTGGATGTGGTTGACACCCAGTTGGCTGAGATCAAGGCTGATGAACCACCACCACCGCCTCCTCCGCCACCGCCTGACACTGACGGTGACGGTGTGATCGACCCCAACGATCAGTGTCCGGGAACACCCGCTGGAGTGGCGGTGGATTCGTCTGGCTGTCCGCTCAAAGGTTCGGTCACGCTGCGCGGCGTCACCTTCGAGTTCAACTCAGATGCGCTCACTCAGGATTCCCTCGCGCCACTCAATGCGGTTGCAAAGGATCTCCAGGCGCACCCGCGACTCGTAGTCGAACTCGAGGGCCATACTGACAACGTCGGTGCCGACGCATACAACCTGCAGCTTTCGCAGCGTCGCGCCGATGCAGTGCGTGAGTACTTGCTATCGCAAGGTGTGAGCCCACGCCAATTGACCGCGCGCGGTTACGGCGAGTCCAAGCCTGTCGGGAATAACAAGACTGAAGCCGGTCGCGCCGAGAATCGACGCGTCGTGATGGCCGTGGTCGAGAATCCAGGGGACGTCGTGATCGAAGGCGAAGAGCAGGTCAGATAGCAGACCGCATTGGGGTGCAGGAGATCGCGAACTCCTGCATCCCATTTCATCGGCCATCACCGCACCGTGGTCCCGACGGATCATGGTCGTACGCGTATCCCAGCCTGAGTTCGGGAAGCAACGAAGCCCCAACTTCGTTCAGACGACCGCGCACGGCGTGAAAGCATTCTGACGTACATACAATCAATGGCTGTGGCATCGAGCGTACAGCGACCAAGCACGTGCAACTTCGGAAGGCACAAGTTAGCCCGCAACCAGTCCAGCGTGTGCTCAATGCTTGGATACCTACGGCGGACGCGAAGTGCTGCGGCAAGACGAGGGACACTCGTCCGCATCGCCACTGTGAACGGGGTTGTTTTTAGTAAGAAGAAGATCGGCAGCGTGAGTGGCCGCGGCACAGAACGGCATCATCGGCACCATTGCGCGAAATGTTCGAGCGCACGCGCTGTACACAAGCGATCAATGCAACATCCGATCGAAGACGGTCGCCATCGCGCGATGGCGACCCTGCTCTCATTGGACTTTCCGATCAGAAGTTGTAGCGCGCTCCGATCGTAAAGAAGCGACCGACAGCCCCGTCCTGAGTGAATGACGGATTCCAGTTGACCGCACCGTAGGTGTACGGGTTGAACGGAGCATGCTTGTTCGTCGCATTGATGATCGATCCGTTGATCTCGAACTGATCGTTGAAGACCCATCGACCGTACATATCTAGGCTGACCCATTCGCCAGTCTTGCAATCTCCAAATGGCACGGAGCCATCCGGGTTGTAGACACCGCAGACCCGGCCGTTCGGATCGACGTTGAAGTAGGCGCCCTCGAACGTAGTGGTCGAGAAAGTGCCGTCCTCCAGATCGACCAACTCTTCATTGTGATGATCGATCATGCGCATGCCGCTGACGTAGTTCACTCGTCCCGTCAACGACAGCTGATCGCGCGACCAGGTCACTTCCAGCGATCCGCGGTTGCGAGGCGTACCGCCTGCCGCGCTCAGCGCGAATGGACCTTGAGTGCCGGCATACTCGAACACGGTTCCGTCCGCGGTCGTTTTCTCGAACTTGAACAGGTACGTCCACAAAGCCCGGATGTCGAGTTGCCCACCGTTGCCCAGGTCGATTCCCTGGCGGAAATCAAAATCGATGCCGTCCGTCTTGGTCTTTGCGAGATTGACGTAGGGACCCAGGATCGTCGCCAGCTGACCCAATTCATCGTAGAACAGGAACGAATTCGGCTGCGCACCTGGAATCTGGCTGTTCGGCGTACCGGTCGTTGGCAGTCCTCCGACGATCGTCGCCTGATCCGCGGGCGTGATCTCGTTCTTGCGGTCGATC
>JAEZEI010000065.1 GCA_023417815.1 Bacteroidota bacterium | reverse complement strand
TCCCAGGTGTTGATAAAGGTACGGTCGATCACCTCCTGTCCCGGAAAGACATCGGTGACCTGAGGGAAGATGTGTCCACCGCGAGCAGCGACCACGCTTGTGAGGATGGTTGGAACGCCGAAGGCTTTGGCCGCCTTCGCCAGCGCCGTCGTATTGTTGACCACCATGTGCGGATCGTGGCTGTTCAGGTTCGCGAGTTGGAAGGGTTGGTGGTCGATCAGAACAAGCACCGAGTCTTCGGGACGAAGAAGCGAAGCAAGACCATTACGAAAAGTCATGAATATATCCTTTGCTGACGTTAAGTGGCCGATCGCAGGCGCACCGCCTCCGACGACGCCTCAATGATGGCTAATCTCTAGTGGACGTTTTTGGGAAAGGCGGCGCAGAAGCTGCCGTGGCGGTGCCGATCTTGCGATCTCTTTCGCACCCTTTGTTGCTGCAGCGGGTTCCCGACTCAACAATGCCAGCGCGTCCGGCCCGCAGGGACCGTCACTCAAGAGCAAAATTGGATCAAGCGCAGGACGGCTATGCGTCGGAGAACGCACCAAGCGGCGGGAAAGCCATTGGCTGAGAATCTCTGAACAATTTCCGCAACCGGGGAACGGCGTGGTCTATGAACGCGCGAACCGCGCGATTGTTGCCCGCGCCTTGCGGGAGCAATACGAGACTGACCGGAACTGGCTCCGGTTCGTAAGACTCGAGGAGCGGAATCAGGGCGCCCTGCGCGATCTGCTGCTCGACCTGATAAGATAGGGGGCGAACAATTCCCAGTCCCCGTACAGCGGCGTCGATCGCTGCACCTGCACTGTTCGTAGTCAGTCGGCAGGCAACCCTAACAGATTTGACGCGGCGTCCAGGTGGACGCTCGCGATAACGCCACAGTTCCTGGGCCCCGGCCTCGTTCAACCCGATGCACAGGTGGTTCATCAGGTCCGAGGGCCGTTCCGGTGATGCACGCCCGTCCAGATAGTGCGGAGACGCACAGGTCAACCTTCGCACTTCGCCGATCTTGATGGCGGTCAATGACGAATCCGGCAGCGTGGCCAAACGAACCGCAACATCCACTCCCTCCTCTACAAGGTCGACCATGCGGTTGAGGAAAAGCGAGCGTACTTCGGTCTGCGGATAAGCTTTAAGGAAGCTCTCAACAACAGGCATCACGTTTAGACGACCGAATAGTTCTGGCGCGGTGATGACGACGCTGCCGCTGATAACGTCCTCCCGCGAGCGTGTTTCAAGCCGCGCAAGTTCAGTGAGCATTATCCTGTAGATTGCCGCGTGACGGGCGCCTGCTTCACTGACGGCCAAACGTCTCGTCGTCCGTTCCAGCAGGCGTTCGCCGGAAATTGATTCCAGACGCGCGACGGCCCGCGTCACCGAAGCCGGGGAGCAGCCAAGACGGCGTGCGGCGCCGGCCAGCGAGCCCTCATCCACGACTGCGAGGAATACGGACATCGCTTCCAGTCGGTCCATTATTGTCTCCGATTCTGAAATTCTATCTTACAGCCTGCGCCCATTATACCGAATTGGGGAACGCATTACCTTTCTGGAAAGGATGAAAGGGATGCATTGTGACAACCAGATACGGATTTCAGTCGGTCGGGAACGTGGAAGTTTTTTATCGCGAGGCAGGGCCGCGTGACGCGCCGGCTCTTCTCTTGCTGCACGGTTTTCCGACGGCCAGCCACATGTTTCGTGACCTGATCCCGCTTCTTTCCGATCGTTTTCGGCTGATTGCGCCGGATCTCCCCGGGTTTGGACAAACCAAAGCGCCGCCGCGCGGGGTCTTCGACTATACATTCGACAGTCTTGCTGATGTGCTTGAAGGCTTCACCACAGCCATGTCGCTCCAGCAATACGCACTTTACGTCTTCGACTATGGAGCTCCCGTGGGACTGCGCCTGGCGCTGCGCGATCCCGAAAAGGTTTCCGCGATCATCTCGCAGAACGGCAACGCCTATGTTGAGGGTTTCAGCGATGAATGGGGGCCGTGGGAAGCCTATTGGCGGGAGCCCAGCGCGGCCAATCGAGAGGCGTGCAGAGCATCGCTTGCGCCCGACACGATCCGGAACTGGCAGTATGGAACTGGAGCCGATCCGAGCCTGTTGTCGCCCGACGGATACGAATTGGACATCGCCTATCTGGCCCGTCCTGGCGCCGATGAGATACAGCTCGACCTCATCCTCGACTACCGCACCAATGTCTCGCGCTATCCGGATTTTCAGGCGTATTTCCGCAAACACCGTCCACCGCTTATGGCCGTGTGGGGACGTCATGACCCCGCCTTTGTGCCGGCGGGCGCGGCTGCCTATCAACGTGATCTGCCGAATGCGCAGATTCATCTGCTGGATACGGGGCATTTTGCGCTTGAGACGCATGCGAAAGAGGTGGCCGCTCTGATCGCTCCCTTCCTCGAAAGCACAGTTAGTTCACGCACAACGAGTGTCTACGTGTGACACCCCAACCAATATCCTGGTCCGGAGCGAGGAAGCTATGTTGTGAAGCCTTCTTGCTGTCCTTCGGACTTGCCTCACCCCAGCGGTGACTTCGGTACAGTTGTGTAGCCATCCCCTAGGAGGCACAGCAATGAGCGCACCTACATATTCGTCCTTCACCCAATGGTACAGTGAAGGCCATCT
>JAEZEI010000125.1 GCA_023417815.1 Bacteroidota bacterium | reverse complement strand
GAGGTTGGTGGCCCCGGAGAATTTCGGGGATGACCCCTGCAATTTTTAGGGTTGTGGTTCAAAATTTCTATAATCTATTCATAACCAGGCAGAACAATATTTCGAACCCCGATAAAAAGTGTGAGGCATGTCATCACACTTTTTTTCCTCCGACGAATTTTGTGAACACTACCATCACACTTTTTGTCATGGTTTAAAATCTTGTTCAGTCCAATTCCTGAGCGAAGAGAGACCCTCATAAATATAATGCGCTGATTATCAATACCACCACCAGGCAGCACACCACCTTAGGCCTCCAAATTGTTTGCAGAAGCTAAACATAATGCAGGTTTCAGCCATGGTCTGCCTGCTCAGCAGTATGGACATTTTCGGAAAATTGAACACAATTTGAAAAATTTGAAAAAGTGTTAGCACCCACGTAACACTTTTTTGAAATTTCCCTGGAGTGTTCAAAAAGTGCGTCGATGCGCCTTTTTCTTCGTTTTTGACAGTCCGGACCGTCTTGCTGAAAATTGTCAAAGGCTTTTGACAAAAAAATCGGGATGTGGGGGGTGATAGTGCAACGGTGGAAAGAAACTCTAAAAAACAAAAACCGCCTTTATTGGCGGTTTCATTTTGTGGGCCCACCTGGGCTCGAACCAGGGACCACCTGATTATGAGTCAGGTGCTCTAACCAACTGAGCTATAGGCCCGATCCCCGAAGGGGCAGCAAAAATAAATAAAATCCATTCAAAACTCAATAAAAACTAAAGGTCAAACCTCCCAAAGTGAAACCATCTTAATTTGCCATTACTATTAGTCACCTTAAACATAGGAATGAATGCGACCAGGATTACTTTATCTTTTATTAATCCTTTTATTTTCCTCCTGCACTAAGGGTAAATTCTCAATTGAAAAGTTCACCTCTCCTGAAAATGAAAGACAAAAACCACTGGATAAAGGAAAGGAGTTAAATGAAATTGAAAGGAAAGACCACTTTATGGTAACCGGTAGAACGGATTCGAAAAAGGCAATTGAAAAGATTAAAAAATTTGTCAGCGAAAACAGGGATAAAAACTTTGATAAATACCAATACTACTCTATGTCATTTTTCAATAAGTCAAAACATACAAACCAGGAAAACCTGAATGAATACCCAAGGGACTTCGTTCGATTCTCAGTTCCGGAAGATCTGTTCCTCGAGTTTATCTGGGAAAAGGGAAAGTTTGTTTCAATGAGATATATTGAAGATGGTTACCCTGTATGGCCAAAAGGGTCGGGCACTATTACTATTGAAGATATAAATTGAGCTGTTTAATATTCCATTGATTAATCCTTTGCCCCTGCATTCAAAAACCTAATACTATCCCTCGACCAGTACCTAATTTTATAACTATCATATAGACCACCGTACAGGTCATTAAAATGGCCATGTTCTCCAATAATTGAATCTGCCTTATAAAAAATTGCATTAATAGTCACATCATGTTTGTTGAATACAATTTTGCTTTCATCAACAAATAACCTTTTCATTCTTCCCGGTTTTATATCCATTAGTTTAATTGGTTCTGAATTATTAATGGTAATGTACACGCTGTCTATTATCACGGCGGAGTTATTGATGACCTGAATTTTTGAACTTTGAAATAAAACGACATCATTAACATAGGGGCAATCAAAATCCAATATGCTTTCATGAGGAATAAGATAATATCAGAATCTTAAACTGCATAACCTTACATAAAAAAAGCCGCCTTCCGGCGACTTATTATCTTCCTTCCAAATCCCTCAACCTATAAACTCCTAAACTATATCCCATACGCATTCGCCGGCGACCAGTCCTTATTCCGGGTCTTTTTATTTTCCTTCTTGCCTCCAAGCAACATGGTCGCAAACACCACTACACCCGTAAGTACCGCAACGCGGGTAACCACCCCCTTCTTATTATGCTTCCACATTGCTCCATAACCTTTCTCCGCGAAAATATTAGGAACCTTGCCGTGGGCAATATCATCAATGATCCCTTCTACAACATTTATGCGGTCGGCAAGAATGAGCGGCAGCCAGTGGCGATACCTCGATTCGCTGTGCTTAAAGGCATACCGGCGGATCATCCCGCTCAGGCCTGATGGCGGCAGGGTGGTTCCGTAGGCTGCACTTAATGTGGGTCGCTCATTGCTGTGAAGTTTCTCCACGCTCTCCGGCTGCAATTCAGGACGCTCCCAATTGCTTCGCTTATGGTCATCACCGGTGTAATGTTTCATCGGGTAGGTGGGCTCATTCTCCGGGTCGGCGTCTATGCCCCAGCCCTTGATATCAGGTCTTGTGTATTCTTTTGTTGTTGGTTCCATATTAATTGCATTTTCATTATAAAAGGTTCCCGCAGAAACGCAAAATCTTTGCGTCTCTACTCATGTTTCTCTTTTCTCGTTCCCCCGCTCTTTCTTTACGCCCTTGCCGCAGGCGGTATCATTACCGTCTTTATGCAGTTATCAAGTTTCCTTGAAAATATATGATACGCATCCGCCACTTCTTCCAACGGCACGCGGTGGGTGATGATCCCTTTCGGATCTAAAATTCCGTTGCGCACATGCTCTACTAATCTTGGCAACAGTCGCTTCACAGATGCCTGTGCTGCACGCAGCGTAAGGCTCTTGTTCACCACGTTCCCTATAGGCACCATAACATCCGTTGGTCCATACACACCCACTATGGAAACGATCCCACCTTTCTTTACAGAATTAATAGCCCAGTGCAGTGCTGTGGCGGAGCCTCCCTGCAATAAGGTTTTACGGCCGGTGATGGTCTGCATGGCATGTCCTGCAGCCTCGCAGCCCACAGCGTCTATGCATACATCAGCGCCGAAATGGTCTGTTGTCTTTTTGAGGAATACCACGGGATCTTCAAGCGACCTGAAATTATATGCTTCGCATTGCGCATATTGTTTTGCGAATTCAAGCCGGTACTCCAGGTGGTCGATAACGATCACCCTGCCTGCACCAAACAGCCATGCACAACGTGCGGCCATTATGCCTATTGGTCCCGCGCCAAACACAACCACGGTATCGCCTTTCTTGATGCCTCCCATTTCTGCAGCCTGGTATCCGGTGGGCACAACATCGGTGAGCAATACAGCATCATCATGATGTATGTCGGAAGGAATGACCATGGGCCCTACATCGGCATAGGGCACGCGCACATATTCCGCCTGGCCGCCATCATAACCGCCGGCGGTATGGGAATAGCCGAATACACCACCAACAGCAGTACTTTCACTGTTCGATTCGTGGCAGGCGCTGAAAAGTTTTTGTTTGCAGAAATTACATTGGCCGCAGGCAATGTTAAATGGCACAAGCACATTATCGCCCACCTTCAGGTTCTGTACTGAAGAACCTACTTCTTCAACCACGCCGATAAATTCGTGGCCGAAGGTTGTACCTACTCTCGTATCAGGCACCAGGCCGTGGTATAGATGCAGATCTGAACCACATATACAGGTGCGGGTTACTCTTATTATAGCATCATTGGGATGCTCGATCGCGGGCAGGGGCTTCCTGTCGGCACGCACACGAAATGGCCCCCGGTAGTTCATCGCTAACATCATATCTCTTCAGTTTTTTATTAAGAATAGATAGATGTACGTTTAAAAAACGTGCCACCGGGAGCCTTGGTACCCTTTTTTTATACGAGGATGCTGTGAACTGAAGCCCACTTCTTATGACGCAGTTCTCTTAGCTGAAGAGCCAGCTCAGAGTCGCCATAACGCTGTTCGAACAGTTCGATGAGCGCGTCCGCAGCCTCAAAATGATAATCATTGTTACAACTGCGGATGATGTTGTACGTCCAGGTAAAAGTTCGGTGCATAACAAAAGAATTAGGTAAACAATCGACGGGTTCTTTTTCTTTTTCCGTCCGTTTGAATGCAAAGCCTGGGAGCGCACTCAATGGAATGCTTAATAATGAGGAATCTCTCACGACTTGCGGTTTAAAAAAATTGTACATAGACCTTTTTTTTAGAGGCGAGTCTTTCGAGGAATAATGGAAATAAGCCGGTAACACCGGGAAGGCACATGTGAAAGAGTAGTTCAGAGGATAGGAATGGCCGTTAGGGGAGGCCGGTAAGCGACTGTAAACATATACAGTTTTAGGGAAATATGCAAACCCCGGGCCGGAAATTATAAGAAAAGTATGGAATTGCCCAGGGTTACCAGCATCAAATTGCTGAGTTACAAGCGAATAGAATTTGTAGGGAGGTTGCATGCAACGTCTGTACGAATTTTATTTTTGAGGGATTTAGTTTGGGAATCCGGGGTTCTGTTGATTGGATTTCCCCAAATATGGAGTTTCGGATAGTATTGGCATCGGCTGTTTCCCGCAGATTATCGGGGATTGAATCGCAGATTCCCGGGGATTTTTCATTCCACCTAATGAGACGCAAAATCTTGCGACCCTGCAGACATTAATCATTTTAGGAAAGGAGACGCAAAATCTTGCGTCTCTACATTACCACCCGTTATTTTTGAACATTAAACATTGAACCCTAAACCCTAAACTCTGTACATTTGCCCCCTGAAAACCAAACCCTTTAACCTTTCCTTAACCCGGCAGCCGTTAGATTTGCCGCTTTATGTTCAATATGAGAAAATTACTGGTGCTCGTTCTTTGCATCACCACTGCCACTACTGCTTTTTCCCAGAAAAAGAAATTCGACCTGTCTGAACGTGCTGCGGACCATCTTATGTTCCAGCTTAGCCGCGATAGCTGGATGGGTACACCCGACAGTATCGATAGCCACATGGATGGTTTCAGCAGGGGCGCTAATATTTATATAATGCTCGACAAGCCTTTTAAAGGCGACCAGCGTTTCAGCTTTGGTTTCGGACTGGGTGTTAGCACCAGTCATATCTTCTTTGAAAAAATGGAGATCGATATCGAAGGAACCAGCCAGGTCCTCCAATTCAGGGATGTGACCGGCCAGAACCATTATAAGAAATACAAACTGGCTACTGCCTACCTGGAACTGCCCGTGGAGTTCCGTTTCACCGCAAACCCAGAAAAGCCGAATAAGACCATAAAGGCCGCAATCGGCGCCAAGGTGGGAACCCTGCTGAACGCGCATACCAAGGCAAAGAACCTTCGCGATGCCTCCGGCAATTCCATCAGCGCATACACACAAAAAAATTCTACGAAAGCTTACTTTAACAGCACAAGACTCACAGGTACAGCACGTTTGGGCTATGGAAATTTCACCCTCTTCGGTGCATATTCCTTCTCACCGATCTTCAAGGACGGGGTTGCAGCGGATATCAACCTGCTCCAGGTAGGACTAACCTTCAGCGGACTCTAAAACAAATTATAAATATTCGAAGCCCGGTGAATCACACCGGGTTTTTTGTTTCCCTTTACGCTTAATCCGGTAATTTTGCGGCTCAATTCCCACCATGAGCGATGCGATAAAACACGAATGTGGTCTCGCCTTTATTCGTCTCCGGAAGTCCTTCGGTTATTACCAGAAAAAATACAACTCTGTACTCTGGGGCCTCAGCAAGCTATACCTGCTGATGGAAAAGCAGCATAACCGCGGGCAGGACGGGGCAGGAATAGCCACAGTGAAACTTAATACCGAACCGGGTTATCCTTTTATGTACCGCTTGCGCAGCAATGCAAGCCAGCCCATAGCCGACCTGTTCAAAACGGTATGGGGAGAGATCGCTGAAGTGGAGAAGTACCAGCCTGATATCAAAAAACACCCCGGGTTAATGAAGGGTCATGTGAATGTGATGGGTGAATTGCTGCTTGGGCATCTTCGCTATGGAACCCAGGGAAAGAATGACGTGGAATTCTGCCACCCCTTTGTAAAAAAGGATATAGTACCCTCGCGCAATCTCGCCCTTGCGGGGAATTTCAACCTGGTAAATACCGATGACCTGTTTAAAATGGTTGGTATCGATAACCCCGGCGCCTTTCAGTGCCAGAGTGACCTGGCCGCCATGATGGAGGTTTTCTACCACTACCTTGTAAAGGCTGATGAAAGCGCTCCGCACGAAATGGATATCGTACAGGTACTGAAAGAGGCTGCACCGAATTTTGATGGTGGCTTTCATGTAGGAGGTATTGTTGGTAACGGCGACGGATTTGTTCTGCGTGATGCCCATGGTATTCGTCCTGCATATTGGTTCGCGAATGATGAAGTGGTGGTAGCCGCCAGCGAACGCGCCGCCATCCGTACAGCCTTTAACCTGGAGGAGAATGAAGTGAAGGAACTGATGCCCGGCCAGGCTCTTATCGTGAAGGCTGACGGCACCTATACCGTGCAGCAGGTGATGGAACCGCAGGAAAGAAAGGCCTGCAGCTTCGAAAGGATCTACTTCAGTCGCGGCAGCGATGAAAAGATATATCGTGAAAGGATCCAGCTTGGTTATAATCTTAGTCCAACCGTTCTTGAATGCATCAATTATGATCTGAAGAACACCATATTCTCCTTTATTCCCAATACAGCCGAAACAGCTTTCTACGGGCTCATAAAAGGAGCTGAGGATTATCTGAATAAAGTGAAGATCGAGAAGATAATGAGCTGGGGAAATGATTACGACGAGGAAAAGCTTTCAGAAATGATCGGCCGTAAGGTCAGGATCGAAAAGATAGCGATCAAGGACGTTAAGCTTCGCACCTTCATTACAGAAGATGCAAGTCGTGATGAAATGGTACAGCACGTTTACGACATCACCTACGGCACCGTACGCCCGGGCGAGGACACCCTAATTGTAATTGATGACAGTATTGTAAGAGGTACAACCCTCAGGCAAAGTATCATTACCATGCTCAGCAGGCTGAAACCAAAAAAGATCATCATTGTTTCTTCTGCACCACAGATCCGCTACCCGGATTGCTATGGAATTGATATGAGCAAGATGGGCGATTTCATTGCCTTCCGCGCAACGATAGCATTGTTGAAGGAATCGGGCCAGGAAGATTTCATAAACGGTCTTTACCAGAAATGTATTGAACTGGAGAAGGCCGGCCAGCTTGATTCAGAGAATGTGGTACGGCAACTTTATGGCTCTTTTTCCCCGGAGCAGATCGCGAAGAAGATCGCAGAACTTATAACACCTTCCCATATTGATATTCCAATAGAGGTCATCTACCAAAAGATAGAGACCCTGCACGAAGCCTGTCCTAATAACAAGGGCGACTGGTATTTTACGGGAAACTATCCTACCCGTGGCGGCAACAGGGTTTGCAACAGGGCCTTCATGAATTATATGTCGGGGAAGAATGTGAGAGGATATTAAAAAAAGCCCCGGGATCCCGGGGCTTATATTCACTAACGAACAAATTATCTGGTTTAAGAAACTGGTGAACCAACTAGTTCTTAACCAGCTTCACTGTCTGCACTTTTCCTTCGCCATCATTATACCTTACCATGTAAACACCTGGCCTTAGGTCGCTGATGTTCATCTGGGTCTGGTTGGTCATTGCTGCAGGGCGAACTTCCTTAATGATCTTTCCGTCCTGGCCAATGATATGAATAGTAGCCCGTGAAGCAACCTGCTGGTGTTGCACAAATACATGCGTTGTAGCAGGAACAGGATATAGCTGGATATCTGATGAAACGCTGTTATCACCGCGAACCCTCAAAATACCGCTAAGCTTGGTGCTGTTATCGAAATCCACATTGCGGATACGGAAGAACATATTTCCTTTGATAAGTGCATTGTAATCGTATGAATAATTCTTCGCGCCTGTTGCATTTACAAATCCAACAACAGTGAAATTGATCCCATCGGTGCTGGAAAGCACTTCATAACCGCGAACATTCACCTCATCGCTTACGTCCCAAAGGAGTTTGGTCGTACCATCCTGGTTAGAGCGTGAAGTGAAGCCCTGGAAGGTAACGGGAAGTGGACCGCCCACTACAGAAAGGGAAAGATCATCGAACAGCACATTACCCGGGGTTACCGCGCGGAAAGTGAATTCGATCCTGATAGGAGCATTTGCTTCAAGGTCGGCGTCATCCAACCTGATGCAAAGATTACCCGAAGTTGATGGCAGTGGGGTATAAACCGGACCGTTTGCAGTGGTTGCAAGGATAACGAGTGACTGGGTGGTCAAACCGGAGATCACCCTTATCCTGTATTCGGTACCCACAGGAGCTTCGTAACGGAAGCCTATGGTTAACTGGCCATCAAGGCTGTTTAAATATTGAGGACTGATGAGGCTTCCGCGACGAACTGCAAGTCCGCTGCTTTCAATTTCTGCACCGGCTCCCTGGTTCCAGAAAAAGGAAACATCATCGTCGCCGGAATAGATGCTCGGAGAGCTGAAACCCTCATCGCTTGTGTTGAAGTTCCTGAAAACCACGCAAGTATTTACATCGGTAACCGTGGTCGGGAACTGTGCTGATGCGCCGTACGAGACTGCTAATACAGCCAGGCTAAGTAAAAACTTTTTCATGCATTTTTGTTTTGTGATTAAGAGATACAGGAATCACAGGATCGGTGAAAAAGTTCTTCGTCAGGATGAATGGGGAGACCTGCACACCAAATCAATTTCTGTGCAGAAATTCAAAGATAAGTTAAATAAATTAAATAAGCAAGCGTAAACCCTTTAGGGACAGGCTTCTACCCAAAAATATCATTGAGTAGACCGGCCAGTCGAACCCCGCCTTTCAGCAGGCGGTCATTCACAGTAGCGATGTATTTGAAATTGTAGTCGTAGCCCAGGCGTTCCTCTGGTTTCGCCTCCGCATAAATGATCTCGGCTACCTGGTAGCTTTCCCAAACCCAGTTCAGAACCGGCTGTTTCTGCCATTCCTGCCTTTGCTGCTTCGTGGTGAAATTGATGGCGGCAGCATATTCCGTATAGCTAAGTTGCTGAAAATTAACGATCCTTTCATCCCAAACCTGGTGCAGGTTCACCTTATCATTGAACCACTGTACCCTAATCCGGTTGCCTCCAAGGTCTTCCTTCCGCCCTACATGTAGAGGCTGGTGAAGGTCGCCTACGAGGTGGACCAGCATTTTTAGGTCGCGGGCGCGCGTTTCACGGTCGTATACCTTTGACCGCAGCCTGTTGGTAAGCTGGTTTATCCTTACATATATATTACTGGAAGTATCGTTCTGCAATACCTGGAAAAGGCTGTCGGCCTGCAGCCCCCCATCTACGTTCAGGTAATGCCAGTTGCTAAGGTGCGCAAAGGTGGAATCCGATTTTATGAAGTCCATCCAGTTGCTGGCCATGGCAATGGATTCATTGCCCAGCAGCAATCTTATTTCGCGCTTCGCTTTCCTGGAAAGATAGCTGTCGGCAACCTCCCCTACGATCCGATGCCCAAGCACACCCCAGCCGAACACATTCGTAAAGCAAACAGAAAGAAGTATGGAAAAGAATATCCTCGTCATGGAAGCAAATTACTCCAATCAAACCATCCCTAAAAGAAAAAGCACCAGGTACATCACTTAAAAGTTTTTACCTGATGCTTTCAGGATTACCACTTACCCTCTTCAGCTTTTTCAAAGGCGGGTCTTACAGGATCCGCAGATGAACAGGTAGTAACCCTTGTAATAGTGATTACAAGATAATTCGTTTGTCAACTTTTTGCAAGAACAAAAAAGGGTACTTTATTTCTTAAGCACGCTTTCGTAGCGGTCGATCCATTGCTGAACGGTGATCTTGCTCATCAGTTCGCCAATTAGATCATAAGGAATGTCTGAAAGGTCTTTGAACCGGATGCACGATTTTCCCATATCCAGTTTCTTTTTCGCATGCTTTGGATATTCGTTGGTGAACCATTCCAGCAGGTCGGGAAAACTATACACACCCATGTGGTAAAGGGATATGCCGGCCTTCTGCGAAGCAACATAAACAAAAGGCAAAGGCAATTTCGGGTTGCAGTGATATCCACCAGGATAGATCTTATGCGGAACGGAATAATTCAGCATCCCTCCTGCTACGGTCTCTTCAAAACCTTTGGGGATGTTCTTCTTTATTACTTTCCGTAACCTGGACATAGCATCCTGCCTGTCTTCAGGTAACGAGTTTACAAATTCTTCTGGTTTCATGAAAGCTGTAATTTATTAAGGTCCTTTTTTAATTCGCGGTCAAAAATAAATGTTCCAAAAGGAATAAGAGAAGAGATGAATGCGATGCATGCCTTCATAAAACTCCAGCGGTAAGTTCCCCACGCCTGGATGAGCAGAACGCCGAAGATCACGAATAGCACACCATGCAGCCATCCAAGATAGGTAACCATATAGGGATAGTCCGCAAAGTACTTTAATGGCATTGCTATAAATAATAATACGAGGTAGGAGATCCCTTCAATAATGGCTATGATCCGGAAGCGTTGCAGGGTTTTGGCACTTTGCATGGCGTGAGGTTGTGGGGTGCAAATTAGCCAGGGAAGCGGTACGGTTCGCTAAAATTTTGTTTAATCGGATTTTATTACCAAACCGTTACATAAACCTTTGGTCTATGGCATAGAATTGATTCATTAACATTAAAATTAAACGCTGACCAATGAAAAAGATCCTCACATTAATGCTGGCCTTTACGGTGGTATCCGTAACAGGTTTCAGCCAGGGCCGTGGTAAGGGAAAGGAAAAACAAAAAAAACATCACGCAGTTAAGCATAATAAAAAAGACCGTGATGATGACTGGAGAAAAAGGAATGCACGATACGATGACAGGAGAAACAGGCGGTATGATGACCAGGCAAAATATTCTAAGAATATTCCAGCTAAAGTAAGAGCCGCATTCAACCGTGATTTTCCGAATGCATCGAATGTTCAGTGGACGAAAGACAGGGGTTACTGGACTGCAAACTTCGGTAGCGGAATTTTCAGCCGTGCAAATTCGGTTACCTATAAAGCGAATGGAACCAGGGTTACTACCACCGCGAATTCAGGAATTTTCAGATCAGACAGGGATAGGGTAGATACACGCACAAAGCGCAAGAAAACACCTTACCAGGTTATGACGCGAGGGCCGCTTTAATTACGGAAGCCCTGGAATAAAAAAAGCTGCAGTTCTGCAGCTTTTTTTGTTGCTATATCAGCGGGCCTTTTCAGGTGTACCTGCTGCCGCCCAGTTCTTAAATACGTTGATTGCGCTGTCGCTTAGTTTTTCATGCTTCATCGGCATGAATCCTCTTTCACCGGGGTTTAATTGTATCCTCCTGATCACCTCGTTTATGTTCAGCGACATTGCCTGGTAATTATCAAGGGCAAGTTTTTTCCCGCCTTTGGAAGGGATATGGCAGGGTGTACATTTTGCTTCCACGAGGGGTTGGATGTCTGAAATGTAATTTACTGTTGATGTGTTCGTGGTTTTCCTGCTGCTGCTGCAATAAGCAAAGAATAATGCACTGAGCGATACCAGTGCCAGGGTCCTTTTTGTCATAAGCGCTGAGAGTTTTGGAAACGGAAGATACAGTTTTCTCAAAAATATTTTTCGCTGATGCGGATTCCTATTCTATTTTACAATCTGTAGCACGATATTCGTGCTTTAACCTCCTGAATGAAACATCTTTACCTTGTTCGCCATGCCAAGAGTAGTTGGGGCGACCCTTCCCAGCCGGATTTTGAAAGACCATTGAACGAACGTGGAAAAAGAGACGCGCCTGTTATGGCCCACCGGTTAAAGAAAAGAATACCCACACCAGACCTGTTCCTGAGCAGTCCTGCAAAACGTGCAAAGAAAACCTGCAAGATCTTTTGTGAAGAATTCCATGCCAGCGAAAAAGATATCCAGTACGCTGATAAACTTTATTTAGCCTCTGTTCAAACCTTCTATGACATCATTTCTTCGGTGGATAAGGATGTAAAACACCTGGTAGTATTTTCCCATAACCCGGGCATCACCGATTTTGCCAATTCACTTTGCGAGGGTGTCGCAATCGCCAATATGCCTACCTGTTCAATATTTGCAGTGAAACTGAAAATAAGTGACTGGAAAGAAATTGCTATCGCTGAAAAAGAATTTGAATTCTTTGATTATCCAAAGTTGGAAGAATCTCTATAATACAGTTTCCATGAACAATACATTTTTCTCCGGGTTGAAATAGTAAGCAGGTATCTCGTAGAAGCCGCACTCCCGGTAAAGATGGATAGCAGGTTTCATTGTCGTTAGCGTATCAAGCCTCATGCGGCTATAGCCTTTTTCCCGGGCAAGTTCAATCGCCAGTTCAAGCAACCTCCGGGCTATTCCTTTTCCCCTGTGCGAGTTGCGAATAAACATTCTCTTAAGCTCACAGGTTTCATTATCTATCTTCCTTACTGCAATACATCCTGCATACATATCATCAACCCGGCAAAGTATTATACCGCCGGTTTGCGAAGCGTAAATAACCGGCAGGTTCTTTAGTTCGTTCTCAAAACCCTGGAAGCACAGGTCTATCTCAAGGGAATCAGCATACTCCCTGAATAAAGTGCCGGCAGCCCGGTAATGCTCCTCAGTTCCTGCGTGAATGAATTGCGGCATTGTTAGCTTTATTGGTGAGATAAACTCCTGCAAAGATCAGGATTGCGGAGAAGATACTGGTAAGGGAAAGTTTTTCATTCAGCACTACCATCGCCACTATTGTTGCAAATACCGGCTGGGAATAAATATAGGTTCCTGCCATGGAAGCGCCCAGGATCTTTATCCCATATACATTGAAGATGTAGGCAAGGAATGTTCCGCAGATCACAATGGTGCCCAACACGATCCAGGCTGTTACATCATAAGCTTGCCAGTTTACGTCCATCAGTTCATTCCATCCGAAAGGCAGGATCACGAAAAAACCAATGGTAAATATGGACCTGATCACTACGATGGGCTCATACTTATACATTAATGGCTTCACCAGAATGAAATAGAAAGTATAACTGATCGCATTTAATATGATAAGGATGTCGCCTAAAAGAACCTGGCTTGCATTGCCGGATTCCTGTTTCCCGGAGATCAGGATGCATGCCCCGGCAAGGCCTGATAACAAACCGGCTATCTTCATAAAATTCATTCCCTCCTTCAGCAGCCATGCGGCGATCACCGTTATGAGAATAGGGGTTGTAAGCATCAGCAGCGATGCATGGATAGACCATGTCATTGACAGGCCTTTAAGAAACAGCAATTGGTTTATCGCTATGCCGGTAAGCGCGCAAAGCACCAGCCTGCCCCAGTCGGCACGCTTAATCAATTTTTTCTCAGGCTTAAATAAGAAAAGAATCCACAACAGGAACATGGAAACACCCACTCTTACCACGTTAAGCGCAAACGGCTGGATATGCCCGTTGTTGATCAGGTGCTTTACGGCAGTAAAATTCAGCCCGAAGAATATATTAGTTCCCAGGAGGGCGAGATGAGCTTTAAGGGATGCTTTCAACCGGAATAAATAAGGGTGCAAATATAAAAAAGGCCACCCTGGAAAAGGCGGCCGTAAACTTACTAACGCAACTAAAAATCTTTATCCCTGCATTTCCTTGATCTTCTCGCGGATCTTTGTTTCGATCTCACCGGCGAGTTCAGGGTTATCTGTAAATAATTGTTTCACTGCTTCACGGCCCTGGCCCAGTTTATCGCTGTTATAGCTGAACCAGCTCCCGCTTTTCTGGAGGATACCAAGTTCCACACCCATATCAATGATCTCACCCACCTTGGATATACCTTCTCCATAAATTATGTCGAATTCTGCCTGGCGGAACGGGGGCGCAACCTTATTCTTCACCACCTTCACCTTGATATGGTTCCCGATCACATCATCGCCATCCTTAAGCTGCGCTGTGCGGCGGATATCGAGCCTTACGGAAGAATAGAATTTAAGTGCATTACCGCCTGTTGTTGTTTCCGGGTTACCGAACATCACCCCTATCTTCTCACGAAGCTGGTTGATGAATATGCAGCAGCTGTTGGTCTTTGAAATGGTAGCAGTAAGTTTCCTCAGTGCCTGGCTCATCAGCCTTGCCTGGAGGCCCATTTTGCTGTCGCCCATTTCACCCTCCAGTTCTCCTTTTGGTACCAGCGCCGCCACGGAGTCGATCACCACCACATCCAGCGCACCGGAAAGAATAAGCCTGTCGGCAATTTCAAGGGCCTGCTCCCCATAATCAGGCTGTGAAATAAGGAGATTGTCGATATCTACTCCCAACCGCTTTGCATAGCTGCTGTCGAAGGCGTGCTCGGCATCAATGAATGCGCACATTCCGCCCTTCTTCTGCGCTTCCGCAATAACATGTATAGCCAGGGTTGTTTTACCCGATGATTCCGGACCATAAATTTCCACTACCCTTCCTTTGGGCAGTCCGCCAATTCCCAGTGCCACATCCAGCCCTATCGAACCCGTTGAGATCACCTCCTGTTCCACATGCGCCTTCTCCCCCATTATCATTACCGATCCCTTTCCGAAATCCTTGTCGATCTTATCCATCGTAAGTTTCAGGGCCTTCAGTTTTTCTGCGTTACTCATTTTTTCTGTTTTAATTGATGTATCTGTGTCGTAAAATTAGTTTGGTGCTCAAATGTATATATTAATATTTACACACACTAATTATTTTAGTATTTTTTTGATAATATATTTAGCTTCTGTCCAATTCACGATCACCGGTGCAATATCCTGAAACCTTCCCTTCCTGTCAATTCCCCTTCCCGGTAAGATCAGGGGTATCCCGGTGTCGTAAAGCAAACATAATGTCGTGCCGCGACAGAACATGTCGCTCTGAAAAAGATATTCTCCGTACATAAAAAAGCCGCGGGAAATCCCGCGGCTATAATTTTAAATGTCCTTGTTATAAATTCGAATAGGTATAAATGGGTTCGATGGCAGTGCCGGCCTGCATTTCACAAACAGGTTTAATGATGCCATCCTTCAAACCATAAACCCAGCCATGCAGGTGAGGTTTTTGCCGGTGTTTCCATGCACGTTGAATGATATCCGTTTTGGCAAGGTTTAATACCTGCTCCTTTACATTTAACTCAACCATCAGGTCAACCCGTTCATTCTCATCCTTCACAGCATCCACTTCATTTCGGTGTATTTCATAAACATCCTTAATATTCTTAAGCCAGTGGTTAATGATGCCGTAGTATTGCTGCGAAAGTGCCGCCTTTACACCACCGCAACCATAGTGGCCGCAAACAATGATATGCTTTACTTCCAGCACTTCTACAGCATATTGCAGAACGCTCAGGAGATTAATATCCGAATTCACCACAAGGTTTGAAATATTCCGGTGAACGAAGATCTCGCCCGGGTCTGTACCCGTGATCTTGTCTGCCGGCACCCTGCTGTCGCTGCAGCCGATCCAAAGAAACTCCGGGGCCTGCTGCGCTGCAAGCCGGTTAAAAAATTCCGGATCAATTATCTTTTGTTCTTCTGCCCATGCTTTGTTTGCTAATAATAGTTTTTCGTATGGTAACATATTCTGTTTATTGTTTAAAGTTTATTGTTTATTGTTTGTTTTAGCTTGTTCAGGGTTTGAAGTAGATCTGACCTGTTGCAATTTCGCTATAATCAGCAAGCTTGTTGTTCTTAAGTTTTCCGTTTACATGAATACCGTTAAGTGCATTGCCTGTCCTTCCTTTAAGCACAACTTTAATATTCATATGCTTCGCATGTTCCTCGAACTCTGAGATCGTTTCCCTGATGTCGCGGTCTACGAATTCGGCGCGACTCATATCTATTAACACCGAGCTGTTTTCAGGGATCTCTGAAAATGTTCTCAGCAACACTGATTTGCTGAAGAAGGAAACATCCTTGCGCAGGCTTATCAGGTACTTATTGTTTTCCTTTACTGAAGTGATCGCTGTACGGAAATTATCGCGCAGCACATAGAAAATGCCGGCTACCAACCCGATCATCACCCCAGTGAGAAGATCGGTAAGTACGATAGCGGAAATCGTGATCACGAAAGGAACGAACTGGTTCCATCCCTTGCGGTAATATTCCAGGAACAGGGAAACCTTTGCAAGTTTATATCCTGTGAAGATAAGCACTGCTGCCAATGCGGCCTTGGGGATCATATTCAGTATGCCAGGGATAAGGGTAACACAGAAGAGAATGAGAAGGCCATGGATAATGGCACTTGCCTTCGATTTCGCACCTGCATTTATGTTGGCGCTGCTTCGAACGATAACGCTAGTCAGCGGAAGTCCTCCAAGAAGACCGCTTACAATATTTCCCGAACCCTGGGCAACAAGCTCCCGGTTGTTGGGGGTAACTCTTTTTTCCGGGTCGAGCTTATCCACCGCTTCTATACCCAACAAGGTTTCAAGCGAAGCGACAAGCGCAAGGGTAACTGCGGTGAGCCATACATCAGGGTTGGAAAGAAAACCGAAATCAGGGGAATTGAATAACCCCACAAATGATGAAAAGCTGTCGGGAACCGGGAGATTAACCATCATGTCCTGTTCCAGTGTTCCCATCCGCGGGCCAAAAATCCTGTGCATCAATACCCCGATCAACACCACCATTAACGGGCCATTCAAAAGGCTGAACATCTTCTTTCCCTTCATCCATTTCGTTTCATACAATGTGAGGATGCCAAGGCCGGTGATGCCTATGAACATTGCCAATGGAGTTATATTGGAAAATGCTGAAATGAATGAAGAGAAAGTATTCCCTGAGGCCTGCTTAAAGGATTCATCCCCTTCAAATGTTGCATTATATCCTACCAGCAGGGGGATCTGCTTTAAAATGAGGATGATGCCAATTGCGGCCAGCATTCCCTTGATAACGCTGTTAGGAACATAGTGGCCTATGATCCCGAGCTTCAAAACCCCCATTATTATCTGAATGACACCTGCCAGTACTACGGCAAGAAAGAATGCTTCAATGGCAGGCAGTTTTAATACCGCTGCAGCTACTATGGCTGTTAATCCCGCTGCAGGACCACTAACGCTAAGCTGGGAACCGCTCAATGCTCCCACGAGAATACCACCCACGATGCCCGCGATGATGCCGCTGAATTCGGGAACACCGCTGGCCATTGCAATTCCGAGACACAGGGGGATGGCTACCAGGAATACTACTATCGCAGACGGAAAATCCGACTGCAGGTTACTTACAATCTTTTTCATGCTAAAAATTTACACGGATCCGTACCGGGTAAGGCCGGGGCACAGGATCGCCTTGTTTACAATTCGATAATGTTCAAAATGTAATCAGGCCCGGGGAGGGGAGTATAAAGGTTCAGCAGGAACCTTGGCAAGTTTTTCTGCCTGGTGTATCTTATGAAGGGAGGCCAGGTTGAACCAGAAGGCTTCCTCAGAATGATCTCCGTGAAGATATTCTTCCTGCACCTGGGTGAGGTTCTTGGTTTCAGATGATTTTTCTTCCGTAGGAACCTGCGGAGCATCTTCACTGCTCATTACATAGGTTGATGGGTCCTGGTCCGGTGGAAAGTAAAAGAAGTTGATCCCTGTAAGCAATAAAAGGCAGGCACACATCACCGTTATGGAGATGCATTGCTTAATTAAACCCTTGTTATTCTGCCTTTTCATGGGGAGCAAAAATACTGAAATAATTTTTCCGGGTCCTATTTAAATGTTAAGACCTCCGCAAACACTAACGCTTTGCCCTGTAATATAATTGCCCATGTCGCTTGCAAGGAATAAGGCCGTATTGGCAATATCCTCAGCAGTTGCAAACCTTCCTAAAGGGATCCCTGCCTTATATTTTTCAGCGCCTTCACCTTCCTTGAGGTAGCTGGTCATATCTGTTTCAACAAAACCGGGAGCTATGGCATTGCACCGGATATTCCTGCTGCCGAGTTCTTTTGCAACGCTCTTGGTGAATCCAATAATACCTGCCTTACTGGCCGCATAACTCGATTGCCCTGCATTGCCCATCTCCCCGATCACGCTGCTCATATTTATTATAGCGCCGGCCCTTGCCTTCATCATAGGCTTTATTACCTGTTTCGTCATGTTGAATACGCTTTTCAGGTTCACCTGCATCACCTCATCCCATTGATCAGGGGTCATCCTCAGCAACAGGTTATCCTTTGATATGCCGGCATTATTCACGCAGATATCAACACTCCCAAACTCAGCGATCACTTCGTTCACGAATTTCTCGCAGGCTTCATAATCACCGGCATTTGTTTTCCATGCCCTGGCTTTCACCCCCAGTTCCTGTGCGCGTGATACAATATTCTCAGCCCTTGCTGCACTGCCCTCACTTACATAGGTGAATGCCACATTCGCTCCCTGTGAAGCAAATTTCATTACTATGGCTTCGCCGATCCCTCTCGCCGCACCGGTAACAATCGCTGTTTTGCCTTCTAATAATTTCATAAAGTAGATTTAGATCATCCTGATGGTGATATTGAACAAAAGGTATTTATATACATTTTCTGTGAACAGCACCAGGCCTATGATGTATAATATGATGTACAAAATTGTATAAAGGATGCTGAAACGGAAAAATCTTTTTGCCGCAATGAAAAACCATATAAGGTAAACGGATACAATGACCACGCCTGTGGTCATTTCTGTTCCGGGAAGAAGGTCGCGGGATATCATTGCGACAATCGAGTAAAGCACGGGGACCAGCAAGTATCCCCACAAAATAAAAAAGGAGTTCGATTCAGTGGAAAAGATGAAGTGGTCGAAAAAATATTTCCGCTTCCGGAACGCAAGCATCCACGAAATAAAAGCCATTGCAGGAAGCAATATGAACAGGAGAAATTTGGAAACCTTTTCACTTTTCTGCTGGAAAATGTCGGTGATGGTTTCCATACTGATATTCCTGCTTTCCATTATGTTGTTGACCATTTCTGTTGCTGCAAGTCCGTATGTATTGTGACTAAGGTGAAACCGAAGTTTCATATTCAGCCCTTCAAACATCGGGAACACCAGGTACAGGATGACAATGAAAAGAAAAAAGGATACTGGCTTAAAATACTTTTTTCGAACCCCGCTGCAGTATTCTGTTGATACTTTGCCTGGGCGGAAAAGGATAGCCTTCAGGGTGGTAAAGAAGGTTCCTTCAAAATGCGTGATGAAATGAAAAGCCTCGTTGAACACCTTTCCAAAGGAGCGGTCATTGCCATACACCTTCTCACCGCAGTGCCCGCAGAATGGAGTTGAAATTATCCGCCCACAATTTTTACAGGTATTTTCCATATCAGTCTGCCAATGCAAGGATCTCCTCCAGGTATTTGCGTTCGTTGCTTAACCTTGGCACCTTGTGTTGCCCTCCCATTTTACCTTTCGACCTTAACCACTTTGCAAAAGTACCTTTTGGAATGTCGTGCAGTATGGGTAGTCTTAATGCTATGTCCTTATGTCGTTTTGCTTCGTAATCGCTGTTGCACTCTTTCAGTGCCTTGTCGAGCGCCTCCGTGAAAACATTTATATCACCCGGAGCTTTATCAAATTCAACCAGCCATTCGTGCGCACCATTGCTGTGCAGTGAAAAATACACCGGTGCGGCGGTATAATCGGAGACCACTGCTCCAGTGATCCTGCACGCCTCTGCTATGGCCCTGTCGCTGTTGTCCACGATCACTTCTTCGCCGAAGGCATTCATATAATGTTTAAGTCTTCCGCTTACCTTGATGCGGTATGGGTTTAGCGAGGTGAACTTAATGGTATCTCCAACCAGGTATCGCCAAAGCCCGCCAGTGGTGGATATCACGATAGCATAGTTCTGATCAACCTCCACTTTATCAAGGCCGAGGGTAACAGGGAATTTCTTACCATACTCCTCAACCGGCATGAATTCAAAGAAGATCCCATGCTCTGTAAAGAGGGTCATACCGTCATCATCGGGATGATGCTGCCCTGCAAAGAAGCCTTCGCTGGCATTATAGATCTCGAGGAAATTAACGTGTTTACCTATCAGGTGTTCGAACTGTTCACGGTAAGGAACAAACGAAACACCACCCGTGATGTACAGTTCAAGATTTGGCCAAACTTCGCTGATAGTGGATTTCTGCTTTATCTCCAGGATCCGCTTAAGCAGCAGGATGGTCCAGGTAGGAACCCCCGCGAGGGAGGTCACATTTTCATTTGCTGTAGTCTGCGCCAGCATTTCTATTTTCTCTTCCCACTCATCCAGCAGGGCGATGCTTAATTCCGGGGTGCGTATCCACTGCCCCCAGAAGGGACTGTTCTGCATCAGCACTGCGCTGAGGTCGCCATACTGTATCTCCTCGCTGATCCGGCTTACCTGGTGCGAACCGCCCACCACAAGGCCTTTTCCGGTTAGCAGGTCGCTTTCGGGAAAATGCCGGTAATATGTAGTTAGTACATCCTTGCTTGCCTGGTAGTGATTCTCCTGGAGGCTTTCTTCGCTCACAGGAATGAATTTGCTCTTATCGCTCGTGGTACCGCTGCTTTTCGCGAACCATTTTACCGGGGTATTCCAGAGTACATTATCCTCGCCTTCCATCATCCGACGGATATATGGACTGAGGTCTTCATACTCGTGAACGGGAACATTTCTTTTGAATTCTTTTATTGAAAAAAGTTCCGGGAAATTATACTTCTTGCCGAAGGCAGTGTATTGTGCGCTGGTGACAAGATGCTGAAGCACTTCACGTTGGGCTACCACCGGGTGACGGGTCCAGTTATCGATCCTCCATAATCTCATTCTCGCTAATCGCGATATGGCGGGTGACAGGAACTTCATTAAAGTGAAAGATATAAAATCTACGGTTCTTCGGCAATTTCACCTGTGGCCTGCTGGTGCAGGTAATCTTTTCTTCGAAGCTCGAAATTACGGCCCAGGTACAGCCTCCTTACGTGTTCATCGCCGGCAAGTTCTTCGGCGGTCCCATGCTTGAATATGCTGCCATCGATCAGCAGGTAAGCGCGGTCGCAAATAGAAAGCGTTTCATTTACATTATGGTCGGTAATGAGGATGCCGATATTCTTGTATTTCAGTTTGGCGATGATCTCCTGGATGTCTTCAACCGCGATCGGGTCAACCCCCGCAAAAGGTTCATCCAGTAATATGAATTTGGGATCCACTGCCAGCGCCCTGGCGATCTCCGTTCTCCGGCGCTCGCCGCCCGACAAAGTATCGCCATTATTCTTCCTTACATGTTGCAGCCTGAATTCGTTAAGAAGTTCTTCCAGCTTTTGTTTTTGATCTGCCCGGGATAGCTTTGTCATTTCCAGTACGGCACGGATATTATCTTCCACGCTCAGCTTCCTGAAGACACTCGCTTCCTGGGGCAGGTAGCCTATTCCCAATTTGGCCCGCTTATACATCGGGAGGGAAGTGATCTCCCTGTCGTTCAGGAAAACCGACCCTTCGTCCGGTTTCACCAGCCCCACCACCTGGTAAAAAGACGTGGTCTTGCCTGCACCGTTAGGGCCCAGCAAACCAACGATCTCACCTTGCTTCACTTCAAAGGAAACATTGTTCACCACGGTACGGCTCCCATAGGTCTTGACAAGTTTGCGGGTATATATGGTCAGGTCCAAATAAAACAGTTTTCACAAAAATACAATATTGTAATGCCCCCGGCTGTTAATTTGAAGGAAACCGTGCTCGCATACGCGTTTCTGTATTTAATGAACCACGCTTTATATTTGCAGCTATTTTATATATGAAAGTAACAGATCACATAAAGAACGCTAAGGATACCCTGGTCTCCTTCGAAATCCTGCCACCACTGAAAGGAAAAGGTATCCAGTCGCTGTACCAGCACCTGGATCCCCTGATGGAATTCAAACCTTCGTTCATAAATGTGACCTACCACCGCAGCGAACATGTATTTAAGAAGCGTGCAGATGGCTCGTTTGAAAAAGTGGTGATCCGCAAAAGGCCGGGCACAGAATCGATCTGCGCTGCCATTATGAATAAATACAATGTAGATACGGTTCCGCATCTTATCTGCGGTGGCTTCGATATAAACGAAACCGAGGATGCCCTCATCAACCTTAATTACCTGGGCATCGATAATGTGCTTGTGTTAAGGGGAGATGCCCCAAAGAACGAATCAGCCTTTGAACCCGAACCCGGCGGACATAAATACGCGATCGACCTGTTAAGGCAGGTTTGCAACCTGAATGCCGGGGTTTACCTAGAGGAAGACCTTAAGAATACCACCCAAACAAAATTCTGTATCGGTGTTGCCGGTTATCCTGAAAAGCATTTCGAAGCGCCAAATATGGAATCAGACCTGCAATACCTGAAACATAAAGTAGATGCGGGAGCTGATTACATCGTTACACAGATGTTCTTTGATAACGAGAAGTATTTTTCCTTCGTTAAGGCCTGCCGTGACATAGGGATCACTGTGCCGATCATACCAGGACTAAAACCTGTGTACACGAGGAAGCAGCTTAACGTTCTTCCAAAAACATTCCACATCGATCTGCCTACAACACTTTCAAATGAAATGAATAAATGCCAGAGTGATGCGGCTGTAGAACAGGTAGGTACGGAATGGTTGCTTCACCAGAGCAGGGAACTCAAGAAAGCAGGGGTGCCGGTACTGCATTATTATACCCTCGGCAAGCCGCACATTGTGGCCAATGTTGTAAAGGAATTGTATTAAAATTATTTAGCCTGGCGACTTTCCTGTAAGAGTGCGTCGAACGTTTTTTGATTCACCTTCACCGGGTACTTCTTTTTCAAACCTTCTACCCATACAGTTTCCAGCGCATCCTGGTGGTCGTTAATGAGTGTGCCCCGTGCATCTTCAAAACTTTTCTGTTCCCCGGCAGGGTATGGTTTCAACACCTTGATTATAGTATAGGACCCGTCTTCATTCTTTATCCATGGAAGAACTGTTCCCTCTTTAGGAGTGGTGGTATAGATCTGCGAAACTTCGAAACGCCCGCTGTCTGCCTGAACAGCTCCCTGCATTGCTTCGGTGATCTCCTTCCAGTCGCGGTTCCTTTCAAGCAATACAACCGTTTCTTTAGCGGTTTCTTCATTGGAAGCATTCATGATGATCATGTCCGCGCTTTCCGGCCACAGGTAGCCAGTCCTTTTCGATTCATACAGTTTCTGTAATCCTGTTGAATCGGATGATGCGAAGCCCCAGATCTTTTTCTCCATTATTTCGAAAAGGATATTTCCTTCTGCGAACTCCTTAACCTGGTAAGCGAAATCTTCATTGTATTCTTCAAGATGTTTCTTGTAATATTCCTTCAGCGAAACATCGTAAAACTTTTCAAGAAGCTGTTTATTGGACTCGCCCTGGTAGGCATCGTAGTTTCCTTTGTACTCACGCACAAAGGAGAGCCAGTCGGCCATGGTCGCATTACCTTTCTTAAAACGGATCACCACTTTATTACTACCGGGTATATCCACCGGCTTCAGTTCGTTCCGGAACATGATCGTATCTGCATACCGAAGCAAATCATATTCTTTAACCTCTTTATTCAAGGCAAAGCCGGTTTTGGACCTTATTGAATTCAGGAAAAGCGCCTCATGCAATTTCGTTCTTGCATCACGTTTAAGCTTTTCTTCTACTGAAGCCATGAAGAGCGGATCTGAAGCCGGTTCCCGGGATATTCTTTTTAAGATGTGAATGCCGTAGCGGGTGGTGAAAGGGCGTGAAATATCACCGTTGTTCTTTAGCAGCAGGGCGTTCCTCTCGAATTCAGCATCAAATTCTCCCGTTCCGAAAGCAGGAAGTTCACCGCCGGTCATGTAGGTAAGTTTATCCTCGCTATAGGTTTTTGCAGCGGTGCTGAAGTCGAGCCCGCCCTGTAAAAGCCTGTGAACGGAATCAGCTTTCTTATTAAGTGCGGCTAAGGTTGCTGCATCAGCATCCGGTGGAATGGCCAGCAGGATCTGGGCCATTTTTAATTTGCCTATCGAAGGCCGGGCTGATTCAAGCCTGAAAATATGCAGCGCATTCTTTGTACGATATGGCCTGCTGAATTCACCTGGTTTAAGGTTGTAAACAAGATTCTCTGCAGCATAGGGTAGTGAGAAGACCGTAATGAACCCAAGATCGGTTTCTCTAACAGGCTGTTCTATCTTTTCCGAACGCTTAGAGGCTGCCATCGCTTTATTCAACATGCCTACCGCATTGAGGCTATCAGTGGATTGAGCTGCAGAATCCAGTGTAACAGAAAGCATCCGGATATGTAGATCTTTCTGTGCTCTTTGCCTTGCTTCTTCTTTAAGGCTGTTCATAACCGCGGGGTCGTTGAGATAATTTGCGGCTACCTGGTTCCTGAAATTATTCACATCATTTATGATGTGCTGAAGGGTATCCATACGCAATTCCTTCGCGGCCTCCACTTTCAGTTTAAAGCGGATATAGAGATCCAGGTAATCCTGCAGGGAGGTCTGCTTTTCGTGGTCGTTCTTATTCCTGTTATACGCCCGCATGAATTCGGATGCATCAACAGACTTTTTACCATAGGTGAATAAAACCTGGGCATGAGTGCCGTGCGCCAATGCTGATAAACCGCACAACAGGCATAGCTTCTTGATCATGGGTTAATGGGTTGCTGTTTTGCCGGATTTCGATCTTTCCATGGCCAGCAGGTCATTTATCTGCGACCAGGTGAGTTTCTTGCCAAGGATCCTTTTTTCCTTGTCAAGCAAATATATGGTCGGTGTCTGTATCACATCATACAACTGCCGGAAGGATGGCTTGTTTGCAGCAACTTCTGCATCCTCAATTTCCTTTGGCTGGTAAACATGGATCCAGTCGCCAAGATCATGCTTCTTTATATAATTCACCCACTCCTTCTTATGATTCTCAGTGAGCACTGCATATATCTTCACTTTATTGGCTTTCCATGTTGCACGGTAAACTGAATCTATCCGTGGCAGTTCTTCCTTGCAATGGCCGCAATTTGGATCCCAGAAAACCACTACGGTATAATCGCTGTTCACGCCATATAAATTCCTCGTTTTACCAGTGCTGTCCATCATATTAAGGTCAGCCGCCTTTTCGCCAACAAGGTTCAGCATCTGCATATATGCCCTGCGGGTGATCGTTTCCATCTGTTTCTCATTCAGCCAGGGACTTAATCCTTTGCTGTGATATTTCTCAAAAAGGTGAACGAATACTTTATCCTGGCCCATATATTTTGGGTTGATGTATTCATCGGTGAGCCAGTTCAGCATATAACGGAACATCACCTCATCATTCCTTGCAAACAAAAGCCTGTAATCAATATCCTTTATCAGGCTATCCGGATTTTGAGGCATTACTTCCCTGTAATAGCGTTCAAGCTTAGGTAAAAAGAACGGGGTGCGGATGATGCGGCCATCCATGAAGGTTATACCATCCCAGTAATTCGCCTTGTAATAATTATAATTCTCCAGTGAATCATTCCTGGTAACAGGTATCCTGTGCGGAAGAGAAGGTTCTTTCATTGCCGACAATAATGCGGCAAGAAAGGATTCGGGGTTCTTTTCAATGATGTTGCTGCGGTAATCCGTAAGTTCTTTATTAAGCTGGTTGAACCGGGCTTCACTGTCAACCGAATCTTTTCTCGTTGTTGCAGTCATATAAGCATTCCGGGCTGCCTGGAGCTGGGCGCCTTTTACGGCAACGTATTTCTTGTACTCCACGAATAAGCCATTGTCGGTGGAAGGAGTTACGGTTGTAGCAGAAAGGTCGGCCGAATCGGCATTAACGGTGATCTTTTGTTCCTTGTCTACCAGGAAATCCACGCTCAGGTTCTTTCCGGGGAAAACGATCACGTATATTCCACCCTGCAATTTGCGGTCGCCCTTAAATACTGCAATTCCCTGCGGGCTTACTTCTGCAGAATCCTCCACGTTAAGGTTCTTGCCCATATGGTAGGTGAGGTAGGCTGTACCAGCCTTATAGCTCGGGGTTTTCAAAGTAACCTCGAAGCCCTGGGAAAACACAGGGGCAGAAAAAAGTAAAGTAAGAATTGAAACGGCGAATTTTCTCATGCGCTTGGGGTAAAGAACAAATTTACCGAATTGTAATTGATGGGCGCAGCTATATATACAACCCGGTTTTAATATTACATATCGTTAACAAAAAGTTGTAGATAGCAATAGGTTATTTTTGCGCAGTGAGAAAAAAAAGCAAACCGGTAATAATAGAGGATGTCTGCGTAACAGGATATGCTGCTGAAGGTAAATCGATGGCGCGGCTCGATGGAAAGGTTTGCTTCATTGCCGGGGCAGTGCCGGGCGATGTGGTCGACATTCAATTGACAAAAAATAAGAAGGATTGGGCTGAAGCAAGGGTACTTAAATTAAAGTCCCCAGCACCGGACAGGGTTCAGCCCTTTTGCATTCATTTCGGAACTTGTGGCGGGTGCAAATGGCAGATGCTTCCTTACCACAAACAACTGGAATACAAACAGCAGGAAGCGCTTGATAATCTTGTCAGGATCGGCAAACTGGATATTCCCGAGGTTTTACCGATCGCCGGCAGCGAGGCTACCAGGGCATACCGGAACAAACTGGAATTCACTTTCAGTAATAAACGCTATCTAACCGCCGAGGAGATCGGTAACGAGAGCAGCAATATGCAAAATGCCCTCGGATATCATGCCCCGCGCATTTTTGATAAGATCATTGACATCCGGGAATGCTGGCTGCTGGATGAAGTGAATAACCAGATCCGTAACAGCGTTCGCGACCTGGCAATACAGGAGGGTTTTGAATTCTATGATATCAAGGCACACACCGGCTGGCTCAGGAACATCATAATCCGTTATTGCACCACGGGTGAACTGATGGTGAATATCTGCCTGAACCATGATGATGAACCTGGCAGGATAAAACTGCTGGATCATCTTCTGCAGAAAGTTCCGGGCATAACTACATTATTATATACCATAAATCCGAAATGGAACGACAGCATCCATGATCTTGAACCGGTTGTTTATTTCGGCAAGGGCTTCGTGGTGGAAAAGCTGGAAGATTTCGAATTCATCATAAGCCCGAAATCCTTTTTCCAGACCAACACCAAACAGGCGGAAGTGCTTTACAGGATCACGCGGGATTTTGCCGCGCTTACCGGCACCGAAACCGTTTATGACCTTTATTGCGGAACAGGAAGTATTGGCATATTCCTCAGCAGGCAGGCAAAAAAGATCATCGGGGTTGAGGTTATAGAACAGGCGATAGAAGATGCTAAAAGAAACGCTGCCATAAATAATGTAGATCATGCAGAATTCTTTGCAGGCGACGTAATAAAGATCTGCAATGATGAATTCTTTAAAAAACACGGCAGGCCGGATGTAGTGATAACTGATCCGCCGCGGGCGGGAATGCATGAGAAGCTGGTTATGAAACTGCTGGAAATGGAAGCGCCCAGGATCGTTTACGTAAGCTGCAACACCGCCACACAGGCTCGCGATATAAACCTTCTCAGTGAAAAATATGCTGTTGAAAAAATTCAGCCTGTAGACATGTTCCCGCACACACACCATATAGAATGTGTCGCATTATTAAAACTCAAATCATTACACACCACCTAACTTTGATAAATGGCTTTACAACGAACCACCCCGGTAGTGCTGAACCTGATGATAATCTGTGGACTGGTTTACTTTGCACAGATCGTACTGGGAGGCGGGCAGGAACCAACCCCGATAACCGACCTATTTGCACTTCATCATTATAAGTCTGAGGAATTCAGACCTTACCAGGTGGTGACGCATATGTTCATGCATGGAAGTTTCTTTCACCTCCTGTTCAATATGCTTGCATTGTGGATGTTCGGTAGTACAATGGAAAGGGTGTGGGGGCCTAAGCGTTTCCTTACCTTTTACCTTGTATGCGGCATAGTTGCAGCGCTCACCCAGATGGCCTCTTATGCATTTGATTATCGTGCCATCGACAGTGCTTTGTTAAGCCCGGGACAATACAGCCAATACCAGATGATCCTGCGACTTACAGCAACCGTTGGTGCATCCGGCGCCATCATGGGAGTGCTCGCTGCTTTTGGTTATACCTTTCCCAACACCACATTATTCATAATGCCTATTCCATTCCCGATAAAGGCGAAATGGGCTATCCTAGGAATACTGGCGCTTGACATCTTTGGCGGAATTTCAAATGTACCCGGAGATAATATTGCACATTTTGCCCATTTGGGAGGTGCTGTCACCGGTTTCCTTATTGTACTTTTCTGGAACAGGCGCGACCGCCGTCACTTTTTCTGAGAAGGAAAAGAGTGGTAAATTTAAACCATGGGCGAAGCAGACAGGTATAATGAATATAAGCGGCCGAAGCAGAAATTCACCTTAGGACAGGACGGGAACAATTTAATGAGCCTTGTAATCGTAAACGTTACATGCTTTCTCATCCTCCTTACCATCCAGGTGATCTATTTCTTTTTTCAGCAATCTCCCGAAGTATACAATGCAGGGGTAATTCAATGGTTTGAGATGCCCGGTAGCCTTACGAAATTCTCCGAACGCCCCTGGGCAATCCTTACCTATGTTTTCAGTGACACGGGTAATAATATCTTACGGATCCTGGGCAACCTTATATGGCTTGCTGTTTTTGGCAGTGCGCTGCAGGAATATCTTGGGCAGGGAAAATTGATACCGGTCTACATTTACGGTGGGATCGCAGGAGGGCTGGTGTTCCTGTTGTGCCACTACATCATTCCTGAACTGGTTCCGCAACAAAATCACGCAGGTATGATCGGCGCCAATACCGGCACCATGGCTGTAGCCGCTGCAATAGCTGCCCTGGCACCTCACCACAAATTCTTTCAACATATAAGAGGAGGAGTAAGCCTGTGGATCATCATGGCGATATATGTCATCATTGATATTGCCGGTATAAAAGATAAGAGTGTTGCGCACGCGTTTGCGCATATAGCAGGAGCTGCAGCAGGTTTTATCTTCATCCTTCTTTTGAAAAAAGATATAGACCTGTCGGCATGGATGAACCGTTTGTACCACGGGGCAACCAACCTTTTTAATCCTGATAAGAAAGCCAAAAGCAGGATAAAAAGCAGGATGTATTATGATACCGGCAACCGTGCCCCTTTCCATAAAAAACCTTCCATTACACAGCAACGAGTAGACGAGATCCTTGAAAAGATCCACCAGAAAGGATATGATAAACTTTCACAGGAGGAGAAGGACATCTTAAAAAAGGCCGCTGAAGAAGACCTATGAAAAAACTCCTTATCCTGATCTTATGGGCAACCGGGTCTTCCGCTTTTGCCCAACCTGTCGACAGCTTAATTGCAGCCCAGGAAAGACTTGTGCTGGCTGCAGAAAAAGACCGAAGTGCAAAGGTTTCCATACTCCAGGATCTCAAGCTTCAACGACAGAGGTTGTTGATGGAAAAAACAGGATTACCAGTTATTACGAGTGGTCTTCAGTTGTTGAAGCACCCGGCCATGTTCATAGGTTACGACCCGGTCTTTCTGCAGGCACGCTGGGTGGCACATATACTTTCCCCGGAGATCGCCACCGGCTCTGTGCTTCGCACGAATGATTTCCGCGCAGACAGTACTGTAAAGGGCGTGCGTGTAGGAGACACAGATTACTTCCTCGCTAATACAAGGACTGATGGAACAATAGTTTATGACGGTTTCGGTTTTGATCGCGGTCATCTTGCACCATCCGCAGACTTTCGCTGGAACCAGGCAGCTTTATCGCAGTCGTACCTGTATTCAAATATTTCCCCGCAGCCGGCAGATTTTAACCGCGGTATATGGGGCGACCTTGAGGATGCGCTCAGAAACTATGTGATCCGGAACCCAAAGAGTGAATTGTTTATTTTAACCGGTCCTGTACTTTCTAATGATCTAAAGAGGATAGAGCGCGGAAAGAATAAGGTTGCCATTCCTGAAAAATTCTGGAAGGTTGCCTACGACCTGCAAAATCAAAGAGCAATTGGTTTTATTTTACCTGTTTCAGCAGCCCCACCTTTACATAGTTATGCGGTGCCGGTGAGCGAGGTGGAAAAACTCACTGGTCTCACTTTCTTTACAGGTCTTGATAAGGAATTACGGGATAAGATCAGGACAACCGTCGATGCTAAATACTGGCTACCGTCTTCTGCTACCACAGAATTTGCAGCTATCCCGCAGCAATCATTGCCACCTGCACACTTCAATACTATTATAGCTAAGGATTATATGGGTAGAAGTGAAACGGTGACTGTATGCGGCACTGTTGTCAGCGCCCGGAAAAGCAGGGCGGGGAATATTCTCATTAATCTCGATAAGCCATTCCCCGACCAGCGGTTCACCATATTCATCCGTGATGAAGATCTTTCCAACCTGCCGTGGGATCCTTTAACTTCCCTGCAGGGAAAGCAGGTATGCATAAAAGGAAAGGTGGTGAACCTAAGCGGAACCCCTGCCATGTATCTTGAAAGAGAGACCCAGCTTTCTATCCGGTAGTTAAGGAAACTACAATTTAGATCCGCCGGCAGATTTGCAGTAATTCAACCTGTAAACTTTAGTTACTCATCAGCAAACACTTATGTAAAGGTTTGCATAGATAGGCATTTCCGGTGCTGCGCGAAGGCTTGTTAATTGAATTTCCTTAACAAAAAAATGATGAAGTTTTGTGATCCGAAACGATCATCAGAAACCTATGAAGAACTTTTTAATAATGCTTTTTGCGTCGGTAATTCTTTTCTCGTGTAAAAAGAATACAGACGAAATTCTTAACCCGGGAACACCCAATGTTCCTTCCAATCCTACAACCCCAACCGGCAACAGTGCGGATATCATGAAAGATTCAGCACTTTCCATTTCTAGGAATTATTACCTGTGGAGTGATAAACTGCCTTCAGCTTTATCGGGAAATACATTCAGTGATATAAAAGCTGTGATGGAAGGGATCAGGCCTTACAGCCAGGAGCCGGGATTTCCCGGAGCGGTTGATCGCTGGAGTTTTGCAATGAAGCAATCTGAGTGGAACCAGATGGCAGGAGGAACGGCAAGTACTTTTGCAGGCACCTCTGCAGCCGGCGATTTTGGAATAACGGTCTTCTTCAGGGCCGAAGGTGATCTGAGGATCCGTCACGCAGAACCATACAGTCCCGCCGGCCGCGCTGGTATTCGCCGTGGCTGGAAGGTTATCCAGATAAACGGTAATTCAAACATCACCACCTCCAATTCAAATTTCATTGTAAACAGTTTATATGGTGCTTCCTCTGTGAACATGGTTCTTCAGAAACATGATGGCACATCAGCATCCGTTTCATTACAGGCAGGTCACTACCAGGAAAAACCGGTGTACCTGGATTCGGTTTATAATATCAACGGAAAGAAGATCGGGTACATGGTGTTTAATTCCTTCCTTGGAAACACCTCATTGATACAACAGGATTTTGCGAGGGTATTCAACCGCTTCGCGGGAAATGGCGTAAATGATATTGTTGTTGACCTGCGATATAATGGCGGGGGATATGTAAGCCTCCAGGAAAGTCTCGCGAACTACATTGCGCCCGCATCGGCCAATGGCCAGGTAATGATGCGGCAGATCTATAATAACAGGCATTCCAACCAGAATGTAACCACCACCTTCAGAAAAGCCGGTAGTGTTAACCTGCCAGATGTATATTTTATTGTAGGAAGAAGTACCGCCTCAGCCAGCGAGTTACTGATAAATAACCTGAGACCTTATATGAATGTTCACCTTATTGGTGGAACAACGCATGGTAAGCCTGTCGGTTATTTCCCCATCCCTGTGGCAGACTGGTATGTATTTCCTGTCAGTTTCCGTACCACCAATAAAAATGGAGAAGGAAATTATTTCAACGGCTTCCCGGTAAATTCTGCTGTGCAGGATGGCCTCGACAAAGATTGGGGTGATGTTAATGAAGCCAGTCTTGCCTCTGCGATAAGGCATATTACAACCGGGTCCTACGGCCGCGAGGTTCCATATTCAGAACCAACCGGTGTGGCTGTAGGTAACGAGGTCCTCGACCGGCAAATGCTGAAAGTTACGATTGATACAAAGATGGTTTTTTGATAGTTCTAAGTTTCGTGTGATTAAAGGCCCCGGTTCTCCGGGGCTTTTTTGTACGAGATCTTCGCCGTACACGAATGCCAGGTAACCGGGGCAGCCAACCTCCCACCTCAAACTTCCAACTTCCAACCTCCAACCT
>JAEZEI010000060.1 GCA_023417815.1 Bacteroidota bacterium | reverse complement strand
GGGGCGGGAACGCCAGTTCCCCGGCCCAGGTACCCCACCCCCTAACTTTAACCTCCAACCTCAAACATCCAACCTCCAACTTCCCACCTCCAACCTCCCACCTCCAACCTCCAACTTCCAACTTCCAACCACTCACCGTCGTGGCAACTCTTTTGCAGCATAAATTGAAAACTTCGATTTATGAAAACAAGACATGATCAAACACCCGGAAAAAACATTACCCCGAATAACAGGAATCGCCCTGAAAACAAGGACAACCTCGATAGCAGGGAAGGGGAAGAGCAGCTGACTAAAGGCGATGATGTTACTCATAACAAAAAAGAAACAAAGGAGCATCATCTGAAACAACGTAATAACGATGGACAGCGATAGCATCCTGGTATCAGTTCTATGTTCACTCCTGGATGCCAATAATGAACGTATCCATGTATATGAAAAGGCTATGCAGCAACTTTCGGAAGAACATGACCTGCGGATCCTTTTCATGAACATGATAGACCAGGGAAGAAGATCAAGAAATGAACTGCTTACCGAACTGCAGGCGAAGGATCATTTAAAACATGAGGACCATGTACCCACTGCTTCTGTATGGCAGAAACTAGGAGAGGTATTCAGGTCTGTTAATAAGGATACAGTGATAAAGCATTGTTGCGAGGTTGAGCAACAACTCCAGGAGGCCTACGATGAAGCACTATGTCATGAGATCCCTTCATACCTGCGTTCTCTTTTCACCACACAAAAAGAGGAGCTAGGTTCTTCTTACGAGGAAATGCTGAGCTTTGCGCGGCAGCAATGATTCCATCTGTAGAATTTTTTCCAAATAACTGCAGGGATAAGGCGAAAAAACAGCGCATTCTAACGCATAACGCTAAACGAAATTGTTCGGTACAATATCTGATTGTCTAATTGTCCGTTCCCGTTTTGAAAACCAGATCATCATACCGGCCGCTTACCAAGCTCATGCAACAAAAGTTAAGTGAGTGCAGGGAAATGGAATCCCGTGGTGAGCCCTGCCTGCCAAAACATTTTGGCGCATCACTGTCGGGACTTTACAAGAGAAAACTTATCGACATCAGGCCCATCCTTCTCAATGGCAAGGAAGTAATGTGTGCCTTTGTTTCGGATGATGGGAAAGATTACTTACAAAAACTTGATAATCGCTGACACTCAATCTTAAAAGCCTTTCCAGACCTCAACTTTAACGTTCCAGGCCCTTCAGGTTGTGCGCGGGATTCATTAGCTTTGCAGGCTAAACTCATCAAAATAATGAAGACCCTTCTATTAACCGGCGGCATTGCAACATTAATAGCTTTCAGCGCATGTAGCGGGAATGACACCCCGGCATACGACAATTCGCTGCCTTCAACCAATGATACCACAACCCAGGCAGCTGCAATACCTACAGTTGATTCCGGGGCTCAAAATATTACCACCGCAGCACCTGTACTGAACAATAACCCCGTACAGGTTCAGCCTCAGCAGGCTGCACCGGTGATCACGAACACAACCTCTAAAACTGCGGCTGGTACAAATCCTCCGCACGGGCAACCAGGCCATCGTTGCGACATAGCAGTTGGTGCTCCTTTAAATTCAGCTCCCACCGCTGGAACCCAGGCACCTGTAGTAACCCAGGCAACACCTATGACTGCAACTCCAACCCAGGCCAAACCTTCTGTTATCAGTGGCGCAAAACCAGCGGTTAATCCACCGCATGGACAGCCTGGCCACGATTGTGCTGTTCAGGTAGGCGCTCCTTTACCTCAATAAGATAAATTCAACCATATTCTTAAAGGCCGCACATATGCGGCCTTTTTTTATTTCCCTTAGAGGATTTCTTCCTCAGCCATTCACGTACTTGAATTATCTTTAATGCATGGGTTTGAGCAAATTGAGGCGGCTTACCAGGCTTTTTTTCATCATTGCAAATATTCTTACAGGAATATTTTTCCTTCTTGGCTGTTATGCCGGGAACTTTGATCAGCAACGGTTCTGGTTCCTTGGATTTTTTCCACTCGCAGCGTTTTACTTTTTGTTAATTCTCTTAGGGTTCTTTCTCTTCTGGCTATTCGCAAGGCCGGTGTTCATTCTTATAAGTACCATATTCATTCTCGCGGCGTGGGGCCCTTTGCAGCACCTTGTACAGGTAAGGCTGAGTCCAAATTTTGTGATGCAGAAAAATGAGAAGAACCTGCGAATAATGAGCTGGAACGTGCAACACTTCGAGATCCTGCAACACAAGAAAAATCCGCAGCGTAAGGAAGACATGCTCGATATGATCAACGAGCATATGCCTGATGTAGCCTGTTTCCAGGAAATGGTTGCCAGTGATTCGGTACCCGAAGCCATTAACTACATTCCCAATTTCCTGGAAGACCTTGGATTTCCCTACTTTCACTATACCTATAATCCTAAGCTCGATTTTGATGGCGAACATCACTTCGGTCTCATCACCTTCAGTCGCTACCCGATCGTTAGCCGACATAATGTGAGCTACTCCCCGAATGATTACAACTCCATTTTCCAATACGTGGATATAGACCGGGATGGCGATACGTTCAGGATCTTTAATACCCATCTTCAGTCGCTGAAATTCAGTGAAGACAATAAGCACTTTATTGATAAACCCTCCCTCAATGATGGTAACGATATACAGAAATCGAGAAGCCTTTTACGCAGGTTCAAAACGGGGTTTACCCGCCGGCAGGTGCAAAGTGAGCGTATCCGCAGGGCAATAGACCAGAGTCCTTACCCCGTAATTGTTTGTGGTGATTTCAATGATGTGCCGAACAGCCGCGCATATAAAACCATTGGGAAGGGACTGAAGAATGCGTACACTGAAAAAGGAACAGGGATCGGCAGAACCTATTACAGCATCTCTCCCACGCTTCGTATCGACCATATCTTTGCCGACCCTGATTTCACGGTTGAACAATTTGTAAGGGTTAAGAAAAAACTGAGCGACCACTATCCTATAATCGCCGACCTTTTCTATAAAGAACCGGTACTTTAGACAGAGCGTTCTTTCCGCATATCTTTGCACCTCAACCTCTCTTTGCAATGGCTTTGATGATCTATAATTCCTACACCAGGAATAAAGAAGTTTTTGAACCGATCACACCCGGCTATGCGGGAATGTATGTGTGCGGACCAACAGTGAGTGGCGAAAGTCATTTGGGACATGCGCGCCCTTACATCACATTTGACGTTGTATACCGTTACCTGACACACATGGGTTTAAAGGTTCGCTATGTTCGAAACATCACTGATGCCGGTCATTTCGAGGAGGAAGGTCGTGAAGCCGAGGATAAGGTGAGCAAAAAAGCAATCCTTGAAAAGCTTGAGCCAATGGAGCTGGTGCAGAAATACACCAATCTTTTCCATAAGGGTATGAAGATGTTCAATTGCATTGAGCCGACCATTGAGCCTACGGCAACCGGGCATATCATCGAACAAATCGGAATGATTGAAAAGATCATGGAGGCAGGCTTCGCCTACGAGGTAAACGGTTCGGTTTACTTCGATGTAAAAAAATATGCTGCAAGCCATGATTACGGAAAGCTGAGCGGAAGGGTAATGGATGATCTTCTTGAAACGACCCGCGAACTGGAAGGGCAGGAAGAGAAAAGAGATAAAGCGGATTTTGCATTGTGGAAGGCTGCCGCACCCGAACATATTATGCAATGGAAGAGCCCGTGGGGAATGGGCTTCCCGGGATGGCACATCGAATGCTCGGCAATGGCCACAAAATACCTGGGCGACCAGTTTGATATTCATGGCGGTGGAATGGACCTCCAGTTCCCTCACCATGAAAGCGAAATAGCCCAGAGCACCATCTGCAATCATAAGAACCCTGTGCGCTACTGGATGCATAATAATATGATCACAGTTAACGGCAGGAAGATGGGAAAGAGCTATAATAATTATATCACGCTCACTGAAATGTTCTCAGGCGATCATCACCTGCTTACCCAGGCTTTTCATCCCATGACCATAAGGTTCTTTATTCTTCAAAGTCATTACCGCAGCACGCTCGATTTCAGCAGTGAAGCTTTGGAGGCAAGCGAAAAGGCCTTTAAGCGTTTATGGGAATCGTATGAGATCCTGAAGGGTTTTACCAGCGAAACCCAATCGGCGGGCGATAAAGTTCTTGATGAGAAGGTGAATGGATGGCTGGATGAATTCCCGGTATTCATGGATGATGACTTTAGCACAGCAAGGGTTATCGCAAATATGTTCGAGATCGTTCCGGTAATCAATTCGCTGAAGGCCGGGCATATCCCAATGTCTGCGCTTTCATCATCCACGCTGTCAAAAATGAAAGATCAATTCACGCTATACCTTGAAGACATTATGGGTATGCAGCCTGTCAATGAACAGAATACTGAAGTGATGGATGGTGTCATACAATTGCTGATCGAGATCCGTAAAGAAAGCCGGGGCAAAAAGGATTATGTAACCTCTGATAAGATCCGTGATAAGCTTTCCGCACTCGGCATTGCCTTAAAGGATGAAAAGGACGGTAACATTTCATGGAACTTTATTTAGTATGCACAGGGAGCATCTCTCAAAAGACAAAAAACTAAAAAAGATAATTGCACTGCAGGAAGAATTCAAACTGCAGAAAAGGAATAATGTGCACCTGCATATCGTTTCTTCAATTATCAGCCAGCAATTAAGCACCAGGGTTGCCGCGGTGATCTACCAACGCTTCCTGGACCTGTTCAACAAAAAAGTTCCCTCACCGCAAGATATACTTGCAATCGATTTTGAAACCCTGCGTTCCATTGGGTTGTCAAATTCAAAAACGCATTATGTAAGGAATGTTTGCTCTTTCTTTCATGAAAAGAATGTCACAGATCGCCAGGTCCATAAAATGAACGATGAAGACCTCATAAACTTCCTGGTGCAGATAAAAGGCGTGGGAAGATGGACTGCTGAAATGATCCTGATGTTCACCCTGGGAAGAGAAGATGTTTTCTCTGTGGATGACCTGGGTATCCAGCAATCAATGGCAAAACTATACGGGCTGGATACCACGGACCGGAAGAAGCTTAAAGCGGATATGGAAAAGATCGCCTTAAAGTGGAGCCCCTACAGAACTTATGCCTGCAGGTATCTCTGGGGCTGGAAGGATCAGAAATGATCCGGGAAGGTTATGAGTGAAATTATCTTCTGAAGGTATTTTTTATCGGTTTCATCAAATTGATCATAAGCCTCGCTGTCCACATCGAGCACTCCTATCACTTCTTCATTTTTAATAACCGGAATTACGATCTCTGAACGGGAGGCGCTGCTGCAGGCAATATGACCCGGGAATTTCTCAACATCCGGAACGATCAATGTTTCTTTCTGTTTCCATGCAGTTCCGCAAACCCCTCTTCCAAAAGCTATGCGGGTACAGGCAACAGGCCCCTGGAAAGGACCAAGAACAAGTTCGCCATTTTTAACAAGGTAGAATCCGACCCACAGCCACCTGAACTGCTCCTTCAGTGCAGCGCATACATTTCCAAGGTTGGCAATAAGATCTGTTTCCCCGGTCAATAACCCTTCTACCTGTGGTACCAGTTCCTGGTATTGTTCTTCCTTCGTTCCTGAAATTATCCTGAGGTCTTCTGCCATACATCAAAGGTACTTGTACCCCGGTAATTCTGCTAAATGGCTCGGGATTTGCCGCGAAAATTTTATGAATTCATTCCAGCGATACGAGAGATGCATTGAGGCTGTGAATCATTGTGCCGCGGTTTGTTTGCATGCTGCTTCGCTGGGAGCAAAAGAAAACAGGGAAGACGTATCTCACTGCGTACAACTATGCCTGGAATGTGCAGAGATATGCAAAGTGACTTCCCGGATGATGAGTTTCGCAAGTAAAAAGGCCGGGCAGCTTGTCCAGGTTTGCATCAGGGTGTGTGAAGATTGTGCAGAGGCTTGTAAAAAGCACACCTTTGCATATTGCCAGGAAGCACTGGAAGCTTCTTCGTTCTGCGCAGATGAGCTGGAAGGGTGCAGGGGCTGATCAGCCTGAAAAGGCTTCATTTATCCTGTCGTGCTCAAAACCTCTTTGCAACAAAAAAGAACGGATCGCCGCCATCTTCTTCCATTTATTCTTTTCAGAGCGCAATGATGCTGACTTTTCCCGGAACAACTTTTCAAAAAGCTTTTGGTAATCGTCTTCCCCGATCTCCTCAAGTCCTTTCCTGATACAATAATCACTTACGCGTTTCTGTTTCAAAGCAGCTTTTATCTTATTCTTGCCCCAGCCTTTCATCCTGAACTTTCCTCCCGCAAAAGCCCTGGCAAATCTTTCTTCGTTAAGAAGGTCTTCAGAAATAAGCTGGCTCACCACTTCCCCGGATTCATCTTCATTGAGACCGAAATAAAAAAGTTTCTCCATCACTTCGCTATGGCATCTTTCCTGGTAGGCACAATACTGTCTTATTTTGATGCCGGCCATTTCCAAACCGATATTCTTTCTTTCCATCATTCTCTTAACCTGTCTACACAGCCGAATTCCGACTTCAGCAGGCGATCATATTTATCAGCAAGTTCGAAAAGTCTTTTGAATTGTTTCATCCCCTTTTCGTGGGTAAGATCAAGATCATACATCATGCAGCTCAGCACAATATCCTGGCCGGTGCAGCTTAACACGAGTGAGTTGAGCTTGTAATTTTCTTCCAGCAGGAATTTATAAAGCGGTTTAATTTGTGATGGTTCCTTCGGCAGCTGGCACAGGAAGGCATCACCGGCTATGAAATAGTTGTCGGGATTATAACTGATCTTGATCTGCTCACCGCCTTCTTCAACTTCCCAGTTATTGGTTCCATTCCTTGCAAGTTTCACATTCTTGCCAAGGTCCCTCAGGATCGCCTCAATGGTTTTTGCTATACCATAAGGCTCAGCTTCCTTCTCCGGCATCACCGCAAGTTTTACCTCGGTTCCGCAATTGGGACAATACTTAGCTGAATCAATATTTTCTTCTGTTACCAGGAAATCGCATGCAGGGCAGCGGGTGGATGTTTCGCCGCGGTGAGGAGCATAAAGTTCAAGAGCGGCCCTCAAATAACTAACGGGGAGCGCAAAGCCCAGGTTGTCGCCGCCGCGGATGATGAATGAGTTCACACCGATAACATCACCCGTGTTATTAACCAGGGGACCGCCACTGTTGCCGGGATTTATAGCTGCATCGATCTGGATATATTTCAGACCGTTCCTGATCCGGTCCACTTTGCTTATCACGCCCTGGGTAGCCGTATACGTTAGTCCGTATGGATGACCTATGGCCAGGATATTATCACCATCCTTCAGGGTTTCATAATTTCCGAGCGATACTACACCTAATTCTATATCATCCGGTGGTTGCAGGAAAGCGAGATCATGTTTCTCATCTGCATACCAAACCCTCGAAAGTCTTTTAGGAAAGGACCGGCCCTGGATCGCAACTTCCGGCGCGCCGCCTGTTACGTGATTGTTGGTCACGATGAGGTCATACTCTTTCAGGTAAAACCCGGTACCATTTCCCGTAGGAGCTGAGATCTGGATGATCGCCACCTGGTATTTCTCTATGATCTCCTGTGTTGTCATCAGTCGGTTTCAAGGTTCAGCTCGGACAATTCCGTGGTGAATGAATGGTTGAAGTTTACAAGGTTGTCGTATTTAAGCCTGCTGGTCCTGAAATTCAGTCCCGAAAATTTTTCTTTCCATTTCCTCGTGATCCTTTCGATTTCCGTTTCAATTGAAAAGGGATCGAATTTTCCTTTATTATGATTATAGAAGGTCAGGCTGAACCCCAGTTTGTTGAAATACTCGCTGTAATTGATCTCCATCAGCAGTTGAAAATATTCTGTGACCACTTTTGGAAGACTGTAAGTGTACTGGCAGAAGGAGATACCGTATTCACAGATCTGCCGCGCGATCTCCGGGTATTTATTGTCACGATACCATATCATGCTTTTGTTCGCATTGGTGATGGCCTCGGAAACATTCGAATAATTCTTGGGAAGCCTGATGGCGAAAGTGCTTTTGCTCCTGAACAGGTACCTGTAAAAATCTTCCTTGCTGATCTCTTCCAGTTTTTCGATGGCCTGCTGCATCTGCCTGTTCTTTTCAATATTACTCAGGTTGTCCTTTTTAAAATAAATAGACTGTATCCTTTCCAGTTCGTGCATCAGCCAGCCTTCGGGAACTATGAGAAAATCGATCCGGTACAGCAATGCCAGCAGAAGGTATGCAACTCCTCCTGTATACTTTTCAGCATCAAGCGTGTTCACCTGGTCAAGGGATTCACGGATATTTTTCCTGAAGAATTCATACTTCACTTCCTTTTCTGCCTCCGGCAGTTCGTGAACATGTTCCATATCCAGCTTTTCAAGCGACTGGAAATCCTGGACCAGCAGGTCATCCTGTTTATCGGCCATTATGGCCAGTTCCTTCAGGGCATAATAAAGTTTGTTGGGATTCGCAGCGTCGATCTCGGTGTCAAATTGCATCATCAGCTTTTCACCATTAAGCGAATAACGGCTGTAAAAAAGATTGAAATTCTGTTCAAGCAGCCTGCGCATTACCGGAACAGAATGCTGCGACATCCGGGCGAGCTCAACCCAAGTGTGGATGCATTCTTTTTTACTTTCTCCCCTCAATATTTTCGATCCCTGGTATATCTCAAATGCAAATTCATCTCCCACTTCCCGGAATTCAACATTCCCTGCCTCATCATCCCTCAGGTATTCGAAGAATGTTTTGATGCTGTTGCGGAATTCTTTTTCCTTGAACAGGTTCTCCGATTCAGTCCACAGGCCTGCCTTGGCTACCGACTTATTATTATCGCTATACCTTCCGAATTTTATATCCGGACGTATGGCATCCGGCCTTCTTTTCCACTTTAGGAGCCTGTCTATCATCTGTTCTAAGTTAGGGAGTTTTGATTTTGTAAGCCTAAAGCATCATACTTTCTGCAAAAGCCGGACCTACAGCTATAACCTTAATAAACAGGCAGTTTACGGGGGTAAAAATGTTAACCCGGCTGCACGGTCAACTGTGAAATGTTTTATCTTGCCGGCAGCAATTTTTTTTCCAATTAATCAGCATATATGAAGTTTATAGTTTCCTCATCTGCACTGTTAAGGCAGCTGCAACAGATTAGCGGGGTAATTAATGCGAATACTGTTCTGCCGATCCTTGAGGATTTCCTTTTTGAAATAGAGAAGAACAGGCTTACTGTTGTGGCTACCGACCTGGAAACCGTGATGAAGGTTCATATGGACATAGAGGCCAAAGAAAGCGGAAAAGTGTGCATCCCGGCCAAGATCCTGCTTGACTCACTGAAGAATATTCCTGATCAGCCACTGACCTTCAATGTTGATAAGAACTATGGCATAGAGATCACCAGCGATAACGGCAAGTACAAGGTAATGGGTGAAAATCCGGATAATTTTCCCAAAGAGCCCGCAGCCGATGAGGCTACTTCGTTCACCATGACCTCAACTGCACTGGTTACCGCCATCAATAAAACAATATTTGCGGTAAGTAATGATGACCTGAGGCCGGCAATGACCGGAGTGTATTTTGAACTGGATAAGAAAGGAATGACCTTTGTGGCAACCGATGCCCACAGGCTTGTGCGATATACCCGCACCGATACTTCATGCCCGCAGAAAGATTCCTTCATCGTTCCCAAAAAGCCGCTGAATCTTTTAAAGAGTGCCTTACCGGATAATGAAGACGAACTAACGGTTTCCTATAACAGCAACCATCTTTTTGTAAAGCATGGGGGCACAGACCTGGTTTGCCGCCTCATTGATGCCCGGTTCCCTGATTATAAAGTGGTGATCCCTGCGGATAATCCCTATAAAATGAGGGTGAACAGGGCTGATTTTCAAAATGCGCTGAGAAGGGTAAGCGTTTTCAGTAATAAAAGCACCAACCAGGTGGCTCTTACCATCAGCGGAAGCCAGTTACAACTTGCTGCACAGGATGTTGACTTCAGTTTTGAAGGAAATGAACGTATGGCCTGCCAGTATGATGGGGAGGATCTTCAGATCGCCTTCAATGCGCGTTTCCTTATCGAAATGCTGAATGGAGCTGAAACCGAAGAGATCGTAATGGAGCTGAGCACCGCTACCAAGGCCGGTATCATTAAACCTTCTGAACAGGCTGAAGGGGAAGAATTGCTGATGCTCGTTATGCCGCTGATGCTTAATAATTGATCCGACATTCACCGATCGCATAGCCGCCCCAACCAGGGCGGCTTTTTTGATCGATCAACGTACCAGCCTTCTCCTCGACATCATGGTCCTGCTCTTACGCTGGATGTTCCAAAGGTCTGCCGCGCTGAAAACACGGTTTGGCTTTACTTCAAGGGCCAGGGTTTCATCAACTACTGTGGTCAAACGTAATAATGTGCTCCTGGTTAGTGTGCTGAATAATTGTGATTGAGTTTTCATGACTATACTTTTTGATTTGTTTGTTTCTGTTTTGTTTTGATAGAACAAAGATATACGCTTTGTTAGTACTATGCAACACATAGTACATAGTATTTAATAGTATTAAGCAAACCAATCTATTCCATTCCACGTCACAACTGCTTAATTTCCATAGTATTACGGTGAACTTGCTTAAAAGTTACGGGCCACTTCGTAGTTTACACGAATGGCAGCTAATAATGATGAATGGCAAAAAATTCACGGCACCACCAATAAAAACTAACTTGGAAGCCATGGAAATGACGACGATCCGCACATTCAACAATTATATTTCTGCTCATATACTGGTGGATCGTCTTGCACTGGAAGGCATCCAGGCATTTTTAAGGGATGAATACACGGTTACAATCGACCCGGTCCTCACCAATGCGGTTGGCGGTATTAAAGTGCAGGTGCCCATCGACCAAAAAGATGGGGCGCTGGAATTGCTGGCCAGGCTGGATAAGGAATACCTGGAAGCTGCAATATGTCCAGGTTGCGGAAAGACAGGTTTGGAACAGCAGGTGAAACAAAACCCTGGGAACATTCTTACCGCCATACTTACATGGCTTTTCTCCAGTTATGCTGTAGCGCCTCAACATATATATAAATGTGCGAATTGCGGCTACGAGACGGAAACGCTTGAATAGTTCATATTCACCATCACTATATCTTTGCCCGATGACTATTGCCATGATCCCGGCACGCTACGCAGCTACCAGGTTCCCTTATAAATTAATGCAGCTTCTTGGGGGCATGCCAGTGATCAGCCACACATGGAAGAACACAGTGGCAACAGGCCTTTTCGACCAGGTATACGTGGTAACGGATCATGAGATCATATATAACGAAATAACTTCACGCGGCGGAAAGGCCATTATGAGCCTGGCGTCCCACGAAAGCGGTAGCGACCGTATTGCCGAGGCCGCCCGGGACCTTGATGCCGACATAATACTGAATGTTCAGGGCGATGAACCTTTTGTGAATAAACCTTCCCTTGCACAATTGCTGGAAGCTTTCAATGATCCGACGGTTCGTGTGGCTTCCCTGATGCGAAGATTTCGCGATAAGGAACTTGTAACAGACCCCAACTATGTTAAGGTGGTGGTTGACAGCAATAAGAATTCGCTGCTTTTCAGCAGAAGCCCGGTTCCTTTCCACAGGGATACAACCCTGGAAGCCGTATATTTCGAACACATCGGGGTATATGCTTTCAGGAAGGAAAGCCTGATGCAGTTCACCCAATGGAAGATAACCCCGCTTGAAGCCCTTGAAAAGATCGAATGCCTCAGGTACCTGGAAAACGGCATTCCCCTGAGAATGATCGAAACCGGTGAAGAAACCGTGAAAATTGATGTACCCGAAGACCTTCTAAAAGCCGAAAAATTTTTAAAAACCTATAAACCATAATGCAGAATCTATTCGAAACCGATGTTTATAACAGCATCCTGGACAGGATAAATAAACTCTCACCCTCTTCTGAAGCCAGGTGGGGGAAAATGAATGTTGCGCAAGCTTTGGCCCACATGACCCAAACCTTCTCGGTGCCGCTTTCAGAAAAAAAGCTGCCCCGCATGTTCATAGGCTATATTCTCGGGCCCTTTGTGAAAGCGCAGCTTTATAACGATAAGCCATGGAAAAAAAACCTTCCGACAGCGCCAAACTTCATCATCCGTGATGAAAGGAATTTTGAAAATGAGAAACAGCTATTGTTAGATGTAGTTAAGAAATTCTATACTGCCGGCCCTGCAGGCATCACAAAATACCCGCATCCAATGTTTGGCAAATTCACTCCTGAGCAATGGGGCATGGCAATGTTCAAGCACCTTGATCATCACCTTACCCAGTTTGGTGTATAACGAAGACAATAAAGCGTTCCGTATTTATCGTCGGTTATGAAAATGGTGTTCCTGTCGAACATCAATACATCGCATGGTCTGCCTAGGCGCGCATCTTCAGTAGTGCCCTGTAAAAAGCCGGTAACGAAGGGATGGTACTTCCCATCTGCGACCAGCACCACTTCATTGCCTCGTTTACGGCTTACCGTGGTACTGCCATGCAGCGCCACGATAACGCGGTCATTAACCAGCGTATCTTCAAAGCCATTAAGATATTCAAAGCCGAGAGGAGCGCTGTGTGCAGCAAAACCGGTAAGTGCCAGTGGTGGTTTAGAAATACCCGCCGGTACCTGTGCGCCAAATTCAGGATCAGTATAAATGCTGTCGCGGTATTGGAAATAATATGGCCAGCCGTAAAAGAAACCTCTTTCAATCCGCTGAAAGGGATCTTCGGGTTTATCAGGCCCCAGGAGGTCCCGGCCCATACCTGTTCCCCAAAGCTGTCCTTTTATGAACCCGATACCAACTGAATTTCTCAACCCGGTCGCAAAGATCACAGGGTTCTTTCCATCGGGATCCATTTCAACTATCACTGCACGCAATTCCTCTGTTTCTACACAGGCATTACAACTGCTGCCTACACTTACATAAAGCTTGTTATTGTGGAAGGCTATGCTGCGTGTAAGATGCCAGCCCCCGTATTTATAACTGAGTCCATAGTCAGGGAAGGTGGCGATCACTTCAGGTGCAGATCCTGCACGGTCACTTCCCTCCACATATTTATACCTGGAAAGCCGGCCGGTTTCCGCTACATACAGGTAACCGCCAAAAAATTCAACCTGGTTAGGATTATGCAGGCCGGTGAGATACTCCTTCACCGACGAAAAGGTGAGCGTGCTGTCATTCCATCCATCAAAAAGCAATACCCTGCCTTTTTTGTTGTCAGCCAGGCTATACATGTCTGTGGCAAACAGCCTTCCATCAGGAGCTTTGCTAAGAAACCTTAATCTGTTCAGCTTGTTTGCTGCCACGCTGATCCTGTAACCCCGTGGGATCTTTAATTGCAGGGTCGTTTGTGAATCGCGCAGAACACTCACTTCTTTAAGATCAGGCCTTACCTCATCAACCCGGAAAGGAATTCCCTGGATGATCGTATCCGGGGTCTCTGAACCTGCAGGGGCAACGATTGTGTCAACTGATGCCACTGTGTCATTCTTTGACACATCGCCGGAGCAACGGGCAGCAAAAAAAATGATCAGCAGGTAGGAGAAGCACCGCATCATATAGTTTTTAAGCGCCTTGCAGCTTCTTTAAGTGTGTCTTCTTTCTTTGCAAAACATAAACGAAGTACCTTGTTATCGCATGGGCTGCTGTAGAATGCTGATACAGGAATAGTTGCCACACCGGCTTCAACGGTTAACTTCTCCGCCATTTCCTGTTCATTGAGATCAGAGACACTATCATAACTATATAGCTGGAAATAGCTTCCATGGCTGGGCAGCGGTTTTAATTTGCTGCCAGACAATTCATTCTGCAAAAAATCCCTTTTGGCTTGCAGGAATTCTCCAAGGGAAAGGTAATGTTCCCCGTTGAGAAGAAATTCAGCAATGCCATGCTGAACCGGTGTATTACAGGTAAAGCAATTAAACTGGTGAACCTTCCTGAACTCCTTCATCAGTTCTGCAGGTGCAATACAATATCCTGTTTTCCAACCTGTGCAGTGATAAACCTTTCCAAAGGAAAAACAAGCCAGCGACCTTTCGCGCAGTGCGGGATACTTCAGCACAGATTCATGCTGCAGCCCATCAAAGACCAGGTGTTCATAAACCTCATCGCTTATAATTATTAGCCTCGAACCCTGCGTGACTTCCTGCAATTGCAGCATATCCTCTTTTGTCAATAATGTGCCGGTTGGATTGTGCGGTGAGTTAATGATAATAGCACGTGTCTTTTCATTCAACATAGTCCTCACCTCGTTCCAGTCGATCGAATAGCCAGGATGCATCAGTTTTACCGGCCTGGGTATCGCCCCGTTAATTATGATGTTTGGAATATAACTATCGTATGCCGGTTCAAACAGGATCACCTCATCCCCGGGCTGCAGTATTGCTGTGAGGGCAGTGTATATGGCATAAGTTCCGCCTGGCGTTACAGTGATCTCTTCCTCTTCATTTACCGGTGTACCATAGCTTTTATAATATTTCTCTGCAAGCCTTGTACGTAATAAAGGCAAGCCGTTCATATGAGTGTACTGGTTGTGGCCACTGCGCATTGCGGCGGAAACGAGTTCTGTAAGTTCACCCGGCATTTCAAAATCAGGAAAACCCTGGCCAAGGTTAATAGCATTGTGTTGCTGTGCGAGACTGCTCATTACCGTGAAAATGGTAGTGCCTACACCCGGTAGCTTACTTTTTATCATGGAAGGAATTATGGGGTCAGAGAAATTTGTCGCCCTTGTTCCGCTTTATTTCGGCAACATAATCCTTTATAGCCTGTTCGTTCGTTTTCTTGCAGATCAGCAACACATCCTTTGTATCAACGATCACATAATCATCCAGTCCCTGCAGCAATACCAGTTTCTTATTATCTGCATGCACCATGTTGTTGGTGGCATCTATCACCATCACATTATCACCAGCAACTGCATTGCCGAGGTAATCCTTTTCCAGGTTCTCGTATGCACTGGCCCACGTTCCAAGATCGCTCCAGCCAAATGAAGATGGTATCACATAAACATTGTCGGCCTTTTCCATGATTCCGTAATCGATGGAGATGTTCACGCACTGCGGATAAATTCTTTCAAGTGCATCCTTCTCCTTCTTTGTGTTGAATCTTGATTTTTCGCCATCGAAAACCTCGTGCATTTCAGGAAGCAGTTTTTCAAATGCGCGGATGATATTCTTTACTTCCCAAACAAAGATGCCGGCATTCCATAAGAAATCGCCGCTTGCAATGAATGTTCTTGCCAGTTCCCTGTCGGGCTTTTCCGTAAAGGTCTTCACCTTGTACACATTCTCACTCACCGCAAAAGGTTCGTATTGAATATAGCCATAGCCGGTATTGGGATTGGTCGGTTTTATTCCAAGTGTAATAAGCGCCTTGATGTGTGAAGTAAAGTGAAGCGCTTCCATGCATATCTTCCTGAATGCTTCCGGATCGGTCACCAGGTGGTCTGCGGGTGCGCAGATCAGGTTTGCATTTGGATTCAGCTCATGCAGCTTGTAACTGATATAGGCAATGCAGGGAGCTGTATTCTTCCTGGAGGGCTCACAGAGAATGTTATGATGATCCAGCTCCGGAAGTTGCTTCTTTACAATATCGCCATAGCCCTGGGCAGTAACAACGTAAATATTTTCCTTTGGAATGAATGCCGCAAACCTGTCGTACGTTTCCTGGATAAGGGTGCGTCCGCGATTTAGTATATCGAGGAACTGCTTTGGGTAATCTGTCCTGCTCATTGGCCAGAAACGGCTTCCGATACCTCCCGCCATGATGGCTACATAGTGATTCTTATTCATTTCCTGGCTTCGCTTCTCCATTTAATTAAATTATGCCCTCCCGCACAAGATCCTGCAAATGCAGGATCCCTGCATATTTTCCCTGCTCGGTAACAAGTAGCTGGTTGATATTATTTTTACGCATCTGTTCCAGCGCCTCAGCCGCCAGTTCGTTTATCTCAATTGATTTCGGATTCCGGCTCATTATATCCCCGGCCTTAAGGCCCGATACCTCACCACGTTCAAGCATTCTTCTCAGGTCTCCATCGGTGATGATGCCATTGATCTCACCATTCTCCATCACTGCTGATGCTCCGAGCCTGCTACGGGTGATCTCAACGATAACTTCCCTCAAACTGGAAGCAGGCGATACTGCCGGCTTCTGGTTTTTTGAAACGAGGTCTGATACCCGCAGGTAGAGTTTCTTGCCGAGGCTTCCACCGGGATGATACTTTGCAAAGTTGTCGCTGTTGAAACCTTTGATCTCCATGAGGCAGATGGCAAGGGCGTCGCCCATAACCATCTGGGCGGTTGTACTGGTGGTTGGCGCAAGATTATTCGGGCAGGCTTCCTGTTCCACCCACGAATCGAGGTACAGATCACAATTCAGCGCTAAATAAGATTCCCTGTTCCCGCCCAAACCGATCAGCAGGTTCCCAAAGTTCCTCACCAGGGGCACCAGCACTTTTATTTCCGGGCTGTTACCACTCTTGCTTATCACCATTACGATATCATCTTCCCTTATCATTCCAAGATCGCCATGGATGGCATCCGCAGCATGCATGAAAAGGGCAGGAGTCCCGGTACTGTTCATTGTAGCCACGATCTTCTGTGCAATAATGGCGCTCTTGCCTATTCCGCTGATTACCAAACGGCCTTTGCAGGCGGAGATCTTTTGAACGGCGTCTACGAACCTGTCATCCACTGAAGCGGATAGCTGCCTGATGGCATTGGCCTGGAGTTCAATGGTCCGCAATGCCGATGATATGATACTTTCAGGAAGCATGTTGGGATGCGCAAACCTACTTCAAATACGGCATAATGCAAATTTGGGATAAGGGGTATTAAAAGGGTTATCTGCTATGAGAATCCGTTTATTATACTTATCTTAAAAGGATATTGAAACAGCATTGTTAATGTTACGCTAAAGCCCCCGCGGTTTTGATAATGAGGAGGTGTTCAAGTAACTTCGCCACCGTGCGAATGGCTTTGGCCAATGAATGATATAATATGCCTAAGGTAAAATCAAAATCCAGTACCAGCGGATCGGATTCCGCTGTTAATAATCAACGTCTTACAGATCTCCTTCAACAGGAATTCGGATTCGATAAATTTAAAGGGAACCAGGAACAGATCATAAATAACCTGCTTGCGGGAAAAGATACATTTGTGATCATGCCTACGGGTGGAGGGAAAAGCCTTTGCTACCAGCTCCCGGCAATTATTTCGGATGGGGTTGCCATAATCGTGTCTCCCCTCATTGCCCTTATGAAGAACCAGGTAGACCTGGTAAGAAGCTACAGCAGCCGGGATGATGTGGCGCACTTCCTCAATAGTACGCTGAATAAAAGCCAGCAGAAGACCGTAAAGGACGACTTGTTATCAGGCAGGACCAAGATGCTTTATGTTGCCCCGGAAACCCTTACTAAAGAAGAGAATATTGACTTCTTCCGCGACCTCAGGATATCTTTCTTCGCGGTAGACGAAGCTCACTGTATATCAGAGTGGGGTCACGACTTCCGCCCTGAATACCGCAGGCTGAAGGAAATGATGGACCTGATAGACGACAAGGCCCCGGTGATAGCCCTTACGGCCACCGCTACGCCAAAAGTTCAGAGCGACATCGTAAAGAACCTGGGATTGCGAAACCCCGGTATCTATATTTCTTCGTTCAACAGGCCGAATCTCTATTACGAGGTATTGCCCAAGGTGAACGTGGAGCAGACCAATAAGAGCATTGTACGTTTCATTCAGTCGCATAAGAATAAAAGCGGTATCATTTACACCCTCAACCGCAAAACAACCGAGGAGCTGGCTGCCATGCTGAACGCGAATGGCATCAAAGCGGTGGCATACCATGCAGGCCTGGACAGCAAGCTGCGTGCTACCCGCCAGGACCAGTTCCTGAATGAAGATGTAAGTGTGATTGTGGCCACAATAGCCTTCGGAATGGGAATTGACAAGCCTGATGTAAGGTTTGTTATTCACTATAATATTCCGAAATCAATTGAGAATTATTACCAGGAAACAGGCCGTGCCGGAAGGGATGGAATGGAAGGAAAGTGTATCCTTTATTATTCTCACAAAGATGTTTCCAAGCTTGAACACTTCATGCGCGACAAGCCACTGAGCGAACGCGAGGTTGGAGCCCAGCTGATAGGCGAAACCGTTAGCTACGCAGAGAGCAGCGTTTGCCGCAGGAAGACCCTTCTCTATTATTTCGGTGAACCTTTCGACGACAGCAAAAGTTGCGGAAACTGTGATAATTGCCTGAACCCGAAAGAAAAGATAGAAGCTAAAGAAGAGGCTGTAACAGTGCTTCGTACCATTAAGGAAATGGGCGAGCAGTATAATATTGATTATCTCATCCAGATCATCACGGGCCATGTAACCCCGCAGATAAAAATGTTCCGGCACGAGAATCTTCCTGTGTTCGGCAATGGTAAACATAAAGAGCCTCATTTCTGGAACAGCCTTATCAGGCAATTGTTGCTGCGCGAACTTCTTGAAAAAGATATCGTGGATTATGGCGTGCTGAAGCTGAATAAGAAAAGCGAAGCCTTCCTGAAAAAACCCACCTCCTTCAAAGTGGTGCTGAACAATCTGTTTGAAAATGCCAACGCAGATGATGAAGAGGATGCAGCCGCAACCGGGGCTTCAGGTGCTGTTGATGATCGTTTGCTTGTACAGTTAAAAGAACTGCGCAAGAAGGTTGCCGGAGAAAAAAATCTTCCGCCGTTCGTGATCTTCCTTGAATCCTCCCTTGAAGACATGGCAACCATGTACCCTACCACCATGGAGGAACTGGAGAAGATCAGCGGTGTAAGTAAAGGAAAGGCAATCCGTTATGGTAAGCCGTTCCTGGATATGATCATAAATTATGTTGAGGAGAATGACATTATCCGGCCGGATGATTTTGTAATGAAGAGCGTGGCTAACCGAAAGAACAACAAGATATTCATCATTCAGAATGTAGATAAGAAAATACCACTGGAAACCATCGCGAAAACAAAGGACCTCAGGATAGATGAACTCCTGGAAGAAATGGAAACCATTGTTGCCAGTGGAACCAAGCTCAACCTGAATTATGCCATTGAAGAAATGGTAGATGAATATGAGCAGGAAGAGATCATAGATTATTTCAAAGGTTGTACTACCTCCTCATTGCAGGTGGCACAGGAAGAACTTGCCGACAGCAATTTTAACTGGGAACAGCTTAAACTTATGCGTATCAAGTTTTTATGTGAATACGGGAATTAGTTTTCATATATAAGATACACGTTTTTAAGGGTGCATAATTTTTTTGCACCCTTTTATAATTAAACTACCCCCGGCTGATTATTTTTACCGGATGCCGGAAAAAGTCGTTCTTTCAGAAAGGTTGAAAGTTGAGACCTCTGTTCAACACCAGGAGGCCGAGCACACCCTCGCGCCTTTTATCGCTGGCCTGAATTCCCGGAGTAACTACATTGAGCTGCTCCGTACTTTTCGTGCATTCTATGCGCCGGTATACCTGCAGATCAGAAAATTTATTTCGGATGACATCCTTCCCGATATTGATGAACGCAACACCGCGTTACTGATTGATTCTGACCTGGAAGAATTGGACCAGGAACCCGAATACTCGTCAAGTACTTTTCTTCCTGAGATCAATGATGTTCCTTCGGCATTTGGCGCCCTTTATGTGCTGGAAGGAAGTACTCTTGGCGGAAAATACATCCGGAAAATGCTTCTTTCCAATGATAAACTTGGTCTGACGGACCAGCATACACGCTTTTTTGACTCCTACGGCGATAGCGTTGGCACTAAATGGAAAACCTACCTCAGAATTCTAAACTTCCAGCAAGATCATCTTACAATTATCAGGGCCGCAAATGAAACCTTCACGTCATTTAGATCCTGGTTAAATAAATCGCTTAATGACAAATAACGAAACCTTCTGTGGTAAAGTACCGCTTCACCAGACCAATCTTATTCAGCCCCATGGTGTTCTTCTTATCACAGACGAATCATTGTTGATCCTGCAGGTAAGCGAGAACGCCCCTGACATGTTAAGTATACAGACCAAGGAAATTGTAAACAGGAACCTGGCTGAATTTCTTCCACCCGAAATGATGGAATCCCTGGCAGCCCTGGTTTCAAAGAGCTCACTGGTGGCAACCCCGGTAAGGCTATCCTTTCCCGGCGGAAATTTTGACGGGGAAATCAGGCGGTCAGGAGAGTTTATCCTGTTTGAACTTGAACGGTCCACCCCCGGTGATAGCAATGAAATTGCCCTCCTCCAGCAGATGGTCAGCGGAATGATCATGGAAATCAATGAAGCTGGGTCAGTAACGGAATGTGCGGAAGGATCGCCACAGTTATCCGCGCAAATTCAGGATTTGATAAAGTTATGGTGTACCGTTTCGATCAGGAATGGAACGGCGATGTGGTGGCGGAAGAAATGGCCCCGGGAATGGAATCTTACCTCGGACATAAATTTCCGGCATCAGATATTCCACCGCAGGCGCGGGCACTCTATCAAAATACAGTGTACAGGCTCATCCCGGATATTAGCTATGTCCCGGTTGCACTATACCCTGTATTGAATCCTTTAACCGGCAAGTTTACCGACCTGAGTGCATCCAATCTCCGAAGCGTTGCGGCCGTTCACCTGGAGTACCTGGCAAACATGAACATTGTGGCATCCATGAGCACCCGTATCCTGCACAACGGAAAGCTTTGGGGGCTGATAGCATGTCATCATAAAACACCAAGGTACCTGACGTCGATCGAAAAGGCTTTTTTCAGCATTGCCTCGGAGTTTATTTCATCCCGGATCGCTCACCTGGAAGACAACTCCCTGCTTTTGCAGAAAGAATCATCATTGGAAAACCTGGAGATCCTGATGAAGGAGGTTTACCATACCGGGCAGTTGCCGAAACAACCGGCTTTGATCCTGGCGGCCTTATCTGCAACCGGGGCGTCCATTCTAATAAATGGAAGAGTGAAACATACTTATGGAAGTGTTCCGTCCAATGCCGATGCCGAGGAGCTTTTGCTATGGATGCAGGCAAAGGGAAAAGACCAGGATTTTAGCCTGCCTTCCGTCAGGGATATCCTCAAAACCAACTTCTCGGGGGTACTGGTATTACCCTTCAACATGAAAAATGGTGATGTGATCTTCGCCTACCGCCCGGAGGAAACCCGGGAAGTGTTGTGGGGTGGAAATCCCGAAGAAGCCCTTCATTTCGAAAAAAATGGAAAGGACTATCACCCAAGAACATCATTTAAAACCTGGAAACAGAGCGTAAAAGGCACGGCCATAAACTGGACCGACCGGGAGCGCCAGTCAGCAGGTAGAATGAGAGATGCCCTGAGGCCATTTATTATTAAATAAAAAAAGGTACTCTATAAAAAATGGCAAACCATTGGTATATATAAAGATGAGTATTAAAGCGTGAGTAAAAATAACCACTACATAGTTGCAATAGGTGCTTCAGCCGGGGGGCTCGAAGCAATTCATGAGTTTTTCGATAACATGCCTTCGGGTGGCAGCCTGAGCTTTATCATTATCCAGCACCTTTCACCGGATTATAAAAGTTTACTTGTAAAACTTATCTCACTGCACACCCCTATGCAGGTGGTTGAGGCTGATAATAATATGGAAGTAGAAGCAGGCTGTATCTATGTTATCCCGAACAACAAGATGCTTACCATCCGCGAAGGAAAACTTGAGCTCCAGGATAAGAAGTTTGAGAAGGCTCCCAATACTGCGGTAGACATATTCCTTAATTCACTTGCCGCTGACCGAGGCCATAATGCAATAGCCATTATCCTTTCCGGTACGGGTACCGATGGTTCAAAGGGTATCCAGGAAATAAAAAAGAACGGGGGGTTTGTAATTGTGCAGGATCCTATCACTGCAAAGTTCGACGGAATGCCGAACAGCGCCATCCAGACAGGTGCCACAGACCTGATCCTTGCACCTGAACTAATGCCTGACGAAATCTTTACTTATATCAAAAAGAAGCCTGAAAGAAAGGCCGGTGCGGGAAAACCTGATGAATCCTCACTTCCGGAGATCTTCAACCTGATTGACAAACATTGCCAGTATGATTTCCGGAATTATAAATCCTCTACCATTCTCCGCCGCATCAGCAGGCGAATGGGCCTTCTGGGTTACCAGAAGTTTGATGATTACCTGGAGATACTCCGAACATCCCCGGACGAATGTAAGTTCCTCGGAAAAGAATTTTTAATAGGTGTTACAAAGTTCTTTCGCGACAGCCAGGCATTTGAACTGTTATACCAGCACGTGATCATTCCCCTTGTAAGTGAAAAAAGCGAGGACGATGTGCTGAAAGTTTGGGTAGTGGCCTGCAGTACGGGGCAGGAAGCATATTCAATTGCAATTCTTATCGACCGCGCCATTCAACAGTTAAACAGGCGCCCCGAAGTAAAGATCTTCGCTTCGGATATGGACCCTGAAGCAATTGAGGTGGCATCTGCCGGAACCTATTCTCCTGAAAATCTCTCCGAAATAAGCCCTGACCAGGTACGTAAATATTTTATTAAGGATGGAAAGAAATACACGATCATTCCCCGTATAAGGAAGCAGATCGTTTTCGCCCGTCACAATGTGCTGAAAGATCCTCCCTTTATAAAGAACGACCTTGTCACCTGCCGGAATATGCTTATTTATATGGACAATGTGCTTCAAAAGAAGATCGTGTCCACTTTTGCATTTTCGATAAACCCGGCGGGGTTCCTTTTCCTTGGACCAAGCGAATCGCCTTCCAACCTTTTAAGCAACTTCCAGGAGATAAACGGGAAATGGAAGATCTACCGTAAGACAGGCCAGGAGGGACGGTTCAACCAGGAAATGATACCATCAACCGCATTAACGGGTGCCGCCAAAGGCAGGAAAACCGTGAAGGCTAAAGCCGAAATCCCGGTTCAGGACCTGATGAAGGAAATGTACGAAACACTTACAGAGAAGTACCGGTATGCAGCAGTTTACATTGATCAGAATTTTGAGATCAGGGAGGCTGTAGGAGATTTCAGGAAATATTTGTCACTGCCCGACCGGATCACTAACCTCAACATCATGCGCATGGTGGGAAAGGAACTGGCCATCCCCCTGAATGCCGCAGTGCGGAAAAGCAAAAAGGAAAATACCTCTGTATCCCTCAGCAATGTTAGAGTAGAAGGAAAGGAGAAAAATTTGAATATATACATCAGGCCTTCTGAACGAAACGACTATACACTGGTGATCCTGAGCGAAAGCCGGGAACAGGTAGAGCGGAATGAAATGCCGGTGCAGATCACTGACCAGGTATCTGTCAATTATATTCATGACCTTGAAGAAGAACTGAAAGAAACACGGAATAATCTACAGATGGCTGTGGAGAATCTGGAGACCGCTAATGAGGAATTACAATCAAGCAACGAAGAACTGATCTCTGCAAATGAGGAGTTACAATCAAGCAACGAAGAGCTTCAGTCGCTCAACGAAGAACTTCACACGCTTAATACAGAACATCAGCTTCGTATAAAGGAGCTTGTAGAACTTAATGATGATCTTAACAACTACTTTGCGAGTGCGAATGTGGCCCAGGTGTTTATTGATTCAGAACTTCGCATCAGGAAATTCAATCCGGGCGCCGTTCAGCTTATAAACCTTATTCCTTCAGATATCGGCAGGCCGATATCGCACATTTCAACAAACCTGAGAGAGAACAAAACCTTCATTAACGACATTAATGAGGTATTAAAAAGTAACAAGACCGTTGAACGGGAAGTTACACTGTTCAATGGAAGTAATCACCTCATGCGAATTACTCCCTATATCAAACAGGGAGGGAATATTGGCGGGGTTGTGATCACATTCGTGGACATTACACAGGTAAAGGAACTCAACTCAATGATCGGAGGTGTGTTCAATGCAACAAGAAGTGCCATTGTAGCGTTGAAAGCTATCCGGGAAAATAACGGAAGGCTGGTAGACCTTGAGATTATAACGGCTAATACATCCTTTTATGAAATAAGCAGCAAGAAGGGAAAGCTTGCAGGCCATTCCATTAGAAAATCATTGCCTTCACTATTTAATGCAGAATTTCTTACCCGGATGGAAAATGTGATCTTCTCCGGGAATCCATATCACCTGGAGTCTGAATTGAAGATCTCGGGAGAAAAGATTTGGTTTGATGTTACGGTGACCAAGATGACGGATGGAGTGGTGGTAAACCTCACGAATATCCAGGAGAAGAAACTGGCAGAACAAAAACTGCGTAAGAACTACCAGGACCTTATTGTTTCGCAGGAAGAGGTTAAACAACTGAACGACCAGCTTGAGCGGAAGGTTTCAGAACGGACCCGTGAACTTTCTGAAAGTGAAGAACGGTTCAGGCTCGTGACAACGGCCATCAGTGATGCCATTTACGACCGTGATCTTGTTAATGATCATATATGGTGGAGCGACAGTTTTTACAACTGGTTTGGCTATGATAATTCTGATAAATCCAATAATACGCGCTTCTGGAAGGATCGTATTCATAAAGATGACAGGAATCGCGTGGAGAAGGAAATGGATGATCACATTAACAATGGAACAGAATGGGAGATCGAATACCGGTTGCTGAAAAACGATGGAGAATATGTCTCGGTACTGGATCGGGGTATGGCCATAAAAAATGAGCACGGCATTCCATACAGGTTACTGGGTGCCCTTACTGATAACAGTGTTGCTGAATTTGAAAAGCAGAATATAATTCTTAAAGAGACAAACCTCCAGTTGGAAGAGCTGGTGATGCAGCGTACAGCAAATCTTGAAGCACAGAAAACGATACTGCAGAATCTTTTTATGCAGGCTCCGGCAATGATCTGCACACTTAAAGGTCCCGGGCACCGCTTCGACCTGGTTAACCCTGTTTACCAGCGGATTTTTGGGAACAGGAAACTTACCGGGTTGCCAATCCTGGAGGCCCTTCCTGAATTGAAAGGCCAGCACATCCTTAAAATCCTGGACAGGGTTTATCAAACAGGTAAAACATATATAGGCCGGGAAGAAAGAATCATGGTTTCGCCTGATGAAGGAAAAGAAGTTGAGGAATTATATTTCAACTTCATTTACCAACCCACCTATAATGAGTCGAATGAGATAGATGGTATTCTTGTTTTTGCCTACGAGGTAAGCGACCAGGTACGCGCTCGTGAAGCTATCCAGCAAAAGAACCAGGAGCTTACAAAGCTCAATGAAGAATTCAAATTTGTCACCGATTTCATGCCGCAGATGGTATGGGTTACCGATCCGGAAGGAAATCACATTTTCTATAATGCAGGGTGGTATGAATATACCGGCACCACGTTTGAACAAACTAAGAATGAAGGCTGGAATAATGTTCTTCATCCTGAAGACCAGGAGCGCGCGTGGGAGATCTGGCGCCATTCCATTAAGACAGGCGAGCCGTATGAGATCGAATACCGCTTCCGCAGGTATGATGGGGAATATCGCTGGTTCCTTGGAAGAGCATTGCCAATGCTGGATGAAGAAGGAAGGATCGTTAAATGGTTTGGAACATGCACAGACATTCATGATAACCGGATGATGAATGACATCCTGGAGCAAAAGGTGGAAGAGCGAACACTGGAGTTAAAGAAAACGAACCATGAACTGGAAATAACCAATAATGAACTGTTCCAGTTCGCATCCATAGCATCTCATGATCTAAAGGAACCGTTGAGGAAAATCCTGATGTTCAGCAGCCTGTTCTATGAACGGCATTTCCAGGAGTTGTCTGGCGACGCGAGAGAGATCCTCGACAAAATCACGTCCTCTGCAAGAAGGATGCATGCACTTGTTGAGGATCTGCTCATCTTCACAAGACTTTCCGTGACAGCTACGTTCGAACGCTGCAACCTTAATGTTATCGTTAATGAAGTGTTGAGCGACCTTGAGCTTACGATAGAGGAAAAAAAAGCTTCTTTTACAATAGATGAGCTGCCTTCTGCCGAAGTGGTTCCGGGTCAGATGAGACAGGTGTTTCAGAACATTATCAGCAACGCTCTAAAATTTTCGGGGCAGGAGAAAGCACCCCACATCAGCATCAGGTGCACCCGTGTAAGTGAACTCATTTTCAATGATGCCTATGATCCAAAAGGTTCTTTCATACGTATATCCATTTCTGACAATGGAATAGGCTTTGAAAACGACTATGCTGAAAAGATCTTTACCATCTTCCAGCGGCTTCACCCCCGCATTAAATATGAAGGCACCGGTATCGGCCTCGCTATTGCCCGTAAGATCATTCACCAGCACAATGGAATAATCCGGGCAACAGGCAAACTTCATCAGGGTGCGGAATTCAGTTTTGTCATTCCCCTTAAGCAGGATAAGGAAAGGGTTGAAGTCGCGGTAAGGCTTTAAACTGACCTAAAACAGGTTTACCCCTGATAACGGTACTTTCAAACACCCTGCTGGCATGTTTACATTTGGTATATCAATTATTCACAAATTAAAACATGCTGTATGTCAACAAGAGAATTATCAAGGAAAACAAACCTTCCCTCCGTTTTCGATGATTTTTTCAAACCATGGAACGAATGGTTCGATGGAGGGAAAGCCGGCAGCGTACTAACAGTTCCTGCTGTAAACGTTACCGAAAACGCCGAGAACTACATGGTATCACTTGCTGTTCCTGGTGTAAATAAGAACGACCTGAAGATTGATGTGGATGGAAACATGATCACCATTTCTTCAGAAACGGAAGTAGAAAAAGAAGAGAAGGATGAGAAATACACACGCAAGGAATATAATTACAATTCATTTTCCCGCACATTCACCATTCCGGAAGATGTACGGGCAGATTCCATCCAGGCCCGGTATGACAACGGGGTGCTTAATGTAACGCTTCCCAGGATCAAAGCCACGGAAAAAGGTAACCTGACCAGGAATATTGAAATTAAATAACGGGGGTTGTTTTATTTCAGCAGAATGGCAACGGTACCCAGGGAAAACTGAATTCGGTTTTCCCTTTTTTTATTTGATTCAATAAGCAAACGAAATATTATCCATCAGCGCTCCGAAAGAGCGTCCTGCTAATACCACAGAGCCTTTACTCTTTGCCGCTCCGGGGGAGCACCCTGGTATTTGGCGGATGCATCATAATAAAAAAGAGACCATTGTGAAATGATCTTTTTTGCTGTGGTGTGGGGCGGGATCGAACCGCCGATGCGCCAAAGGCGGCACAAGCACAAGGATTTTCAGTCCTTTTCCGCCAACGGCGGATACTGCACCTTTTTAATTTATATCTGCGTTGGTAATGCGTTTAATAATCTCCCTTACTTGAAGCCTTCCAACACCGCTTTTAAAATACTTTTCCCGGGCCATCGCTCCGGTTTTATTATTAAAAGTTTCGCAATGAATCAGTGCCCAGGGACGGTATCGCCGGGTAAATCCCTTTGAATGTGCGAGATTATGCTCTGCCAGTCTTCTTTCCAGGTTGTTCGTATAGCCCACATAGGTTCTTCCGGATGAAACTGAAAACAAAATATAAACTGTGTATATACGCATAAAAAAAGATCACTTCTCAATGATCTTTTTTGCTGTGGTGTGGGGCGGGATCGAACCGCCGACACAAGGATTTTCAGTCCTTTGCTCTACCAACTGAGCTACCGCACCCTTTTTTCAGTCCTTTTCCGCCAGCGGTGGATACCGAACCATTTTTTCAGTCCTTTTCCGCCAGCGGCGGATACCGAACCAAAGGGGGGCAAAAATACGATCATTTCGCTTATCTGTTCACATTCAACCTAACTTTTTTTGGTAACCGTTATCCAATCGTTGCAGCAATACCTCTTCACCATTCTCCAGGAAATGGTACCCATGGTCGTAACAACAGAATGTTGTGCCGGTTCTCAATTCGGATGTATGTGTAAAATATCTGAATTGAAAGCCGGCAAGCACAAGTTCATCTGCGGAGGTAATGGTATTATCATGTTCTCCCAGGATACCCGCCATGATACGCCGGTTCCGGCTTAGTGCATTATTTACATTTCTTATAAAGTTATTCGTGGAAGCCTTTGTTTTGTTATTGTAATTATTACGGCAACCATCGTCGCAGAACTTTTTGTCCGTACGACCGCGAAGGGCCTTCTGGCAATGAAGGCATATCATTCTCTCCATAGTTTTTTTCTGAAAATTAATTCTCAAAAGACCCTTTGTCAATTCCCGCTTTGTGTAAGAAATGGGGTATGTAAGCATTTACTTTCGGAAGTAAGTGCTTAATAACCGACTACGGGTTTCATCACAGTGCATATTTGCTGAATAGATTATTAATTAAAAAAGGAGTTATGTACGCATTAAAGAACAGGGTTCAGCTGATCGGCAACCTGGGAAATGCGCCGGAGGTTAAGATGACTGAAAATGGAAAAAAACTGGCGAAATTCTCATTGGCGACCAATGAATCGTATCAAAATTCGGACGGAGAGAAGGTTAAGGAAACGCAGTGGCACAATCTCGTTGCCTGGGGCAAGGTTGCCGATGTGGCGGAGAAGTATCTCAGTAAAGGTACTGAGGTGGCGATCGACGGCAAGCTGGTAAACAGGAATTACACCGACAAAGAGGGAGTGAAGAAGTATGTGACCGAGGTACAGGTGCATGAACTGTTGCTGCTTGGCAGCAAACCATCCTGATTTGCGTGGGGCGGCCTTGCGCCGCTCCCCTTACCTGCTCATGGCGCAAATTTTGATACCGACGGGATATGAGAATTATTTCGCTTGTGCTGATGCTGATCCTGACCGTGGCAGGTAAGGCCCAGCAGCACACTTCCCCTGATAACAACCGTAACATTGTAAGCGTAAACCTCACTGGCCTGGTGGTGAAAAATATCGGGATGCAATATGAACACATCCTGAACAGGAAAAGTTCCCTTGGCCTGTCTGTGCGTTTTATGCCCGTTACTTCTCTTCCTTTCAAGAACATTGCGCGCAGGATAGTTGCAGAAGAAGATCCCAACATCAGGGAAACAATTGAACAAGTGGAAATCGGAAATTTGGCAATTACACCGGAATACCGTCTTTACCTTGGCAAAGGCTATGGAAAAGGATTTTATTTAGGTCCATTTTATCGCTATGCACATTTCAAAACCAATAATGTGATCATAACCTATGACAGTGACATTTTTGGAAATGAAGAGGAGGTGATTCTTTCAGGAGATTTGAACAGTCATACATTCGGGATCATCGTGGGTGCGCAGTGGAGTCTTGGAAAAAATTTTTTTCTGAACTGGAACATCGCAGGCCCGCACATAGGCTCTGGGGTTGGTGATCTTGATGGATTTTCAACAAGGCCATTGTCGCCCGGTGACCAACAGCGTGTACGGCAGGAACTTGAAAAGCTGGATATTCCTTTTACCCGTAAAAACATCACGGTACGGGAGAATGGCGCGAGCATGAAATTGAATGGCCCCTGGGGTGGGGTGAGGTTTGGCCTGAGCGTCGGAATTGGTTTTTAAACGTCTGACTCTTCGGGATCCTGCTATTGTTTCTAAAGTGTTCCTTTGGGGTGAACTTCTTCGGTTATAAATGTGCGATCCCGTTGGGATCGTGTCGTAACATTAAACGATATGTTGAGTTCTATAAACGTGCGAACCCTTCGGAGTCATTTATAATTCATGAAAGATGTTTTTCCTTCATGATCTTGATCTTCTATAAACATGTGACCCCTGGTGGGGTCGATGTCTTATTATTTAAAGCTGACGGTTGAAATTGATCTTTCGTCTTACGTCTTTCGTGACTCGTCATTGATCATTGCCATTCAACACTCATTGGAGACGCTGTCTTTTATTTTTGAAGCTAACGGTTGAGATTGATCTTTCGTAATTCGTCTTTCGTGACTCGTCATTGATCATTTCCATTCAACCCCTTTCCGGGGAGGTTATCCTTTTATTTGAGGGGAAATTGATCTTTCGTATTTCGTCATTGATCATTTCAGCCCATCTTTTATCTGCCGCGCTTTGGTGAGATGCTCTCTCAATACCATTACATTCTCTGCGGCAAAGTTCTTCAGGTCCGGATCTGCCAACATATGGGCCGCATCCTGGAATTTCATCACTTCTTTATTGTGATCTTCCACCATCATCGCCATATACTCGCGGTCGAAATCCGCTCCCTTCAGCGTGATGAGCCTGTTTACCATTTCCTGCTTTTCGGCCCCCATGGTTGACGGCAGGGTCATATTCTTCCGGGAAGCAAGGGTCTTAAGTTTTTCGCTGGCATTGGTATGATCCTTATGAAGCATGGATGCATAACTTTTAACTGCTGCACTCGCGGCATTCTTTTGGGCATATTCCGCCAGGGTTATTTCCATCATGCTACCAGAAGCGGCATCTGAGGCAAATGCCATCGGGGCATCTGGTGCGGTCATGTCTATTTTGCCCGAAGACGCTATTGCCATTGAAGTATCCATATTGTGACTCTGATCTACCATCGAATCGCTGCTAATGTCAGCATTACGGTTATCTGATGTGGTCGTGTTTTCATTGTTACTGCATGAGGTTGCTATCATTCCGGCAACCACCAATCCTATAAATATATGCTTCATAATTAAAATTTTTTCGTTCTTTAAAAATCAAATCATCTGCCATTTCCGCATATATATCGACTAAATAGGGTACTGTTCAATATATGGCTAAGCCCGCGGAAATGTATCTTTGCGCACCAACTAAAGTTATGCATAACAAAAGAAGCAGGATAAAAGAATTGCTGAGCGGCGACCGTTCAGATTTTGATACCACCGTTATGGGATGGGTAAGAACATTTCGCAATAACCAATTTATAGCCCTGAACGACGGCAGTACCAATAATAACCTGCAGGTAGTGGCCCCGCTGGGCTTACTTGATGAATCAGTTCTGAAGAGAATTACAACCGGCGCCTGCATTAAGGCCACGGGAAAGATCATCCCTTCCCTGGGAAAAGGACAGGCTGTGGAAATGCAGGCTGCCTCAGTGGAGATACTTGGCGACAGCGACCCGGAAAAATATCCGCTTCAGCCTAAAAAACACAGCCTCGAATTCCTGAGGGAGATCGCACACCTGCGTTTCCGCACCAACACCTTTGGAGCAGTATTCCGTGTAAGACATTCCCTGGCCTTCGCGGTACATAAATTCTTCCATGAAAAGGGATTCATCTACATGCATACACCGGTTATTACCGCCAGCGATGCAGAAGGTGCCGGGGAAATGTTCCGCGTGACCACGCTACCATTGGATGGATCCGCACCAAGACTTGATGACGGCTCCATCAATTTTAAAGAGGATTTCTTCGGAAGGAGTACCAACCTCACGGTGAGTGGCCAGCTGGAAGGGGAGCTCGCAGCTATGGCATTCAGTGATATCTATACTTTCGGACCAACATTCCGTGCCGAGAACAGCAATACCACAAGGCACCTTGCCGAATTCTGGATGATCGAACCTGAAGTGGCTTTCGCCGACCTGGAAGATAATATGAACCTGGCCGAAGAATTTATTAAATATATCATCCGGTTTGTGATGGAAAATAATGCCGACGACCTGGACTTCCTGGCAAAGAGACTTGAAGATGAAGAAAAGCAAAAACCACAGCAGGAACGCAGTGAAATGGGCCTTCTGGAAAAACTAAGGTTCGTTGTGGACAATGACTTCGAAAGACTGACTTATACACAGG
>JAEZEI010000043.1 GCA_023417815.1 Bacteroidota bacterium | reverse complement strand
ATCTGTTGTTCAACAAGGTCAACTTCGGGCACCGGCAGTACGGCACCGAACCCGACGACGACCTCCCCGGCGATGACGAGGCGACCCGCAAGGAGAAGGCCGAACGCCGCAGCGAGGATCACGGACTGCGGTTCGAAGCGCTACGCAGCACCCTGCTCGAACCGGGCGCCATCCGGCTGATCGGCACCCGCACCCTCGACCCGCGGAGCGACGAGGACGAAGATCCGCGCTGGCTCGACCTACGGCCCCGGAACGCCGCCCTGCACCAGGTGCTGCGCCTGCTCACCATGAAACAGGGCAAGAAGGGCGAGCGCGGCGGCTTTGTCTCCTACCGTAACCTCGGCATCAACCAGCTCGGCGCCGTCTACGAGGGCCTGATGTCCTACACCGGCATCATCGCCGACGAGGAACTCTGCGAGGTCGCCCGCGGAGGGGACCCGGACGAGGGCTCGTGGCTGGTGCCCGCTCACCGCCAGCAGGACTACCCGGACGAGACGCTGGTCCGCTACAACGAGGCCGACGCCCGGCTCGGCCTGCGCGGCGTCAAGAAGTACGCAAAGGGCTCGTTCGTCTACCGGCTGTCCGGCCGTGAGCGTGAGACCTCCGCCTCGTACTACACGCCGGAGTCACTGACGAAGGTCACGGTTGAGCTGGCGCTGAAGGAGCGGCTCGACCAGGAACGCGACGCCGACGGCAACACGATCAAGACCCGAGCAGCAGAGCTGCTGTCGTACCGCCTCTGCGAACCAGCGCTCGGTTCCGGCGCGTTCCTGAACGAGGCTATCAACCAGGTCGCCGAGGAGTACCTGCGTCGGCGACAGGACGAGCTGGGGCGGTCCATCCCGTCCGGGCAGGTGCTCACCGAGAAACAGCGGGTCAAGGCCTACATCGCTCTGCACAACGCGTACGGCGTCGACCTCAACCCGACCGGCGTCGAGCTGGCCGAGGTCTCGCTGTGGCTCAACACCATGCACCCGGGCATGCTCGCGCCGTGGTTCGGCCTGCATCTGCGGCGCGGGAACTCGCTCATCGGCGCCCGGCGCGCGATCTACGCTGCCGACGACGTCTGCTCCACCGCCAAGGAGTGGCTCAAGGCCAAGGGAGCCCTGGCCCCGATTCCGCTGCCGATGCGCGATGAGGACGGCAACCCTCAGCCGTTGCCGGCCGACGCTGTGCACCAGTTTCTCTTGCCCACGTCGGGCTGGGCCGCTGTCGCCGGCAATACGGACGCGAAACAGCTTTCTACCTATCAGAACAAGAAGCTCGCGGACTGGAAGAAGGGCATCCTCCAGCGACCGACGCGGAACACCTCGCATCTCAAGGCGGACGGCACCCCGAAGCTGGTGGCCCGTACCCAGCAGCCGCAGCAGGAGAAGCCTTCCCAATTCACCCGTCTCCGGGACGCCGCCCGGCGAGTCGAGTTTCTCTGGGCTGCGGTCGTCAAGCGGATGGATATGTCCGAGCAGAACATCGCCCGGCGGATCCCGATCTGGGGCGCCGGACCGGACGAACCCGAGTACGGTTTCCTGCACCAGCACGAGCGATCAACACCCAAGGAGGACGTGCTCCGGGACCTCTTCGAGGCAGTCGACACGCCGTACTGGCGACTGAAGCTGGTCATGGACGCCTGGTGTGCCCTCTGGTTCTGGCCGTCCGACCAAGCCGGGCTGCTCGACGGCACCGACGAGGAGTACGAGCTCAGCGCCAGCATCACCCGCGACAGCCTCGCCAGCCTGATCGGTACCACGGTTCCCGGCACCGAGCGACCAGCCGAACTGCCGCAGCAGGCGACATCCATTGCGGTTGCGCCCTCGGCGCCAGCTGCCCGGCGCATGATCTCGCGGCCGATGACGCTTTTCCCCATGGACGGCGACCAGACGACCCTGGACGAACTTGGTTGGGGTCTGGAGCCCGAGCCAGCACCCGTAACGCAGCAGCCCCAGAAGAAGCCCGCGAAGGCCCCGAAGTCCTCGGCACCGGCACTCCGCCGAGTCATCCCCCTGAAGAACATCGACGACTGGCTCGACTTCCTTGAAGCAGTCCTCGGCATCGCCGACGTCCCGCAGAACAGCTTCCTCGACGCGTACGACACGCTCGACAAGCTGAAGGATTTTGAGAAGTCCCTGTCCGGATTCTTGAACATGGACACCAAGCCGCCGGAAGAGCGGTTCCCGTGGCTGCGGGTCGTCCGTGACATCGCCGACCGGCAGGGCTTCCTGCACTGGGAGCTGGAGTTCGCACTCATCTTCGCCGAGCGGGGCGGCTTCGATCTCCAAGTCGGCAACCCGCCGTGGGTCCGGCCCCGCTGGGACGTAGACGCTGTGATGGCTGAGTACGAGCCCTGGTTTAAACTCGCGCACCGGCCGTTGGAGTCCGAGAAGGATCGCAAACGGCGAGAGCTTCTCCGGCAGCCCGCAGTCAACGCATTTGTCCTTGACGAGCTGACCGGCAATCGCGCGACAGTCGCGTTTCTCAAGGCACGTCAGACCTATCCGCTGCTTGCGGGTACCCAGCCGGACCTCTACCGGGCCTTCATGTGCCAGGTGTGGGGGCACACCTCTCCAAACGGAACCGCTGGCATGCTTCACCCGGACACTCACTTTGCTGGCGAGAAAGAGGGCCCACTACGTGCAGCGGCCTATGAGAGACTTCGCATCCACGGCGACTTCTCAAATCCGGGGCACCGATTCTTCCCAAAGCCAGTAGGTGAATCCAGTCACTTTGGAATCCACATCTACGGGCGGAAGCAGGAAATCAGGTTCAGACACTTATCTTGGCTTTTTTCCGCGAGCACCCTCTCCCTGTCGCTCACACATGACGGCGTGGGCGACCCTCCCGCCATTCGATACAAGGGTCGACTTGACGAACGCCCACATCGGGATCGGGTTGTCCTCGTAGACAACACCGTTCTTGCGGTGTGGCGGAAACTGGTCGACGAGGAGGATAGGCCGCTTAGCCAAGCGCGCCTGCTGTTCCCTGTGAGTACGGCGGAGGCGTCCGCGATCGAGGCCCTTGCCAACTACCCCCTTCGGCTCGGCTCCCTCGAACCGCAGATTTCACGAGGCTTCGACGAAGCCGGGGCCAAGAAAGAGAGATTAATCGACTACAACCGAGAAGATCCTAAGACCGGACGGGAGTATCAGCCGGAGTCTTGGAGCGAGATCATCCTCAAGGGGACCCAACTCGGTGTCGCTAACCCGGTGTTCAAGCGGCACGACGCCAACAGCAACGACCCGTTCGGCACCGACCTGGTCGGCTTGCCGTCAGACTTCGTCCCAGACACCGCGTACGTAGCGGTTCCGAAACGGGAGGACGCATACCAGCAAGCTCACGACCGATGGATTGATCATGCCGAGTTGGCGTGCCTCCGCTCTGACGATAAGGCTCTCAGCGATGCACGGGTACTGATCGCCGAGGTGGAGGGCATTCCCGAATCTGACGTTGACGCCGAGAAGGTGGACGCCATCCTAGTTCAGAGGTCTCGCCGACCATGCGTCGACTTCTATCGGATGGCGTGGCGCCGTCAGATCGCTCCGGATACTCAACGCGCCCTCTACGCCGCCCTCGTTCCGCCGGGCCTGGCCCACATTGATGCAGTGCATACTCTGGCTATGCCTACCCTGCAGCAGACTGCGCTTGTTGCGGGCTTTTGGTGCTCGCTTCCCCTGGATTACCTGCTGCGTGCCACTGGTCGCGGGGATCTCCGAGTTGCAGGCGCAAAGGCCATGCCTGCACCGGATGCCGATCATCCGTTGGCAGGGGCACTTCTCCTACGTTCGCTACGACTCAACTGCTTGACATCGTCGTATCGTGATCTCTGGGCGGGAACTTACATTGCCGAGTGGCCCGGGTCTGAGGAGTGGGCCATCGACTGGCAAGGGCTTCCGCCTCTGGCGGAGATCGGACCGAAGTGGACCGTGGACACCCCGCTGCGGAGTGAACGCGCCCGGCGTGCTGCGTTGGTGGAGATAGATGCAATCGTGGCTGTTTGGCTAGGTATGAGCGCTGACGCTCTGATCGCGGCTTACCAGGGGCGTTTTCCGGTGCTCCAAAAGTTCGAAGCTGTGACATGGTTCGATGCTAATGGCTGGAAGCTTGCCGGTGATGCCCGGACGATTGGCCAGCGGCAGACGAAGGCGACCTGGGTGCAGTTCGAGACGTACCAGAACGATAAGGCCGACCCGAAGACTGTGGCGGCTCCGGAGGGCTTCACTCCGCCGTTCTACAAGGCGGAACGGGTGGCTGAGATGAAAGCGGCGCACGCGGTGTTTCAGGCCCGGCTGGATGCGGCGATCGCTCGCGGTGAGTGGGATCCGGTCGCGCGGAAGGTGGCGAGTCAGTGAGGCCGAGCCTGGAGGCGCGTGGGCTGAAGGAGAGCCTGCTGCAGTACCTGTCGACCACGTACGCGCTGGCCGACGAGGGTGCCCGTGAGGCGTTGCACCGATTCCTCGGCAACGAGACGTCGGGGATGTTCCGTGGGCCGTTCCTGCGGATTAGGACTCCGTTCACCACGGCCGCCGCGGGGTGGGAGCAGCACCTGGAGTGGCGGCGGGAGGGCTGGACGCCGTACGCCCATCAGGCTCGGACCTTTGCGCGGTTGAGCTCGGCGAATGGTCACGTGCCGGAGCCGACGCTGGTCACCACGGGCACAGGTTCCGGTAAGACGGAGTCGTTCCTCTACCCGATCCTCGATCACTGTCGCCGGGAGCGGGCGGCCGGGCGGTCCGGGATGAAGGCGTTGCTGCTGTACCCAATGAACGCGCTCGCCACCGACCAGGCGCAGCGGATCAACGAGCTGCTTCTCGGGCACCGCGACGAGCTGGGCGCCCTGACGGCCGGTCTCTACATCGGCGACCGGGCCGCGATCCAGTACGAGCGGGTCTACACCCGCAGGCAGGACATCCAGCTGACCCCGCCGGACATCCTGATCACCAACTACAAGATGCTCGATCTGCTCCTTCAACGAGTCGACGACGCGCCACTGTGGCAGGACGCGGACCTCCGGTACGTGGTGGTTGACGAGTTTCACACCTACGACGGCGCGCAGGGCACCGATGTCGCGATGCTGCTGCGCCGGCTCGCCTCCGTCGTGGGCGCCGGCGAGGAGGGCCACCCGCTGGGCCCGATCTGCCCGGTGGCTACTTCGGCGACGCTCGCCTCGGCTTCGGACGAGCGAGCCACCGAGGATCTGTTGAAGGTCGCGACCGCGGTGTTCGGCACGAAGTTCACCTCCGAGGCGATCATCGGTGAGCACCGGCTCACCATCGACGATTTCATCCCTCTTCACGAC
>JAEZEI010000041.1 GCA_023417815.1 Bacteroidota bacterium | reverse complement strand
ACTGTGCGACGCGCTCGAGCGCACCCGTGCAGCGCTTGCCAAAGGTGGGCCAGGGCTCGTCGTAGTCGCTGTCGTGCTCGCCCATGATCCAGCGCGAGACGGCCTGCGTGAACATCTCCTGGAACGCTTGGCGCGGCTTGAGCGTCGCGGCGAGCTCGGCCGCCATCACCAGCTTGTTCTCGTAGCGTGGCTTGAAGCGCGCGATCAGCTGCTCGTGATCGTACTCGTCGAAGCCGCAGTCCTCGCCGATCGGCACGGTGGTGCTCCGGCCCGCGTGCATGGTCTCGAGGCACGCTGCGGCGGTCTGCTTGTGGCGCACCATGCCGCCCGTGCACACGACGTGCACCTCGGGGATCCGTGGCCGCAACGCGGTTCCGAGCAGCCTGGCCTGCTCGTGCCCGAGCTCCGACAGGTTGTCGTAGTTCGTGCTGGCGAACGACGCCTGGCCGTGCCGGATCAGGTAGATCGCGCTCACTTGCGGCTCCGCAGGATCAGGTAGCGGCAGCGCAGGTCGAAGTAGTTGATCATGATCCAGTAGTTCTTGAACGCGGGGTTCTTTGTCTGTCCGTGGTGATAGCGGTAGTAGATCTGCTGCGCGATCACGGCCAAACGGAACAGCCCGAACACCTCGTAGAAGGTCCAGTTCTCGGGCTCATATCCGGAGCGGCTCAGGTAGTAGTCCACCACCTCCCGGCGCGTGAGCATGCCGGGCAGGTGCGTCGGCTGCCGGCCCACCATCTTGAACAGCGGGTCGTCGTTTGCCTGCACCCAGTAGGCGAGGGCGCCGCCGAGATCCATCAAAGGATCGCCGAGCGTGGCCATCTCCCAGTCGAGCACGCCGATGATGCGCGTGCGCTGGTTGGGATCGAGCACCACGTTGTCCAGTCGGAAGTCGTTGTGGATCACGCAGGTGGCCACATCGCTCGGCGTGTGCGCGCGCAACCAATCGCACACGTAACGGAAGCTCGGCACGTTCCAGGTGCGCGCCTTCTGGTAGCGATCGGTCCAGCCCTCGACCTGACGCTTACAGTAGCCCGCGCCCTTGCCGAGCGAGGCGAGCCCCGCCGCCTGGTAGTTCACCTGGTGCAGCTCGAGCAGCTTGTCGAGCACGTTCGTGCACAGCACCCGGTTGTCGGGTGGATTGAGGCCGATGCCTCGGTGCATCTTGGCGCGCGGGATGATGCCCTCGAGGCGCTCCATCACGTAGAACTCGGCGCCGATCACGGACTCGTCCTGGCACAGCCCGATCATCTCGGGCACCACCGGATAGAGCGGCTTGAGCGCCTTCTGCACCGTGTATTCGCGGCCCATGTCGTGGGCAGATTTGGCGCGCGTGCCCGCCGGCGGACGACGCAAGATGAAGTCGCGCTCGGGATAGCGGAGACGATAGGTCCAGTTGGAGGCGCCGCCCGCGTACTGGGTGATCTCGGGCAAGCCCCGCAGGTCCGGGACCTGCTCTTTGAGCCAGGCGTCCACCTTGGGCACGTCGAGCTCTTCGCCCGGGCGCACCCGTCCTGCCACGTCGATTTCCGGTTCGCGCGCCGAGCCGCGCGCTTCGATGGTTGCGTCGGTCATGGTCGGCTCACGTGCTCATTTCATGTAGCCGCGCTTGGCGAGCTCGAGGCGGGCGATCAGACCCTTGTGGACCTCGTCGGGGCCATCGGCGAGGCGCAGGCTGCGCGCCATCACGAAGATCGCGGGCAAGGGCGTGTCCCAGCACATGCCGGCGCCGCCGTGGAGCTGGATCGCGTCGTCGACCACCTTCTGCAGCACGTTGGGCGCGGCCACCTTGATCGCGGAGATCTCGGTCATCGCGGCGAGCGCGCCCACCTTGTCGATCTTCCAGGCGGCGTAGAGCGTGAGCAGTCGGGCCTGATCGCTGGCGATGCGGGCCTCGGCCAGGCGCTCGCGGTTGCCGCCCAGGTTCATCAGGGGCTTGCCGAAGGCCTTTCGGTTCATGCCGCGCTCAATCATCATCTCCACCGCCAGCTCGGCCGCACCCAGACAGCGCATGCAGTGGTGGATGCGTCCCGGTCCCAGGCGGCCTTGGGCGATCTCGAAGCCCATGCCGGGCCCCGAGATGAACGCCGAGGTGGGAAGCCGCACGTTCTCGAAGTGCACCTCGCCGTGACCGTGCGGCGCGTCGTACTCACCGAACACGGGAAGCATGCGCTGGATGGTCACGCCGGGCGCGTCGAGCGGCACCAGCACCATCGAGTGTTGGTGGTGGCGATCCGCGGACGGGTTCGGCGTGTGCGCGAGGAAGATGGCGACCTTGGCGCGCGGATCTCCGAGGCCGCTGGTCCACCACTTCTTGCCGTTGAGCACGATCTCGTCGCCCTCGACGATGGCCGTAGCCTGCATGTTGGTGGCGTCGGAAGAGGCGACGTCGGGCTCCGTCATGCAGAAGACGGAGCGGATCTCGCCGTTCAAGAGCGGTTTGAGCCAGCGCTCCTTCTGCTCGTCGGAGCCATAGCGGAACAGCACTTCCATGTTGCCCGAGTCGGGGGCGCTGCAGTTGAACACCTCGGCGGCGAGCAGGCTGCGCCCGGTGAGCTCCGCGAGCGGGGCGTATTCGAGCGTGCTGAGGCCCGCGCCGTGCGTCTCGTCGGGCAAGAACAGGTTCCACAGGCCCTCGGCCTTGGCCTTGGCCTTGAGCTCGTCGAGCACCGGCAGGTGATGCCACTGGGTCCAGTCTCCGCCCCAGTTCTTGGCTTTGATCTCGTCCCAGTACTTGCGCTCCACCGGCTCGATTTG
>JAEZEI010000119.1 GCA_023417815.1 Bacteroidota bacterium | reverse complement strand
GATTCCATCTCTGGAGCTATGAACATGGATGCATCTGCATCTGGATTGCGCTATGGCTCAGAGGCAGGTGTGCCTGCTATGGTCTCAGCATTCAAAGAGGCTCTGTCAGAGATGAAAATTGAGCTTGATGATGAGGTTGCAGGCAAATTTGTTGAGAAAACTGTTGCAAGAGCAATTTACACATAGGAGGAGGGCACATGAATGAATTAATTATTAATGGGATGACCTCTCATTTCGTTCAAGGTCTCATGATCCTGTCCTTGCCTCCCATCACAAAACCTCAAATGAGAGCTCAGATTGATGAGGTTGATGGCAGGAATGGAGATATAATCACACCTCTTGGCTTTAAAGCCTATGACAGAGATGTTGAGATTGGTCTTGCAAAGCATTTCGACATTGATGAGGTCATTGATTTTTTCAATAGCTCTGGAGAGGTCATTTTTTCAAATGAGCCAGATAAAATCTATACTTTTGACATCTTAAATGCTATTGATTTTGAGCGTTTAATCCGTTTTAGGACTGCAAAAGTGGTCTTTCACGTTCAACCATTCAAAAAGAGCAATGTGGAGTTCCCATTGACCTTTGAGGATGGTCTTGCAACAGGAGTTGATGTTTTCAACAATGGCAATTATTTTGCAAAGCCTAAAATGAAGATTTTTGGCGGTGGAGACATAGATGTTTATATCAATGGCACAAAAGTGCTTGATATAGAGCTTGGTTCTGAGACAAGCATCACAATTGATGCTGCCCAGATGGAGGCATACAATGGCACAGTTCTGAAAAATAGACTTGTGTCGGGCAATTATGACAATGTTGTCCTGCAAAAGGGCAAAAACACCCTTGGATTTGTTGGGTCAAATGTGACCAAGGTCATCATTTCCAACTATTCAAGATGGATTTAAGGAGGGAGATGCAATGATTTATCCCAATTATAGAATTGACATGGTGAGAGGAGACACTCTCTCCTTTGGACTAGAGTTTGAGGGACTTGGGCAAGACCTTGCAACAGCAGATTTCACTGTCAAAAAGAATGCAACTGATTCAGTCGCTCTGATCCACAAGGATTTGACAGATGGCATCATGAAAAAGCAAGACTATCAATACATTGTCAAGCTCATGCCAGAGGACACAGCAGAGCTTGATGTTGGCACTTATCATTTTGATTTGCAAATCTCTGCAAACAATGACGTTTTTACTCCATTGATTGGACTTTTTGTCATTGAGCAGGATGTAACTTTTGAGGAGGCTCAAACATGAATGAATTGATTAATTTGGGCAATGGTGCTTTTGTGAAAGTCTGCATGTTAAAGGGTGAGCAGGGCGATAATATCCAAAGCATTGTAAAAACAAGCACAAATGTCCTTGTTGATACCTACACAATCACCCTCACAGATGGGTCAACCCATGACATCACTGTCACCAATGGCAAGGGCATCACATCAATTGCCAAAACTGACACAACAGGCTTGATTGATACATATACCATCACGTTCAACGATGGCACAACCCAGACCTACACAGTGACCAATGGAAATGGCATCTCAAGCATTGCCAAAACAAGCACATCTGGATATATTGACACATACACAATCGCATGCACAGATGGGTCAACATATACTTTCACAGTGACCAATGGGCAGGATGGCACAAGCTATTCAGATTATGACTTTCCGACTCTTGGCACAACTACATTCAACAATGATGGCTCAATCTCAAATGATTGGGCAGATGGCACAAGCACTGACATTGTATTCAACTCTGATGGCACAATTTCCTACATTTTCACTGAGAATGGCACATCATATGAGAGAGTGCAAACTTTCAATGCTGATGGCTCAATCACTGTTTCAACAGCTATCCAACAGGGAGGTGCTTGATGGACACATTATTTGGAAAAATTAGAATTTATGGGTCTGGCACTGTGACAATCACATCTCCTCTGGGATTCTCAAAGACTGTGACTCTGACAGGCACTTTCACTGATGTTGTCCTCAAAGGTCTTGAGGAGTACACAATCAGTGATGGCACAAATTCTCAAACTGTCATTTTAAATTATGGCGGTTTTGAGCAAGTAACACTATAAAGGAGGTGCGAAAATGGCGGTTTATTATGGCAAAATCAGACTCCTTGTGCCATCTGTTGCGGATGGGAAAAATGCAACCATCACAAGTGAAAGAGGAACATCCAGAACAGTTGAGATGAGTGCTCCCATCACAGATGTAATGCTTGCAGGAATGGAAAAATACAATGTGCAGGCAGGCACAGGGCAAAGCTCTGCATCCATTGGCTTTGGTGAGATGAAAAAAATCATCACAGAGGATGCATCTGCAATCACTGTTGCATCCATGCCAACCAAGACATCATATTTGGTAGGTGAAAACCTTGATTTAACAGGCACTGTTATTAATGCGACAATTCAAAAAGGTGATGGCACAAGTGAGACAAGAGATGTGACAGCTCAATGTGATTTTGATCCTGCCAATGGAACACAATTGAATACTGAGGGAACACAAAGAGTTGATGTTGAGTTTTTAAACTTAGCATCATTTTTTAATGTTGATGTAACAACAAGAATTTTAATTACATCTGCATTGCCATCAAATTTCAATAATCAATATGATAAATTAACGGCTCTTGTATTAAATAAAGAAATCCACATAGTTGGAAGTACAAGTGGGGACAATAGTGCAAATGTACATTATAAGTGGAATGGGACAGCATGGGAGAGTGTATCCACTCCACCAAGTAATTTTGAGAGTGCAGTTGTATATGATGGGAAAATATATGGATTTCCAAATCAATCATCTTATGTTTATGTTTTGGATAATGGAACATGGACAAGGGTAGCCTCAACTCCAAATAGACATGACTCAAGTGTTTTTGTTGTGGCTCAAGACGGAATTCACATGCTTGGAGGCACATTTAATGATGATATGAAGGGACATTATATTTTTAATGGAGGCTCATCGTGGAGTCAATCTGTTGCCCTCCCTAACAAATTTTCTTATGCAGCCGCAGTTGTATTTAATAATGAGGTTCATGTTCTTGGTTGTGTTAATTCAAGCGATTCAAGAGTTTTACATTTTAAATTTGATGGGACATCTTGGACTCAAGTTTCAACACTCCCAACAGCTGTTGTTACAGGTTGGACAAGTTCTGCTTTTGCTTTTGTTTTTAATGATGAAATATATTTATATATTTCACCTACATTAAGAAAATGGAATGGTAGTTCTTGGGTAACAATTGGCAATAGTTCTTTTTCTGTTCCAAAGTCAGCTGTTGCAACTAACAAAGATATATATTTTATAGGCTTTAGACAAAACACTCATTATAGAGATATTGCATATTGGGATGGAACATCATGGACAACTGTCACAGCATAAAAATCAAAATTGAAAGGAGAAAACTATCATGCGTTATTATTTAATCACAGTTAAAATCACATCACAGGACACAGAGGACAGAAGTCTCACACCTTATGATGACATCAACACAGCTACAAGAAAGTTTCATGAGGCTTTCAACACAATCGGTGGAGGCAGCAAGAAAATCTCTGCCATGATTCTTGATGAAAAGTTTGGTATTGTTAAGTCTGAGGTTTGGACAGCTCCAGAGGAGGCAGCAGAGCCAACTGAGTAATGAGGTGAGCTCATATGATTAAATTATTTGGTCAAACTGATTTGACCTTTGACAGCAATGGAGATGTAATTCTTAAGCCTCTGAAAGCCAAGGTGCACAAAGAGGACAATGGTGAGTTTCGATTAGATTTTGAGTGTGGATTGGAGTACGTTGACAATATCACAGAGGGCAACATCATTGTTGTCCCTCTGCCACAAGGTGAGCAGGCTTTCAGAATTACAAATGTTCAAAAAACAAGAAAAAAGCTTGTTACAAAAGCACAGCATGTGAGCTTTGATGCAAAAAACTATCTCATTGCAGATTCCTATGTGGTCAACAAGACATGTGAGCAAGCTCTGGAGCACTTGTCAGATGCAACAGAGCCGGCAAATCCATTCACTTTTACGTCTGACATCACAACGATTGACTCATACCGATGTGTGAGGACATCCTTGAATGATGCCATTGTTGAAGTCCAGAATAGATGGGGTGGCCACATTGTCAGAGACAATTTTTCAATTGCCATAAGGCAATCAATCGGAGTTGACAATGGTGTTGTCATCCGTTATGCCAAAAATCTTGAGGAGATAAGTTCTGAGGAGGATTGGTCTGATGTCGTAACCAAATTGTTGCCTGTTGGCAGGGATGGATTGTTGCTCAACGCTCTTGATCCATCCGTGTCAATATATCTTGAGGCATCAACAAGCTATTCTCTGCCTTACACAAAGACAGTGACCTTTGAACAGGATATAAATGAGGAGGATTACTCATCACAGGCAGCTTACACACAAGCCTTGCTTGCTGACTTGCTGTCACAAGCTCAGGCTTATCTGAGTGAGAATTGTGTGCCAAAGGTCAACTACACGCTAAAGGCTAATGTATCAAAAATCACAAACATTGGAGACTCCATTGAGGTCATTGATGAGAGACTTGGCATTGACCTATTCACTAATGTCATTGC
>JAEZEI010000118.1 GCA_023417815.1 Bacteroidota bacterium | reverse complement strand
AAATTTAGTCGATCATTGATCACAAACTGAACGATGAAAGCTACGTCAATCCAGGAATAGTGATCAAATTGCACATACCTGATGCAGATGGACGCGGGCGACGTCGGCGATTTCAGGATTACAACCTACCGTGCTTTCAGGCTCAACTTTAGCGCATCTACCAGCGGAACGGCATATTAACCCGGGAATAGGTGTCAGCAAGAAACTTCGACGAATCCTGTATTGAATTCGCTCTGGCAACTTGACCCAGATAACCTACCACCGCTAGTGTCCTGAGACACCGAGAGCGACTCGCAATCCCTCGAGATCACTGGGGTTCATCCCCTCCACACCCGTTCAATGTGGGTCCTTTCCTCGGCGCAGGGCGACCGGCGGGGCATAATCTTGCGTCGACAATTTCAGCGAGTCGTCACGAGAAGGATGGAACTGGGCGTGCGTGGGCGGGACATGGCATCACGGGGGACGGCGGAATGACCGCGCTGGCAATTGATCTGGGCGCCAGCGGAGGCAAGATCTTCGCCGGCAGCTTTGATGGTGAACGGCTCAGCGTGCGCGAAGTTCACCGCTTTCGCAATGATCCCGTGCGTGCTGCCGGCCACCTGCATTGGGACATCCTCCGCCTGCTGCATGAAATCGTGCAGGGGCTGCGCGCGGCCTGCGACCTCAGTCACGAGATCGGCGAACTCTCCAGCATTGCGATTGACTCGTGGGGCTGTGACTTCGGCCTGCTGGATCGCAACGGGGAACTTGCCGGCAATCCCTACCATTACCGCAACGAGGGCGTGCTGGGCGCAATGGATGACGTCCTGCGCAAGGTCCCGCCAGCGGAGATCTTCGCGCACACCGGGGTGCAGTTCATCCCGCCCAACTCGCTCTTTCAGCTCTACGCGCTCAAGCGGAATGGCTCATCCGCGCTCGAGCGGGCCGAGACGCTTCTGCTCATCCCTGACCTGCTCCGCTACCTGCTCACTGGCGAGATCAGCAGCGAGTACACGAACGCCACGACTACCCAGTTCCTGAACATCCACACCGGTGACTGGGACCGGCAACTCCTTCTACGGCTGGGTCTCCCGGACCACATCCTGACCCCCATCGTCCGGCCAGCCGTTGTTGCTGGGCGCCTGCGCGCTGACGTACGCGCCGAAGCCGGGACAGCGGCACTGCCGGTGATGGCGGTCGGGAGCCATGACACGGCTTCTGCAGTCGCCGCGACCCCGGCCCAGGGTCCTTTCGCCTATCTCAGCAGCGGCACCTGGTCCCTTCTCGGTACGGAACTCGATCATCCAGTCGTGGAGCCGCGCGCCCTGGAGTGGAACTTCACGAACGAGGGCGGCCTGAACAACACCTACCGCCTGCTGAAGAACATCACCGGTCTCTGGCTGGTAGAGGGATGCCGCCGCGCCTGGGAGCGTGACGGAACCTGGCCTGGATACGAGGCAATGGCGCAGGCGTGCCTTCAGGCACGACCGTTCCTCGCTTTCATCGATCCCAACGACCTGCGTTTCCTGAATCCCCCTGACATGCCTGCCGCCGTGGTCAACTTCTGCCTCAGTACAGGCCAGGAGATTCCACAAACCCCTGCAGAGATCATGCGGGTGATCCTCGAGAGCCTGGCGTTTACCTACCGCTACGTGCTGGAACGGACTGCCTTGCTCAGCGGAAATGACTTTCCTGGTCTGCACGTGGTCGGCGGCGGCACTCAGAACACGCTCCAGCAGCAGTTCACCGCCGACGCAATCGGCCGTCCGGTTTGGGCCGGCCCCACCGAAGCGACCGCCATTGGCAATCTCCTGGGGCAACTCCTGGCTGCGCGCCGGATCGACAGTGTGCAGGAGGGCCGCGACCTCATCCGGACCTCCTTCCCGCCCATCACCTACGAACCCGCGAACACCGCTGCCTGGGACGCCGCCTATGAGCGATACCTGTCCGTGCGTAAGACTGCCTAGCCGCGAGCGCACCTGCTTCGCAATCAGATCAAACCGGCTCGCGCCGCGAGGCTGACCGCGGCAGTGCGGGTACCCACGCCGGCTTTATGCAGAAGGTTGTACACGTGGTTGGAAGCGGTTTTGCGGCTGATGGAGAGCGTCGCGGCGATCTCGCGATCGGTCAGACCGAGGGCGAGCAGGCGAAGCACATCCGTTTCACGTCGCGTGAGGCATGATCCTCCCATCATGAGCGGGACACCCCCCCAGACCATCATTGTTCCGGGACACGGCTGTTTCCGTCACACTGTCCTCCATGGTGGAGCCCTCCCTGCAGAGATGTAGACGGAAACCGGAGAAATCTGTGGCGAGCCCGGTCACATCTCTGTGGGTGTGGCGCCGATCACGAAGGCAGCAGGAGCCGGTCTCGCCCGCTGTGGATGCTGCGAGTGGCCACCCCGCTGCAGCGGCAGCCTGCCGATGACATTTCCCATGATCGGCTTACGGCCTTGCGGCCAGGTCCGATAGGCAGGCGCGATCCTCTCCCGATATCGGCAAGAGCCTTCGCCCGTGATGGTGGGTGATTCCACCCGGGCGCGAACCGACGGCGCTAGAGCGCTCTTCATATTAGTTAGTCCTCAGCGGGAAGCCGCAGTGGGCGTAGAAGGCATGGGCATCAGCCGAGGTGATCGTGTCGATGGCGGCTGCGGTCGCGGTGTGCAAGGCCTCGACGTTGCG
>JAEZEI010000030.1 GCA_023417815.1 Bacteroidota bacterium | reverse complement strand
CGCGCTCAGCGTGAGGGACTGCTGCCCGCTTCGGCCTCGAAGGCCAAGGCTCCGGCGCGGGGTGGTCGTGCGGGCGCAGCGCCGGCGCGCTGAACCCTACCAGCTCTCTGCAGACATATCTAACGGCGCCCGAGTGCGGGTGCCACTATCGGGCTGCCCACATGTGGGGTGGCCCTTGTCTGCTTTGGCGGCCTGATAGCACCTTAATCTGCCACGTACCGAGGTTGTGAAGGCCCGAGAATCAAGGTGCGGTCATTTGAGCTGGACCGCAGCCCCGGCCATGCGGGCGGCGACCGCGTAGTGATGCCCGGCGAGCCTGGAAGAAGCCGGAATGTGCCCGGGGCTCAGCGTGGGCTTAGGCTCAAGCCGCTGCTTGTCGGCGCCGGATGATCACCCAGTGATTCCAGGCGGACATGAGCAAGAACAGATAGCCGTTGATCTCAATCAACTCCTCCCAGATCCGATTGTGCGGACCGGTAACAACCCGACGGTCGAAGTAGAAGGCCCCGAGCACGAGGAGGATGCCTGCGAGGTACAGAGGTATCGCGTCCCAAGTGAACGAGAGCCGCAGAAACCCGCGCCATTGCTCCCTGCGCCGGAAGAGATACCAGAAGATCGGCAGAGTCATGCCGATCAGCAGGACATCAGACAACCCGTGATGCGCCAGCCATGAAAACCACGCTGGTCCGCCCAATGTCTTGATGTCGATCTCTCGGACGAATGCCGTCGCGACGAGCATGGCCAGCGCCCCCGCCGCAGTCTTCTCCGCGCCAACGCCATGGCGCCAACCGAGCCAGAACAGGGCGAAGGTCGGCAGCATGAGGATGAGCTGGCCGGCTTCCAGAGCACCGTGCTCTTTTCCGAGTTCGACAGCATAGCCCGCCTGCCAGCCCGCCAGAGCGAGGCCGTTGACGGTGACGAATGCTGCAAGGAAGAGCAGCACCGCGAGCCGCCCGTTGTCACCCGGAATGCCAGCCACGCGCTGGAATTGCCGAGTGTCCGGTCCGGGGATGTCCTGACCGCTCATGTGCCCTCATCTGTCCTGAACCTAGATGGCCGGACTAGGACAGAGTACTCGGGGAGAAGCAATCAACCCGAAGATGAAACTTGAGGGCGATTGGAGAGTAGGCAACCCTGGGTGGTGGAGTCTCTCTTGTATGACTCCACCAGGATTTAGTGCTGCAGCGCCTTCACAATCTCTTCGGTCATCTTCTTGGCGTCGCCGAACAGCATCATCGTGTTGTCACGATAGAAGAGCGTGTTGTCGATGCCCGCGTAGCCTGAGGACAACGAGCGCTTGTTGAAGATGACCGTACCGGCCTTCCAAACCTCCAGAACCGGCATGCCGTAAATCGGCGAGGTCGGGTCTTCCTTTGCTGCCGGATTGGTGACGTCGTTGGCACCGATGACGTAGACGACGTCGGCCTGGCTGAACTCGTTGTTGATGTCTTCCAGCTCGAAGACCTCGTCATAGGGCACGTTCGCCTCGGCCAGCAGGACGTTCATGTGCCCCGGCATGCGGCCAGCGACGGGGTGAATGGCGTACTTCACGTCGACGCCGGCACCCTTCAGCGCGTCCGCCATCTCCCGAAGCGCGTGCTGGGCCTGGGCGACCGCCATGCCGTAGCCGGGCACGATGATGACCTTGCTGGCGTTCTTGAGCATGAACGCAGCGTCTTCCGCTGAGCCTTGCTTGACCGGCCTCTGCTCCGCTGCCGATGCCGGGCCCGCGACCTCGCCACCGAACCCGCCGAGGATGACCGAGATGAAGGAGCGATTCATCCCCTTGCACATGATGTAGGAGAGGATCGCACCGGAAGAGCCGACGAGCGCGCCCGTGATGATCAGAGCGACGTTGCCGAGCGTGAAGCCGATGCCCGCGGCAGCCCAGCCGGAATAAGAGTTGAGCATCGACACGACGACCGGCATATCCGCCCCGCCGATCGGGATGATGATGAGCACGCCGAAAAAGAGCGCTGCAAGGGCAATCATCCAGAACAGGAAGCCCGAGCCGCCCGAGTTCGCGAAGCTGGAAACGAGCAGGATCAGCAGAGCGGCGAGCGCTAGATTGATCACATGCCGCGCCGGCAGCAGAATCGGCTTGCCCGACATACGGCCGGACAACTTCGCGAACGCGATGACGCTGCCGGTGAAGGTGATGGCGCCGATGGCAGTGCCGAGCGACATCTCGATCAGGCTGGCGAAGCCGATATTGCCCTGTGCGTCCGAAATGCCGAATGCTTCGGGAGCATAGAGCGCAGCGGCTGCAACGAACACGGCTGCGAGGCCCACCAGTGAGTGGAATGCAGCAACGAGCTCGGGCATCGCCGTCATTGGAATCGCGCGTGCGATGTAGGCTCCGATGCCGCCGCCGATGCCGATGCCGCCGAGGATGAGCAGCCAAGTCAGCACCGAGTCCGGCGCCGAGATCTGCATCAGGGTCGTGCCCACGGCAATCGCCATGCCGAGCATGCCGAAGATGTTGCCCTGGCGGGAGGATTCCGGGCTCGACAAGCCACGCAGCGCGAGGATGAACAGAATGCCCGAGCCGAGATAGAGGAGAGCGACGAGATTGGCCGACATGGGGGGAGCCTCTAGCGCTGCTTGCCGTTTTTCTTCTTGTACATGGCCAGCATGCGCTGGGTGACGAGGAAGCCGCCGAAGATGTTCACGGAGGCCATGATGAGGGCGAGGAAGCCGAAAAACTTGGCAAGCGCGGCGCCGGAGACGATGAGATTGACGCCGACTGCCAGCAACGCCCCGACGATGATGACCGACGAGATGGCGTTCGTCACCGACATCAGGGGCGTGTGCAATGCCGGCGTCACGCTCCACACGACGTAGTAGCCGACGAAAATCGCCACCACGAACACCATCAGCTGATAGATGAACGGGTCGACGTCCGAGCCGGCGCCGGATGCGGCGAATGCCGCCGTCGGCATCAGCAGGGCGACCGCAAGAGCCAGTGTCCGCACGAGCGCCTCAGAAATTCCCGGTTTCTTCTGTGCCATCGTCACGCGCTCCGCTGCTGCAGGTTGGGATGCACGATCTGGCCGCCGCGCGCGACGAGCGTACCTTTGATGATCTCGTCATCCCAGTCGACCTTGAGCGCCCGTTCCTTCTTGTCGAGCATGAGATCGAGGAATGCGAGGAGGTTCCGGGCGTAGAGACTCGAGGCGTTGACAGGGACCTCGCCCGCGAGGTTGACCGGGCCTGAAATTCGGACGCCATTGACCCTGTCTCTAATACACAACTCCGAGCCCA
>JAEZEI010000051.1 GCA_023417815.1 Bacteroidota bacterium | reverse complement strand
GGCTTTCATTGCTCACATATACATAGAGATACCCATTCTTCTGAACAGTGATCTCGTTTCCATTATCGGCCTGCAATAACTCCTTCTCCCCTGTGATCGCCGGAATAATGGTTGCACCATAGTTGCCCGGAACAAGCTGGAATTGTTCTTCATCAAGCACCATGTAATTTAAGCCTTGTTACTTTCTTTTGCCCAAAAGAAAGACCATAGAAAAAGTTTCCGGCTGCAGAAAAATAAGCCTCGCTATAAGGTTAATGGCGATTTTTTTTCCATTACCGGATCTATCTGCAGAAAGAAAAAGCATACCTGGAATCGCTAAAAAAAACATTAGTAAAACCCAAAATGAGAAACCCTTTTTCTGTGCATCCCGGAGCTTCTGAGATGTTCACTGTGTATTTATTTTCTTTCCTAATTTAAATCACCTGGAACATTTTCTTTGGAACAATTTTTTTTGTTCCAGGAATTTTTGTTCCAAAACCCAAGTTCAACAGGATAACCCTGCCATATACCCCTATATTCTTCCGGTACTATATATATATATGTGTGGTATGCTCAACACCCAGGCATTAACCTCATCCGTATTATATTTCACCTGGATAAGGTATATCCTTCAGGAACAATCCTGGCCAATCCGGGAGCGATTGTTCCACCCATGGAACAATTGAAGGATTTAAAAAGAAAATGTTCCATCCAAGATAACTGTATCCTTTTTTTTCACTAACCGCCAGAATTCCTTTAAGATCACATTAATCATGTTGAAGATTCACCACTCTATCACGCTTTTGACAAAAATTATGAGGAGTGCTTCAATTGTCAAACGCGATTGACAAAACTCGTGGTGAATGCTCCAATTGTCAAACGCGATTGACAATTCAATCAGTCATTAACTGTTTTGTCAATTTGATGTTCGATGTAAGACACCAGGACTTGCTCTCCCGCCTTTTTCCGCCATTCTCCGCCTTGTTCCGCCTATACCCGCCATATTTCCGTATTGGTAGGGACGTTGCATGCAACGCCCCTACAAAAATTCGCAATCACCCTACCAATGGAATTATATGCAATGTCCTCTGTTCTATTGCCCGAATAAATTCGCCTGCCCTCCCCTCGAAATAAAATTCCTTCCTAAATGCCTGTACGCTTTTTCTGTTGCTTCCCTTCCCCTTGCGGTTCGTTGTATAAATCCTTCCTTGATCAGGAAAGGTTCATAAACTTCCTCGATAGTGCCTACCTCCTCACCTACCGCAGTAGCTATGGTTCCGATGCCCACCGGCCCGCCTTTGAATTTGTCGATGATCGCGGAGAGTATCCTGTTGTCCATTTCATCAAGGCCATGCACATCAACATTCAGCGCCTTCAAAGAATGTTCGGTGATGGCAAGATCGATAACCCCGTTGCCTAACACCTGCGCAAAGTCACGGACCCTTCTCAACAGGCCATTGGCAATGCGGGGTGTTCCCCTGCTCCGCCGGGCTATTTCCCCGGCAGCATCGCTGGTGATCTTCGTTTCCAGGATAGTCGCACTGCGCGTAATGATCCGCTTCAGCGTTTCCTCATCATAATATTCAAGACGAGCCTTTATCCCAAAACGGGAAAGTAATGGCGCCGTTAAAAGCCCGCTGCGCGTGGTGGCTCCTACCAGGGTAAAAGGATTGAGCGTGAGCTGAACACTACGCGCCGCAGGCCCGCTCTCGATCATTATGTCGATCCTGAAATCCTCCATGGCAGCATACAGGTATTCTTCCACCACCGAGCTAAGCCTGTGGATCTCATCGATGAACAGGATGTCATTCGGTTCAAGATTCGTCAGCAGCCCTGCAAGATCACCAGGCTTCTCAATCACGGGCCCCGAGGTCTCTTTAATATTCACTCCCATCTCATTGGCTACAATGCGGGATAGCGTGGTCTTACCAAGTCCGGGAGGGCCATGGAATAAAATATGATCGAGCGGTTCCTTCCTCATCCTGCTGGCCTGGATAAACACCTTTAGGTTATCAATGATCTGGCCCTGGCCGCTGAACTCGTTTATGAGACCCGGGCGGATATTGTTCTCAAACTCCCGGTCGGCAGGCAACATCCTGTCCTTTTCGCCATCGAGATTTGGATTAGAGATCATATTAAAATAATTTTCGGATCATCACTGTTCATTGCAGGAGGTAAAAATACGTGCATTTTCACCCTTTAACCTTACATTTAGCCATTAATCAAGCATGGGCCGTAATTTCCGCAAAGACGTTGGTAATTTTGCATGATGCTTAAAAAGATCTCAAGGTATTGGTGGTGCCAGATCATCGGCTGGTCGGCAAATATTGCCGTCAGCGTGTTCTTTGCAACCACTTTTGGTAAGCCAGACCAACTGTATTATATCAGCCTGGTGCTTACCTGCATACTTGGGCTCGTGGTAACCCACATAATGAGGCATAATATTGCCTTTTTGAAAGTGCTGGAAAAACCTCTCAAGACCCAGATCTTCTATTTCCTGGTACTTACAATAGTGTTCTCCATCCTTCTTGGAATAATCAGCGAGTCTGTAGATTACCTGATAGGCTATAATCCTGAAAGGCTGGAAAAATTCTCGCGCTCGGAGCGGCTTTTCCTGAGCAGTTTCAACGCTTTATGGCTTATCCTGATCTGGAACATGATCTATTACATTTACCATTATGTTGAAAGCAACCGCCGCCAGCAACTCGATAAATTGCGGCTGGAAGCCATGGTAAAATCACTGGAACTTACCACCATTAAAAGCCATATCAACCCTCACTTCATCTTCAACGCTCTTAACAGCATCCGTGCATTGGTGGTTGAAAACCCGGAAAGAGCCAGGACAGCCATAACAGAGCTTAGTAATATTCTCCGCAGCAGTATGCAGGCCGAAAAAATGGAAGTTGTGCCACTGAAACAGGAACTGGATATTGTGAAGGATTACCTTGCACTGGAACATATGCGGTTTGAAGAAAGGCTTAGAATAGAAATGAAAGTGGATGAAGATACCCTCACCCAGCCTATACCCCCTATGATGCTGCAGACCCTGGTTGAGAATGCCATCAAGCACGGGATCAGCAAGCAGATAAATGGCGGGCTGATAAGGATCATCTCCGTTTTCAGGAATAACAACCACGAACTGGTAATACAGAATTCCGGCCATCTCAACGGAAGCAAAGGCTTTAACCCAGATGGCTTCGGAATAAAAAGCACCCGCGACAGGCTAAACCTGTTATACCAGGGAAAAGCAGCATTTGAAATTTACGATACAGATAATGGTATGGTAGAATCCAAGATCACTGTACCACTAAACTTAAACTGAAAAGCCAGCAACTATGCCCAAAGTGCTCATTATTGATGACGAAAGACTAGCAAGGAATGAATTAAAGAAACTGCTCCAGGATTTTTCTGATGTGGAAGTGATAGGTGAAGCAGCCAATGCTGATGAAGGCATCGACAAGATCGAAAGCATGAACCCCGACCTGGTATTCCTGGACATCCAGATGCCGGGTAAAACAGGTTTCGATATGCTTTGCGAACTGGAAAAGGCCCCGCATGTGATCTTTACAACTGCGTACGATGAATTTGCCCTGAAGGCCTTTGAAGTGAATGCTCTCGATTACCTCATGAAGCCGGTGGAACCCAAGCGCCTTGCTGATGCACTGCATAAACTTCAGCAGGCAGAGGAAAAAGAACTTGCGGCTTCGCTTACCGGTGTGAACCGCGGAATGCTCAGCGAGAACGACCAGGTATTTGTGAAAGACGGTGAGAGATGCTGGTTCGTAAAACTGAATGAAGTAAGACTTTTTGAAAGCGTAGGCAATTATGCAAAAGTGTTCTTCGGAAATAACAAACCATTGATCCTTAAAAGCCTTAATGCTCTTGAAGATCGCCTGGATGAAAAAGTTTTCTTCCGCGCCAACCGTAAGCATATAGTAAACCTTCGCATGATCGATAAGGTTGAACCTTATTTCAATGGAGGATTATTGCTTGAACTGAAAGGAGGAGAAAAAATAGAAGTAAGCCGCAGGCAGGCGGTCAAGTTTAAAGAAATGATGAGCCTTTAATATGAAAAAATTCGTTCTGTCGGTGTTGCTTTTAAGCAGCACCATTTTATTTGCGCAAAAGAATGACCTTGACAGGATTATTTCCCTCCAGGAAGTTACGAGGATCGAAAAAGCCCTGAGCTCTGATGAAATGCAGGGCAGGAAGATATTTACCCCGGGCATTGAGAAAGCCGCTGATTTCATTGCAGCAGAATTCAAAAATATGAAGGTTGATCCCCTTGCGGGACTTACCACACACCGGCAAACCTTCAGGCTGATCCGTTCCAAAGTAACCGGCGCTTCAGGAAAAATAGGCAGTGAACCTGTTACACAAAACGAAGTGATCGTTCTAAGCACCCAGGACAGCATACAGGTTTCCGAAGCTTCCAATTATACCCGACTTTATTTCGACAGCACGGTAAAGGTGCTTGGTGAGGCACAGCGGATAGCCCGCGAAAACAGGAACTATATTGTGTTCATCGATAAATCCCATGCTTCAGATTTCCAGAAGCTGAAAAGGCTTAAACGCCAGACCTTCCCCATGAACCACAATATCCTGTTCGTATTAAGCCAGGGGAATCCAGGTTCATTTTCAGTTTCGATCACCCAGCAAAACGAACAACTGCAATTATCCAACGTGGTAGGAATGATCCCGGGCAAATCGAAGCCAGACGAATTCGTGATCTTCAGCGGGCATTATGATCACCTGGGAATAGGAAAGCCGAATGCAGCCGGGGATTCAGTTTATAATGGCGCAAACGATGATGCATCAGGTATTACCGCGATGCTGATGCTTGCAAAATATTTCAATACCCTGAAGAACAACGAACGCACCCTGGTATTTGCAGCATTCACTGCAGAAGAAGTGGGCGGATATGGCAGCAGGTATTTCAGTTCCCAGATAAACCCGGATAAGGTTGTTGCCATGTTCAACATTGAAATGATAGGAACGGAAAGCAAATGGGGAAAGAATAATGCATTCATCACAGGATATGAAAAGTCTGATATGGGAAGTATCCTTCAGCGTAATCTCGAAGGAAGCGCCTTTAAGTTTGAGCCGGATCCTTATCCCGACCAGAATCTTTTCTACCGTTCAGATAATGCAACCCTGGCTGCCCTTGGTGTGCCTGCCCATACGATCAGCACAACTCAAATGGATAAGGATAAATTCTATCACAGTGCCGATGATGAAATAGAAACGCTGGACCTGGGCAATATGACGGAAATAATCAAGGCAATTGCTATAAGCAGCCGTTCCATCATTAGCGGGAAGGAAGCTCCAACCAGGGTAGAAAAGCTTAATTAACCGGGGCGGGGGAAGAATGTATTGCCGCGGCGATCTCGGTGATCAGGGATATATCCTTTTCGATCGCATTACCAACCACTATCACATCGGCGCCAGCCTTGCAGTTCAGGTATGCCTTCTCCGGGCTGGTAATCCCTCCTCCGATTATCAGCGGAATGTGTACGCTTGAACTGACCGCCTGGATCATTGATTCCGTTACCGGTATTTTGGCGCCGCTGCCGGCATCCATATAAATAAGTTTCATTCCAAGCATTTCACCTGCCATGGCTGTGCACATCGCTATTTCATCCTTATTTGCAGGTATCGGCAGGGCATTGCTGATATAAGAAACCGTAGTTGGGGCGCCGCCATCTATTACCATATAGCCGGTGGGAAGTACCTCAAGACCACTTTCGCGTACAGCAGGTGCCGAAGTAACATGGTGACCGATCAACAATTCAGGATTGCGACCGCTGATCAGGGAAAGATATAATAGTGCATCGGCCTTGTTGCAAAGTTGGGAAGGACTGCCAGGGAACAATATGACCGGCACATCAGAGGCTGCCTTTATGTTTTCAACGCATTTTTGCAGGTCACCTGAAACCATCAGGCTTCCGCCAACAAAAAAATAATCTACCTGTGCCTTTTCGGCCCTGCTTACCAGTTCGTTAAGGGAATGCTCATTCACCTTATCCGGGTCAACCAGAACGGCGAAGGATCTTTTTCCTGCAGATTTCCTGTTCGTTATCGAATTATAGATGCTTTCCTTCATGCCTTGCCGTTGGGTGCAAAAATGTAAAATATTTCGCTCTTACCGAAATATTAACCTAACTGCTCGTCCTAAATACCTGATATCCTCTTAATTGTGAGTAATTTTGAATATGCAGGGAATAGAGAGCGAATTAAAGTTCAAAACATCGCGAAGCGGCGGAAAGGGCGGTCAGAATGTAAATAAAGTGGAGACTGCAGTGGAATTGCTATGGGAAGTTGATAATTCGGCTTTTTTTAATGCAGAGCAGAAGCAATTAATAAAGCAGCGTCTCGAAAATAAAATAGATTCGGAAGGAGTTCTTCATCTCAGGCAACAGGAATTCAGGACCCAGCTTGAGAACAAGACAGCCGCGATCAATAAATTCAGCCAACTGGTCGAAAAAGCCCTGGAAGTTCAAAAGAAAAGAAAAGCCACCAGGCCTACAAAGGCTTCGCTTGAAAAAAGAAAAGAAAGTAAGATCCGCCAGGCTGAGATCAAGGAAGGCCGTAAAAAGATCAAAGCATGAGAATCCTCTTTACCACCATATTGTTTATCACCATGCAGGTGGTCGTAGCCCAGACGACCCTTACCATCAATTTCCTTAATACTGCCTCGGGGAAACCGGTAACGCTCCGCGACAGCACTTATACCAATCCTCACGGCGAAGAATACACTATAAAGAAATTACGGTATTATATAGGCAGTCCCGGTGCGGGCGCTTATGAGAACAGGGAACAATATTTTCTTATCGACCAGGCAGGGAATACTTCTATCAAAACAGGGGTGAGGCCGGGGACATATAATTCGGTGAGTTTTTTACTGGGAGTTGACAGTATTCTCAATTGCAGCGGGGCACAGGATGGTGCCCTTGACCCCATGAATGATATGTTCTGGACCTGGAACACCGGGTATGTAATGTTTAAACTGGAAGGAACCTCGCCCGCTTCAAAAGGCGATCTTAACCGGATCGAACACCACATAGGTGGATACCGTGCGGGGCAAAAGGTAGCAACCACAATTACAGTTCCGGTAACAGAATTTACCGTGAAAGAAGGAGAGAACATTGAAGTAAACCTGAACATGGAGCTTGACCGTTACTGGAACGGCGTTGTTCCAGTGAAGATCAGTGAAACAGCCCTGTGCATGTCGCCAGGTGAAACAGCACTTTATCTTTCCTCGAATTTTCCCGGCCTGTTCAGAGAATCAACCACGACAAATTGAAGATAAGAACAGTCATATCTCTTGTGGTCCTGGTTGGTTTAGCATCTTTCCTGGCAGGATCAAAAACTGGAGAAGTTTCGCCTCCTGATCCAATAAAGTTTGAGATCCCCAAAGGATGGCCACGCCCGGCCTCCAATATTTTCGTGAAGAACAAGCTAACCAAACAGGGATTTGAACTTGGTAAGAAACTGTTTCACGATGGAAGGCTCAGCAGGGATAATATGGTAAGTTGCGGAAGTTGTCATCAGCAGTTCGCAGCGTTTGCCACATTCGACCACGACCTCAGTCATGGTGTTGGTGATAAATTTACCACGCGCAATGCACCCGGCCTCTTCAATCTTGCCTGGATGAAGGAATACCATTGGGATGGTGGTGCAAACCATATTGAAACCCAGGCCCTGTCGCCAATTACGGCGCATAATGAAATGGATGAAGAGATCAGTAATGTAATTGGGAAATTACAGGCAGACACTTCGTACCACCGTATGTTCAGCGAAGCTTTTGGTGACCCCTCCATTACCAGCCAGAGAATATTAAAAGCTCTTGCCCAGTTCACGGGATCATTAGTAAGTTCAAACAGCAAATACGACAGGGTGATACAGGGAAAGGATGAATTCACGCGATACGAACAAAGAGGATATGAAATATATAAGGCCAACTGCAGCAGTTGCCATGCAGAGCCGCTCTTCACGGATAATTCTTTTAGGAATAACGGGGGAATGCTTAACAGGTTCAATGATGAGGGCAGAAAGCTGATAACCGGCAAAACACCGGATTCACTCCGCTTCAAAGTGCCTTCCCTCAGGAACATCCAGGTAACCTTTCCTTATTTTCATGATGGCAGTATTTATTCCGTTCCGCAGGTAGTTGATCACTACCTTTCTATTGATACCGCACGATCAGACATCGATCCAATTCTCAGGAAGAAGATCACGCTTACAAAAGCACAAAAAAATGAACTGGTGTATTTTCTATATACATTAACCGACAGCTCATTCCTGAAAGATCCGCGCTTTAGCGGCAACAGCAATATCTTCCATTAACAGGGATGGAATAATCCGCATAAATTTGAATCAAATAAGCTTGGATATTGGCAGGAATTAAACAACTGGCATCGCAGACATTATGGTATGGATTGCCTACGATCGCAAGTCGCTTTCTGGGCTACCTGATGAATATGGCGCTCCCTTTCTTTGTGGAGCAACCTGGAGATACTGCGGACCTGGTGCAGGTTTACGCTCTCATTCCCTTTCTGAACATACTCTTTTCGTACGGGCTTGAAACGGCCTACTTCAGGTTCAGCCAAACCCACCCCGCAAAAGATCTTTATAATACCCTTTCCATTTCACTTTTCATAAGTACATGCATTTTCAGCATTACATTAATATTATTACACGGCCCGCTCACAAATGCGACAGACCTTGAGAACCATCCCGGGTTTCTATACTGGATGATCGCTATTCTTGCAGTGGACAATCTTAACACCATCCCTTTCGCGCGGCTGAGGCAGGAAAACCGGCCTAAGCGATACGCCTTTGCAAGATTATCAGGCATACTGCTGAATGTGCTCATCGTGATCACTTTCCTGGGGATCATTCCGTCGATCATAAAAAACAACCCTTCCTATTTCGTTTCAAATATTTATGATCCGGGTTTCGGACTTGGCTATTATCTCGCGGGTAACCTGGCGGGAAGCCTGGTAACAATGCTAATACTCTCGCCGCAATTCCGGGATATAAGATTCAGGTTCCAGCCAAAACTCTGGAAGGAAGTTATCCGGTATAGTGCACCACTGATCATTGTAGGGCTGGGCGGAATGGTGAATGATGTAATGAGCAGGCTGCTTTACCGGCACGTAGTGGACCTGCCCAGGGAACAGGCAGATCATGAACTTGGCATCTTTGCAAACATTTTCAGGATAGCGCTGGTGATCACTATAATGATCCAGGCCTTCAGAATGGCTGCAGAACCTTTTTTCTTTAACCAGAGCAGGAACCAGGATGCAAAAAAGACCTATGCGAGAGTGATGAAGTTCTTTGTTATTGCATGTTGCTTTATGTTCCTGCTGGTAGGTCTCTTCGTTGATGTATTCAAATGGTTCTTTGCAACCTTTGCCGATCCTGCATGGGCAGAGGGAATGCATGTGGTGCCCGTATTAGCGCTTGGTAATATTTTTCTTGGGATCTATTACAACCTGAGCATCTGGTATAAACTTACCAATAAGAACAACCTGGGAGCGCTGATTACGATTGTAGGAGCGGTAGTAACGATCGTACTAAATATCCTGCTCATCCCTATCCTGCATTATGCGGGAGCAGCATTGGCCACCTTTCTTTGCTACCTGGTAATGATGGTGATGAGTTACAAACTCGGGCAGCGATATTATCCTGTTCCTTATGCTGTAAAAAAATTGCTCGCCTATATTTCCATTGCAGTGGTCATGTGCGTAATTCAATACGGGGTCTCCAGGCTATCTGGCGGAAACCTGTTTATCACCGTTCCTGCAGGACTTATCCTTTTCGCGGGATTCGGTTATCTTGTATTCAAAGTGGAGGCAAAGGAATTAAGAACCATTCCTGTGATCAAAAAGCTATACCGCTGATTCAGTAATATTCTTTCATCACGGCGAAAAGCACTTTTCGTTCAGCAATATTCAGGGCGCCTTTATTGTCTGAAAGAATAAAATGTCTTCGGAAAGCTTCAGAAGCCTTAATAATATCACGCACATCATAACCTATGATCCGCAACGCAGTCCGTACATCGAAGCTGTCTGGCACTACCAGCCCCGTGGTATCCTTATACCAAAGGCCGAATCCTGAATCGGCCAGCGCTTTCCAGGGGAAAAGAGCACCTGGATCCACCTTTCGGGAAGGAGCAATATCCCCATGTCCAATGAAATTCGCAGCAGGAATATTGTACTGGCGTTTAAGACCGGATAATAATCTAAGCAATGAATTTACCTGGGGTTGAGTGTAGGGTTCTGTTCCATTATTATCAATTTCAATCCCAAGGCTAACCGAATTGAGATCAGTTACGTTTCCCCACCGGCCTGCACCGGCATGCCATCCACGTAAATAATCGTTCAGCATCTGGATCACTGTTCCGTCTTTGCAGATCACATAATGAGAGCTGACCTCCGTTTTAGTGTTCAGGAAAGTATTTACCGTTTGTTCGCAAGAGCCCTGGGCTGTATGATGCAGTACAACGAAGTTTGGTTTCCGGATATTGAAATTCACCGAGCCAATGAAAGAGGCTGTTAATCCTAAAGTATCAATCCCGGGTTCGCGCAGCGAAAGCTGGTGGTTTATGTCCCGTACTTTATTACGATATACCTTGTTGGTTGCAGCATATTTGCCCGGCGAGCAGGAAATTGTGCCGACCATGACCATAAAAAATAAAAGCCGGTTAGAACTTTGCTTCATTGCAGGGAATTTTCTGGTAAGGATGGTTTTCTTCATAGCGCAGGGCATCCGGAAAACGAAATACAGCAGAATCTTCAGAACCTTCAAATTCTCCATATCCTTCATAAAGTACATTGTTTCCTACTTTATAGATGACCTGGCGGACCGACCATACTCCTTCGCTCTGGTACCTGTACCACAGTGTGATCTTATTGCCCGAAAGTCTTCCACTGATAGTTCCCCTGTTATCATCTTTTTCCCAACCATCATAAACGAGGTTTCCTGAAACATCATTTCCGTTCAACTCCATCTTTAAATATGCGGTGTCCCTATCAATTGCCATCCGGTAACAGCCAGAACTTATTGAAGGGGCTTCAGCAGGTGCGATCCTTTCGCTCGTTTCATTGGTAACGCAGGAAACAAGGAGAACCGCGAGTGCCGGAAAACATACCTTTTTCATCTTCTCCTATAATTTAATTTAAGGCATAGCCTTTGTAAAATTCTAATAAAAATAATTTATGGCAGAAGATAACAAATTACCGGCCGATAATCCGGAAAACGAGATCACTCCAACAGAACGGGACCTTCTGGATGACAGCATGACCAATAGTCTCACTGAAGATAACATGGAGCTAAAGCGTGCATCACTTGATAATGTAGATGAAGATGGAGAGCCCCTGAATGAGGATGCAGGAATATCCGGTGATGACCTGGATGTGCCAGGCGCCGAACTCGATGACGATAACGAGCGCATTGGAGAAGAAGATGAAGAGAATAACCAGTACAGCCAGGCTGATACAGAATAGATCTTTTTGGCCAGGGAATGTCCTTCCCGGGCTTTTGTAACAATACCTTCAAATTTTGCGGGAAATGTTACACTGGTTGTAACACTACCGTTTAGTTGCTGCTTTCTTTTTAGGAGCAGCCTTTTTGGCGGCAGTCTTTTTCTTCGGTGCAGCCTTCCTGGAAGTTGATTTTTTAGGAGCTGATTTTTTAGTTGCGGACTTTTTCTTTGGGGCTGTCCTGGTGCCTTCGGTTTTCCTGGCTGCAGATTTCTTTTTTGGGACTTTTGCACCTGCCTCCCTGGCTTCAGAGAGCCCTATTGCAATTGCCTGTTTCCTGCTTTTTACCTTAGCTCCTGATCCTGATCGCAGCTTGCCTTCCTTCATTTCATGCATAACCTCGCCCACTTTGTCCTGGGCCTTCTTTGAATACTTAGCCATAATGATATATTTAATGGGTTAGTGAATACCTTCTGCTATTTCCTCCACGAGTTTTTTACTGAATACAGGAATATCATCCGGGTTGCGGCTAGTTACAAGTCCTTCATCTACCACAACTTCCTTGTCCTCCCATTTCACCCCTGCATTCTGAAGATCGGTACGAATGGAGTTATAAGAGGTCATGTTCCTTCCGTTAAGCATTCCTGTTTCAATCAATAATTGCGGACCATGACAAATAGCGCCCAAAGGTTTTTTTTCCTGGAGGAAGTGTTTTGCGAATTCCACATACTCTTTTTTCCCGCGCATCTTGTCGGGATTGATAACTCCTCCCGGGATCATCAGTCCATCATATTCATCAGGCTTTGCCTCCCCGATCTTCTTATCTGTTTTCAACTCTATAGACCAATGATCGTGGTCCCATCCCTTAACTGAATCGGAAGAGGAAATGATATGCACAGTGGCACCCGCGGCTTCGAGCGCTTCCTTGGGCTTTATCAATTCAGATTCTTCAAATCCATTCTCTGTTAGAATGGCTACTTTCTTATTATCCAGGACTGCCATGTTGTTTTATTGTTCCTATTCAAATATTGTTCCATGTGTCTGGCTTAGCCTTTGCTCCTCAACAAATAAAAAATGCCGGAAGGTCCTTCGCTGGTTATACTGAAAGAAGAATTGAAACCACATCTTGGCAAAAAGGTGCTTGATGTAAGAGGTAATGCATCCATTGATATGAGTCTATTAAAAAACAGGACCATCACCTCCATAGAAACCTGGGGAAAGCATTTATTGATCACGATCGGGAAAAATACGCTGCGGATCCATTTCCTTCTCTTTGGAAAGTACAGCCTGGACGAAGATATCAGGCCGGAACGCAGCTTAAGATTGTACCTGAAAACATCACGCGGAGAGATATATTTCTATACTTGCGCCATCCGTATACTCGAGGATGATCCCGATAATATTTACGACTGGACAGCAGATGTAATGAATGATAACTGGGACCCGCGTGCGGCAAGGAAAAAACTGAAGCAAAAACCTGGTGAAGTGGTGTGCGATGCCCTGCTCGACCAGGGTATTTTCAGCGGTGTTGGAAATATTATCAAGAATGAAGTTTTATACAGGATCAGGCTTCATCCTTTATCAACCATCGGGAATCTTCCGCCAAAGGTGTTAAGCGCTTTAATTAAGGAGGCAAGAAATTACAGTTTTGATTTCCTTGAATGGAAGAAGCAATTCGTGCTTAAAAAGCACTGGCTTGCGCATACAAAAAAGACATGCAAAAGGTGCGACCTGCCGTTCAAAAAGGAATACCTTGGAAAAACAGCGCGCCGCACCTTCTTTTGTGAAAACTGCCAGGTATTATATTAAACCGTTCTTCTCCTGGTCATCAATCTGTATAAGGCCAGGATTATGATGGCACCGCCAATGGCGCTGATAAAGCTTTTCAGCGTCCAGCCTGTCGCTTCATCCCATCCCAGCAGGTACCGGGCTATGAGGCCCCCTACAAAAGCGCCCACTATACCTATGATTATTGTAACGATCCATCCCCCGGGATCATCTCCCCTGTGGATCAATTTTGCGATGGCTCCGGCGATCAAACCGAAAACAATCCAGGATAAAATGCCCATGACTTTGATTTTATTGGTTAATAATTACTCCCATAAGCTTAAATCATGCCTTTTTATAAATGGTACAGTTTTTAATATATATAAGCATACCTGAACCTAAAACAAAATAATATGGATTCGTTAGTTACAGTAGTTATCACGCTGGTAGTAGTGGGCCTGATCCTTTGGCTTATTAACAGGTTCATTCCTATGGCAGGGTCTATTAAATCGATCCTGAACATTGTTGTTATTATAGCAGTGATCATATGGCTGCTTAAGGTCTTTGGGATCTGGGGTGCGGCGTAACTTCTAAAAAAAAGATCTGCTCTAAGCAGATCTTTTTTTTGCCGATGAGAAACGGCCTAGTGGGTCCAGCTGCTGCCTTCACCACGTTCCCTTCTGTCGGAAAAATCATCTGAAGTACGAATCTTTACTTTCAGACGGTTTTCAACATCCTTGACCCCGGTTATCGATTCAGTGATATCTTCTATCCTGCGCTTTGCTTCCCTGCTTTCGACCGTACCCGTAAGTATCGCTTCTCCATTTTCAACTTTCACTTCTACATCCGAAGCATCAATGAATGGATCATCATATAATCTTTGGTTGATGTCTTCACTCACTCTTTCATCCGTTCTGGAATATCCCTTAGGACCCTTTCCACGATGCGGCCCCATACGCTTATCCATTTTTCTTCTTCTTTCAGCTTCATCATCGCCAAACCATGAGGCAACCTCATCCGAGGCCCTGTCCCACCAGTCGCGCTGGTTATCACGATCCCTGCCACTCATCCTGTTATCACCAGGATACGCCCTGAACCTGTCTTCATCATCACCAGAGGTGCGCAGGTTATACTGATCACGTTCGTTTATATTACGGGTTTCCCACTCAAAATTATCGCCATAGAATGGACGATTTGAAGGTCTCCTGTTATAGGTCTCATTCATATTTGAATCATAGTCAGAGTTACGGCTTCCCGAATTCTCGAACTGGCTATGCCCGTAGTTGCGGTTTCCGTAATTGCGAAGCCTGTTACCTTCCATGTTTCCATAACCGGAAGAATAGCCGGAGTTTCCATAGCGGTTCCTGTTTTCATAACCCGAGCCCTGGCCGGCACTATATCCCGATCCACGACCTGCACCATAATTTGTATTCTGCATTCTTGACCTGTATCCTGAACCTGTGTTCCTTTCGCGGCTGAATTGTTCTGGATCGAACCAGCCTTCAGGTTGCTCCGGATCATACTGGCGCGAGATGCGCTCATTGCGATTGTTCTGTGCCATGATATTATTTTTTTAAGATTTGATTTTGACGCTTTAAAACATGAAAAAATTGTGCCTTTCACACAACCTGTTCCTTCGAAAAGCCTTATCTCATCCGTAGTGCAACTCGTGGTTCAATCTTTGTCTTTAGGTTATATATGATCACTGTTTTTTCCATATTACTCACTGTTTCATTGATCGTTCTATTGATGGGGTTCTTTAATATCCGTTTCCCATCAGTGAGGAAAAAGAATAAAACAGAGCAAATAAATCCCCAACCCAGGATGCAATCCCGGGTTGATGACCTCCCATTGGTTCGTACCACAAAAAGAAAGATCCCCGAACGGTATTGCCCAGATGGCTTTATTCGCCACGTACACCTGTAAATCTTCACATTACATTAGTATCCCTGCATTAATAAGTTTAAGATCTTTAGGCACAATTGAACCCAATGATCCTTAAACTGATCTTTTTAATACCGTTTTCCTTTTCTTTCATAAGCAATGATTCACCCCTGTCTTCTTTTTCAAAAAAATGGACAGATGAAAAATATGCTGTTGCAAATACCGCTGCCAATGCTGCGTATATGAATTCCGAGGAAAGAGAAGTGATCCATATCCTGAATCTTCTAAAAATGGATCCCCAATTGTTCCTGAATACAGTAGTGCTTAGCTATCCGGCACATACTGGCGATCCTTCCCTGAAGAAGAATCCATATTTCATATCCCTGGTGAAAGATCTTAAGAATGCAAAGCCAATGAAAGTTTTGACCCCGGATGAAAAGATCTATGCCAGTGCTGAGTGCCACGCAATTTCAAGCGGGAGTTCCGGATATGTTGGACATGACCGTCTCAACGCCTCCTGTAAAAAATCCACGGCCTATTATGGTGAATGCATTTCTTATGGTCACGACGGGGCATTGGACATTGTTATGGCGTTGTTAATCGATAAGAATGTTCCCGGCGTTGGACATAGAAAGATCTTCCTGACAGATTACAAGACCGTAGGCGTTTCCATTAAGCCCCATTCCAGGTACCGAAATAATGCAGTGATCGATTTCGGATATTGATTTGGCATGATTATGAACCTGTTATTGTAAATCCTTTACAATGGCGAAGGTTTCCAAAGTTCCTGCTCCAAACAGTATTTCTCCTATGCTGGCCACGCTTTCCGATGGCCCACCTCCGGGGGATGAGTGGCTGTACGAGATAAAATGGGATGGCTATCGCGCCATTGCTTATGTAAACGCCGGGGAAGTGGAGATCAGCTCAAGAAATAATAAAAACTTCTCGGAAAAATTCTATCCCATAACTGCGGCTTTAAAAAAGCTGCGGATCAATGCGGTTCTGGATGGTGAAATAGTTGCTACAAATAATGAAGGCTTCCCGGATTTCAGTTTGTTGCAATCGTGGCGCAGTGAGGCCGACGGGCATCTATTTTTCTATGTTTTTGATATTCTTTTTCTCGATGGGAAAGACCTTACATCACTTCCTGTAGAGGAAAGAAAATCAATCCTGCATGAGCAACTTAAGGTTTCAGAGACAGTAAGAATAAGCGAATTTTTAGAGGCCCACATTTCCGATCTTTTCAAAGCGGTGGAAGGTTTAAAGATGGAGGGAGTAATGGCAAAGAAAAAAGGAAGTTTTTATTTGCCAGGGGTCAGAACAAGGGATTGGCTGAAGGTTAAAACGGAACAGCGACAGGAGGTTGTGATCGGAGGATATACCATTAACGAGAATACATCCCGACCTTTCAGTGCGCTGCTGGTTGGTGTATTTAACGGAGATTCATTTGATTATGCAGGTTCAGTCGGAACCGGTTTCAGCGCTGCAATACAGAAAGAACTTCTTAAAAAGTTCAAACCACTTACCATTAAGAAATGTCCATTTTCCACTGTTCCGGATTATAATAAACCCTCGAGGTTCAGGCCGAATCCTCCAAAGGCCACTGCGGTTTGGTTAAAACCGGAATTGGTATGTGAAATAAGTTTCAGGGAACTGACTTCGGATAAAGCACTTCGCCATCCTTCATTCAAAGGGTTAAGAGACGATAAAAGCGCCAGGGAGGTTTCATGGGAAACAACGTTGAAGAGTGAGAAAAAATCATCAATCATACGGAAACCAAAAGCTAGAGAAAGAGGAACTATTCTTACACCCGGGGTGAATTCGCAGGTAAGAGACCTGAACGGGCACGAACTAAAATTCAATAATCTCAATAAAGTATTCTGGCCGGCAACAAAGATCACCAAAGGAGATATGATCAACTATTATTACCAGGTTGCTCCTTATATACTTCCGCATCTTGCCGGGCGTCCCCAAACTCTTAACCGTTTCCCGAACGGTATTGAAGGAAAAGCATTTTACCAGAAAGATGTGAAGGGGAAAGTGCCATCCTGGATAACTACTTTTCCTTACTATAGCGAAGTGGATGAACGCGAAAAAGAATTCCTGGTTTGTGACAGTGAGGAAACACTGTTGTATATCGCTTCAATGGGTTGTATAGAAATAAATACATGGAGCAGTAAGGCCTCAAAACCAAACAACCCGGATTACTGCATAATAGACCTGGATCCTGACCGGAATACTTTTAACCAGGTGATTGAAGCCGCTAACCTTACAAGAGAGATCTTGAAGGAAGCTGGAGTGGACTGCTATTGCAAGACTTCAGGTTCAACAGGCCTGCATGTTTATATTCCCCTTGGTGGAAAATATGTTTATGAAGAATGCAGGGAATTCGGCAGGCTGGTGGCCACCATACTTCATGAACAGGTACCCGGGTATACATCAATAGAAAGGCAGACAAAGAACCGCGGAAGAAAAATGTACATTGATTTTTTGCAGAACCGTCCGCAGGCCACCGTTGCTTCAGTTTATTCGCTGAGGCCCAAACCTGGTGCACCGGTAAGCATGCCATTGCATTGGGAAGAAGTAAAGAAAGGTCTTAAGATAACTGACTTCAATATTACCAATGCAATAGGCAAAATAAGGGAACAGGGCGATATTTTTAAACCGGTACTGGGCAAGGGAATTGATCTTAAACGGACCATCGAAAAACTGGAAGCAACTTTCAGAAAATGATCATTTAATCCTTGGATTATCTTCAGACTTTACCCAGTATTCCTGGTCACAAGTTGAACATCTTATTTCTCCTTTCTCCAGGTGCCTTGTTTCACCGCAGTTGAAACAGGAATACATACCAGGTTCGGTGATATTACCTGTTTTCTGATCATGGACCCAGGGCATGATAGGCAGCCCGGGAACAACTTCATCATCGTCATAATAAAATATGCTGATGTCTCCTGAATCTTCAAGTATGGCCATTTTAACCTGGCCAAGATGGTTTACACCTTTGCACCGTAATTCCGGAAAGAATTCATCGTGGGCCTTCAGTAATTTTTTGTACTCTTCGTAATAAAACCTTCCATCCCGGACAATTATTGCAGGCTTCCCTTCAATTATTGAATCAAAGCGATGACTTAAGGACACCAGGTAATGCATGATCTTATATAAAAGCACGATCATTACAAATACCATGATTGCAGGTATGAGCCCTACATCTTTGTAGAACATAGCATCACCGGCCGCAGAACCCAGTGTGATGATAAGAACGATCTCGAATAATCGCTGGCGGATCCCGTGCTTTCCTACCAGCCTCATTGAAAAGATGGCAATTGTGAACATAATGAAAGTCCTGAGCATGATCTCAAGAACGAAATCCCACTCTTCTTCACCCAGCCAGAAAGATTTCCAGTCTATATCTAATAAAACAGGCATTTATTACATGTTCCGGCGATATTGTCCACCCACGCTATAAAGGGCGTTCGTGATCTGCCCGAGGGAGCAAAACTTAACCGTTTCCATAAGCTCTTCAAAAAGGTTGCCGTTATTAATTGCTACCTGCTTGAGCCGCTCCAGCATTTCAGCGCTTTTCGCCTTATGCCTGTTATGGAATGCCTTAAGGTTCGATATCTGCTGTTCTTTTTCTTCCCTGGTTGACCTGATAACCTCCGTCGGTAAAATAGTTGGAGAACCTTTACTGCTCAGGAAGGTGTTTACCCCGATCAACGGATATTCACCAGAGTGTTTCTGCATTTCATAATAGAGGCTTTCTTCCTGTATCTTATTGCGCTGGTACATTCTTTCCATTGCCCCGAGAACTCCGCCTCTTTCAGTGATCCTGTTAAATTCCGTCATTACTGCATCTTCAACAAGATCAGTAAGTTCCTCAATAAGGAAGGATCCCTGGTTCGGATTCTCGTTCTTGGCAGTTCCAAGCTCCCGGTTGATTATTAACTGGATCGCCATTGCACGCCTAACGCTTTCTTCTGTTGGAGTAGTGATCGCTTCATCATACGCGTTAGTATGAAGAGAATTGCAGTTATCATAAATGGCATAAAGCGCCTGGAGGGTTGTGCGGATATCATTGAAATCGATCTCCTGGGCATGCAGGCTTCTTCCGCTGGTTTGAATATGGTATTTGAGTTTCTGGCTCCTGCTGTTCGCTTTATATTTATGCTTCATGGCCTTGGCCCATATCCTCCTTGCCACCCTGCCGATAACGCTGTATTCAGGATCCATACCATTACTGAAGAAGAAGGAAAGGTTCGGCGCGAAATCATCAATGTTCATCCCCCTGCTCAGGTAATATTCAACATAGGTAAATCCGTTTGCCAGCGTGAAGGCCAGTTGGGTGATCGGATTTGCACCGGCTTCGGCAATATGATAACCGCTTATTGAAACACTATAGAAATTATTCACCTTGTTTGCAATAAAATATTGCTGAACATCGCCCATCAGTTTCAATGCAAATTCCGTGGAGAAGATGCAGGTATTCTGCGCCTGGTCTTCTTTTAATATATCCGCCTGAACTGTTCCTCTTACCGTAGACAACGCCTTTGCTTTCAGTTCGGCATATACATCCTGCGGGAGCACATCACTTCCGCTTAAACCAAGTAATCGAAGTCCAAGCCCGTTATTTCCTTCGGGCAGGTTGCCTATTAATTCACCTTTCTGAGGCAGAACAGGTTTGCCATCCGTTCCTGTATAATGAGGCAAGGAGGAAATGTCGTATTTCGATTCGACAGCCCTGTTCACATCATCCTTTAATCCTTTCTCAATAATATACTTTTCACATTCCTGGTCAATAGCCGCATTCATGAAAAAAGCAAGGATTATAGGAGCCGGACCGTTAATAGTCATGCTTACCGAGGTTTTCGGATCGCAAAGATCAAACCCGCTATATAATTTTTTCGCATCATCAACAGTGGCAATGCTTACACCGCTGTTCCCGATCTTTCCATATATATCAGGGCGGTAGGCAGGGTCCTCGCCATAAAGTGTTACGCTGTCGAAGGCAGTACTTAACCGCTTTGCGGGTTGCCCAAGGCTAACATAATGAAAGCGCCTGTTGGTGCGCTCAGGGCCCCCTTCACCGGCAAACATCCTGGTGGGATCTTCACCTTCCCGCTTCAATGGAAACACCCCGGCGGTATATGGAAACTCCCCGGGCACATTCTCCTGGAGTGTCCACCTTAGAATGTCGCCCCACTCACGGTATTTAGGCAATAATACTTTCGGTATGGTGGTACCGCTCAGGGAACGCGTAGTTAAGGGCTGACGAATGGTTTTTTCGCGAACCTTAAATTCATAGAATTCGCCGGAGTAACGTTGCTTCATAGAATCCCAGCCCTCAATCATCGATTTACAGGTCGGATCCATTCTGGCTTCCAGTTCATTTATTTTAGAAACAAGCAAACTGTTGTTATCATCCTTGATGATCCTTAGCGAGCCTTTAAGCTGGTAGAGATCAGAAGCTATATTGCACTGTTCCTTCACCCATTCATCATAGCTCTTTATACTTTCTGCAATCTCTGACAGGTAGCGTACACGCGAGGGAGGTATGATGGTTGAATTGTTCGAAGTGTCCTTCGTATGGGCATGATGTTCAATTTCACCGCTGAATTTCACCCCGGTCTTTTCATTTACTTTTTCCATCAGCCTTTCAAATAATTCATTAACACCAGGGTCATTGAATTGCGCAGCGATGGTTCCAACAACAGGAAGTTCTTCATCCTTCGCAGTCCACAGTGTATGGTTGCGCTTATACTGTTTCCTTACGTCATGCAATGCATCAAGTGCCCCGGCCTTATCGAATTTATTGAGGCAGATCACATCGGCATAATCAAGCATATTAATTTTTTCCAGTTGGGAAGGCGCACCGTATTCAGGCGTCATAACATACATGCTCACATCGCAGAATTCAAGTATACTGGCATCGCTTTGCCCCACACCCGCGCTTTCAAGGATGATGAAATCAAATCCGCCATGCTTGCATATATCTATTGCATCCTGAACGTAATTACTCAGGGCCTTATCGCTTTCTCTTGTTGCCAGGCTTCGCATATATGCCCTTGGTGATGAGATAGCATTCATGCGAATACGGTCACCCAGTAATGCACCACCTGTTTTCTTTTTACTTGGATCCACTGAGATGACCGCTATGGTTTTACCAGGGTATGAATTCAGGTACCGCCTTACGATCTCATCCGTGACTGAACTTTTTCCAGCTCCACCTGTTCCTGTTATTCCAAGTACTGGCTGTTTTCTGCCTGGAGGGATACTTATTCCGGGAGTTATCCCGTTTTCCGCATTGGTGATCTGTCTTGCTATTTTCCTTATATCGATCACTTCACCAAGCGTTAGTTCGCTTTTATAATCGCCGTTGCCGTTAAGAGAAAAAGTACATTGATTGATCACATCCTGGATCATTCCTTCAAGGCCCATTTTCCTTCCGTCATCAGGACTGTATATCCTGGTGATCCCGTAATCATGCAGTTCTTTAATTTCATCGGGTAAAATAGTGCCGCCGCCCCCGCCAAATATTTTGATATGCCCGCACCCATTCTCTTCCAGGAGATCCTTCATATACTTAAAGAATTCAACGTGTCCGCCCTGGTAGCTGGTGATCGCTATCCCCTGTACATCTTCTTCAATGGCACATTCAACAATCTCTGCAACGCTGCGGTTATGCCCAAGATGAATGATCTCAGCACCTTTACTTTGCATTATCCTCCTCATAATATTGATGGCTGCATCATGCCCGTCGAATAACGAGGCTGCTGTCACGATCCTGACCTTTACGGAACTCATTTCTTATATATTTATCTGGAATAAATTCTTTGTGTAAAATTAATTCATTTTGAAGGTGAGTGCTGCAAATTCTTCAATGGCAAGCGTTTCAGGTCTGCGTTGGAAAATTTCATCTGACAGTATCTCCTGGGAAAACAATCCTTTTACAGAATTACGCATTGTTTTTCTGCGTTGATTAAAGGCAGTCTTTACTAGCATCTTATAATGCTTTTCTGACCTTACATCCAGGATTTCAGTCTTTCGGATTAAACTTATGACCCCGCTTACAACCTTTGGCGGCGGGTTAAAAGCTTCCGGGGGAACATCAAACAAATATTTTATTTCATAAAAAGGCTGAATAAGCGCGCTGGTCACTCCATAGGTTTTGGAACCGGGTGCAGCAGCAACTCTTTCTGCCACTTCTTTCTGAAACATGCCAATGATTACCGGTACCTGGTCCTTCCATTCCAGAAGTTTAAAGAGGATCTGCGTACTGATATTATAGGGGAAGTTCCCGATCACAATAAATTCACCGGTGAAAGGTGGCTCGATATGAAGAAAATCCTTGTGAATAAGTTTGCTTTCCAGGTCAGGATAATTTTTAATGAGGAAATCAACCTTTTCTTTATCAAGTTCAACAGCTTTAAAGTCAACCCCCGGAAGATCCTTTATGTACCTGGTAAGGGCTCCTGCGCCGGGACCTACCTCCAGAAGATTTTTAAAGGGATATTTTTTCAGTTCGGCAACTATATCATCCAGGATCCTTTCATCCTTAAGGAAATGTTGACCTAATGATTTCTTTAATGTGTACACGGCCCAAAGCTAAACAAAAATGCCCCTCCATAATGGAAAGGCATCTTGACGGGGGATTATGAAAAGCTCTTGTTTATCGTTTGATTATGAATTTATGAACATGCTCGCACACTCCGGAAAGCTTCAGTATGTAAACGCCTTCTGGTAATGCCGTAGTATTTAAAGAAATATTATTTATTCCTTTTTGAACATCAGCGTGCGATGTAAACATATTCCTTCCGATTTCATCGAAACACTGCATGATTACTTTTCCCTGCTCTTCTGAGGATATGGCCACCTTAATCTCATGCGATGCAGGATTAGGATATACGGTTGAAATGGTATTATTCTTTATGGTAACAGCTACAACGTTGCTCCACCTGCTCAGGCCATTTGTACCGAGTGCCTTAACGCGATAGTAGAATCGTGAACCATTTTCATTTACCAGATCCGTGAAATGCACCTGTTGCTGAATATTTGCGGCAATTGACTCCACGAGATCTCCAACCTTATTAAAATGAATATTATCGGAAGATCTTTCGATCTCGAATCCTGATACTGCAAAAGGCGACTGAAGGATCCATGAAAGCTGAACCCTGAATTGATCATTGACTGCAGGCATTAATTCAAACCTGTTCACAAAGAGCACATAGGTGACCGATCTCCAGTCGCGATCCGAGTCAAGCGGGTTACTTCTCTGAACCACGGTTCTTGAACCTGGCGCAGGGTCTCCGGAAAATGAACCTCCTGTACCCATCCGGTAAGATGTTCCTTTAACGTTCGTTACGGAATTCAATGAGTCAAACTTATTGTCTAATCCATCTCCGTCGGTGTCAAGGAAGGTCAATGCCACATCATCATCCGGATCTCCGTTAAAATTAAAATCGTTCCCTTCAAAGATATCAGGCATACCATCGCTGTCGGTATCCAGGTCGCGATAATCCGGGATGCCATCCATATCCCTGTCCGATAAGAACACTCCCCTGCCGCCGAAAGCTGCAGGAACGTTATCATAGGCATTATCAAGACCATCACCATCATTATCAAGATAGGTTGGTAATACATATCCTAAAGTGGTCATTCCCTCTACGTTATCAGGTATACCATCATCATCTGAATCAATATCGAGATAATCAGGGTTTCCCCTGGAATCGGTATTGGTAAGATTCAGGGTTCCCAATGCATCAACTGCATTATTCCATCCATGGTTCCCTATTGCCCCATCAATGAATCCATTGAAATCTGCATCAGCAAAGCCGGCCTCGAGAACATCCACAATCCCATCCATATCACTGTCCACATCGTAAGGATTCGGACGGGCATCATTATCGAAATTCTTATAAGGCCATGAATCGGCACGACCGTTATTGTTGGCATCCGGCCCTGACCTCAGCAAGGCATTGGCACTGTTTTCCGCAATGCCATTATTATCGGCATCACCATCCAGCGCATTAACCAGGCCATCACCATCTGTATCAGTAGTAACATCAACCATTCCGTTGTTGTTCGCATCTGTACCAAGCGCTTCAATGATGTCGGGAATGCCATCATTATCACTATCAAGGTCGAGATAATTCGGAATTGCGTCATTATCTAGGTTTACTGCAGTAAGTCCGAGGCCGGATCCGTTCACACCGGTATTATTTGCATCAACATTTTGTGACAGGCCGTCATTATCCGTATCGGTGAAATTATCTATTCTGCCATCACCATTCGCATCCACGCCTCCTGATTCAACTACATCCGGGATACCGTCATTATCACTATCCCTGTCAAATTGATTCGGAACACCATCAAGATCCTTATCAGAATTGTCATTCACCCCATCACCATTGGTATCCACAAAGGCGATCCAGAAATTGGTATCCGCGAAATTTGGAATTCCATCATTATCAGAATCTGCACCCCAGTCAAAATTATCATTAACGTTATCCGAGTTATTATTTACATATCCCGGATAGGCAGCATCATTCCAATTGGGAACTCCATTACTGTTATGATCCTGCAGTGCCAATGCATTATTGAATTCAACATAGTCCGGAATTCCATCATCATCATCGTCAATGTCCGGACATGCTGTCACGATCATATTGATCCTGACTGTATCTGAACAACCTGCACCATTGGTATAGTATGCATAGAATACATTGCTTGCGGTTACAGGAAGGTTTGCGTTATAAATGTTTGCAGGGATAAATGGCTGCGCAGAATATATCGTATATCCTGCATATCTTCTCCATGGGATCAACAGAGAAGTTACAGGACATTGATTTACGATAAGAGTATCAGCAGGTGTATAGCACGAAGAAACCGGCGTAACAGATGAAGGACCTGGAGTTATACAGCCGGCCACATTTACACCACTGGAATCATAGAGGCTAAGGCCTGAAGTAAGACCGGTATAATTGATCCGTGCTGTATTCCGTATCGAGGGCAGGCAGGTGAGCACACGACAGGAAGAAGCGATCACAACGCTGAAGCGAACATTACCCGAACCGGAAGTATTTATGGTTCCACCATTAACGCCATTTGCACCAGTACCCACCCTGAATATTACCCTGTTATTAACAAGATCAAATTCAGCTTCATCATCACCTGCAGCATCAGTTTTGGCTACACCATTTATGCTAAGGCTGTTCGGGAGATATGAAGTTCCTGCCGGAATGTTATCAATAATAGTTGTATTTGTACTTGCATCATTTCCGACATTGCTGTAATTTAACTGGTATTGCAGGCTGTCACCCGGGAAAGTGGATCCTCCGTTTATATCGGTGGCAGCTTTACTGAAAGCAAAGGTTGGATTGTATTGGGAAATTGATGTACTAAGCACCTGGACGAAATAGTTTTCACCGGAAGATGAGAACCTTACAGTTGCCGATGTACGGCTGTTGCCAAGTTGCGCATTACCTGCATTTGGAAGATCATGTATTGAGGCATCATAGCCCAGGGTATTTGCATGGGCTGGGCTCCTTGTAGTTACTACAGAACCTTTATATGAGATCTTACTGTTCCAGGCATCTGCAGCTCCGTTCAATGGAACTGTAGTGGTTGCCATATTATAAAAAGCAGGCGCTCCAAACTGTCTGAAAGAAAATGAATCGACAGCACCACGGTCACCATCAAATACCACAGCTCCCAGTTCACAACTTACAGGACCACCTGGAGGGGTAAGAAATCCTGTGATGGGTACATCTACCGGTGGATCGCCCTGGTTAATGATAACACTTCCATCAAATACGCTAAGGTTTCTTGGCTGGAGAGTAGGATTTGCATAAGCAATCACGATGGTCCATCCCCCGCATGAATTTTCATATCCTTCCGGGCCAATAACATCAGCAATAGTATAAGTACCGTTCGGATTTGAAGCGTTGATCAGTGAAGTGATATCTGCAAAGCAAAGATATCCTGTGTGAGGCAGGCCTGGCGAATATGCTTCACTATGCCTGTCGGCCTGGCTTGCGGTAACTGTTTGATAAGTAGAAGAGCCGGGGATCTTTATTTTAACCGTATTAAAACCATTGAGGATCCATGAACTATCCGTGCCGCTCGAACCCTGGTCAGCTCCCCAATATAACCCGGCAAACAGTACATTAGAACAAGTGGGCAATGAAAGATCAGAAGATGAGGAACTGAATGTTCCTGAACTGTCGGTCATACCAACCAGCTCCATACTGAATGAAAGATCAGTACTGGTTTGATCATTCTGATGAATTTCAACAGCAATGGTATTGTTCCCGGCAACAAAAGCCGATGGTGGAATGGAGAAGGAAATTGGCGTTGTTTCACCAGCATTTCCTATTGCACCAAGTGCAAGAGTAGTATGGGTTCGACCAGCAGGCATATTATTGCTGGCAACTTCAAGTCCATTTACATAAATAACAATGCCATCATCCCTTATCACATTCATCCTGAAATAGGAGAACAGGTTGGGGTTTGGAATATTTACAATTTTTCGGAAATAGGTGGTTATGTATTTGTTACCTGTAGGGGTACAGGTAGTTCCACCACCTCCGGAAGGAACACAAGTGGTTTCATCACCATCGCCATAACCGAATTGGGCAGTTCCTGTAGGCCATGCACCATCATTGTACCCAACATTGCTCCAGTTTGCAGGCCTTGTATTATTTGCAAGGTATTTCCATGTAGTGTTATGGGGGAAAAAAGTTACGTCCGTGATCCCCTCAAGTTCCATTGAAAATGCAAGGTCTGTGCTTGTTGCACTGTTCTGGTGAATTTCGACAGCAATAGTATTGTTTCCTGCATTAAAGAATGCCGGGTTCAGATTGAAAACTACAGGAACGCCTTCTGGTGAATACGCAGCACTGGCAAGAGTAGCATGGGTTCTGCCGGCAGGCATATTATATGCGCCACGCTCCACACCGTTCACATACACAACGATACCGTCATCCATAATAACATTCATTCTTATTGCCGTAAATGCCGAAGGGTTCGGAATATTGACAACTTTCCGGAAATAGGTCGATATATATTTATTCCCCGTAGGATTACAGAGAGTACCACCTCCACCGGAAGGGACACAGGTCACCTCATCTCCATCACCATATCCGAACTTTGCTGTTCCTGTTGGCCAGGCTGCATCGTTATATGCAACAGTCTGCCAGTTTGCGGGTCTTGTATTATTAGCCAGGTACTTCCAGGTTGTTGAATAAGGGAAGAATACATTTCTTACATTATCTATATCAATATACTGTCCTGGATAACTATTGTTCGTTTCAGATCCTGTTGGAGGGGCATCACTAGTACCTGCACCTGCAGAAGTTATTATGTTGTTTGAAACGTAAACTATATTTCCGCGGACTGAGGAATTATAGTAACGTGAAGTAAATGGACGTAATACCTGCCCTTCTGCTATAAATGAACATATCAAAAGAATTAACAGGTATAGACTTTTTGTTTTCATATCCTTCATTTAGCGGATTTAATCCGATATTATCTTGGTGGTAAAGATGTCTCCGTGAGTATTGGCCAGATGAAGTACATATACACCTTTTCTCAATTGTAATGTCTGATAGACCGGATCAGAACCGGTGTTAAATGAGCGGGTTAATATCTCCCGTCCTGTTATATCCAGGACTTTCATATAAACCTGCCCACCATGAACATTCCTGATCGCAACATTTAAATTGCCAGGAGATACATTAACGACCGTAGCTTTAAAATTGGATGAGCTGCGGTAATTCACACGTTCCACTTCAATATGTCTTCTAACTCCATCAATATCAGTTTGACTGAGCCTGTAATAATTAACTCCATCTCCAGGCATATAATCCGTCATGCGGTAAGTATTGCTTTCTGACGAATTTCCTGCACCCGGGATCGTTCCAAGAACTGTATAGTTCACACCATCGGATGATCTTTCAATAGTGAACGAATGGTTATTAATTTCCCTTTCAGTGATCCAGCGAAGCTGCACAATATCACGGTCCAGTGTAGCCGTAAAGTTGGTGAGTTGTACAGGTAGCACTGTCGAAACGGTGACGTTAAAAACATCCTGTATACAGTTCTGGTTATCCCGTACGGTATATACAAAATTTCCAACAGTATTGTTGTTGATCACAACGTTTCTTGAGGTTGCATTGCCATTATTTGGCCACAGGTATGTTCCAGGCCACGAAGCTTCCAGTGTTAAAGGAGTGCCTTGCTGAACGGCAAGATTATGTGTTTTGTTTACATCTTTAAAGATTGTGAACTGATCACGGATCACCGGTGATACTGTTGCCCCGGATCCTGAATAAGAGATGAATTTAGCGTCCAGCCTGTTACTGTCCACTTCAAAGTAAAAGCTGCCGCCATTCGTTATATCAGAATAATACATGCAATCATGTGGATAGCCTGAGGCGCTTCCTCCCAACTGCCCCGCAGATCCGGCGACCATATAAACTGAGCCATGATTGTATTTTCCCGAATTGTAAACGTATGCGCATGAATTGGCAGATCCATCATACTTCCCGTTACGGGTATTACCAGTTGCAGTATGCAATGCAGCATTAAAATTTGCGTCGAGTATAGGGCTGGCAAATGTGTTATAATAACCCTTTAACAGGTAACTTCTTTCATAACCGTGGGCATGGCCGCAGATCACCAGGTCAACGCCATACCGCTCCAGAATTCTTACCAATCGCTCACGAATAGCGATAAGGTCAGATTCAGTGTCTGACGTATGACTTGTTTTGGTGTATGGCGGATGATGGAAATATGCCACTGTCCACTTCCTGGTATTGGCAGCAAGATCAAGCCTTAACCAGTCCGCCTGAGCATTTCCGATCGCCGTATCATATAAATGTGTGGTGTTCCCGTTTTCCCGACCATAAGAATCCAATGAAAGAAAATGGATGTCACCAATATCGAATGAATAATAGGCAGGCCTGTTGGATGGCACCCCACCTAATTCTCCATTTTCAGGTGTGGTGAAATTCAGGTAATAAGGCATAGTCCTGCTTCCTTTATTAGCACTGTTATTACCATAATCATGGTTTCCCGGAGATGGATAAAGCTTAAGATTTCTCAGGAATGTGTTCTTGTATACATTGAAGAACCCTGAAGTATATTCAGCATCTGTGCCACTGCTATATGCGTTATCTCCCATGAGGATCCATGCATCCGGTTCAATATTATTCGCATTCGCATAATTGATAAATGCATCGCGAACATTAGCCTGGTTGGTGGAATTATTCCCACAGTCTCCAAATGCCAGGATCTGAACTTTTCGTCCCGGTGTACTGGTTGGGAGTGTCTTGAAATAATTATTGACCGTTGCCTCGAGAACATCTGTAGTAGATCCTACGGTGTACCAATATTTGGTGTCCGGATCCAGACCGGTAAGGGTAACTTCATGTTCAGTAGTGTCGGTGGCATCAGTAACTTCGTAAGTATAAGTGCCGAAGGCATTTCCATAAGTCACTTTTGAATCCGAAGGAAAATCAGTTCTCCATCGAATATTTATACTTGACTGGCCACCCATTTGTAAATATGGACCTCGTACCAGGTTTATTGAAGATGAATTCAGTCCGGTTAATGCCATATCAAAAAACAGATCAGTACTTGAAGCTGAATTCTGATGTATTTCAACGGCAATTATATTGTTGCCTGCTACGAATTTTGATTTGCTGATGATGGTTGAATAAATATCTGCTCCATTATTGGCAATTGCAGAAGGAGACCATGAACTATATCCACCGGGCAGATCCACATTATTTCGATAGATCTCCAGGCCATTGAGGTATACAACAATACCATCATCAAATTTCATATCAAACCTGAATCCTGCAAAAGTTGATGGATTAGCAATATTCACCACTTTTCGGAAATACATGGTCGGATATCTGGAGCCTGCATTTCCTCCGCCACCAGCTGTTGTATTTTCAGGGATATTGGTATTGCGGGCAGGTCCGCCTCCAAATCCAAGTGCCGCATTACCGGTAACCCATGAAGGTTCTGCATATCCAAGACTTTTCCAGCTAACGGCATCAAGGTTGGTTCCGCCGCCCTTATATCTCCAGGAAGGAGCACCGGCATTGTTTGAACCGAAGGGGAAGATGGTTACATCCGGAGGAGATGTTATCCCTTTTAGCTCCATATCAAAGAAAAGATCGCTGCTTGTGAGTGAATTCTGGTGAATTTCAACTGCAATAATGTTGTTGCCATTTACAAACATGGAAGAATTGATACTGGCTGTATAAATGTCATTCCCGTTATTTGAGATAGCAGCCGTAGCCAACGTAGCATAGGCAGGGCTGGCGCCAATATTATTCCTGTAGGCTTCAACACCATTAACCCAGATAACAATTGCATCATCAAACTGGGCCTTGATCTGGAAACTGGTGTATACTGCTACAGAAGGTATGTTGATCACCTTCCTGAAATACATGGTCGGGTAGCGTGCCCCAACCGGACCTCCGCCCCCTGCAGAATTATCTTCGGGAATGGTTGTATTCCTGGTTGGCCCACTTCCAAAACCGAAAGCACTGGTGCCTGTTAACCAACCTGTTTCTGCATATGCCAGTGATTTCCAGGATACGGCATTCAGGTTAGTGCCTCCGCCCTTATATTTCCAGGACGGAGCTCCTGGAGCGTTCTGTCCAAAAGGAATTAATATGTCATCGGCACTGGCCGAGGCAAATAATAATAGGTTGAAAAACAGTACTAAAGCAGTTTTCAGCATTGGTTTGGATTTAATATTATTACTTGTAGTAATAATTCTATTATATACGAAAACCGACACGGTTTATTGTGCCGGTCGGTATCTTTTTCACTGGTAATCAGTAATTATTGTAATATTTTTATAGGTCAGAATGTCTACATCTATTCGGTTTAAACTGCTTTTGAGCCTGTTAGCCACTGTCCTGATAGTTTCCATGGGTTTCAGGGCGCGGCAATCTCCATCTCAAAATGTTCGGATGGCATTTAAACAGCAATGCCAGGAACTCATAAACGCCACTGCCCAATTAAAATTGGATGTCAACGGAAGAAATATTTCTGATATCAGGAATAGTTTTTACCGGTCAAGATTGGCCTATAAACGAATGGAAATTCTGGTAGAATATTTCTTCGATTACCATGCGACCAAATTAAACGGCCCTCCGTTTATTTTTTATAAGGAAGATGAACCCGATGTTATGTGGAATGAACCGTATGGATTACAAATGATCGAAGGGTTGATCTATCCAAAATACCATCGGAACCAACAGGAAAAGCTCCAGTTCTATGCCGACGAAGTTGCACGATATGCGGTTGAACTATCTACAATGAATGAAACGTTCGCCATGAATGATGAAAACCTGTTCGATGCCTTCATGGAAGGAATGTACCGGGTTACAGTCACAGGCTTAACCGGTATTGATGCGGCAGTTTCCGGCAACGGTTTACCTGAAACTTCTGCAGTGCTTGAGGGGCTTTCAGAATATCTTGTACACTATAAAAAGAATTTTGATGAGCACTTACCGGGGATGTATAATAAAACACAGGACTTACTCAAAAGTGCTTCCCGGATCCTTGCGAATTCTAAAGATTTTAACTCATTTGACCGGCTGACTTTCATCCAGGAATACCTGGACCCTGTGACAAAATATCTTGGCGAATACAAAAGATTGTTTGGTTTGGAGGACAATCCAGGGGGGCCATATTATTCTTCAATTTCAAAAAATAATTCCCTTTTCACTCCAGGTATTTTCACGGAAAAAGTTTTTATAGATGATAATACATCAACACCTGAAAAAGTTGAATTAGGGCGCAGGCTTTTCTTCGAAAAAGAACTTTCATCTACCAAAGACAGAAGTTGCGCAACATGCCATGACCCAAAAAAGGGATTTACAGACGGGCTTAAAACAAGCCTGGCGCTTGATGGCCATTCATCCTTACCACGTAATGCACCCACCCTTTGGAATTCAGCTTTGCAAAGAAGATATTTTCATGACAGCAGAAGCAGAAACCTTGAGGACCAGGTTATGCAGGTATTGAACAATTCATTGGAAATGCATGGTTCGGCGAGTGAAGTTGCAGAGATGATCATAAAAAAACCTGTTTATAAAGAATTATACGAGGCAGCATACAAAACCAAAAGCACAGAGAAAGCAGCTGAAAATATTTGCAATGCGATTGCATCCTATGAAAGAACACTGATAGCGCTAAACAGCAGGTTCGACAGGGAAATGAGGGGAGAAAATACTCTTTCAGCGGAGGAAAAGAACGGTTTCAATCTTTTTATGGGAAAAGCCAAGTGTGGGACCTGCCATTTTATGCCTCTTTTTAGTGGTGCAAAACCCCCAAGATTCTACCATATGGAAAGTGAAGTTATTGGTGTCCCTGAAACAAATGCCAAAAAGTCCAGGCTTGATCCGGATTCCGGGAGATACTTCGCAACAGGATCGCCAGTGCATTTATTTTCCTTTAAAACTCCTACTATAAGAAACATAGATCTCACAGCCCCATATATGCACAACGGTGTTTTCCGGACTTTGGAGGAGGTGGTAAACTTTTACGATAAAGGTGGAGGAACAGGCCTTCGAATTGCTCCTTCGAATCAAACACTTCCCCCTGAAAAATTGAATTTAACAAAGAAGGAGAAACGGGATCTCATTGCGTTTATGAGATCGCTTACGGATACGGTCTTACAAAAATGAAAGAGGCGCCAAACGGCGCCCCCTTCGTGTTCAAAAACGCATAGCTATTTTACAATAAGTCGAAGTGTAAATTCTTCTTCTGGCATTATTACGTGGACCACATAAACTCCTGCGCTTAATTTTTCACAATTGAAGGTTAAGTCATTCCTTCCCTTCGCGACCTGCCTTTGAGAAACCATAATGGTTCGGCCAAGTTTATCAAGGATCTTAACCACAGCAGATGTTTTTTCCTTTGAAACGAACCTGATCACAAAATCATCTTCAGCAGGATTAGGATAAATCTCAGGAGCTACAATGCCCAGGGTCTTTTTCACTGCAGCCACATTGCTGTATTGGGCTCTTCCATTCGCAGCAATGACCTTTACCCTGTAATAGATCAATTCCCTATCAATTACAGAAATATCATCCTGTAATACAAAATTGCGGACCGCGTTAGCTTCTACAGCATCGTGGAGAACTGCAATCCTTGTATAACTGGTATTATCCGTGCTTCTCTCTATTTCAAATGTTGCGATATCTACAGGAGATTGAATATCCCATTCCAGGTTAGCTGAATTATTACTGAACAACCCTGCAGTTAGTTTAAGCCTGTTTACGTAAAGAACATAACCAACCGAACGCCAGTCGCGATCCACATCCATTGGGTTGGTACGCTGTACAGTTGCCCTGCTGCCCGGTGTGGCATCACCGGAGAATGAACCACCTGTACCCATTCTATACGATGTACCCTTCCTGTTAGTAGTTGAAGTAAGAGAATCAAACCTGTTGTCCAAACCGTCGCCATCCGTATCCAGGCCTGTCAGCGTAACTATATCATCTGAAAGACCATTAAGATTAAAGTCGTTTCCTTCAATGATATCAGGAACACCATCTGAGTCGGTATCCAGATCGCGATAATCAGGAATGCCGTCAAGATCTTTATCAGACAGGAAAACACCGCGGCCCCCAAAAACTGCAGGAGCATTATCGTAGGCGTTATCGAGACCGTCGCTATCGTTATCAAGCCATGTAGGCATTACATAACCGATAGTGGTCATTCCTTCAACATTATCAGGTATACCATCATCATCCGAATCAATATCAAGATAATCCGGTAAACCCGTACCGTCCGTGTTCGGGAGATTCAGGACCGGAAGAGCATCAACCACGGTACTCCATCCATTAGTTCCTATGGCGCCGTCAACGAATCCATTAAAGTTAGCATCTGTAAATCCAGCCTCTAACACATCAGCAATACCATCGTTATCACTGTCAACATCATAAGGATTAGGACGCTTATCATTGTCAAAATTCTTTTCCGGATACGAGTCGGCACGGCCATCCGAATTTGTATCAGCACCTGTTCTCAACAAAGCATTTGCGTTCACAAAGCCATCGTGAATTCCATCACCATTTGCATCCACAAATGCGTCCGGCTTACCATCGTTGTTGGTATCCGGGCCAAGAACCTCTATTATATCAGGAATTCCGTCGTTATCACTATCAAGGTCAATGGTGTTAGGATACCCGTCGCCATCAAGATCGATCACGCCCAGGCCTACACCTGAAATACGAGCCCCGGTATTGTTTCCATCCACGTTCTGTGAGAGTCCGTCGTTGTCGGTATCGGTATAATTATCAATTGCACCATCCCCTCCCATATCAACACCATTCGCTTCCACCACATCAGGAATTCCGTCATTATCAGAGTCAAGATCAAGCATATTTATTATGCCATCAAGATCATGATCGAACCGGTCATCCACCCCGTCGCCATTGCTATCCACCCTGCCTGGAAAATTCGTATCCAGGTAGTTGGGGATCCCATCATTATCAGAATCTCCATCGGCCTGGAAATTATCGTTGATATGATCATTATTATAATCTACGAATCCTGCATAATCGAGGTCAAAGGCATTTGAAATACCATCCCCGTCTGCATCCTGAAGAGCTGCAGGCATATAACTTTCTACATAATCAGGGATACCATCTTTATCCTTGTCAATATTGCAAAGAATATTCACATTGACAGGCCTGCAGATAGTTGAATTACAATCTCCTTCAGCTCTTACATAGTATGAAGTGGTTGAGGAAGGCATTACCGAAAGTGATGACCCTGTTCCAACCAAAGTGCCTGCACAAGAACCGCTATACCATCTCCATGTTGCATTTGTACCTAGAGTTCCTCCTGTTAAATTCAGAGTTACACCGATACCTGCACAGATATTGTCCTTATTCTTTGAAGCGCTTGTTGCTGCTACGGAAGGGATCTTACCTGTAAGCTTATGCCCGCCTGAAAGGTATCTGCACGCAGCTATTGCCATATTTCCCTCTGCCGCAACCATTACCCGGTAGAATTTTCCGGTATCTGAAGCTGCAAGCGGATTTATGACGTATGATGGTCCGGTTTGCCCTGAAATATTTGACCATGGGCCTGCAATATTTGTAGCTACCTGCCATTGATAATCAGCTGTTCCAGGCAATGCGCTGACATCACTTAGCGAGGAAGTGAAGGTTGATACGTCGCCAAGACAACCCGCCACAGCATTCACTGATACCAGGGGACCTGCATCGCATATCCCGAACTGGATATCATCGATAGCGATATCATTTCCACAACCCCCTCCTCCTTCATTCATTAATTCGAATACAATATTTGAAAAACCTGGAGGAAGAACGAATTTCAAACCATAATGGTTCCATGCGTTGGAAGTTATGTCTGGAGTAGATAACTGAGTTATGACCAATCCTGATGACTGGTCCCTGATCTTCATTGTGATCTTTGGATACCTGAACCCTCCGAATCCATCACACACTGTCTGGTAATTACTATTTCCAAGGAAGGCTGCATAGAAAAATAATGAATATTGCTGATTTGCACACAATGGAACAATTGTGTCACGGTAAAAAATAGTATTATTTGCATCGGCATTCACAAGAAGCATTCTTCCATTGGCATCTCCAGTATGATCCGATAACGATATCCAGTAGTTTGCATGACCGTTAACAGCGTTGTTTGAAAGTGTGTATCGATCTACTCCTAATGGCGCTGATGTGGTTCCTGCATAGTCAACTTTTCCTGGACCGAGTTTCCCGGCCGGGAGAGAAGGTATTGGAATGCTGGTTGTCAAGCCGGTTCCGGCACCAAATGTTTGCCTGTATAAAACATTACCAAGAACCTGGCAGGGCGGTTCATAAGCTGTTACGCTAACCAGCAAAGGCGTTGGCTGGCTTTCACCGATATCATCAGGCTTATCATTAAGATTAAGGTCAGGGACAGTTCCATTGGTTGAACTATCCCTTAGATTATTACTATTAAAATCCCGCGCCGTTACAACTGCACTGTTATTATATACAACACCATTCATTATATTGGATAACCTGCATGTTATCCTGATAGTGAAGCTTGAATTCGCAACCGGGTAGTTTGGCAATGTTGGAGTACCTGAAAGAAGATTGATATTAGTGGTTCCGTTATAGGAGGGGTTTATTGTATAGCCATTAGGGTTGCTGGTAAACGTAGCAGATACGTTGCTCACATTTCCATTCCCATTTATAAGGCCCAGGTTGTCCTGTACCTGCACATTTGTGACATCCATGTTTCCATAATTATGCACGAAGATGTCGTACACAACATTATATTGATTTGGGGTGCCGGTGGGATTAACCGAAACCAGTTTCTTAGCTGCTCCAATTCCTGATATTATAGTTGCCAGATCCGAAGCTGACTTTACGGTGGCAGATGTGTTCTTTGTAATGGTGGAAGTAATCCCTGTCAGAGGAACGATTTCCTGGAAAGGACAGGTACCTCCTGAATAGGCGGCGATTGTTTCACCCTCAGCATATGTTAATCCTACGAAATAATTTGAAGAAGTTACTGTATCGAGATAGGTACAAGTGATACTTGATCCTGTACCAGTATATGAATTATAGTTTGGTGTGAATAATTTGTTGTTCACAACAAAAAACATCTGGCCTGAAGGCGACATGGCCACGTCACCGCTTCCGGTTGCATAGATCTTTGCACCTCCTGTCATTTGCAATGTATCCACCCCTCCCATCGCACCAGTGGCAAAATCTATCGATCGCAAAAGGGGCTTATAAGTTGGAGGAGATGTAGGCAGGGCGTTCGTAAATTCCAGCATATACCCCTTACCATTGTTATCAAAAGCAACTCCAAGGATATCTGCTTTAAAAGAACGAATTGTATCAAGTTTATTTGACGAAGTTCCCGGGCATGTACCAACAGGCCAGCTCCATGCATAAGTACGGGGACCGCCCGGGGCGAGCGTTCCACTTAAAGCAGTCCACAGATAGTATATTTTATGATCCTTCGGGTTAAACGAAACACTCGCCAGGCTGGATGTAAATCTCTGCGTGCTTCCTGGTGTTCCTCCTATCCGCAATTGAGGAACACAGGCATTGACAAGTCCACCTGAAGCATTGGCAATCGTATTGGTGATCCCATCATAAGTATAATAATGGATGTCGGCAGATCCTGAGGATCCACAAGTAGATGTACGGCCAACAGCGAACGGGTAACTAACGGTGGCAGGCTGAGCCCATACTGTTACGGTAAGTAACAGTAAAACCGAAAGCGTAGAATACAGGTTTTTCATAATCCGGTTTTAATTCTGTTGAACAAGTAGTTTCAGAGTGGTATTCAAAGAAGGAATATTTATCAGGTAGGTTCCCTTTGCCAGCTTCTGGACATCTATGGATTGCCTGCCGGAAGTGTTCAATATGCCGGACATTACCAAACGGCCACGTCCATCATAAATGGTGAAGGCCATAGGTTCAGCAACGGCGCTGTTGAATTTCAGCTCGGCCTTCCCACTTACGACGGGGTTATTTATGATGTGAACATCTCCATTAATTGAATTAACAACATTCACTACACGGGAAAGCACAGTCGCTCCTTCCATGTTGGTGAAAGTTGCCCTGTAGAAATTGTTTCCATTTACAGGTTCTGTATGCAGAAGTTCATACCTTATATTATTTGAAGTAGATGTGACCGGTTCCATTCTTCCAACTGTTTGAAAGTGAATACCGTCAGCACTGTGTTGCAGATATACCTCAATGTTATTTTCGTTCCCATCCAGGGTGAGTGCTGCCCTGTTTCCTGCCCCTTCCTGGTTTGCATTGAATGATAATATTTCAAGGTCGAGTGTAGATACCTGGAGTGTAGAACCTCCACCTAAAACTTTATCAGACTGGAATGTTACTGACGTTGGAACAAAGGATAAAGGGAAGAATAACCTGTTACCGGGTTTAGGATCATCAATACCATTTCCGGCTTTAGCCAGGTAACCACTGCTTAAATTTCCATTAGTAAGATCGTAGAAGACGATAGTGGTGTCCTTTCCAGTAGCCTGAACTCTTACAGCAACAGGTCCATTAAAATATGGAGCTGCTCCTGTCCCGGTTACTGATTGGGACCCTACCGATAAATAGACACCTCCAGAAGCATGGGGCTGCCAGTGGATGGTATAGGTAGGATGCCCATTATCATATACGTAAGTATTAAAAAATGGATCAAGGTCCTGGCCGCTTAATCTTTCGAAATGATTCTTAAGAGTATCCGATGTGGCAGATCCATAACCCGACCCAACATTTTCATCAAGATAATTTTTACAAGCCTGGAAGAACATGTCGTCTCCTACCAGTAAACGCAGCATGGAAACAACCATGCATCCTCTATCATAGACTGCAGAAGTATTTGAACTTGTCCAAACCTGGTTGGAAGAACCAAATGAAGTGATCCTTGCAGGAGTTGTTGTATTTGAACGCGCCGCTGTTCGGGCAGCCGACAATTCTGAAGAGGCGCTGACTCCTGTTGCTGGTACGAGCTCCCCGGCAAGCACCTCACCATACCTTGCAAAACCTTCCGCCAGCCAAAGATGAGCCCAGGTTGCAAATGTTACTTTATCCCCAAACCATTGGTGCATTAGCTCATGAGCAAGGGTAGTGGATGATGTTAGGGCGCTGGTTGCCATTGCGGAGAATGTCTGGTGTTCCATTCCTCCGGCACCGTCTAGTCCTTCATAATATCCATGCTTTTCAAGCCGGAAAGGATAATATCCGAATTTGTTACTTAACTGAACCAGTAGAGTTGTCATCTGGTCCATTTTTGCAAGTATATTATTATATGTTGCTGTCGTCTTCCCCCTGAACAGGTAATACACAACCGGCACGTTAACGCCGCCTATATTCACAGTACCCCTGTAGTAACGATTATATTTGGCTACACTTACCGCAACCAGGTAGGAAGTCATTGCATATCTCGTTTTAAACCGGAAAGTTCGATTCGTTCCTGAAATGGTGGAATCGACCAACACGCCGTTAGTTGCTACCCAAAAGGTGTCTGCGCCAGACCATTTGGTGCTGACAATTATATCCATACTGTCTATCTTATCCTGCATATCAGCCTTACATGGCCACCAGTCACGATCCTCATAGGACTCTGAAAGCGTACTTATATATGGAGTTGCAGTATTTGAAGTATTTCTTTGGTATCCCTGTGCAGCACCCGAAACTGCCGGCGGAACACCATAATATGCAATTGTTATTGAATCAAGTGTACCACTGGAAGCTATAGCAGATGGCAGGTTTATAGAAAGGACGTTCGATGAAATGGTTCTGTTGGCAGATGAAATGTTAGAACCATGATATGTAACCACCAGGTTGGTCAGGAAAACATTGTTCAGGTCGAAAGTGATATTTGAAACATTGTTTTGCGTGGTTTTGAAGTATGTAGTAACCAGTCCCCTGATTGCCTTTGCAGAATCAGGCACTATCCTCCATAATGCACGATGATAAACGACATCAATGTTTCCCCCGGTGCCGCTATAACCTGAGGTTCTCTCCTCAGTTAATTCCGGACCTGTATACAGTCTTCTTCCGTGATATCGGTCGGAATTCTGAGCCACCGCAGATAAAGAAAATAGAACAGCAAGAATAGTCAGGTAATGATTTTTCATATCAGATTGTTTCGGGATTGGCCTTAATAACGTAGTAATTTCACTAATAGTATGTAGTAATACAAATAGCTGGAAACCATAAACGCTATTACATAATGTAACGGATAGCATGACATAAGAATTGCCTGTAGAGGCATGTTTAATTACTATCCCAGGAATGTATTTTTCCTTCGTGGTTTTACTATTTATTTCTTTCCTTTTGGCTCGTATATACAATATACCCTTGCTAATGCCGTTGATATGGCATCCAAACATCATGAAACAATTATTAATTACCTGCCTCCTGGCAGGTTTATCACAGGCATTAATGGCGCAACTGACCGTTGCTGCCTCTGCTACAGGGAACAATATCTGCCTGGGAGGCTCCTCAACTCTTTCTGCATCTGCTCCTGGCGCAACCAGTTATTCATGGTCCCCCTCAACCGGGCTCAATACAACCAATGGCGCTACAGTTATAGCAAGTCCTGCCCAAACGACCACCTACACAGTTAATGCTTCCGGACCCGGTGGTACAGGATCACAAAATGTTACAGTTTCTGTGAACCCGGCATCATTTATCGCTGCAGGCGTATCCGGTGGCTCACAGGTTTGTACTTCCATAAATATTAGCGGAACAACTTATTTCAGGGATGGAAACTGCAATCTTATAACGATGATAAATCCAGCAGGGTCACAACCTGTTTCTGGAACTGTTACTGCTTGCGTTAAAGTTGAAACCAAAGCCAGCAGAATGGGAACCATGGACTATTATGCATCGAGGCATTACGATATTGAACCTTCAAACAATGCAGCATCGGCGACAGCAAATGTTACCCTGGTCTTCCTTCAGTCAGAATTCGACAATTACAACCTGAAGGCATCCGACAGCGGGTTCTCCTGGCTACCCACCGGCCCAACCGATGCTGATGGGATCAAAAATATCCGCTTACGCCAATTTCATGGCACAGGCACTAATCCCAATAATTACACCGGATGGATCGATGAATTCAGGTCAACCAGCGCCGGTGCCTCCTTTTTGTGGAATAGTTCTGCAAATTGGTGGGAGCTTACAATCCCGGTGAACGGATTCTCCGGGTTTTATCTTACCACCAAAAAGTCGGGGATGCCGGTATTACCTATACATATTCTTTATTTTAAAGCAGCAGACAAACAAAAGCATGTTTTATCGTGGAAACTTAATTGCACAGGATCTGAAAACAAAATTGCTCTTGAAAGAAGCAGTGATGGTTTAAGATTTACCCAGGTTGCGGTATGGAATCCATCTAACCAGCAATGTAATCTTCCCTTCCGTTACCAGGATTTTTCAGCCGGACAAGGTCTAAACTATTACAGGTTAAAGGTATCTGATGCCGATGGTGAGATCAACTATAGCAATGTTGTCACCACGGGCAAAGAAAGCGATAACTGGATCTATCTTTCACCAAATATCACCTCTTCAAATTCAATGCTTCATGTCTTGTCGCCTGAGAGGTCTGAAATTTCCTTATTTATTTCAGATGCTAATGGCAGGAAGGTTAAGGAATTAAAGACGAAATTAGAACCTGGAAATAATGAGATACAACTTCAAACTGCATCACTTACACAGGGAATGTATTTTGTACATGTTAACCTGAATGGACAACGATCAGTATTGAGGCTTGTAAAACAGTAAGCATTAGGGTTTTACAGGGTTCCTTATTTTTGCAAAAAAAATTATGCAAGGGGACCAAAAGCCATTGATAGGAATAACCTGCGGTGATATAAACGGAATAGGCCCGGAAATTATCATAAAGACGCTGAGTGATAACCGGATACTGGATCTGTGCACTCCCCTGGTATATGCAAACAGTAAGGTCTTCAATTTCTACCGGAAATTTGTACCGGACTATAATATCAATTTCTTTAACATTAAGGATTATTCCAGGATCAATCCGAAACAGGTAAACTTATTTAGCTGCTGGGAAGAAGATGTCCCTGTTACCCCTGGTCAACTAAATGAATCTGGCGGGAAATACGCGGTATTAAGTCTGAAGACAGCAGGTGAGGCCTTGAAAACGGGAAAGATCGACGGCCTGGTTACAGCTCCAATTCACAAAAAAAATACACAATCGCAGGACTTCGACTTTACCGGGCATACTCCATATCTACGTTCTCTGTATAATGAAAAAGATGTATTGATGTTGATGATCGCAGAAAACATGCGGGTTGGGCTGCTTTCAGAACATGTCCCCCTCCAGGAAGTTTCCAAAGCGATCACTAAAGAAAAACTCCTCTCGAAACTTCACTTACTATACCAGAGTTTAAAAAGGGATTTCAATATAAATAAGCCCCGCATTGCCGTACTTGGTCTTAATCCGCATGCCGGAGATGAAGGGCTAATTGGAAAAGAGGAAACTGAGATCATTCTACCTGTGATAAAAGAATTAAGGCAGAAGGATATTCTTTGTTATGGCCCCTATAGCGCGGATGCATTTTTTGCTCGGGGCCATTATCAAAAATTCGATGGAGTTCTTGCATTATACCACGACCAGGGACTTATCCCTTTTAAGTCACTAGCGTTAGGAGAAGGGGTGAATTATACTGCAGGGCTTCCCGGTGTAAGAACGTCTCCGGATCATGGGGTTGCTTTTGATATAGCAGGAAAAGGCATTGCAGATGAAACTTCGTTCAGAACGGCTTTATTTTCCTGCCTGGATATAGTTTACGGCAGAACTGAAAATGCAAATCAATACCAAAATCCGCTTAAAAAGCGCAGTGCATCTGTTGTTGCAAACGCAGTTGACGAAAAAATATCTGATGAATAGAAATTGATTTTCAATAAATTAGTGATAATCATAGTAATTTTACTGAAATTTTTGTAGAAATACTTGTATATTTCAAAATTGCTATATAGCTTTGCTCCTGCTTACCACATCCATTCCTGCGAATCCCAATTCCATCGTCCTCATTTTGTGAAACCAAACCGACCGAAAGGCGGATAACTGCTTAACTAAACCACAAGATGAAAAAGATTTTTACCCTGATCGCGGGCGTATGCCTCTACGTTTCCGTGAACGCACAACAATGCACTACTTCCGGTTTCGATGTATGTTCCGGAATTTCTCCAGTAACCAGTTTTACGAACCCTGTTCAGGTACCATACACCGGATCATACCTGTCTGTTGGTTCGAAGTACAAATTCCACAATGTAACTCCGGGTATCGATGCTATTGTAACCATTGAAAAAATGGTGAACGCAAAAATGATCGGCAGTGGAGTTGAAAGTCCGAATATTGATGATGATACGGCACCAAATGAAACGAATGTTCCTGGTACCCAGGCTGCTTTATTTGCACCGCGTATCGCAGCCGATATTGAACTTGGCTGCTCTCCTCGCACTGGTTATGTTCAATTCAAGATGGAGTTTTATGCGCACACCTCAGGTAGTTCTATGCCAAGTTCGCTGTTAAAACTACCTATCCTTAACCCTAATTTCCTCCATTTCGATATGGATGGTCATGAAATTAATCCTGGTGGATATTTCAGGGAAGTTGGCTGGGTTAAGCGCACAGGCGTTGCTCCAATTAACCCCGTTAACATTGCCACTGTGAATACCTTACTTTCCGGTGGAAACCTTTTGGTAACTGATTCAGACGGCTCATGGTTTCGTACTAACGGTGCAACTGAAGAAAGAGAAGGAGTTTCAAGATGCTCACAAGTGATAGAGAAATCTGTTTACCTGGGTGCTCAATTTGAGATCAGCTTCCGTTTTGGTTACGAATACAAACCAAGAAACAATTGTAACTATTATAATGCGAATGAAGGACAACCTACACGTCAATTTGGTTCAAAGATCGGTTGCTTCGAACTTCCAAATGCAGCACCATTGCCAGTTAGCCTGACAGGACTTGCAGTAAATTATAATAACGGTATCGCCAATCTACGCTGGAACACAAGCCAGGAGATTAATATTGATGAATATATTGTGGAACGCAGCACCGATGGAACCGTATTTGAAGCAATAGGAAATGTAACTGCACGCAACCTGCTTACATTGCAACAGTATGATTATGCTGACCGCACAATCCCACAATTTGCACGTACCGTTTTCTACAGGGTTCGTATCAAAGAAAGAGATGCACGATTCAGCCTTTCAAATGTGGTAAATGTAAAAGTTTCAAATGAAGCCATCAATGGCATAATGATCACTCCTAACCCATCAACCACTGATGCCCAGGTTCGTTTCACATCACAATCTGCGGGAAATGCAACGATCTATATTTATGATGCGGCAGGTAAAATGGTTTCACAGCAGAATGCCTCTGTTTCAACAGGCAATAATAACATAACACTGAATAACATAACCAGGCTTAATGAAGGTGTATATGTAGTGAAGCTTGTTTCTGACAGGCAGACTTATAGCACCAAGCTTATGGTTTGGAAATAATTGAAGGGGTCTACTTACTATCAAGGCCATCCCATGTGGATGGCCTTTTTGCTTTGAAAATTAAAATTAAATCAGTCTGCCTGGTAACTTAGTTTCCCCTCAATAATTTTTGCAGCCTTTGTGTAGGGATGTTCTTCTGTCTTCCCTTTGGCCATAATATGCCGCACAAGCCATCCCTTCCATTTTAGATAGTCTGACACGAGAGCGCGATGGCAACTCCACCATACAGCTTCAGAACACATATAGGCTGCAGTTTCTTTTGAAGCGATATCCATTAATAATTTCATTCCCTTTTTGAATTCATCAGTTGCCATATGATCAGCATAACCTTTAAATGCTTCAACCCTCCAGGCTGTATTTACAGAATTTTTCTCCGGCTTTCTTCTGCCTCCCAGTTCAACAATGTGAGTATACTTAATATTCGCTTTGGCTAAAGACTCTGCCAGTGAATCCTTATTAAAATGCGGATAGCGCCTTGACCCCGGGAAATGCCGGATATCAATCAAATGAGCGATTGAAATCGAATTCAATATCTCGATGAATTCATTTATTGGGCGGGTTGAATGCCCAATGGTGAATATTTCCTGCATAAAAGCAACAATTGCAAAACACATACCCCGCCGTATCCAGAATATTGCTGAGCCAACACGGCTTATAATTTGAAATATTATTGAAAAACATGATGAAGCAGCTCAAGCGTGAAAATAGGGAAACATTAAAAAGGAGAAAGTGCCTGAAAAAATTCCTTTACTACTTTAAAAAAGGATTTGCAGATCCAAAGTATATATCATGGGAAAGAGGTTATAAAGAACAGGCACATAAACAATTTAAAAAAGAACTTGGAAAGGCTGCATTTAAAAGATCTATTGAGGAAGGAAAGTTTGAAGAAATTGCAACAGCCGCAATTAAAATTGAATCCAGGACCAATCTGCTATTTTCATTCGAGAAAATGGCGTTGCGGGATGCGGTGAAAACCACTGAAAGCGCAAAACTATTTTCTAAAGGATTATATGATTATTTATATGGTAAAGGAAATCTCAAAGAAAGGTTTGAAAAGTATGTTGAGGTAATATCTTCATTGCCAAGGAAACAAACCAGGGTATTAACGTGGCCATTGGTAACGGTTTTTGGCTTTCTTGGTAATCCACGGGAACATATTTTCCTGAAACCCCGGGTTACAAAATTGGCTGCAGAAAATTATGGCTACCCTTTTAATTATAAATCAACTCCAAATTGGGAAACCTACAAGAGCCTGTTGGACTTTGCAGACCAGATCAAAAAGGACACTAAAGGATATGATCCGGTTGATTATATCGATCTGCAGTCTTTTATATGGGTTATGGGTTCTGATGAATATCCATGGTAATCTCAAAATCATTTCAAATAAGTTCGCAAGGCCGCAACATAATTCTCAAAGGCATCAACTCCCTTCTTAGTGATCTTGCAAAGAGTTTGGGGATAGTTTTCCTTAAAAGTTTTAGTTATCTCTATATAACCAGCATCCTTCAACTTATTCAATTGAACGCTCAGGTTTCCTGCCGTGGAATTGGTCTTTGCCCGTATGAAGGTGAACTCCGCTTCCTTAACACCGATAAGCAGGCTTATCACAGCAAGCCTAAGTTGGGAGTGTAATATTGGATCCAGGTCCTTAAATTCCATCATTCAACCGGTTAGCACGGGTCGCCTTTCTTAAAAGCAATCCCGGAATTATATAACCTGCAAAAACTGCAGCTGCGCTTATAAGCATATCATATTGAAAATCCCTGTTCAGGAAGATCGCTAATGCGCCAAGCCAGTTTATTATAGCGCCTATGATCAATGGCCGGAAACGAAGTGCACCTCCCTGCGCCAACATTAAAAATCCGTATAGCATAAGCAGGAAGCCAAAACCATCATTAGGACTTACCGAAACATTCATCGAAAATATCACGATAAAGAGGCAAATGATAAATGCTTTCTCTACATAGGATAGCACTTCCTCTGTATAGGTTACCACTTTTCTTTTAGTAGGTCTGAATACCTGCACCGTCAACAATATGATGGAAATAAGGCCAAAGATGTTCCAGGCAAGAAATGTAGGTTGTATTTCAAATTCTATCAGGAAGAATGTGGAAATTGATGCAACAAATATCATTGAGCCCCAAATAAGCCAGCCGGTTCCATTATCCGTGAAAGAATTACGGGCGCTGCCGATCATTTTCTGAATGATCAGCATGCTATCATTGTGAGAGAGATTATCCTGAGTTGTTTCCATCAATCCTTAATTTTTTTTAGCAGGTGTCCAGGGATTATATAAGAAGCCAAAAGTGATACAGCCCCCAATAGCGAATGGTATTCTATATTAGACCAGATGCTTGCAAGACAAATTACGTAACTTATAATCCCACCTATTACCAGGGGGGAAAATCTTAATAGCCGGCCCGAAATAAAAGTGCCGGTGGAATATATCAGGATATAGAATGGCATGCTGAATTCCCAACCAGATTTAATAAAAATGACTGCAAGAATTGCAAAAGAGATACCGAGGCCGGTCCATAGCATTCTCATACTGTCTTCAATAAAGGTTCGTACCGTTGCCTTACGTTCATCGTTTCTCGCCATAATAATGCTGATGATTGCACATAAAGGCATAGCCATCCAAACCATATAGGAATTTTGAATATTGTAACGTTGAAGAATAAATTGTGCAATACAACATGCAAAAGCCGCCCATCCCCAAAGAAGAAAATATTTTGCCCCCGAGGCAATGTTCACCCTGGCCTTACCTATCATCTCACTGATTATATTCAGGCTGGTCCGGGCATCATTAATATCCTGGTTCATAATAATTATTTACAGTCTTTTATCAGGTCCCGGGTGATATTTAACCCCCAGGAAGGATGCAACTCACTCTGGGGCTTAAACTCGTTGAATTTCGAATATGCGGTTTCAAGATGTGAAATTGCATTTGCACATCCACCGCCAAATTGTTCAGGCGTGAATCGTATTCCCTGTCCTCTAAGTAAATGGGGACGTGGATTGAAGGGATCCTGCGAAATAGCATTATCTAATTCACGGGAACTCACCGTGCCAAAAGTCATATACCTGTTCATCGGGTCAACCACTAATCGGCATGATGCGATCATACTCTTCAAACAACTGATCTCTGAATTGGCCGGTGAAAGGGAATCAGCTTTCATTGCAAGTTGTTCAGCCTTATCTATCAATATATCTGCCTGGCTTTTATCCTCGAGCGAGAACACATATCTGACATGCATCATAGCAGCATAGTAATATGGAAGCCATTTATCCTTTTCTGCCATGGCAATCCTTTCAAATCGATTGCTTAACGAGAGCAGTTCAGATTGTGATACCGTTGAATCTGATTGTTTAAGAGCGGCCAGCATCGCATTCTCATATTTTCCCTGCGCAGAAGAATAGATGGAAAGTATAAGGAAGAATGACACCAGTAAACTTTTCATATTATTTGTTTTTGTCTTTTAGTTTTTGAAATTCCTTTTCTTCAAGAGAGGATCCCCCGGTATATGCACTTAGTCCATGGAAGAATAATCCAAGACCCCAACCAACGGTGGTGTACACAGGCCAGGGTATGCCGTAATTATATGATTCATTGTCGTTAACGAACCACATGATCCACATAAATACATTGATGGCCAAATAAACAAATGCATGTCCTTTAAATGATGCACGCTTGCGTGCGATCATCCAGAGTTTGTCGTCGTTTGATTGCATCAGATCAGGTTTAAAGGTTATTATTAATTGCATCCTGGGTACGGTCAATTCCAAAACTCAGGAAACAGCCAAGGAAAACAAAACTTCTTGAACCAGGAAGGATCTCTGACCTCCTGTTTGTTATTGGGCCGAAATTATATCCGAACACTTGCTTCTGGTTCAGCACATTGGAAACAGATAAAACCCAGACCACAAATGATTTTGCATCCTGTTTTCCAAGTGTTGGGATATAGTTCAGACTTAAACTGATATTCTGGTAAGGGATTGTTCTTCCGCTTTCTTCCACTGAATATTTATTCTCAAGACTATTATACCTTAAGTTGTAATAAGGTCTCCCCGAAGCAATATTATAACTGCCATTGATACCCAATTTCCATGGCAAATGGAATTTCTTAACCACTATTGCAGCCGTATGCCTTGCAGCAAACGATGGCTCCATTATTCCCGGGAAGTTCAGATGATCTCGTCTTGTATCGAGAAAGCTGTATGAGATCCAATAATCCAGGTTCTTTATGCTTGTCTTATCGCGCCAGAATAATTCAATTCCTTTTGCATAACCATGGCCATTATTTGAAATTGCAACGCTTCTTCCATTGTTGCCTGTGCCTGTCTTATAAAGGTTATTGTAGTCCTTATAGTATGCCTCTACTCTTAATATCCTGCCGGAACTGATCTTCATGTATTGAGCAATATAATGTGTAGCTTTAGATGACCCTATGAAATCTTCAACGGGTATCAGCCCTTTGCCTGGGTCCTGGTAAAAAATTCCGTATGCAAATGATGCCTGGCTATTTTCTCCCGTCTTATAGGCTAAAGAGACTCTTGGAGCATGGTTCCATTGATGCAAAACAGATGAATATTCACTTCTTAAACCGGTTTTTGCAGTTAGCGAGTTAGTGATATAGATATCCGTTTCTGCAAAAATTGCCGTAAGGTCCTGGTCGTACAACTGGTTAAACTCCTGGCCATCCCATGAAGTGAACAAAATTTTATTGTTCCGGAAAAATTGTTCACCGCCGAACCTAAGAATATTCAGTCCTTTTAATCGTTTGTCCATGACAAATCTGGCCTGCATGCTTGTTTCCCTTGAATCCACGTCAAAATTCTTATCCATGTAGCCTTCTGGAGAGAAAAAACCTGCTTTCGTATTATCAGATTCTAAAAGCCTGTTGAAAATATCATCCCGGTTACTGGAAAAACTGAAGGAAGGATTGATCTTCCAACCTTTTCCAAGATTTCCCCGGTAGGAAAAATTATGGTAGGAATTAATATTTGCAAGATTGAACTCATTCTTCAGCAAAGCTGAGTCCAGGTCTTCTGCCCTAAAACCAAGCTTGTTCCAGTTGAAATACCCGTAATATTTCAAGAACCCATTCTTTGTTCTCCTCCGGTAGTTAAGGTCGCCCTGGTGATATACAGGTACATCATGGAATTCCTGGTTTTGAGGAATAATGTTGAAAGCCGGCCAGAGGTTAGCATAATTATATGTCGCGCCCCAGGATGATCTTTTATCCTTCGATAATTTTTGAATTCCACCCCCGACCCCAATTACAGAAACTGAAATATCCGCCTGGGTTCGTTCGGGCAAATCCTTCGATTCCAGCAAAAGGACCGAGGAAAGGGCCTGCCCGTATAGTGCAGAATATCCCCCTGAGCTGAAAATGGTGCCTTTAAAAAGAAATGGATTGAACCTTCCCCTGGAAGCGAGGCCGGGCATACTGCTGTAAAAAAAGTTATTTACAAGATTACCGTCTATATATATCCCGCTTTCAGCGGCCGTACCTCCCCGAACGAATAGTCCTTCACTTTCACCCACCTGCTGTGCCCCAGGTAAGCTTTTTATCGCTTCTGTTATATCCCCATTGGCACTTGCGGTGGTAACAATATCGAGTGCTGACAAAACGGTTCCTTTCTTCTTATCCCCGGCTTCAAAAGTACCCGCTGATATCACCACTGCCTTCAGTTCGGTGATCATTTCTTTCAATTGTATATCCTGGACCAGGTTGCGGCCTGAAAGTTCTATTTCCTTCTCCACTGTACGATAACCTGTGAAAGAAATATCTAATACGTGACTTCCTGATTCAAAGGTTTCTATTGAATATCTTCCAGCCGAATCAGTAGTCCCTCCATCATATGTCCCCCTCAAGGTGATGCTTACACCGGCTAACGATTGACCTTTAGCACCAGTGATTTCCCCCGTAATAAACACCTGGCTGATCCCGGGGAATCCACAGGCCAAAAACAAAAGTAAGAGCCCATTTCGCATTCTGGTAAATTTATCTCAAACGTAAAATAGTTTATTTTATAAACCAAATAAATATATTCAGCTATTCTTAATTTGTATGGGCGGGAAAAGACTATTTGATAAATTGAATGGATATATGTTATTGATTTTCAATTTAATATAATTACCTTTAGTGTATTTTTCAGCATCGCTGCCATGAAATATTTTTATTCACAAGGCGAAAAATATATTTTTTTATGTGGGCTCAATTTGTAATTTAGCAATAGAATTTAATGGGTTAGTAAGTACAAAGGGTCAGCAGAAATGTTGACCCTTTTACTTTTTAGTTTACCCTTAAAACAATTTTTTTCCTCTTCGCTTTTTTGAATCTTTACTTCTCTTTTTTAGATCATTTAGTTTCATGAGTAAAATAAAAACCGCTTTCTTTTGCCAATCGTGTGGACATGAAAGCGCAAAGTGGGTGGGAAAATGTCCATCGTGTAACCAATGGAATACATTCGTTGAGGAAGTGATAACCAAAAGCGTAGACAAAAAACAAATCTGGAATGACGGAGATAGATCAAGATCGGTTTCGCTGGGTGAGATAGAAAGTGCAGAAGAAAAAAGAATACTAACGAATGATCCTGAGTTGAACAGAACATTGGGCGGTGGAATTGTTTCAGGAAGTCTTGTTTTGGTTGCCGGTGAACCGGGAATTGGAAAAAGTACCCTTTTTCTGCAAGCTGCTTTAGGTTTAAAAGATATCACCTCACTATACATAAGCGGGGAAGAAAGTGCGCAGCAGATAAAAATGCGTGCGAACAGGATGAAGATCATGAATGACTCCTTCTTCCTGTTAACAGAAACAAATACCCAGGCAATATTTCAGGAGATCAAAAAAGTAAAACCACACCTGGTTATAGTAGATAGTATACAAACTTTACAATCTCCTTTCGTGGAATCTTCAGCCGGCAGCGTTAGCCAGATCAGGGAATGCGCGGCCGAATTCCAAAGGTTTGCAAAGGAATCCAACACGCCGGTTTTTATTATCGGTCATATTACAAAGGATGGAAACATTGCCGGACCCAAGATACTGGAGCACATGGTGGATACCGTGCTTCAATTTGAGGGCGACAGGCATTATACATACAGAATTCTCCGGACCCTGAAAAACAGGTTTGGATCTACATCCGAACTTGGTATATATGAAATGACATCTGAAGGAATGAGGGTGGTCAGCAATCCCAGCGAAATACTTATCAGCAATAAAGAAGAACAGCTTAGCGGAATTGCAATTGCCGCCTCGATGGAAGGCATAAGACCACTCCTGATCGAAACCCAGGCCCTCGTTACGCAAAGCGTTTATGGTACTCCACAGAGAACAGTTAGTGGATTCGACCTGCGAAGATTGCAATTACTGCTTGCTGTTCTAGAGAAACGAGGCGGCTTTCATTTCGGGGTGAAGGATGTATTCATTAACATAGCCGGGGGCTTAAAGGTTGAAGACCCTTCCATTGACCTGGCAATTGTTTGCGCCTTGCTCAGCAGTTATGAGGACGTGCCGCTTCCCCGTCACACATGTTTTGCAGGGGAAGTTGGGTTAAGTGGAGAGATCAGGGCAGTTAACAGGGTGGAACAAAGAATTGCTGAAGCTGAAAAACTTGGATTTGACAAGATCGTGATAAGCAAACACAATTCAAGGATCAACAGCAAGAGGGGGATCCAGATCATCACCGCCGGAAAAGTTGAAGAGATCTATCAATTGCTGTTTAACCCATAAAGTACCTTTTTGGGATTTTCAATTTAGAATAGTCTTGCAGGATGTTTTTTCTTAAAAGCCTGGCAGACCTATTTTATCCTCCCATTTGCCTCACTTGCAGCGAACATGCATTTACCGACATTTTATGTACAAGATGTACCGCTTCCTTACCGCATACATATTTTGCCTCTCTCAGGAACAACATCATCGAACGAATATTCTCAGGTAGACTCGACATCAAAGCCGCCTTTTCTGAATTCTATTTTGAAAAAAATAAAGTGATCCAGTCTGTATTGCACCAGCTTAAATACCGGAACAACAGGGAAGCGGGACTATTCCTGGGAAGATGTATAGGAAAAAGCATATTGGAATCTCCAGCATTTCTAGAGGCCGGGCAGTTAATTCCACTGCCGCTTCATCCAAAAAAGGAACATAAAAGAGGATATAACCAGGCCCTGGTTATCTGTGAAGGAATTTCATCAGTTACCAGACAAAAGGTGAACAAGAACGCTGTGGTGAGAAACAAATTCTCAGATAGCCAGACAAAAAAACATCGCACCGAGAGATGGAAAAACGTAGATGGTATATTTTCCCTGAAAGACAAGAAAAGTATTTCCTCGGAAAAAGTTATTCTTATTGATGATGTGATCACCACCGGTGCAACCCTGGAAGCATGCGGAAAGGAACTGGCCAATGAAGTTTCATCGCTGCTGATAGCCACTGCAGCATATGCAAGTAAATAACTTAGCTTTGTTTAATGCGGCCTTTCATTATCATAGGAGCACTATTGGTTCTGTTTTCCTGTAAAAAGGACCGGGTGAATACTTCTTCGTCTGCCGCCCTTTTCACTTCATCCGATACCATAAAATTCGATACGGTTTTTACGTCATTAGGTTCAGTCACACAAAGTTTCAGGATCTATAATCCCAACGAAGAGCGGCTCATCCTGTCTTCAATAAAACTTGAGGGAGGTTCAGCCTCCTCATTCACCATAAATATAAATGGAATGCCTTTGAGCGAAGCAAGCCAGGTGGAAATTGCAGCGCGGGACAGCATACATGTTTTTGTAAAAGTGACCATTGACCCATCCATTTCCACTCTTCCCTTTGTGATCCGGGACAGCATATCAATAAATTATAATGGCAATGTAAAGCTGGTTCAGCTTGAGTCATATGGCCAGAATGCTGTCTTTATCAGGGATTCTGTATTGACCGGGATCAATAACTGGAATAATAATCTGCCTTATGTAATATTGGGATCGTTACGGATAGATACTACATCTACGCTCAATATCCAGGCTGGTTCCAGGATATACCTGGATGCCCGCGCCTCGTTCATAGTTGATGGGAATCTTAATGCAACCGGTACAGAAACCCAGCGTATCAGTTTTTTGGGAAACCGGCTGGATGAGCCTTACCGCAATTTCCCGGGCACCTGGGCAGGACTTATTTTCCGCAATACTTCCGGCACATCATCCCTAAAATACTGCAATATTCTAAATGCATACCAGGGCATTGCTGTGGCAGGAAAGATCCCTTCGCCCTTCAAACTTTCACTTGAGCAGTGCGTGATCGATAATTGCTATGATGCAGGCATTGTTGCTGTAAATGCAAATGTTTCTATAAGCAACACTTTGATATCAAATTGCGGCTCCAACCTGAACATCCTCCAGGGTGGTAATTATTTAATCGAACACTGCACCATGGCTTCATATTCCAACAATTTTATGGAACATACCAGGTCCAGCGTATATGTTTCAGATCACCTAAATATTAACGGGGTTCCAATAGTAGAGACTTTAAATGCAACATTTACAAATTCAATTTTCTGGGGAGAAGGTGGAATGGTTGAAAATGAAATCAGTACATCCAGGGCGGGAAATAATTTCAATCTCACCCTGAACAATTGCATCTATAAGGCCACATCTGATCCGGAAGCGGTTATCAATAATTCTATAAGAAATATTGACCCACAATTCGACAGCATTGATGCTGTGAACCGGTATTTTGATTTCCATACGAGTCCTTTTTCACCCGCGCTTGATGCAGGGATGCCAACCTCATGGCCTTTTGACCTGGACGGCAATGCCCGAAATTTAACTCAGCCTGATATTGGCTGCTACGAAATGCAATAAATTGCAGCATGATTCGCGTATTAATATTACTAAGCGTTATTTCCTGCAACCTTCAGAAGAATTCGTCGGCAGGTTCGGAAATTCAAAATACAGATATGAAAAGCATCTATGACTTTAAAGTACCATCCATTACCGGGGGCACAATCAACTTTTCAGAATTCAGGGGAAAGAAGATCCTGATCGTAAATACGGCGTCAGAATGTGGATTTACACCTCAATACAAACAACTGGAAGAATTATACCGCCTTAAAAAAAATGACCTGGTGGTTGTAGGATTTCCTGCAAATGATTTTGGAGGGCAGGAACCTGGGAACAACAACGAGATCCTTGCATTCTGTGAAAAGAATTATGGTGTCACCTTCCCCCTGGCTGCAAAGGTTTCAGTAACAGGTTCCAGCCAGGATCCGCTTTTCACCTGGCTGACCCGCAAGGATCTGAATGGAGAGATGGATGGAGAAATTAAATGGAATTTCACAAAGTTCCTGGTAGATGAAAATGGAAAATTGAAAGGGATCTATGAAAGCAAAATATCTCCGCTAGACGAAGAAATCCTGGAAAAACTCTGAGAATGCAGTTTCGCAACGTAATCGGGCTTGCCCAAACCAAGTCTCACCTCCTTCAAATGGTTCAGCAAAACAGGGTGAGCCATGCGCTTATGTTCCTGGGGCCTGAAGGCTGTGGCGGGCTGGCACTGGCAAGAGCCTTTTCTCAATTTCTTTTCTGCGAAAAAGTGAAGAACTCCGGCAATCCCGGGCCATCTTTATTTGGTGATGATCCCTCCTCTCCACCTGAGGACTCCTGTGGAGAATGCAGTTCATGCCGGAAGGCTTCTTCAATGATCCACCCCGACATTCACTATTCCTACCCTGTAGTGAGGCCCGATAAGTCAGACCGTCCCCCCGTTAGCGCAGACTATATCACGCAATGGCGTGAATTCAATTCCATGAATCCCTATGGAAATCTTTACGATTGGCTTCAATTCATAAAGGCAGAGAACAAACAGGGAAATATAACATCCCGCGAATGTGAAGAGATAATGCATAAGATGAGCCTTAAAAGTTTTGAGGCAGGTTACAAGATCCTTATCATGTGGATGCCTGAGGCCCTCGGTAATGAAGGGAACAAATTGCTTAAGCTGATAGAAGAACCACCATCTGATACTTTATTCATTTTTGTAGCCGAAAACCAATCCAATATCCTCCCCACAATTATGTCCAGGGTACAACTCGTTGCCCTTCCAAGGCTAACAACAACGGAAATTTCCACAGCCCTGGTTAACAGGGAAAACGTAGAGGATAAAACGGCAAACGACGCAGCAATGATGGCAGCAGGGAATTATAGAAATGCCTTGCTGGCCTTGGATGAAGGTGAAAATAACTGGGACGGAATTCTCAAGGACTGGATGAAAGCCATAGTGCGCACGGGCCCTGCCGATCAATTTAAATGGGTGGAAGCCATGGCTAAATTCGGGCGTGAGCAGCAGAAACAATTCCTGCTTTATTTTAACCAGTTGTTATCCCAGGCAATTCACCTTCGCACACTTCCTGCACCAGATGCAGGATCACAACAACCGGTACGACCGGATATGGCTGAAAGACTTAATAAGTTATGTACCGTTGAACAGCAGCACGCGATCATTGAGGAACTGGATAAATCGATCTATTATATTGAAAGAAATGCGAATGCAAAGATTCTCTTCCATGCACTGACCATAAGGCTTTACCACATTATTACCAACAAATCAGTAATTTTGGTGAACTGAGAAATCGGATACAGCAGGTAAAAGATCTCGTTCTGAACTGTTCTGATTGTGCCTGGCAAACGCCTGTGCCCTTCTTTTTCGGGAGTATTTCCCGGTTTCTCATCTTATTAATAATGTTATAAACCGATATATGGGTTGTGGTAGCTGCGGAAGTGGCACACCAGGAGGTTGTAAAAGTACCGGTGGGTGTGCAAGCGGAAGCTGTAACAGAATGAATGTATACGACTGGCTGGCAGATCTGCCTTTCAGCGATCCTGAAAGCGGGTGCCGCGTAATTGAAGTCTCCTTTAACAATGGCAGCCGTAAAGATTATTTCAGGAATACAACACTTCAGTATTTTGGAAAGGGAGAACTTGTAGCCGTAGAAGGCGTGAACGGGTTTGATATCGGACAAGTGAACCTCACAGGTGAACTGGTTCGACTTCAGCTTAAGAAAAATAATATAGACGAAAAGAGCCCAGACCTGAAAAAGGTTTTGCGAAGGCCGACCGATATGGACCTTGCCAGGATGAAGGAGAATAAGGCCCGTGAACCGCAGGTTCTTATTCGTAGTCGCGCTATAGCACGCCAATTAAGGCTGGAAATGAAAATGGCCGAGGTTGAGATCCAGGCTGATGGTAGAAAGGCTACCTTCTTTTATATAGCAGATGATCGTGTCGACTTCAGGGAGTTGATCAAATTATACGCTTCGGAATTCAAGGTAAAAGTTGAAATGCGCCAGATCGGCGCAAGACAGGAGGCCGGAAAGGTTGGTGGAATTGGAAGTTGCGGAAGAGAACTTTGTTGCGCCACCTGGCTCACCGATTTTAAGAGTGTAAACACCAATGCAGCACGCTATCAGAATTTAAGCATTAACCAGTCGAAGCTGAGTGGCCAATGCGGAAGATTGAAATGTTGCCTGAATTATGAGCTGGATACTTATCTTGATGCCCTGCAATTCTTCCCGAATGATGCGGATATGCTGGAAGTTGCCAAAGGACGGGCATTCCTTATCAAGAAAGATATTTTCAGGAATGTGATGTGGTATACTATGGCCGATAGTAATAAGCATTATCCTCTCAGCATAGAAACTGTTAAGCGGATCAAATCCCAGAATAAGGACGGGATACGGCCTGAAGAACTTGAAACCGTTGAAATTGATTCAGGCAAACCAAAAGAGGTAGAACCTGAATATGCAGACCTTGTTGGCCAGATCAGCCTCCGAAGCCTTGAAAAAACTACCAGGAAACGGAGGGAAAAAGAACGCCAGCAAAAAGGCAGGGATCAAAAACCAATGAAGGGAGATCAGCGGAACCAGCCTAGGTCCCAGGCAAGAGAAGGCAGCAAGCCGAGACCGCAGCAAGGCGCGAGGCCGCAAAACCCCGAAAGACAGCACAGGCAGGGAAATCCTCAATCCCGGAATCGTCCAAAACCAAAAGGTAACGACAGTAACAAACCCTGATGTCTATTGAAGTAAATAATCTTACGAGGATGTATGGCAGCCAGGTGGCTGTGAACAATATTTCTTTCTCTGTGGGAAAAGGTGAGATTGTTGGTTTCCTGGGGCCAAATGGTGCAGGCAAATCCACCACCATGAAGATCATCACGGGTTATCTAAAGCCCACCACCGGCACCGTAAAAGTTTGCGGTATTGATATTGGAACAAACATACTTCAAACAAAAAAGAGGATTGGCTATTTGCCTGAAGCAAATCCTTTGTATTATGATATGTATGTGCGTGAATACCTTTCATTCATTGCATCTGTTCACCAGGTTCAAAGAAAGAAGGCAGCTGTTGAAAGGGTTATCGAGATGACAGGCCTGTTACCCGAATCACGAAAAAAGATCGGCCAGCTTAGCAAAGGTTATAAACAACGGGTTGGACTGGCTGCAGCGCTTGTTCATGATCCCGAAGTGCTGATCCTCGATGAACCTACTTCGGGTCTTGACCCGAACCAGATCATTGAGATCAGGAATGTGATCAGGGCATTGGCAGCAAATAAAACGATCATTTTCTCCTCTCATATAATGCAGGAGGTTGAGGCACTCTGCAGCCGGTTGATCATCATTAACCGCGGGAACCTGGTTGCAGACGACAAGATCGAAAACCTGCGAACGCAGAAAGATCCCACCCGGTACGTTGTTGTGGAATTTAATGAGCCGGTTGAAAAGAAAGACCTTATTCTTCATAGTGCACAAACAGTTGAACTAATAAAACCAGGCACCTTCCGCATTCAATGCAACGATCCTGAGCTGGTAAAGAAAGAGATCCTCCAGTTCAGCATAAGCAGGAATTACAACATAATTTCCCTGCAAACTGAAAAACATGATCTCGAATCTGTTTTTAAATCGCTTACCACCGGAAACGGTAATTAGCCACTATTCATTCAATCCCTGCCTTATTTGGTGTGTTTTTGCAAACATTGTTTCTTTGCACAGCCAAATTCATCATTCAAATTAAATTTCAGCAATGAGTTACATCGCATCCGTAGTAGCACGCCAGATCCTTGATAGCCGTGGTAATCCAACAATAGAAGTTGATATCTTAACCGAAAATGAAAGCCTTGGAAGAGCGGCAGTGCCAAGCGGAGCAAGCACCGGAATTCACGAAGCAGTTGAATTGCGGGATAATAATAAGAAAGTTTACGGGGGGAAAGGAGTTCTTAAGGCAGTGAAAAATGTAAACACCACCATTGCTGATGCCATACTTGGATGGGATGTTGCGGATCAGTCAGGCATCGACAATATGATGATCCAGCTTGACGGAACAGAAAACAAAAGCAAGCTTGGAGCAAATGCAATGTTGGCCGTTAGTCTTGCAGTAGCTAAGGCCTCAGCTCTTGAAGCAAACCTCCCGCTGTATCGGTATGTTGGCGGAACCAATGCCAGGGTGCTTCCGGTTCCAATGATGAATATCCTTAATGGTGGTGCTCATGCGGACAACAGGATAGATTTCCAGGAATTCATGATCATGCCTGTCGGAGCATCTTCGTTCAGTGAAGGTTTACAATGGGGTGTGGAGATATTCCATGCATTGAAGGCCGTTCTGAAAAAGAAGGGCTATAGCACTAACGTAGGTGATGAAGGAGGCTTTGCCCCGGATATTCAAAGCAATGAAGAAGCGATTGAAACAGTTCTGAATGCAATAACTGCCGCAGGCTACAAAACAGGATCCCAGGTGGCGATTGCAATGGACGCAGCAAACAGCGAACTCTGGAATCCTAAGGAAAAGAAATACATCTTCCATAAAAGCGATAAGAAAAAAATGTCGAGCGACCAGTTAGTGAAATTCTGGGAAAACTGGGTTAGACAATACCCTATCGTATCAATAGAAGATGGTATGGCAGAAGATGACTGGAAGGGATGGAAGGCTTTGACTGATACAATCGGTAGTAAATGCCAGCTTGTTGGGGATGATCTTTTTGTTACTAATGTAAAAAGGCTTGAAAGAGGTATCAGGGAAAATACTGGTAATGCTCTTTTAGTGAAGGTGAACCAGATAGGGACGCTTACAGAAACGATCGATGCGGTAACCATGGCGCAACACAATGGATTCAACACTATAATGAGTCACCGTAGTGGTGAAACTGAAGATTCAACGATCGCAGATCTGGCAGTTGCGCTGAATTGCGGCCAGATAAAAACAGGTTCAGCCTCCCGGAGTGATCGTACTGCAAAATATAACCAGCTGATCAGGATCGAAGAGATTCTTGCTGAATCAGGAGCTTACCCTGGCAAAAGCCTGAAATTTGGTAAATAATTGCTTATATTTAGAAATCATCGATAGGCTATGAAAAAGGTATCCACGTTTTTCCAGGTTTTAAGGAATAAATATGTCCTGGCCCTATTGTTCTTTGTGGTGTGGATGACTTTTTTTGATCCAAAGGACTGGGGTACACTGACAGATCGCCGGAATAAGCTGGAAAATCTCAAAAAAAGTGAAAGTCATCTTACGGATTTGATCAACGAGAGCAATAAGGAACTTAAAATGTTGAAAACCAATGCTCAGACTATTGAAAAATATGCCCGGGAGAAGTACTACATGAAAAAGGACAATGAGGACCTCTTCATAGTAAATTCACTATGATTTATCAAAAAAATACTCAATTTCATACAATATTGTTCTTACGGTTCCGTTTAATATGCGGATAAAGGATAATTATTAATATTTTAAATCACGCAAATCTTGAATTTTAAAGGCATTACAACAGAGGATCTTTTACTATATATGTATGGTGAAACTTCCCATGACCAGACCCAGGCCATTACCGCGGCCCTGGCTTCAGACTATAATTTAAGGGAAACCTTCGACAGGCTGGTGGCCGACGCCCAGCAACTTGATACGATCAGTTTCTCACCTAGGCAGGAGACCATAAATAATATTATGAATTACGCAGAAAAAGCACTGGAAGAAATTACTCACCACGTCTGAACTGTCATTTATGTAATTTACCCGCCCAAAAGGCGGGTTTTTTTATGACCAGGAAGCAGCGGTATGATTTCGTTACGGAGTATTTTCTCAAGCATAACCCTAATGCCGATACAGAACTGATATACGACAATCCTTATCAGTTACTTGTGGCCGTGATACTCTCCGCCCAATGCACCGATAAAAGAATAAATCAGGTTACCCCCGCTCTTTTTGAAAGGTTTCCTGATCCCCAATCCCTTAGTAAGGCCGATGTAGCACTGATCTATTCCTACATCAGGTCAGTTTCTTACCCAAACAATAAAGCCAAGCATCTTTCAGGAATGGCCAAACTTCTGGTAAGCCGGTATAATGGTCATGTGCCTATGACCGTACAGGAACTTGTGCAGTTACCTGGGGTTGGTAGAAAAACGGCAAATGTGATCACTTCAGTGCTGGATGGACAGCCAAATATGGCGGTGGATACTCATGTCTTCAGGGTAAGCGCCCGGATAGGATTGACCACAGGCGCAAAAACACCCCTTTCAGCTGAAAAACAGCTCACGAAAGGATTTCCTCCCCAATATATTCACCAGGCCCATCACTGGCTTATCCTTCATGGAAGATATATTTGCAAGGCAAGAACCCCCCTCTGTGAAAAATGCGGGCTTAGGCCAGCATGCAGATTCTATACAAAAAACATAGCTAGTGGATAGTATATATGCAATAAAAAATTGCTTAATTTGTAATTCATTCCAAAAATTCCCACGCCAATACTAAACAGGTTTGTGATGAAAAAGGTTCCGGTTCTGCTTTTCCTGTGCACAGCTCTATTTTCATTTAGCAGTGCTGACGCCCAATATTATTTCTATAATGATGACTATTATGATAACCCGGTTGTAGTTGAAGCAGGAGCATCATTAAATGCGATGAACAGTCTCACAGATATTGGAGGCAAAAAAGGAGTTGGTGGAAAATTCCTGAAAGATTTCAATATTGGCAACACTTCTATCGCAGGCGGTGTATTCGTAAGTGCAATGTACAGGAATGCAATTGCGGTAAGGCTGGAAGGTACATTTGGTAAGGTTAGCGCCTACGATAGCATCCTGACTGGTGTGACCGACATTGCCAAGGAAAGATTCAACAGGAATTTACATTTTCGCAGTTCTATAACCGAGATCTCTCTTCTTGCAGAAATACATCCCCTTTTCATTTTCATTGATTATATGGAATCTGACCGGGAAGTTCCCAGGTACAGTCCTTACCTTCTCGCAGGTGTAGGTTACTTTGCCTTCAATCCACAGGCAAAACTTGGAAATACCTGGGTCGATCTTCAACCACTCAGCACCGAAGGCCAGGGTTTCGCAGAATATCCCGACAGGCCGGTTTATAAATTAAGACAAATGAACATTCCCTTCGGCCTTGGAGTAAAATATGAATTGTCTCCAATGCTGAATCTCAGGGGAGAATTCGTATACAGAAAATTAAATACTGATTACCTGGACGATGTGTCTACCACATATATTGACCCTGCATTGTATGCCCAATATTTTTCGGGAACAAAATTGAACCAGGCCTTGCTGTTAAATGACAGGCAGAAAGAATCTAGAACAAATCCCGAAGGCGGAAGCAAAAGAGGAAGCTCAAAGGAAAATGATTCTTATTTTTCCTTCAATGTAAAATTATCCCTCGTACTTGGAAGAGAGAAGATACGTTAATCCATCAGGTTTTTAACTGCTTCAATTATTTCACCCTTGGTGAAAGGAATACCCATTATCTTATTCAACGGTTTAGCATCCACCAGGAACTGGTCCCGGATTATTTTGACAAGCTGCCCGTTGTTAAGTTCAGGTACCAAAATTTTATCAAACGAAGAAAGTATCTTACCAAGGTTGGCAGGGAATGGCCTCAGGTAACGTAGATGCGCATGCGAAACTTCCATACCCTGCTCCTGCAAATCAATGCAGGCTGTCCGGATAGCACCATAAGTACTGCCCCATCCAAGAATTAAAACTTTCCCGGAATCCGGACCACTATCGATCTTTTGTTCGGGAACCAGGTGTGCTATCCGGTCCACCTTTTCCTGCCTGATCTTCACCATCAGCTGGTGGTTCTCAGGATCATAACTGATATTCCCGGTAATATTCTGTTTCTCCAGACCGCCTATCCGGTGTTCCATACCCGGTGTTCCCGGCACCACCCAACTCCGTACGAGATCTTCATTCCTAAGGTATGGCTGGAACTTTTCCTCACCATGACCCAGTTGTGTTTTAAAATCAACTTTTATCTCAGGTAACTCCGACGATTCGGGAAACTTCCATGGTTCCGCACCGTTTGCTATATAGCCATCACTTAAAAGAATTACGGGAGTCATATGCTGTATCGCGATCCTTACAGCTTCAAATGCAGCAAAAAAACAATCACTGGGTGTACTAGCTGAAATTACCGGCATTGGACTTTCACCATTCCTTCCGTAATAAGCCTGGAGAAGATCACTTTGCTCAGTCTTTGTTGGTAATCCCGTACTAGGTCCTCCCCGCTGGATATTACAGATCACTAATGGGATCTCAAGCATCATGGCAAGCCCCATCGCCTCTGTTTTCAAAGCCATGCCGGGTCCGCTTGTTGTGGTTACCCCAAGTGCGCCGCCATAACTTGCACCTATAGCTGATGTAATCGCTGCAATTTCATCTTCCGCCTGGAAGGTGCGTACATTAAAATTCTTGTGCCTGCTTAATTCGTGAAGAATATCAGAAGCTGGAGTGATAGGATATGTCCCCAGGAATAATGGCAATCCACTTTTTTGAGCAGCGGCTATCAGGCCATAAGACAGCGCCTGGTTTCCCATTATGCTTCTGTATGTTCCGGGTATCATCTGCGATGGATTCACCCTGAACCTTGTAGTGAAGGTCTCGGTAGTATCCCCGTAATTATAACCAGCCTGGAGAACCTTGATATTACTTTCCAGGATCTCAGGCTTCTTACCGAATTTTTCTTTCAGGAAAGTTATGGTGTTCTCCATATCCCTGTTATACATCCAATACAGGAACCCCAGCACAAACATGTTCTTTGCACGATCCTTTTCCTTCGTCCCCATCTGGAAATCCTTCAATGCCTCCCTGGTCATCTTTGTCACATCCATCTTTATGACCTCGAAAGATGCAAGACTATCATCCTCAAGCGGATTCACACCATCAGGATAGTTAGCCAACCTTAGATTCTTTGCATCAAAGCCATCCACGTTTGCGATTATCTTTCCGCCCTTTTTTAGCTGCTTCAGGTTCACTTTTAATGCAGCTGCGTTCATCGCAACCAGAACATCGCACTCGTCGCCGGGTGTAAATACCCTGTCGCTGCTGAACCGCAGCTGAAAACCACTAACACCAGGCAGGGTCCCGATTGGGGCCCTTATCTCCGCAGGGAAATCCGGGAATGTTGCCAGGTCAATTCCCAGTAGGGCAGTATTATTGGTAAATTGGCTACCCGTAAGCTGCATTCCGTCGCCACTGTCGCCCGCAAATTTTATTACAACATCCTGTAATATCTCTTCCTTTTGCACTATTTCTTAATTATGTTGCAAAGGTACTAAGTTGAAATTCCATTCCATATCGTTTTTCCTTTTATAGTAAGGTTTAACGTAATAATATTAGGTTTGCGGCAAACTTGCCTCATGAATGACATTTATGAATACCTGGACCCGGTTCCTGTACAGGAATTATGCGATGATGCCTCTTTCACAGACGGTCATCTCGGGCACCATGTTTCAATAAATACAGGAAATGGTGCCGGCATAGATGAAGCTGACCTGGTGATATTAGGCATACCGGAATTCAGGGGGACGGGCCCGGTTCTTACTTCGAAGGGCCCGGATGCGATCCGAAAAGAATTATACAATCTTTATTACTGGCACCGGGAGATCAGGATCGCCGATTTGGGAAATATCCGTAAAGGCAAATCGCTTGCAGATACATATGCAGCGGTCACCATTGTGATCTCTGAACTGCTGGAGTCAGGCAAAACAGTCATTTTGCTCGGTGGCTCCCATGATCTTACCCTGGCACAATATGGAGCATACGCTTCCCTTAAAAAAAGTATTGAGTGCACATGCGTAGATTCAGTTATTGATCTTAAAAGTGAAAGTCCTGTCAAATCATCCAATTTCCTCCTGGAAATGCTTACCCTCGAACCGAATTATATCAGGCATTTTAACCACATCGGCTTCCAGACTTACCTTGTTCATCCACGAATGATGGAAACACTTGACAAACTGAGATTTGACTGTTACCGGCTTGGCAGGGTTAAAGAAGACATTGAAGAAATGGAGCCGGTGATCAGGAATAGCCATATGTTTTCATTCGACATCAGTGCAATCAAAAATTCGGATTCACCTGCAAGCCGTACAAGTCCTAATGGCCTCGATGGAATAGAAGCATGTACCCTGTGCAGGTATGCAGGGATGAGTACTGATTTAAAAACATTCGGTATTTACGGATACGTACCGGATCACGACCGCAATGGTATGTCTGCTCTTCAGATAGCCCAAATGGTTTGGTATTTCATTGATGGAAGGAATAATAGCCGGCATGAGAGCAGTCTTTCAGAAAGACAGCATTACAATGAATATCATACAGTGTTTGGGGAGATTGATACTACATTCCTTCAAAGCAAACGAACAGGCAGATGGTGGATGCAGTTGCCTGATTCCAACTATATTGCCTGCAGTCCCAAAGATTATTTCCAGGCCAGTCATAACCAGATCCCGGAACGATGGCTTCGTTCACAGGAACGTCTTTGATCATCTTCCGAACATTTTATCTAATTCATCCTTTCTAAATGTCATGTACGTTGGCTTACCATTCGGTGATGAATTAGGCATCTTGCAATTGAAGAGATCTTTGACCAATCCCTGCATTTCTTTTTGCGAGAGAATGGAACCTGTTCTTATGGACTGCTGTAGGGCAAGGGAACGCATTAATTTTTCTCTCTTTGAATATTTAAGGTCGGAACTGAAATGTTTATACTGCTCCAGCATTTTTTCAATGGCCTTAGATTCGTTCCCTTCCATAATATCTGCAGGAGTCCCCTGGATCACAAATGCATTTTTGCCAAAGGATTCGATCTGGAATCCGATCTGCCTCAGATCCGGCAGGAGTTCCTGCAGCAATACCGAGTCCTGGGCCGACAGTTCAATCATGGCAGGGAAAAGGCTCTGCTGGGTGGCAATAGGTTTTCCTTCAAGAGCATTCTGGTATTTTTCATAAAGTATCCGCTCGTGAGCATTCTGCTGCTGCACCAAAAGAAACCCATCTTCATTCTGCAAAAGAATAAATGAAGAATGAAGCTGCATCATTGGGCAATCAGCTGGATCAGCCTTCAATGGTAGTTCAGGTCTTATTTCAACGGCCTGCTGCTCCGGCATTAATTCATCCCAGTGTTTAAGTCCTGCACCTTTCTCAACTGCATGTGCCTGGTGCTTTTGTGTAAATGTTCTGAAAATATCCTTTGAGGCTGTGGATGCCCTCATTTCTTCTGAAACAGGCTTTCTAACAGCATCCAGGTGCTCAATCGAAGCATCCAGTTCAAAATCGAGGGTTGGAGTAATACTGAACTGAGCTAGTGCATGTTTTACAGCAGACTGTACAAATGCATAAATGATCTTTTCATCCTCAAACTTTATTTCCTGTTTTGTAGGGTGTACGTTTATGTCGAGTTGCGAAGGATCCAGGTCAATAAATAACGCATACATTGGAAAACTGTCTTTCGGGACCAGGTCCTCAAATGCTCCCATCACGGCATGATTCAGGTATGCGCTTTTTATAAAACGGTTATTCACAAAAAAATACTGGTCTCCCCTGGTCTTCTTTGCTATCTCGGGTTTCCCTACGAAACCATAAATATTCATATAGTCGGTCTGCTCCTGAACGGTTACCAGTTTTGAATTGTACTGTTGACCAAGGATCTGTACGATTCTTTGTTTAGGCGTTCCTTTCTCCAGGTGAAAAACCTGCTGCCCATTTGAAGAGAGCGAAAAGAATATATTAGGAAAGGCCATCGCAACCCTGATGAACTCATCAACGATATGCCTTAACTCAGCTGCATTGCTCTTTAAGAAATTCCGCCTTGCCGGGATATTGAAGAATAGGTTCTTCATGGCTATGCTTGTTCCTGCAGGAAAAGCAACTGGCTCCTGTTTTCTCACAATACTGTCTTCAATTTCCAGGTATGTACCTGCTTCCTCATCAATTTTCCTGGTTTTTAATTCTACCTGGGATACAGCGGCAATACTTGCCAAAGCCTCTCCCCTGAAGCCCATTGTCCGAATACTGAACAGGTCTTCAATATTCCTGATCTTTGATGTGGCATGTCTTTCAAATGCCATACGTGCATCTGTTACACTCATTCCTTTCCCATTATCAATTACCTGTATAAGTGATTTACCTGCATCGTTAACGAAAAGTTTAATTTCATCTGCTCCGGCATCCACAGAATTTTCCAGGAGCTCTTTAACCGCGCTGGCAGGGCGTTGTATCACTTCACCCGCAGCGATCTGGTTGGCAATGTTATCCGGCAGTAATTGAATGATATCGGGCAAAATCGTGTATTTTGTAACATCAAAAATACGATATCCCGCCCCTATAATATTTGAATAATGCGTTACCTCTTTTCCCTCATATTCCTATTCATGTACACCATCACTCTTTCACAGCAACATTCCCCTGAAAGGGTGAAAGAGGCGGAAGAATGGGCTGATAGTGTGTACAAAAAACTCACTAATGATGAAAGGATCGCACAATTAATGATCGTTCGGCTTTCAGCACTAGACGGCAGGAGGGCTATATTTTATGGTGATAAAGTAAGTGAACTGGTAAAAAAATATAATATCGGTGGCTTATGTGTCTTCCAGGGGGGGCCTATGCAACAGGCATATTGGATCAACAGGCTTCAACAGGAAGCAAAAACACCTTTAATGCTTTGCGTTGATGCTGAATGGGGATTGGGAATGCGGATACTTGACAGCGTAGCTCCTTTACCCAGGCAAATGATGCTTGGAGCTGTAACTGATAGTTCAATCATCTACCGATATGGTGTTGTTGTGGCCAACCAGTTAAAGCGATTAGGCATCCACGTGAATTATGCCCCGGTTGTGGATGTAAATAACAATCCGGCAAATCCGGTGATCAACGACAGAAGTTTTGGAGAAGATAAATACCGTGTGGCGGCTCATGGAATTGCATACATGAAAGGTATGCAGGATAATGGGATCATGGCCTGTGCCAAACATTTTCCCGGTCATGGTGATGTTTCCGTGGATTCACATCTTGATCTCCCGGTGATAAATAAGACAAGGGAGCAGCTCGATTCTCTTGAACTTTATCCTTTCAGAAGGATCTTTGATGCTGGTGTTGGGAGTGCTATGATCGCCCATCTCTACATCCCCTCTATTGATAACAGGCCCAACAGAGCAACATCCATCTCAAGAAACAATGTTACAACACTTTTGCGCGAAGACCTGGGCTTTAATGGCCTCACATTTACTGATGCTCTTGAAATGAAAGGGGTATCCAAATTCTTTCCTAAGGGAGACGTGGAAGTGGAATCTTTGATAGCAGGCAATGATATGCTGTGCCTGCCTGAAGATGTTCCGGTAGCTATAAAAGCTATCAGGGAAGCAATAAAAGAAAAAAAGCTTACCTGGAAGCAGATTGAATTCCATGCAAAGCGTGTATTGCAGAATAAGCACCTATACGGCATGCATATGGCCACCAATGTAAACACGAAGAATCTTTATGAGGACCTGAATAAGGAAGTTCCTGAAATGAAGACCCTGGTTGCGGAAAATGCAATTACATTATTGTCTGGTAACGATAAGGTTTTCTTCCCTCTATCAGCAGATCTGTTAGAGCAGGATATTGCATATATAGGTGTGAATGCAAAAGGTCCTACCGCTCTTGGGATAAGGATGGAGGCAATGTTTAATGCAGCAGTTTATTATGTAGACCCTTCATCATTAAAAAAGGAAGAGCTTGAAAAGTTGCTCCGAAAGGTCACCAGGGACCATAAAAAAATAGTGATTGGAGTGCATGGACTTTCCCGAAGCCCTTCAACAAACTTCGGCCTGACTCCATCGGTAATTCGATTTGTAAAAGATATCCAGGAAGCAACACCATCCTTCACATTCATATTTGGAAATGCATACGCTGCAAAGAATTGGTGTGGAGCATCCAATATCGCAGTTGCATATGAAGATGACGAATTCACACAGGCGGCTGCAGTAAGAATGCTTGCAGGGAGAATTCCATTTAAAGGAAAATTGCCCGTAACTGTTTGTAAAACCTGGAGCTATGGGCATGGTATTGCAACCGAAATGATGGATTCACCGGACCTGGCCAACCCGTTCTTCCGCGCCATTGATTCAATAACCGAATCTGCAATTAAAAAAAAAGCCATGCCGGGAGCAGTTTTGCTCGCGGCAAAGAATGGGAAGATCTTTTACCACCGGGCCTATGGCTCCAGGACTTATAACGAACAGGCTGGATTAAACCGCAGTTCCATTTATGACCTGGCTTCACTCACCAAGATATGTGCAACAACTATCGCGGTAATGAAGCTTTATGACGAAAAACGAATAGAACTGAAATCGGTTGTCGGAGACTATCTTCCGGAATTCAGAAACTCCCCTGTAGGACATCTAAGATTAGACAAAATCCTTTTGCATGAAGCCGGGCTCGTTTCCTATATTCCGTTTCACAAAGAAACTATTGACAGGAACGGAAACTTGCGCAGCGATCTTTATTCCAATAAACCGGGCGAAGGCTTTAATATAAAGGTTGCGACCGGTTTATACCTCCGTAACGACTGGAAGGATACTATGGTTGCCCGGATCAGGGAAACTGGATACACCGGGAAGAAAGGATATGTATATAGTGATAATGATTTTATCCTGATGGGTAAAATCGTAGAGGCAGTTACCGGAACTACGCTTGATAAATATGTAGACAGCGTATTTTATACCCCTATGCATCTCGCCTCGCTTGCATTTAACCCTTTGGAGCAATTTCCGGCAGAAAGGATAGTACCAACTGAACTGGATAACATTTTCCGCAAGCAATTGCTGATAGGTACCGTACATGACCAGGGAGCAGCAATGTTTGGAGGAGTGGCAGGACATGCCGGTCTTTTTGGCGATGCTCGTGATGTAGCATGCATAATGCAGATGTTGCTAAATGAAGGAACATTTAATGGCAGGCGTTACCTGGGTTCCTCTACTGTTAGGCTCTTCACAGCCTATGGAAGTTTGCTTAGCCGCCGTGGATTGGGTTTTGACAAACCTGAAAAAAATAATGACCTAAGAAATGATCCCTATCCATCCAGGTCCGTTTCACCCTTTACCTTCGGGCATACCGGTTATACCGGAACTTCTGCGTGGGCCGATCCTCAATCAGGAATAATGTTCATACTTTTAACAAACCGGGTTTATCCTGATAATAGCTTCGCATTTCAACGTTTAAAGATCAGGGAGCAATTACACGACCTGGTTTATCGCGCAGCAGAAAATATGTAAGTGATGTACTCATATAAGATTAAAGATCCTGAACATTACAAATCTGCATACAAAAGTAGCCAGGACAATCCTGAAGAATTCTGGAACGAAATAGCAGGAACTTTCCACTGGCAAAAGAAATGGGATAAGGTTCTTGAGTGGAACTTTAAGGAGCCTAAAGTTGAATGGTTCAAGGGCGGAAAACTCAATATCACAGAAAATGCCCTGGACCGCCACCTGGAAAGAAATGGCGATTCAATTGCTATAATATGGGAACCAAATGATCCTGGAGAAGAAATCAGGAAACTTAGTTATAAAGAACTGCACTACCAGGTATGCCTGTTCGCCAATGTTTTAAAATCGCACGGTATCCAAAAAGGAGACAGGGTTTGTATCTACATGCCCATGGTTCCGGAACTCCCTGTGGCTATGCTTGCCTGCGCACGAATTGGTGCAATTCATTCGGTGGTATTTGGAGGGTTTTCTGCCCAAAGCATTTCTGACCGCATAACAGATGCATCCTGCAAAATGGTGATCACTGCAGATGGGGCTTTCAGGGGAAATAAGACCATTGCGTTAAAGGAAATAATCGATGATGCTTTACTTACATCCATCACTGTAGAAAAGGTCATTGTATTGTCTCGCATACAGCAGCCTGTTAGTATGATAAAAGGCCGGGATGTTTGGTGGCATGATGAAACGGCCAGGATGGAGAAGACCGGGATGACTGAATGCCGGGCTGAATCGATGGATTCAGAAGATATGCTGTTCATACTCTATACCTCCGGTAGTACAGGTAAGCCAAAAGGAGTTGTTCATACCGTTGCGGGATACATGATCTGGACCACCTACACCTTCGTTAATGTTTTTCAATACGAAATCGGAGATGTTCATTTTTGCACTGCAGATATCGGCTGGATTACCGGGCATAGCTATATTGTTTACGGTCCTTTATGCGCTGGAGCAACAGTGCTCATGTTCGAAGGGATCCCAACATATCCCGATGCATCCAGGTTCTGGAAGATCACAGAAAAACATAAGGTTAACATTCTATATACTGCGCCAACTGCCATACGTGGCCTGATGGCCCAAGGAGATTCATTTGTTGAAGGACACGATCTTTCCTCGCTGAAAGTTTTAGGAACTGTTGGTGAACCAATTAACGAAGAAGCATGGAATTGGTATAATAAGAAGATCGGCAAAGAAAGATGCCCCATAACTGATACATGGTGGCAAACTGAAACAGGCGGGATTATGATAGCGAACCTCGCAGGTGTTACACCTGCTATTCCAGCACACGCTACCCTGCCCCTGCCTGGTATCTTCCCCACGATTATGGACGAAAAAGGAGAGCCGCAAAAACAAATTAGTACCTCAGGCAACCTATGCATTTCATTTCCCTGGCCGGGCATGCTTCGCACAACATATGGGGATCATGAACGTTGCCGGAATACATATTTTTCTGCCTATCCTGGCTATTATTTTACTGGGGATGGATGCTTTCGCGACAGTGATGGTAATTACAGGATCACGGGCAGGGTGGATGATGTTCTTAATGTAAGTGGACACAGGATCGGCACCGCGGAGGTAGAGAATGCCATAAACATGCACACCGGCGTTATCGAAAGCGCTGTGGTCGGTTTCCCGCATCCTATTAAAGGGGAAGGCATCTATGCATTTGTAATTTTTGAAGGATTTCATCAGGACGAGGAACTAACGAACAGGGATATTTGCGAAACGGTTGCGCGTATCATAGGTCCTATAGCCAAACCAGACAGGATACAATTTGTTAAGGGATTACCTAAGACACGCAGCGGTAAGATCATGAGAAGGATCCTTAGAAAGATCGCAGCTGGTGAAAGTGATATGGGTGATACTTCCACGTTGCTTGATCCCCAGGTTGTGAATGAAATCAGGGAGGGAAATAAAAATGAATGACCCGAGGCAGATCAGGATAGCAGATTATACTTATGAACTTCCTGCAGAAAAAATTGCGTTGCACCCACTGCCCGAACGCGACAGCTCAAAACTATTAATCTTCAGGAACAATTTGATCAGCGATGATTATTACAGCAACATCGCTGAATTTCTGCCGGGAAATGCTGCATTGGTATTCAATGATACGAGGGTGATCAATGCCAGGCTTCATTTTAAAACTACTTCCGGAAAAGGGATAGAGATCTTCTGCCTGGAACCTGCGAAACGCATTCTTTCATATAATGAGGCCTTATCCGAAAAGCAAGACGCAGCCTGGAAATGCCTGGTTGGCGGAGCAGCAAAATGGAAAGATGAGGACTTACTCCTTCAAAAACAAAATATTACGCTCAGGGCTTCAAAAACTGAAAGATTGAATGATGCCTACCTGATAAAATTTTCGTGGGAACCCGGAAACATCTCCTTTGCCCAAATACTTTCCGTTTTCGGAAATATTCCCCTGCCCCCCTATATTAAACGGGAGCCAGGAAGCGAAGATTCGGAAAGATACCAGACAACCTTCGCAAATCATCCAGGATCTGTAGCAGCGCCAACAGCAGGTCTTCATTTTACAGACCGGATCTTTGAACAATTAAAGAATAAAGGGATCAGTCGTCAATTTGTTACTCTTCATGTGGGTGCAGGAACATTTAAACCGGTAAAGGCTGACGTAATGGCCGGGCACGACATGCATGCTGAATGGATCCAGACCTCTGCTGAAAACCTTCTCAAGTTGGCAGAACAGGATGAATTGATCGCTGTGGGAACAACCTCTTTAAGATCCCTTGAATCATTCTTCTGGTTTGGATATGCGATTATTAAAGGTGAACCCATTGAACACCTGGACCAATGGTATCCGTACCATAATACAAATACAGAAATTACTTACCAGGACGCATTTAGTGCACTGGCCAGCAATTTAAAAGCTCAGGAAAAAGATCTTTTTGCACAAACCAGCCTGCTGATAGCCCCTGGGTACAAATTCAGAACTGTAAAAGGGTTGGTCACGAATTTTCACCAGCCGGGATCTACACTTTTGCTTTTGGTAGCGGCGGCATTGGGAGAAAACTGGAAATGGGTTTACGAGCATGCCTTAAAGCATGATTACCGTTTCCTGAGTTATGGGGATGGAAACCTGATCTTCTTTGATCAGGGCTGAATAGTTACCACTGTTCCAACAGGAATATAACTGTACAGGTCTTTCATTTCGGTGTACTTAACAGAAACACATCCATCAGTCCAGTTGTAATAATTATCCACTGCCCATTCTTCCTGGGGACGGGTTGAGTGGATTGCAATTCCATTGCCAATGCGGGCATTAGAAGGAAGCAGACCCTTTGCTTTTCTATCATTGAAACGTGCAAAGCTTTCCTTGGTTGGATAATCCAGCAACATTTGAGGGCCCCACTTAGGATTGATTCTTTTCTGAATGATCCTAAAAGTGCCATTAGGCGTCTTCTTATCTCCTTCACGCATTTTGTCACCAAGGTCATTGCTACCGAATACTATCGGGTATGTGGCATACCAGCCTTCATCATCATATACCTTCAGTTCATAGTCGCTCTTATCTACAATGATGTAAAAAGGATTAGATGGAGAGGTGCGCACATAAACATTTTTTCGCTTGGTGGAATGCCTCTTTTTTTCTTCATTAAGATCTGGCTCATTTACGGGCAGGAAGGATACCAGTGCGAAGCTGCCAGCGACGAAAAGAAAGGGCAGCATACGGCGGATTTTCATATTCATAGATTTGAGCGGTTACGGTCAAAGTTTATGGCTCTTCCCGTTTTTTCCCGGAGAAAACCAGGAATGGAACAGGTTATTTGTTTTTTGAAAAGCAGGATATGGATCTTTTTGCTTCCTTCATCAAATCTAAAAAAAGAACGTTTGAATTTCGTTGATCAGCTTCATTTTTATTGTTAAAAATATAGGTACTTCGAAGTTTTTCGAAACAAAAAACCTCCTGTAAACAGGAGGCTTTCTTTCATGACTATACTATTAAAAACGCACGCCGATTGTATAAGGTCTCATATCCAATGAATTCTCGTACATTGATTTAGGACTGTATGAACCATAAAGAGTAACCGGTCCCATTTTCAGTTCTCCTACATAGGAAAGCTTAAACCGCTCCAGGTCGTAATCTCCTTTATTTTTTTGTTTACCACGCTCTTCGCTCTTTTGTTTGTTACGCTGGCTATACAGGTAACCTGCGCTGATCCCGGCGCTGAATCCAATAGCTTTCCTGGAATTTGCCGGGGTAGTGGTGAAATTCAGCATCACCGGAATAGTGAGATAATCTGCAGCCAGTTTGTTCTTTGAAAAGGAGATAGAATCCCTGAAAATGAATGGCCTGTTGGTTTCCATTCCACCTGAATATGGAACGATCCCATTTTCCCGGTAGCTTATTGCAGAACGATACCTGTAATTATTCAGCTCAAGACCAAGACCATACTTCAGGTTAACGTTTTGCTTAATCAGGTTTACTTTCTGCATGAAGAACCAAATGTTCACGTTAATGCTCTTGCCTCCGCGAAGTTTAAAATCGCTTTCAGAGAATTCAGGAGCGCCCGGGCGATTTACGAGGAATGAACCGGTGTTGGCATAATTGGTTGCATCATTGTAATTTGATATCCCCAGGTCGAAAACAAACCATTGAGTGGTGATACCAGACCTGCTTTTGGTAGTGCGATTGATGACAATGCTGCTGTCTTTTCCCGATCCCCTGCCTCCTTTCTTTATGATCAGGATATTTCCGATCCTGGTGGTATCCCGTGTACGTTCTTTAACGATCACGCTGTCTTCTTGTGCTGTTACGGTATTGCAAAGGATTGCCAGTGCTAATACTCCTGTTAGCCTTTTCATTTGATTCTTATTTAATTGTGATTATTTTAATGCGATCTCAAACCCGCCGATCCGGATGCCATCGGGCGTATTGATATTTGTTCTTCGTTCAACAACTCGTTTTACTTTCCTGAATACCCTTCCCACTTTAGAGCGACTTACTTTCTCCTCATTCATATAAAGAACTTCCTCATCATCTTCATCTTCAAGCGAAGCAAGCAAAGCATAGCTTTCAGGTTTCTGCGTCATGTCGCGATCTATGATGTCCACAGGTTTATTTACTACAGGCTTCTCATTTGATGCAAGCCTGAGCATTTCAGGAGCTTCATTCCTGTAGATCACCATATCTTCTCTCCTTAAGGGCTCAATTGTTTCCTGTGTCTCATTCACTTTGCCTGGTGCCGGAACCACCCTGCTCTTTTTTTCAGGATTGGAGTTGCTTGCATATTGAACATCAGGCGCCTTTTCAACGATCATTTCTTCGGCAGGAATTTCACTCGTCTCCTCTTTTGGTGCTTGTGCCAGTATTTCTGCAGGCTTCTCTGTTCCCGGTACTACGGGTTTGGGTTTCTCAGAAGCTATATTCGGAGTTTGCTTTGAAGGGTCGTTACCAGAGATCTTTATTCCAAAAAATAAAGCTGCTCCTATTAATACTGCTGCGGCTGCGTACCTGAAAAACTTCATGCTGATGATACTGGCAGGTTCTTTCCTGAAAAGGATTACTTTATCCCGGAATTCTATTTTTTCATTCCTGTCAAGCTTTGTCCTTTTCAAAAGTTCCCATTCTCTTGCAGCTTCTTCATTGCCCTTAATATCCTTTTCAAGCGAGGCTGCCAGGGAAGGTTCCAGTTCATTATCCAGGTGAAGCAGCATGGATTCTTCCTCCAGCCTGCTGTCAAGCTTGAAGAGTTCAGTTTTTGGAACAAACACCGCATCTTCCATTGGCAGTACAACGCTGCTTAATCCTTCGAGCTCTTCTGCAAGTTCAGGATGTTCGGTGACGAACTTTTCTACCATTTCCCTTTCTGAAGGCGATAATTCATTATCGACATACATCAGGAAGTATTCTTCGTAATTATGAATGCCGATCATTATATAATATTTTCTGCTTTAACAATGTAATTCCTTAACAGGAGCCTTGCCCGGTGCAGGTATACCTTTACCTGGCTTTCATTCAATCCTGTTATTTCACCAATTTCCTGGTAATTGTAACCTTCGTAGTCCTTAAGCATTACAAGGCTTCTTTGTGTTTCACTTAATTTGGCAAGCGCCTCTTCCAACAATCTTTTTGTACCCGCCTGCTGCATTTCCGAGCCACGGGCTGTTTCACCAAACTCTTCCTTATAAGTCATTCTCTTGCTCTTCCGTATATGGTCTATCATAGTGTTATAGGCTACGGTGAAAAGGAAGCTTTTCGCGGTTTCGCCCTTAACGGTTTCCCTGTTTACCCATAACTTCTCGAATGCGGTCTGAACAACATCCTTGGCATCTTCCTCGTGTCTCAGGTTCTTTAAGATGAACCTGTAAACATTATCAGCATATTGCCTTACACAATCATTGTAATCTTTCTCGGTCATATAGTTTGGTGGTGTAGGTTGTGATTAGCAGCCTTTCTATGAGTTATACGGCGGTAGGTTCAAAAAGTTACAGCCGGACAAAAATTTTTTTCAAAAATACTTTGTCCGCGCCGGAAACCATAATCCAGCCTCATTTCAGGGCAAATAATGGCTACCAGTAGTTAGATTTGCATCAAACCGCAATTATGAACGAAAAATTTGTCTCCAGGATAGCTTCGGAACTGGAGGAGATCAGGAATAACGGGCTTTTTAAGCAGGAAAGGATCATCAGCAGTGAACAGGGGCCTGAGATCACCGTTACCCGTGAGGATGGCAGCACTATCCAGGTGCTAAACTTCTGTGCTAATAACTATCTAGGTCTTTCCAGCCATCCAAAGGTGCTGGAGGCTGCCAAAAAGTATATAGATCACCGCGGCTACGGAATGAGCAGTGTAAGGTTTATTTGTGGCACCCAGGATATTCATAAGCAACTTGAACAGAAAATAGCCGATTTCCTGGGCACGGAGGACACTATATTATATGCAGCGGCTTTTGATGCCAATGGAGGGGTATTTGAACCCTTATTCGGTGAACAGGATGCCATCATCAGCGACTCTCTGAACCACGCATCCATTATCGACGGGGTTCGTCTTTGCAAGGCTGCACGATACCGCTATGAACATAATGATATGGCGGACCTTGAAACAAAACTCAAAGAGGCCGCTGATGCACGTAGCAGGATCATAGTATCAGATGGCTCCTTCAGTATGGATGGAACAATTGCCCAGTTAGATAAGATATGTGACCTTGCAGACCGTTATGATGCAATAGTTATGATCGATGAGTGTCATTCATCTGGTTTTCTCGGCAAAAATGGCAGGGGCACGCATGAGTACAGGGGTGTTATGGGTAGAATTGATATTATCACCGGTACCCTTGGAAAAGCACTGGGAGGAGCAAGCGGGGGCTTTACCTCCGGAAGAAGGGAAATTATTGAAATGCTTCGCCAACGCAGCAGGCCATATCTTTTCAGTAATACACTTGCACCCAGCATAGTTGGAGCTTCTATTGCAGTTTTCGACATGCTTAATGAAACTACCGCCCTACGCGATAAGCTGGAAGAAAATACGAAGTATTTCAGGGAGAAGATGACCAATGCCGGATTTGATATAAAGCCCGGCGATCACCCCATCGTCCCGATTATGCTGTATGACGCTGTTCTTGCGCAACAATTTGCTTCCAGGTTACTCGAAGAAGGAATTTATGTGATCGGGTTCTTCTTTCCCGTGGTGGCAAAAGGACAGGCAAGAATACGGGTTCAGTTAAGCGCAGCGCATGATAGGAAGCACCTTGATAAAGCCATAGAAGCCTTTACGACGATCGGAAAGGAATTGGGAGTATTGAAATAATTCAAATGGGAAAAACAGAAACATCCGCGGGGTTCATTGCCAAAAGCACAATAAAGGCAGCAGATCTTGAACACCGCAGGAAGATCAACTTTAATATTGGAAGGTATAATGCTGTTGTACCCCAGGGTAAATCCCAGTTTGCAGATGTTGAATATGCCCGCAAAGCTGCGAAAAATGCGAAATGGAAAGCAATAGAGAACCTGGATAAGCAACTGGAATTATTCGAAAAGAATTTTGCAGCACGGGGCGGGAAGGTATTTTGGGCGGAAACTGCCGAAGATGCCATAGCGGAAGTATTAAGGATCTGCCGGGAAAGGGATTGCAAAATGGTTGTCAAAAGCAAAAGCATGGTCACAGAAGAGATCCATCTTAACAAGGCCCTTGAGCAAAACGGGATTGAAAGCGTTGAGACAGACCTGGGAGAATATATTCAGCAACTGGATGGTGAACCTCCTTACCATATAGTTACACCCGCCATGCATAAAAGCAAGGAAGATGTTGCTAAACTTTTTTCTGAAAAACTGGGCACCGACCCCAGGCTTACACCAGAGGAACTTACTATTGTGGCCCGAAACCTACTGCGTGAAAAATACATAAAGGCGGAAGTAGGTGTTACCGGGGCGAATTTCCTGATCAGCGATACCGGGGGGATCGCAATTACAGAAAATGAAGGCAATGCAAGGCTCAGTTGTGCATTTCCAAAGACTCATATAGTTATCGTTGGAATAGAAAAAATGATCCCTTCCATTTCTGATCTCGCCTTATTCTGGCCATTGTTAAGCACTTTCGGAACAGGGCAGAAGGTTACCGTGTATAATTCCTTCGTATGTGGCCCCAGGCAACCAGGCGAATCTGACGGGCCGGAAGAAATGATCGTGATCCTCCTGGATAACGGTCGCACCAATATCCTTTCCTCCCCCAGGCAACGTGAAAGCCTGTACTGTATTCGTTGCGGCGCGTGCCTTAATGCATGCCCGGTGTATAAAAATATTGGAGGTCATACCTACGGCACTACATACAGCGGGCCGATTGGAAGCGTGATAACTCCTCATTTAAAAGGAATGAAGAATTATGGCCACCTCAGTTATGCCTCTTCGTTATGCGGAAATTGCACAGAAGTATGCGCCGTCAAGATCAAGCTTCATGAGCTCCTGCTTGATAATCGTAAAGAATCGGTAAAACAAGGAAACAGTCTTCTTTCTGAACGAATGGCCTGGAAAATATGGAAGCGCGCTTGTTTAAGCAGGGGTGTGATGAATCTCGCTGGTGGTAAGGTTAAGAACAAAGTAGTGAACGGACTTTTTAAAGACTGGATCAGGAACAGGGGAGAACTTCAGTTCAGCCAGAAGACCTTTAATCAACTCTGGAAAGAAAGGTATAAATAGAATGATCATCATTCACTCCATTCAGAATTCGTCCCGCCTGAAATATGTGGTGGGGGTAATTGCTGATGCAACCGATTTGGATTTGGAGATCAGCGACGACCCCAATCATTTACCGCATATACCAAGGATCCACTATGGAACCGGCCATATGGACGGATACATGAACATTCCTTCAACAGGCTTCCTGTTCAAAAAAGGTATCGAACCTGTGGAGCCTCAACTCTCCTGTTGGATGGAATTACCGGCACTTTTTCCAATGGAAGGAGATATCCCTTTTGATATGTTCTCCGGAATCTTTTTTCTTGTATCCAGGTATGAAGAATATTTTCCTTACAAGCCTGATATTTATGAAAGGTTTCCTCACACCTCATCAACAGCATTTAAGAATGATTTCCTGGATATCCCGCTCGTAAATGCCTGGCTGGTGCAACTAATAAATTGTCTTAACCGGAAATTCAATACTCACCTCAAATTACCAGAATTCAAATTCATACCAACCTATGATGTGGACATGGCATGGTCATATCGCTATAAAGGGGTTGCAAGGAATATTGCCGGGTTTTTAAAAAAACCTTCCCTTGACAGGATAAGGGTTAACCTGGGGCTGCAGGTCGATCCGTTTGATTCATTCCCTTTTATCAATACCCTTCATGAAAGACTGAACCCAATCTATTTTATACTTGTTGCAAACAGCACCAGCAGGCTTGATAAAAATATTTCACCGCATCAACCGGCTATGCGCAAACTCATTTCCTCACTTTCAGGAAAGTACCAGATCGGTTTGCATCCCTCATGGGCCAGCAACTCAGCACCCGGAGTATTGGAAATGGAAAAGAAACTGCTTGAAGAATATAGTGGGGCTATTGATTCTTCACGGCAGCATTACCTCAGATTCCGCCTGCCCGAAACATACCGCGAATTGATCTCAGCCGGGATACTGAATGAGTATAGCATGGGTTATGGAACTATAAATGGATTCAGGGCTTCAATTTCTACAAGCTTCCTATGGTACGATCTTGAACTGGAACAGGAAACACCACTAAGGATCCACCCCTTTTGCTTTATGGATGCGAATAGCCATTTTGAACAGGGGCAGGGCATTGAAGAATCATTCAGCGAGCTACTGGAGTTCATGGAAACCTGTAAAAGATTTCACTGCAGGATGATAACCATCTTTCATAATCATTTCCTTGGAACCGCTTCAGAATTCAGGGGTTGGCAGGAGTTATATTCAAAATTCATATCTCAGGTTCGGCTATCACTTTCTCATTCTTCCTGATGCTGTAATTTACCAGGAACACACCAGCCATGGTCACTATCGCTCCATAAAGTATATGTATCGTAAGTTTTTCTCCCAGGATAAGTGCGCCAGTCAGCAACGCAACAAGAGGATTGATATATGCATAAAGTGATGCAATAGGAGCAGGTAATTTTTTCATAGAAAAAATGAATGCAACAAACGAAATGACAGAACCAAAAACAACAAGATAAATGATGACCAGCCACGCTTCAACAGGTATATTGAAAATCGGCAGGCCGGGCTGAAGGATTTCCGACATGATATAAAGTATTACAGAACTTATAAGCATCTGCCAGCCTGTTGCATAATAAGGATTCATGGAAGTATTGCCTCTTACAATGAATACTGTCCCGAGAGTCCATGATATCATAGCTCCCAATGAAAGTAGTATCCCATATATGAACCCGTCTGAAAGGCCGGAAAACGCATTTTCGTAGAACACTATTCCTACACCTGCGAGCCCCAGGATAAAACCAGTTGCAGATAATAACGACATTCGTTTACTCCGAAAGAAGACGATCTCGATCAGTGCAACGCATAATGGATACAATGCACCTATCAGTGCGCTCAGGCCACTTGGTATGAAATAAAGGCTCCAGGTACTAAGGCCGTTTGCAAATACAAACATGAGTAGCCCAAGTATTGCCAAACGTTTCCATTGTCCTTTTGTTGGCCATGGAAGTTTTTTAACACCCATGAAGAAAATAAGAAAACAAAGTCCTGCCAGGAATTGCCTTATCGCTGCCATTTGCAGCGCAGGCATATGCATTACCCCGATCTTACTCGCAACCCAAGTCGTGCCCCACAATGTACACGTGAGCGTAAGCGCAAAGTAACCACCTTTCTTTCCGGGTTGCGGTTCCATCAGTGTCTGAAGTGACGTGTGCCAGTTAAGACCATCGCAAGTTTATTCTCCAGGCAATAATTGACCGAATCCTGGTCACGGATTGAACCACCTGGTTGAATGAAGGCTTTTATTCCGGCTGCATGTGCGATTTTAACACAATCATCGAACGGGAAGAATGCATCACTCGCGAGCACGGCGCCTTCAAGCGATGAATCAAATTGCCTGGCCTTGTCGATAGCATGTCTCAGTGCGTCCACCCTGCTGGTTTGGCCGCATCCCTTCCCAACAAGTTTCATATCCTTTACGATTGCGATAGCATTGCTTTTAAGATGTTTGCACACGATATTGGCAAATTCCAGTTCTTTTCTCTGACGCTCAAATGTGGTTACACCACCAACCTCTTTCCATTCACTGAAATTCCCTGAGTCATTATCCTGTACCAATATTCCTCCCAGTAATGTCCTGTATTGCTTTCCACTGGAGTTATTGCCTGAAAGTTGAAGTAATATCCTGTTCTTTTTAGATGTGAGGATCTTAAGCGCTGGTTCACTAAAAGATGGTGCTGCCAGCACTTCAAAGAAAATCTCAGAAATGCCCTGGGCAGTTTTTTCATCAACTTCATTGTTGCAAACCAGTACACCTCCGAAAGCGCTTTCAGGATCACCCGACAATGCAGCATCCCATGCCTCCCGAAGATCATTCCTGACAGCTATACCACACACATTTGTATGTTTGATGATGGCAAACACTTTCTCTCCTCCAGTGAATTCTTTTATCAACTGAATGGCTGCATCTGTATCAACAAGGTTATTATAGGAAAGTGCTTTCCCATGAAGCTGGGTGAACTGGTCTTCAAGATTCCCGGCAAAATGCGCCTGTTGATGAGGGTTCTCACCATAACGCAGCGGTAATTTACTCCCCCCAAAGATTGAACCTACGCGTGTATCATTAAAGTAGGCGGAAATTGCCGTGTCATAGGCAGTACATACGTCAAAAGCCTTAATTGCAAATTGCCTTCTTTGAGCAAAAGTTATTTCTCCTGCCTGCTGTTGCATGATCGATAACAGTACTGAATAATCATTTTTATCAGCTATAACGGTTATATCCTTATGGTTCTTGGCGGCAGCTCTCAGCATTGAAGGACCTCCAATATCTATTTTCTCAATGATCAGGCTTTCATCTGTGGTATTCTTCACGGTTTCTTCGAACGGATAAAGATCCACGATCACCAGGTCTATTTCCGGGATGTTGAAGGCAGCCATATCCTTCAGATGCTGTTCATCATCCCGCTTTCCGAGTATTCCTCCAAAAATTACAGGATGAAGCGTTTTTACCCTTCCTCCTAAAATGGATGGATAACCAGTAACACTTTCCACCGGGATGCATTCCACACCGAGCCCTTCTATAAAGGTTTGGGTACCCCCGGTACTAAAAATTCTAACCCCTGAATCGGAAAGGTATTTTACGAGTTCATCCAGCCCATCTTTATAAAAAACAGAAATGAGGGCACTTTTGATCTTTTTATCCATAGCTAAAGACTAAGTATGAATGCTCCTTCTTGCGGAACAGAATGGAAGCGCAAAAGTAGTTTATCGCAGAAGGATTTCCATTTTGCAATTTTCCACAACCTGTTTGATCCATCCGCCACTACCATTTCCGGCTTGCATCGTTCAAGGAATTCCTTTTCGGGATATGCATCTCCCATGATGATCAAAAGAGATATGGGCGCCTTTGGTAAACCTGAACGGATAATGCTGTCATTCGCGACCAATACATTTTTACTTCCCACTTTAACCTGGTTCGTTTGCTTTGTTTCAATGTTACGGATCCCCAGCCAGTCCGCAGACCTCTTTACAGCACTGTTCCCTTGCTCTCCTTCTAAAAGGTATAGACTTCTTCCAGCGACGAAAGCAATATTACTCCCCTTGGTTTTATAAATAATGATCTTCTGTTGATTTCCCTGTTCAACCTTTCTAAGGTTTACAGAAAGGGATATGATCAGTGCTGGTATATAAATCAGCCATGAACCGAATCGCCATTTATAAACGAATCTCAGCGCCAGTCCGGTTATTAAAGCAAAAAGACATATAACCGAAATTTCACTAAGGAATATTCTGTGAACCATTGAATAGGGTACTGCATCAAACCAGCTAACTATCAAGTTCATCCAGTTTATCAGTTCACCGGTTATATATCCCATTATCCTGGCACCGGTGCCCCAGCCTGAAAGAATTATGGTGGCTATGCCACTGAATAATGCAATGGTTGAAAGTGGCACTACTACAAGGTTTGCAGGCAGGAACAATATAGGGAACTGGTTAAAATAATACAAGGTCAATGGAAGGGTCATTAGCTGGGCAGCCAGCGTGATGGAGGTCATTTCCCAAACTTTCCTAACAATGCTGCTGGCTGAAAAACAGGCCCTGAAAATAATGGGCTGAAGCCAGACGATACCCGTTACAGCACAATAACTGAGTTGAAATCCCGCATCCCACAATAGGTAAGGGTCGTACAGGAGAAGAAGGACTGCTGATGCAGACAATGTATTATATACGGATGCCTGCCTGAACCATGTACTGCCTGCGATCAGAAGAGTGAACATCAGGGCTGCTCTTAATACCGATGCTGTGCTGCCGGTGAGAATTGAGAAGAACCAAAGAAAACAGATAATGAGAACTGACCGAAGCCCAGGCTGTTTTCTCCGGAATAAAAATTCCAGGAGCCACTTCAATGCAACATAGATCAATCCCAGGTGTAAACCGGAAACTGCAATTATATGCACTACCCCGGTAGAACTGTATTTCTGCAACAGGTCTTTGTCAAGGTCGCCACGATAACCAATAACAAGTGCCTCTGCGAGGCCGCTGATACCATTACCCTCCCTGATAAATTTCTGAATGGACCTAAGAATGAATCTTCTTGAAGAATTAATAAGGGATCTGGACACGTCCTGTTCCCTTCCTGCAAGGTGAAAATCCTCTTTCGACAGGAATACAGAATGAAAGATATTCTGCCTGGATAACCACCTGGCATAATTGAATTCACCTGGGTTGTTTGTATGCCTTATTGAATCGGGTGATCTTGAAATGTAAAGTATATCGCCCGCAAAAAGAGAAGAGGAATCAGGCAGGTATAATATGATTTTGCCGTTTACCGGAATAGCTGTCCCGCTCCTGCAAATAACCTGGACATCAGCTTCACTCTTCAGTGTAAGCTTTCGTTTTACGGGATCTTCGGACAACCTTACTTTCAGAATATCACCTTCCTTATAAAAATGGCCGAACCAGCCACCGTTGTTCCTGGAATCTGCCAACCAGGTAAGACCTGCAGCAAAAAAGAAAATGAACACGCACGGAGTTAACCGCGCAACCAAGGTAAGGTTTAGGAATTTCTTCCTCCAGATCTCTGAAACGATCCATACAATTCCCGTAAGGAATAAAATAACAGAAAGAGCTTTAATGGCGACAGGGAATCTGTCTCCAAGATAAATTCCGGAAATAACAGGAAACAGTAAACGCAGGAAAGGTACGCCGGGCCAAAAACTGCCATTTGCCATCCCGTAAAGTACTGGATACACAAAGGTGAAGGCCCAACTTAAACACTTAAAAAGGGTTACTTACTGAGGTGCATACTTCTCTCCTTATAGAGGCTTCTGAAGTAGGGATCTCTCAGGTCCTTGATAAACCGTATGGCTTCGCCTGTACTCTTCATTTCGGGGCCGAGTTCCTTATTTACATTGGGGAATTTGTTAAAAGAGAATACAGGCTCCTTAATAGCAAATCCTTTCAGCTTCTTCTCAAATTTAAAATCCTTCAGCTTTGCAACGCCAAGCATAATCTTGGTTGCAATATTCAGGTATGGGATCTGGTATGCCTTGGCTATGAAGGGTGTAGTACGTGAAGCACGGGGATTAGCTTCAATCACGTAAACATTTCCATCTTTTATAGCGAACTGAATATTTATAAGGCCCCGGATGTCGAGAGCCCTCGCGATCTTTTCAGCATACTCTTCCATGGTATGCACTATCAGCGGGGTCAGGTTGAATTGTGGCAACACCGCATTGCTGTCGCCACTGTGAATGCCGGCCGGTTCAATATGCTCCATTACACCCATTACATGAAATGTTTCACCATCAAAGATCGCATCGATCTCTGCTTCCTGGCAACGATCCAGGAAATGATCGATCAGGATCTTATTCCCGGGAAGATGCTTTAGCAGCGATAAAACACCACTTTCAAGTTCTTCATCGTTCAATACGATCCTCATTCTCTGGCCTCCGAGTACATAACTTGGGCGAACAAGAACTGGGTACCCAACTTCCTTTGCAACTTCTATCGCATCGTCTGTTGTATAGGCAGTGCCATAGCGTGGATAGGGGATCTCCAGGGCTTTAAGCATGTCGCTGAACCTGCCCCGGTCCTCGGCAATATCCATGTTGTCGAAACTCGTTCCGATGATCCTGATCCCCTTTTCATGAAGCCTGCGCGCCAGTTTCAAGGCTGTTTGTCCACCAAGCTGAACGATCACACCTTCAGGTTTTTCGTGCTCAATGATCTCCCACAGGTGCTCCCAGAACACAGGTTCAAAATAAAGCTTGTCGGCAATGTCAAAATCCGTGGAAACCGTTTCCGGGTTGCAATTCACCATTATTGATTCGAAACCGGATTCCCTGATCGCAAGCAATCCATGCACGCAACAATAATCAAATTCAATTCCCTGCCCGATCCGGTTAGGACCACTCCCCAGAACAATGATCTTCTTCTTATCAGAAACTATTGATTCATTAACCAGGAGGCCTGTTACATCAGAATTATTTTCAAAAGTAGAATAGAAATAAGGGGTCTTGGCTTCAAATTCAGCACTGCAGGTGTCAACCATTTTAAATACCCGCTTTATATTATGCTGTTTCCGCATCTCGTACACTTCCTCCTCTGTTCCGTCGCCCAGGATACGAACGATCTGTTCATCACTGAATCCAAGAACCTTCGCTTCTTTTAACAAACCTGGAGGAAGGGTCTTCAGATCGTATTTTGCGATCTCTTTTTCGCAGTCGCATATCTTCTGTATCTGGTAAATGAACCACCTGTCTATCCTTGTACTCTCACAGATCCTTTTAACGCTCACACCAGCCATCAGCGCATCCTTGATACGGAATATCCTGTCCCATTTTGGCGTTTTGATATACTCGATCAGTTCCTCAGAATGCATCAGGCTTTTTCCATAATAACCTAAACCTACCGCTTCGTTCTCCAGGCTCTGGCAAGCCTTCTGGATCGCTTCAGTGAAGCTCCTGCCTATGGCCATCACCTCTCCTACACTTTTCATCTGCAGGCCAAGCGTATCATTTGCGCCTTTGAACTTATCAAAGTTCCACCGTGGGATCTTAACGATCACATAGTCGAGTGCGGGTTCAAAATAGGCTGAAGTTGATTTTGTTATCTGGTTCTTTAATTCATCAAGCGTGAATCCTATCGCAAGCTTGGCGGCTATTTTCGCGATAGGATAACCCGTAGCCTTACTGGCCAATGCCGACGACCTGCTCACACGTGGATTGATCTCGATTGCGATTATTTCTTCGGTCTCAGGATTAAGTGCAAACTGCACATTACATCCCCCCGCAAAATTTCCCAGGTTACGCATCATCCTGATTGCCGTATCACGCATAAGCTGGAACGCAGTATCGCTCAGGGTCATCGCCGGCGCAACCGTAATGCTGTCGCCGGTATGAACACCCATCGGGTCAAAATTCTCTACGGTGCAGATGATGACAACATTGTCCATGTCATCCCTTAACAGTTCCAGTTCAAACTCCTTCCACCCGAGTACTGCCTTTTCAACAAGCACTTCATGGATGGGGGACGCTGTTAATCCATTATTGAGCGCTTCATCCAGGTCATCACGTGAATGCACGAATCCTCCACCGGTTCCACCAAGGGTGAACGAAGGCCTTATCACCAGGGGAAATCCGATCTCCTGCGCAAATTCTTTTCCTTCAAGAAATGAATTGGCCGTACGGGCAGGTGCAACCGGGATTCCCATCTCGATCATCCATTGCCTGAATTTCTCCCTGTCTTCCGCTTTATCGATCGCTTTTATATCAACACCAATAAGCTTTACATTATACTTCTCCCAAACTCCAAGTTCATCCGCTTCTTTACAAAGGTTGAGCGCCGTTTGGCCACCCATGGTCGGGAGTACTGCATCAATCTTATTTTCCTCGAGGATCTGCTCAATACTTTCCACCGTAAGTGGAAGCAGGTAAACCCTGTCTGCCATCATTGGGTCAGTCATAATGGTAGCGGGATTGCTGTTGATAAGGATAACCTTAACCCCCTCTTCTTTCAAACTACGCGCTGCCTGGGTTCCCGAATAGTCGAACTCACAGGCTTGCCCGATTACAATTGGGCCGCTTCCTATTATTAATACTGAACCTACTGATGTATTTCTTGGCATGAACTTCTGCCTTTGGTGTGGCGTGCAAAAGTAGGGGTTTTCGTGGTTTTGAGTGGATGGTCATCAAAAGCTAACTTCGTTTCCCTACCTGATTGGAGTAATGTTTGATTCAGATAAACGAATGATACACATGATGAAAATGCGTTACTTATTATTTGTCCTTACCCTATCCTGGACTCTTCCTTTATCAGCCCAATATGCCTGGCCGGTGGCTACAGCACCGGCTCTTTCTGCCAATTTCGGGGAATTGAGATCGAACCATTACCACATGGGGCTTGATGCCAGGACGGAACAGCGTGAAAATTTAAGAGTTCTCGCAGCCGAAGCAGGCTATGTATCCCGGATCAAGATCGAACCGTGGGGATTTGGAAGAGCAATCTATATCGATCATCCGAATGGTGTGACCAGCCTATATGCGCACCTGAATGATTTTTACCCGGAACTGGAAAATTGGGTGAAACAACAGCAATATAAAAATGAGCAGTGGGAACTGGATGTAATTGTTCCAAAAGATCTATTTCCTGTTCGTAAGGCCCAGTTCATTGCCTATAGCGGAAATACCGGTGGATCAATGGGACCTCACCTTCATTTTGAACTGAGGGATACACGAACTGAAGTAGTGCTCAATCCACTTAAACATGGCTTCTCGATCCCGGACAACATTGCCCCGGATATAATCCGGCTTGCATTGTTCGACAGGTGTATCAGCACCTATGAACAATCTCCCAAAATGATCCCTCTTCGCCGGTCTGGCACTTCCTATACAGCCACGGTTCCGGAAGTGGTGGTAAATACAGATAAGATCAGTTTTGCAATAACATCATACGATCGGTATACGGGTTCCACCAACCAGAATGGGATCTATAGCGCAACATTATATGAAGACGATGTCATGATCTCTTCCTTTAGGCTCGACAGCATCAGTTATGATGATACACGTTACCTGAATGCGCATATCGATTATAAGACAAAGTTATCCGGGGGACCTTATCTGCAGCACCTAACAAAGTTACCGGGAGACAAACAAAGCATATATAAGATGAGGGAAGATGGAATTATCTACCTCGATAATTCTCCCCGGAATATTCGCATTGTGGTTAGTGATCCTGAAGGAAATACCTCCACCATCAGGCTTAAGGTCAGGGCTTCTGAAAATTTGAAGTCACCCCCCTCTCCAACGTATGCAAGGATGTTTCACCCGGGATTCATTAATGTATTTGAAAATGACGAAGTAAGGTTTCACCTGTCTGAAAGAAGTCTTTATGATTCGTTTCGGTTCACTTATAACAAAACAACCTCCACAGATGGATTTCATACATACCAGCTACATAAAGCAATTGTTCCGGTTCATGATTATTTTCCGGTGAGTATTAAGGCAACCCTTTCAGCAGAAGATTCTTCAAAAGTGATTATGAAGAGATGGTACGGATCCAGAAAGGATTTTAAGAAAGCGTCCCAGGTGAATGGCTGGTATACGGCACGTTTCCGGGAGTTGGGAAATTTTCAGTTGATAGTAGACAAGACCCCGCCTGTAATTTCGGCGATCAGCAAAAATTCTTCCCGGATCTATTTTACCATCACGGATAATACGGAGGAGTTGCAGAATTTCAGGGCGGAACTGAACGGAAAATGGATCAGGTTCAGCAATGATAAAGGCCGGGCTTTCATTTATAAGTTTGATGAGAATTGTCCGCAAGGTGCAAATACTTTAAAGATCTATGTTGAAGACCTTGCCGGCAATGCAAGTGAAAAGACATTTAATTTCACGCGATGATCACAGAAGGAGAAAAGGCCCCGGCATTTTCCGGGAAAGACCAGGCAGGCCAGGTGCGAAAGCTATCTGATTACCGTAATAAAAAGCTGGTCATTTATTTTTACCCGCAGGATGATACACCTACCTGCACCATCCAGGCGTGCAACGTGAGGGATAATTATACCCTGCTGAAAGAAAAAGGAATTGAGATCATTGGCATAAGCCCGGATGACGTAGGTTCACACCGAAAATTCACCGACAAATTTCACCTGCCCTTTCCGATCATTGCAGATCCCAACCGGAAGATCATAGAAAAATTCGGGGTTTGGGGCGAGAAGACCATGTTCGGGAACAAGTATATGGGGGTACTGCGCACAACTTTCCTTGTAAATGAAAAAGGAATCGTGCATAAAGTAATACGCAGACCTAAAAACAAGGATCATGTGAATGAGATTCTTTCATTCTGGAAATGAATGCTGAGATCAAATACCGAATTAAGGAAAGATCTTTCCTCGCATCAATAGCTGCATCAGTTTTGCGGGTGAAAAAAGTAGCCATGGTCATTGGAAGCGTTATTCACCTTCACAATACTTCCAGGGAGGAATTCGAGAAAAATACCCGGTGGCTGCGCCATGAACTTTGCCATGTAAGGCAATTCAGGGAACATGGATTTCTGCCTTTCCTGTTCAAATACCTCGTAGAAACTATCCGAAGGGGATATTATAACAACCGGTTTGAAGTAGAAGCGCGGAAGGCAGAACAGTAGATCATTTCCAGGATATTTCACCCCATCGGAAAGCTCCTTCAGAAGTTAAGAGGTTACCATTTCCATCCACCCCTTCCACCTTTGCATTAAACACCTTTTCATTCTTTTCCAATACAACCCATTCGCCTTTTTTAAAAAGAACCTGGTTGTATTCCTCTATAATACCATGCTTTATTTCCTTTGCAGGTGCATCAATTGCTTTCATCAGCGAAAGATGAAGCTCCTGCCCCAGTTTGATCACATCATAATCCTTCCCGGTTATCATTCTCATCGAAACCGGATTAGGCAGTTCAGGGTCAAATTCCTCCTGGTTTACATTAATACCTACACCTATTACAGCCCAATGCCAACGGGAACCTCGTATTAAATTTTCTATTAAGATGCCCCCTGCCTTTCTGTCACGCCAGTAAATATCATTTGGCCATTTAAGCGACCATTCGTCACCGCCAAATGCTTTACAAAACTTTAGGACAGCTAAAGCGATCGTTGCAGGAAGGGTAAAATCACCGGGGATCACACCTGCAGGAGGCTGAATAACTACAGACAGGATAAGAGCGGAACCGGGGGTACTTTTCCAGGACCTTCCCCGTTGACCTTTACCTGCTGTCTGATCCAGTGCAAACCAGGCCATTCCATGGGTCGCCAATCCTTCATGCACCTGCCCCATGGCATAGTTGTTGGTGCTGTCCACCTTTGCAAGAATGCTAAATAACTCCTTGTAAAGCATTATCAAACTTACAGGTAAAAAAAGAATTGTATTTTTGAAATAATGCGGAAAAACAAAGGGTTTTGGCCGCCTTCCCGCCGCTGGCGGGTTATTTATCAAGAAACAAAAAGAATCAATTGGATACTCTCAAAGTTTTGAACGAGCGGAAGAAAAATACCCTCACCCGCCTTACAAGAAACAGCAAGATCTTCAAAACCATCATACATGCGATCCAGGAGAAGAAAGGCGAGAACATCGTAAGCCTGGATCTCCGGAAGATACCTGAAGCGGTGGCAGACTTTTTCATAATATGCGAAGCAACAAACAATACCCAGTTAAAGGCTATCGCGGATTTTGTTGAAGAAGAAGTAAAAAAGAAATGTGGTGAGCTGGCCTATAAACATGAAGGTCGCCAGGCTCAGCAATGGATCCTGATCGATTATGTAAACGTGGTAGTGCATATCATGTTACCAGAACCTCGTAAATTTTACAGGCTGGAGGAAATGTGGAGCGATGCACCATCGGTTTCACATGATGAACAAGCCTAATTTTTAACAGTAAACGAAAAATGAATCAACCCAACAGCAGCAAGAGGAAACCGGACGGAACGCCCCCTGAGGATCCGCAGCGCAAGAAAAATAAATTTAATATTTACTGGATATACGGGATCTTCTTTCTCGCTATTATAGCCTACAATCTTTTCCGTGGAGTGAACAGCGCCGGCGTAGAAACCGACCAGCAGAAGTTTTACGAAATGGTTAAGCAGGGTGATGTAGAAAAGATAAAAACCATCCGGAATAAAAAGATCGTAAGGATATTCGTAAATAAGGACAGTCTTGCCAGGAAGGCAGATTTCTACCGTGCATTGCTCAAAGATCCACAGGATGAGAAGAAGTATGAAAATGCAAAAAGATCAAACCAGCCCCAGCTTTATTTCAGCTTTAAGGACATACAGTCTTATGCGGCAGAACTGGCCAAATTCTATGAGCAGAACCCGGGGGTGGCGCAGGTTGCAGATTCTCCCGACGATGAAGGGGAGATTTTTGGCCAGATACTGAGCACCCTTCTTCCAATACTATTGATCGGTTTCCTTTTCGTGTTGATGATGCGTAAGGTAGGACCGGGTGGTGGCGGCGGACCCGGCGGGATCTTCAACATTGGAAAATCGAAGGCAACCCTGTTCGAAAAAGGCACCAGGGTAAATATCACTTTTGCTGATGTTGCCGGCCTCGATGAAGCCAAGGTGGAAGTGATGGAGATCGTTGACTTCCTGAAAATTCCCAAAAAATACACCGCCCTCGGTGGAAAGATACCTAAGGGAGCGTTGCTTGTTGGCCCTCCTGGAACCGGTAAGACACTTTTGGCGAAAGCAGTGGCAGGTGAAGCCCAGGTTCCATTCTTTAGCCTGAGCGGTAGTGATTTTGTTGAAATGTTTGTAGGTGTCGGTGCAAGCCGTGTGAGGGACCTTTTTAAACAGGCTCGTGAAAAAGCCCCATGTATAATATTCATCGATGAGATCGACGCAATTGGCCGCGCACGCGGAAAGAACGTGATGATGAGCAACGATGAAAGGGAGAATACACTAAACCAGCTCCTCGTGGAAATGGATGGTTTCGGTACCGACCTTGGTATCATCATCCTGGCAGCAACCAACAGGCCTGATGTACTCGATAGCGCCCTTCTTCGCCCCGGACGTTTCGACCGCCAGATCTCTATCGATCGCCCGGATCTTAGCGGAAGGGAAGCGATCTTTAAGGTGCATCTTGCCCCAATCAAAGTTTCGCAGAAACTCGATATTCATAAGCTTGCCGAACAAACCCCGGGCTTTGCCGGTGCTGATATCGCAAATGTTTGTAACGAAGCTGCCCTGATCGCGGCCAGGAAGAACAAGGAAGCAGTTGATATGAGCGACTTCCAGGATGCGATAGACAGGGTGATCGGTGGTTTAGAAAAGAAGAACAAGATCATTTCCCCTGAAGAAAAGGAGATCATCGCATACCATGAGGCAGGGCACGCCATCTGCGGCTGGTACCTCGAACATGCCTACCCGTTACTTAAGGTAACCATTGTACCACGCGGCTCGGCTGCATTAGGATATGCCCAATACACTCCGAAAGAACAATACCTTTATAATACCGACCAGCTTATAGACCAGATCTGCATGACCCTGGGTGGTCGCGCAGCAGAAGATATCTTCTTCGGAAAGATCAGCACCGGTGCAAGCAATGACCTGCAGCAGATCACGAAGATCGCTTACAGCATGGTGACCATGTACGGTATGAACGATAAGGTGGGAAATATCAGTTTCTATGATCCTGCTCAGGAAAATTATTTTACCAAGCCTTACAGCGAGGAAACAGGTAAAATGATAGACCAGGAAGTACGCAGGCTGATAGATGAAGCGTATACCAGGACGAAACAATTACTGACCGACAGGCGTGCAGAAGTAGAGAAACTTGCCAAAGAACTCCTGGTAAAAGAAGTATTGTTCAAAAGCGACGTGGAAGCATTGATAGGTAAGCGGCCTTTTGAAGAGAAAAAACTTCTCGACATAGAACCAGAGGACGCTGTCACTGAAGTTCCACCGGCCACCCTACCCGACGAACTGAAAAACCCTCCCCAGATCTGATGAGTATTTCAAGGGGAAAAGAAAATATATTAAAAAGGATCAGGCAGGCACTGGAGAACCCGGTGCCTTTGCCTTATCCGGAAATTTCCCACGCCGCGCACTTCGCTGCGCCCACGGAAGACCTTGCCGTTATTTTCGCCGAGGAGTTCACCAGGATCGCTGGTAAATTCAGTTTTTGTACGGGGCTTCCCGATCTGGAAATGCAGCTCCGCGAATTATTCGCTTCCCGGAACTGGCAAAAGATATACTATGCCAACGATATCATTTCCGGTGCAAGTTCTTTACCAGGCCATTACGATGATCTTTCTACCTGCGATGCTTCCGTAACAGGATGTGAATTCCTGGTTGCCCGTACAGGGTCAATGATCTTAAGCTCCGGGTCAAAGGCTGGGCGAACCGCCAGCGTATATGCCCCGGTCCATATCTGCATTGCCTTCACCAGCCAGGTGGTATTTGATATTTCAGATGCACTTAGCGCAATGAAACAAAAAGAACTGCCATCATTTTTTACGGTGGCGAGCGGACCAAGCCGTACAGCAGATATTGAGAAAACCCTCGTAACCGGAGTGCATGGACCAAAAGAAGTATTTTGCTTCCTGGTTGAGAATTCAAAATGAAGAAACCCGTAGTTCAATATCTTTTTGTTTATGGAACACTGAGAAAAGGTTTCATGGAAAACAAGTTTCCCTACCTGTGCCCCTACATTTCGCTTTTAGGAACTGCAAGTGTAAAGGGTGATTGCTTCCAGTTCAATGATCTTCCTGCGCTTGTACAGGAGGAGATGAAACAGGAAATTGAAGGAATATTATACAGGATCAATGCGGCTGAAGCTGTTTCATGGGTGCTCATGCAACTTGATGATCTGAAAGGAATGAGGCCAGACAATGCTTCCACACCCCTTTATAAACGATCAATCACTACGATCAGCTTTGAAGGAAAGGATATTGACTCATGGATCTATCTTTTTAACGGTGATACGAAAGATCTCCCTGCGCTCGGGAATGAAGATATTCCCGCTTTATTAAAAATCTAAACCGGTGGCAGAAAAAATCTATTTCCTTTCTGATTTCCATCTTGGTGCTCCCGACAAAGCCAAAAGCCTGGTCCGGGAAAAAAAGATCGTTTCCTTCCTCGATAGCATAAAATCCGAAGCTTCTGAAATATTTGTGCTGGGTGATCTTTTTGATTTCTGGTTCGAATACAGCAGGGTAGTTCCGAAAGGATTTGTCCGCATATTAGGCAAGCTTGCAGAACTTACAGACCAGGGAATACCGGTTCATTTCTTTGTGGGTAACCATGATATGTGGATGAAAAGTTATTTCCAGGAAGAACTCAACATCCCCGTATACTTCCATCCCAAAGAATTTGTATTGCAGGAAAAACAATGCCTTATCGGTCATGGTGATGGCCTTGGGCCAGGTGATACTAAATACAAGATGATGAAGAAAGTATTCCGGAGTCCAATAAGTCAATGGATGTTCGGGGTTCTTCCTCCCTATATTGGTATCGGTATCGCCGATTTCTTCAGCCGTAAAAGCAGGGCAAAAACCGGAGCATCAGATGAAGTTTTCCGTGGTGAAGAAAATGAATGGCTTGTTACTTATAGTAAGGATATGCTGGAGAAGAAACATTACGATTATTTCATCTTCGGGCACAGGCACCTTCCTCTTGATATAAAGCTTAATGAGAATTCCAGATATGTTAACCTTGGCGACTGGATTAAATATAACAGTTATGCTGTTATGGAAAATGGCGAACTTAGGCTTGATTATTTTAAATGAAATGGCTATTCTGCATATTGATCCTTTCGCTTCAGCAGGCCTGTGCGCAACAGACCAGGATACCTGATACCGTTGCATCCACACTTCCCGAACACTACGACCCCTTCAGCTATGTTTCCTTCATACCTGGAAATTTCAATGCAGCTGAAGTGGATGCATTGGGGAATATATACCTGCTCACCAATACCTACAGCCTGCGGAAACTTAATCCACAGGGTGATTCCATTGCAGTCTATAATGATGTGAGAAGATATGGCAACCCCACTTATCTTGATGTAAGCAACCCTCTTAAAACACTGCTTTATTATCGAAACTATTCAACAGTAGTGGAACTCGACCGCCTGCTTAGCTTGCGTAACACTGTCAATCTCCGGGCAAAGAATATCTTCAGGGTTAATGCTGCCACCACATCCTATGATAATAATATATGGATCTTCGATGAGCAGGACATGAAGCTGAAGAAAATATCACCTGAAGGAAATACGGTATTTGAAAGCAATGATATCCGCCAGCTTCCATACGCTGTACCATCACCGGTATATATAGCAGACGTAGAGAATGCTGTTTATCTCTATGACCCAAAGACAGGCTTTACCGTTTTCGACCAGTATGGCACTGTTAAACAACAGCTTCCTTTCCTTAATTGGAAAGACCCCCGGATAATCAATGGATTTCTAACAGGTTTTTCCAACGGCCAGCTTCACACCTACCGGGTGGGCACACTCGAAGAAAAGATATACGCAATGCCGAAAACTTTGTCAGGCATTAAAAGCATCAGGATCAATAACGGCAGAATTTATGCGTTGAAAGAAGATGGTTTACATATATACGATACCAGGTGATGGAATTCCTCGATTATAAGATCCTTGATAATACCATGCGGGAATACCTCGTGGTTGCAGGTGTTATCGTTATCGTGCTGATACTTGCAAGAACGATCTCCCGTGCATTGGCACATTTTACAACCCGGCTGCTGAAAACTCCGCAAAAAGCGATCAAGAGAGAAAAGTTTACGGAACTTATTGTAAAACCCCTGGGGCTTTTTATTATCGTGGTAGTTTCACTGGCTGCTATCGACAGGCTTACATACCCGGCAGCCTGGGAGATCAATATTTACCGTATCCCTTTAAGTTCTATTCTTGACAGGATCGGGGTTATTGTGCTCATCTTCCTTTTTATAAGATTGGTGTTGAAAGTTGTGGACTATATCGCGCATATTCTTGGTGAAAAAGCCGCGAAAACCCTTAACAAGAATGATGACCAGCTTATCGTTTTCTTTCGTGATTTCCTCAAGGTTTGCATAGTGATCGGAGGTATACTTCTCTTTGTAAAAGCCGGGCTTGATAAACCTGTGGGGCCCTTATTAACAGGTTTAAGTATTGTAGGAGCTGCCCTTGCCCTCGCAGCAAAAGAAAGCCTGGAAAACCTGATAGCATCCTTTGTTATCTTCTTCGACAAACCATTCTACGTTGGAGATACGCTTAAAGTGAATACCATTACCGGGAAGGTTGAAAGGATCGGCCTACGCAGTACGAGGATCAGGACCCCGGATAAGACCCTAGTTACCGTTCCCAATAAACAAATGGTGGATGGCATCGTAGATAACTGGAGTATGCGAAGCCAGCGCAGGGCGGAGATCAAACTGGAACTCGCTCTTAAGAACCATTCCGACAGCATCAATAAATTCCTTGAAAGGGCAAAAGAAATACTGAACGGGAGGAGCGATTTGATCGCGAATAGTTCTGTGTATATTACAGAATTCAACAGGAATGGAATGACGGTGACCATAGAATTCTTTACAAGGCCTGTGGTGATCACTGAATACAATGCTGTAAGGCAGGAAGTAATGATTGCACTCAAGATAGCCCTGGAGAAACTGGGAATTTCAATGCTTGCAGGAAGTGATGTGAATATAGAAGTGCCTGAAGTGCCGGAGCCACCAAAGAACCAGTCGATTATTTAATGAAGGTTCCGAGTTCTTTATCCCACTGACCGGTAGTACCATATTCAACAACCCGGCCCAGTTCCTTACCATCTTTCATTACAATAATGGTTGGTACATTGGTGATGCCCAGTGCATCCCCGATATGACCGATCGTTTTCTTTGACCTGTCCATCGCGAAAAAGCTTACATCGCTGTCCGGAACCCCAGCCTGTTCCTGCATTTTAAAGAATTTCGGAAGAATGAACTGGGTATCACTACACCAGGTTCCCCCAAACACGATATACTTTACCTTGCCTTTGGAAGCAGCCATGGCATCAAGGGTTGCTTTGTCACCGGTAAAATTTTCCTGGTTCGTTTTGTACCAGCTGAATACAGGGTCGTTCATCAGGGCATACTTTGTAATTATTCCATTCAATATGACCTCGCTGCCATTCTTAGTGTAAGTATAAGGAGACTGTGCTATACATGCAGATGAAGCCAGCAAAGCAATTGCGGTAATAATGCCTTTCATTAAAGATTTGTTTTTAATTCGTTCAGAAAATTCCGGAGCCTTTTTAGCGATTCGATTATCTCGAATTTTTCTTCCAGCTTTTTACTGTTTCGGAGATACTCTCTTGCTCCTTCAATAGTATATTTCTTCTCCCTGAGAAGATGATAGATTATGCGGAGATTTTTAACATCAACAGGACGGAAAAACCTGTCTCCCTTACCGTTCTTCTTAGGTTTTATGATATCGAACTCACTTTCCCAGAAACGGATAAGCGAAGGATTTACCTTGAACATTTCGCATACCGCGCCTATGCTGTAGTAACTTTTTTCAAAAAGCTTTTCATCGTCCGGTATCTCCACTTTGTCGACACATGCCTTCATATCACTGATCTTCATCCTTCCCCTGCCGGGCTTTACAGGATGCTCTTTCATCGGCACCACGGCAGTCTTCTGCACCGGCTCCGGTTGTTTGGCGGGCTCTGCATCAAAGTCGAAGTTGAATGAAGCTTGCTTTAAGGGCATATTTAAAGTTAATCAAAACTTTTTGCACTGCCTGTGGAGGCCAGTTTCAGGATACGGTCATATTGCTCCGCGTTCAGGTCGTTGAAGAAGAAGTGGACCGGGTTCACATCATTTCCGTTTACATGTACTTCGTAATGACAATGAGGCCCTGTGCTCTTCCCGGTGTTTCCGACCCAGCCGATGATCTCACCTCTCTTTACCCGCTGCCCCGGCCGGACCTTTATCCGCACCATATGAGCATACAGTGTTTCGTATCCATAACCATGATTGATCTTCACATGGTTGCCATATCCTCCTTCCTGGCGAATGGCCTGGGATACCTTGCCATCACCCGTAGCATATATCGGGGTGCCCTGTGGCGCTGTGAAATCAAGTCCCCTATGCATCTTGGGAGTTCCGTAAACCGGGTCGATCCTCACACCATAACCGCTTGCTACCCTACTTAGATCTTTATTGCTGACCGGCTGAATTGCAGGAATACTTGCCAGCTTGGCATCCTGGTTCTTTATCAGCTTTGCTATATGCTCATAACTCTGGAACTGAACGGAAACTCTGGATGAAAGGCTCGTAAGCTGCCTGGCGATATCAGCACCAAATTCATCCTCTTCAATTTTGCTCACCTTCGCCAACTCTTTCTCCTGCTCTATTAGTTTCGCCCTGGCGCTGTCTGGTAGCGGGTTGGCTTCAAAAATTGACCTGTAAACCTCGTTATCCCGCTTTTCCAGGCTTGCCACCTGGCCTTCCATAGCCTTTACCCTTTCCTGCAGCGACCTGTAGTTATCGCGCAGCAGTTCATACCTTCTCTTTGCCTGCAATTCCTGGGGTTTGGGAAAGAAGCGGTCGTACAGGTAGATCACCACCATTGAGCTTACCACAAGTGCAGATAAAAAACCGAAAATTCTCAGCAACTTAACCCTTAACGGTGTTATCAGTTTCTCGTAACGAAGGGTATGGGTATTATAGAAATATTTTATTTTTTTCATGATGGTATTGGCTGCCGGATGAATGCTCCAGAATTATGAAGCCCCGGCTATATCAGAAACTGACTCTAAGGCCGATTTATTACCTTTGAAGCTCGCTGAGCAAAGCGTACAAATATAGACCCTTAAATTAAAAAATCGTCACAACAACATCCGGTTATGTCCAACAGCGGCGGGCAGGTTTCGCAACAAACCCCAACTCTCACATCATCAGCAATTCGGTCACTATTCCTTGATTTCTTTAGATCTCGCGAACACCTTATAGTTCCTTCAGCGCCAATAGTGGTAAAAAATGATCCCACCCTGCTGTTCACCAATGCCGGGATGAACCAGTTCAAGGACTACTTTCTCGGGAACCGGACCGCTCCATCTGCAAGAATTGCGGATACACAGAAATGTCTTCGCGTTAGCGGTAAACATAACGACCTGGAAGAAGTAGGTGTGGATACCTACCACCATACCATGTTTGAAATGCTGGGCAACTGGAGTTTTGGTGATCCTAAAGATCCTTCAAAAGGATATTTTAAAAAAGAAGCGATAGAATGGAGCTGGCAATTGCTGACTGAGGTTTATGGCATACCAAAAGACCGCCTCTACGTAACCGTATTTGAAGGAGATAATAAGGAAGGCCTCCCTATGGATGAGGAAGCCATGGAAGAATGGAAGAAACACACCAATGAAAAAAATATCCTGCTTGGAAATAAAAAAGATAATTTCTGGGAAATGGGTGATACCGGTCCCTGCGGACCCTGCACAGAAATACATGCAGACTGCAGAACGGATGAAGAAAGAGCTTCAGTGGATGGAAGTACCCTTGTGAATAAAGACCACCCCCAGGTAATAGAGATATGGAACAACGTCTTCATTCAGTTTAACCGCAAAAAAGATGGAAGCCTTGAACAGCTCCCTGCCCGGCATGTTGATACAGGGATGGGCTTTGAAAGGCTGGTTCGTGTGCTCCAGGGCAAGACAAGCAATTACGATACGGACATCTTTTCAGGAACCATAAATACAGTTGAGAAACTTTGCGGTAAGAAATATACCGCAGGCGACGACAAGGTAAGCATTGCCTTCAGGGTACTTGCTGATCACATAAGAGCTATCGCATTTGCGATAGCCGACGGGCAACTTCCTTCTAACACGGGTGCAGGTTATGTAATAAGAAGGATCCTGCGCCGTGCGGTTCGATACTATTATTCTAACCTTGAATACAGGCAACCTTTATTATACCAGCTTATTCCCGTGCTTGCAAAGCAATTCAGCGAAGTATTTCCTGAACTAGTACAGCAACAGGACTTCGTTCAGAAAGTTACCAGGGAAGAAGAAGATGCTTTTTTGCGCACTCTCGAAAAAGGGCTAAAGAAGATGGATGAGATAATTGCTGCTTCAAAAGAGGTCATCAACGGTTCGGCCGCTTTTGAACTGTACGACACCTTTGGATTTCCCCCGGACCTTACCCGCCTAATAGCCCGGGAAAATGGGCTTGATGTGGATGAAGCTGGATTTGAAAGGGAAATGCAGCAGCAAAAGAGCCGCAGCCGGGAAGCTACAGCCCTGGATACCGGCGACTGGCATCAAATCAAGGAGGGCCCGGGTTCGTTTTGCGGCTATACAGAAACGGAGAAAGAAACGAATGTACTACGCTACAGGCAGGTATCTTCAAAAGGAAAGACTGCCTACCAGGTAGTTCTTGAAGACACCCCATTTTACGCTGAAAGCGGCGGCCAGGTGGGTGATTCTGGGACCTTGCAGTTTGGAGACGAGACCATAGAGGTACTAGATACAAAAAAAGAAAATGACCTTATTCTCCATATCACTTCCAGCTTCCCCGGCATACCGGAAGGAAAAGTGATAGCGCGTATCAATAAAGAACGCAGGCAGGCGATTGCCATGAACCATTCAGTGACCCATCTTGCACATGCTGCCCTTAGAAAGGTACTTGGCAGCCATGTGGCACAAAAAGGCAGCCTGGTAAAGGAAGACCAGATGCGCTTCGACTTCAGTCATTTCAGCAAGATGAGCCCGGAGGAGATTGAAATGGTGGAAGACCTGGTGAACCAGAAGATCAGGGAGAATATCCCTGTTGTGATAAAGACCATGCCGCGCGATGAAGCTATGGCCTCCGGTGCTATGGCACTCTTCGGCGAAAAATATGGTGACCTGGTGCGGGTGGTAACCATCGATCCAGGTTACTCTGTGGAACTCTGTGGTGGAACCCATGTTGGAAGCACAGGAGAGATCGGCTTCTTCCTGGTAAGGCAGGAAACTGCGGTGGCTGCTGGTGTAAGAAGGATAGAAGCCGTTACCGGCAAAGCTGCAGAGGAACTGGTAAGAACAAATTCCAACCAGCTCACAGGGATCAGGAACCTGCTGAAAAATCCAAAAGATGTTTTGAAAGCAGTAGAGCAATTACAATCTGAAAACTCCTCTTTACAAAAGAAAGTTGAAGCCCTGGAAGCCCGTCAACTGGTTGGGATACGGAATGAACTGCTTCAAAAGGATGAGATCATCAACAATATCAACTTTGTGGGCGACATAGTGGAAGTTGGTAACCCTGATGCACTGAAGAAACTTTGTTTTGATCTGCAGCACCACCTTAGCGACCACGTGGCGATCCTGGCTGCAAATATTGGCGGAAAGCCATATATAGCATTGAGTATCAGTGAAAATGTATGTGCTGCACGGGGACTGGATGCTGCTAAGATCATAAAAGAACATTTGAGCCAACTGATCAAAGGAGGCGGGGGAGGACAAAAAACCCTTGCCACGGCAGGCGGACAGGAGGCTGGTGGACTACCGGCGGTCATCTCCAGAGTTCGGGAACTGCTTTCCTGATTACCGTTCTTCTAAAAATTTGAAAAATTATTTGCGAAAGGTTTCGTATTTCACGAAATGCCCCTACTTTTGATGTACTAAACCTTTCGTACATAAAATTGAAGAAATATGAAGCAGATCAGTGTTTTTTTCCTTTCATGGTTCCTTTCAGCATTTAGCTATAAGGTAATTGCTCAGCCAGGAAAGGCAACCAAGAAGGAAACCGAGGAGATCGTCATCCGCAGCACAGGGGACGACGAAATGAAAATGACCATTGTAATCGATGGCGACAATATTACCGTGAACGGTAAGCCACTTTCCGAATTTAAGGATGATAATGTATCGGTAAAGAAAAGGAACATCATCGTTCGCGAAGGTGATCACTTTAAGGTGCTGGACAGGATGGGCCATCTTGCACCAGAGGTAAGGGCATGGGGATTCAATAATAACAGCAAGGTTTTGCTGGGAGTTTCAACCGACAAAACTGACAAAGGCCTTACTGTGGTTGATGTAACTGAAGGAAGCCCGGCTGAAAAGGCGGGTCTTAAGGAAGGGGATATCATCACAAAATTTGAAAATACCACTGTAAACACTCCACAGGAATTGTTTGATGCGGTTAACAAGGAAAAAGAAGGAAAGGAAGTAACGGTACATTATAAACGCAATGGCAAAAATGCTAAGGCAACAGCAAAGCTGGAAGCACGTAAGAATATGTCTTTCGCTATGACCAGTCCCGATGGTGTTTACCGCTCTTTCGATATCCCTGCTGTGCCTGATGTAAAAGTATTTTCGAAAGACCTTGCAGAACTTCATAAACTTAAGGAGTTGCAGGGTATGGCTCTTGAAAATCTTCATGAAAACGGAAATTTTGATTTCAGGATGGCATTCCGCAAAAGCAGGCTTGGCCTGAGGATCCAGGATACTGAAAATGAGAAAGGCGTGAAAGTTTTGGGTGTTGATGACGAATCAGCAGCCGCCAAGGCGGGAATTAAGGAAGGAGATATCATTACGGAAATTGCCGGTAAGAAGGTTAAGAATACTGATGAAGCTCGCGAGGTGATCAGCGATAATGATGAAAAATCGAATTACTCTGTTTCTGCACTGCGCGATAACAAGGCAATGACATTTGAAATTAAGATCCCGAAAGATCTTAAGACCACGAACCTGTAATAGTAATAGCCATGAAAATGAAAGGCTGCCCTACGGCAGCCTTTTTCTTATTCGGCCGGTACCTCCACTCTCTTCATATCTTCTTAATTTTGCCCAAACCATTAACATGAAGAAATTACTGGTAATCGCGATTGCATTTTTCTGGATGGGCTGCGCCGATAAGGAGCCCAAAGGCCAGTTTGAATTATCCGGTGAGATCAAAAATGCCGCAGACCAGGATATTTACCTCGAACAGCTTTTCTTTTCAGAGCAGCAACCCCAGCTCCTTGACACCGGGAGGTTAGAAAATGGAAAATTTACCGTTTCGTCCACCGCACCAGAACAGGGACTGTACAGGATCCGGATGCAGAACGTAGACGGCGGGTATATTTTCATTAATGATGGAAAAGAGATCCGTTTTACTGCTGATCTTAATGATAAAGGACTTGCCGGGCCTGATTTCAACACACCCGCCAACCGGCTTTTGAAGAACTTTCTTATGACGCTGGATTCAAAAAGAAAGGAAGCAGAAGAGGCCCAGGTGAAGATCGAGAACCTGAAGACTGTGCCCAATAACGACAGCGTGATAAATGCCGAAGCCTTAAGGCTGCAGGGAATGAGTAAAGATTATAATAACTACATCAAAAAATATATCGATACAGTTTCCAACCCGGTGGTTGCCATGTTTGCCCTTGGCTATACCGAAGGTATTGACCCTTCAGAACTTTCCGCGATAGTGCCTAACCTCACAAAGCGCTTTCCGGAACACAAGGGCGTTGCAGAGATCGTGAAGATGTACAACGATTTCATCTCCAAACCTGCTCCTGGAAAAGCTCCTGGTATCGGCGATATGGCTCCTGAAATTACCATGAACGATACGGAAGGAAAAACTTTCTCGCTTTCCCAATTAAGAGGCCAGTATGTGCTCGTAGATTTCTGGGCAAGCTGGTGCGGGCCATGCAGAAGGGAAAATCCAAACCTGGTGCGCGCTTACAATATGTTTAAGGATAAGAACTTTACCATCCTGGGCGTATCGCTCGACGAAGACAAATCGCGCTGGCTAAAAGCCATACAGGATGATAAACTTACCTGGAAGCAGATCAGCGATCTCCAGTTCTGGAACAGCGCCGCCGTGGGACTCTATGGCTTCGACGGCATTCCCTATAATGTCTTACTTGATCCAACCGGGAAGATCATCGCCACAGGCTTAAGGGAAGAAGGACTGATAACAAAGCTGCAGGAAGTACTGAAGTAGGAACTATTTACAATAGAATTTATTGGCTTTGAAGGAATTCAAGTTCCGCTTCCAGCGCCTTGATCTTTAATTCAAGGAATAATCGCCTGGATTGACTGTACTTCTTTTTATGTTTATTCATTTTGGATAATAAAATAGAAGATCCTTTTCCAGGAATTAACTCTTCTATAGTCGGCACCAGGCCATTTATCTCGCTGATCCTCGATTGCATTTCCTGTAATAATTTGAGATCATTCTTCGCAAACACTATTTCATCCTTTTTTCTTAATAAACTCCTTTTAATCAGTTCCTCCCTCTTATTCTCCTCCTGTCTCAAAAAATCATCTTCTTTACTTAACTGTTTACGCTTGTCCTCTATTACCTGGAAAATTGCTGTGAGCAGCAACATGTGTTTTGCAGGTAATAATCTCCTTTTCGATTCTGCCATAGCGATATAAGTGCGCGATATCCCGAGCAGAACAGCCATTTCTTTCTGGTCTAATCCCAAATAGGTTCTAACCTGCTTTAAGGAGGGCTCTGTCATAGATCAATGTTTTGTGACATAAATTTAGTGACTTTTAAAATGTCACAAAGTTTGTGTCACAACCTGGAAATAAAAAAGCCGCACCAATTGATGCGGCATTTTTAGAAAGCATTATTTATTACCTGTTTAGGGTAACGCGGTATATATTTGAGAACCAACCCACTCCGCTTACACCCAGCTGGGAGATCAAAACCAACCTGTTATCGCAAACTGAGAAAGTACCAACCTGGCCATTAGCATGAGGCCTGATCGCAACCGGGATACCAGCATAGGTGCCGTTTAGTGTTCCGGCATCGCTTCCGGGGATCGCATTCTGAGCTATTACCCTTACCTGGCGATCATTCGGGTTTGTCCAGTCAAGGTCAAACTGCACAGCACCCCAGCCGTCATCGAAGATGTTCTCAACGGCGATCCTGGCAGTGGTAGCACCCGTCATGGTTATGCTGGAAACCTCTGTGGTATAAGGACCATAAGGAGTTCCGGCGCCTGTGGTGGCATTTGCAAGTACTTCAATAGTATTATTGAAAATGCCTGCAAATACATTCACGTCGATCTGGGTTTCATCGCAGAACCTGCGCATCACTACGTAGTAATTTCTTTTATAGGTTGAAGCCCCGATCTGGTCGTTTGATTCAATAGTGATCTTCACTGTATCGATATCATTTGCACCCAATGCGGCATAACTACCCTGGATCACCAGGGAATCAATTGCCTTCCCTGCAGGAATGGTCAGAGATGTTGGAGCGGTGTACTCTATTCCCATTGTAGCATTGTTAGAAGAATAGGAGAAATTCACCGTTCTGTCCTGGTTGGAAACATTGGTTACACCAACTGGTACTTTAAATACATTGTTGGCGCTTGTTACCATGTAAGTACCGATAGTATCGTTTGGCATGATCGTATTGAACTTTGCGTAGGAATCAGGAATCACTGCATCCTGGTCTACAACGAAGTTGTTCTTTTTGCAGGCAGTCAGCAAAAGCGCTGAAGCAGCAGCAAAAGCAACGATCTTATTATTTAAAAACTTTTTCATTGTTCAGTTTTTCAGTTTTAGTTATGGGTTCTGGTCTGCGGCAGTCAGGGTAGGGTTGTTATCAAGTTCCCTTAGAGGGATCCTCATAAGGAACCTCGGATCAGCCGGACCTGTTGTGTAAACGCCTGCTTCGAAGTTTGGCGAGCCATGGTTGCCCGGGCCTGTTGGCCTGTTCAATCCCTGGTTAAGCCTCTTTATATCGATCAGGGAGAAACCTTCACCCCATAGTTCGATCCTCCTTTGCAGCAGGATCTCACTGATAAGCGCCCCACCTGTAAGTGAACCGGCAGAATAAGCTGGGTAACGGGTTTGAACCAGTTGTTCAAGCACCGAACGTGCTGCAGCATCCTGTCCGCCCTGGCGTGCAAGAGCCTCAGCTTCTATCAGGTACATTTCAGCAGAACGAACATAGATATAATCTCCTTCCCAACTTGCTGTGTTTGGCACAGTAAGTTTGTTCTGGGTATAATCAACAAACGGAGCAACTCCTGTTCCCGGAGCAATGAAAACGGTCTTGCGAACATCGCCTGCCGGTATCATATCATAAAGCTCCTTAGTGATCTTTTTCTGTTGTGGACCAAGACGAGCATAACCACCTACTCCAACGTCCATGTGCGACCAAAAGCTCGCAAGGATGGTAGCTTCTGCAGACGGGATGGTAGCACCCCAGATCGCTTCGGTATTTGAAAGCGTGGCGAAAGACCCTCTTGTTGCATATTCAACAGGTGTCATCAAACCATATCCCTGGCGTGCTGCATTTGCTTTGGTAGCTGCAGTAGCCCAGTCTTCCATGATCAAAGCAACCCTTGCGCGGAATGCCCGAACGGTTGATACGTCGATATTTGCTTTGCTAACCCTTGGCTTACCTTCTAACAGAGATTCTGCATCAGTAAGATCCGAAAGGATCTGATCATAAACCTGCTGTACCGTACCACGAGGCTTTCCTTCGGTGGCCGGTTCAGTGTAAAGCGGAACACCAGGACTGTTTTCATGACCCTTATAGGTTTGCTGGAACAGGTTGATCAGGTAGTAGTAGCAATATGCCCTGATACCTTTAACCTCTCCTTCGATCGCATCCTTAACAGATTGAGAAGCGATCAGGCCCGGAAGGTTTGTGAGGATCTTGTTGGCCTGCCCGATCATATCATAATAGATATACCATGCCAGGTCAGACTGCCTGTTTGCGTTCGCAGACAGGAATTCAGTCAGGTTATATGCACTGTTGAACCAGCCATAACCCTGGGCGTGAACGACCATATCATTGCCCATGAGGTCCATTGACAGGTCGTATGCTTTCTGACCGAATGCATCGTGGCGGGTGGCAGTGGCGCCAACACCGTAAGCGAAGTTTTCCTTTACAACACCATCAAGTGTTGCATAGATCGTTGATATATCGCTGAATATCTGCTGTTCGGTTACACCGTTTGATGGCTCGGTTTCCAGGTACTCTTTACGGCAGCCCGTAACCACGAGAGCCATAAGAGCAGCAGAATAAAGTAGCTTTTTCATTTTATTGTACTTTAAAGATTATTGTAAGTTAACATTAAATCCGAAGCTAACCGTGCGGAAAGGCACATAGCTCGCATCAGACGTACCATTGATGGCTCTTTGAGGATCCATTCCTTTTTTCGCAGTGAACAGGAACGCATTGTCCACATTCACGAAAACCTGCGCTCCGTTAAGGTAAAGCCTGCTTGAAACATTCTTTGGTAATGTATAGCTAAGTGTGATGTTTTTGATGTTCAGGTATGAACCATCTACAAGCCACCTTGAAGACTGGCCGTAGTTGTTGTCAACTGCATTCTGCAGTCTTGGAACGTTGGTCACATCACCTGGCTTCTGCCACCTGTTACGGATATCGGTATGCCATGCATTACCTGCAGAACCCATATGCATTAAACCTGCATAGTTTCCATCATAGAACAAACCACCGTAAGCGAAGGTTGTAAGGATGCTTAGGTCAAAACCTTTAAAGTTGAAAGAGTTGGTAAGACCGCCTGAGAAATCAGGAAGTGCAGAACCATGCTTGTAACGTGTAGCCTGTGAATAAACGTTAGTGATCGTTCTTTCACCGGTAGGTTCGCCATTTACAAGTATATCACGATAGAACAGGGCTTCACCCGTAGAAGCGTCAACACCTGCAAATTCAGGCAGCCAGAAATCGAAGATACCACCGCCTTCCATAAGTTTCTTGGTACCGGAGATGATACCATTCTTAGCCTGGTTTGGCGGAAGCTTGGTGATCTTGTTCTTGAATGTGGTCATATTAAGATCAACTCTCCAGTTAAAGTTCTTTTTCATGATCGGGTTATAGCCAAGCTGAAGTTCCCAGCCATAGTTCTTCATGGTTCCGATATTATCCCAAACTGAAGCTCCTGAACCGGATGATGGAGGAAGCGGCACCTGGAATAATAAGTTATCAGAAACCCTGTTGAACCATTCGATGGTACCAGTCAGCCTGTTATTGAATACGGCGAAATCAAGACCAACGTTGGTTGTCGCATTCTTTTCCCATTCCAGTTCCGGGTTAGGGAACTGACCTGGAGTGTATCCACCCAGACCATCAGAATAATAATAATACCTGTACTGGTAAAGGAGGCCGATGTCTTCATTACCCTGTTCACCATAGCTGGCGCGCAGTTTCAGGTCGTTAAGCCATCCATACTGCTGCATGAAATTCTCCTGGCTGAGCCTCCAGCCCAGACCTACAGAGTAGAACTTGCCCCAGCGAACATCTTTTGCAAAACGGGAAGATCCATCAGTTCTGAAGCTACCGGATAGAAGATACCTTCCTTTGTAATCATAGTTCAGGTTGGCAAGATAACTTTCAATGGTGTGGTTATCTTCTGATGAACTTGGAGGTCCGTTAGGAGTAGAACCGTTATCAAGTTCGGTTTGTCCAGGGAAAAGGAAACCTTCCTGGGTTGCATTTATCTGGTTAGCTTTCAGTTTGTAATTCTCATGACCTGCGAGTACACGAAGATTGTGGTCTCCGAATTCTTTTGAGTAGGTCAGGATCTCGTTCGCTGTAAAGCTGTATTGCCTTGCAAACTGTTTGGTGGAACGTCCACCTACTGTTGCAGCATCACCGAACTGGTTGTTCTGGTATGTGGTGATCTGCTGATCGATATAGTTCAGGCCGAAAGTCCCTTTCAGGGAGAAGTTCTTCAGGAACTTGATCTCAGCGAAAGTGTTTACGTTTCCGTTGAAGATATTCCTTGAACGGTCATCCAGTTCAAGAGAACCTACCAGGTTAGAACCGCTCGCATAAGGACGCGCACCCATCTGGGCACCGGTTCCCCAGTCAAGTACAGGGTTTCCTGCATCATCCAGTACCATTGCACCTGTGGTAAGGTTGCGCTGGTAGATAGGATAGATCGGGCCCATTGTACGGGTATAATAGAAAGGATTACTTGTAAAAGACCCGCCGGCAAGTACATCGCTTCTTTTCGCGATAGCACCATCCAGGTTAATACCTGTATTCAGCCAGCTCGTAGCCTTTGCATTCAGGTTAAGGCGGGTATTGAACCTCCTGTATCCGGAGTTATTCATGATACCTTCTTCATCAAGGTAACCTGCAGATAAATAGTAATCTGTATTTTCTGAAGCTCCTGATACGCTGAAAGTAACATTTGTTCTTGGAGCAACATTGAATAATGCATCTTCCCATGAATCATTCCATAGAAGTTGTGCATTCGGATTTAGTTTCCCGGTTACCGGATCTACAAGCTGGTCGCCCGGAACATTGTATGCATTATATACAAGACCGTTCGCACTTGTAAGAACGTTCGATGCGTTCACTCCTGCCTGGGCAGCAGATTGTCCCTGTCCGTAAACATATCCATTACGGTATGCTTCCCAGAAAAGCTCATAGTATTCCGCTGCGCCGATCCTGTCATATTCAGGAATACCGCGGGTTAAATAACCTTTACGGAAGGTAAGGCTTGTAACCGGGCGGCCTCGACGACCTTTCTTGGTGGTGATCATGATAACACCGTTAGCAGCCCTTGAACCATACAATGCAGCCGCAGCAGCATCCTTAAGTACGGTCACCGACTCAATGTCATCATTGTTCAATGCAGCAATAGAACCATCGTAAGGAACGCCGTTCAATACGTAAAGCGGTTCGCTGGTTGCATTTACTGAACCCACACCACGAACGATAACGCTGGCACCTGTACCTGGAGCACCGCCACCATTGGTAGCAATGATACCCGGAACAAGACCTTCGATAGCACGGGTAACAGAAGTTACCTGTTGTTTCTGGATCGTTGCAGAAGTGATGGTGTTCTCAGAACCTGTAAAGGCACTCTTCTTAATAGTACCGTAAGGAACGTTGATCACCACGTCTGTTAAACTGCGTGGCATTGTGGTTAGTGTAATGTTGAAACTGCTTGCAGTTGTGCTCACTTCCACTGGTGTCATATCCACTGAAGAGATAACAAGTGTTCTTGCAGATTCGGGAACTGTGATGGTGAATGTACCATCGGCCTGGGTTGCTGTACCCAGGTTAGAATCTTTTACCTGTACGGAGGCTCTTGGAACGGGTTGTCCATTTTCATCTGTAACCCGGCCGCTGATAACGCGGTCCTGTGCCAATCCATTTAGTAGGAAAAGGAATGTCGCTGATAGCGTCAGCACAAAATTTTTCATACGAATGTTAGTTTTTAGTAGTGCCAAATATACTGAGTATTTCTCTATGCAAAAGAGCCGTTAAACATATTATTTGCTGCATCATGCATTATTTTCTTCTGCGAAGCAGCATAAGAAGCAATACCGGGAGAAGGATAAGATTGGTTAGCGTTGCCGCAAGAAGCGTGAAACTTGTAAGCCAACCCAGCGCGAAGGTGCCGCCAAATGACGATGCACAGAAGATCACAAACCCTGCTATCAATACAAGCGAAGTATATATTATGCTTAAACCTGTATGACGTAAAGTTGCCCGTACGGTTTCTGTTACATCATTATTATACAGGGAAAGTTCCTGCCGGTAATTCACCAGGAACCTGATCGTAATGTCCACCGCGATGCCTAAGGCTACGCTGAAAATAAGCACCGTTGAAGGTTTCAGCGGAACGCCTGTCCACCCCATTATACCTGCAGTTAATGCAAGCGGGATAACATTCGGCAATAAAGAACATATAAGTATCCGGAACGACCTGAATAAGTAAAGCATGCATACTGCTATGAGAAGGAATGCCCATATGATGCTTTCCTTTAATCCGTTTATAATAAAACGGCTGCCCTCCAGGAACGTAACGCTTGTGCCGGTGAAGGTGATATCATATTTTGATGTATCGAACAACTGGTCAGCACGTTTGCGCACACTGTCTACCAACTCCGGCAGCCTTTCGGTTCCCACATCGGCCATGCTTACGCTAAGCCGTGTGAACTGCCTTCCCGTATCCATGAACGTTAGGAGAAGGTTTGAAAAGGAAGAACTCGCCGATTCTCCTGAAGGCCTGAGGTAATCACCAATGAAGGCCCCGTCGAACGAATTAGGCATTATATATTGCGTGGAATCCTGGTCGTAGAACGACTGCTTTGCAAACCGCAATCCCTCTGCCAGCGATAAAGGCCTGCTCATTTCATTAAAGCCGGAGATATACATCGCAAGGGAATCAACTCTTTCAAAAACCTGGAGTGCCCTGAGCCCGGTTAAACCGTTCTTCTTCCGCGTATCTATCATGATCTCCAGAGGCATCACTCCCTTGAAATTCCTTTCGAAAAAACGGAGATCCTTATAAATAAGATCATCTTTCGGAAGATCGTCGACTATATACGCAACGGATCGAAGCTTCATTATTCCTGCTACTGAAAGGATGGTAATGATGGCGGTGATCCAGAGCACAGGCTTCCTGTGATCAAATACCCAGCGCTGCAGACGCACAAGAAATGAAGTGATATACCGGTTACTGAGGTATCGCAGGTGGGCGGGCTTTGGCGGCGAAAGATAACTGAGCACCGAAGGGATAAGGATGAACGACACCACGAAGATCACCATGATGCTTAGACCTGCGACAATACCAAATTCTTTTAATATCTCGCTGCTGGTAAGAGCAAATACCGCAAAGCCAATTGCTGCAGCGATGTTGCAGAACAAGGTCACGATCCCCATCCTTCCCACCATATTCACCAATGCATCCTCCCTGTTCCTGCTCTCTGAATACGAAGTGTGATATTTATTTATGAAGTAAATACAATTCGGGATCCCTATGACCACCACAAGTGACGGAATGAGCGCCGTAAGCAGTGTGATCCTGTATCCACATAAATATATAATGCCCAGCGACCACACCACCCCGATCAGTACAACCAGCATAGAAAGAATGGTGGTGCTCAACGACCGGAAAAACAATAACAGGATCAGAACACTTAACCCGAGTGATGCAAGCAGGAAGAGCTTCATTTCCGACTGTATCCTGTCGGCAACAAGGGTTCGTATCAGCGGGAGGCCACTGGTATGAACATCCACTCCTGTTTTTGCGCGAAAGCTTTCTACCTTGTCCAGTATGTTTGCGATCACTTCCGTCCTTTCCTTGCTGTTCATTACATCTTTATTGATGCGCACTCCCAGCAGGTATGCATTGGTTTGAGGATTGTAAAGTAACTGCCTGTAGAAAGGAAGGTTCAGGAAGATATTTTTGGAAGAATCAAGTTGTTCCTGGTCTTTTACCGGGTTGGGAAAGATCTTCACCGACCTCAGCTTCATGGTTGAATCATCCTTCTGCAGCATCACCGCTCCCGGAATGCTCAACACCGATTCCACAGCCCGGGCCTGCTTAAGGTCGTTTTCCAGCTGCTGGTAAGCAGGGAATTGCTGCAAGGTGAAAAGGCCGGGCGATTGAAACCCGATCACCATCATATTCCCGTCGTCTCCAAACCTGTCTCGAAAGGATATATAGTCTTTATACTTCTGGTTGTCGGTTGGAATGGCTTTTGAAAATTCGTAGCTGAGCTTAACCTTCGTGGCATAATAGGTCATCAACCCTGTTAAAAGAAAAAAGACTATCAAAAGGGGAAGCCTGTACCTTAACACGAATTTTCCAAGCGCATACCACATAACCGCAGATTCAGTTTAAATTTCGGTGCAAAGAAAGTTTTTTTTTAGCAGGATGAATGGTTGAATTCTGAAAGTTCAATATGACGCATAAAACAAGGGCTATCATTTTACGGTCGGTGAAGTATGGTGAAACGAGTCTCGTGATCACAGCATTCACCGAGCTGTTTGGCATCCAGTCATATATAATGAATGGTGTAAGGACCTCGAAGCCTGGCAGCAAGGCGGCTCAATTCCAGCCAGGAGCATTGCTGAACATGGAAGTTTATCATAACGAACTGAAACAACTCAACCGGATAAAAGAATCCTCGTGGCACGTGGTATATAAAAATATTTTCAGTGATGTGATCTGTCACAGCATCACCATCTTCATGGTGGAGCTGCTGCATAAATTGCTGAAACAACCCGAACCCGATCCTGAATTATTTGGTTTCATCGAGGAAGTACTAATCACTCTTGATGATAGCCCGCGTGAAATAGCAGCCAATATTCCTTTATTCTTCACCCTTCACCTTCCTCATTTCTTTGGATTCATGATCGCCGAGAATCATGGAGATCTTGAATATCTTGACCTGGTTGAAGGGAGATTCACGGAGGAACAGCCGCGACATGAATTTTATTTCTCAGGAAGAGATGCAGCGGTGATCTCGGAACTGTTACGTGCCAGGCAGATAGCAGAACTTGGATCAATAAACCTTCACAGCAGTCAACGACGTTTTCTCCTGGAAAATCTTGTTCAGTATTATGCCCACCATGTTCCCGACTTCGGCAAATTGAAAACGCTATCGATCATTACGCTGTAATATCCACAAAGGAAATCCCGGGACGTTTGCCTTTCTCAAATGAACCATACCGTTCATCGATCCCCAGTGCTTTTGCCCCATTGATGGTTGCCCACGATAGCAGGGTCTCCCATGGAATTCCAGGATAAGCATCTTTCAATGCATACATTTCCTTCCTGATACTTAGTCCATGATTACTGGCAAGGCTGTCTGTTCCGATCACAATTTTTTCAGAAGGAAAAATATTTACAGGTGGTATGGAATCCTCGATGAATTTGTTCGCATTTATACAGATGCAGAAGTAAATATCCGCATTATCCAAAGCCCGGTTTACATCTTCTGTACTGGTAAAAGTATTATGCACAGAAAGGATCCGCGATGCATTATTCATTAGAGGCAGCCATGATTGAAGTGATGAATTCCCCGTGGCTTCTATATTAACCTTGAGACCCAGCGCCTGGTAGAGCCTGAGCATATCCCCGCCTCCCCGAAGGAAGAGTTCATTTTCTGCAGCGCATTCCTGGTTGTGGATAGATGATAGGGGAACAGGTACATTCAGCAACCGGAATAATTCCCTGGATACAGAATAAGGAGCATGCGGAACGAGCGATGCGTGAAGTCCCTTTGCTATGAATTGCTCCCGGACCCTTTCCCCTTCTGCAAGTCTTTTTTCAGCAACCGGGGTCACAACGCCACTAACCTCAATAAAGTTTATCCATTCCATTCCACCCTGGAGCTTTATTTCCAGGGAATGGCTGGTGTTACAGATATCGGCAACCGCCACGATCCCATCCTTCTTCATTTCCTCCAGGGCATCAAACATGGCAGCATTCATTTCATGTTCCGGAGTATTGAACCGGTGCTGCATTACTCCAAGTACAAAGTCGACCAGTCCTGTTTTCTCGGGGATGACTCCCTTCAGATGGCTTAGCTCAAGGTGGCAATGGCAATTAACAAGCCCGGGACAGATCACTTCTGCGCACTCTTCGGCATCAGGTACCTCCTTTTCATCCATGATACCTTCCACCATTTCGCCTTTCATAACAAGCACCTTCCCGGTATGCAACCGGTATCCGTCAAAAATGGCTTTCCCTTTAAGTTTTCTATACAATATTAATAGTGGTTATGCTGTAAATTTGCGGCTTTTAATCAAAGGCACAAGGTAAAATTGGTGCTGGTTTTAAAAGTTTCCGATGCTGGACAAACTGGACGCGATAAAAGCAAGATTCGATGATATAGGGGTGGCGCTTACTAATCCTGAGGTAGTTAGCGATAACAAGCGCTATAGCGGCCTCAGCAAGGAATACCGCAGCCTTGAAAAGATCGTGCGTGCGCGTAATGAATACCTTAAGCTGGTAGATGACCTGGAATTCAATAAGGAAGTGTTGAATGGTGATGATGAGGAAATGCGTTCCCTGGCCAAGCAGGAATTGCCCGCATTGGAGCAGCAACTGGAGCAAAAGGAAAAGGAATTACGCAATATGCTTATCCCTAAGGATCCTTATGATGAAAAGAACGCGATCCTGGAGATCAGGGCTGGAACCGGCGGCGATGAGGCATCGCTTTTTGCGGGCGACCTGTTGCGTATGTATATGAAATATTGTGAAAAGCGTGGATGGAAGGCTTCCCTGCTTAGCGAAAGTGAAGGAACTGTTGGAGGATATAAAGAGGTGCAGGTAGAAGTGGAAGGAGATGATGTTTACGGAACGCTGAAGTTTGAATCGGGTGTTCACCGGGTGCAGCGTGTGCCCGATACCGAGGCAAGCGGCAGGGTGCATACCAGCGCTGCCACCGTTGCGGTAATGCCCGAAGCCGACGAAGTGGATTTTGAACTGAAAGAAAGCGATGTGAAAATGGAGACCGCACGAAGCGGTGGTGCTGGTGGGCAGAATGTAAATAAGGTGGAAACCAAGGTATTTCTTACCCACATCCCAACGGGAATAACCGTGGTGTGCCAGACAGAACGTAGCCAGCTCGGTAACCGCGAAAAGGCCATGGATATGCTGCGTACTAAATTATACGATGAAGAAGTACGGAAGGCGGAGGAAGCGATCGCGGGTTTAAGGAAAAGCCTGGTAAGTACCGGGGACCGCAGTGCGAAGATCCGTACCTATAATTTCCCACAGGGAAGGGTAACCGATCACCGTATCGGGCTTACCGTGTACAATCTTGATGCTGTGCTTAATGGAGATCTCCAGGAATTTATAGATGCTCTTCAACTTGCGGAAAACGCAGAAAAGCTTACTTCACAACAGGGAACACTATAGTTTTTTTTCTAATTAGCTTTTTGTACACGTTATCCCGTTTTTTTGGCACCGGGTTTGCAACTTATTAGGCAGAACTAGATTTAATAGTCAATTTTCTCATAAGCAGTTAGTTTTGGTAAACGGCCCCTGTTTCTACAGGGGCTTCTTTTTTGATTTAACTCGCATTTCTATACTGTAACTTTGCCGCGAAATCATGTTAGCGTCCCCTCCCCGCAAAAAGATCTTTCGCGCCAGGCGTACTGACCCAGCTACCGGGGCCGAGATGAGTTTTGTGGACCATCTTGAAGCATTACGCTGGCACCTGGTACGTTCAGTGATCGTTTGGGTCATCATTTCCATCGCACTTTTCATCAACATTGATTACATCTTCGATAACATAGTTTATGCACCCGCCAGGTCAAACTTCGTAACCTATGGGGTACTATGTAACCTGAGCCATAAAATGGGGCTGGGCGAGGCTTTGTGCATGCCTCCTGTGAACATCCCATTACTGGGAAATACCATAAGCGGCCCCTTTATGTCGGCGCTTTCCATATCCTTTATCGGTGGGCTCATCGTTGCCTTCCCCTACCTGTTCTGGGAATTATGGAGGTTCATCAAACCTGCCCTTTCCCCTAAAGAAAAACGTTATAGCCGGGGCAGCATCTTCTGGGTATCTCTTTGCTTTTTTACCGGGGCGGCTTTCGGCTACTTCCTGCTGGCGCCGTTCACCTTTAACTTCCTTGCCAACTTTACGCTTGGCCAGGCAGGGGTTTACCAGTATATGCCCACCCTGGATGATTATATATCAACCCTTAATAACCTCATCCTTGGCTGTGGACTCGCGTTCGAATTGCCCGTTTTAGCCTACGTTTTGGCTAAGATCGGCCTCATAACAGGGAAATTTCTACGCACTTACCGCAAATATGCTTTTGTAGTGATCCTTGTGCTTGCTGCCATAATCACCCCATCGCCCGACTGGACGAGCCAGCTTATCGTTGCCATCCCATTATTATTATTATATGAGCTGAGCGTGATAATCGCTTCGCGCGTGGAGTCAAAACAGGTAGCTGTGGAAAAAGAATGGAGCTGACATTTCCTACCTTTGCATTTTAGTCCCCAAAAAATTACTGCCATGTACGCTTTCGATGCTGCCAAGCCTATTGCAATAGGTTGCGACCATGCCGGATACGACCTGAAAGAAGACCTGATCTCCTTCATAGAGGGAGAAGGACTCACGTTCAGGGATTTTGGCACCTACTCCAAGGATTCGGTAGACTACCCTGATTTTGCCCATCCGGTGGCGCAGGCCGTGGAATCGGGGGTATGTTCATTTGGGATCCTTCTGTGCGGCAGCGCGAATGGAGTTGCGATCACTGCCAACAAGCACCAGGGCATCAGGGCTGCCATTTGCTGGGGAGAAGAACTTGCTGAACTGGCAAGGAAACATAATAATGCGAATATCATCTGCATCCCTGCTCGCTTCGTTCGCGAAGGAGACGCAGAAAAAATGCTGGACAGGTTCATGAATACCGACTTTGAAGGAGGCAGGCATGAAGGCCGGGTAGCAAAGATCAACTGCTGATATAAAAGCCCCACCGTTCATATAATTAGCATTTCAATTGCCCCTGAATAGACTATTTTACACAAAAAGTCTATTTATGATGAGGAAGTTATTTGCTATTTCGTTCCTGTTGTTTTCGTTCGCAGCGAAGGCGCAGGAGCAGACAACCTATGCCGGGAACATCAACCAGGCATTCCTGAAAAAACATCTTACGGTTATTGCAAGCGCTGAAATGGAAGGCCGGGAAACCGGAACAGCGGGAGAAAGAAAAGCTGCCGCTTACATTGAAGATTATTTCAAAGCACTGGGCCTTACCACTGCACCCGGGCTCAACGGGTACCAGCAATATTTCCCGCTTCATAAAGATTCTCTGAAAAGTGCAGAGCTGGAAATTGATGGAAAGGAAGCATCGTTCGGCAAAGATTATATTTCGCCTGCGGCGATGAATGAAACCGGTAAGTTCAAATCGGACAATATCGTTTTTGTTGGTTATGGAATAGAGGATGAAGCCTACAGCGATTATAAGAACGTAGATGTTAAGGGTAAGACCGTAATATTCTTCTCCGGTGAACCAAAAGCCGATGGAAAAAGCCTGATCCCGGGCGGTGCGCGTGGAAGCCAGTGGACCTTCCCCGGCCTACCTAAAAAACTTGAAGTGGCGAAAAAGAATGGTGCCGTTGGCGCATTCGTGATAACTCCCTCCATGGCAGAATTCTCTGAAAGAGCCATAACCGGGAGCCGCAGGACCAATGTGTATTACCCGCGTGAAAATTCAGCAACGCTCAACTTTGCTTCCCTGTCTCATGCCTTTGGCGCTTCCATACTTGGAGGAAAAGCTGAAGAGCTGATGAAAAAAGCAAAAGATGGTGCTTCGTTCACGGCAGGCGATTATTTCACCATCGGCAAGAAGGCAGAACTAAAGATCAAAAGAGACCGCGAAATAATCAGGTCATCTAATGTAGTGGGTGTACTGGAAGGGTCAGACAGGAAAGATGAATACGTTTTCCTTACGGCGCACTATGACCATGTTGGCATCCGTGATGGAAAGATCCATTATGGCGCTGATGATGATGGAAGTGGAACTGTAGGCGTGATGGCTATGGCAGAAGCTTTTGCAAAAGCGAAGAAAGAAGGAAAAGGTCCGCGCAGAACGATCATATTCATGCTATTCAGCGGAGAAGAGAAAGGTCTTTGGGGCAGTGAATACTACAGCGAGAATCCTTTTTACCCTCTTGACAAAACAACCGTTAACCTGAATACCGATATGGTTGGAAGGATCGATACAGAAAGGATGAGTGCCGACACCCAGAATTATGTGTACGTGATCGGTCACGATAAGATCAGCAGCGAATTGCAACCTATCAGTGAGGGAGCGAATAAAAAGTACACGAATCTCGTGTTCGATTATAAGTTTGATGATCCTAAGGATCCGCACCGTATCTATTTCCGCAGCGACCATTACAACTTTGCGCGCAAGGGGGTTCCTGTATTATTCTTTTATGATGGTATGCTGAAAGCTGATTATCATAAACCCACAGATACCGTAGATAAGATCAACTGGGAATTATATGAGAAGCGTGTAAAGATGATCTTCCACACTGCATGGGAAATGGCTAACCGCGATGCAATGCTGAAAAGGGATACGCCGTTGAATATGGGAGAAAGATAATTGTTCGTTAGTTCATTGGTGTGAATTCATAAAAAAAGCAGGGACAATTCCCTGCTTTTTTATTTATGTTATTACCACCCAAGCACCCAGGCGAAGATCAGCGGTGCAACTATCGTGGCATCACTTTCAACGATAAACTTTGGAGTGTTGATATCAAGCTTTCCCCAGGTGATCTTTTCATTTGGAACGGCGCCCGAATAGGAACCGTAAGAGGTTGTTGAATCAGAGATCTGGCAGAAATAGCTCCAGAAAGGAACATCCTGCCATTCAAGGTCCTGGTACATCATAGGAACCACGCAGATCGGGAAATCACCGGCAATTCCGCCACCAACCTGGAAGAACCCTACTCCTTTTCCTTCGGAATTATTCCTGTACCAGTCGGCTAACCATACCATGTATTCGATACCGCTCTTCATTGTTGAAGCCTTGATATCATTCTTGATCACATACGAAGCAAAAATGTTTCCCATGGTGCTGTCTTCCCAGCCAGGCACTACGATCGGAAGGTTCTTTTCTGCGGCGGCATACATCCAGCTGTTCTTCGGGTCTATCTCGTAATATTGTTCCAGCACCCCGCTTTTGATCATTTTGTACATATACTCATGCGGGAAGAACCTTTCTCCTTGTGAGTCTGCATCTTTCCATATCTCGTAGATATGTTTCTGCAGGCGGCGAAAAGCTTCTTCTTCGGGAATACATGTATCCGTAACCCGGTTATAATGATTCTCCAGTAGGTCCCATTCATCCTGCGGACTAAGATCACGGTAGTTTGGTACGCGCTTGTAATGGCTGTGCGCCACAAGATTCATTATATCCTCTTCAAGATTTGCCCCTGTACAGCTAATGATCGCAACCTTATCCTGGCGGATCATTTCTGCAAGGCTCAATCCCAGTTCTGCCGTACTCATGGCCCCAGCCAGTGTGATCATCATTTTACCGCCTTCGGCGAGATGTTGTTCATACCCTTTGGCCGCATCCATTAAGGCAGCAGCGTTGAAATGACGATAATGGTATTCAATAAATCCGGAAACAGGTCCTCTTTTCATAATATTTCAGTTTATACAGGAAGGCAAAATTAGGTGATTGAAAAGTTATGCATTCTTTGTGCCGTATTGGCGCGCAAATGCAATACTGATCTAAAAACTGATCCCTGCCTGCAAATAAATGTTCCTCCCCGGACGGCCAATATTTCCCCAATCCAGGTGTTCCCTGTAATACACATCAAAAATATTTTCAACACCGGTATTTAATTGGAGGATTGATCGCCCAATCTCCAGGTTACAGCCAGCCCGGATGTGGAACAAGGAATATGATCCAGTTGGGAATTCACCTGCCCGGCTATCAACCAGGTTTTGCCTTGATGCAAATTCTGCTTCTCCCTGCAGCCAAAATCTGCCTAAGGACAATTTTGCTGAACTAGTATTTTTTAACGGCGGCATCAGGGCAAGAGCCTCGCCGTTTTTGTCCTGTCCGCGCACATGCTTCATTGCAGTCACAAACTGGATATATTTCCAAGGAATCGCAACAATGCTGACTTCAGCTCCCCTGACGAGAGAATGATCAAGATTGAAATATTGTTTCACACCTTTCGCTCCGTTGGTCATTGCACTGAAACCAGGTTTCACTGAAGAGGTAATATGGTTTGATATCCTGTTTAGATATGCAGCAGTATGCACCCTCCATTTTCCTGAAATGTATGAAACTGTCCACTCGGTTTGCAACCCCGTTTCTTTTTCCAACGAAGGATTTCCTATATAATCATATCCATCAAACTGGCTGAACAGGTAGAATCCGTATAATTCCGGTGCGGTGGGCGCCCTGCCATTTAAACCTAGTGAAAAGGATGTACGCAATTTGCCTGTGAGCTGGTAATTTACCAGCGCTGACAGTGAAGGGATAAAATAATTCATATCCTGACCGGGAAAACCAAACACAGCCATTTGATCTTTGCCTGCCTGGTTCATAAGGCTATAGGAAATGAAGTCTGCGCGGCCGTTAAACCGGAAAATCGTTTTTGAATTCCCGGGGATGGTCATTTGGGCTGCAAGCCCGCTTTGCAACTGGCGATTATCCGGCCACGTTAGCATAAACATCGGGGGTTGACCTGGCTGGTACATTGTCATTGAAGCTTTTAAAAAAGCAGTGGATGCATCAGCTCTTACCACCAGTTTTGATCTGCCTGCCTTCCTGCTTCCTTCAGCATAGAAACCGTAGGTGATGCTTTCTCCCGGCATATCCATATGCACCTGAACAGACGGCCGGTGAGTATCATCCATATAATGTTTCACCCTGTTCGCATACAACCTGGCTTCCACTGTTTCCCATTTGGAGGCCGGGTCACTCCTGTTCAGGCTTATTGCAGCGATCCTTGCATTGGCATAACCAACATCCATTGGAAGGGAAGGATAACCGATATTCCAGCCATCATCAGCAAGAAGATCTATTTTCAGGAACGATCTTTCACTAACACGGTATTTGGCGTTTAAAGCATAATTTATTTTTTCATACCGGGAGAAGTTAACCACTTTCCCTGAACCATCTTGGTAATTCGCTGCTTTCCTGTACGTACCGGAGAACCTTATGCCAAATTTTCGGCCGGAGAATGAAAGTTCAGCAGAATTAAAAAAGGAAGATGAAACAGAATGATAACCGCTGTTGACCGTTCCCGAAATCCTGGGCTCATCATGAAAGGCAGCCTCTGCCAGTTTCAGGTTTATGCTTCCCCCGACAGAAGATCCCGAAATTGTACTTCTCCCTGAAGTTTGCAGTTCAATGCTGTTTAAATTGACCGGTTCAATATAAATGGATGCCGGATCCATTTTGTCGGTGCATGCTCCATGGATCTTCATTCCGTTAAGCAGAAGATTAACCTGGTTGCTGTTAAACCCGCGAATCACGGGCTCCATGCCATAACTACCGCGACGTACAAGGGAAAGTTCCGGCAGCCTTGCCATTATATCCTCCGTAGTGGCAGCCTTATTCACCTTATAATAATTAAACAGATCGTGTTGGCGTGAGTTTGCTTTTGAGGATACTATAACCTCCTGCAGCATAATTGTCCTGGAAGTATCTGTATTCAGAGAGTCTTGTGCCCATAAAGCAGCGGGGAATAACAGGGTTCCACATAAAATAATTGAACGGTTCATCTCTGTAAGTTTAATTGGTTCCTTCCTCTAAAAATTCACTTCAAAGAAGGTTGAAGTATCCGCAACGACAGTTCCAGCCATGAAATCCATATTGAGATGCCATAGGCCTGTCATCGTGAAATTCACCTTTCCCTTATACCTGCCATTACCGGCATGTGTGGGATCTACGTTGTTGGGAGAACCATGTCCCATGGTAGGCATTTCAGGTGTAACGATAACCTTAAGGGAGCTATCAGCAGGATAGTGCATCATGCTGTTCGACCTGTAAATACCGATCTCCAGGTCGTTAACACCAACTTTGGGATTGGCAGGCTCAAGCAGGGCAACGAATATTTTCGAATTGTCATGCCTGGAAATGAAGGACTTTAAACGCGGAGAAGCAGAAGAGCCTATATTAACGGGCAATACCGCTGTACCTGTTTTGCCCGCATGATCCACTATTACTTTCACCACCCAGGATCCCATGTTGCCTGAAGGCATGATAAAGACAATGCCTCCCTGGAACAATTTGTTTATTGCAACTGGTGAAGGGTTCTCTAACAGGACAGGAATGCATCATATTGCCCATGTCCATTTCAGGAACAAGTTCAATTCCTGCATAATCGATCCGCTGACCGGTTGCAGAATCATACAAAGCCACATAAATAGTATTATAGCCTGTTGCCAGTGGAGAACTGGAATACAATTCAACTTTTGCAGCTGCACCTGGCGCATAAGCCTCAGCGACCTTTAATAAGTTTTCAGCAGGTTCTGCCATATTGCTTTTAGTGCAGGAAGAAATAATGATCATTGATGCGATAAGGGCATAGAAATATTGTTTCATGATAATGATTGACTATCGGCTTCCTCTAACTGATAGTATTGGAAGCCTGGTGAATAATGTTATATGTTGATACGACTGATCCGGGAAATGGTTCAGTCCACCCCAAAAAATTCAGGAGAAAGAAGGCGGATGAATTACTTCATTGTTGAATATAAAAGAGTATTGAATACCTGGAACGGAAGCATAATTCCTGGTAAGAACAGGTAATGAAGATTTCTGACAAATGATTTCTGAAAAGAAAACAAAAGTTTCAGATCCTTTCAGATTCACAAGCGAGGTCGATTCACTTTTCCCGGGTTTTGTGATCTGTTTTTTCAGGTAGCACTTACCCTTGCATTGAAGCTGAGGCTTGTCCTTATTTTCGCAGAACAACGTATAAAAACCCTGGTTGGCATAATAAAAACTATACATCGCCAGGGGATAAAAGCTTTTGAAAGCAATAAGTAAACCCAGTAAGATCGTAGATACCTGTTTCACAACAAGGCAAAATTACATTTACGGGTAGCCTAATCACTGATACTCGTCATTACTGAATATGACGTTGATAAAGTTTATTTTTGCATTTTCAATTTTCAATATGCGCTATTTAATTCCCGCCCTTCTTCTATTTTCAACCTTACCAGCACAGGCCCAAATATTTGGTTCATGGGAAGGAAAACCTGTAAATCTTGAACTCAGGATTGGTTTCAAATTTGAACAAAGACCCGATGGTTCGGTGTCAGGTAAAATGGATAGCCCTGATCAGAATGCATTCGATATAAAGATGGATACCACCATCATCACCGGTGACTCGGTTTTCACAGAATTTCGCCAGGCAGGATTCTCCTTTGAAGGAAAACTGGTTAACGATACAACATTGTCGGGCATGATCAGCCAGGGTGTAAAATTGCCTTTGGTACTTCACCGGAAGTCTGCCTCTTCAGCAAAGGCACAGAAACCCCAGACTCCGGTTCCACCATTTCCTTATAATTCTGAAGACGTCCTGTTTCCAGGTGGTGCAGATGGTGTAACTATCGGCGGAACCATCACCTATCCTAAAAGCCCCGGCTCACCAGGAAAATATCCGGCGCTCCTGCTGATTGGCGGAAGCGGGCCATCCGACCGGGACCACACCATATTCGGCCATAAACCTTTCGCAGTTATCGCAGATCACCTCAGCCGGAAAGGCTTCCTGGTTTTACGTGTAGACGACAGGGGTATTGGCAGATCCACCGGCAGCTATATGAATTCCACTTCTGCTGATTTCAGTAAGGATGCAAATGCAGCCATAGAATATTTGCGTACCAGGCCAGAAGTGAACACTTCAAGGATCGGCATACTCGGTCATAGTGAAGGCGGTATGATCGCCCCGATGGTGGCAGCGGAAAGAAATGATATTGCCTTCATCGTACTTCTTGCGGCACCCGGCATCGAAGTGAAAGAACTTATGAGGGAACAGGCATCTGCTGTTTTTGCTAAAACAGGGGCGGATGAAGAAACAGCCAATGCCTTTGGCAAACTTTACAAAGGTGTAATTGAAAAGATCCTTGATAGCGACGACAGCACAAAAGCGATCAAAAAAGGAACAGATTACGCTCAAGACTGGGCAAAGAAAATGAGCGCCGATGCCCTTGCGAAAACGGGGCTAAGCTCGGCCGAGCAAAGAAAGAGTTATGTTTTTGAAATTTATAAGGCCCTATCCGATCCCTGGTTCCGGTATTTTATACAATATGATCCCGGGAAAACGCTTAAGAAACTGAACACAAAAGTTCTTGCAATAAATGGTGAAGAGGATGTCCAGGTGCTGAGTACTTCTAATCTTGAAGGAATAAAACAATCCCTTTCAAAAAGCAAATCGCCTGCACCATTCATAATTTCTCTACCCGGCCACAATCATCTTTTCCAAAAATGCACAACCTGTTCTGTAACCGAATACGGGCAGCTGGAAGAATCCTTCTCAAGGGAAGCGCTTGAACTGATCACTGAATGGTTGCTTAAGAATTCATAGGCTTCGCTATAAAAATTAAGGGGTTCAGGACTGAACCCCTTACGAGCGAATATGAAATCTAAACTATCAACTACATATTTCCGGCTTACTGTACTTTGCGGATCTTGTCCATTACAGTAAGTGTTCCTTCGGGGGTTGCTTTTAATTTCAGGAATTTGCTGTCGTCCTGCGCTGAAAAATAGTAGTGTGTTTCTCCGCTGTAGTCTATCTCCATGGCTTCAGCACTGAAAGCGTGACCAGGATAGTTTTCATTAAGGGCTGTGGTTACTTTTACAGGCAATGCACTCATAGGTATCCTGCGGGAAGTGCCGATAAGATCTCCCTGTGGACTGTAGGCTGCTGTTGTTTCACATCCGTTGATCTTAAAACTTGCGAAATAATACTCGCCAGATCTTTCCCAGCTAACTGCGGAAACAGTTCCGAAATGCCTGCTGAAAGAATGTTGTACCGCCTGGGTAACGGTGGTAACCGGAGTGAATGACTGGGTTCCGATGAACAGCACTGCCGCTGTAAGGATGGTTGCTAACTTTTTCATGACTATACTTTTAAGGTTTAAACTAATCGCCGGTTTGTTGCAGCGACAGTGTAAAAGTATAGCGGCGCATTTCCCTTCACAATCATATAATGACGAAAACATGACCGTCAACGAACAAAGTTGATGAGCGGAAAATTACCTCTACGTAAACCTTCGTAAATGAATGCTCTTACACTTAATTCCCGTAAATGGTAGATAATTCATAATGAAATCATAATTGATGTAATGGTATTGTTAAAAGGGAAATATGGAAGTCGTTACCTTTAATAATGAACTTCTTAGCCCATGCTGTTTTGTCGTTTAATGATCCGGAGTTACTGGCGGGGAACATGATAAGCGACTTTGTAAAGGGCAGGAAGAAATATGATCTGCCCCCGGCGATACTTGCAGGAGTTGACCTTCACCGGGCTATCGACGAGTTTACAGATAATCACCCAGTGAATAAACAGGCGAGATCGGTATTTAGTCCTTACCGACTTTATTCTGCATCAATACTCGATATTATTTATGACCATTTCGTTGCGAATGACCCTGGATTATTCGCAGATTCATCCCTGGAGGCCTTCGTTAAAGGTGTTTACACCTCCCTCTCCCGGCATGAAAGCTTCTTCCCACCAAAATTTGCAGCGATGTTCCCTTATATGAAAAGCCAGGACTGGCTGTATAATTACCGGGAAGAGGATGGGATCTACAGATCGCTCTCCGGGCTTAAACGCAGGGCCTCGTACATTGTGGAAGTTGAAACCGCCTTCAACATTTTTCTCCTGGAAAAGAAATCCTTGCAAGAGTATTACAATAGATTTTTTCCCGATCTATACCAGTTCGCAAAAGTGAAAGCATCAGAATTGAGGCGTTAAAGCAGTTTTAATGTATGGAAGGAAAAATCCTGGTGACTTATCTTTGACCAAAACCCTTCGAGATATGCGTTTTGTTCTATTCTTCCTATTGCTGCCATTGTTTTCTGCAGCACAAAAACTTCCTGCGCCTGATAAATCACCGATGGACATGGCCTATTACCCGGCAAACTACCCCGTGCTGAAGATCCAGGACAAGGTTAACGAACCGCTGATGGCCAGGGTGATCTTCAGCCGCCCACAAAAAGCAGGCAGAACGATATTTGGCGAACTGATCGAATATGGTAAGGTATGGAGGTTGGGCGCCAATGAAGCCACCGAGATCGAATTCTTCCAAAATGCATCATTCGGAGATTCAAAGGTGAAAAAAGGCAGGTATACCATGTATGCGATCCCTGAGAAAGATAACTGGACCATAATTCTTAACAAGGAAACAGATACCTGGGGTTCTTTTAATTATGATCAGAAAAAGGACGTTGCACGCATAACCGTACCCGTGATACAGCGGAATGAACCGATGGAATCCTTCGTTATGGCATTTGAAAGACCTGAAAAACAGCTTTTTCTTTTCATTGCCTGGGATGATGTGGAGGTGAAAGTGCCGATTTCCCTGTAAATTGAACCATGATCCCCACAGCTAGAGCTATACTTTTTGCAATTTCCATCGTCCTGGTTTCCTGCAGTACCCAAACTGAAGAAAGACCGGCCAGGATAGATTCTCTTGCTACCGCACCGGTTTCAAACAGCTTTGCACCGTACGACCAGTCGCCGATGGACATGAGCTATTTCCCTTCAGGCTACCCGCTCAAAAAAATGAAAGGGGATTCAACCCCGCCACTTGCACGGGTGATCTACAGCCGCCCGCATAAGAAGAATAGGACCATCTTTGGAAATGATGAAAGCCTTGTACCATATGGAAAGCCATGGAGGCTGGGAGCCAATGAAGCAACCGAGGTAGAATTCTTTACAAATGCGGAAATTAACGGGCAGCCCGTTGCTAAAGGTCGTTATGTTCTCTACTGCATCCCAAGTCCCACCCAGTGGACCCTTGCGCTGAATACGAACCTTGATTCGTGGGGCCTTAATATAGATTCCACAAGGGATGTACTGCGGACCACAGTAGCGGTACAAAATCTGGATCAGCCGCTCGAAGACTTTACCATGGTCTTCCTCCCTGCAAGCCATGGTTCAGACCTGCTTATGGCCTGGGATACTATCAAAGTACTTTTACCCATCAAGTTTTACCGGTAAGTATGTGTGGCATTGCAGGAATCATATCTCCCCCGGGACAGCAAATATCAGCTGACATTCTCCGGGAGATGGCTAATTCTCTCATTCATCGCGGACCTGACGGGGAAGGATTTTGGATAAACAACTCAGGGAACACAGGGTTTGGCCATAGAAGACTTGCCATCATTGATCTTTCAAGCGAAGCTGCACAACCAATGCATTATTTGCAGCGATATACCATCGTGTATAACGGAGAGATATATAATTATAAGGAACTACGTAATGATCTTCTGAAGGCTGGTTATCATTTCAAAACCCAGAGCGATACGGAAGTGATCCTGGCTGCATACGATTGTTATCAATCACGTTGCCTTCAGTATTTCGATGGCATGTTCGCATTTGCGATTTGGGACGAAAAAACGAGGATGCTTTTTGCAGCACGAGACAGGTTCGGGGAAAAACCTTTTTACTTTCATCAAAACGGTTCCTTCTATTTTGCCAGTGAAATGAAAGCCTTATGGAAAGCAGGAGTTCCGAAGAACCTGAGCGAAAAAATGGTTCTCAATTACCTTTCCATCGGGCAGTTGCAAAACCCAACAGATAAATCCGAAACCTTTTACCGGAACATATTTTCCCTGCCTCCTGCGCATTACCTGGAGTATGAAGAGGTAAGCGGCAAGCTTACACAATACGCCTATTATGATATAGACAAGCAGCTAAGTTCGCGCTATTCAGTGGAGGAGGCAGTTTCATCCCTGGATGACCTGATGGACCAGTCTGTTATGCTGCGCTTGCGAAGTGATGTGGAAACAGGAAGTTCGCTAAGCGGCGGTATCGACAGTTCAACAATTGCATGGTATATAAGAAGGCATAAGGCATCGCATAATACCTTTTCTGCAGTATTCCCTGGCTTTGAAAAGAATGAAGAAGACAATATAGGGCTTGCAGTTCACCACCTGTCGCTGAAAAGCAATATCGTTACGCCGTCGGCCGAAGATCTTGCAGCCACATTGCAAAGAGTATCCTGGCACCAGGAAGAACCATTTTCTTCCGCAAGCATATTTGCGCAATACAGTGTCTTCTCCCGCGCTGCTTCGTCAGGCATAAAGGTTCTGCTGGATGGCCAGGGAGCAGATGAGATCCTTGCAGGTTATGAAAAATATTTTCACTGGTATCTCCAGGACCTGATCGGCCATCACCGCCTGGTAAAAGCACGTAAGGAATACCTTGCCCTTAAGCGAAACGATGCGGCACTAAGATGGAACTTCCGGAATGTTGTTGCTGCCTTTCTTCCGTCCCACGCTGCCATGGCCCTGGAAAAGAAAGAGCTGGGCATGATCCGTTCCAATCACAATATCAACCCCGAATTACTTGCCTCTTTAAAAGGGCATGAATGGGAAGGACTTTACAAGCCAACCGTCACAAAACTGAATGACATCCTCTATTTCAATACCATGCAAATGGGCCTTGAGGAACTGCTGCGGTTCAGCGACCGGAATGCCATGGCCCATAGTGTAGAAGTCCGGCTTCCTTTCCTGAACCCTGCCCTGGTGAAATTTGCCTTCTCCCTACCTTCATCACTCAAGATCAGGGATGGCTATTCAAAATGGATATTGCGGACCATGATGAAAGACCGTTTGCCGGCAAATATCGTTTGGCAAAAGAGAAAGACAGGATTTGAGCCACCCCAAAAACAATGGCTCAGTTCACCCGCAGTAAAGGAACTTATACACCTGTCAAGAAAAAAGCTCGTAGAGCACCGGGTATTACGTGCATCCGTACTCGATAAGGAGGTAATTGCCACTGATGCACATTCATTCAATAACCCTGACTGGAGATATCTCTGCCTCGCCCAACTCATATAAGAAGCTTATTTTTGCGCTTCAATCACAGACATGAGCGCAAATCTGAATACTAAAAAGATAGCAACGCGGATGATCCATGCAGGATCACATCCCGATCCTTCTACAGGTGCAATAATGACCCCGATCTACCAAACCTCTACCTATGTGCAGGATGCGCCGGGAGTGCACCAGGGTTTTGAATATGCACGTTCTCAAAACCCAACACGTAAGGCCCTCGAAGAAGCCATGGCTGTTATCGAGAATGGTAAACACGGGCTGGTATTTTCCAGTGGGGTAGCTGCTACAGATGCGGTGATAAAGCTCCTTTCGCCGGGCGATGAGGTTGTAGCTGCAAACGATATGTATGGCGGAACATACCGTCTTTTCACAAAAGTATTTGAACGCTTCGGAATAGTATTCAAATATGTTGATACCACTGATCCGGAAAATATTAAACCTGCATTAAGCAGTAAAACAAAGCTTATCTGGATCGAGACCCCTACAAACCCCATGATGAATATCACGGATATAGCTTCGGTTTCTGCAATAGCAAAAAATGCAAATGCACTGTTGTGTGTCGATAATACATTCGCATCACCCTACCTTCAAAATCCCCTGGATCTTGGAGCAGATATCGTAATGCATTCCGCTACTAAATATCTGGGAGGACACAGTGACGTTATCCAGGGATCACTGGTAATGAATGACGATGACCTCAGGGAAAGGCTTTACTTCATTCAGAAAAGCTGTGGGGCGGTGCCGGGGCCTATGGATTGCTTCCTGGTGCTTCGTGGTATAAAGACCTTGCATGTACGCATGAAACAACATTGCGAAAATGGCGAAAGGATCGCGCGATTCCTCAGGGAGCATTCTTCGGTTGGAAAGGTTTGGTGGTGCGGATTTGAGGATCATCCTAATCATGACATCGCCCGGAAACAAATGCGGGGCTTCGGAGGCATGATGAGCTTTACCTTAAATGATGATACTATTGAGAATGCCACAAGGGTGCTCTCCTCAACAAAACTTTTCTCCCTTGCGGAAAGCCTGGGTGGGGTTGAATCACTTATCAATCATCCTGCAAGCATGACCCATGCAAGCATTCCACGGGAAGAACGACTGAAGGTTGGCCTCACTGATGGACTGATCCGACTTAGCGTGGGTATAGAAGATGCGGATGATCTTATTGAAGACCTCAACCAGGCAATAGGATAATGCTGAGTGAAGGCCTTATCGCATTCCTTAACCGCAAGGCCGAAGAATATGACAGGGCTTTCTTTATTGAGGCTGATCCCGTTTCAGTTCCACATCGTTTTTCAAACGCGCGCGACCAGGAGATCTCCGGGTTCTTTGCAGCGATATTCGCCTGGGGAAACCGTAAGACCATCATCAATAAGGCCAATGAATTAATGGAACTGATGGACAATGCTCCTTCTGAATTCATAAAAAATGCTTCCGCCCCTGAGTTGAGAAGATTACAGGAGTTCAGGCATCGAACCTTCAATTATACCGACCTGCTTTATTTTATTGAATTCTTTCGTCACCATTACCAACGCCATTCGACTCTGGAGGCTGCCTTTACCATGAATGAAGCCTGGGCAATGGAAGAGCGTCTTAATAATTTCCATTCGTATTTCTTCAGTCTTGAAGACGTACCTCAACGAACCAGGAAACATATTGCTGCACCATTCAGGAACTCATCGTGCAAAAGGCTGAATATGTTCCTACGGTGGATGGTCAGGAAGAGCGAAGTGGATCTTGGTTTGTGGAAGAATATTCCGGCAGCCCAATTAATAATACCTTTAGATGTTCATGTAGCCAGGGTTGCAAGGCATTTTGGACTTCTGCAAAGAAAGCAAACAGACTGGCAGGCCGCCATTGAACTTACCGGTGAATTAAGGAAACTCGATAAAGACGATCCCTGCAAATACGACTTCTCCCTTTTTGCACTTGGGGTGCTTGAAAAATTCTGACATGAAGCTTGAAGAGATCATATCACAGGAAGGCAAAGACGAACAGGTTCTATTTAAAATGATCTCTGTTGAAGTGAACAGGCTCATCCTTGATGATTTCAATGGACTTATCAATATTCTTTATCGCCTGGATATAAATGAAGAAAAGTTACGGAATGCATTAATGGCTGACCCCGGCAATGCAGGCGATATCATTGCTGGAATGATCCTGGAACGGCAGGAACAGAAACGTAAAAACAGGGAAATGTTCAAAGGAGGCGACAGCAGGGAGGAGCGCTGGTGATCATTTGGAGAACATAAGCTCCTTCACCTTTTCCTTATCTTCTTTTTCTTTTTTAAGATCGAAAGTCGTTCCGAACACATGGTCCCAGAGCGTGGAGCTGACACCGAAACCGCGTTGTGTTTGCTTATAGTGGTGAAGATGATGATTCCTCCACAGGCCTTTCATCCATTTGAAAGGGGGATTCCATGCATGAATTGCATAGTGCATGCTTCCATAGATAAGATAACCCAACATAAAACCCGGGAAGAATGAGAAGACGTTCTGGCCCATCATTCCATACATCAGTAGAAAGAGTGTTGAGCTTATGATCAGGCTTGGTACAGCAGGCATGAAAAGTCTTTCCTTATCGCGGGGATATTCATGGTGATTACCGTGCAGAACATAAATGACCCTTCTTGCCTTTTCGGATTCAGCCACCATGTGAAATACAAAACGATGCATTATGTATTCAAAAAAACTCCAGAAGAACATGCCTGCAAAAAAAGTAAGAAGCACACGGCCTATACCATAGCCAAGAGTATTATGCGCATAATATGGCAGGAGGATGAATACAGGCAAATACATTCCCCAGATCACAAGAGGGTGTGTCTTGGTAAGGTATTCCAGGTATTGATTCCTGAAAAGCTGAGCCTGTCCCTTATTATGGATCTTTTCAAATTCCATAGGAATGCATTTCTGCAAATATACTGCAACTAATGTTTTTGCCGGCGAGGCTGTGCTTCAGTAAATTTGCTGCTTAATAAATAAAGTATGAAACTGGTAACCTACCTGAAGGAAGAGAGAGATCAACTCGCTATACTTGTGAATGGAAAGTTATATGATACCGACACGCTGCATTCCGACCTGCCGGTAAGTATGGCGATGTTCCTGAACTATTGGGATGATGTGCTTCCCCTTGCCATTGCTGCTGAAAGGAGGATAAAAGAAGGCTCAGGACGGGATGTCCCATCCATGGATCTGAACGATGCATACATCCTGGCGCCGGTTCCTCATCCTACCAGTTGCCGCGATGGATACGCCTTCCGCCAGCACGTAGCTGCAGCACGCAGGAACCGCAAAGTGGACATGATCCCTGAATTCGATCAATACCCTATCTTCTATTTCACCAACCATAACAGCATTCAGGGACCGGGAGAGGTTTACTGTATGCCCGACCATTTTGAAAAACTGGATTTTGAGCTGGAAGCTGCTATCGTTATTAACCGCCCGGGGAGGAATATCAAGGCAGAAGAAGCAGACAATTATATCGCCGGTTTAATGATCATGAATGACCTGAGCGCACGCCGGTTACAAATGGAAGAAATGCTTCTGAACCTCGGACCCGCTAAAGGAAAAGACTTCGCTACTGCAATCGGCCCCATGCTGGTTACCCTCGATGAACTGGAAGAATACGAGATCCCCTGCAAGGCAGGGCATACCGGTAAGGCCTGGAACCTGAACATGAGTTGCAGGGTGAACGGCAAGCAGGTTAGTTCAGGTAATCTTGGCGATATGGACTGGACATTCGCCGAGATCATTGAACGGGTGAGCTATGGCGCGAATGTTTTCGCCGGTGATGTTATCGGGAGCGGGACCGTGGGCACTGGTTGCTTCCTTGAACTTAACGGGACCGGAAAACTGGAAGACCCTAATTACAAGGAACAGTGGCTGCAAGATGGAGACGTGGTGGAAATGGAGATCGATCAGCTCGGCACCCTTAGCAATACGATCGTTAAGGAGGAAAGTGACATGTCTATTCTTGCACTGAAAAAAGAAAAGATAAATGCTGATTGATCTCAGTACCATCAAGCCTGCAGAAGCACAGAATTACCTGCAGCATGCGATAGCCCCAAGGCCTATCGCCTTTGCTTCTACTATAGATAAGGTAGGTAATGTAAACCTGAGCCCATTCAGCTTTTTCAACCTTTTCAGCTCTAACCCACCTGTGGTCATTTTCTCACCGGCCCGGAGGGTAAGGGATAATACAACCAAGCATACCCTTCAGAATGTGCTTGAAGTGCCGGAGGTTGTGATCAATATTGCAGACTACGATATGGTACAGCAGGTTTCCCTCGCCAGTTGTGAATACCCAAAGGAAGTCAATGAATTTGCGAAGGCAGGTTTTACTCCCGAAATGGCCATCAAAGTAAAGCCTCCTATGGTAAAGGAAAGCAAGGTGAAACTGGAATGTCGGGTTCTTGAAGTGAAGCCCCTTGGGGAGAATGGCGGAGCAGGCAATCTCGTGATCTGTGAAGTGCTGCTGATGCACATCCACGATAGTATTCTTGATGAAAATGGTAAGATCGACCAGCGTAAGATGCAGCATATTGCACGCCTGGGAGGCGACTGGTATTGCAAAGTGGATGAGACCAGCCTATTTAAGGTTGCGAAACCCAATACCCAGCTAGGGATCGGAATTGATTCACTTCCTGAAGATATACGGCTTAGTAAAATACTCACCGGGAACCATCTTGGCCAACTTGCAAATGTGAATGAATTCCCGGTGATCGATCCTGCATTCAATGATGAAAAAGTAAAACAGATCGTACAGTATTACGCAATGAACCCTGCTGAAATGGAAAAGGAGCTTCATACCTACGCAGCGGAACTACTTAACCATGGAAAGGTTGATGAAGCATGGCAGGTACTTTTAGCGTAATCCAATAAAAGATTCTCTTTTAGAACAAGCCGCCAAACACTTTCCTTAATATCTCGGTGGTTCGTGCTACCGGGTTTTCGCGGATGTTCTTTTCCTCCTTTGCTATCAGGTTGAAAAGTGCATCGTTAGCCTTCAGCGTTACATACCCCGCAAGGTCCGGATCAAGTTTACGAATGGTAGTTGGAAAGCTGTTATAGCTTCTCACCAGGTCACCGTAGTACTTCGTGGCATCCACTTTATCCAGCGAACGCTGTATCACCGGCAGGAAGGCATCCATCAACCGCTGGCTTGTCTTCACCCTGAAGAAATGCGTGATGCTGGTATCACCACCCCTAACTAAATTAATTGCATCGTTTATGGTCATACTGGTGATCGCATCAACAAAGATTGGCGTGGCATAGCCTACCGCATCCTCTGCCCCGCGGTTTATCGACAATACGGCACGGTCTACCAGGTTGCCCAGTCCCAGGGTACGAAGTGTATTCTCTACCCGCTGCGCCTCGGGAGGAAGCAGTATCTTATAAAACTGGCTGCCGAAGAAGCCATCCGTAACATTAAGCTGGTTAACCGCTTTACCAAGTCCCTGGTTCAGCGCCTGCTTGATGCCCTGGCCGGCCTCAGCTTCAGTAACCGGGCCACCCGTAGTCGGAAGTTGTTGTAAAACATCGCAGGAAATGAGAAGGGTTGCAATGGAAACTGCTGATATTATCTTTCGCATGAACTGAATTTACACGGTTCACAGCAAGATTTCTGCCAGTTGATGAGAATAATGCATTAAACCGCAGGCTTGGACTGCTCGCGCTGCCATCTTACCTTTGCAGCCATTTATATTTTATGTCTACTCATTTATCTGAACAGGAGATCATCAGGAGAGAAAAACTCGAAGAATTACGCAAGGCCGGGATTGAGCCCTATCCCGCCGAATTATTCCCCGTGAATATTACCGCTGCGGAAATAAAGGAACGCTATAAAGGCGATGAAAATAAAGCGGAATTTGCTGATGTTGTGCTTGCAGGACGGATCATGAGTGTGCGTGATATGGGCAAGGCCAATTTTGCCGTGCTTCAGGATGGTTCGGGAAGGATACAGTGTTATATAAAACAGGATGATATATGCCCCGGCGAGGATAAATCCATGTTCCAGAATGTATGGAAGAAATTACTGGATATCGGAGATTTCATTGGTATAAAGGGATATGTATTTACAACCAAGACGGGTGAAACATCCGTGCACATCACAGAGTTCAGGTTATTAAGCAAAGCGTTGAGGCCGCTTCCTGTTGTGAAGGAAAAAGACGGCGAAGCATTCGATGAAGTAACGGATCCTGAATTCAAATACCGCCAGCGTTATGCCGATCTTGTTGTAAACCCCGGTGTAAAGGAAGTATTCCTGAAGCGTACCCGTATGATCAATGCCATGCGTGGGTTCCTGAATGAACACGGGGCAATTGAAGTTGATACCCCGGTGCTGCAAAGTATCCCGGGCGGGGCGGCTGCCCGACCTTTCACCACACACCATAATGCACTCGACGTGCCCATGTACATGCGCATCGCAAACGAGCTATACCTGAAGCGCCTTTTGGTAGGCGGCTTTGAATGGGTGTACGAATTCAGCCGCAACTTCCGCAATGAAGGAATGGACCGGACACATAATCCTGAATTCACCGTACTGGAATTTTACGTGGCATACAAGGATTATTTGTGGATGATGGAAACCACCGAACAGCTTCTTGAAAGAACAGCCATTGCAGTGAACGGTACCCCGGAAATAGAAGTGAATGGAAAGAATATCAGCTTCAAAGCGCCCTATCCCCGCGTAACAATGTATGATGCCATCAAGACTCATACAGGATTCGATATCAGCGGTATGGATGAAGATGGCATCCGTGAGGTGTGCTCAAAGCTAGGTATTCATGCAGATGCAAAATGGGGAAAAGGAAAACTCATCGACGAGATCTTCAGCGAAAAATGCGAGCATCATTTCGTACAACCGACTTTTATAATAGACTACCCGGTAGAGATGAGCCCGCTTACTAAAAAGCACCGTTCCAAAGAAGGACTCGTGGAACGCTTCGAGCTTATGATCAACGGTAAGGAAATGGCCAATGCCTACTCAGAACTTAATGATCCCATTGAACAGCGCGAACGTTTCGAAGAACAGGCTGCCCTTATGGAAAGGGGAGATGATGAGGCCATGTTCATCGACCACGATTTCTTAAGAGCATTGGAATACGGAATGCCTCCAACTAGCGGTATTGGTTTCGGTATCGACAGGCTATGCATGCTGCTCACCAATCAGCCTAGTATCCAGGATGTATTATTATTTCCGATGATGCGACCAGAGCACGGCACTGACGCTTCATAACATTTCATAATCCACGCCTGCTCCAATCCCCGGGGCAGGCAATCTCCAACCTCCAACCTCCAACCTCCAACTTCCAACTTCCAACATCCAACTTCCAACCTCCAACCTCCAACCTCCAACCTCCAACTCGCACCCTACTACGTTCCACTCATCAATTATGGCCTTCAAAAACGGCCAAATAAGTTATCTTGTCTTTTCTAAAACCTTATTCAGGAATGACAAATTTCTCTATGCGTTCAGCGCTTTCATTATTGCTTGCCGGAAGTATTTCTTCCGCCTTTGCACAGGTAAAACCGCTGACAGAAGAACACTATTTCAGGAATAATTTCAAGGGTATAACCAGCCCGCTTCCAAAAGTTCTGAACTGGACCTCAGGTTCCACCTTCACAATGATGAAGGGAGACAAGACCTACACTGTTGATGCTAAAACCGGCAAGGAAACAGAAGCCGGCAAAGTTGACGTGCCCATGAAACAAAATCCCGTTTTCATTAAAGACAATGATATCTTTTTGAGAAAGGATGGTAAAGAGATCAGGCTAACCAACGACAAGACCATCGAAAAAAATCCCACTCTCAGTCCTGATGGCAGGTTTGTGGCCTATACGAAGGATAATGATCTGTATACCGCGGAAGTTTCAACCACGAACGTGAACAGGCTGACCAATGATGGCAGTGATGTTGTCCTTAACGGCTATGCAAGCTGGGTTTACATGGAGGAGATCCTCGGAAGATCATCAAACTACCGCGCTTTCTGGTGGAGCCCCGACAGCAAATCAATTGCGTTCTTCAGGAGCGATGATACTGAGGTTCCGGTATTCACCATCACTGATGCGAACGATCAGCATGGTTATGTTGAAACTGTGCGCTATCCAAAAGTGGGCGATAAGAACCCGGAAGTGCGTATCGGGATCGTAAATCCTGCAGGGGGAAAAATTACCTGGGCAGATTTCAATGCTTCGGATGACCAGTACTTTGGTGCGCCTATCTGGAAGCCGCAAGGCGACGCGCTGCTGGTACAATGGCTGAACCGCAAGCAGAACCTGCTGAAGATATGGAGCGTTGATCCGGCAACCGGGTCAAAGAAACCATTCTACACGGAGGAACAAAAAACATGGGTAGACCTGGAAGGCGACAGGATAACCTTTCTCGATAATAATAAAGGCCTCCTGCTTCAAAGTGATGCAAGCGGGTGGAATCATCTTTACCTGCACGACATGGAAGGTAACCTGGTTAACCAGGTCACTACAGGGAACTTCACGGTTACCGATATCAACCATGTAGATACAAAGAACAATATTGTTTATTTCACAGCAAGAAAGGAGAACAGCGCACGTCGTGATCTTTATTCGGTTACGCTTAAGGGAAAGGATATGAAGCGCCTCACCTTTGGTGATTATTCCCATTCTGTGAATTTATCTCCGGATGCGTCTTATTTCGTAACAACCTATAGTAATGTAAGCACACCTGCCGCCATGGCACTTGTGAGCAACAAAGGCAAGGTGATCAGGGAACTTGGTTCTGCAAAAGGCGAAGAGTTTGACCAGTACAAGCTGGCGAAAGTGGAAATGATCCGCGTGAAAAGCGATGACGGCAAATACGATCTGCCGATGAAAGTGACCTGGCCTGTTGATATGGTGCAGGGAAAGAAATATCCTGTGCTTATTTCAATTTATGGCGGGCCTAATTCAACAGGTGTAAACGATGTATACTCCATAAACGGCACCCAGCAATTCTGGGCGAAGGAAGGACTGATCCAGGTGTCAATGGATCATCGCGGAAGCGGACATTTCGGAAAGGTCGGAGCAGCAGAACTCTATCACAACCTTGGCTATTGGGAAATGAAAGATTATAGCACCATGGTGAACTGGTTGATCAAAAATGGTTCTGCGGATCCATCTAAGATCGCGATCACGGGCTTTAGCTATGGCGGGTTTGTATCGGCCTATGCACTCACCTATGGTGCCGATGTATTCACCCACGGCATGGCCGGTGGCAGCGTTACCGACTGGAGCCTTTATGATACGCACTATACCGAACGCTACATGGGAACACTGAAGGATAATCCTGAAGGATATAAGAATAGTAACGTAATGAACCATGTAGATAAGTACAAAGGAAAATTGCAGATCGTTCATGGCATAATAGACGAGAATGTTCATATGCAAAACAGCATTAAACTTATCAGTGCGCTGCAGGATAAGAAGAAAGATTTTGAAATGATGATCTACAGCGGCGGCCGCCATGGCTGGGGCGGCGCAAAGGGATTGCACTTCCAGAATCTAAAGACCAAATTCATTTATGAGCATCTCCTGGAAAAGGAGGTCCCTCAGGGCTTTTTAAAATAAGCGCATCGAGATGAAAATTCAACTGCCACCTTCAGGTGGCAGTTTTTTATGCTATAATGCCAGTTACCATTGATTTTCAATAAAATTTGTAACAACAGGGGCGAAAAGCAGAAAATTGTTACAACTCTGTAACATTCATCGCAAAAAATAATAAGATTGTTACAACCCTTGTAACAATTTCCTCAAAAATTGAGGGCTATGTTACAAACTCCAAAAATAAAAGGCCCTGATTCCAGGACCTTTTATCTGCATTTACCCTATGACCGCCTTATTTAACCTTAACTTTTTCCTTGATAATGTTACCATTTGCATCTACCAGCAATTTTGTTTTCTGGGTGCTGTTCTCCAATTCAATTTCATAGGCGGTATTATTGCCCCACATTTCTATATCGACATCATCAATGGTATGACCTGCATACTTTTCACTGAGCATGTTTCGCACTGATGCAGGAAGTGTGTTATGATCGCGGAGTGAATAGGTAGTGGCTACCCATGTTCCGCGGTCGTCGTACCACGACATATACCTGTCTCCATTCATTTCATAGGTTACTACATAGTCATCACTGCCTAATGCAGGCCAACCAGTTAATTCCCAGTCGATAGGCACCGCTACATCATTATAGTATGCCCATTCCACTGCAGTCGCAGATGGATAACGAAGGGTGAATTCTGATTGTGCCACCGGGGAAACCACTATAGCCGACTGGGCCGTGGTAGTGTCCCCCGACATTGTACTTGTACTTTCGCATCCTGCAGCACCTGCCAGGGCACCCGCAAGGATTAGGTGATAGATCTTCATATTGCTTTATTTTTTTGTTTAGAGATATTCCTCTATTCTCCCAAACCAATGCCAGACAAGCTCTTCAGCGGATCGCGAGCTTCAGGGGTACCCCAAAAAAACTTGTCGAAAATCTTCGAATCCAAATTGGTAAAAAGATGGTAATTAATTTGATGAGGTTGATATATACTTACAAAATATATGGGTGCGATCAGGAAAATATTGTTGATTGAGGATGATACAGATGACCAGGAACTCTTTTTAGAGGCAGTTAACCAGGTTGATCCAACCATTGAGGTGAAGATGATGGAGAACGGGAAAGTGGCACTTCAACATCTTAGTGCGGATTGTTGTCCTGACCTGATCCTTGCAGACCTCAATATGCCAAAGATGAATGGCAAACAATTTCTTATTGAGTTAAAACAGAATCCGGGCCTGGCTCATATTCCTGTATATATCTTCTCCACCTCGTCTACCCAGAGTGAGCAAACGGAAACGAAATCCCTCGGCGCTTTCGATTTTTTGGTGAAGCCCGACAGGTATGATGCCTTATGCGATCTTGTGCGGAAGATCCTTGCTTAACGCTGCTCAGGACTGATATTGCTATCCTTGTTTCTCAACACTTCTTTGATCTCCTGTATCTGTTGATGGATCTCTTCCATGTCTCCTACAGGAGATCCGAAATTTATTGCGGCATTAAATTTTTTGGACTCTTCCAGCAGCAGGCTCCTGAGCTCTGCGGGAGAGAGACTGGTAAGCTTTTGATTCATGGGTACTTTTCATGGTTACCTATCACCCTTCCAATCAGTGTTCCTATAATTACAAAGAAATGCTAAAATATTCCACCGCTTGTAAAGCTTTAATACCTAGCATTGTTCAAATAAATAATATTCCTGCTTTACCGTATAAATACATAATGAGTAAACGTGGTGGGAAAGATCAGCAATACTATATGGGGAAATGCGGTCGCACTGCCACGGTTGAGGCTGACAATATTAATCTGTCATTTTTTTAAAATGGGTACTATGGAAGAGATAAATATGACGGTAGGGGTTTCGTTTAGAAAGAGTTATGATTCTGAAGAATAGAAAGATCGTGCCGGAAGACATAGACGGCACGTTGGTTGGACTCATCGGGGCATATCTTTCATCTTTTAAAAGTATTATTATGGCAGAGAACCAAAGCAGGGGAACCTCTCGGAGAGGATTTGCTTCGATGGACCCCGAATTGCAAAGGCAAATAGCCAGGCAGGGCGGAAGGGCAGCACATGCAATGGGTGTGGCCCACGAATTTACCTCAAGTGAAGCACGCGAAGCTGGTCGCAAAGGTGGCCAGGCAAGAAGGAACAGGGGTCGCGACAATAATAACGGCGGATCACCCGAGGCTGGTCGCCCGTAGTAGAAGAAAAAACTAATCTGAACCGGGGAAGCTTGTCATGCAGGCATCCCCGGTTCTTGTTTTATACCGGTAATACGTCGTAATTTACTGTCGTTCAATTCCGGCTTATGGCAAAACCTGCACAAATAAAAACAAAACCGACCGATGTTAATGTTGAGGATTATATCAAATCGCTTGACAGTGACCAAAAGATCAATGATAGTACTGCTATCCTTAAAATGATGGAGAAGGCCACAGGGGAAAAGCCTAAGATGTGGGGCAGCTCCATGGTAGGTTTTGGTGATGTACGCTATAAAAGCCCGGCATCAGGAAGAGAAGTCGACTGGTTCCGTATCGGCTTCGCGCCCCGTAAACAAAATCTTTCCCTCCATCTTATCAATCTCAAAAAAGTAGAGAACCTTCTTCCTGCTTTGGGAAAATATAAGACAGGCTCCGGATGCCTTTATATCAATAAACTTGATGATGTGGATGTGAAGGTGCTTGAAAAGATCATTAATCTTGCTTCAAAATAATGTACCTCGCCAGGATCCTTCTTTCAAATATTTTCCTGACCTCCTTATTCACCTTTTCTTCGGCAGCGCAGGACACATCACTGCTGGAACCCGTGACGGTTAATGCCTTTGAAAGAGAACAGCTGCTGATAAAAGTTGCCGCAGCTGTCGCGAAGGCTGGCATCACCAATGCTTCAAACACCTCCCTGGTTGATGTTGTGAATTCTGTTCCAGGGGCCAGGTTGGAAGAAAGATCACCCGGAAGTTACAGGGTGAATATCAGGGCAAGTTCCCTTCGTTCTCCCTTTGGCGTTAGGAATGTTAAAGTATATCTCAACGACCTCCCTTTCACAGAACCGGGAGGACATTCTTATTTTAACCAGCTGGGATATTACAATGTCGCCTCGCTTGAGATCATCCGGGGTCCTGCATCTGGTATTTACGGGGCCGGAACAGGCGGGGTGATGTTGATAAAGACCCTTGCCGGACAACCTCGTGGAATTTTTGCGGAATATTCAGCAGCAAGCTATGCGAGTCATAATGTGTATATCAGAAGTATTTCGGGAGCGGGTAGTGCAACCCACCTCGTTGGATACCAGCACCAGCAAAGCAATGGTTACCGCGATCACAGTGAAATGAAAAGACAGGTCTTCAATTACACGGCGCATTTCCCACTGGAGAAAGGGTCAGTTCATGGGACCCTGCTCTATGGCAACCTGGGATATGAAACTCCTGGTGCATTGAATTTTCAGCAATACCAAGATGATCCGCGCGCAGCACGGCCGGGCACAGCTGTCTTTCCTTCTGCAGAAGCGGCACGTGCAGCAGTGAAACAACAGATGATTTTTGCCGGGGCAGGAATGAACCTCGAATTATCTCCCCGCCTAAAAAACAGGACAGGGTTATACGGGATGTACACAACACTGCGTAACCCAAACATCCAGGGGTATGATAAAAGTGAAGAACCACATTATGGCATCAGGAGTGTCTTCAGTTATCAGCAAGGAAAATTTGAAGTGCAAAGCGGGATAGAATACCAGGATGGCAACCCGGGCATCTCTTCTTTCACTAATAACAATGGTAAGCCGGGCGAGCTGCGCTCAATTGATAAAGTAAAGAATTCACGGCTGATGGTCTTTCTGCAGGCTTCATACACGCTTGATAAATGGACGGTTTCATTGGCCGGAAGCTACAATGCACTGAATGTGGAAGCTGAAAGGATAGCAGGTGCAGGACAATCACTCCCCCGGATTCGTTTCAGGGATTATGCACCACGGATAGCTTTATTACGTGATCTCGGGAAATTCAGTATTTACGCCGGTTACTCGGGAGGCTTCAGTCCGCCAACCACCCAGGAGATCCTTCCCTCAGGTGGAGAGATCAACCCATCCCTTGAAGCTGAGGCCGGGAATAATTTCGAGCTCGGTTCGCGCGGCAGCGCAGGAAGATTCTTGTGGGATGTTAACCTGTTCTCTTACCGGTTGCGAAATTCAATTGTTCAGCGAAGAACAGCAGGAGGAGGTGATCACTACATCAATGCCGGCTCAACAAAACAACCGGGAGCAGAGATCCAGGCTGGATATAACATTCATAATGGCATCCTGCACAAAGGAAGCAGACTCAAACTAGCATATACTTATTATGACTTCAGGTATCAGGAATTTGTAAGGATAGATGAAGATTTTTCAGGCAAGAGCATTCCTTCCGTACCGAAGCATGCGGTTAATGCTTTAATGGAACTTGTTCATAAGGATCTCAACCTCATTCTTAATTATGAATACCTCCATCGCATAGCCCTAAACGATGCGAACACAGCCTTTGCGAATGCAGCCAATATCTATGGCCTACGTTTGGGATGGGCGCGGGGTTCTCAGAAGAGCCCTTCGGTTTTCTTCGCGATAGCAAACATTTTTAATGAAAAGTACAGTCTCGGGAATGATTACAACGGTTTTGGCGGAAGGTATTACAATGCGGCTCCCGGAAGAAACTACAGCGCAGGCGTAAGTTTTACCATGCCATGGCAGTAACTTCGCAGCATGGAAAACAGGACAGAGATATCCTCTCTCGGGGAATTCGGTTTAATAGATCATCTTACGAAGAATAATGAGACACGCAATTCATCAACCCTTCTTTCGGTTGGAGATGATGGGGCTGTTGTGGACCATTTCGGAAGACAGACGGTTATCAGTACAGACCTGTTGATCGAAGGTATACACTTCGATCTTTCCTATACGCCGCTCAAACATTTAGGATATAAAAGCATTGTTGTAAACCTCAGCGACATCTATGCAATGAATGCCACGCCAACACAGGTGGTGTTGAATATTGGTTTTTCCAACAGGTTCAGCCTGGAAGCGCTGGATGATCTTTATGCCGGGGTGTATGCAGCCTGCGAAACTTATAATGTTGACCTTGTGGGTGGTGATACAAGCAGCTCGCAAAAAGGGCTTATCATCAGCGTAACTGCCATTGGCGAAGTGGCTCCGGATAAATATGTAAAACGCAGCACTGCCCAGGCGAAAGATCTTATCTGCATCAGCGGTGAACCCGGAGGAGCTTTTCTTGGTCTTACATTGCTGGAGCGGGAGAAAAAGATCTTTGCTGAAACCGGGGCACAACCTGATCTTGAAGGACAGGCCTACATTGTTGGGAGGTTGCTGAAGCCCGAAGCAAGAAAGGATATCATTGAATTCTTTGCGGAAAAGGAAATACTGCCAACCAGTATGATCGATGTGAGTGACGGAATAAGCAGCGACCTGCTGCATATCTGTAAGCAAAGCGGGCTGGGTTGCGTATTGTATGAAGACAAGATACCATTCAATGAAGAAGCAAGGCAATTTGCTTATAAATTGCAGCTTGATCCTACTGCCTGCGCCTTAAGCGGTGGTGAAGATTATGAACTTCTCTTCACGGTACGCCAGGAAGATTTTGAAACGATCTCCCAAAACAGCAACATTTCCATCATAGGCTATATGACCGAAGAGGCAGAAGGAAAGCATATCATTACCCGGGGTGGCAACAGGCATGAACTGATCGCCCAGGGATGGAATCATTTAGGATGATCATGCTGCAGGACCCGTGAGGAACTTATTCGGTCCTTCAAGAAGCATCACAACGGATATTCCCAGGATGGCGCTCAGCTTTTCAAGTTGCCTGAGATTAACATTGGCAAGATCGTTTTCGATATAGCTTATTGCTGCTTCAGAAACGCCCATCTTTTGGGCCACTTCGCGCTGTTTCATACCACGAAGCGCCCGCCACTGGCGCATATGCTGACCAATCATTAATTTTTCACCGGGATTCATACTGCAACTTATATCTCTTAAGCAGAAGATTAAGAATAAAAACCGCTGTTTTTTCCTCATGGAAAAATGTTTTTTTCTCATAAAGAAATGGTGATTTCCCCTGAAATAAATATTAGCAATATGGTTAATGCCTTTATAAAGCAATCATTAAGACGTTCATTTTATTAACTTGCCTTCATGACATTGAAACACCTTTTGCTATCCCTCTTATTATTGTTTACTGTTTCTGCAATTGCACAAAACAAGGTTCAGAATATCCAGAAGATCATTTTCTATAAAATCATAAACGATGGCTCGATCTCGCACAAACAGGCAGAGATCAATTTCTTCGGGAAAGTGATGAAGGGCAGGGAAACGCTTGCTTCCTTTGATATAAAAGAACTTGCAGATGGCATAGCTGCTTACCTTAAAACTGAAGACGTAAAGAAGGTGCCGGCGAATAATGATCCTCTTCCAAATATTGATATCCCAAAACCGGGTCAACATTCCATCTATATCAATGTATGGTTGTATAACGATTATGAAAGAGAAAAAAGTTTTGAGAACAAAACCCACTATCTCTGGAAAGCCATCCTGCCAAACAACAACATGGATTATCCAATCTTCAAATACCTGCCAGGTGAAGAGGTAGATAAACTCAGGGACCTTCTGAAATAATCCGTTCCTGGTTTTTATCCTCAGCATATTCCAGGATATCGCCAGGCTGGCAATTCAGCGCTTTACAGATCGCTTCAAGCGTACTGAACCGGATTGCCTTGGCTTTCCCGGTTTTAAGTATAGACAGGTTTGACAAGGTCAGGTCCACTTTCCCTGATAATTCGTTAAGCGACATCTTACGCTTTGCCATCATCACATCAAGGTTTACAATGATCGCCATGGCTTAAATTGTTAGATCATTTTCATTCTGAATTTCCATTCCTCTTCTGAAGATATTTGCGATGACATAGATGACCGCACCCATAAAAATAAAGGCACTGCTGTCTGCCCAGAAATGATCGAGGTGGCTGGTCTCAATTCCACGCTTCTCCAATCCTTTTGAAACTGCTTTTGCCAGGGCGCCAAGAAATCCGATCATAAGAGTATAATAACTGATGCTCGTTATCTGCTGTGCAACAAAGGAATTGAATGGACGGGTGAGATCCAGTTTCATCAGCAGCCTTATGACCACGTAAAAAAGGTAAGCCTTTAAAATAGCTACTGCCAGGATGAAACTATACATTGAAAAGTAGGACACCCTGCTTTCATTATACATTACGCTCATGTCCAGCTTCTGGTAAAGATTGGAAACGACCTCAGGCTTAAAGAGGCTGAAGGCGAAATTTACCACCAGGGCTGCAGCCTCGATAGACAAACCCACAAATATGATCCAGGCAATTACGTTCAGGAATATAAATACCAGGCTGTTGGTTTTTGCATTCATTTTATATTATTTATGATGCAAAATAATAATTATTTATTGTTTTTCAATAAATTTTTTTTGAAGTTAAAGTTCCCGGTAGCTGACTTCCTTTAACCGCAAAAACATACGGGTAAGAAAAAATGGATCCGGCTTCGAGGATCTCAACTTAATTGCCGGTTCCGGCCCTGTTGATCTCTTCTGCGGCACTGCCTTCAGACCGCTTGATCGCTTTCATGGTCTTTCCAAAGCGCCAGCTGAAAGTTAATCGTGCCACACGTGAATCCCATTGAATGGTAAAGGGCTCGCGAGAATTCTCAAAAGTGGAGAATCCTGAATAATTCTGGAAGTAGGTTATATCCCGCACATTAAGCCTGAGCGTACCTTTTCCTTTCAGGATCTGTTTCGAAACGCCAATATTCAGTTCACCCTGGGGTTCCAGCCATTCCTGCAGATCAATCTGGTTGCGGGTCTGATAATACCCGCTGATCTCTGCACCCCATCCCTTATTAAACTGGAACTGGTTATTCAGGCTGATATTGAACTGGTTTATGGTAGCCTTCATTGGCACCCATATAACTCCTTTTATTATTTTATGATTGAACACAGCTACGGCAGTCAGGTTCCACCATTTGGTGACCGGAACCTGGTAGGTCTCGCTTATCCCGAAACTCTGGAACGAACCTATATTTCCGCGGGTATAGATCACGATGTTCCTGTTTACGTTGGCACTCGATGAATCAAGCACAAAGATCTGTGAGAAATAATCGCTGAGATAACTGTAAGAAAATTCGGTAGTGAGCTTTTGATTATACGTGTGAGATAAAGCGAAGTTCCATGTGTATTGTGGCTTAATGAAAGGATTTCCACCTTCGTAAGTATATTTATTCAGTGTACGCAGAAATGGATTCAGGTACTGGAATGGTGGCCTGTCGATCCTTCTTCCTGTCCTGAAGGTGATGACGTTCTTATCATTAACCTGGTAGGATAGAAATGCTGTGGGGAATATGCTTCCATAGGTTCTGTTGAATGAAGAATCCCTTACAACAGCATTGCCCAGTTGGTTCGCTTTTAAGGAAGTGTACTCATAACGCAGGCCGATCTGCCAATGCCATTTTCCCTTTTCGGCATCAGCGCTTGCATAGGCTGCGCTTACCGTTTCATCATACAGAAAATGATTTGTCCGGGCAAGATCCGGTATCCAGTTGCTGTTATCGAGATAGAAATATTCTGCAAGGTTATCCGTATTGTTGAGCGCTGTCTTCAAACCTGTTTCAATCAATAAGCCGCTGAATCGTTTTGAATAATCAACTTTAAAGGCCAGGATATCAAGCTTTGAAGGAGTATTTCCCATGGTTGCCAAAACAGGGCTTCCGGGTTCAAGAAGCTGGGTCTGGTAATTCTGATCATTTTCGATATTGAACCTTACATAATCCACATCAAAGCTTAGCTCACTGTCTTTATTGAATTTGTGCCTGCCGCTGAAATTTAATCCGCCTCTTTTGAAATCAGTGCCCGTTTCGCCATGTGTGCTGATCACGGAATCTACAACCCTGCCAGGGCTCATCCAAACGATATCACTTTTACTGTTTCCTCTCCTGGTCAGCATATTACCGGTAAAAATGAGGCTTAATGTTGTACGGTCGTTTACAAAGAAATCAAGACCGGTTTTTAAATTATGTGCCTGGTTTCGGCCACGACCCCAGTTGGGTTGCTCCAGCAAGGCTGAATCTTCCTTCTGTGCATTCATATAGGTACGCAGGGTCCAGATATCCTGGAATTCAGTACTTGCACGCATTCCATAATTCATGAACCAGTTCAGCTTCCCTTCGCGGTAATTCAGGTTCAGCGAGTTTGCCGTTTTTGTATACCTGCCCTGGCCAACGCTCAGGTTCACAGAGCCATTGAATCCTCTTTGTTTATTCGACCTGGTTTTGATATTTATTATCCCGGCATTACCCGAAGCGTCATACTTAGCTCCCGGGTTTTCGATCAATTCGATCACATCCACCTGCGAAGCGCTCATCGCGGAAAGGTAGGATTGCAAATCACTCCCGCTCAATTGAGTTGGTTTTCCATCGATCAAAACCATAACAGCGGGCTTCCCTTTCATAATGATGGAGCCATCTTTTCCTACGGTTATCCCGGGCGATTTTTCCAATACATCCATAACCGAAGCACCGGCATTCGTAATATTTGCTTCGGGGTTGATCACTGTTTTGTCTGCCAGGAATTGTACAAACGGTCTTTTTGAAACAACCGTTACTTCATTAAGTACGCCAGTTACAGGTTGAAGAATAATAGTATCGGAGACTGATTGATTATTATTCAGGTCCAGCAAGCGGCCATAGTTTTCTTTATAACCCGCACTACCCGCCCTGGCAATGAAGGAGCCTGCGTCTAACCCGGTAAATTCAATTTTACCTTCAGCGCTGCTCACACCTGTCCGGATCACCGAGGAATCCCCGGATAATAAATATACTGTTGCGCCAGGCTGCGGAATATTTTTGTCTGTTATCACCGTGACCACTATACTGCGATCACCCTGTGCATCAGCATGGCCATAAAGGCCAAGGAGTAAAAAGGGCAGGATCAGTTTGCGCATAAGCAATGCTTTGGGCGAAAATAATCCAGTGCAAAAGCTATTGAATACTTTTTACTCAAACGGTAATTATTCTATATGAGATAGATAATTAGCAGCTTTGCCTGACTAATTATCCCTCGGATCGTATTGAACCATCCATTCTATACCATACTTATCGCGAAACATTCCAAAATAAGTACCCCAGGGACTATCTGATACAGGCATCTCTACAACTCCTCCTGCAGATAAGCCATTGAAGATCCTGTCGGCTTCCTCTTTACTTTCAACGCTTACTGTGATCTTGCTGCGGTGTTCATTCTCATTTACTTTACCCAGTACCTCGGGCACGTCGTTTCCCATTAAAGTATTGTACTTGCCTATTGGCAACGAAATGTGCATTATCTTATTTTCTTCCTTAGCCGGAACCTGGAATTCTTCATTAGCGAAGTCTTTGAAGCGTACGACTTTTGAGAATTCTCCTCCAAAAACTGACCTGTAGAAATTAAATGCCTCTTCAGCATTGCCGTTGAAATTGATGTGCGGGTTAATGATGGCCATAATAAATTATTTAGAGATCAAATCTAATTTCCGGCATTTCGAATTGCAAGGTGTAAAACAGACAAATAAAGGGGGGAATTACGACAGGGACCTGGATCAATCCTGCAGTAGATATTTCAATTGAAATGCCGCATCCCTGCCGGGCCTTGAATCTCTATTCTTTTCTACAGCTTTTTGGTAAGCCGAAATTGCTTCACTAATCTGTCCCAGTCTTTCATAAGAACGACCCAAATACAGGTAACCATAAGTATAATCCGGAAATTCATTAATAGCCAACCTGAAGATAGCAGCAGCCCAGTCATACTGACCCAGCATCATAAGCCGTTCGCCTAATAACTCAAGTGCATAACTGCTGTAATCAAACATTCCCGGAGCACCTGATTTCAATGTTTTATACAACTTCACTGCGTGTTCAATAGAAACCTCGTTTATTGCCAGGAACAAAGTATCTCCCAATATCTTTTTTGGTTGTTGCCACTCCCTTCCGCGGAATATTTGCATTATTCCTTCAAAGATGTCATAACCAGACTGATTGGCAGCATTAGAAAGCAGTATTATACATTTTCTTTCTGAAGGTATCCGGAAAATAACGGATCGAAAACCGCGTATGGCACCGCTATGCCCCATAATTTCAATAGTATCATTAACTTCCAGCGGAAGTCGGGAAAACTCCCACCCGTAACCATATGAATAATCAGGAGCCACCTTGTAAAATGGTGATGTATAAAGGCGCATGTATTCTTCATTCAACAATTGCCTTCTATATAATGCCCTGTCCCAATTGAAAAGATCAGTAATGGTGGAATGAACACCACTCGCTCCTAAAGTATTCAGGTTGAAAATATAAGACTCGTTTATGTATTCATTTCCCAGGCGATAATAACCATTGGCTTTGTTCATAATGATCCGCCTGTTATCATTTATTCCGGAATTCTTCATCTTCAAGGGGTCGAATACTTGCTGTTGCAAAACCGCCCCGAGTGATTTTCCTTTAAGGCGCTCTATGATCATGGCGAGTATAAAATACCCGGTATTTCCATAATTATACTTTGAACCGGGTTTAAATTCAAGGTCTCCGCTTCCGAAATTCTTTAATATATACTGTGATGTATAGGCTGTTTGCATAGAATCTTCCCAAACATGCGGTAAAGCTGTATAACTCGGGATCCCTGAAGTATGTGTAAGCAAGTGCCGGATGGTGACTTTATCTGCAATATCATTTCTATATTCAGGGAGATGCATGATCACCGGATCCTCGAATTTTACATCGCCATCCTGGATCATTTGCAGGATAACCATAGCTGTGAAAGATTTTGACATCGAACCAATACCAAATACTGTATTTAAATCATTGGGCACTTTATGATCGTGGTTAGAATACCCATACCCTTCTTGAAATTGAATACCTCTTTCATCTGCGATGAGCACACATCCATCAAACAAGCCAATTTTATGGTATGCATTTAATAAAGAATCGAACTGCTGGTGCAACTGGGCAAAAATGCCATTGCTTATTATCGTGGTTAAAAAAAATAAAATGGATCTCTTCATATAATCATGTGGCTTATTATTAAATTCGGCTGGGCGGTAAATATCCGGCTCCTTTATTTATGATGATCATAAACCGGTTCATAATAAAATATAGTGGCTCCTGACCCAAGCGTTTTTGTCTTTATTATTTCAACATTATACTTTGCTGTATCCCATCGAAAAGCCGAAGGCCATTACCTTCAATTACCGGGTGAATGCAGATCTGCAATTCGTCGATAAGCCTGTTGCTCAAAAGCTGGATTATAAGGCTACGACTTCCAACCAGGATGTCCCCTCCGTCCTTGTATCTTAGTTCTTCAACTGTTTCCCTGAGTGTTTTCTTAGCCAGTATAGCCGATTTCCAGCCTGTTTCATTTATTGTCCGCGAAAAAACGATCTTTTTAACCCGGTCTATTGAAACTGCAAAGTCGTACAAAGAAAGATCTCTCGATGTTGATTTCAATAAATCCTGCCAGTATTGCATTAACTGGTATGTTATGCGACCGTAGAGAATTTCACCGGAGCTGTTTATGAGATCAGCATAATGATGGTGAAGTTCTTCATCGGCGATACCGGTGGTATGGTCGCAAACTCCATCCAGGGTCATATTGAAAGCAGCAATTACCTTCCTCATTTGGCGGGCTTATCAAGTTTCAGATCAATGAAATGTTCCCATTTTTCGCCGTCACGCCTGAACCATTTCCCGGTGATCTCAGAATTAGATTCACTAATAGTGCCAGCGAATTTCAATTCATCGCTCTTTATTTTGAATTCATTATTTACAATGGACCCGTGCATTATACCTTTCTCGCCCTTCGAATTGAAATAGTGCATCGAAGCAACAGGCGATGATCCCAGATCGATGATTTCAAAGGTTTCGCTTGTCTCATCTCCCATTTTTACATCGGCTTTATGAAGTATGAATTTTCCGTCAAGGATCAATTCATAACTATCCGTACCAATTATCGGGAGGAACTCGGAACCAGATATGAACTTCCCGGTTATCTTCCAGGTTCCCAGCAGTCTGAGGAAATCCTTTACCATCCTTCACCCTTTAAGAAATCCATTGTTCTTCTAATAAAGTCCAAATCATTGCCAGGACCATACTGCGGCAGGTGACCAGTGTTTGGTGATATCCATAACCTTGCTCCCGGGATATTCTTATAGATATTCCATGCATGGTCAACCGGGATGAAGTCATTGTCGCCATGCACCACCAGGGTTCGGGCTTTGATCAACTGTAATTGTGCATTGGATATTGCAGGATCTCCCTTCAGCAATTCAAATCCGTAAAATTGACGTTTCAGTATATCGCTTTTTGATCTTCCATGCAGGGAATCCAATTCAACCTGGTCGAAATAATTCTCCCATACACCACTCTTTACCCACTCTCTCACGGCTTTGGTGTAATACGTTTGCGCCGCCACAGGAATCAGCGCTTCAAATTTTTCGGGAGACATGCTTGCGGCATATAGGATCACCATTCCGCCGGAACTATGTCCTATGGCATTCGCCTTTTCGATCTTCAGGACTTTCATCATCTCCAGCAGATCCACCGCAGCCTGCTTATGCTTAAAATCAGAATGGTCATCCGGGTTGGTGGAGCGACCATGTCCGCGCATATCCCATACGATCACCCTGTATTTCTTTGCATAATCATCCACAAAATCTTTCCAGTTTTCGGCTGTGTTGAAAAAGCCATGAAGCAGAAAGAGAGGTTCTCCTTTTCCGTACTCTTCATAATATATTCTCGCATTATTAACCTTAACAAACTTCCCTGCCTTTCTTACCGGTAGTTGTGCATAGGCTGTAGCAGTACATAGTAAAATAGAAAGAAATAAAAAAGGTCGCGGTAAAAATTTCATAATGGTTCCTATATAATAATGTGCCGATTCCCTTAACCTATGCGTTCCTGTTCCACCAGTTGAAAATACTGCATAACTCTTTCCTCTGCGCCTGATCGCACTATCACTTCAGAAGCGAAAAGTTCATTTCGTAAACGTCGGTATAATGCCACTGAATACTTTAAGCTTTCCAGTAATGCACCTCTTGAATACGATGGCAACGTTTTTTCCAGTTGTTCTAAATCTTCTTTTACTAGCCCTGACTCTAATTTACGAACTCCCCTTGGTAAATTCCCATTCCTGATATGAAGCAGGGGCCCAAACACAACCATACGGAGAAAACCCAGGAAATCGAAGGCTTCAACATATTCACCCCGTCCAATTTTAAGCAGGCTATAATGCACCCAGGTCCAGAAGCGGTCTTCAATCCATTGGTAATCCGGGTAGGGAAACTCAGGCAATGAATCGTCAACAATATTTTTGAGTTCCCCTCCTTTATCTAACAGGATAACAGGATCCTCTATTCTTTCCCGTAATTCATCAACAACCAGGAACTTTATATCTACGTGTAAAAGAGGCTCATCATAAAGGCAAATTAGCACCCTGGGTTCACCTACATGTTCCCCGGTAAAGGCTGAAAGAAGTTGACCGAACTGCCTGGCATAGTCCAGCATCTTCGATTTATCGTTACTGATTTTTTCCCTGGTGATAAGAATAAGGTCAAGGTCGGAAAATTCATCTATCTCGCTGGTGATCCAGGAACCTGCAACAGCCAGCCCGACTACGTTATCATTATCCCTTACAACGTCAACAACATTATATGCAAATTGTTCCTGTGTGTTCATAGTTCCCTGACCGGTTTTCAGACCGGGAAAACAGCATGAGCTCTATTGTTTGTACTCCGAATAAGAAATAAACGTTTTACCATCGAAAAGGTGCCCGAAACGCCATCAATTAAATGATGTCCCACTTTAGTTGCAGTTTTGTCAGAACGGGATAAAGGTTTCCCTTCCGATAATTTGACCGTCTTTGATTGTCCAGATAACCACATAACCACCAGCACCGTCACTATTAATTGCTTCTATGTAAAACTTTCCTGTTGTCTTGTCAAGATACGCCATTGTCATGTTAAGATTAGGCTCGAACAAATCTTGAAACGTATTCGCAGGAAAATTTACTGTGCTGTGTCCAGTCTTGAATTGAACAGTTTTGTATTCTTTTTTAGGGATATTACCATCAGTACCCCATGGGAATTTATCGTCTATGGATTTTACAAACGCCTGCCCATCTTGCAGTTTGTCATACCTGATTTCCCTGCCTTTCGGGTTAAAACTTATTTTCGTCAAAGTCAAATGAAAGCTGTCTAGTTGAAGCTTCAGTACGGTGTCATTCAGTGTCACCAGTTTGAACTTTGTTAAGCTGGCAAGAGGTGCAACCCGTGATTTATGAATGTAGCCTGACAGGCTTTGGCCAGATGAGTTGCTGTTGGTCTTGTAATAGTCAACAGGGAGCCATTCACCTTCTGCAGCATCCGAAAAAACAAAAACTATCCTGTTATTATGAAGTGTGTCAATTACTTCAGAATTAATGTTTGCACCAATTCGAACATTACAGTAACCGCCTGGGTCTTTTATTAACGTTGTTTGAGCGTTTGCCGACTTAAAAAATGCAGCGGCCAGAATTAGGGCTAAGAGTTTTTGCATGCCAGGGAGAAAATGTAATTTAACGTGCTATCTAATACAATTCTATTCCATTATATAGTTTGCCAACATTGTCAGTTTTTATTGTTTGAATATTTCAGGACAACTCCAACTGTCGCAAGTGCCTGTGTCGAAACAAGAGATAAGTTGTTAGATGCAATCCCTTGTCTGGAAAAGTGGCCTTGTGTTGTTCCACTCAGCCGATTTCAAGGTCTTAGAAAAAACAAGTTTTGGTATACTGTTCATCAGTCTTGCAACTTCTTGCTCCGCAGTTTCGGCTTCAGCCTTAGTCCAATATGCTGCCATGCCTTCATAAGTCACACGTCCGAATACAAGATAGTCGGCAGATTGAAGTTGTTCAATGCTTAACCTTTCAAGTTCTTGCCCCCAAATCGTATTATGAAATGATAAGTCCCAATTTTGGGTTCCTTCAAAATAACCGTTAAGGGTCATTACGTTCCACATAATAAGTTTTCTCATTCCATTTCATTTTTTAGCGCTTGTTGTGTAGTCTTTTAAGCTGCAGTCAAAGTCTCTGCCATACACCTCCCTTCAAAACTTTTAAGGTATTTCCTGTTATTAAGATCTTATCAGGTCCTTTAATATATTTAATGTCACCACGATTGTATACCATGAGGTTAAAGTCAATCGTTACAGTATTTCCTTGTCTGTATAGGATCAAATAAACATAGTCACTGAATGATGAAGCGCCACTTGGCCCTTGATAACAGTCTTGAGCTATAAGTTGCTCTGCTGCTTTATCATTAGGAAACCATTTTTTCAGCAATGCCTTGTGTTGTTCGGAACCTTGGTTTCCAAGTCCAAGAGCGGTCGTCAAATCACAAGTTTCAACAAGATTAGTGTCTTGTCTACAATTACTCCCACCAAGTCCACTATAATAAGCTGCTATGGCTTTGAGCGGTTCGTCCAATTTGTCAATAGCAGTCTGGTTGATATCTCCAGGAACTTCATCAATAGCTTTTATAATTACATGTTTTTCTTTTTTTGCTTTCATGGTCGTTTGACTGAATGCAGTCAGCGAAACCATAAAAACAATTATCCAGGTTATTTGCTTCATAGAGTCTCTATTAATTACCTACAACGGACACTGATTGGCGTCCGTGGCGACGTTCCTATTATTGCCGCTCAGCCAATGGACAAAAGCTGATTAGAATTACCAATGCTGCGCTCGTAACCTGCCATAGCAATCAACGGCGCTCAAATAATGTACAACGGAATTACTGAATTCCAGACAAGTTGAAGTCACCCTGCTGGCGTTCAATTCTTATATTAGCCGAATTACTTTTCTTTTACTTCAGCTTTCGAAGATCAGATAAAGACACCACTTTATATTCTGGCGTTGATTCAAAGAGATTTCTCAAAATATCAATATGACCCGCGCCGAATAACACTAAAATCCGATCTTCTGCTGAAGTTGTAATCCGCTGGATATTTCGTAGTATTCTTAAATTTCGGTTGAACCAATGCATTGATACTGCATCTGCACCTCGTATATCATCTAATTTGAAGTCTTCGGTAAGATATACGCCGAGACTACGACTCGTAACCTTTTCGGAGTTTCTCCAAAGGAAGTACTGCAACAATGACACTTCATTTTTCATAGAATCCTCATATCTGTATAACTGCTTGTAATTGCCTGGAGTTGTAAAATCCCAGTCTTTGTAAATGCTATCAAGAATAGGTCGTAATAACAAAGAATCTGGGCCGTCATACAAATCCCAAACTAATGGTGTTGCATCGCATCCATATAATGTGTCAAGTTTGAAATTCGTTCCATGAGACGAAAGCCGATCTGGGATATTTCATTAGCTCCAAGTTTCTCAGAGCCATCTTTATAACGCTTAAAACTGTTAACCAGATAGCCTGTGTTTTTCGGTGCTTCGACAACTATTTTGTTCGGCTTAAAGATTGAAATATAATTTACCAGTTCTAGTACTTCTTCCTGTTTTGCTGACGATAGAATGTTTACTTGCTTATCCTTTTCAGTCTTGTGAGCATCCAAATTCGGATATCCAAAGTGGAATGTACCAACTAGCAATATGTGAGGTTGTTTCTTCTTTCCTATCAAAATACTATCAGGATCTGAAAGGACGTGTTTTGAACAGCTTACGGCTGATATCATTAATGCGAGAACCGGAAATAGCTTCTTCATTTTAACTTTTTAGATCCTTTGATTGCAATTTGGGTAACGCCCAGGGTTTTGCGAAAGCCCGATTTAATTAATGATATACGTAATTTGTTATGAAAGTGCGATACATTCCACCGATATCAAAATACCTCCGGGAAAAGGCATAACCTGGGGTGTGCTTCTTGCCGGTGGATTGGTAGGAAAAAACTCGCTATAAATCTTATTTACCGTACTAAAATCATTACCACTCACCATGAAAATTGTTGTTTTGACAATTTTTGTCAAATCACTTCCTGCTTCTTCCAAAACTGTTTTAATGTTTAAGAAACATTGCCTCGCTTGATCTTCGAAATTACCAGAAACGATCTTTCCACTAACTGGATCCAGACCAGGCATTCCAGACAAAAATATAAGGCTGTCTGTGATTACCGCCTGAGGGAACGATTCAGACATCCTTGCAACCTTTGAGGTATTGAAATTGTTCTTTTTCATATTAAAGGTTTGAGTTTGTGGTACTGCAGTAGGGTTGCAGCTAACCCAATGTTGGCTACTGTGTTAATTAATGGTACTTTATTTTATGTCAGGCATTCTTGTAATGTCCTCAATATGAATTAAGGTCAATTTCCATTCTCCATTTTGTTGCTTTGTCCAAACAAGATTATAATTGCCCTTTTCTTTAAGAACTGGTCCACCTGGTGGTGTCAAGTCAAGTGAATACGTTCCTCCGTCATATGCGATTTTGTTGTCGCTGTCCTTAATTACTGATGAAGTCTTAATGTTGCTTAGAACTTTAACTCCACCACTTACCCAATTGTTTGCAATAGCAGAATGTCCATTATTAATTAATGAATCGTTCATGACTATGGCATTGTCAGCAATTGTTTTCATAATAGCTACCGAATCTTTGTTATTCCAGCCTGCAAGAAAAGTTGCCGTCAATGAGTCAACATTTACAGAAAGTGCCGAACTGCTTTTTTCTGTTGTCTGATTGCAACTTATAACTGTTGCCAATGCTAAAAGAAGTGTCAACTGTTTCATTATGTTAGATTTGGCTTTTGAATTTGACAATAGGTTACTTTAACACAGCAGCCAACGGCCAGAGAATTGGCGAAGTGCCGGTAGTCCGTGTTACAGTCGCCCGGCGCTTATGCTGAGTAAAGATATAAAGCTGATTATATATTCCAAAGTTCATCCGTGATTCTAAAGGTGATACTGAGGCTGAGTAGCGATATAAAGCTGAGAATTATTCTGAAGCCGGCATTTCGCAAAACTCACTGTTGTGCGCATTGTTCAGTGAATTTCAGATCTTAACTCATTTTGAATCCACTCCATTTTTTTGCCTCCGAAAGGAGAACCATTGCTCCCTATATTCGCCTGAACTATTGATCTGATGTTTGAAATTGGCGAATGGCCTTTGTCCTTCCAGGGCGGTCAAGAGTCGAATTTTTGTTGTATTATTTGGCAGTTAATCAACAAAGTCGGCCATAACTTTGAATCCTTCCGACGGTATCATTTGTTCAATCTCAATAAACATTTTTTTATTCTTCCTGACCTTGCTCATTTCCTCTTTCCAGGCATCATCTTCCATGTACAAATGTTGATCGGGGTCAGGGAAAGGTTACCAATTCGAAAGTGTCTCGATGCAGATAGCACTTAAACCCTGCTTCCATGCAATCAGCGATCTCATTCAATATTTCTTTAGGAACGTCCATACAAAAAATATTCGAATAGCTTGCGTATAACGGTTTCGGGCTTTGCGTTCGGGCGGGTTTCAGAGCACAAATTTTCTATTTATTACTAAAGTTTAATAGAAGCACAAAGCTTTAAGTTTGCACGTCACCCCGCCTGACGCAAAACCCGTGTTATGCCTTCGCCCTTCTTTTTCTGTCGTCCGATTGATTATCACCTTAGTTGTCTCGCTTTTGTAAGTTTTACAATTCTAATTACCGAAAATATTTGTCCGCTTATGAAAATAGAAAAGAAGGTCAAGATTACAGGAACAATAAATGGAGGGTCATTTGTCTCGTCGCTTAAAAGTCCCGCTACTGGTATTATTTGAAAAAATGTCAAGCCGATTAAAAGTGTCCAATAAAACATGGGTTCATTCTTTTGTCTAATGGACTTAATTGTTATTGTCAACAAAATAATTGTCGGAATAGCATAAAGCAAAGTCCAAAGTCGTGATTTCACTTTCTCTGCTTCATACATTATTGTATCGTCAGCCCAATCTTCTGTAACTGCTCTGTCACTCACATCAGCAGTTGTCCCCATAAAAAGGTCACCAAGCCAAAATATGAGAATTAGTCCGAGTATCAGAATGAACAATATTTGAAGTGCTTTTGTCAATTTCGTATGTCTTTAGTTTTTGTTTCGGTGTCGTCTTTTAGGGAGGCAGAACGCCTGCGGCTTTATGCAGGCAGGGTTAGAATTACCAAAGCCTGGCCGGCGCCGTAACTTATTTAAATACGGCGCCTTCCCGCTGCCCAATATAGATAAAATGATGATGAATCCGCACTACAGCCCTGCTTGCAAAAAGCCGTTGTTGTGTGTAGTGCCTACCACTTATTTGAGTTAAAAATAATAGTTTGTTTGTCATTCATGAATAATGCATCGTAATTTTTAAAGCCAAAATCTCTCGTTAAAATAATTTCAATTTCCAATGGTTTGCTTAATTGTAATGCCTTTTCATTTTCATCTGTTTCAAGATAGCTATCTGAAATGATAAAACCATTTTCAGTCATTTGTGACCTTAATGATTGAAAATCCTGAACAGAAAATTTATATGTGTAGGTAATATTGTAATCTCCTAAATTAAATATTGAATTGTTGCCTAGTAATAAAATTGGCTCTTTCGAAATAGGCATAGTTATTTGAGTGTTTTCCTTAAAATTCTTTTCATAAAATCTCTGTGTTGGAAATAGGTCATATATTATTAATAACACAAAACACGTTACCAGTACTGAAACTATTAGTCTTTTAGAAAATTTTAGAGATCTCATTGATTATAAAGGGAAACTATTCAAAGCATTATGGTTATGGAAGTAAAGAAAGAAAACTAAAGACCAAAGTGTTCATCGTGAAAACCATTGGATTTGGCATTACACACAACGCCTGCGGCTTTATGCAGGCAGGGATTAGAATTACCAAAGCCTGGCCGGCGCCGTAACTTATTTAAACACGGCGCCTTCCCGCTGCCGAATATAGATAAAATGTTGATGTGTCCGCGCTACAGCCCTGCTTGCAAAAAGCCGTTGTTGGCTGAAGTTTTTCGTCCGCCACACTTACTTACTGCAAAATCTTTGCAACGCAATTTTTGCGTCGGGGTAACCTTCATTATCCAGTCTGCGTAAGTCGTCACAGCCGGTCGTGTCACCTGCTTGAATTTTTACACAGGCCTTGTTTAATTGGATTTCTTTGCGATTGGGCTGAATTGCTATTGCTTTGTCAAAATACTCAAAAGACTTCTGATAGTCTGGCGTTGCAAAATGATTAACCGAGTACCAAATGCCTAAATTATTCAATGCACTTTCATTCTCAGGATTATACTGTAAGGCGTAGGCAAAGTCAGACTGCGATAGAACGGCTACGCCAACTGATAAGTAAACTTCACCTCGAATGCAATACATATTAGAAAGAAGTCTTTTCTCAGGGCTGGTTTTGTTCGTCTCTTTCTTTATTGCTTCTGATAGCTTATCAACTGCCTTTTCAGCATTGCCACTTCGGTAAAGTTTCTCCCCTTCTTCAAAGAGCTTTTGTGATGTCTGTCCACCAAAGAGATTTGAAAACATAAGTACAATGATTAGAATTATAAGTCCAGTCCCAACAAGTAGGATATTTCTTCTGGAAGATTGTGTCATTTAAAATTACAGGCAACGCCTGCGGCTTTATGCAGGCAGGGATTAGAATTACCAAAGCCCGGCCAGCGCCGTAACTTATTTAAACACGGCGCCTTCCTGCTGCCGAATATAGATAAAATGCTGATGTGTTCGCACTACAGCCCTGCTTGCAAAAAGCCGTTGTTGGTGGCTGTGCTATAAAAGAAACTCCTCAATCTCCTTTTTCAATATTGGGATGCTCGTAGTAATAATGCCCCATAGAACTTCATCGGAAACTGCATCATAGCCATGGATAATTCGGTTCCGTGTTCCTACAATTTTCCTTGCATCAGTGAAGTGAATGGAATTGTCTAGATTTAAAATTCGATTCATGGCCTCTCCGATGATTTCCAAATTCCTTTCGATTGCCCTTCTAGTTTTAGTATCTCCTTGGTATGTTTCGAAATCCACTACTTCTTCAACAAATATTTCAATTTCGTGGATGGCGGTAAGAATATCGTAAGCCCAGGTTTTTATTTCAAGCTGCATATAAAAGATGCCTGCTGGCCTCGATATTTTGTTTTAAAAAAGGATTACGGAGAGCCTTCTCTTCAATCAGGTCAACAGACCGGTTCAAGGTATCTTCCAAAGCGAATTTCAACTCGAAATAGTTATCAGCATACTCGGAAAGCTCAATATTATCAAACTCAACAAGCATATCTATATCACTATTGCTTGAAAACCGATCGGATAATACTGATCCAAAGACATAAAGCTTTCTTACCCGATGCTTCCGGCAAAGAAGTTCAATTTGATCTTTATATCGTTCAATCAGATTCATATTAGTAAAAGTGATTCAAATTTAAACTAATTAAATCTAAAAGATGCTCAAAGTGCATAGCCACCAACGCCTGCGGCTTTATGCAGGCAGGGTTAGAATTACTGAAGCCCGGCCGGCGCCGTAACTTATGTAAACACGGCGCATCACCGCTGCCGAATATAGATAAAATGTTGAAGTATCCGAACTGAAGCCCTGCTTGCAAAAAGCCGTTGTTATGCAACGTTGGTTTCGTAAAGCTTTATCGAGTCTAATTCTTTTGCCTTACCTCGATACTCTTCCTCAATATCAAAGTCGTCCTGCAAACCAAGCCAGAACTTTGCAGAGTTTCCGAAATACT
>JAEZEI010000113.1 GCA_023417815.1 Bacteroidota bacterium | reverse complement strand
GGCACGTAACGTGTGATGATGCGGCCGTCGGCATGGACGTGCGTGATGGACGGACCGTTTTCGTCGGCAATCCAGAACGTGCCGTCAGTCAGCCTGACCAATGCCTCGGCATCGATGCCATGCACATCCTGTTGCAGCGGTTTGCCGCTGCCGTCGAACGGCATTTCGGTGGTCGCGCTTTGCAGCGGATTGGGCATGCCATTGAGCGGCCGGCCATCGCGATCCTTGAGGGTGATGACGTCGGTCACGCGAAACGTGCCGTCATCCTGCAACAGGACGCGATAGATCGACGGCGTGTAGGATGGCGCGAGATAGATGCGCGCATTCTTGGTGTCGCGGCAGAGCGGCAATTCGATCTTGGCGAGCGACTTCAGGTCGCCGCAGGTCAGGTGCGGGCCGCGGGCGCCAATGGTCCAGATCTCGTTCGGCGGATCGTCGGGGTGATGAAAGGCCCCACTGCCGATGCCAACCGACAGATTGATCGTCCGGCCATTGGCGAACCGGTAGGGCTTCATCTGCAGCAGGGTGTCGTCACTGCGATATTCGCGGATGGAAACGTCAGAGGCGGTGGCCGGCAGGCCAAAGGCCAAGCCCAGAGCCAAAGAGAGGATAGTCGTCAGACAAGTGCGCATCGGTGCCATTGGTGCGAAACATACGGCGCGGGTTGCTCGCCGGACGGGCTGGTCATCTCACAAACGGGGGCTTGGAGGCAAAGGGTTGGTGGGCTTCTTGGCCAGAAGGGCCGCTGGAGCCGGGAATCAATTTTGGTTGGCATGCCCCGGGGCGCCTTTTGGGACCGGGTCCGATGCGCCGCAAAATGAATCAGGCCGCATTGCGGTATTTAGTTAACGTGGTTTGAAATTTTTTCGATCCCACCCGGTGGAAATCGCCGGTTTTTAGAGATTTAGTTAACGCTGTGTGGCTAATCTGCACTAGTGGCCAAGTTGCGACATCATTTAGGCTGGCCATGTTGATTCACCCTGGGGGCTCCCAATGAAGAAGACTCTGATTGCAACCGCTGCGGTTCTTGCTCTCCTGAGCGCCGCTGGCTGCACCCAGTATGGCAAGGCTCCGGTCGGCAAAGCGCCGGTCGTCGCCAAGTACTAATAGGCGATCGCGAAAGGGCCGGCTCGTCCGGCCTCTTTCAAGACGTGCTGTTGGCTGCCCAAATCCTGGATTTGTGCGGAGCCTTACTGGCGTGTTGGAAAATCGGCGTATGCGGTAGCACCCGCATCCGCCGTTTTTTTTGTTTTTGGGACTTGGCTCTTCAGTCTGATCGGGTTGTCAACTTGATCAAGACGCAAGACGCAAGACGCATGGCGTGTGGCGTGTGGAGGTCACACTCCCGTTGCTTCTTGATTGGCGCTTGTGATGTTTATGCCGGCGCTGCTTGACACAAGCGATGCCGATCTTCGTGATGTACCTCGTTCTGTCTCGGGGAGTGTTGAATGCAGGCAAGACGTATTGTGATGGGCGCACTGAGCATTGCGGCGGCGATGCTGACTATGACGCCCGGACTTGAGGCTTCTGCCCAGTCCACCAACCTGCCGCCTGTTTCCGTTGACAAGCCCAAGCCAAGGCCTGCGGAACGGCAGGTTCAGGGCCCGAGGCGCGAACCGATCCGAATGCCGGTCACGTCGACGGCGTGTCATGCAGCCCGTGCGCCTGGCAAACCCTACTTCGTTGAATTCCGGTCGCGCACAGCGGTCAGCTACGGCCACACCTTTGTGTTCTATGGCCGTCTTGGTCAGGGCGCGCGTTTTGCGAGCTACAAGGTCGCCGGTCTGCATCCGAAGGGTGACGATCCCAACATCTATCTGCAGGGCATGATGGTCCCGGTGCCGTCCGAAACGGGTGCATCGTGGGGGGATCTCGACGAGCAATATCTCACGGCGCGCTTCTGCGTTCCGTTGACGGAAGCCGAATTCCGCAGGGTCGAAGCGGCGATCCGCGACCTGCAGCGCACCAAGACCACGTGGCATGCCACCACATACAACTGCAATTCTTTCGCAGCCGACGTTGCGAAGGCCGCCAATATCGATCCGCCGAACCCCAACATGTATCTGCCGGCGCAGTTCATCAAGCGGATGGCTGATATCAACGCCCGTCCGAATTATTCGAGCTTCATGAACGGTCCGGCCCGGCAGAACTGATCGCTGGCACGACTGACAAGACATGAAAAATGCCCGCTCACGCGGGCATTTTTTGTTTTGGCTGTTGCGGCGGTTCAGTGCCGCGTGACGACGACTTCGAGATATTCGCTGGGGATCACGAGCGTCCCGTCTTCGGCGCGGTTGAACGTCGCCATCAGTGCCAGCAGATCGCTCTGCAGGGCCTGCTGCTTTGCCGGTTCGAGCGCACCAAACGTCTTGAGCACCGGGCCGTAATAGCTCCGGAACACATCCAGCATGTGCTCCGGCGAGCGATAACGGAACGTGAAGTTGCGCTGTGCCGACTTGATCGAAGTCGCGTGCGGCTCGAACAATTCGGCCAGATGTGCCCGCGTACCCCAAAGGGCCGGCGATTTCGCACCGGCGGGCGGCGGCATGTGCTTGCCGATGGTCTTGAAAAGGTGGCCGATGAATCCGTCCGGGGTCCAGTTCGCGAGCCCGATCTTGCCGCCATGCTTGCAGACCCGAACCAGTTCGCTGGCCGCGCCGCCGTGATCGGGCGTGAACATCACGCCGAAGGTCGACACGACGACATCGAAACTTTCATTCGCGAATGGCAAGGCCTCCGCGTCAGCCTCGCGAAATTCGATCGGCAGTCGATCAGCTTGCGCGCGTTCGCGTCCGCGTTCGAGCAATGCGGGGACATAGTCCGTCGAAACCACATTGCACCAGCGTCGCGCGGCCGCGAGCGAAACATTGCCGTTGCCGGCGGCCACGTCGAGGACGGATTGTCCGGCGCGGATGTCGAGGGCTTCACACAATTCTTCGCCGACGATCTGCAGCGTCGTTCCGACGATCGCATAATCGCCCG
>JAEZEI010000096.1 GCA_023417815.1 Bacteroidota bacterium | reverse complement strand
CCGCGAAGATCGCCGCGGCCGCGACCGGCAGCAGGGCCCACAGGAGCCATCGTACTTTGCGCATGGGGATTCCCCCGGTCTGCTTGAGCGGGCCGTGGCCCGCGCGCAAACCCCTAAACCAGCGCGTCTAGCGCGAGCGCCGCGAACAAAAGGGGTAGGTAGACGAGCGACGCCGCGAACACCTGGCGCGCCCAGCGATGCCCAGCGCCCGGCAAGAAGCCACGCACGGTCATCACCACCATGCCGACCCCCAGCACCAGGGCGACGGCGAAGTAGGCCATGCCGGCCACCTTGAGCGGGACCAGCACCAAACTCACGGCCAGGAGCAGCACCGCGTGGACGAGCGCATGGATCTTGGCGACCCGCAGGCCGCGCACGGCCGGGAGCACCTTGATGCCCGCCCGCGTGTACTCCTCCTCGCGGAAGATCGCGATCGCGATGAAATGGGGCAGCTGCCAGAAGAAGAGCACCCCGAACAGCGCCACCCCTGCCCAGTCGAGCTTGCCGGTCACGGCCGTCCAACCGATGAGGGGCGGCAGCGCGCCGGGCACTGAGCCCACGAGCAAGGCCGCGGGGCTCTTCTGCTTCATGGGCGTGTAGACAGCCACGTAGCTGAACAGGGCGATCGCCGCCAAGAGGCCAGTGATCCGATTGACGCCCAGGGTGAGGAGCGGGATCGAGACCACCCCCAGGAAGAGCCCAAACAGCAGGGCGGCCTTGGGAGCGAGGCGCCCCGCGGGAAGCGGGCGGCCCTTGGTGCGGCTCATGTGGCGATCGACGTCGCGCTCGAGCCAGCAGTTCAGCGTGTTGGCGGAGCCCACCACGAGCGCGGTGCCGAGCAACGTGAAGAAGGCCTTCCACAGATCGAGGCCACCCGCGCCGTGGGCCAGCGACAGCCCGCCCGCGGTGGTGATCAGAACCATCAGCGTGATACGCGGCTTGGCCAGCGAGACAATATCACGTGCAGTTTCGGACAGTTGGCGTTCGCGTACAGCGTCCATCTCTCTTGCTCGCACGCGATCTTGCGCGCTTCGACGAAAGGTCGCCTCTGATGCGCAGCGTCTGGGCCCGCGCAAGGGGCTCAACGGTGCCGAAAGGTGCGGCGGTATAGCAAAGGGCAAACGAGCCAGTCAACCGCGTGCCCGGGAGATAGGGCCCTTCAGAGGGCAAATCAACCCCAGGATTGGGAGATCAGCGCAGAAGGAGCAGCGCGAGCGCGATCAGCCCCCCCAAAACGAGCATCGCGCCAGCGCCCAGCGCGGCCCACAGCACGGGTGACTGCCCCAGCGAGCGCGCGCCCTGCCCTTCCTGCCCATTCGAGGCGGCGGGACGTATCGAGGCGGCCTTGGAGCCGCCAGGAACCGGGATGCTCGGGTGCTTGCCCCGCCCCTGCTCCGCCGCTTCCCGCCCTTCCAGGTAGAAGCGCTGGCTCTCGTCGCTGGGGGGCACCGAGCGCATGGCGTCGTCGCGCACCTCGCCCTGCAGCACGCCCTTGAGCGCCATCGCGAAGTCCGAGGCGCTCGGATAGCGACGGGCCGGATCCTTCTCGATCGTCTTCATCACGACCGCCTCGAGCCCTGGCGGAAAGGTGAGCCCGGGAATGCGCTCACCGAGCGGAATCGGGGTGCCCCGGATCTGCAGCGCCAGGTAATCCATCGGCTGCGCCGCATCGAACGGCAGCTTGCCAGTGAGCATCTCGTACAGGATGCAGCCCAACGAGTAGATGTCGGAGCGAGCATCCAACTGCTGCCCGCGCGCTTGCTCGGGGCTCATGAACTCGGGCGTCCCGAAGACCATGCCCTCCTGGGTGAGGATCAACGAGCCTGGACGCATCTCGCGCTGCGTCACCTTGGCGAGGCCAAAGTCGAGCACCTTGGGGAAATCGGCGATGCCGCCCTGGGTGGTCAGGAAGATGTTCTCGGGCTTGAGATCGCGATGGATGATGCCCTGCCGATGCGCCTCCTCCAGGGCGCCGCAGACCTGCACCATGATGTTGGTTGCCCGCACGGGCTGCAGCATCCCCTCGGCGCGGGTCACCTGCGCGAGGTTCTTGCCCTCCAGGTATTCCATCACGATGTAGCAGGCGTTGTCCTCGAGCTGCCCGTACATGAACACGCGCGCGGTGTTCGGGTGCGAAAGGTGGCTCATCGCACGCGCTTCCCGGCGGAAGCGCGAGACGAGGTCGGGCCTGGACACGTACTTCGGGTGCAGGATCTTCACCGCTACGAAGCGGTTCATCTCGGGCTGCTCGGCCTTGAACACGGCGCCCATGCCACCGGAGCCGATCCGTTGAATGATGCGGAATTGCCCCGCGATCTCCTTCCCGATGTAGGAGGCTGGCGCGTTCACGTAGCTAGATCCCCTCCCGACGTCATTGCCGGGGCAGTATAGGAGAAAAGTGGACGCGAGCGCGAGCGCGAGAACCGGCCCCCTCAATGAAGCCAAGGTCTCGTTGGTGAGCCTTCCGGCGCAAATCCTGCGTGAGCCTGCCGCGCGGGAGCTCAGCAAACGACTGTGGGGGCCAGGTCCCGTGAGCTGCGCGAGCGGCCTGCCACGCTGCTTTGCGGCCGATGAAGCGAGAAATTGGCTCAGGCCGGACGATACCGCTTGCGAGCTGCGAGGCGTGCCGCAGGACGGGCAGAGC
>JAEZEI010000084.1 GCA_023417815.1 Bacteroidota bacterium | reverse complement strand
GGTGTTGCGCGCGCGGCAGCTGAAGATGTCCTCGGTGAGGGAAGCGATCGCCCGCGCGGCTCTCGCCTATGAGGGGCACTTCAGCGTCGACGACCTCGTCCGCCAGCTCCACGCGAGCGGCGTCAAGGAGGCGCACGTGGCCACGGTCTACCGTTCGCTTCCGCTGATGATCGAGGCGGGCCTCATCCAGCCGGCGCTGGTCGCAAAGGGGGAAGGCCAGGTCTACGAGGCGGCGTTCGAACGAGAGCGCCACGACCACCTGCGATGCACCGGATGTGGCCTCGTCATCGAGTACAAGTCGGCGACGCTCGAGGCGCTTCAGCGCGAGATCGCCGCGCGCTACCACTTCGAGCTCGAAGATCAGGTGCACGAGCTCCGGGGCCGGTGCAAGAAGTGCCAGCGGGCGAGCCCCTCGGCGCCGCCGCCGCCGTCGAGTGTCACGCGGAGCAGCACGAGCAGCGCCGCGCGACCGTCGCCCCGACCCGGTCAGAGCTCGGCAGTGACCTTGACGAAGAGCGCGCGGCCCGGTCGCTGGACGCCGAAGAAGTCGTAGACCCTCGCGTTGGTCACGTTGTCGATCTCGAACGTGGTCGTGATCCTCGCGAGCTCCCGGATCACCGTCCACGAGACGCCGACGTCGTGCGTGACCTGCGTGTCGACAATCTGTTTGTACTCGCGAAGGCCCTGGCTCTCCCACCCGCGGTAGAACGAGTGCACCCAGCGACCATGGTAGAACGGCTCCAGCGTGTCGCTGCGACGGGGCATCTTCGGGATGCGCAGTCGCGCGCCCCAGCTGCCGAAGAGCCATGGACGGTTCGGGACACGGTCGCCTTCGAACTCGCCGAACGTCCCTTCGTTCGACACGTTGCGCACGTCCTGGAACGTCAGCGCGCCGTCGAGCGCAAGCCAGCGATCGGGGATCGTCCACGCGACCGCACTCTCGACGCCGGCGCTCCGCGCCTTGTAGACGTTATGGTTCGTGAGGAAGCGGTCGGCGCCGAGCAGGACGATGAGCTTGTCGCTGTTGCGCAAGAAGCCGTTGATGTCGACCGTGAGATCGCCGATGGCCGACTTCTGCAGCTCGACGCGCGGGCCGAGGTTCACGTTGTGGCTCACCTCGGGCTCGAGGGAGAGGTTCGGCTGTATCAGGACGGCGTTGCCGAACACCTCGTCGGGGCGGGGTAGGCGCGTCGCGTATTCGTAGGAGGCCTTCGCGTAGAGCCAGCGCGCGAAACGGTAGCGCAGCGCATCTCCGGCGCCGACGGCGTGGTCGTCGAGCTCCCGCCGGCGTAGCGATCCGGCAACGGGCGCCACGCCGGAGGCGCTGTAGACGTAGTCCTTCACGAACGCGATGTTCTGAAGTCGCTCGTCGAGCAGATTCAGCTCGTACTCGAGCCCGGTGACGACGGTGACGAGCGTGCTCTTGGCCGCGAGCGGATCGAGCTCCCTCGGGCCGGTCCACAGCCGCTCCTCTCCGGTGCGCTTCGTCAGCGCTGGCGTCATCGAGAGCCGCAGTACGTGCTCCGGCGCGATCGCGTATTTCACGACCGCCCGGCCGTATGCGCCGTCCTCCCAGACGGTCTGATCCGACGGCGCGATGTCGATCTCACCGAGGACGCGCCGCTCCCGTACGCGCCGACCGAACCAGTCGTACACCCACTGCGAGCTGTCGACGAAGTCGATCGTCCGGTGGGAGTAGTTCGCGACGACCTCGAGGTCGAGCTCGCGCGTGATCGGCTGCTCGTAACGCGCGGTCGCGCCGAGCACGGTCTCGCCGTAGCGGACTTCGCCGTACGGCGTCGTCATCACGATGTTGTTCTGGAGCTCCTTGTCGTACGTTGACGCGAAGCCCTTCACGAGAAGACGGCGTGCCCACGGTCGATCGACGAAGCCGGCCTCGACGGTGGCACCGTAGGCACGGTACGCGTCGTGGAAGCGACGTACCGTGGCGGGCGAGGTTCGACCACGCGCGTCCGTGACCTCGACGTCGACCGGATAGTCGTTGCGGGTCGAGTCGAAGAAGCCGGATGCGCCCGCGACGAAGCCGCTCTCGTGGCGATAGCGCCCGTCGACGGTCGTCCGATACGTGCCGAACGAGCCGACCTGGTAGCTCGCTCCGAGATGTGTCGTGTAGCGCGTGTCGGTCACGACGTTCACGGCACCGCCGAGCGCGTCTGCGCCGAAACGGATCGGAACGACGCCGCGGTAGACCTCGACACGCTCGACGAAGTTGACCGGGACGTTGGCGATGCCGAGCGGGAAGCCGGCGCGCTCGAGGGGGATTCCGTCGAGGAAGAAGCGGATCTGGTCGCCCTGCAGACCGTTCAGCGAGAAGCGCACGCCGCTGCCGAGGCCGCCGGCGCGCCGCAAGGAGACGCCTGCCGAGCGCGCCAAGACCTCGCCGAGGTCGGCGGTCTCCTGCCTCGCGCGCCGCGTGTCGATGACGTTGACCGCCTCCGCAGAGCGTTGCAGCCGGACCGCTTCGCCGTGGCGGCCGCGGACGGTCACCTCGCTCGGACCCGCGGCGGCAGGCGAGGGCGGAGGTGGTTCGCTCGGAGCGGGCTCGGCCGGCGCGTCGGGGGACGACGGCGCGGTCGTCGCAGCGGGCTCGGGTTCAGGCCCGCCGGTACGCGACGTGCCGTCGCCGGCTTCCTGCTGTGAAAGGT
>JAEZEI010000024.1 GCA_023417815.1 Bacteroidota bacterium | reverse complement strand
CCCCAAGGGATTCGATGATCCAGAGCAGGAGAAACGCCAGTTCGGTTGCCCCTCCGCGCCACGTCCAGGTATCGCCATGCCGGGCGGTCGTCAGTTGCGGCGAAATGGCAACCAGTCCCTCGGGGTGCCCAGCCGCTGCAAGGACCTGGGTGGCCCCGACGTAAGACGCGCCGAACATCGCAACCTGTCCATTGCAGAACGCCTGCTGGCGCAGCCAGGCAATCGTGTCGACGCCGTCCGCCAACTCGTGCGCGAATGGCACGAACGTGCCCTCCGAGCCGTAGCGACCGCGTGTGTCCTGCACCACAATGGCGTATCCGCGGTGCAAGGCCGCCTTGAAGTCCATGGCGGAGATGTACTGGGTGCCGAAGGCGTCTTCCTTGCGGTACGGTGTCCGCTGCAGGAGCACAGGCCATGGCCCCTCCCCTTCTGGAAGCCATACGTCAGCGCGCAAGACGCACCCATCCCGTAGCGGAATCCCGACCGAGTCGAGAATGCGCAAGGCGCGATAGTCCGACATGGTGACGTCCTAGCTGCGGATGAAGCGTTGGCGAATCTGATCGAAGGAGACGGCCAGGATCAGCAACGTGCCGGCCGCCACCTGCTGCCAGGTAGAGTTGATGTTCATCAGCGTCATGCCGTTGTTGAGCACGCCGACGATCAGCAATCCCAAAACAGTACCGAACATGCTGCCGGTGCCGCCCTTGAGCGAAGTGCCGCCAAGGATGATGGCGGTGACCACTGCCAGTTCGAGGCCGGTTCCGGTGGTCCCGGAGGTCGAGCCGAGCTGCGAGGCGCTGACGAGGCCGGTGACGGCCATGCACACCCCGGAGATCACGAAACCAATGAAGAGCGTCTTCTTGGTGCGGATACCCACCAGCCGCGCCGCATTCTCGTTTGCTCCGATGGCGTAGATGGTTCGGCCGAAGACGGTGCGCGCGAGCACCACGGCAACGATGACCGCGATCACGAGGAACAGAACGGCTGAAAGCGGAATGTCGAAAAAGGGGCGAGCGATAGCCCAGTCGAAGCCGGTGACCCGCACACTGCTGGCGCCCCCGATCGACAGGGTCAGGCCGCGGAAAATCGCGAGCGTACCCAAGGTCGTGATCAGGGCGTTCACTCCGACCACGGTCACCAGGAAGCCGTTCAGCATGCCGATGCCCATGCCGACCAAAATGGCGACGCCGGTCGCGGGCAGGATTCCCATGCTCTGCGCTGCCAGTGCAAACATCAGGGCCACGAAGGCGGTACCACTTCCAACCGAGAGGTCGAACTGCCCCGCGATCAAAAGGATCGTGCCGCCGGCGGCAAGAATCCCGGTGATCGAGAGGGCGGTGATGATGTTGACGATGTTGGGCCAGGACAGGAAATAGGGCGAGTTGATCGTGAAGAACACGATCTCGGCCAGGAGAAAGATCAGCAATGCCGCCCATTCCGGAGCTTTCATGCGGGCGCGCATGCCGGGCGTGGGAGCGGCCACGGCGGCGGGAGCGGTAGATTGAATGTGTTCAGGCATGGATGGCCCCTCCGGCGGCTTCGGTCAGCCGCGCCGTTGAGATCTGGTCTTGCGGCAAGTTGGCGACGATCTGGCCCCTGACCATGACCAGCGCCCGTGTTGCTGCCTCGGTAATGTCTTCATAGTCGGAACTGGCGATAAGGATGCCATGCCCCTCTCGGGCCAGCTCGCGCAGCACCTGGTAGATTTCCTGCCGCGCGCCCACGTCAACGCCGCGGGTCGGCTCCACCAGCAGCAGCAACTTGGAGCCCGCTTCGAGCCAGCGGCCAAGCAGCACCTTCTGCTGGTTGCCGCCCGACAGATTGGTGATGCGCTCGGCTCCGTCCGGCCGCGAACGGATCCTGAGGACCTTGTGCCAACGCGCAAAGGCCGCCGCTTCCGCGGCACGTGACACGAAGGGACCACGGGCAAGCCGCCGCCAACTCGGAGCGGTGAGGTTTTCGACTACCGTGCGCGGACGCAGCAGGCCCTCACTCGCGCGGTCAGCCGGCAGGAAGCCTAGTCCATGGGCGATGGCTTCGCTGGGGTGGCGGAAAGCAACAGGTGTGCCGGCGACCACGATCTGTCCTGCACTATGTGGCAAGGCGCCAAATATCGCTCCGGCAAGTTCCGGGACGCCCGAGCCAACCTTGCCATAGATGCCGACGATCTCTCCGGGCGCGACATCAACGTCAACAGCGCTGAAGCTGTCGGAGGTCAGCCCGCGCACCGAGAGCAGCTTGTCCGATCCGGTCGCGGCGTAGCTGTACTGATCGTGCTGTGCGGCAATGGCGTGCCCCACCATGGCGGTGACCACCGCCGGCTGGTCAACTTCGGCCACCGGTGCGTTCATCGACACGCGTCCGTCGCGCAAGACGCAGACGCGGTCGGCGGTGGCGAACACTTCATCGAGCCGGTGGGTGATATAGAGGATTGCGACACCGCGCTCGCGCATGCGCCCGATCAGCGCGAACAGGCGCCTGGTCTCTGCGTCGGACAAGGCTGCCGTCGGCTCATCGAAGATGAGGCAACGCGAAGCGCCCGCGGTGGCCCGTGCGATCTCGACGATCTGCCGCTCGCCCAGCCGCAGGCTCGATACCGGAGCGTCGAGTGGCAGGTCCGCGCCAAGCGAATCCAGTGCCTTTTTAGCGACCTCCTTCATTGCAGGACGATCTACGAAGCCCCAACGATTGGGGAGGGTGCCGAGGCTGATGTTCTCGGCCACGCTCAAGGGCGGGGCGTCGGCGATTTCCTGCGCGATGAGCCGGATGCCGGCGCTGCGGGACTGGGCGACGGTGCGGAAGGATACTGGCGCACCGTCGATGCTGATAGTGCCCTCGTCCGCCTGGTGATCGCCGGCGAGGATGCGCACAAAGGTAGATTTGCCGGCGCCGTTCTCGCCCAACAGGGCAGTGACCGAGCCGGCGGACAGGTCAAGGTCCACACCGTGGAGGACCTTGACCGAACCGAACGACTTTCTGATCCCGCGAACGGAGAGAAAAGTCGGGACGGGCATGTCAGCAGCTCGTCTCGGGGTAGAACTGCAGCATGTTGTCCTTGGTCAGCACTTCGTGCGGCACCAGGATCTGCTCTGCGATCTCCTCGCCGTTGATGGCCTTGATCAGGTTCGGGAGCGCCAGTAGCGCGTATTTCTCCGGGAAGTAGGCAGCGGTGGCGATGAAGTTCGGTGCCGTCCAGATGTGGCAATTATCCGGATCGAAGTTCTGAACACCCAGATAGAGGTTCTCCGTGCGGTTCTGCGACCGTGCGGCAGCGAGCGCGCCGGTGATGACGTCCTCGTTGATGCCGACCGTGATGACGCGCTGGGCTCCAGGCAGAGCAGTCAGCGTATCGGTCATCTGGCGCTGCGCCGTGTCGGCCTGGCCACCGGCCCCGGTGTCGATGACTCGCATATTCTGCACCTCGCCGCAGACCTGCGCGAAGCCATCCCGCATGCCGCCCATGCGAAGGTCGTTCACCACGCCCACAGCCAGCGATTCAAGCGACACCCAGGCGTCGTACTCGCAGTTGAAGTTCTCCTTGAAATACTGGCCCAGCGCATAGCCGACGATCTCGCCGGCATAGGCGTTGGCGGCGCCGACAAAGGCCGTCTGGCAGGGCTGCTGCTCGATGTCGATGGCGATCACCGGCACCTGTGGGCCTTCGGCGCAGATGTTGGCAGCTGCTGCCGCGTCGGCCTGGAAGGTCACGAGACCGTCGACGTTCTGCGTGCGGAATTGACGGGCGCAATCGAGCGCCGCCGCAGCATCGAGCTTGGAGTCGCAGGTGATGAGGTTGACGCCAGCGGTTTCGGCGGCCGCCTCCATCCCGCGCTGCAGAGCCTCGGGGAATGGCACTCCCAGCGCCAGCTGGGTAAAGCCGATGGTCAGCCCCTCTCCGCTGCCCGGCTCGATTTCGCCGAACTGGGCCACTTCGGCCGGTGGCGTTATGCCGGCGTCCTGAGCCACAGAAACATTGGTTGCGGCGAGGCCAACCACGCCAACGAACGCGGCCAGCGGCCGCAATGGCCTGATGATATTCACTTCTCTCTCCCTCCTGTTGAGACCGTTACGGGTTCAGACCACCCGCTTGAAGTCGAGGCCAAGGATCCTGGCCAATTTCTCGATGCGCCCGGCAATGTGCCCGACACCCACGGCGCAATGGTGGGCGGGACCCGCAGCATTCCAGGCTTCGGTGAAGGCGCGCGCGCCATTGGCGAAGCGATAGCGGCTGTTGGTATTGCCGATCTCCAGGACCGGACCGGGTACCGATTCGCCTTCAGCGACGAGCAATTCGACCCGCCCTGCCCGCTCGATCACCGAAAGCAGGGTCACCGGGCCATGACGTACCGACATCTCGACCGACACGCCCTTGCCAACCTTGCCGTGATACACCTCGAGCGGACGGATCTTGGTCTTCCCCTCCGCGATACGGGTGTGTCCGGGGCCATCATGGCCCATCAGCACCACATCATCTTCGAAGTCGATGGCGTAGAATTCCGTGAAGGAGCCACCGGCGCCGAAGGCGTCCATGATCTTCATCGCCTGGGCGTTCTTGATCTCGTATTCCCCCGCCGCCGGTACGCCATTCGCCGTCAGCAGCGAACAGCCCAGGATGATCGAGGAGATGAGGTCCTCATGCTCATGCCCGGGTACGGACACGTAGAAATAGGCCAGTGCCCCGATGCCGTGTCGCCTCACCAGTTTCTCCAGAGCGGCGGCCGTAGCAGCAGCCCGGCGCAGTTCGGCAGGATCGCATCCGGGCTCGATGTCGAACTCGGCCTCGATGCGCGCCAGCATGGTGTCGGTCTCGGCCGGGTCGAGGCTCCGCCTCATCTCGGCCAGTTGATCCATTTCCAAGAACTCGACCATGGTGCCGAAAGCGGCGGACTGGGCCGTCAGGTCCGAATAGATGTCGAGCATGCCGCCGTAGTAGTGGCCGAGAACGCCGAGCCGGTTATGGGCCATGACATGGGCGACGCGAGCCGCTTCGATCCAGTCTTCGATGTCGGAGTCCACATGGGGATCCCCTTCGAGCACGCCGGTAATCTGATGCGCTTCGATACCGGAGCGGTTGAAGACATTGATGATCTCGGACACCGGGCAGGCGGAACAATAGGCCAGCCATTCGCCCGTCATCCTGGTGCGATCCCGCATGCGGTTGAACGATGCGTAGTCGATGGACCGCTCCGGCTGCAGGTTCAGGAGGACGACCGGAACGCCCAGCCGACGCACGGCGGGCAGAACCGTTGCCGAGAGCGCGTAGGTGGTCACGTAGAGAAAGACGATATCGACGTCGCCAGACCGGAGCTGGTGCCCCGCCTCTACCGCCTTGGCCGGCGTGTCGATGAGGCCCAGGTTGACGATTTGGACGCCAGGCCGCGCGAGCTTTTCGGACACTGTGCCGACATAGCTTTCCAAGCGTGCGTGCAGCCCCTCGAACTGCGGCCAATAGGCGTCGAGCCCAATGCCGAATAGTCCTACCTTCAGTGGCCGGTCCGGGGTCCGGACCTCGTCGCCAGGCTGCATGGCACTCTCTCCCTCAGCCGCGATGTTGCGCGGCGGCGGCGTCCTGATCGAACGCTCATTCGAAATTTGACTTCGAGAGGCACACTAGCACTCGAAGGAAGCGCCGAAACCCGGTAGAACGTGCGTGAATTGATCTGTTCCATACAAAAACTGATCACATGGCCGAAGCGGACTATTTCACGTACCTGCCTGAGAACGCCCTTTGCGAGGCGCTGGGATGCACGGCACTTTCAACAGGGTACACCCGAATTCTGCCGGGAACGGCATATCCACCGGTGCGCCACCCCGTCGACCACCACTTCATCTGGGAAAGGGGGCGGACGTTGCAGGCATACCAGTTCGCTTTGATCAGCGAGGGGCGGGGGCAATTGCAGTGCGCTCCCAACCCCGAGCAGGTCCATCCGGTCAATGCCGGCGACATCATCCTGATGTTTCCCGGCATGTGGCACCGCTTCGCGCCAGATCCCGAGACCGGGTGGGTGGAAAGTTGGATCGAGTGTCGCGGAGCGGCGCTCGACCGTGTCTTTGAAAGCGGGATAATGTCACCAGAAGCGCCCGTATGGAGCGCGGGAGCCCCGGCGGAGGCGGTGTTCACAGCTGTGCACCAGCTTGCCAAGGAGAACCCGCTTCATCACCAGCCGAGCCTGTCAGCCCTAGGGCTGCAGTTGCTTGCGCTGCTGGTCCAATCCCGCGACATCGCCGAGCAGGGACGGCAGCGGCTTGTCGAGCGCGCCCGACGGGCCATCATGGAGCATAGCAGCAATCCGCCTACACTGGAGAGCGTGGCCCAGGACCTGGGTCTCAGCTACTCTACCTTGAGGCGGCTGTTTCGCCAGCACGCCGGCATGTCGCTCAAACAGTATCAGACCGAAGTCCGCATCCGTCGGGCATGCGAACTGCTGCGCAATTCCGATCGCTCTGTGAAGGAGATCGCCGGATATCTCGGCTACAGTTCGCCCTTTCACTTCTCGTCGCAGTTTCGAAGGTCGACCGGTATGCCTCCCTCCGAATGGCGCCAGGCGAACCGATCGAGGTTGTTGACGACGTCTTAGCCGCGTGGGGGCCGTAAGCAGAATGTCCGCTCTGAGGCACGTGTTGTTGGGAAGCTGCCGTTCCTGGTGAGTTGTGCGCCTCCAGCCACTGCAGGACTGGAGGCGAGATGACTTCCTGAACAGTGCTATGAAATGGACAGGTGCAATCCTGAAGAGTGAACCGCTAGACGGCCTTCGATCCGAACTGGTCATGCCGTACAAGAAAGCCGTCATAATCCAGCAGGGCTTCGAATTCCGGTATCGCATCTCGGATGCCGGCGACGCCTTCAGCCGACTGCTTGTCTCGTAGGATAGTCAGCGCATCCCGCACACCAGAATAGGCAGCGTATAGAGTGAACCCGTAGTACAGCACAGCATCGGCTCCGCCGCGCTTCTCATCCTCGAGTGTCGAGCCAACGGTGTCGGTGATCAGCACCGGACCTTCGATGCGATGTCGAATGCGTTCGAGCATATTTGGAGTGATGCCTGCCGGCATGAGGATGTCCGCCCCCGCGGCGCGATAAGCTGACAACCGCCTGACGATGTCTTCCTCATCCCCGTTTGCCCATGCGGCATCAGTGCGTCCGATGATCAGGAAGTCAGGATCTCGCCGCGCAGCAACAGCTGCCGCAATTCGTCCAGCAGCCTCCTCCGCCGGATCAAGCCGCGGCGTAACCGCCGCATGCTTGCCGAAAGCATGGTCTTCGATGTGAATGCCGGCAACGCCAGCGTCCTCAAACATCCGAACTGTGCGCCACATGTTGGCTGCGTCAGCCCATCCGTCTTCTGCATCGGCCACAACCGGGAGTTTCACGGCGTTCACCACCGCTTGGGCGGAACGAACCATTTCATCGCGACTGACGATGCCGACATCGGCCGTTCCCAGTCCTGACGCTGCCGTTGAGTAACTGCCGACGTAGACAGCCTCAAAGGCGGATTGCTCGACCAACATGGCGCTGATGGCGTCGTATGCACCCGGGATCAGCATGGTTGGACCTGCTAGGAGCCGTGCCTTAAGCGCGCGGCGGCGTTCATTTGGTGACATTCGAAATCCTCAGAAAAGTCGCGTCAGCACGAGCGAGAAG
>JAEZEI010000006.1 GCA_023417815.1 Bacteroidota bacterium | reverse complement strand
ATGTTGCAGGAACCACACGCGACAGTATCCATACACGCTACAATCTTTTCAATAAGGATTTTATTTTGATAGACACGGCCGGTATCCGCCGCAAAACCAAGGTGAATGAGGACCTGGAATTCTATTCAGTGATCAGGGCCATTAAGGCGCTCGACGAGGCCGATGTTTGCCTCCTTCTGCTTGATGCAACCAAGGGAATAACCGCACAGGATCTTTCCATCTTTTCCCTTGCTACAAAAAAAGGCAAAGGGGTAGTGGTGCTGGTGAACAAATGGGACCTGATGGAAAAAGGCACCAATACCGCCCGCGACTATGAGAAAGACCTTAAGAACAGGCTTGCACCTTTCACGGATATCCCCGTAATATTTATTTCAGTTACAGAAAAACAAAGGATCTTCAAAAGCATTGAAACAGCGCTTGAAGTTTATGAGAACCGCAGGAGAAAGATACCGGGGTCAAAACTCAACGATGTGATGTTAAAGGCGATTGAAAGTTACCATCCACCCGTAGTGCGGGGCAACGCCATCAAGATCAAATATATTTCACAGCTTCCGACGCATACCCCTTCATTTGCTTTCTTCAGCAATTTCCCCGACGATATTAAAACACCGTACCGTAACTACCTGGAAAACAAGCTGAGAGAGAATTTTCAATTCACCGGGGTACCTGTTCGCATCTTCTTCCGCAAAAAATAAGGTAGGGTATTTGCATGTACTCATGCATGAAGACACTTCTTGCATTACTGGTATCCGTTATCATGGTTTCCTGCGGTTCAGCAAAGGATGATAATACTGTTGAAGTTACGGATACGCTGAATGCCGGGGATACGGCTGTTGAAATGCTGGATACCATCGGCGACAGCATTAATGTTATGCGCCAGGAGGCTGAACAAAGCGCAGGTCAGCGGTAATACCTTATCACCACGAAGGCGATGACAATCATCAGCAGGATCAGGATAATGGAGAAATACACCCAGGATGGCTGCGAGGCCTTGTTCCTTCTCCTTGGCCTGCGTTTGTGAAGTTGCTGACGCAGGGTATTATTCAGCGACTGCACGGTATGGTCTACCGATTTCCTGTTCCCAAAATGCTTTAATCCTTCCATTGCATCATCCACGAAGGGATCATCGGCATGATCTCTTTCGAATTCATGCTGCTCTTCGTGCGACATCTCGCCATCGAGATATCGCTTTAATCGCTGTTCTTCTGATATTTTATTTTTATCAGTCATCCTTTTCTTTTCGTTCCATTTTTATCCTGAGGTTCCTTTTACCATTCTGGATATTACTTTTCACCTGCATGATCGAATAGCCTGTTTCTTCAGATATCTGCTGGTAACTTTTCCTGTGGAGGTAAAACAGCGAAACACATTCCTGCTGTTCCGGATTTAGTTCAAGCATTGCCGAAGCAAGCATATCAAGCCTGTTTTCTTTTTGAAGAAGTTCGATCTTGTCTTCCTCCTGCGTTGAAGGTATCCTGTCATCAACTTCTATATTGAAATTTTTCCCGGACCGCAATTTCATCAGGCAGTGGTTCTTGGCAACCATATAGATCCAGCTCTTGAAATGCTCGACCTTGTATTTATGCAGGTCTGAGATCACTTTAAAGAAGACCTGCTGAACTCCGTCGCGCGCATCATCTTCATTCTTCAGGTACTTCATGCAAACACCAAGCAAAAGCATAGTGTATCGCTCCAGCAAAACACCAAGCCAGTGGTTGTCGCCCGACGAATAATACCTGTCGAGCAGTTCCCTGTCTTCAATATGAAGTTCCTCTTTCAAGTTATGAAATGTGTTTACTGCTTCCTGCTATCGGTGTTTTTTTTTCTGCAGGTTTATCGAAGAAAAGCATCTTAAGCGCTATCAGGATCATGAATACCGCGAATATCTTTTTAACTGTTGCCTGTGGCAGGGAGAGGGTGAACTTACTTCCAAAATAAGAACCGAGCAGGAACCCTGCAGCCAGGAAAGCAACCAGCCTGAAATCTACATGCCCGGCTTTATAATATTGGATCACTCCCAGCACGCCTACGGGAAACATCAGCAAGGACAGGGAAGTGCCCTGTGCAGCGAGCTGCGACATTCCCAGGAAATAGACCATGGCCGGAACAATGATTATTCCGCCGCCAATACCAACCATTCCCCCAAGCATTCCCGCTGCAAGCCCGGTAAGGATCAATATGAGTATTGTTTGCATGTCCATCTTACGCCGGGGTTGTAAATTTCTTTCCATAATAACTGATAGCTTCAGTGATGATTTGATATGCAAGTTGCTGCGGCTGGAATTCGTCGATCCTTACCACCTTGTTCTCGAGAACCTTGTATTGCTCAAAATAATTTCTCAGAACTGAAATGAAATGTGCGGGCAGGGCATCGATCACAGCATTCACCACCTGGGGTGCATGAACACCAGGTGATATTCCATGCCAGGGATGTTTTATCGTTCTCATTTATTCGAATAGGAATATTTAAAGTCGATGCCCCATACTGCATTCTTCTTCGATACCATGATCTCCATGGGCTTCTTCATATAGGAGTTTGAATAATTGATCACTGTCGCGGAATCATTAAGTTCCTTCAGTTCATTTATTTCATACGAAGCGGTCTTGTAGCTCTCTTTGTCCTTTGCCGGAAGCTGTGCATAGAATTCCTTGTAGGTCTCGAACAGTTGTTTGTTCTCTTCATCAGGATGGATCAGTGACCCGGCCTTTTCAAAATTTCCATCCAGGCTTGCCCTGATGAATTCCCGGCCTGTGTCCAGGGCGGTGGAGGGGCGTTCATCCTTCCCCGAATTGCAGGCTGTTGCAAAGAGCACTGCTGTTGCGAAAATGAGTTTCCTGATCATAGGGTAAAGGTAAAGGAAATAAAAAAGCACCCCGTTCGAGGTGCTTTTCCTTTATCAAAAGAGATCATTATGGTTTGATCTCTTCCAGTTTATTCTTTGCTGAATCAAGTGCCCTGATTCCTGCATCGATCCCTTCACGAAGTGAATCCCTGTCCAGGTTCTCAAGACCTTCAAGGGCTGAATCCAGGCTATCACCTGCATCGATCCCTTTTTCATTCATTTTTTCCATGCCCATCGACATCATAGAAGACTTATCGAAAGCAACTTTCCAGCTTCCATCTTCTTTTTTCAGGGTATAGTTCAGTGTTTCACCGCTGGTTTTTTCGGTAACAGGAACTGTTGCCTTGTCGCCATCGATCTTTACTTCACCGAATTCCATTTTAGCAGGATCGAATTTCATATCTGAGGATGTGTCCTGAGACATTTTCATTCCCATTTCCATCATATCAAGCATGGACTTACTGTTGGCAGTAGCCAGTGAACGCGCTTTAGACATATCCTTGTCAGAAAGAGCTTTGAAGAAATCAGTCAGAACACCTTTAGGGTCATCACTTCCTGATTTGCAGCCAACCATTACACCAACCAGTAGAAGGGCGGCCAGTAAACTTTTTTTCATAATGCAGATTTATTAATTGGTTTTAGCTGTCAAAAATAGATGTATTAAACAATTTTCCAAATGTTATTTATATACAATGGAAGCCACCTTGCGGGTTCCGGGGTGTAGAAAGATGTCGTCTACACCAGCAAACCGGAAAGTACCGATCCTGCTGCGGTTTACCCGGATTTCACCAGAACTCTTTTCAAGTGCCTTCACTACGAATTCAGCGCAGTACATCCTGTCATCCGTTTCCATATCGAAGTCCATATCGAATGGTACACCAATGCGATAATATTCGGCAGCTATCCCAGGCGCCTTCTGTCCTACCAGTGGATCGGCATACCTGAAAATGCCAATACCGTTATTGCTAAAGGGTTCTGAAAATTCTGTAAAACTCTGGCGCAGCAGTTTTTGATCAGGATTGAACTCACCCCCAAGGGCATGATAAACGAACAGGCTGTCATTCTCAATACTGGCTATGCCACAATGTGAATAGGTGATATCTCTCCGGTTGAGCGTGCGTAATCCATAACTGGTAAAATCATTGCCGGTTCTGGTAATGATGTCTCCATTCTGAACAAGTTTTGAAAGCTGTTTTATGGAGTTGAAAGCATTTTCGATTTTCTTCTCGTACCGGGATGAATCAGCAGCAGTGGGTTTGAATTCTTTGTAAGAGGCATTGGTATTACATGCCACTAAAAAAACAAGGCAGCCTAAAGGCCACCCTGTTCTTTTTAATATTTTAAGAATATACTTCCGTTTCACGGATCGAAAATAGTCAGATTCTGCAATTATGCCTTGCGTTCTGAGCTCTTTTCTCTTTCCTCTTTTTGCGCAGTAACACGCTCATCATCCTTATTATATGCCTTGATGATGGATTTTACCAGCCTGTGCCTTACCACATCTTCCTCATCCAGTTCAATATGCGCAATTCCTTCAATGTTCTTCAGGATGCGGGTGGCTTTGAACAGGCCACTTTGCTGGTTTTTAGGAAGATCTATCTGTGTGGGGTCACCGGTAATGATCGCTTTTGCATTTGGGCCGATACGGGTAAGGAACATCTTGATCTGGAGATCGTTCGTATTCTGTGCTTCATCAAGGATAATGAAGGCATTATCCAGCGTACGACCCCTCATATATGCAAGTGGCGCGATCTCGATGGTGCGTGTGCTCATATAATATCCAAGCTTGTCGGCAGGGATCATGTCATCCAGCGCATCATATAATGGCCTCAGGTATGGATCGATCTTTTCTTTAAGGTCGCCGGGCAGGAAACCCAGGCTTTCACCTGCTTCAACGGCTGGGCGGGTAAGAATGATCTTCTTTACAACCTTATTCTTGAGTGCCCTTACTGCAAGCGCCACGGCGGTGTAGGTTTTACCGGTACCGGCAGGGCCGATCGCAAAAAGAATATCGTTCTTATCGCATGCCTGCACCATTGCTTTTTGGTTGCTGGTACGGGCGCGCACGGTTTTCCCGTTTGGACCGAATACCAAAACATCGTTTGGATTCCTGTCCATAAAATTGTCGATGACTTTTTCATCATCGCCACCAAGGATCTGTTCAAAATAATTCTCGCTCATGTGTCCATTGCGTTGAAGATATTGAATCAGCAGTCCTATCTTTTCCCTAGCTTCCTCTATTTGTTCCGGGGCTCCGCTTAGTTTTATCTGGGTTCCCCTGCTTAAGATCTTTAAAAGTGGAAATTTCTTTTTCAGTATGTCGAGCTTTCCATTGTTTACTCCAAAAAATTCAATTGGGTTTACAGTCTCGAGGTTGATTATTGTTTCTGTCAATGTTTTTCGGTTTAAGTTTCCGCCTTAGGGCAAATCGTATAGCACCTTTCCAAATTTAACTGGACACACCATACATTACGAATTTACTTATTAACAAATTATCTAATGCCGTGGAAAAGTTAATTAAACATCACAGTCTCATTTGTTAACAAGAACTTTTCTTAAAAGCCCAAAGACTAGAACTTTCCCATAACTAAAATGATGCCTGAAGTTTGAGATTATACAAGCGTGGAGTAAGCCTGTTGGGAATGGCGAATGTATTTCCTGAAAAATCGTTGATAAGCTGGAAAGAGATCGTGTTTGGCCGGTCGATTACATTCAACACTTCGGCGCTCACCCAAACTGACCGCAGGTTCCTGAAAGGACTGAGACTTCGTCTCTTTGTTCCAGGGCCGAGGACCTGCGCGCTCAGGCCAATGTCGAGTCTTATATAAGGTTCAATTAAAAGTGCATTCCTGTATTTTGGATTGCCCGGGATATTGTACGGCATATTGCTTCCGTAAAGGCCATTAAGGTGGATCTTGAAATTCTTATTTGTACTGAGATAATCCTGTAAGAATAATCCAATGGTGAGAAGCCTGTCGGATGGCCTTCTCAACCAGCCGATATCATTCCTTAAACTGTCTGTAACCTGTTTGTCCGGTGTTCCTGCTGTGATCACCTCGCCGGCAGCATTCAGGTAATTATAATAATGGTCATTACCAAGATCTTCTCTCGTGCGCATCAATCCTATGCTCAGCCAGCTTTCTGCATCCTTCACCAATTCTCCGAACAACCTGAATTCAACTCCCGCTGCATACGCCTTTGCATTATTGTTTCCATGATACCGGATCTTCACATTGTCGATATCATACGGGATCACGTCGCGCAACTTTTTATAATAGGCTTCGCCCGTGATCCTGAATGGCCTGCTGGTTACCCTGAAGGAATGATCGAAGCCTGCCGATAACTGGAAACTTTTTTGCGACCTTATCGCGGTGTTCACTGAGCCATCCATATTCCTGAGCTCACGATAGAAAGGTGGCTGATCGTAAACACCCGCAGAAAATTTGTACACGGTATTCTTTCCCTCCGGCATATAACTGAATTGTGCACGCGGGCTTATTAAAAACTCATTGTTGAGGTCATTATAATTATACCGTATCCCTGCCTGTATGCTCAGGTCGCCCCCGGAAAGAGCGACCAGGAGGTTGTCCTGGATGAAACCTGAATAACGAAGAATATCGCGGTTGAATGTTGATGACCTGAAAGCAGTCACCGTTAACTGCCCGGGTGAATAGGGGAGAGAGTAACCTGCAGAATCACGATACTCAAATTCATACAACCTGTCCGAAATATCCGTGCGTTCCACCCCCGTTCCCCATTGCAACAAATGCTTATTGAATTTTGCCGTTCCTTTCAAAGCAACATTGTAAGCGGTGATCTCAAGTTTGTTTCTTGCATAAGATTGAGAGTATCCCGCGCCCAAAGGATTTATGATCTGCCCGAAAGTATTACTGGAGTTATCAAAATCTCTGTCGCCGAATAGATATGCGCCTCCTATATCATAATTCTCTTCTTCATTATTCCTGAACCTGCTTAACAGGAGTTTGAAAGAATATTTTTCAGATGGGATGAAATCAATTGTCGTACCTATCAATGCGGTTGAATACCTGTCCTTTTCCCTTCCTTCAAAATAAATATCAAGGCCAAGGTTCGCTGTATAAAATGGAGAGAATACAGAGGAAGTCTTTTTGACCGATTCAGGAAAGAAATTAAAGGCCGATCCTGTAATTATTGTCAGAAGCCCTGCTCTCCATTTGTTTGAAAAGCGATGCGTTATATTGGCCTGTACGTCGGATGCGGATGGCCTGTAGATGCCTGTTACCGGCTGATTTCTCAATACGTTCGCATTGGTCTTGTTTCGCGCAGCAACCTGGTATGTGGTATTCTTAAAAATGCCTTCAACATGAGCACCCTGTTCCAATAATGAGAGATAAACATTTCCCGCCGTGCGGAAAGGCCTGCGGTATTCAATGTCGAGAACGGAACTCATTTTATCGCCATACTTCGCCTGGAATCCTCCCATGTAAAAATTCACATTCCTTGCCAGTGCAGGGTTGATGAGACTCAGTCCTTCCTGTTGCCCGCTGCTTACAAGATAGGGCCGGTAGATCTCGAAATCATTTATATAAACAAGGTTCTCATCATAATTGCCGCCGCGCACATTGTATTGGGAAGTAAGTTCATTATTGCTTCCCACCAAAGTTTTTATGATCGCTTCAACGCCACCTGATGCGGAAGGAAGAACACCTGCATTTGCAGGATCTATTCTTATCAGTCCTGCCTCCTTTCTTTCTTTTTCATCTTCAATGGTAATGTTCTGAAGCATTTTCCCAGCGACGATCAGGCGAATGGTAAAATGTTCATTTTCTCCTGCATTAAGGTAAACCGGTTTCACCAATTCCTTATAGGCAGTATGAGAGAATACCAGCTCGATCCTTTTTCCCGGTTGCACCTGCAGGCTGAATTTACCTTCACTGTCGCTTTGTGTTCCTGATCTTTTTCCTGAAATGGTTATTGAAACACCGGGAACAGGATTTCCATCCTCGTTAAGAACAACGCCCGATACGGAGGCCTGTTGCGCCACAGCAATGAATGGAAAAAATAGTGCGAGCAGAAAGATGGATCTCATACCCGTAAGTTAGGAGATTGCCTTCAGGCTTGCAATAGTCTGAACAGGATCTGCAGAACGGAAAACAGCATTTCCTGCTACGAGCACATCCGCACCCGCGTTAATTATGGATTTGGCATTATCAACACTCACACCGCCATCCACCTCGATAAGTACAGTAGCACCATGATCAGTGATGATCTTTTTAAGCGCGGAAATTCGTTGCAGGCTGTTCTGAATGAAAGACTGCCCGCCAAATCCGGGGTTCACGCTCATAAGGCACACAAGATCTATATCGTTGATCACAGGGGCCAGTGATTCAACCTGTGTATGTGGATTAATAGCTACTCCTGCTTTTGCACCGGTATTTTTTATCTGCTGAATATTCCGGTGAAGATGCCTGCATGCTTCTATGTGAACAGAAATGATATCTGCTCCTGCCTTACGGAATTCTTCCACATATTTCTCCGGCTCTTCAATCATCAGGTGCACATCGCATACTTTGGTGGTGGCCTTGCGGATGAAATCAATGATCATTGGGCCGAAACTGATGTTGGGTACGAAACGGCCATCCATAACATCAAGATGAAACCAGTCGGCCTGGCTGTTGTTCAGCATCTGGCAATCTTTTTCCAGTTGCAGAAAATTTGCAGAAAGAAGGGAAGGTGCGATGAGCGCCATATTATTTGGTTGGATTTAATCTGTTATAGGCTTCTTTTGCCTCGGTATATTCAGGGTCGAACATCAGGGCCATACGATAAGCTTCAGATGCTTCCTCATTTCTTCCCATTTTTTCCAGCAGCTTGCCGCGGTAATAATGTCCTTCATCAAAATTATTCTGCAAGGTAACCGCTTTGTCAAGAACAGCCAGCCCCTCAGCATATCTTCCCAGTTCGTAAAGGGCGATAGCTTTCTCCCTGTAAGCTTCCATGAAGGTAAAGCTTACCTCGAGTGCACGATCAAAGAACTGGATCGCTTTCTTTTTATCTCCTGCATAAGTATGGTAAAGTCCTTTTATATAATAAGACTCTTTCTCTGCCCTCGCGATCTCTGAACTTAAAAGAAGGTCTGCTACATTTATCGCTCGTGGGTTCCTGGTCTGGGCATACAGGGTTCCCAGGGGGATAAGGTATTCAGGAGAGGGGAAGATGCTTACCGCTTTTTCAAATGCGCGTATCGACCTAAGCGTATCTTCATTTTCAAAATGTAAAATCGCTTCAATATCAAACCATCTTGGATTGAGGCTGTCGCGCCCGGATGCTTCACGCGTCACTTTTAAGGCCTCGGCAAAGTTTCCCTTATCGCGGTAAAATTGTATCAGTTCTTCCCGCAATAATGCGGAATCAGGAAATTTTTTAATGGATGCCTGCAGGCTATCGGGAACGGACAGGCTATTATTTTGAGGGGCCTGTTCTTTCTCTTCAGAACAACTCCATATAAATATGCAGGCTGCAAGAAGCGCTGTTCTCATGTTGCAAAAATAAGGAGAAGGATGGGGAAGGCTGAACGCGGCTTTACAAGTATCTTTGCGGCGTTATAAATCAAAACCTCGGTTATGAATGTCAGGATCATGAAATGTGTTTTACTTGGTGCGATGTTATCCAGTTTTTTGAACCTGCAGGCGCAGGACAGTATTCACTTTGCAGGCGAAACGCATTTCAGGAATATCAGGCAGCTCACCTTCGGTGGCGATAATGCTGAGGCCTACTTCAGCTACGACGGTAAATACCTTATCTACCAGCGTACAGATACAAAGAACGGTATCCCATGCGACCAGATCTGGATGGGGAAGATCCCGGAAACTGCCGGCGAAAAATTTGAACCATGGCTTGTAAGCACAGGAACAGGTAGAACGACCTGCGCTTTCTTCTATCCCGGTAATAAAAAACTTATTTATGCTTCCACCCATCTTGGTGGAAAGGATTGCCCGCCGGTACCCGACCGGACAAAGTATGGCAACCGGTATATATGGCCTGTTTACAGCTCATTCGACCTGTTTGTGGCCAACCGTAAAGGAAAGATCAAAAAAAGACTTACAAAAACAGAAGGCTATGATGCAGAGGCAACCATTTCACCTGACGGAAAAACGATCGTGTTCACTTCCATGCGTGATGGCGACCTTGAATTATACACCATGAATCTTAAAGGGAAGAAAGTAAAGCGGATCACAAATGCTCCCGGGTATGATGGTGGTGCATGGTTCAGCCCCGATAGCAAAAAGATCCTTTGGCGAGCATCAAGACCACAAACGGAAGCAGAGCTGAAAGAGTATAAAGAACTGCTTGCGGAAGGACTGGTTGCGCCTACAAAGATGGAAGTATGGATCGCTAATGCAGATGGTTCAGATGCTAAGCAGATCACTGCACTTGGCCAGGCAAACTGGGCTCCTAATTTCACGCCCGACGGCAAGGTGATCTTTTGCAGCAACCATGAATACAAGCGTGGTTTCCCTTTCAATATGTACCTTATGAATGCAGACGGTACAGGCATTGAAAAGATCTCCCGCGATAAAGGCTTTGATGCCTTCCCTATGTTCAGCCCAGATGGAAAGAAGATCGTTTTCTGCAGCAACAGGAACAATGGCGGCACCAGGGATACGAATATCTTTATTGCCGACTGGGTAGACTAACTCATATATTTCCAGTTGCGAACCTTGCCCTCAGAAAGCCATTCAATGGTAGTGGCAAGACGTTTATCGCGGGTGGTATCTGTCTTTGCTTCGGTGATCCACGTTATATATTCCTTCTGCTGGTAAGGTGAGAAGGACTGGAAGGTCTTTTTTGCTGAAAGGTTTTTCTTCAATGCTTTCGTGAGGATCTCGGGAACTTCTATTTCTTCAGCAGTGATGCGTTTCACTTTGACCTTCTTGCCGGCCTCATTTATTTTCATGGCTTCTTTGATGTACCCGGCAAACACCTTTTGCGGAGGAAGATCTTTTACCGAAGTAAGTTTTCCAAGATGGCCCATCGCTTCATTTTCTTTGGCCTTCAGGAGTTCTGCATCTTTCATTAAAGGTGCCTTGGTGAAAACAAATGCACAATGCGCCTTGAAGCCTGCCATCATCCCTATCGGCCCGCGGTATTCGAATGCAGGTGCACCCCACTTGATGGTTTCCGTAACCCCGGGGCAATGCTTATGCACCCATTCGCGGAGTGTGTTCAGGATGTCAGCCGCAAAGGGAGCCCTGGATTTGATGTATTGATCTACGCGCTTGTCTTTCATATATCAAAATTATAGTTCAATGATCTCGCAATCCTTAATATTCCTGCCATCGATCACAAACCTGACAAGGGTGCGTTTGGTATGCCATCCCTGTCTTCCGGCTGCTCCCGGGTTCATGTGCAGGCACGCGGTGGAGTTATCATACATGATCTTCAGAATATGAGAGTGACCACTTATGAAGATCCCTGCACCTGAACTCAGTATCTTTTCCTTCACACCTTTTTCATATTTGCCGGGATAACCCCCGATATGTTTCATGAATACGGTCACATCCTCGCAGGTAAAATGAAGTTCCTCCGGGAAAATATTCCTGATCTCCCTGCCATCAATATTGCCATATACGCCGCGGACCGTGAATCTTGACATCAACGCCTCAGCCAGTTGAAGAGTGCCGAAATCGCCGGCATGCCACACCTCGTCGCAATTTGCAAAATGCGTGAATACGCTGTCATCCAGGTAGCCATGGGTATCCGACATCAGCCCGATCCTGACCATGTGCTAAAATAATTGTTTGGCATAAGATTCCTAACTTTAAGTAATGGTTTTACACAGGAACTTTAACTACTTTCATTCTAAAACCAGTTTATGCCGCATTATTTCAGATTGGGGAGCATTCCTCATAAAAGACATACACAGTTCCGTCGCCCCGACGGTAAATTATATTCAGAGCAGTTATTTTCAACAGAAGGATTCTCCGATGATTATTCCTTACTGTACCATATAAACCCGCCAACCTTTATAACTAAGTGTGAAGATCCCGTTGATGTATCTCCGAAGATCGCGGAGGAGAAGATGCTTAAGCACAGGAGTTTTGAAGGCTTTAAAATAAAGCCCGGCAAGGATTTTCTGTCTTCCAGGAAGGCTGTGCTGGTGAACAACGATTGCCACATCGTTCTGGCAGCGCCGAAAACAGGCACAGGCAAGGAATTCTGCAAGAATGCAGATGCCGATGAAATGATCTTTGTGCATGAGGGAAGCGGTGTGTTAAAAACGTGCTACGGGGAAATACCATTCGGTTATGGCGATTACCTGGTGATACCGCGGGGTACGATCTACCAGGTAGAATTTAATGATGAACAGAATCGTTTGTTCATAGTTGAATCGTTCACGCCATTGCGATTTCCTAAAAGGTACCTCAGTAAATACGGACAGTTAATGGAGCATGCGCCTTATTGTGAGAGGGATATCCGCACTCCGCAAAACCTTCAGACCTACGATGAGAAGGGAGATTTTGTGATCCAGACCAGGAAGCGCGGCTGGAGATATGCGATTCATTACGGCACCCATCCATTCGACGTGGTAGGGTGGGATGGTTGCTGCTATCCTTATGCTTTCAGCATCCATGATTTTGAACCGATCACCGGCAGGGTGCATCAGCCCCCACCGGTGCACCAGACTTTTGAAACAAATGCATTCGTGGTTTGTTCATTTGTACCCCGGCTCTACGATTATCATCCGCTGGCTGTTCCTGCGCCATACAACCATAGTAATATTGACAGCGACGAGGTTCTTTATTATGTGGATGGAGACTTTATGAGCAGGAAACATGTAACGAGGGGAATGATCACCCTGCACCCTGCCGGGATCCCGCATGGTCCTCATCCCGGTGCCGTGGAAAAAAGCATTGGTGCAAAGGAAACCAAAGAACTCGCTGTGATGGTAGATACCTTCCGCCCTCTTATGCTTACCCGGGAAGCGCTGGATATTGAGAATGAAGGTTACGTAATGAGCTGGGCGGAATAACCGTGCAAATTCATTATATTGCTAATACATCAAATAATATCAGTATGATCAGGATCCAGGAATTAAAAGCAGGAGACTATGTAATAGTTGATAACGATGGCGACCGCAAAAGAGGCGAGGTAGTAGAACTGAACGTCGGCAGCAAGCAGGTTTGCGTAAATAATGGTGTCCAGGACTTTTGGTATGAGATGGAGCAGTTGAGCCCGATCCCGATCGATGATGCCCATTTATCACAGTTGCAGTTCCATAAGCAGCTAAATGACGATGGCACCGTGAAGTATTCCAAGGGCGCTTTCAGGATGGTGACCCCTGCGGATGGCGATTTCAGCCGGATGGAACTCTGGTACCGCGATGAGCACCGCCATATCAACCAGCATATCTATCTGCACCAGCTTCAGAACCATTTTTATGAGATGACGAAGGTGCACCTGGACGATACTAATTTCGATTAATTATCAGCTCATATTTAAAAATGCCCCTGGAACTCCGGGGGCATTTTTATTAAATTATTTCTTTAAATGCAGCTCAAAACGACCACAAATTATATAACATCCTGGTTTTCAATACACATTTTGACAATCCAGCTATTCCCCAATTATTTTGTCAAACGCGTTTGACAATTGAAGTACTCACCAAAAATTTTGTCAATCGCGTTTGACAATTGAAGTGCTCACCAAAAATTTTGTCAATCGCGTTTGACAATTGAAGCACTCACTACAAATTTTGTCAAAGCATTTTAGATTCTAACCCTAAACAATAAACCCTAAACAATGAACATTAATCCTCCAACTTCCAACCTCCAACTTCAAACTTCAAACTAAAAGCCCCCGTTTCCGGGGGCTTTTCTTATTCACCTTTTTCTTCTTCGTTCTTTTTAGCTGCTTCAGCATCGTCGAGTTTCGCCTTCAGGCCGGCCAGAACTCCCAGGTCGCCGAGGGTTGATTTTTCAACCTTGCTCTGGATATTCTTTACTGCCTTCTTGGTGTTCTCAGCGTCTGCACGTTTTTCTTTCAGGTGTGCCTGCTTTTCCTCTTCTTTTTCCTGTTCCCACAAACGTGTATGACTTAGAACGATGCGTTTATCGTTGCGGTCGAATTCGATGACCATGAACTGGGCAACTTCATCCACCTGGATCGCTTTTTCGTCCTGCTTCATCAGGTGACGTGATGGAGCGAATCCTTCAAGTCCGTAAGGAAGTTGTACGATAGCGCCTTTGTCATCTTTCCTTACCACGGTGCCTTCGTGAATAGATCCTTCAGCGAATACGCTTTCAAGAGAATTCCATGGATCTTCTTCGATCTGCTTGTGGCCAAGCTGGAGTTTCCTTCCTTCTTTATCAATATTAAGGATGATCACATCGATCTCGTTTCCAACCTTAGTGTATTCATTAGGGTTATTGAAACGCTTCAGCCAGCTAAGATCACTGATGTGGATCATGCCACCGATACCGGTTGCAAGTTCCACAAACACACCGTAAGGAGTGATGTTCTTTACCACACCTTTATGGCGGCTGTTTTCAGGGAACCTGTTCTCGATGGTAGCCCATGGGTCTTCTGTCATTTGCTTGATGGAAAGACTCATTTTGCGGGTTTCTTTATCAAGGGTAACCACTTTAGCTTCGTATTCGTCGCCCAGCTTAAAGAATTCTTTTGCATTGATCGGCGTATTTGCCCAGGTGATCTCACTAACGTGAACAAGACCTTCAACACCCGGCATGATCTCAAGGAATGCGCCATAGTCTTCAATGTTCACCACTTTACCTTTTACGATCTCACCTTCTTTCAGGTTCTCAGCAAGCGTATCCCAAGGATGCGGGGTAAGCTGCTTCAGGCCAAGGCTGATGCGTTTTTTATCATCATCAAAATCAAGAACAACCACGTTCAGTTTCTGGTCCATCTTAAGTACTTCAGATGGGTGGTTGATACGTCCCCAAGAAATATCAGTGATGTAAAGAAGGCCGTCAAGACCGCCAAGGTCGAGGAATGCACCGAAGTCGGTGATATTCTTGATGGTTCCTTCAAGTACCTGTCCTTTTTCAAGTTTACCGATGATCTCAGCACGCTGAGCTTCGATATCGCTTTCAATAAGGGCTTTATGAGAAACAACTGCGTTCTTGATCGCTTCATTGATCTTAACCACTTTAAATTCCATGGTCTTACCCACGAACTGGTCGTAGTCTGTAACCGGCTTAACGTCGATCTGTGAACCCGGAAGGAAGGTTTCCATTCCGAATACATCAACGATAAGGCCACCTTTGGTTTTGCTGGTAACAGTACCGGTAACGATCTCGCCTGTTTTGTTAACCTCAACGATCCTTTCCCATGCACGGGTGATCCTTGCCTGCTTGCGGCTAAGGTTAAGATTTCCTTCGCGGTCTTCTTTTTCCACAACCATTACTTCAACCACATCGCCCACTTTAACGCCACCGGGAAGATCACGGAATTCGTTCAGGGAAATAAGGCCGTCGCTTTTAAAGCCGATGTTAACTACAGCGTCGGTTTTGGTAAGTGATTCAACGGTAGCCATGATCATTTCGCCATCGTTGATCTGTTTGAAAGTACTGTCGTAAACTTTGTCGTACTTTTCTTTTTCTTCTTTTGAATAGGCTGCAACATTTCTCTTGTCGCGGCTCCAGTCAAAATCATCGTGAGCGGTTTCTGCCGCCACTTGCTGAACAGGCTCATTTGGTGTCGCAGTAGCTTCTTCAGCGCTCGAGGCTGTCGGCTCCTGTTGGTCTGCGTTTAATTGTTTAAAAATATTAAAAGACATAAAATAACCCCGCGGTTTTAAACGGGGTTGCAAAAGTACGGAAAATGGTTGGAAGTTGGAAGTTGGAGGTTGGAGGTTGGAGGTTTGAGGTTGGAGGTTTGAGGTTGGAAGTTTGAGGTTGGAGGTTTGTTTAAAATAAGAAGAGGCCACCAGTTCGGTAGCCTCTTCGTTAATTATCAGGAAGTTAGGTTACAGGATAACGACCCTTCCTGCTTTTATACGGTTTCCGTTGCGGTCTGCAAGTTCAACCATATATACACCTTTTCCATGTTTTGTAAGATCTACATCCATACGCATGTATGGCGCTCCGATAGGATAGGCCGCAGAGTAAACCCTGGCGCCCTTGCTGTCGAAGATATTAAGCATCCTTGGAAGCACGTTTCCTGGTGCGCTGTAGAACCTCACCTGGAAGTGACCGGTATTCGGGCTTGGATAGATGAAGGCCATTTCGGTAGCCCTCGGAGCCAGGTTGAATACTGATGATGTTCCAACGCAGCCATTCACGTCCTGAACGGTTACTTCATAATTACCAAGCATATCAATATCAGCAACTACCTGTTGCTGGTTGCCGCCGGTGAATGAAAGGCCGTTGAGCGTCCAGGTATAATCAGCGCCTGCATTCGGTGAAACATTCGCGGTAAGTGTAGCGAATTCACCTGGAACCAGGTTAGGCTGACTGGATGTGATCGTGATGGTTGGATTAGGATTCACGGTGAAGGCTGCCGCCGCCGATGTGGCAACAGATCCGCACGAAGCCACCGATGCAACTACCCTGTAAAGATTGCCATTCAGGTCATTACCCGCACCTATAATATCAAGTGTGTTGGATGTTGCACCTTCATAAACCACACCATTTATAACATTAGTCCAGGTAGCCCCTCCATCCTCACTTACCTGCCATTGATAAGTAACACCTGTGCCTTCGGCAGTAGTAGTGAATTGAGCATTATTACCTATACAAGTGGAAACAACCTCCGGATCCGCAAGATTGCTTACTGGAGTGTTTGCTGAAACAGGAATTGTGGTGACGTTTGAGACACACGACGCAGTTGTAACCACCACTGTATAATTATTAAGTCCTGCAGTTGTTGGTTGTACATAAACAGAATTTGCAGGAGTTCCCGAAATGTAAGGTGTCGTAGCAGTAACATCTGTAAAGATTGTACCTGTAGGACCATCCCATACTCCACTCGCCAAAGCACCGGTTGATATATACCTTACATCGTCAATACCGATGAAGTTGGAGTTAGTACCATTACCTCCGGCAGAAGTAACAAAATATCTGAAAGCTATCCTGCCTGAGGTTGGAGCAGCTAATCCGGAAACGGTAGCAGTAAACTGCGTCCATACTTTGGGATATACATTTAGTGAAAGGGATGGATTAATTGAAAGAAGCAGGGTTGTGAAATCTCCTACTGAAGTTTCAGTAGAACCCACGTTTGTACTTGAACCAGCAGTACTCAATCTTAATTCAAGTCTATCTGCCCACTCAGTTCCAGGAGGGATCCTTGAATAGAAAGTTACGATATCACCATTCTTTATATTTTGAACGGGGGATATAAGCCAATTGCTAATAGTTCCTATACCTACAGGATCCGTATTCTGGTAGTTCGCAGCTATGTATGAGTCTGCAGGACCAGAGAAAGCAGGGAAAGTAGCAGCCTGACCCTGGAACCAACCGGTTGGTCCGAGAGGCTGACTGTTATTTTGAGCAACCCACCCTGCTGGAAGAGGTGATACAACATCAAATCCTTCAGATAATGTAATTAAATTACCTAAGGTATTTGTAATGCTTAATTGCTGAATATCATTTAAACAAATCGTAGCAGAAGCAGGGTTTACGTTAGCGATATAAGGAGTAACTGTTAGTGTCACTGCATTGCTAACATCGGGAGCGGTACAAGCTCCAGAAATGAGCGCTCTGAACTGGTAGCCCGACATGTCAATAGTAGGAGATACAGTCAAGGTTGCTGTAGTAGCTCCGCTATATGCCCCGCCGTTAGATACAAGCTGCCAAGGTGAGGAAGCACTGGTACGATATTCCCACTGGTAGGTTAAGAGAGAACCAGTAGCCGTAACGCTAAACGAAGTTGTACCTCCACAAGCAATGGAACTGTTCACTGGCTGCGTATTGATCACACCCTGAACGCAAGGAATAATATTCACCAGGTAATCTTCTGTTTCGCCAAAAGTATATGCTAGACATGCCTGGCCACCTGTGAGCGCAGTGTTCCATCGCACCCTTACTCGCATACCGGTAAGACCAAGGTTTGCAGTCGCTGGAATGATTATATTTCCGTTCACTATTGCATTGTTCGCACTTCCCAGCGCAGTGAATTCACTTGCTTCGAACACACCATTCTGGTTGTAATCGATCCATACTGCAACATATTCTGTTCCGCCACCACCTACGGTTACAGACATCGGCATTGTGGCGCCGCGGATAACATCAGTCGGCGCAACCGTAGGAGCATAGTTAGTGTACCCATTGGTAGGTGAACATCCGGAAGAGTTGTTCAGGGTGTTCAGCGTTACGTTAAGGATAACATCATCCAGGTCGCAATCTGTTGTTCCTGGGGTACAGTAGCAATTGATCGGCGGATTAAGAGCTACCTGTACCGGAACTGAAGTTCCGGAGTTTGCACCGCAGGTAACGATTGCCTGGTAGAACGTGGTAGCGCTAAGGGAAGTTGTATAAGTAACATTTGTAGCGCCTGCAATGTCTGTCCAGGTTGTTCCATCCGGAGAAGATTGCCACTGGTACGTTACACCAGAACCACTGGTGAAATTTTGCAATGAAAGGGTGAAGTTGGTGCCTGAGCAAACGCTGGCAACAGTTGAAAGCGTATTGCCCGGATTCGGTGTACCGGAACATGGTACAACAGGCAGTATGTTCACTGTATAATCTTCAACCTGTCCGTAAGTTGAGTTACCGCAAGAAGTTGAGTTTGCGCCAAGGCTCGAATCATGCATGCGCACCCTCATTCTGGTTGAACCGCTAAGGGCTGTGAAAGGAACGGTAATGGTACCGCTGTGTGGCCCAACACCCAATGCGCTTGTATAAACCTGTTCTCCTGCATCAGTAAAGCTTCCGTTCTGGTTATAGTCGATCCAGATGATAACCTGGTCAGGAGCGAACGGATTTGAGATACTCACGGAAACCGGGTAAGGTAAACCTGGTTCCAGCGACGTGCTGATAGCTGTGAAATTCTCATAACCCGCAGTGGAAGATGAATTGTTATTGATCGTATTAAGTGTAACGTTCGAGATCTTCTCAAAACCGGTACTTGTTGCACCGGCATCACAATAACATGATGTAGCCGGGCTCATTGGAACCTGTAATGGGGTTGAGTTGTTGGATGCTGCACCGCAGGTTACTATGGCCTGGTAGTATGTTGCTGCATTCTGTTGAGTGATCAAAGTTGAGCCGGTTGCACCTGCTATGTTGGTCCAGGTTGTTCCATCAGGTGAACTTTGCCACTGGTAAGTGAGTCCTGAAACAGAAGGGTTATTCTGAAGGGAAAGTGTGAATGCTGCACCCGGGCAAACAGTTGCTGCTGAAGAAATGGTATTTCCCGGGTTAGGCGTTCCTGTGCAGGACGCTCCAAAAGTGGTGTAAACCACATTGTCGATCCCGATATAATCTGAATTGTTACCATTTGGGCCGCCATCTTCCACAAAATACCTGAAGGCAAGGCGGCCTGGTGTTGGTACACCACCCAGCCCGGTCACGGTAACGGAATATTGGGTCCATACCTGTGGGTAACCACCTACAGTATAGGTTGGGTTAATATCAAGCAACAGGGTTGTGAAATCACCTACCGAAGTGGAAGTGGCACCGGCATTGGTACTCGTTCCATTGGTGCTCATTCTAACCTGGAGCCTGTCCGGGAAAGTGGAACCGGTAACGCTCCTGGTATAGAAGGTGAAGATATCACCATCCTTAAGTGTTACCGAAGGTGTGAACAGCCAGTTGCTGATAATGGTTCCGGCAGCGCCTACATTATTGAAGTTGGCTCCAATATAGGCGGTGGTGGCTCCATTCTGCGCTGGAAAGACAGTGTTATTACCCTGGAACCAGTTGGTAAGACCAACAGGAGCACTTAGGTTTTGCTGTGCCCAGCCTGCAGGCAGTGGCACAACAACATCAAATCCTTCCGAGAATAAGACCTGTGAATGGGCACGCTGTAACGATAATGCCAGGAGCACGATCGTTAACACCGTTGCCAACCATCCAAAAGTTGTACGGGTAAATTTTTTAACCATGATAAAAAATTTAGGTGATAGAATAGATACCGGGAGAGCCCGATATTTACAATATGATGATATTATAGCTTTTTTGCAAGTTTTTTTCACTGTTTTTTAACAGGGGTACACCTTTTTTATTCCTCCCTATGTGCAAAAAAAAAAGATCCCTGCTCAAAAGCAGGGATCCAGTGTATTACAATTGATGAGCTCTTACAGAACCACTACGCGGTCCGTTTTCAGGCGAACCCCTGTTCTGTCCGTAAGTTCGATCATATAAACGCCCTTGCCATGTTTGCTGATATCTACCTGCATTGACTGGTACGGAGTATTGATCGGGTAGGTGGCGGTATAGATCCTTGCACCTTTCGAATCATATATGTTCAGCATGCGCGGAAGAGAATTTCCGGCAGCGCTGTAGAAACGAACCTGGAATTGTCCAGTGTTTGGAGATGGATACACAAACATCCTGGTACTTGCAGAATCTGAAACGCGGAACGACTGGGAGGAAGCCACGCATCCGTTCACATCCTGAACAGTAACTGTATATTCTCCGATGCCATCCACGGTCACAGGAACTGAGTTGCCTGGTGCTGAAGTAAGTGGCAGTCCATTGAATGTCCAGCTATAAATATCACCTGCATTTGGCGAAACATTCGCTGTTAGTGTAGTGGTCATACCCGGAAGCACGCTTGTGTATGGCGCTGCCGATATATTCACAGAAGGCTGCGGATTAACGGTTAGAACCGCACCTGCTGATGTTACGCTGCTGCTGCATGCAGCTACAGAAGCTATCACCCTGTATTGGTTGCCGCTGATCCCGGCTGATGCTTCATCGATATTCAGTGTAGCGGATGTTGCACCAGAATAATTTCCACCATTTGCCAGGTTCGACCAGGTGGTTCCCCCGTCTTCACTAACCTGCCATTGATAGGTAATACCGGTTCCATCAGCCGTTACTGAAAAATCTGCGCTTCCATCTTCGCAGGTAGAAGTAGCTACAGGGTCAGACAGGTTGGTTACAGCAGTATTTACTGTTACCGGTACAGTTGTAGGACCGGATACGCATGCAGCGGTGGTCACGATCACTGAGTAATTATTAACGCCTGCAGCAGTTGGCTGAACATAAATGGTGTTCACTGCAGAAGTGCCATCGTATGCTGTTGTTGCTCCTGCATCGGTGAACATTGTTCCTGCAGGTCCGCTCCAAACGCCTGAAGCCAGTGCGCCGGTTGAAATATAACGAACATCATCTATACCAATGAAATTGGAATTGGTTCCACCTCCACCGGCACTTGTTACGAAATACCTGAAAGCGATCCTTCCCGTAGTAGGTGCGGCCAGTCCTGAAATGGTTGCTGTGAACTGCGTCCACACTTTAGGATATACATTCAACGTTAGGGTTGGGTTAATGGTTAACAGCACCGTGGTGAAATCACCAACGGAAGTTGAAGTAGCGCCAACATTAGTGCTGGTGCCTGCTGTGCTGAGCCTTACTTCTAGCCTGTCTGCCCATTCTGCACCGGCAGGGATCCTTGAGTAGAATGTAACGATATCACCATTCTTGATATTCTGCACCGGAGTCATCAGCCAGTTGCTGATGGTTCCCACACCAACAGGGTCTGTGTTCTGGTAGTTTGCTGCAATATAAGAATCTGGTGCACCTGAGAATGAAGGGAAGGTTGCAGACTGGCCCTGGAACCATCCGGTAGTTCCTACAGGCTGACTGTTATTTTGAGCTACCCATCCCGCAGGAAGAGGTTCGGCAACATCAAATCCTTCCGAAAGAGTGGTTAGGTTTCCTAATGTGTTGGTAATGCTTAGTTGCTGAATACCTCCTGTGCAAATTGTTGCTGATACAGGGGAAACTGTAGCTATATAAGCTGAAACAGACAGGGTTGCAGCGTTACTGCCAAAGAGCGCAGTACATCCACCTTCGATAAGTGCGCGATATTGGTATCCGTTCAGTGAAGTAGTTGCTCCGGTAATGCTTAGTGTATTGGTGGTAGCGCCTGAATATACGCCTCCATCATTAACAAGCTGCCAAGGAGCTGTTGCGCCGGTGCGATATTCCCACTGGTATTCCAATCCCGAACCTGCTGCAGCAACCGTGAAGGTGGTTGTTCCTCCGCAGGCAACCGATGTATTAGCAGGTTGGGTAGAGATCGTTCCCTGGATACACGGAGCAATATTCACAAGGTAATCTTCTGTTTCTCCATAAGTGTATGCAGCGCATGCATCTGCACCTGTTAACGCAGTATTCCAGCGAACCCTGACACGCATGCGGGTAGGTCCTGGTGTTGCACTTGCAGGAATGGTAAGGTTGCCATTAATGGTAACATCATTCCCGCTGCCAAGCGCGGTAAATTCTGAAGCTTCAAAAACACCATCACGGTCATAGTCGATCCATACTCCAACATATTCTGTTCCGCCATCGCTGACAGTAACTGACATTGGGTGGGTTACACCAATGGTAAGTTCAGTGGCAGGAATAGTTGCAGTATAATTAGTGTATCCATCTGTACCGCAGGTTGTGGTATTGTTCAGCGTACTTACGGTAACGTTAGTGATCTCATCACCAATGGTACAATTTGTTGCCGGGGGTATGCAATAACAATTCGTTGGAATATCCATGTTCAACTGCAGGGGCTCACTGTTTCCTGTAACTCCGGAACATGTAACTGCCAGGCGGTACCATGTAGCTGCGGTCTGGGAAGTTGTAAGGGTCGGGGTAGTCGCTCCTGCAATATTTGTCCATGTTGTACCATCTGTTGAAGACTGCCACTGGAAGCTAAGTCCGCTCACTGCAGGATTATTCTGAACAGAAAGAGTGAAGTTAACACCCGAGCATGCAATGGTTACATTCGCAAGTGTATTACCGGGATCAGGAGTGCCACTGCAAGGAGTTGGCGGAGTCCACCTGAAGGTAGTGCCTGTTGCAGGTGGAGTTACCGAACTGTGCATGGTCATCCGGCTGGTGTTCGTAGTACCAGCGGCGCTGTTCATCCAGTCGGTAGTGGTAGTGCGGTTATTGAAATCAGTAGGAAGGGTACCACCCAGACCTACATCGGCAGTGTTTGTAGTTGAATTGAATACAATGGTACCGTAAACGATCTCAACAATGTTGGTAGTTTCGTAAAGCCTGATCTGGAAATTCAGGTTATCTCCTGTTCCACCGGTTCCATATTTTTTATAGTTCGTGAATTGAACCACAAGAACACGGTTGGGAGCAGTTCCGATTGTTTCGTAGCGAAGGCTTGAACCTGTTTGTGCCTGGAGATCGCGTCCCATACCTGCTATCCTGCTGCGTAGATGCGCCGGTGTATTGGTTGCTGTTGAACTAAGAACAGTGTAAGCACTTGTAGTTGCCATGCTCAGTGGGGTAGCAAGCGCAGATTGCCCCAGTGCGATCCAGCCATTGTTATTTACGCCAAACCTGTCGAACACAAGGTTATTGTACGTAAAATTAAAACCGATCGGTAATCCAACACCAGTATTGGTTGTTCCTCCTGCAGGTACTGCGGGGTTAACAAAATACTGGTCGTCTGATGAGGTAGTTCCCAACAAGGTTCCACCGGTGATGGGGGTATAGGTACCCGCCACCTGGCTGAAAGTATAATTACTTACCTGCGCATTCAGCGTGGTCGTAATCAACAATAACAGCGAAAACAAGGAAAAGTAAAATTTTCTCATAAGTGTCTTCTGATTATTAAATGGAAAGAATGGCCGTGAATTTAATTAGTATTTCTTTAAGATATGCAAAAAAAGCTGAATAAATTATCGAAAAACAATTCATTATTCATTTTCAGGCACACAAGATTATAGGAAATTAATAATACTTCTGTTTTCCCCTCATATATAAATAGAAACGCTCCCGATTGGGAGCGTTCCAGTATTAAAGAGAAAGTAATATTAAAGTACTACCACTCTTGAAGTTTTAAGACGTGCACCATTGCGATCGGTTAGTTCGATCATGTAAACGCCTTTACCATGCTTGGTAATGTCAACATCCATACGAGTGTAAGGGTTGTTGATCGGGTACTGCACGGAGTAGATCCTGGCACCTTTAGAGTCATAGATGTTCAGCATACGAGGCAGAACGTTTCCTGGCAGGCTGTGATACCTTACCTGGAATTGACCGGTATTTGGCGAAGGATAGACGAATACATTATCAGAAGGAAGATCTCCGATAGTGATTGTGCTTGATGTGCTTGAGCAACCATTCACATCCTGTACGGTCACTTCGTAAACTCCTTGCCCGTCAACGTCAACAGGAAGTGTATTTCCGGTTGCACCAACGATAGGAAGACCGTTCAGGGTCCAGGTGTAGATGTCGCCAGCGTTAGGAGAAACCGCAGCGCTGATAACAGTGGTCATGCCTGGAGTAAGTTGCGAGAATGGATTTGAGCTAAGAACGATAACCGGGTTAGGATTAACTGTAAGAGCAACACCATTTGAAGTAGCAGTAGAGCTGCACGCAGCAACTGAAGCCACTACACGGTAAAGGTTACCATTCAGGTCAGAACCAGCTTCGATGATGTCAAGTGTATTAGTAGTCGCACCCTCATAAACATCGCTGTTTACAATGTTGGTCCACGTAGCACCTGCATCTTCACTTACCTGCCATTGGTACGTAATGCCAGTTCCATCTGCAGTTGTGGTGAACTGAACGTTACCGCCTACACAGGTTGCTGTAACAACAGGGTCAGCAAGGTTTGTTACTGAAGTATTTGCTGTAACAGGAACAGTAGTGGTACTTGATGTACAAGTTGCAGTTGTTACCACAACGGTATAGTTATTAAGACCAGCTGCTGTCGGCTGTACATAAACGGTATTAGCAGGAGTACCAGCAGTATAAGCAGTGGTTGCAGTTGCATCTGTAAAGATGGTTCCTGCAGGGCCATTCCACACACCGCTAGCTAACGCGCCCGTAGAAATGTATTTCACATCATCGATACCGATAAAGTTAGAGTTGGTAGCGTTACCGCCCGCATCTGTAACAAAATACCTGAAGCCGATCCTACCGGTTGTGGGTGCAGCCAGTCCTGAAATGGTAGCAGTGAACTGCGTCCATACTTTAGGATAAACGTTCAGGGTTAGAGTAGGGTTAATTGAAAGAAGTACTGTGGTAAAGTCTCCAACGGAAGTCGAAGTTGTACCAACGTTGGTGCTTGCACCTGCAGTGCTCAGCCTTACCTCCAGCCTGTCTGCCCACTCTGTTCCCGGAGGGATCCTTGAGTAGAAAGTAACCAGGTCACCGTTCTTCAGATTCTGAACAGGTGTCAGTAACCAGTTGCTGATAGTACCAACACCTACTGGATCCGTATTCTCATAGTTTGCTCCTATATAAGAGTTTGGTGCACCTGAGAATGCAGGGAAAGTAGCAGGATCTCCCTGGAACCAGCCTGTCGGGCCCAGAGGCTCACTATTATTCCTGGTAAACCATCCTGTAGGCAGTGGAGACACCACATCGAAACCTTCAGAAAGAGTAATTACGTTACCAAGTGTATTGGTTATGCTTAATTGTTGAACATCACCAAGACAAACAGTAGCTGAAGTGGGGTTTACGTTAGCGATGTACGGAGTAACAGTAAGAGTAGCTGCATTGCTAAAATCAGGAGCTGTACAAGCACCTGCTATAATTACCCTGTATTGGTAGCCGGTCATATCTGCTGTTGGATTAACAGTCAGTGAGTTTGTAGTAGCACCGGTGTATGCTCCGCCATTTGTTACAAGCTGCCATGGTGCAGTTGCGCTGGTACGGTATTCCCACTGGTAGTTAAGGATTGAACCGGTAGCAGCTACAGTGAACGTTGCAGTTCCACCGCAGGCAACAGAAGCGTTAGCCGGCTGAGTATTGATAACTCCCTGCACGCAAGGAACCAGGTTAACTGTATAGTCTTCAGTTTCTCCGAAGCCAATATAAGAAGCCGTACAAGCACCAGTTCCAGTAATAGCAGAAGAGAATTGTACTCTAACCCTCATACGGGTTTGACCAAGTTGGGCAGAAGCAGGAACAACGATGTTACCTGTCCTGACAGTTGGATTAGCCTGTGTGCCGATCAGTGTAAATTCTGATGCTTCGAATGTACCATTCTTATTGTAATCGATCCAAACACCAACGCTTTCAGTGTACAAACCTGTACCCGCAGTAATAGAGATCGGGTTGGTAGCGCCGGTGATTACGTTTGGTACAGTTACAGTAGGATCGATAGTGTAGTTTGTATAACCATTAGTTCCGCAAGCGGAGTTGTTATTAAGAGTTCCAAAAGTAACATTAGTGATAACATCACCATCGGTACAATCAGATGCCGGTGGAAGACAGTAGCATCCTGAAGACGGAGTAGCATTTACCTGAACAGGGTTAGATGTATCACTGTTGCCTCCACACGTAACTATAACCTGGTACCAGGTAGCAGTTGTAAGGTTTGGAACTGTTAGTGAACTACCTGTAGCACCTGCAATGTTGGTGAAAGAACCAGCAGCACCTGTTGATGAAGACTGCCACTGATATGTTACACCCGATCCTGAAGTTGGATTTTGCGGAGATAGTGTAAACGGAGTATTAGGGCAAACGCTTGCAGAAGATGAAACAGTGTTTCCAGGGTTTGGAGTACCTGTACATGCAGTTGTATTTGCAAATGTGATTGAACCACCAAAGAAGATAGGAGTGTTAGCAGCTGGTGCGGTTGGAGCAACTCCACCATATCCTACATTCTGTCCGGCTATCTGGAAATTTCCCAGCTGAAGGTTAACACCACCGTCTGAGAAAACGTTTGGCGTTGGCATAGGATCTCCGATCAGGTTTGAAGAAATCCTCAGACCTTTAGATAATTCAAGTACAAATCTCAATTGTGCGCCTGCAGGTATAATATAATTTATACCGGTAATTACAGGAACAACAGAAAGGGTTGCAGGAACAGTAGCATTGCCTGAGGCAATCTGTGTCCACGCAGCTGTTGAATAATCATAAATACCAGATAAAGATGTTGAGCTAACAAACAGTTTTGTAACAGAAGGGTCGCCCGCAACTGATACCCCCGTGAATGGGGCCATCATCGTACTTACATCTGTAAGTGCGATAGATGCTCCTGTAGTATTCTGAATAACAAACGATACGTTTAACGGGCTCGGGTTATTAATTGAAAGATTACCCAGGTAGTTTGACCCGCCGGCAGTTGAAATGGTTTGGGCATTTATTCCACCAATTGTAAGGAAAAGCATGGTGAAAAGCATTGCAACAAAACCAGTAACTTTTTTAAAAGTAAAATTTTTATGCATATTGTTTTGATTTAAATACCTCTTCCTAAGGGAGGGGAGGTCTAATTAATTTGATTTCCGCGGAGTAACAGGTTCCCTGGAAAATGTTACTTCCTGTTTTGGAACATTGGCTTTACGCGATTTTTGCTTAGCCGCAACCTCTTCCGCCTGTGTAGTGTAGGTAGCCTTGACTTCCTTCTTCTTAGACGCTTTGGTCGGACCCTGTGCTAACGCAAGGGTGGAGCAAAAAATACCACCCATAAGCATGAGTAAGATTTTCTTCATGAATTAAAATTTTAAAAATTAACAAAAATTGTTTCCAAATATAGCTTTCATTTAACAGTAGATAAAATTTTTTATTTCAACTACTTCAGAGAGATAGCAGCGATTTTTATCTCAAAAATGACATCTAAACAACTTCGTTCGATTAATTTATACATTTGGAGGTTTTATAAGTGAGAATTCCCGGACATTAAATAATTTTAATAGACTTTAATTCCAGGGTATTCATATTGGCAATGAAAGAGCGGAATCTGCTGAAAAAGTTGGGAAAGTCGCGGTTTGTGAAGTCTGTGATATACACAATAGTCGGTGTAATAACCTATCCCGGGCTGAATATCATTAACCGCCTGAAAATCTCCGGAATGGAGCACCTTGAAAACCTTCCCCGCAATAATGTGCTGTTTGTAAGCAATCACCAGACCTACTTTGCTGATGTAATAACCTTCCTTCATATATTTTGTGCCCATAAATGGAGAAGAAAGAATCGCCTGGGGATCCCTTTCTATTTATTGAATCCCTTTACCCGGGTAAAATATGTGGCGGCAGAGGAAACCATGAAAAGCACGTGGATATCCCGCCTTTTTGCATTGGCCGGTGCAATTACGGTAAAACGTACCTGGAGGGCGGAAGGCACGGAAGTAAGAAGGGGATTAGATCCTGGGGACACCCGGAAGATCACAAATGCGCTTCAGCATAACTGGATTATCACCTTTCCGCAGGGCACAACAAAGCCATTCGCGCCAGGCAGAAAAGGAACCGCTTTTATAATAAAGCATAACAGGCCGGTTGTTGTTCCGGTAGTAATTAATGGCTTCTGGCGGGCATTCAATAAAAAAGGACTTGTATTTAAAAAGAAAGGGGTCACGCTTTCCGTTCGGTTCAAAGCTCCCCTGGAAATTAATTACGAAAGTTCCACGGAAGAGATCCTGGAACAGGTGATGGTCGCTATTGAACAAAGCCGGTCCCACATGCTTAAAAGCAGGCATCATCTTCTCAGCAAACTCGATAAATGATCAGAGGGAATCATGCCTGGTGCCCTCGGTAGTAGTGCTCCTCCCTGAAGGATCAGGCAGTATCACCGAATCATTTATAATACTCATCGAATCCGGAATGGCATCAGCCGGGGGCTGAATTTCTGCAGGATTTTCAAGTTCAATGGAATCTGCACTGCCGTTATTTGTATTCCCTGTATCCCCGCAGGAAAGAAAGGAGATCACAATTACAAATGAAAAAATCTTTTTCATGTCTTTTTTAGTAAGCATTCCAAAATTCAAGCCTTATTTATGGAAGAGTGAACAATGCTTTTAGCTCTTCTGCATCATCGGGTTTCATTTTTCCCGCAAGGATGAGCCTTAATTGCCTTCTTCTTAAAGCTCCGGCAAATACCAGTTTTTCATCATCCGTTTCCGGAACCAGTTCAGGCACTGGCCTGGGTTTGCCGTTAGGGTCCAGCGCCACGAAGGTGAAATAAGCCTCATTACTTTCATACCGGTATTGCTGCTGGGTATCTTCTCCCCAAACCTTTAAGTGGATCTCCATGCTGGTGTTGAAAGCCCTGCTCACTTTTGCCTGGATATGCACGATGTTACCCAGTTTTATGGGTGTTTTGAATGAAAGGTTATCTACTGATGCAGTCATGCTTGGAGCATTGCAATGTTTACTGGCAGTCATTCCGGCAGCAATATCCATCCAGTACATAAGCCTCCCGCCCATCAGGTTACCGAATACATTGGTATCGTTAGGAAGAACCAGTTCATTCATTATAGTAAAACTCTCACTTACTTTTTTTGAGCCCCTCATGTAATTTTTTTGCAAAGATAAGCGTGTGAGAATGCTTCTAAAGCATAACAATAAATATGACAGCAGTCACAATCGGGATAAAACTCAATACTGTAATTTCGCCACTCAATATCTTATATGGTATCGTTCGATAATACAGAATATGCATTTGCCTATAAATCGGATAAGGAATTAAAACAGGCAAGGTTCCTGTTCTCACTTATGGGAAAACAATGGCTGGTGAACATGGGGCTAAAGCTGGCGCCCTTCGCGATCCGCAATAAGATACCTTTCACGGATTCGATCATCAGGAACACGATCTTTCAGCAATTTGTCGGGGGTGAAACCATGGAAAACACTGCCCCGGTGGTGAACAGGCTTGAAAAATACGGGGTTAAGGTTATCCTCGATTATGGTGTTGAAGGAGGTACAGGTGAAAGGGCTTTCGATGAGGCATGCGCTGAATTCACCAGGGTAATTCAATATGCTTCCGGCCAGCCTAATATTCCTTTCATGAGCATCAAACTCACAGGCCTTGTTCGCTTTGGCTTATTAGAGCAGCTCGACAAATTGATGCATGAACATAATGCCGGTCTTAGCCAACGGCTTGAATACGCAGAAAGTAAGCTAAACGACCAGGAGAGAGCTGAATGGGAAAAAGCTAAGCACAGGATGTACCAGATCTGTAAGGCAGCATTTGAGGGAAATGTTGGAGTGATGGTTGATGCCGAGGAAAGCTGGATACAGGAACCGGTAGATGCGGTTACAATGAATATGATGGCGCAGTTCAATCGTGAAAAGGGCTGCGTATATAATACCATACAATTATACCGTCACGACAGGCTCGCATTTTTAAAGGAAAGCCTGGAATATGCAGAGGAAGGCAATTATATTCTTGCTGCCAAGCTGGTTAGAGGAGCCTATATGGAAAAGGAAAGGGAGCGTGCCCTTACTATGAACTATCCATCACCAATTCAACCAGATAAAACCTCCACAGACAGAGATTATAATGATGCAGTAAAATTCTGTTTTGAACACCTTGATAAGATCGCTGTGATCATTGCTTCCCACAATGAGAAGAGTAATTTGTTGGGGGTAGAACTTCTCCAGGGTTCAGGATTAAAAGCTGATCATGAAAGGGTTCATTTTTCACAGCTTTATGGAATGAGTGATAATATAACATTCAACCTGGCAAGGCATGGATGCAGCGTTAGTAAATATCTTCCTTTTGGACCCATTAAAGATGTGGTTCCGTACCTGATGCGTCGTGCACAGGAAAATACTTCAGTGGCAGGGCAAACCGGCCGGGAACTTGGTTTGATCAGCAGGGAATTGAAACGACGCGGTCAGTAAACCCTAATCACCATTTCATCTGCAAGCGCATAAACTTTATCGCCCACGACTGGCTTTATGGGATAGGTACCGGTAAATTTTCCAAAAGCCGGAAGAACCGCATATTCTTTTCCAAAATAATAACAGGGAACCTGTACCGATTGCCTGCCACTACCAGTAAGGGATATACGTGGATGAATATGTCCCGAAAAGCAGTACCCTTCCACTTTACAATCTTCAATATCATGAACAAAGCTGAAACCGCCGGTGGTATATGATTCTTCAAACACTTCAATCCCTGCATCTTCATACCACTTGTTTCCAAGGATATCATGGTTTCCTTTCACCAGGCCGAAACGATAAGCGGTAACATCATTCCTCCATTTGAGGAACATATCATGTTCTTTATTCGCCTTGCTATGAAACAGGTCGCCAACGATAAGAAGAAGGGATGGTTTGAAAAACTGCAGTTGATGAAAAAGCCGCTGAAGGTCTTCGATAAAAACTGCCTGTGGCACCGCGATCCCATGTTTCCTGAAATGCCCGCTCTTCCCAAGATGTAGATCGGATACGATCAGTATTTTCTCCTGCTCCCAAAAAATACTTCTTTCGTTGGTCAGGAGAAAGGAATTATCCTGAATGTTATGAACAATATATTCCATTAATGCGCGCAAAGATATAATGTGGTGTTGTTCCTATTTTGATATGAAGCGTGTTATACTTATTTTGGGCAAAACTTAACTATTATGGCAGAAACTATGTCGCGCGACTCATTAGAACTGAATGATCTTGAACGGCCACGGCTTACGACCACGCTGAATGTTTTAACCATCCTGACATTCATTGGCTGTGCCATCCAGCTTCTTTCAAGTATCTGGTCTTTTATTACCGCTGAGGAAACATACCGTAATAAAGACAAACTCATTGAACAGATGAATTCCGGTGAAATGCCTGAATTTGCAAAGAAAATGATGGGTGATCCTGCGCAATTTGATGCCCTTATCACTGCAAGCTATGAGAACAGGATCCCGATCCTGCTGATCGGTGTCATCAGCATCACTCTTTGCTTTTGGGGCGCATTGCAAATGCGTAAACTTAAAAAGCAGGGTTACCTTATCTATGTAATTGGAGAATTGATGCCATTCTTAAGTATGGCGCTCTTCATCGGCGGAGTTGCGTTCTCAGGAGCAGGGTTCTACATATCTGCTGCAATTGCCATCCTGTTCATCCTTCTTTACACCTCGCAACGAAAGCACCTGGTGTACTGACCTGATAATCTTTAAAGAAAAGGCTGCCTTGTGCAGCTTTTTTTTATCCCTCTAATTGCTGTTGCATTCGTTTTACCCTGTCGCTTAATTTTTCAGATGTGAGATTTTCTCTCATTGAGTCTACCTTAATAGGAAAGCAGAACGGGGTGAGTTTCTTCGGAAAGGTGATGATGATCTCGCTTTTACTTATTCGCCGGAGCATATTCCTTAATCTTTCTTCATCCATCTGTTGCTGCATCACCTCGTTATGTGCCTGCCTTAATAATAAATTTCCTGGTTCATATTGGGAAAATACATTGAACATAAGGGATGCAGAGGATTGCAGATGACGGGTCTTTACCTGTTCACCTGGTTTTCCCTGGTAGATCAAACCTCCAATTACCGCGATATCCCTGAATTTCCTGCGCGCCATTTCTGCTGCATTCATGCTACGTTGTATGTCTGCCAGAAGATCTTCTTCTGAGAACAATTCATATACATTACTGTCATCAAGCGGGATCGGTTTATCGCTTAACAATTCGAAGCCGTAATCATTCATTGCGAACGAAAAGGTAATGGGTATTATCCTACTAAGCCTGAATGCAAGGAGTGCTGCCATTGCTTCATGAACAAGCCTTCCTTCAAATGGATATACAAAAAGGTGATATCCATCGCGTGTTTCAATGTGCTCAACCAGTAATTGGTCGGCCCTTGGCACCGCGGATAGTTTTTTCTGGAGCTGGAATAAAGGCTGCAATATCCTGACCTCTTCCTGGGCATCATCGCCCGGCCTTAGGGTGGCAGCCTCATCAAGTTTCTTGCGCAGCATGAATCCCAGGTTTGCACTGAGTGGCATTCTTCCCCCTGCCCAGCTCGGTATGATCGATTTCTTTGAATCCGATTTTCGTACATAGGCGGTCATTTCCTTGGCCTGAACGAATTCCAGGTTTCTTCCTGCCAGTGTGAATACATCGCCCGGGTTGAGCCGCGAGATGAAAGATTCCTCGATATGACCTACATATCCTCCTGCTATGAACTTTACCTTCATCATTGAATCACTTACGATGGTGCCGATATGCATCCTGTGCCGCATGGCAATTCTTCTTGAAGTGATCCTGTAAAGCCCATCTACCAGTTCAACTTTTTTAAAATCGTCATATTGAGCCAGCGCCACACCTCCGCGGGTAATGAAGACAAGTAATTGTTCCCAGTCATCACGGGTGAGTTCACGGTAACAATGCGTAGTGATCACTTCGCGGTAAAGCGAGGCTTCATCAAAGCCGTCGGACACTGCAAGGGTAGACATGAACTGGAGCAAAACATCGTAACATAACAGTAAAGGATACCTGCTTTCAATGAACGATATCCCGATGGCATCTTTCAGTGCTGCTGCCTCTACAAGTTCGAGTGAATGGGTTGGTACGAACCAGATCCGGCTGATCTTATCAGGCTGGTGACCGCTTCTTCCCGCACGTTGTAAGAACCTTGCTACGCCTTTCGGTGAGCCTACCTGGATCACAGATTCAACAGGCCGGAAGTCTACACCGAGGTCCAGGCTTGCTGTGCATACAACTACCTTCAATATTCCCTGGTGCAGGGCTTCTTCAACCCATATCCTCAATTCCTGTTCTATACTGCCATGATGCAGCGCTATTACTCCGGCAAGGTCGGGGCTGATGGCAAGCAGGTGCTGGTACCATTGTTCGCTCATTCCTCTTGTATTTATAAAGAGGAGGGTGGTCCTGTTGTCCATGATCACCGGTAAAACTTTATCGGCAAGCTTAAGCCCCAGGTGGCCTGCCCATGGATACTTCTCTATTTCTTCAGGAAAGACCGATTGAACCTCGGTTTTCCGTTGCAATTCAGCTTTTATGATAGGGAAATGAGAGGATGAGGAAACAATGGTGGAAAGCAATACATCCCTGGCCTCTTCAAGATTTCCGATGGTAGCCGAGATCCCCCAGATGCTTGCATGTTGCCCGGTTATATTCTTTTGCAGGCCAATGATCCTGCTGATTGCCAATTCAACCTGCACGCCTCTTTTTGATCCCATCAATTCATGCCATTCATCAACAGCAAGGATCTTAAGGTTTTTGAAAAGTTCTGCATAATCTCTTTGTGCAAGAAGAAGATGCAGGCTTTCAGGAGTGATTATCAGAATTTCAGGGACCGATCTTTTCTGTTTTTGTCGTTCAGCGGATGAAGTATCACCATTTCTTATGCCTACGTTCCATGGTATTTCAAGTTCTGCCAGCACTTCCTGCATTGCCCTTCCTATATCTTTAGCAAGCGCCCTTAAAGGTGTTATCCAGATAAGTTGTAATCCTTTTTTGAACCGGGGCTTGTTGTCGATGTACTGGATTAATGCACCAAGAAAGACCGAGAATGTTTTTCCATAACCCGTTGGAGCATTTACGATCCCTGAATTACCAAGAGCGATCTGCTTCCATGTCTCCTCCTGGAATCTGAAAGGTGCCTTTCCTTTCTTTTGCAGCCATTCCTTTACGAGCCTGTATCCCTCCGATGATTTCATTGTCCGGTGCGGCGATTATCCTTAAAAAAAAATTGAAATTAGGTTCATTCCTCTACCCACAATCATAATTTAAAACATATTGTAACAGTTGCCCCTTATTGTACCTTCATTCCCGTTTCTTTTCATTAGTGGGATCGTATTGATTGTTGTAATTTTCAAGAATTGCCTTCAGATCTTCCAGCGTATTGATCTCTGAAACCGGTTTGTCTTTTCTCCACCTGCTCATCCTGGGGAATCTTAATGCCACTCCTGATTTATGCCTGTTGCTTGCCGCAATTCCTTCAAAAGCGATCTCAAACACCAGTTCAGGTTTTACCGTTCTTACCGGGCCAAATTTTTCAAGGGAATTTCTTTTTACAAATGCATCAACCTGCGCAAATTCTTTATCGGTGAGCCCGCTATAGGCCTTTGTAAATGCCACGAGATTATCTCCATCCCGAACCGCGAATGTATAGTCAGTGAATAAATTACTCCGCCTTCCTGATCCTTTCTGCGCATAGATCATTACTGCATCAATGGTAAGTGGATCTATCTTCCATTTCCACCAGTCTCCTCTTCTGCGCCCGGACCTGTATACCGAGTCCTTCTTCTTGATCATAATACCTTCACTTCCTTTTTCCCTTGATAATCTGCGGATCTGCGCAAGGTGGTCCCAGTTTTCAAATTCGATCTCAGGAGAAACATGGATAACCTTGCTTCCCAGGTTATTTATCACTTTCTTCAGCAATTCTCTTCTTTTAATCAGCGGCCATTCCCTGATATCTTCATGATCATATTCAAGAAGATCATAGGCGATGAATCCTGCCGGCACTTCCTGCAAATGTTTTTTCGTGATGTTCTTTCTGCCGATACGGGTTTGAAGCATTGAGAAGGGTAGCGGTTTGAAACCTGCATTTCCTTCTGCCATAATTCCAATTATTTCGCCATCGAGGGCTATACCATCCGGCAGTTTATCTGCAAGGACCATGTATTCCGGGAATTTTTCCGAGATCAGTTCCTCTCCGCGGCTCCAGGTAAACAACTCATTGTTTCTTTTTATTAATTGTCCGCGAATTCCATCCCATTTCCATTCGGCCTGCCATTCGGATGGATCACCCAATACGTCAACATTCTCTTCCACAGCGTAAGCAAGGTAGAAAGGGTAGGGCTTGCTATGATCAGCGCTCAATCCTTCCTTGCTCAGTAATTCATTATAGCTAATGGTTGAAGGATCCCATTTTCCACTTATCCGGTGAGCGATCTCTGAGGCAGACAACTCGGTGGTGGCGGCGATCGCATTAACTATGGTCTTTTGTGAGACCCCGATGCGGAAGCTTCCGGTGATGAGTTTATTGAAGACGAACACTTGCCGAGGGCTCATACTTTTCCATGAATTCACAACGAAATCACGCTTCGCTGTATCATCAGCTTTTTCAAGTTCCCTGAATCTTTCAATATAAAAGCTTAAGCTTTCTGTCGATTCCTGGTAAGGATATACCGGTGAAAGCAAAAGGGAAATTGTTTCTGCGAGGTCGCCAACGGTGTGATAAGATTCTCCGAAAAGCCATCCGGGTATCCCCGTTTCTTCAACACACCATTGGGATAGCAGGGCACCACTCACTGCACGTCGCGGTCTCCTGCCCGAGAAAAGCGCTATCACCCACACTTTATCTCTTTCCCCTGCCGTGAGGAAATATTCTTTAAGTGCATTTAGCTTATCCGTGGTTTTTGTACTCGTACCGAGAATATGTACCAGGTTGGCGAACTGTTTCATATCTCTTCTGTTTTTTCGTCGGTCTCCCCGGTAAAAGCTGTCTTTACCTCGGCTGCTTCTATTCCGTTCTCATTAAGATACCTGCTGAATGCAGCCTGGAAACCATGTGTGGCAAATACTTTAGTTGCCCCGGTTTCTTTTACTGCAGACAATAATCCATTCCAGTCTGCATGATCACTAAGTATAAATCCAGCATCAGCATTCTTCCTTCTTACATTTCCCCGAACCTGCATCCAGCCACTGCAAATGCCAACGGCGTAAGGTTGAAATCGTTTGATCCAGGGAGAACCTTCCGCTCCTGAGGGGGCGATAACGATGCATCCCTTAAGTTTTTCCTTCGGGGTTTCCGGGGTTACCCTTTCAATGGCAGGAAGTTCCCAGCCATCATTCACCAATGCCTGGTGTACGTTATAAACAGCGCCATGCGCGAAAATGGGAATACCTGTTTCTGCGAGGGGTTTTAATATTCTTTGTGCCTTGCCAAGACTGTAAGCTATAAGCACTGATGTAAGCCCAGCCTGGTTATTGGAAAGGGCCCAATCCCTGATCTTCCGGAATATCTGCTCCTGCGGTTCCCAGTTGTAGATCGGCAAGCCGAAGGTGGATTCAGTAACGAAAGCATTGCATTTAACAGCTTCAAAGGCAGGGGAAATACCGTCTGGTTCCGTTTTATAATCTCCGCTGATCACCCAAACATGCCCGTTTTTCTCAATCCTTACCTGGGCCGAGCCGATAATATGCCCGGCAGGGTGAAAGGACACCTTTATATTATTAATACGTATTTCTTCGCCATATTCTGTGGCCTGGTAATGATTTTCTCCCAGGCGAAGCCGTAGGAGAGGCAGGCTATCCCTGTGACAGAGATAAAATTTATTGCCCCAGCGGGCATGGTCGCTATGCGCATGGGTGATAATGGCCCTGTCGACAGGTTTCCATGGGTCGATATAAAAATTACCCTCGCGGCAATATAAACCGCAATCGGTGAACTCTATTAATGGCCTGGCCTCCATCCGGTATTTTTATAGCCTATTTGCAGTTTTCGCTCCAATCTCGGCCTATTGACAAAAAACTTAATGCCTCTGGCCTTTTTTTCGGAATGTAAATAGTAATTTAGGGCCGTTTAACTAATATAATTATGAGAAAATTTTACTCGATCTTACTGGCGATCGCTTTCGTCATTGGTTCCTGTATTTCTCTCCAAGCACAAAACAACTTCTTCACTGATGTAAGTGAAAGGAATTTCAATGCTGCCCCGGGTAGCAGGGTTATTGTGCCTCAGAGTTACAGGTCCGTTTCAATGGATGTTCCTGCAATGAAGAATTTCCTTATGGCACTGCCTGATGGAAAAAATCTTGCAAACAGGAGCAATGCCCCAATCATTTCCCTTCCAAGACCGGATGGCACTACTGCCACTTTCCGCGTTTGGGAAGCAAGTATCCAGGAGCCTGCATTGCAGCAGCGTTTTCCTGAGATCCGCACTTTCTCGGGCCAGGGGATTGATGATCCTTATGCAACCATCCGTTTTGATATAACTCCCCGTGGTTTCCATGCCCAGGTACTTACTATCAACGGTACTTATTACATAGATCCATATGCGATCGGTAATGACCAGAATTATATCAGCTATTTCCGGACAGACCTGCATAAGTCTGTGAACTGGACCTGCGATGTAATCGACGCTCCATCAACACCCGGAAATCCTCCTTCAAATTTCACCGCTGCAAGCTGCCGTGGTACTGAAATGCGTACTTATCGCCTGGCAGTTGCCTGTACAGGTGAATACGCTCAGGCACCAGGAGTTGCTGCGGGTTCGGATCCTGCCTTGCTGCATGCAGCAATTGTTACCACTGTGAACAGGGTAGTAGGTGTATACGAGAAGGAAGTTGCTGTAAGTATGGTTTTGATCGCTAATAATAACGTGATCGAATACCTGAATGCGGCTACAGATCCATTTAACGGTAATAATAACGCGAACGTTCTTATCAATGAAAGCCAGGTAGTGATCGATGCTAATATCGGTCCTGCCAACTACGATATCGGTCATACATTCAGTACCGGTGGGGGTGGACTTGCGCAGCTTAACTCACCTTGCGGATCGAGCAAGGCGCGTGGTATTACTGGCAGCCCCTTTCCAACCGGCGACGCTTATGATATCGACTATGTAGCACATGAAATGGGACATCAATATGGCGGTAACCACACAATGAATGGTTGCGGATCTTCTCCAAACAGCACCAAGTACGAACCAGGAAGCGGAACTACCATCCAGGCGTACGCAGGTATCTGCGGAGCTCAGAATATCCAGCCTAACAGTGATCCTCACTTCCATGGTATCAGCTTTGATGAGATCAGCAACTTCGTAATGGTAGGAAACGGTGCAACCTGCGGCGTAACATCCCCAACAGGAAATACACTCCCGGTGATCGATCCCCTGCCGAACAATAACCTTAGCATCCCTCCGAGCACACCTTTCACCCTGACAGGTTCAGCAACCGATGCTAATGGTGATGCACTTTCATATAGCTGGGAACAATGGGATCTTGGTCTTCCCGGCCAGGGCTGGAACGTTGGTCTGACTGCCGGGGCAGGAAATACAGCTCCGCTGTTCAAATCCCGTGTGCCTAAAGCAACCGGTTCAAGAACATTCCCGGATATCGCTGTGATCCTTGCCGGATATCCTGCAAATCCTGCAGCTACTATGGGTGGATTAAAAGGTGAAATTCTTTCGCCTGTAGAACGCCCAATGAAGTTCAGGCTAACAGTAAGGGATAACCGTGCTGGTGGCGGTGGTGTGGTTTCTTCCGGTGGCGGTGGCTGCCAGTCTTCCACAGCCTTAACAGTTAACGTAGTAGGAAGCACTCCTTTCACAGTTACTGTTCCAAACGGTGGTGAGAGCTACCCTGGTAGTTCAACACAAACTGTAACCTGGAACGTTGCCGGTACAAATACTGCCCCTGTAAGCGTTGCGAATGTAAGGATTCTTCTTTCTACAGATGGTGGCCTTACTTATCCAACAGTTGTTCTGGCGAGCACACCAAATGACGGTTCAGAATCTGTAACTATTCCAAATATTGCAACTACCCAGGCACGTATCAAGGTTGAAGCCCTTGATAATATCTTCTTTGATATCTCGAATGCAAACTGGACTATCACTGCGGCAACTTCAGGATTCAATTTCTCTGCAACTACTCCTGCATCTGTTGCCTGCGGAGGCCCTGCTACAGCTTCAGTAACCCTGGGTACAACAGTTACCGGCGGTTTCTCAACTCCGATAAACCTGACCGCTGCTGGTAACCCGGCAGGAACAACCGTAACATTCGGTACTAACCCGCTTACCCCGGGTAACAGTACCTCAGTAACCCTGAACAATGTGAATACACTGGCTCCGGGTTCTTATAATGTAACTGTAACAGGTGTTGCCGGCGCAATCACACAAAATGCTACAGTAACCTTTACCGTTACTCCCGGCACACCTCCATCAATAACTACCCAGCCCGCTGCCCAAACACTTTGTGCAGGTGGTAATGCATCATTCTCGGTTGTTGCATCGGGAACGGTTACCTATCAGTGGCAGGTTAGCACCAATGGTGGTACAACCTATACCAACGTTGCTGGTGCAACCTCTCCAACACTTAACCTTAATAGTGTAACTGCAGGAATGAATGGAAACCTTTACCAGGTTATCGTTTCAGCAACCTGCGGTTCTGCTACTTCATCTGCTGCATTGCTGACCGTTAACAGCGGGCCGGCGATCACTGCACAGCCACAGAATGCTACTGCCTGTACAGGTTCAAATGCAACTTTCAGTGTTACTGCTACCGGTGGTGGTCTTACTTACCAGTGGGAGGTTAGCACTAATGGCGGAACTACATGGACCCCAATAGGTGGTGCAACTTCGTCTTCATACACTGCAAATGCGGTTACTACCGGCATGAACGGCAACCAGTACCATGTAATCATTACAGGTGCATGTCCGTCACCGGTAACTTCTAATGCTGCAACCCTTACCGTTGGAGATGCTGCTGCCATCACTACGCAGCCGGTTGCTTCAACAGTTTGTGTGGGTGCTAATACATCCTTCACCGTTGTAACTACCGGCACTGTTACTTACCAGTGGCAGGTTAGCACCGATGGAGGAACAACCTTCAACAACGTTGCAGGTGCTACTTCAGCAACGCTGAACCTGAATGCAGTTACTGCTTCTATGAGCGGGAACATTTACCAGGTTCTTGTATTCAACTGTTCTTCAACCAGCATTACATCAACCGCGGTTGCATTAACAGTGAATACTCCGATAAGCGTAACCACACAGCCGGTTGCTTCCACTGTTTGTGCAGGAGCTAACGCTTCATTTGCGGTTACTGCTGCCGGAACTGGAGTTACCTACCAATGGCAGGTTAGCACCGATGGTGGAACTACTTTCACGAATATAGCCGGTGCAACTTCAGCTACATTGAACCTGGCAGGAGTTACTGCTTCTATGAGCGGTAACCAGTATCATGTTGTAATGAACGGTCCTTGTAATCCTGGTGGAGTAACAAGTTCGAACGTTGCACTTACAGTAAATGTTCCGGTGACCATTTCTGCCCAACCACAGAATACCGAGGTATGCCTGCCAAACCCTGCGTCCTTCAGCGTTACTGCTGCAGGTACAGGAATTACTTACCAATGGCAGGTAAGCACAGACGGTGGTGCTTCATGGTCCAATATAGCGGGTGCAACTTCTGCAACGCTTACATTGCCTGCAGTTACCCTCGCAATGAATAACAACCGCTACAGGGTAATATTGAACGGTGCCTGCACGAGCAACCTTGCATCAAACGCTGCAACACTGATCGTTAACAACCCTGTTGCCATCACAGCTCAGCCTCAGGATGTGGCTGCATGTTCAGGCGACGATGCAACATTTACTGTTGAAGCTACGGGTGGTATCATTACATACCAATGGCAGGTGAGCATGAATGGCGGTGCTTTCGTAAATATTCCGGGAGCAACTTCATCATCATACACTGTTTCTAACGTAAACACATCAATGAACGGTAACGAATACCAGGTTATCGTTTCAGGTGTTCCATGCGGTGTGCTTACATCAAGCGTTGCAACACTTTCAGTTAATCTTGCTCCTGGCGTTGTATTGGCTGCTGCAGAATACACCAGCATCAATCCGGGTGTACCTACAAGCCTTTACACCACTGTTAGCCCTGTGGGAACTTACAGTTACGAATGGTTCCATAACGGCGACCTCGTTCCTGGTGCAACTGCATCTTCACTTCCTGTAACAGTTGATGAACTTGGTAATTACACCGTTCTTGTTACAGATGTGAACACAGGATGTTCACGGATGTCGAACCTTGTGAATGTTTCTGATTCAGCATCTGCTAACGTATTCGTTTACCCGAATCCGAATAACGGTCAATTCCAGGTGCGTTACTTCAGCGCTTCAACAGCGCCAACAGCGCATACTGTTACCGTATTCGACTCTAAAGGAGCACGCGTATTCGTTAAGCGCTATACAGTTTCGAGGGTTTATGATCGTATGGATGTGAACATGCAGAATGCTTCTGCGGGCGTTTACATGCTTGAGATCAGCGATGCCTCAGGTAAGCGCCTGGCTACAACAAGGCTGATCGTTAACTGATCATACTGATAATATTAAAAGGGCTGCCAACTGGCAGCCCTTTTTTTTGAGTAATATTCTACGATAAAGGTTCAGGTGCTGGATTGCTTCCCGCGGGCTTTGAATTATCCTCCGGCAATGGAATGAATTCCTTATCATCACCAGGCGGGAGAATGATCCTTCCCTGCTTCCAGTCTTCCATGGCCTGTTCGATCCTTTCCTTACGGGAGGAAACAAAGTTCCACCAGATAAACCTTTCTCCAAGAGGCTCACCTCCCAATAATAAAAGGGTCGACTTTGAATGCGCTTTCAATATTACATCTTCGGTTTTTCCATACACGAGCATTTGTCCTGCCTTATACCACACATTGCCGGTTTCAATCTCCCCATGAAGAATGTATACACCGCGTTCAGCATATCCTTTCGGGATAGGCATGCGCGCGCCCGGCATCATTTCAGCATGAATATAGAAAAGAGGTGAATTAACACGAACACTGCTTTTCATACCGAAGGCATTTCCTGCTATTAATCGCATCCATGTTCCTTCCATTTCTGTTTCCACAAGTTGACCGGGTTTATAATTAATGAAAGAAGGATCTGCCTCTTCATCTTTTTCAGGAAGGGCCACCCATGTCTGGATCATTTCCATTCCACCGGATAGGGATGCAGGATTTTCAAACCGCTCTGAATGAGAAATTCCTTTCCCGGCCGTCATCCAGTTAACTTCACCCGGTTTTATAACCTGCTTCACACCCAGGCTGTCGCGGTGAGTTATTTCTCCCTGGAACAAATAACTGATTGTTGATAAGCCTATGTGAGGATGTGGAAGTACATCAAGTTGTGATAGATCTGCAGGAAGTTGTTCTGCTGGTTCGGCATGGTCCAGGAAAATAAAAGGTCCTACCATCCTGCGTTTGCGAAATGGCAGGATCCTTTTTACCCGGAGGTATTCACTTACTGCGGCACTGCGTGCATCAATTATAATTTGGGGCATGTACCTAATATTTAATCAATACCAAGGTACTTATAATGAACAGATCTTTACTTAAAGCCGAATAATAGTGGGAACAGGAAGGCAACTAACCCCACCCAAATGAAATATACCGGCAGGTATGCTGTAATAGTCTTCCTGACTGTATCCATTCCCGCCCTTTTCCTGATAACTTTAAAAAGGTTGTGAGATACCAGGAGCAGGTTGATCAATACCAGGAAATTTGCTCCAAGGATCGCGGTCCTGTTTGGAGTTAGTCCCCATTCAGAGATGCGGAAAAGGATAGCTGATAATGCTATGCAATTAATAGCTATTGTAAGCACCGATAAAAGGAATAATACCCAGGTGCCCGAGATCCTGTCGTTATCTGAATCAGAAACAGAGAAGAATATAATTGCGAGAACACCAACAAGCAGCAGGTTGAAGATCATCAGTGAATCCCTGTCATTGTATGGGTCCTTTCCAAGGTAGATGATCGCTGCAAGATATACGGTAAGCATAACAAGCACCAATGGTCCGAATATCCTGGCCATTACAGGCGAGATCCTTCCTACAAGATTTGGATTATTCCGCGTGAGATAGGTTCCGATAATCGGAACGGCCGGAAGAGCGAACACCACGATGTTTTCAAAATAAAATGTTTCAATATTAAGGCCTATGAAAGAAAAGAGGGTGAGGGTTATGCCAGTGAGGATACCGCCTGCCAGAACTATCAGTCCACTCATGATGAGGAGGTCGCCGTTAAAACGGAGAAACTCTATGCGGGAGTTTGGTCCGCTGTCTGAAGAAAATGCGGTTTCCGTAACAAACCATAAAAAAAGGAACAGGTGTATGCATGCAAGCATCAATGTATCGCTGTATTCTTTTGGAAGAAGATTTATATAGATCGCAGAGGCCGCGAAAACGATCCCTGTTATGATCAGTGTTGTAAGCCGGGTCTTATTCTTCCATGCAAAATATGCTGTCAGCACCGGGAACAGTATGAAGCCAATATTTCTTGGGTAAAAGAAGTCTTCATCAATTCCTGCGAAAGCAGGGATCTTTGCTAAAATTCCCGCTACGATCACGCCTGCGATGATCAGTAAAAGTTCGATCCTCGAAACCGAACCAATCCTGGAATTGAGCCTTTCGTTCCAGAACCCGGCCAGTGGCGCTGACTTTATCTCGGGGTACAATTCATTGAAAGCATGCGCGAATACACGCTTATTGCTCCGGTAAAGTTTTTCCAGCGAAGCCGGATCATTTAGCTTTGATAAGATCTCGTTTTTCATTTCTGTTATTTTTTATTTTTAAAAAGAACTTTGTTTTTCAAAGTAGATGTACAAAAAAAATCAGCGCTGACTTTTTATCAATTCTTCCAGGGCTTTAAGGTGATCTTCAAAAGCCTTTTTACCCTGGGAGGTAAGCGAATATGTTGTATTCGGTTTTTTCCCGACAAAAGATTTGTTCACCCTAACATAGTTTTCTTTCTCCAGCGATTTCATATGGCTTGCCAGGTTTCCGTCCGTTACATCAAGCAATTCCTTCAGGGAATTAAAGTCGAGGGTATCATTCACCGCAAGGGCAGACATGATGCCAAGCCTTATCCTGCTGTCGAAGATCCTGTTCAATGATTGAATGCTGACTTTCACTTGCCGTAACGATTATGCATGTATATACCGTAAATAATATGTGCTGCGCCAAAGCCAAGCGCCCAGCACAACATTCCTGCGCCGATGTTCCATATGGCGATCAGGCCAAGTACGATCTGGATCAATCCCAATACCCTGATCTCATCATAGGTGAACTTACTGGCATTGACCAGCCCAAGACCATAGAATATAAGTGAAAGAGGAGCCAGCAGACCAGTTAGCCCGTTTATGGCCAGGATAATTATCAGGGCAGCCCCGGTGATCAGCGGTATGGAAATATTGAATAAGAGTCTTTTTGAAACAGGGTTCCAGAGTTTCTCTCCGCGCTTAACCGTTTTCTTCCATGTAAAGTAATAGGCCGTTATGGCTGCGAGGATGAAAACCGTAACCGCCGTCAGGATGACATTATTAACAGGGCTTGTACCTGAGATCTCCTGAGGGTTAAAATCAAAATACCTGTATGCAAGGAATGCACCGGCCAGGGCCAGGAGGCCGGTTATGATCCCCGCCATTCCCGAAAGGGCGAGAAACCTGGAGGAACGTTCCATCATGGAGCGCATCTCCGATATGTCCTTTATATAATCCTGTGTATCTTTCATCTAAAAGTACTTTGAAACACAAAGTAAAGGTATCTTTTTCTTATCACAAATTTTTTTTGGTTTCCTACCTTCGCGGGCATGACAGAAAAGATCATTATCCTCGATTTCGGCAGCCAGTACACACAGCTTATTGCACGGGCGGTGAGGGAGTTAAATGTTTTTTGCGAGATTATACCTTTTCATCAAAAGGTTGAATTCGGTGAAGGCACCCGGGGTGTGATCCTTTCCGGATCGCCATTCTCGGTGAACGAAGATGGTGCTCCTTCTGTTGATGTAGCCTACCTGAATTCAATGCCATTGCTGGGCATTTGTTATGGTGCCCAACTTACCGCAAAGACGTTTAACGGCAGGGTGGAGAAAAGTGATAAAAGGGAATATGGGCGCGCGCGTTTTAATATAGTGCAGCAGGATGCCTTGCTGGAAGGGATCAGCCAGGACTCGCAGGTGTGGATGAGCCATAGTGATACCATCAAGGAACTACCTGCCGGTTTCTCCCTGTTGGGGACCACTGAAAGTATCCCGGTGGCGGCATTCCGCGCAAACGGCGATGTACCTCTTTACGGATTACAATTCCACCCGGAAGTTTATCATTCTTCAGAAGGCCGCACGATCTTGCGCAATTTTGTTTTCAATATTTGTGGCTGCAAAGGCGACTGGACCCCGGAACATTTTATTTCAGATACGGTGAAGTCGCTAAAGGAGCAACTCGGCGACAGCAGGGTAGTAATGGGGCTTAGCGGAGGGGTTGACAGCACTGTGGCGGCAACTTTGATCCATAAAGCGATCGGGAAAAATCTCTTCGGAATATTCGTTGATAACGGCCTGCTTCGCAAACACGAATTTGAAGCGGTGCTGGAAACTTATAGAACATTAGGATTGAATGTGCAAGGAGTAGATTCAAGAGAACATTTCTATACCAAGCTTGCGGGCAAAGTATTACCGGAGGAAAAACGCAAAGCGATCGGTAATGCGTTCATCGAGGTTTTTGATAAAGAAGCGCACAGGATAGAAAATATTTCCTATCTCGGGCAGGGCACAATTTATCCTGACGTGATAGAATCCGTTTCAGTGCATGGTCCTTCGGTTACCATTAAAAGCCATCATAATGTTGGAGGCCTGCCGGAGACCATGAAACTTAAGTTAGTGGAACCATTGCGATTGTTATTCAAGGATGAAGTGAGAAAAATAGGGCTGGAACTTGGAATTCCTGCTGATATGTTAAACCGCCATCCATTTCCCGGCCCAGGCCTTGGAATCCGTATCTTAGGAGAAGTTACTGAAGATAAGGTACAGTTGTTGCAGGATGCAGACTTCATTTACACTGAGGGACTGAGGAAGTTTGGCTTATATGAAAAGGTGTGGCAGGCCGGAGCAATCCTGCTTCCCGTAAAGAGTGTTGGGGTGATGGGCGATGAAAGAACGTATGAATATACCATCGCATTAAGAGCAGTAACTTCAGTAGATGGAATGACCGCTGACTGGGCGCACCTGCCGTATGATTTTATGGCCTACGTAAGCAATGCGATCATAAACCAGGTGAAAGGAATAAACAGGGTGGTGTACGATATCAGCAGTAAACCACCTGCAACCATTGAATGGGAATAAATATGAAGAACATATACGTTACGGTACTGGTTTCATTCTTTTTTCTTTTAACGCATGCGCAGAAACCCGTATTGAATGTGGGAGTGTTCGCCCCGCTTTACCTTGATTCAGCTTTTAACGGCGACGCTTACAGGTACAAAAAGAATTTTCCAAAATTCGTACTCCCCGGGCTTGAATTCATGCAGGGTGCAGAGATCGCGCTCGACAGCCTCAACATTCCCGGTAAAAAAATCAAGACTTACTTTTTTGATACCCGGTCGGAAAAGGAATCTATCGCTGACCTGATCCGGAATAAAAAGATCGATGAACTCGATCTCATTATCGGATCTGTTAAAGACATGGACTTCCAGGAACTGGCAGCTTTCTCATTAGAGAAGAATATTCCATTCATTTCCGCCACCTATCCCAACGATGGAGGGGTTTCAGGAAATCCATTCCTTGTTATCATGAATTCCACCTTGCGTGCACACTGCGAAGCGATCCATACCTACCTGCTTCAAAGCCACAGCGCCGATAATCTTATACTTGTGCGAAAGCCCGGGGTACAGGAAGACCGGGTGATTGATTATTTCAGAAGCGCTAATATGCCTGATGGCAAACCCTTACTTAACCTGCAGGTAGTGAATATAAAGAACGATGATATTTCAGCGTTGGAGGAATACCTCGACAGCACAAAGAATAATATCGTTATCAGCGGCAGCCTGGAAGAGCAGTTCTCACGTTCGCTTATTGAAACCAGCGCTTCGCTGAACAGCACTTATTACATTAAGCTTATCGGGATGCCAAACTGGGATAATTTTACTTTATCCTCAAAAAACAAGAACCCCGAGTTCCCGGTGTATTTCACCACTCCTTATTTTAATATCGAGAACAACAATTATACCCGCACTATCCGCGATAATTATTTGAAAAAGTACAAAGGGAATCCTACGGACAATGCATATAAAGGTTTCGAAACCGTAATGCTTTTTACCAGCCTGCTTGCGAGCCACCCGGATGATTTTATGAGTCATATTAATTCGACGGACAAAAAGATCTTCAGCGACTTTAATTTTAAACCGGTATTTATTAGAGGAACGAACACGCCGGATTATTTCGAGAACAAACACCTATATTTTATCCGCGCCCAGAACCGTGTAGCCTCAAAAGCCTGGTAATCATAAAAAAAGATTTGAATCTGTGGGAAAAAGTGAAATCTTTGTTCCCATGAAAAATCTTCTCATTATTTTATTTTTCGGAACAGTTCTCACTTCATGCAATGTAAAACGTGGCAGTGGTGATATTGTATCCCGGAACTTTGATAAAGGTTCATTCAATAAGGTAAGTATCTCCGGACCCTTTAAAGTTGAAATAAGGAATGGTCCTTACCGCGTTGAAGTGGAAGCTGATGATAACCTGATAAGATATATTGATGTTGATGTGTCCGGCAGCACGCTTCGCGTGAAAACCACCCGCAAAAATTTCAGGAACGCACATCTTAATGTGTATATAAATGCACCTTCGATAGAAGCCATTAAGGCGTCTATGGCTGCAGAAGTAAGCACTTCCGGCCAGATATCCTCAGGAAGTCAGATTGTATTTGAAGCTTCGAGCGCAGCTGAAATAAGGGCTGATGCAGATGCACCCCGGGTAAATGCGCGTGCAAGCAGTGGTGCAGAAATAGAACTGAGAGGTCGTACCAGGGAACTGGAAGTTTCTTCCTCCAGCGGCTCGGATATAAATGCTATGACCCTTAGTTCAGAAACCGCGAGCGCTTCGGCAAGCAGTGGGTCGGAGGCAGCCGTGCACGCCAGCCGGCTTCTGAATGCCAGTGCCAGTAGTGGTGGAACTGTCCGTTACAGGGGAGGGGCCCAGGTTACTTCCAGCGCCAGCAGCGGCGGAGAAGTTGTTCGCGTGAATTAAAAAATATTGGTTGGGCATCCAACCGCTCCATTTCTGCCGGTGCCATTTCCATTTCCAAGCCGGTAGCTTACTTTCAACCCGGTAGTATAGTACCAGTCCTTATGTTTTGGACTTCCTCTCTGCGCCCCGGCATCAGGATAGGTTCCACCCTGTGGTAATTCATCGCCACGATATGCAAGTTCGGCGGCCAGCGGACCTCTTGCGGCGGCAAGAATAGAAGAATCTACATAATTAGTGCTTACATCATCAAGGTAATCCGTGAACAATTTCCTTAAGCCCACTTCAACCGCTAACTGCACCCTGTCACTCATTCTCAATTTCACCCCGCCACCAAAAGGGATTGCAAACTGGGTTAGGCTATAGGGTTTTCGATCGGGATATTCGGCAAGTCCCTGGCCTTCAGTGGAAAGTGGTTTCAGGAATACTTTATTATTGTCGCTGTCGAAAGTGAAAGGATTATGGCGGAAAACTGCACCCCCGGCAAAAATATAGGGGGCGAAACTGTGGTATTCAAGATCCATGATATCAAATTCAGCCGCCAGTTGCAGTTCCCAAATGTTTGACTTGAAATTCAGGTTTCGCAGATCAACACCCTTACCTTCTTTATTCTGTTTATCATTCCCTGCGATGCGCGCGAAGGTAAAGGCGGCCCGGCCCGTAAACCGGTTGGAGATCCTGTAACTGGCGCCAAGACCTATGGCAGCCCCCGCCTGGGAAAATGTGAACCTGCTTCCCTGGAGGTCGCCCTGGTAATTGGCCACACCGGCATAAAGGTCTGCAGAAAGCCTTTGAGCCTTCAGCAGGCCAGGCATGAAAGCGAAAAGCAATAAGATAGTGTATTTCATAAAGAGGTTTGTGCACCTTGCGGATGTCAAAAACCATTCCTAATGCCCATGGCAGGATTAATTTACGCGCCACCCGGCCGGGGAACTGGCGTTCCCGCCCCAAAAGAAAGTTAGGGAACAATAACCAGTTACCCGGGAAATAAGTATTTAACCCGGATAAAGTACCGTTTAGGGTGCATTCCTATATATAACTTAGCGGACATTGAATCGGGGAACTGGCGTTCCCGCCCCAAAAGAAAGTTAAGGATCAAAAATCCATTAGCCGGTAAATAAACGTTTAACCCGGGTAATGTACCCTTCCGGGTGCTAAACCTAGACACCTACTTTGTGACATTTTTTCTGTGACATTTAAAATGTCACACAGATCATGTCACAGTATTCGCTCGCCTTTTGCCGGTCCAGGGAGAACTAAATAATCGGGGAAAGAGGTTTCGTGCCAAACTCATAAATATTTGCATATTTCTTTTGCGGAATAGAAATCAACCCTTACCTTTGCACTCCATTTAAAAAACGGATTTTTTAAAGTTCTTTATATATGTCGCAACGAATCAGAATCAAGTTACAGTCCTACGACCACAACCTGGTGGATAAATCTGCTGAAAAGATCGTAAAGACTGTACGTAGTACAGGTGCAGTGGTAACAGGTCCAATTCCTTTGCCTACGCACAAAAAGATATTCACTGTACTTCGTTCTCCTCACGTAAACAAAAAGGCACGTGAGCAGTTCCAATTGTGCACACATAAACGTTTGTTAGACATTTACACCAGCAGCAGCCGCACCGTTGATGCGCTGAGCAAACTGGATCTTCCAAGTGGTGTTGATGTTGAGATAAAGGCTTGATGAACCTTCCTCATCCCGGTTCGCCGGATAGGGGAAAGGCACAGGTTAAGTTCTTAAAAAGAAAAAAAATTGAACGCCTAAGTCCTGGCAATATGCAGGACCGCTGGGTATAAAACAGATACGATGAAAAGTATTATTGGTAAGAAGGTTGGCATGACCAGCATCTTTGATAAAACCGGTAAGCAAACCGCAGTTACCATCATAGAGGCAGGGCCATGTGTTGTAACCCAGAAGAAGACCGTTGAAACAGACGGATATAATGCCCTCCAGATCGCATTCGGCGACAAAAAGGAAAAGCACTCCAGCAAGGCTGCCATCAGCCACTTTGCAAAAGCTAATACAGCTCCAAAAAAAGTAATCAGGGAAATACGCGATAGCGAATCAGACCTAAATGTAGGTGAAGCGATCACGGTTGACATTTTCGCCGAAGGCGACAGTGTTGAAGTGGTTGGAACCTCAAAAGGTAAGGGTTTCCAGGGTGTGGTAAAACGCCATGGATTCTCCGGTGTTGGTGAGCAATCTCACGGTCAGCATGATCGTCAGCGTGCGCCGGGTTCTATCGGTAACTCATCCGATGCCAGTCGTGTATTCAAAGGAATGCGTATGGCAGGCCGCATGGGTGGCGACAGGGTGAAGATGAAAGGACTGAAGGTAGTAAGAGTGTTCCCTGAAAAGAATTATGTATTGGTAAGCGGGTCCGTACCCGGTCATAATGGTTCAATCGTTTTAATCCAGAAGTAATATGCAACTAGACATTATAAATATCAAAGGCGAGAAAACCGGAAGAACGATAGATCTGCCGGAAGATATATTTGGCATTGAACCCAATGACCATGTGATCTACCTTGCTGTAAAGCAATACCAGGCTGCACAGCGCCAGGGAACCCACAAGGTTAAGACCCGTGCCGAAGTGAAAGGTGCATCGCGCAAACTTCACAAGCAAAAAGGTACAGGTGGTTCACGTAAGGGTAACCTGCGTAACCCGCTGTTCAAAGGTGGTGGTACCATCTTCGGGCCAAAGCCACACAGGTATGAAATAAAACTTAACCGCAAGGTTAAGGACCTGGCCAAAATGAGCGCCCTTGCTTATAAAGCAAAGGAGAATGCCATTGTGGTCCTGGAAGATGTTAGCCTGGAAGCGCCTAAAACAAAAACATTCAGCAGCATTATCAAAGGACTGAACATCGGCCGTAAAAAAGCCCTGTTCGTTATTCCTGAATATAATGACAACATGTACCTGAGCCTTCGCAATGTTGCAGGTGTAAGCGGTACCCTGTTGAGCGATATGAATACCTACGACATTCTGAACGCGAATGTTCTTGTATTAACTGAAAGCGCTGCAAAGCTTTTCAACGTAACCGAAGAAGCTGTAGAGGCTTAAGCCAATTTTAAAAAATTACAAATAGAACGACATGAAACTGTCTGATGTTTTAATAAAACCTGTTCTCTCTGAAAAAGCGAACAAGCAGTCTGAAAAGATGAACCGTTATACGTTCATTGTAGACAGGAAGGCAAACAAGCTGGAGATCAAGAAGGCTGTTGAGCAATTCTATGGTGTGCAGGTAGACGAGGTGAACACTTCCGTGGTTCCTTCAAAGCTGAAAGCGAAATATACCAAAGCAGGATTTATAGTAGGCCGCAAGCCTGCAAAGAAAAAAGCGGTTGTTACCGTTGCTGAAGGTGAAACAATTGACCTGTACAGCGCATAATATTAAAATGTATGGTGGTCAGCACCGCAAAGTTTTGACAAAATAAAAAAGTAGAAATGGCACTTAGAAAATACAAACCGGTTACCGCAGGAACAAGATGGAGGATTGGTAATGCTTACGCAGAGATCACCACCAACATTCCTGAGAAGAGCCTTCTGGAAAAGAAGACCAGCACTGCAGGTCGTAATGCCCAGGGCAGGAGGAGTATGCGTTATATGGGTGGCGGTAACAAGAACATGTACCGTATCATCGACTTCAAAAGGAATAAGAAGAACATTCCTGCGGTGGTTAAAACCATCGAATATGATCCGAACCGTACAGCGTTCATCGCCCTGCTTGCTTATGCAGATGGTGAGAAGCGTTACATCCTGGCTCCGCAGGGTCTGCAGGTTGGACAAACCGTTATCAGCGGCGATGATGCAGCTCCGGAACTTGGAAATGCGCTTATGCTGAAGAACATGCCTCTTGGTACAAACGTGCATAATATTGAAATGCAGCCAGGCCAGGGTGGTATCCTCGTAAGAAGTGCCGGTACTTCTGCGCAGCTAAGCAACAAGGAAGAAAAATTTGCCGTACTTAAAATGCCTAGCGGCGAATTAAGGAAGGTGCTGATAAACTGTTATGCTACTGTAGGTGTAACCAGCAATGGAGACCACAGTCTTGAAAGCATGGGTAAAGCAGGACGTAACAGGTGGAAAGGTATCAGGCCCCGCACCCGTGCGGTAGCGATGAACCCTGTTGATCACCCGATGGGTGGTGGTGAAGGAAGGGCGTCTGGTGGACATCCGCGCAGCAGGACCGGTAAGTACGCAAAAGGTGAGATCACCCGTACAAGGGGTAAAGGATCTGATAAGATGATCCTGAGCCGCAGGAACGGTAAGAAACTTCCTAATAAATAAGATCAATCATTGTTAAAATATCCGCGCAGCGGAGAATAAACAGAAAAAACAAATATGGCTCGTTCGTTAAAAAAAGGTCCTTACATCCAGCAAAGTCTTGAAGACAAGATCATGGGGATGAATGACGGAAAGATCAAAAAGGGTGTTATTAAAACCTGGAGCAGGAGAAGTACTATATCTCCGGATTTCGTAGGCCACACTTTCGCAGTGCACAATGGCAACAAGTTCATCCCGGTTTATGTAACTGAATTCATGGTAGGCCACAAGCTGGGTGAATTTGCACCAACCAGGAACTTCAGGGGTCACTCAAGTAAAAAAATGTAAAGATCGATTTGAATAGTTCCGCAGGGAATGTTCAGAGAAAAAAATAAGAAAATGGAAGCAGTAGCAAAATTGAATAACTATCCAACCTCGCCAAGGAAGATGCGTTTGCTTGCAGACCTGATCAGGGGCATGGAGATCGAGAAGGCATTGGCTGTTCTTGAGCACAACCCGAAGCATCCTGCAGTTCCTTTAAGGAAGCTGGTACTTTCTGCGATCAGCAACTGGAAGGCAAAGAACGAAGGTGCGGATGAAAATTCACTGGTGATCAAAACCATTATGGTTGATGGTGCGCGTGTTATTAAAAGGATGCGCCCGGCTCCACAGGGTCGTGGTTACAGGGTAAGGAAGCGCAGCAACCACGTAACAGTGGTAGTGGATGCGGCAGCCCAGAAACCTGCTGTGGCAAAGGCCTCTAAAGCAAAGAAAGAAGGTAATCCAGATAAAGAAACAAATTAAAATATCCGCCTGAGGCGGAGAACAAACAAATAATATGGGTCAGAAAACAAATCCGATAGGCGCAAGGTTAGGCATCATCCGTGGCTGGGACAGCAACTGGTATGCTAACAAGAAGGACTATGCCGGTAAACTGATTGAAGACAACAAGATCAGGAACTACCTCAATGCGCGTATTAATAAAGGTGGTATTGCCAAGATCGTAATTGAGCGTACCCTGAATAAATTGATTATAACCATCCACACTTCAAAGCCGGGTATCATTATCGGTAAAGGTGGTGGTGAGGTTGACCGTATTAAAGAAGAACTGAAGAAACTGTGTGGTAAGGAAGATGTTCAGATCAACATTCTTGAGATCCGCAGGCCTGAACTGGATGCAAACATTGTTGCAGACACAATTGCCCGCCAGCTGGAGAACAGGATCAACTATAAGCGTGCCATCAAAATGAGTATAGCTTCTGCGCTTCGTATGGGTGCGGAAGGTATCAAGGTAAAGGTTGGCGGCCGTTTAGGTGGAGCGGAGATCGCCCGCAGCGAAGAGATCAAGCAAGGCCGTACTCCTCTTCATACCCTGAGGATGGATATAGATTACGCAAATGTATTTGCGCTGACAGTTTACGGTAAGATCGGTATCAAAGTATGGATCTGTAAAGGTGAAGTACTTGGTAAGCGTGATCTTAACCCGAATGTGATCGCAGGGGGAAAGAACGATAATGAAAGACCACAGGGCGGTTTTGACCGTGGTGGCGACAGGAGGCCGGGTGGCGGTGACCGCAGGGGTGGTGGCCAGCGTGGCGGGGGAAGAAGATAAGTGAACGCAGTGCGTTGAAAAAGTTTAAGAATCCGACAAACTAAATAAAGATGTTATCACCAAAAAGAAGCAAACACAGGAAGACCCAGAAAGGCAGGATGAAGGGAGATACCAAAAGAGGGGCAACCCTTGCTTTTGGAACCTTTGGACTGAAAGCGCTGGACAGTGTTTGGTTAACTAACCGCCAGATCGAAAGTGCCCGCCAGGCAATGACCAGGCACATGAAACGTGAAGGTAATGTGTGGATCAGGGTATTCCCGGATAAGCCGATCACCGCCAAACCTGCAGAGGTAAGGATGGGTAAAGGTAAAGGTAACCCTGAAGGATGGGCAGCGATCGTACAGCCAGGCCGTATCATTTTTGAAGCGGATGGTGTTCCTGAACAGGTGGCTAAAGAAGCATTTGCCCTTGCTGCGCAAAAGCTTCCGATCCTTACCAAGTTCATCGTGCGTCACGATTACCAGGCATAAGCCAGGGTGCACGGTTAGTTTTGAAAAAATAAAATAAAAGAAATGTCTAAGAAAGCAGATCTATTAAGAAGCCTGGAAGGTTTAAGCGAAGAGGACCTGAAGGCAAGGATACAGGAAGACGAGCAGCGTATGAAGAAGCTGATGTTTGCTCATGCGATAGCTCCCCTGGAAAATCCTCAAAGCATCCGTGCATTGAGAAGGGACATTGCACGCCTTAAAACCCAACTCAGAAAAATTCAAATTGGAGCGTAATCCAATAAATAAATAAATGATGGAAGCAACAACACAAACAGCCGCAGACAGGAACCTAAGAAAGATCAGGATCGGTGTGGTATCCAGCAATAAAATGGATAAGACCATTACTGTGAACGTGGAAAGGAAAGTGAAGCATCCCCTGTACGGTAAGTTCGTAAAAAAGACCACTAAGTTCCATGCGCACGACGAGAATAACGAGTGCAGCATAGGTGATACGGTTAAGATCATGGAAACCCGCCCCCTCAGCAAATCAAAGCGCTGGAGACTGGTTGAAGTGGTTGAGAAGGTTAAATAATCGTTGGGCATAGCCCGGCGTATCAGATAAATGACAACAAAACTGTAACCTGGTTACAGCAACAGCTAAAAAGCTAATAAAATGATTCAGCAAGAGAGCAGACTAAATGTAGCAGATAACAGCGGTGCGAAGGAAGTGCTTTGTATCCGTGTACTAGGCAACAGCGGTCAGGATTATGCCAAGATCGGAGATAAGATCGTGGTGACCGTAAAAGATGCAATGCCTGCAGGTGGTATCAAAAAAGGAACAGTAAGTAAGGCGGTTATCGTTCGCACGGTGAATAAGCTTCGCCGTAAGGATGGTTCTTACATCCGTTTTGACGACAATGCCGTGGTACTGCTCAACAATGCCGATGAACCAAGAGGCACCAGGATCTTTGGACCAGTAGCCCGTGAACTGAGGGATAAGGGTTATATGAAGATCATTTCTCTTGCTCCGGAAGTTCTATAAAAAGTAAAAATTAAAAAGTAAGAACTAGCCTTTTTACTTACAAAGCAATAAACATGAGTACAAGATTCAAACCTAAGTTCAACATTAAAAAGGGCGATTCAGTGGTTGTGATCGCAGGAGATGATAAGGACCTGAAGAAACCCCGCAAGGTGTTGGAGGTTATTTTGGAAAAAGGCCGTGTGCTGGTTGAAGGTGTGAACATAGTTACAAAACACACCAAACCTACCGCGCAGAACACCAAAGGTGGTATTGTAAAAACGGAAGCACCGATCGCGATCAGCAATGTTATGCTGTGGGATGCAAAATCAGGCGGTCCAAGCAAGATCAGCCGTTCGCGCGAGAATGGAAAACTAGTTAGAACTGCTAAAAAATCAGGGGAGGTAATTAAATAATGGAAACTACAACTAAAGCTCCTAGGCTGGCAGACAAGTACAAAAAAGAAGTTGTACCTGCCTTAATGAAGAAATTCGGATACAAAACCATCATGCAGGCTCCAAGGCTTACCAAGATTTGCCTTAACCGCGGTGTGAATGGTGCTGTTGCAGATAAGAAACTTATCGATATCGCTATCGATGAACTGACCAACATTACCGGTCAGAAAGCTGTGGCAACCCTGTCAAAGAAGGATATCTCAAACTTTAAGCTGCGTAAGCACATGCCCATAGGTTCAAGGGTTACGCTTCGTGGAGTAAAGATGTACGAATTCCTCGACAGGCTGGTATCTGTATCGCTGCCAAGGGTGCGCGACTTTAAAGGGATCAACGATAAGTCTTTCGACGGTCGTGGAAACTATACGCTTGGCGTAACGGAACAGATCATCTTCCCGGAGATCGATATTGATAAAGTGAATAAGATCACCGGCTTGGATATCACCTTCGTTACTACAGCAAACACCAACGAAGAAGCATACGAGCTTTTGAAAGAGCTGGGTATGCCTTTTAAAAACGCTAAAAAATCTGAAAACTAAATATGGCAAAGAAATCAGTTGAAGCCAGGAACCGGAAAAGGCAAAGAATGGTCGCCCAGTATGCAGAGAAGAGAGCTGAGTTGAAAGCTGCAGGCGATTATGCTGCCCTTGATCTGTTACCAAAAAACAGTTCTCCGGTTCGCCTTAAGAACCGTTGTCAGCTTACAGGTCGTCCGAGAGGCTATATGCGTCATTTCGGCCTGAGCAGGAATATGTTCCGCGACATGGCGCTGCAGGGTAAGATCCCGGGTGTAACCAAATCGAGCTGGTAGGCCCGTAAAGATTACCCGTAACTGGATATCGCCCGTCCGAATGGCGCAAGCCGGGCGGGGCATTGTAATAAAATTTAAAAATCATTCAACAGTAATAACAATGGTAACTGATCCAATAGCAGATTACTTAACCAGAATCCGTAACGCCCAGATGGCAAATCACCGCATCGTGGAGATCCCGGCCAGCAATCTAAAAAAGCGTATCACGGAAATTCTGTACGATAAAGGCTATATACTGAAATATAAATTCGAAGATGATAACAAGCAGGGATTGATCAAGATCGCTCTTAAGTACGATCCTTCCACAAAACTGCCTGCTATCCAGAGCCTGGAAAGGGTAAGCCGCCCGGGTCTTCGTACCTATTCGAAACCTGCAGATTTCCGCAGGGTGAAGAATGGTCTTGGCGTTTCGATCATCTCTACTTCTAAGGGTGTGATGACCGATAAGGAAGCACGCGCCCTTAATGTGGGTGGTGAAGTGCTTTGCAATATATTCTAATAACCGGGATCTGATAATTAAGCCTTTTGTCGTGGCTGAACACTGATCCACATCAAAAACAAATAAAAAACCGACAATGTCTAGAATTGGAAAAAAACCGGTAGAAGTGCCATCAGGAGTTACTATCAATGTAGCTTCAGACAACACCATCACCGTAAAAGGACCTAAAGGGGAGCTGAAACAAACACTTGATCGTGACATCAAGGTTGAAGTAAAAGATAATACTGTTGAACTGGTAAGGCCGACAGACCAGATCCGCCACCGTGCTATGCATGGACTGTACCGCTCGCTTATCGCCAATATGGTGAAGGGCGTTACCGAAGGCTTCACCAAGCAAATGGAACTTGTGGGTGTGGGTTTCAAAGCCACTAACCAGGGCAATACGCTTGATCTTGCACTGGGTTATTCACATAACATCGTTTTCGAACTTCCAAAGGAGCTGAAAGTGGAAACTGCAACTGAAAAAGGTAAGAACCCTGTTATCACCTTATCAAGTACCGATAAGCAACTTCTTGGCCAGGTATGTGCAAAGATCCGCAGCCTGCGTAAGCCTGAACCATACAAAGGAAAGGGTGTGAAATTCGTAGGTGAGGTATTGAGGAGAAAAGCTGGTAAGAGCGCTGGTAAATAATAAATAGTAAACATTTTCCCTGGCAGCATCAGGGATCAAAAAAATAGAACAATGAACAATAAAGCAACCGCTAGGCAAAAGATCAAATACCGCATCCGTAAAAAGGTGAATGGTACTACCGGGAGGCCGCGCCTGAGTGTTTTCAGGAGCAACTCTGATATCTATGTCCAGCTGATAGATGACACAACCGGTACCACCCTTGCTTCTGCGAATTCAAGGCAGAAGGATATTGCCGCTCAAAAGGCTCCGAAGATCGAGAAAGGTAAGATGGTAGGGGAAGCGATCGCCCGTAAGGCAGGAGAACTGGGTATCAAGGAAGTGGTATTCGACCGTAATGGATATATCTATCACGGCAGGGTTAAAGCTGTAGCTGAAGGTGCCCGTGAAGGCGGACTTCAGTTCTAATTATAAATTTCTAATAACAACTATACATGTCTAAGTTAAACGTAAGCAATAAGATCAAAGCCGGTGACCTCGAACTGAAGGAAAAGGTTGTTGCCATCAACAGGGTGGTAAAAACTACCAAAGGTGGCCGTGCATTCAGTTTCTCTGCACTTGTTGTAGTAGGAAATGAAGCCGGAGTTGTGGGTCATGGTCTGGGCAAGGCGAAAGAGGTTCAGGAAGCGATCACAAAAGGAATTGAGGATGCGAAGAAGAACCTTATTAAAGTGCCAATCATGCACGGAACAATACCGCACGACCAGCTTACAAAGGAAGGTGCTGCCAAGGTGCTTATCAAACCAGCTGCTCATGGTACAGGTGTGATCGCGGGAGGTAGCATGCGAGCCGTTCTTGAATCTGCAGGCATTACCGACGTTCTTACCAAGAACCTGGGTTCTGCTAATCCGCACAACGTGGTTAAAGCAACATTCAAAGCACTTGCAACCCTGCGCGAACCGGTTTCTGTGGCAAAAACCAGGAACCTATCATTAAAGAAAGTATTCAACGGGTAACCTGATAAAGAACTGATTAATTACAGAATATGAAAAAGATCAAAGTAACCCAGGTAAAAAGCGTGATCGATCGCAGCGAACGCCAGAAGCGTACGATGATAGCTCTTGGGCTGAAAAAAATAAATGCTACTGTTGAAGTTGAAGCGACTCCGCAGATACTTGGAATGGTTAACAAGGTGAGCCACCTGGTAAAGGTGGAAGAAGCCTAATTATATTATTAAAGCGAGCCCCGCGCTTTCGGGGCGCAAGTAAAAAATAAAAGCAATGAAATTACATTCTTTAAGACCGGCAAAAGGCGCAACACATAAAGAGAAACGTCTTGGTCGTGGTGAGGCAAGCGGTAAGGGTGGAACATCCACTAAAGGTAACAAGGGTGGTCAAAGCCGCGCAGGTTACAAGAGCAAGATGGCTCATGAAGGTGGACAGATGCCTATTCAGCGCCGTATCCCTAAACGCGGGTTCAAAAATCCACACCGTGTAGAATACAAAGTATTTAACCTGGGCCAGTTTGACCAACTATCTGAAAAATACGGAATTACTGAATTCAACGCTCAGAACCTTTATATCAATGGATTGATCAGCCAGACCGACCTGATTAAGGTTCTCGGAAATGGTGAGCTTAAAGGTAAATTCACTTTCAGGGTGAATGCAGCCAGCGCCAAGGCAAAAGCAGCCATAGAAGCTGCCGGCGGCTCCATCGAATTAGTGAAATAAATAACCGATATTTGCCGGCGCACCCTTCGGGTGCGTCTTTTTACTTTAAGCGCCAAAACAACTAAATCGACTAAATTCTGTGAAGAAGTTTTTTAAAACACTTAAGAATATCTGGAGTATCGAGGAACTGCGGAAGAAAATAATATTTACACTCACTCTTCTTTTTATTTACAGGCTGGGTTCGTTCATCGTATTGCCCGGTATCGATCCTAACCAGCTTCAGAACCTGAATGCAAACACTCAGTCAGGAATGCTGGGGCTGCTTGATGCTTTCGTTGGTGGTGCCTTCTCCAAGGCCTCCATCTTTGCATTAGGTATCATGCCTTATATCTCCGCTTCGATCTTTATGCAGCTTGTAACCATCCTTGTACCTCAAATGGCGAAGATCCAGAAGGAAGGTGAAAGCGGAAGAAAGAAGATCAACCAATGGACACGTTACCTCACTGTTATAGTTACCGTATTCCAGGCAGCAGCATATATCGGTTACCTTAAAAGTCCGGGTAATGCTGCAGCGATCATTCCGGCCTATGGCAACTTCTTCTGGATATCAACTATAGTTCTCCTTACTGTAGGTACATTATTCGTAATGTGGCTGGGTGAGAAGATCACTGATAAAGGTCTTGGTAACGGTACATCACTTATCATCATGGTGGGTATCATCGCACGCCTTCCTCAATCTTTTATGGAAGAGTGGAGTGCAAGGCTTGCGGGTAATGGTGCAGGTGGTTTACTGATCCTGCTTGTTGAGATCGTATTCCTGATCGCGGTTATCATGGGACTGATCATGCTGGTTCAGGGCACAAGAAAGGTTCCTGTGAACTATGCAAAACAGATCGTTGGTAACAGGCAACTGGGTGGAGCAAGGAATTTCCTTCCATTGAAAGTGAATGCAGCAGGTGTAATGCCGATCATCTTCGCGCAGGCAATCCTGTTCCTTCCAACCATTTTCTCTGGTTTTGAAGGTGGGGGTTGGGCCCGGTATTTCACTGATCATACCAATGGAGTATATATGATCGTATATGGTGTGTGTGTTATCGCCTTTACTTTCCTTTATACTGCTCTTATCTTCAACCCAAAACAAATGGCTGATGAACTGAAACGCAATAACGGTTTCATTCCCGGGGTAAAACCTGGTCAGCCAACGGCGGATTATATTGGAACCATCATGGACCGTATCACTCTTCCGGGAGCGATACTACTGGCGATCGTTGGTATCCTTCCCGGCCTGGTTGAACTGGCCTTTGGAATGCAGCAGAATTTTGCAACATTCTTCGGCGGAACTTCCCTGCTTATCATGGTAGGTGTTGTCCTGGATACCCTTCAGCAGATCGAAACCCAGTTGCTGATGCGCCAGTACGACGGTTTAATGAGCAGCGGAAGGTTGCAGGGGCGCCAGACAGCAACGATCGGCGGTATCTAAAACAAAAACATAAATTACTTTTGCAAGCCCCGACGTTTATCGTTGGGGCTTCGTTTAAACAGAAATAATGATCCATTATAAATCCACGGAAGAGATCAGTATCATGCGGAAAAGCTGCCTGCTTGTAGGGGCAACTCATGCCGCTGTCATCCCCTATATAAAGCCCGGAATTACCACCATTAAGCTGAATGATCTTGCAGAGGAATTCCTGAGGGACAATGGGGCAACACCTTCTTTTAAAAATTATAATGGATATCCTTACGCAACCTGTATTTCGGTGAACGATATGGTTGTCCATGGTTTTCCTGATGAACGTGAATTGCGTGATGGGGATGTGATCTCCCTGGATATTGGTGCGTACATGAATGGCTTTCACGGCGACAGTGCATACACGTATGCCCTGGGTGGGGTAAGCGAGGAAGTAAAGAAATTATTGAAAGTAACCAAGGAATCACTGTACGCCGGGATAGCAAGGGCTACCGCAGGGAACAGGGTCGGGGATATTGCATTTACGATCCAGGAATATACCGAACGCAAACATGGATATGGTGTGGTACGGGAACTGGTTGGCCATGGCCTTGGCAGAAGTATGCATGAAGAACCACAGGTACCCAACTATGGCAAAAGAGGAACAGGGGCTAAACTTAAACCTGGGATGGTGCTTGCGATAGAGCCAATGATCAATATGGGAACGAAAGATATAATTCATGATGACGATGGATGGACGATCAGGACAAAGGACGGAAAGCCTTCCGCACATTTTGAACATGATGTTTGCATAACTCCAGGCGGTCCCGATATTCTTTCTTCCTTTGATGAAATAGAGAAAGCTGAGCAAGCAAATCCAAACCTTACCTGGAGTCATTAATGGAAACATTCGATCTTGCAGTGATTGGAGGTGGTGCCGCAGGATTCTTTTGCGCGGTGAACGCTGCGCGGATGAAACCGGGGATCAAAGTTGTGATCCTTGAGCGCTCTCAGAAATTTCTTTCAAAGGTCAGGATCAGCGGAGGAGGCAGGTGCAATGTAACCCATGCATGTTTTAGTATGGCTGAAATGTCTTCCCGTTATCCCCGGGGAGGAACTTTCCTGAAAAGGGCCTTTCATTCCTTTTTTACAACAGACACGATCAACTGGTTCAGGGAAAGAGGTGTAGAGCTAAAGACCGAGAGTGATGGCCGCATGTTTCCAGAAAGCGATAACTCGCAGACCATAATAGATTGTCTTCTTGCGGAGGCTTCACAGTTCAATGTTGATGCAAGGGTCCTTTCCCCGGTACGGAAAATATCACGCAGCGATAGATGGATCCTCTCAACAGACAGGGATGAGATATTCGCTGAAAAGATCTGCCTTGCCACAGGTGGAATAACAAAGAAGGGTTTTGCAGGTTTTGAATTCCTTAATGATCTTGAGATCATTGATCCTGTACCTTCTCTATTTACTTTTAATGTTCCGGATGATAAGATCGTTAAGTTAATGGGCGTATCTGTTCCTGAAGCGAAAGTGAGGATAACAGGAACCTCTGTTACATCCAGCGGATCATTGCTGGTTACCCACTGGGGTTTCAGTGGGCCTGCGGTCTTAAAAGCCTCCGCCTGGGGAGCGAGGGAACTCGCAAAACGCAACTATAAATTCTCCATTTCCATAAACTGGCTCCCGGGTTATAACGAAAATACATTGCGCGAGAAATTTATGGAGCTGCGTTATTCCCAGGCATCAAAAATGATCGCCTCCCGCAACCCTTTCGGTCTTGCTTCGAGGCTCTGGGAATACTTTCTTGAAAAATCGGAGATCAGGGAAGGTGTCCGTTGGTCAGATCTTCCAGCAAAGCAACAGAACAGGCTGGTCAGGATCCTTACCGGGGATATTTATGAAGTGAATGGGAAAAGCACATTCAAGGAAGAATTTGTAACAGCAGGAGGAATTGCGCTTTATGAAACTGATCCGGCCACCATGGAGTGTAAAAAGATTCCAGGGCTGTATTTTGCCGGGGAAGTCATGGATATAGATGGAATAACGGGCGGCTATAACTTTCAGAATGCCTGGACAACAGGCTACATCGCTGCAAAGGCTATAGTTTCATAGATTTGTTCTTTGAAAAAGATCGACCTCTACATATTACGAAAATTCCTTTCCACTTTTTTCTTTTCCGTATTGCTTCTAACGGCAATTGTAGTGGTTGTAGACATCAGTGAAAAGACCGATGATTTCGTAAAATCCGGTCTAACAGCATGGGAGATCATCCGGGATTATTATGCAGGCTTCATTCCACGTATAGACGCTATGCTGTTTCCTCTTTTTACTTTTATTTCCGTAATATTCTTCACGTCTAAAATGGCCGGTAGATCAGAGATTATCGCCATTCTAAGCAGCGGTATAAGTTTCAGGAGGTTTATGCGACCTTACTATGTTGGCGGGATCATCCTGGGAGCACTGTTATGGCTGGGATACCAGTGGGTGGTTCCACGCGCAAACCGGAAGTGGGGCGATTTTGAAAAGACCTATATTGATGTTAATAGTTCCACCAACACTAATTCTTCCTACAAGCAAAATATTTACTTCAGACTAGATTCGAATTCATATGCAGGTATAAAAGGTTATGACACGATAACAAAGAGCGGCAACCACCTGTTCATCCAGGAATTCAGGAATAACCGCATGGTATATAACCTTCGGGCATCAAGTTTTAGCTGGGTAGACAGCATTGGCAGGTGGAAGCTTAATAATGCGCTTGAAAGAAAAATAAACGACAGGAATGAGGAAGTGAAACTTTCTCCCGTATTACTTAAAGCCATAAACTTCACTCCAACCCAGTTGCGGACGGATGATTACCTGAAAGACCAGATGACCACACCGGTTTTGAATGATTTTATCCAAAGAGAACGATTAAGGGGATCTGAAAATTTAAGTTCTCTCCTGGTTGAACGATATAACAGGGATGCCATCCCGGTATCAGTATTAATCTTAACGATCATTGGTGCAGTGTTGGCCAGCAGGAAAGTAAGAGGAGGTAGTGGTGCACATTTGGCGATAGGTGTGGTGATCAGTGTTACCTATGTATTATTCGGCAGGCTAAGTGTTGTGTTTGCAACAAAGGGAGATTTCCCCCCATGGCTCGCGGCCTGGACACCCAATATACTCTTTGGTCTGCTCGCAATTTACCTTTACCGGCGTGCTCCCAAATAAAGGTTGCAAAACTTTTGTTTAAGCAACGGGGTCATCGTAATTTTAAGCGACTGAATTCACTCTACACGTTGAGTTTCATTACTTTCAGTAGTTATCAGTCCGTATTCATACAACTTTCAAAAAGAACTGAAACATGGGTATTATCAAGGAAAGATTTAAGGCTAAGGCAGACAGTGTTGGTGCAGAAATAAAGGACATCCTTAAAGAGCATGGTGAAAAAAAGATCGGTGAAGTAAACCTCTCCCAGGTTTACCAGGGAATGAGGGGGATGACTGGCCTGGTTACCGAAACTTCACTTCTTGATGCCCAGGAAGGTATTCGTTTCAGGGGTTATTCTATTCCTGAATTGCAAAGTAAGTTGCCGAAGGCTCCGGGTGGTTCTGAACCATTACCCGAAGGCTTATTTTACCTCATGCTTGTAGGCGACCTTCCGACGGATGAGGAAGTGCAGCATCTTACCAGTGTTTGGCAGCGTCGCAGCCATGTGCCTAACCATGTATTTGCAACTATCGAAGCACTTCCATGCAGCGCGCATCCAATGACGCAATTCGTGGTTGCGATAATGAGCCTTCAAACGGAAAGTGAATTCACGAAGCGTTATGCAAAGGGAATGAGCAAGAAAGATTATTGGGAAGCAACATTCGATGATGCGATGGATCTTATTGCCAGGTTACCGCGTATTGCCGCGTATATCTACAGGAGAAAGTATAAAAATGGAGATCATATTCAGCCGAACGGTCTTCTGGACTGGGCAGGGAACTTTGCGCATATGATGGGTTATGAGGATGAAGGTTTCAAGGAACTGATGCGCTTATACATGACCATTCATGCTGATCATGAAGGAGGTAACGTTAGTGCGCATACGACGCACCTGGTTGGATCAGCATTGGCAGATCCTTACTTAAGTTTCGCTGCAGGAATGAATGGTCTTGCAGGTCCATTGCACGGATTAGCAAACCAGGAGGTAATCAAATGGATATTTGAATTACGCGAACATATTGGCTCGGATGCGCCCACCAAGGAACAGATCGGGGAATATGTAAGGAAAACTTTAAGTGAAGGAAAAGTTGTTCCGGGTTACGGCCATGCTGTTCTGAGAAAGACTGACCCAAGGTTTACTGCACAGATGGATTTCGGCAAAAAACATATGGCAGATGATCCTTTGGTTCAAACTGTATGGAATATATATGAAGCGGTTCCACCCATCCTTCAATCTATCGCAAAGATCAAAAACCCATGGCCTAACGTGGATGCACACAGCGGAGCATTGCTGGTTCATTATGGTATGAAGGAATATGAGTTTTATACGGTGTTGTTCGGAGTTTCCCGGGCTCTTGGGGTATTGGCCAGTTTGTGCTGGGACAGAGCCCTGGGACTTCCGCTTGAAAGGCCTAAGTCCATTACAACTGACCTGGTGAAGAAATGGATTAAAGGTGAAGATGAGATTTGGGGTGACTAGAAGCTGAGTTTTTTGTTACCAGGAATGTATTTCATCCATATATCTTTCTTTAACGTTACAAAACCTGTAACGTTTTTTTGTGGATGGTTTTTAAGTTGATAAAATTATCAGTATGGATACGTCTGAAAGATCTGCGAACTGGATATTGAAAAGGATATCTGCCTTCTTACTCCTTGTTGTTATTGTCGTATCAGTGTATGGAACAATGGTTTTTCCGGAAACAATTCCTGTTCACTTTTCAGCCGGGGGTGAGGCTGACGCCTGGGGATCACCTGCAATGTTGCTGATATTCCCCATAATTTCGACCATATTATATTTCCTGTTCACATGGCTTGCAAAAACACCCTCCAAACTTAATTATCCCGTAGTGGTTACAAAGGTAAATGCAGAAAGGCTTTATATGCTTTCCAAGCGAATGCTCCTGGTATTACTGCTCTGTATAAACCTTCTGTTCCTGATTATCATTGGTGGTGTGTATATGGTCGTTTATGGCTATGCTGATGGTTTGCATCCCTGGTTTTTTTTCCTGGCGCTTGCACTTACCCTGGGTCCTGTAGGATATTATATTTTCAAAATGATGACAATACGGAACTGACATACTCTTGTTTCGCAAAACAAAAGATCATAAACTTTTTATGCTTCAGGAGAATTCATGCATCACATAATGACAAAACCCCTTGAAGGGGTTTTGAAAAGATTCTGGCAATATTTCAGATAATCTGAGACCTGCATTAGTTGAAATCATCGTAGAATTCATTAACCTCTTTCCTGAGATCAGCAAAGGATTCCTGGTAATCATCTTTACCTTGCTTAAGTTCCTTTACTTCCTCCATTACATCTTCCAGCCACACATGCAAAGCATCATGATCCGGACCTTTCATTCTGCACTCCTTCACCAGTTTATCCAGTCCTGCCTGCATTTCCCCTGCAAGTAGGGCATGAGATGTATTTCCTCTTGCTTCCGATTTCTCCAGGATCGCTACCAGGTTAGCTACATTGGCCCTCGTGGAAGAATCAGCCTTCCATTTTTTGCCAGGATCATTTTTTACTGGTTCACTTACTTCATGTTCATGATCAGGTTTTGTATCCGTATTACTGGCTGCCGGCGCATCTTTATTCCCGGTACATGCAAAGAATCCCATACTAATAATAATGATTAGTTTTTTCATGTTACTAATTGTTTAATCGTTATCTGAATCATCTTCTGGTGAGGTGGTTGCTGAAATGGAGTTTCCGTTAAGCTCTGTATGCCTGATAGTACCACCCAGGTGGGCAGTTTGTATGAAAAGGCCGGATGCAACGAGGCCCGACAACAGGGTTAATACCCGTATTGCTTTGCCCCATTTCCCCATAGAAAAGAAAAGAGATGCAAGTGCAAATACACCAGAAATAAGTACTCCAAGAAATGAGAATTTTGCGATCTCTTCATGCTCTTCAATTGCCCCTTCTGAAACACCTGTTATTTTCTCAGCAACCTCTTCTGCACCTTCCCCGGAAAAGTATACAGGTATTGTTATTAAAGCTGCTATTACCAGAATTATATTGGCGATTTTTAAAGTTGATTGTTGCTTTCTGATCAGGCCTGTCAGCATCATTACCAGTGCTGTAAGGGTCAGAATCACCGGCACATGTGTTAATGCCAGGTGTAATTGTACACTGTTCATAAAATGTAAATTTGAATAAGTAATTAAATTCCCTGTTTAAATGAGATGGGGGCGGGGAGGATGAAACAGTGCTGCCTTGAAGGCATTGGGAAAGAAAACCTCATAATTACTCATATTGCGATGGTAATAATGATTACCTGGAGGAAGTGAAAATTGAACCGGGAGTGTTGCAGCCATACTCACTACGATTACATTTTTAAAAGGTAGATTGTTGTCCTCCGGAATATCCTGGTCGTTATGGTCAGGGTTATAATGTTCCGTGAGAAACTCCTGTAAGTTGATTCCTGTATTTGCCTGGTGTTTAATAAAATGACTAATTAATGCCGGCACCTTCAGTAGCTCTGCCAATGGTGTCATCATTAATGCAACTGAGAATAATATGATAGCTATAAACCGCACAGCACAAAAGTACTTTTATACACAACCGAATACTATGATTTCTGTCATAACCCATGTGAAGGATATGCAAAAAGACTTCAACATCCGAATGGGGGGAATTTGAAAATTCCCTAAATTGCGACCTCTTTGGGGGATTAGCTCAGTTGGCTAGAGCGCTTGCATGGCATGCAAGAGGCCACCGGTTCGAATCCGGTATTCTCCACAAAAAAATAAAAGCCCCTTATGGGGCTTTTTAAGCATACAGGAACTATTGGGGCTCCTCTGAGGTAATATTAATTGTCAATTTTTCCACTTGAACCTTGTAAGATCAATCTGCAGCAGTTGGCTTACTTAAAATCAGGGACTCAAAAAACCAGGGGAGGGAGTAAAAAATCGGTATTTATTTGCCGGGTCCATTCATTTAGGTTTGATTATTGATTTCCTGATGAAAAAAAGATCCTATGCAAGTGCAACAGTTAACTCTTCAGCAATTCAAAGATGAAATTTTCAATTATGAGGACGCCACAGAATGGAAATTCCAGGGCGACCGGCCGGCAATAATCGATTTTTATGCAGATTGGTGCGGTCCCTGCAAGATGGTAGCCCCGGTTATGGAGGAACTTGCCATAGAATTTGATGGTAAAGTCGATTTTTTTAAGGTAGATACAGAGAAAGAACAGGAACTGTCTGCCATGTTTGGTATTCAGTCCATTCCAACCTTTTTGTTCATTCCGCTCGATGCCGACCCTATGATGCAACCAGGTGCATTGCCAAAGCACGTATTTAAGGAAGCGATCTCAAAGCATCTTTTGCAGGAAAGAAATTAACCGGCTTTCAGTAATTTGAGTGAAAATTTGTGAATGAGCGGATCCGGGCATGTCGTTCCAAAAAAGGAAATTCTATTCAGTATTCTTTGCGGTATTTTCCTCGCTACCGGGTTTGCCCTTTCATTCTTTGATATACCTATTGGTATCATAATAGGGATCTACATTATTTCTTATTTTTTCGGAGCCTTTTTTACCAGCATTGAAGCATTCCATGCAATCAGGAAGGCACAATTCGATATTGATTTCCTGATGCTCGTAGCTGCTATTGGTGCAGCGATATTGGGTGAGTGGGCAGAAGGTGCCTTATTGCTTTTTCTTTTCAGCATTGGCCATGCGCTTGAACATTATGCCCTGGCGAGAGCAAAGCATTCGATCAGTTCCCTTGCTTCCCTTACACCGGATACTGCCGTAGTTAAAACAAGTAATGGGTTACAGGAAGTGTCCATAGATGTTTTGCAACCTGGCGATATAATCATAGTGAAGCCTAATTCACTCATCGCGGCAGATGGAATAGTGATTAAAGGTATAAGCGCAGTAAACCAATCTTCAATAACAGGTGAAAGCATTCCTGTTGATAAATATCCAATTGACCAGGCTTTAGAAGGAAAATCCGAGATTGATTCGAAGCATAAAGTATATGCAGGGTCAATTAATGGCAATGCTGTACTGGAGATCAGGGTTTTAAAAGCTGCTTCCGATTCTACCATTGCGAAACTTATTAAAATGGTTACGGAGGCTCAACAAAAGAAGTCTCCGACCCAGCACTTCACCGACAGGGTACAGAAGTATTATGTTCCTGCAGTATTGATCCTTGTGCTTTTGCTCCTGTTTGCTTTTTTGGTTGTCGATGAAAATTTTGAGCAAAGCTTTTACAGGGCAATGGCAGTACTTGTGGGTGCTAGTCCCTGTGCTTTGGCTATTTCCACACCAAGTGCAGTCCTCAGCGGAATATCGCGGGGAGCCCGGGGAGGAGTGCTATTCAAGGGCGGAAAGCCACTTGAGGAACTGGGAGGATTGAATGCAATTGCATTTGATAAAACAGGAACGCTTACTGAAGGTAAACCCAAATTGACAGGTGTATATCCTTTAAAAGATTTCCCCAGGAACCAGCTTCTTGAGATCATTGTTGCCGTGGAACAATTAAGTGATCATCCCCTTGCTGCTGCTTTGGTGAAAGGCGCTTATGAGGAATTACAGACGGAAGTGCCTCCTGCGCGCGATGTTCAGGCGCTTACCGGCAGAGGTATCAAGGCGGAATACAAAGGAGATATCTATTACATAGGTAACCCGGAATTATTCCTTGAAAAGAATGATAATATATCTCCGGAGCTGGCAGCCTCGGTTGAGGAAGAGAATGCCAGGGGAAACACCACAATGCTGGTTCAACGCGAAAGAGAATTCATAGGGATTGTGACCCTGATGGATGTTTCCAGAAAGGAGGCCGGGCCTGCTCTACAACGCTTAGCCGGATCTGGTATTTCCAGGATGATCATGTTAACCGGCGATGACCAGAAAGTTGCAGAAGCCATCGCAAAAGAGATCGGCATCACCGATGCATGGGGGAATCTCCTTCCTGAAGATAAGGTTGCAGCCATTGATAAATTAATGAAAACGGAAGGCAAGGTGGCAATGGTTGGAGACGGTGTAAACGATGCGCCGGCCATGGCGCGAAGCAGTGTAGGCATTGCTATGGGAGCTGCAGGTTCGGATGTGGCGCTCGAAACTGCAGATATTGCCCTGATGTCGGACGACCTCTCCCGCCTACCTTTTGCGATCAATCTTAGCAGGAAAGCACACCGCATTATTCGCCAGAACGTATTTATCAGCCTCGCAATGGTTGCTGTTTTGATACCGCTTACCATCTCCGGTCATCTCTCCATGGCGCCTGCCGTTATAGGGCATGAGGGATCTACAGTGCTCGTGGTATTCAATGCACTTAGGTTACTTGTATTTAAGGATGACTGATCAGCCTTCAATCACCATTATCCACCCGGAACGATACTTTGCAAATACAGCCGTACGAAACCGGTTTGTTGTCTTTCACATGTACTTTAAAATCCTTTACATAAACGGAATCGACATTGTGAACAGTCTTTGTTACCTCTGTAATACAATTTTTAACCGCTTCATCAAAACTCACCGGAGATGAAGCGATCACTTCAATAACTTTAACTATGCCCATTGAAAATAGATTTTGAACTGAATTTGCAGCATATAATGTGCCTAATACCAGGCAAAGTGTATCTCGTGGTGTACGTATCTTTGTCAAAACGAAGAGCAGATGACTCAAGGCGAGATACGGTTTTTAGAAGGCCCTCAGAGCAAGATCAAAGAATTCAAATTCACGGTAGCTGTATTAATGGATTTCATTAAAGGCTTCAGAAAGCTGCATAGCGTGGGTCCTTGTGTAACAGTCTTTGGATCCGCACGTTTTAAGGAAGACCATAAGTATTATCAGAAAACACGGGAAATTTCGGCAAGGGTTGCACAGCTTGGCTTTACCATTATGACTGGTGGGGGCCCCGGAGTTATGGAAGCAGCGAACAGGGGCGCAAAAGAGGTGGGAGGCAGGAGTGTAGGATGCAACATTGTCCTACCCATGGAGCAGCACATTAATCCATACCTTGATAAGTGGGTCAATATGAAATATTTCTTTGTGCGGAAAAACCTGCTCATAAAATATTCATATGCCTTTATTGTTATGCCAGGGGGATTTGGAACCCTTGATGAATACTTTGAAGCGCTCACGCTTATCCAGACTGGAAAGATCAGCGAATTTCCCATCATCGTGTTCGATAAGGAATTCCACTCTGACGTTATCGCCCACATTGAAAAAATGAAAGCTTCAGGAACAATCTCTCCCGAGGATCTTGATCTTTGTCTTTTCACAGACTCAGTAGATGAAGCGGTTGAACATATCCAGCTGAATTCAATAAACAAATTTGGATTGAAGGAAGAAAGAAAGCGGAGACGCTGGCTATTTTAATTTACCAACCGTAGCAGGTATTCCTGAACGTATTCTCTCCATATCAGGATAAAGACACCGGCAATAGCTATAAAAACTCCAATAAATGCTGTCCGGGTTATGCGCTCCTTATATAGAAAATAAGATATGATCAGGGCGATCACGGGAACCAGGGAAAATATGGTTTGCGCAATTGCAACATCAATATGCTGAATTGACGTCATTGCAAAACTAACTGCCAGGACAGGCCCAAGCATTATACCGTAAAAAGCGATCCTTAAATGTTTTGCAGGTTGTTGCACCAATAATCTTGCAGTTGGAAAAAATCTGCCCGCACTAAGCAATGCTAATACCATTACCAGGCTTGCAGTGGAAAAACGTATAAAACTTCCGGTTACCGGCCCGATAGAATTACCGGTTGCCGCCTGGTCAATAAAGCCTTTTTTACTCAGTGCAAGTCCTGCACCATGACATAGCGCGCCGAATATGCCAATTATAATTCCGAAGATCACTGAACCATGCCCGTGATCAGGAATAATTTCGCGCTCGGCCTTGCCGAGACTTATACCGATAACCCCAAGAATTGTGATGAGAATCCCAATAACCCCGGTGGTATTCATTTTCTCATCAAGAAGAACCGCGCCGAATATTAATGCGGTAGCGGGAGAGAGCGTAGTCAGTACACTTCCTAAACGAGGGTTAAGAATTGCATACATCCTGTAACTGAAATAATCGCCGATCGCCAGCGAAATAATACCAGACAGACCAAGCCAAAGCCATGCGTTATAATGACTGCTGTTAAAAAGTGATAAAACGCTTTTACTTTCCAATATCAATGCTGTAAGAAAAACCATCAGGGTTCCGGCAAGCAGCCTGAACATATTCATGGAGTTTATCCCCATCTTTCTTGTGGCCGAAGTAAAAGGAAATACACAGGCTGCCCAGCAAATAGCACCCAGGAATGCACAAACCAGCCCAAATGATGTCATGACCGTGGATGTTTTTGGTAAAGGACGTTTGTAACTACAATTTTAAAGAAGTTTGCTGCTTTTGCAGGAAACCTTCCGGATGATCTTTTCCAGCTTTCACGAAAGATATAAAGAACCTCTGGCAATAGTGAATTCACCGCCTGTACTACATGTATATTCTTCCTTTGCTGATTTTCCATTATGTTTTCAAGTAATCTTTTTATCAACGGGGAAAGAAAAAGCCACCAGCTGAGGATGATGGCACATGCCCTTACCATGATCATTACTGAACGGTGGAGCGTTACAGCAGAAGAGCCCGGCCTGGCAAGTGAATCAATATAAAGAAATATTACAAAAGCCCAGATGATGTAAAACAGCAATTTGATCCTCTTCTTTCGGCGGGGCATCACAGGATGGTCACTTCCCCCCAGGTAAGGTGGCAGAAGCAATGATTGATCCATCCTGATCCTTGCAAGTTTCGCAGCATACCAACCTGCAATTATTCCCGCCAGGGCATGAACTGAAATGTAAAGAACAGCAAGTAACTCTATATAGTCTACTTCTTTTTCGAATAACCGGGAAAGATATGTATCAACAGCCTCCCAAAAAGAATTCCCATAAACAATTACCAGGACAAGCAAACGCTGAATTGAACTTTCAACAAGAGAAAGCACTGCCAGAATGATCGTCCTGATTGTAAACTGGCTGGTACCTGTAAATAACAATTGCCCGAGAAAGCCCTGGAACATTACGGCTATATATGCAGTTGGCGGGCTGTGAGGGCTCAGCATCAATTTGAAAATACATACTATGATGGTAGCTTTGAAAATAGCCCTGGGTTTCCTGTAATGAAAACCTATAAGGGATATACATAGCACAGCCATGCTGTTAATAAACATGCCGGTGAATGGTACTTTGAATGCATGTAAGATGCCACCACCGAATGCTTCACAAATAGCCCAGAGAGCGATAAGCCGGTAATAAACCATTACAGGCGCCGGGCTCTTCTCAATATTAATAGGCTGTTTTATCAGATTTACTCTTCCAACTCTCGAAAACATCTAACGCTTCTTTTAAAGGAACCTGGATTATCGGGATCTTTCTTTTATCGATTGCCACATTCATTTCATCATAGATCATGGAATCATCAAAGCCAATATCCGCAGCATGCACACGTGTATTTGCATAGTAAATAGCTTTTGGCCTTGCCCAGTATATTGCACCAAGACACATAGGGCAGGGTTCGCAACTGGTGAAGATCTCACATTCATCAAGCTGGAAGGTGCCAAGATTTCTGCACGCTTCACGAATTGCAACCACCTCGGCATGGGCTGTAGGGTCGTTTTGGGATGTTACACGGTTATTTCCCCTTCCTACAATTTCATCTCCTTTCACAATAACACATCCAAAAGGGCCACCTTCATTACGGTCAATACCCTCGCGAGACATTTTTATTGCCTCTATCATGAATCTTTCTTCTCTGGTCATTTTACCGGATTATAAAGCGTATGATCATTACAATTATTGCAAACAGGAAAAGTAAGATCGAGATCCTGTTAATTCCGTGCATATACCTGGTCCATTGCGAAGGCTTACCAGTGGATCTCTTCTTCAGGTATAAATATTCTGCAAACTGCCTTAAAATTCCCATAGCCAAATTTAGTTCATTACTGCAACCCTTCCACTGATGATGCCATGTCCACTACAATTTTCGCGGCTTTTTCGGAAGCATTCCCTCCCCTGGACAATAATTGATGAAGTTCAGAATAATCATTCTTTATCTTCTCAATTACTGCAGGTTCATGAAGGATCTTTTCAAGTTCCTTATTAAGGTTTGCATCATTAAGTTCATGCTGGATCAGTTCCTTCACCACTTCACGATCCATGATAAGATTAACAAGGCCGATGAACCTGATCTTGATAAGCCTCTTTGCTATCTGGTAGGAGATATTACTTCCTTTATAACAGATCACCTGCGGAACGCCGAAGAGGGCAGTTTCCAGCGTAGCAGTGCCACTGGTAACCAGGGCCGCCCTGGCGTTCAATAATAGTGAATAAGTATTTCTCGATGTAGAAATATTACCATTTGAAAAGGCTTTTATTAATGGAGCATAGAAATCATCGTTAAGTCCCGGCGCCATTGCAACCACAAATCGATATCCTGGAAACTTTTCTGCCTGCCGAAGCATTACGGGAAGTTTTGCTTTTATTTCCTGCTGCCTGCTGCCAGGTAAAACAGCGATAATGTCTGTTGCTGTATCCTTTTCGTGCTTTTGCCGGAATTCATCTACCACCTGAACAAGTGGATGCCCTACATATTCTACTTTATAGTTCCATTTCTTATAAAAATCATTTTCGAAAGGAAGGATAACGATCATTTTATCGACCACCTTCCTGATCAGCTTAACCCTGTTTTCCTTCCATGCCCAAACCTGAGGGGAAATATAATAAGCTATTTTGATCCCTTTTGAATGTGCCCATTCAGCAATTCTCAAATTGAATCCCGGGTAATCTACCAGGATAAGGACATCAGGCCTGAAATTTTCGATATCTGATTTACAAAGTGCAAGATTCCGGATGATGGTTCTGAGATTTGCGATAACTTCTATGAATCCCATGAAAGCAAGGTCGCGGAAATGCTTAACAATGGTCATTCCTTCCTTTTCTAGCCGGTCTCCGCCAAAACCTCTTGCAAGGGCTGAAGGGTCTTTTTTACGGATCTCCTTTAACAGGTTCGATCCATGCAGGTCGCCACTTGCTTCACCGGCAATGATATAGTATTTCATCAGGTCCAAATATACCAACATCAGCCTTCCCTGAAGAACGAACATCCTTTTCAAAATCCAGGAACTAACTCACATTTGCCAAATGATTTTGACAATACAGGGGTTCCCCAATTATTTTGTCAAAGACTTACTACACAGAAGTAAGGTGGGTCGGAAAGAGGAAAAAAGTAATCCCCAAATATATATTTATAATATTGATCAATTATAAGTAGCTAAGTAACAACATAATTTTTAATTTCAACACCTAATTTTCACACATTTTCTCTGGAGAAGGCAGCATATTTTGCTATTTTTGAAATAAGCTGCTCAGCTTACAATGCTTTTAACTATGATAATGCGGCCAGGTATTCTGCCGTATAACATAATAGATGCTATTGAATCCAGTATTTAAAAAAGGAAGACTGATCGGCATTGCATTCCTTGCTTTGCTATTCACCCTGGTGCCGGCCTCCATGCCTGCACAGCCGTCCGAACCTGCTGTTGCGGTTTCTCCTGCTCCTGTCAATACATCTAAGACGCTCTACGGACTTGCCAGCTATTATGCCCAGAAATTTGAAGGCCGTAAGACTGCAAATGGGGAAATTTTCAGACATTCAATGATGACTGCAGCCTGCAATGTACTTCCATTAGGAACGTATGTTCGGGTAACTAACCTTAAGAATAATAAGGTGATCATCGTAAAAACCAACGACAGGTTGCATCCAAAGACAAGAAGGATCCTTGACCTGACCTATACGGCTGCAACCCGCCTGGGGTTCGTTAAGGCCGGACTCACAAGAGTAAAGATCGAAGTTCTGGGGAAGAATTACAAAATGGCCCGGAAGTAGCTATTAACGCTGTGTGCGTAAAATTTTTTCACTAATGCTACTTACCTGCTAATTTTGTTGGCATCAAAACCCTTGAATATGAAGAAATTCTCAATTTTTCTGATGGCTTTGGCTGTAGGAGGAACCGTGTTCGGACAGTCAGACAGAAAAAAGCTGCCTTCTTTAGGCGTATCAATTATTTTGAATGATTTTGAAGGCGCCCGCGAGATCAGGGAAATGGGATTATCCAAGACCCTGGATGCGGGAAGGCTTGATGATGTTAAGCGTATGGCTCCCGGACTTGCTATAAGCTATCATCACGGTATAACTAATAACATTGATTTTGTTGGTGAGCTTTCCGGAAGTTTTGTAAACTATTCTTCCAAAGCGCAGGCAAAGGGAAGCGGAGATGCTTTTCTTCTTGAAGCTGCAGGATTGGCAAATGTAAAATTGCTGAACGACAGGTATATTCTGAATCCATACCTCACTGCAGGTATAGGAGGAATGAAATACCGTTCCAGTTTCGGCGCATTCGTGCCATTGGGCCTGGGATTGCAGGTAAAGCTGGGCCCGGAGGTATTCCTGCAATTGCAATCGCAATACAGGATCCCGGTAACTGATAAGCCTGGATACCATTTATATCATGGGCTGGGAATTGTGGCACCATTAAAAAGCCGTGCTCCTGAACCGGTTGCTGTTGAAACACCAATGGTGGTGCTGGACCGTGATGGTGATGGGGTTCTGGATGCTGATGATCTTTGTCCTGATACTCCGGGACTGGCAAATCTCCAGGGATGCCCAGACCGCGACGGTGATGGAATTGCGGATGGCCAGGATAAATGTCCTGACCAGGCAGGCCTTGCTAAATATGAAGGCTGTCCTATTCCGGATACAGATGGTGATGGAATAAATGATGAGGAAGATAAGTGTCCGACTGAAAAAGGTGTAGCCCGTTACCAGGGTTGCCCGGTTCCGGATACTGATGGAGACGGGGTGAATGATGAAGAAGATAAATGCCCAACAAGACCTGGTCCCGCAAGCAACCAGGGATGCCCGGAGATTTCGAAGGAAGTTGTTGAAAAGATCAATATTGCAGCTAAGAATGTATTTTTTGCAACAGGTAAATACACGTTGCTTGCGAAATCAAATGCCTCCTTAAATGAAGTGGCAAGACTGATGAAGGATGATCCTTCATTAATTCTTGATATTGCAGGACATACTGATGATGTGGGTTCTGAAGAAAGCAACCAGGTATTGTCAGAGAACAGGGCTAATGCAGTTAAACAATACCTGATCAAACAGGGAATTGCAGAAGACCGTTTGAATTCTCAAGGATATGGTGAGACCAAACCGGTTGCCGATAATAAGACAGCTGCAGGTAGGGCTAAAAACCGCCGCACTGAAATGACAGCCAGGAATTATTGATAACCTGGAGTATCATACTAAGAAAGGCTGCAGTTTATGCAGCCTTTCTTATTTTCTGAAGTTATTTATCCTTTATTACTTGTATTCATATTCTATCCTTCCTAATAGTTTTCTTTCTTTTGAATAACATGCCTCGGTCATTCTCAATCCATCAGAATAAGTGTATTTCCAAAGAAGGTAATCGTTTCCGCCGCCACCTTCCTGCGTAGTGATCATCTGGGTAATAAGACCGGCAGAATTGTATTCGAACATGTAGTCGGGAAGTAATTTTTGACGAAAATCATTTATGTGTGCTACGTCTGTAAGCCGGCTCTTCGCATCATAATAGTAATAATATTTACTTCCGGATCTTGAATCCTTTTCTATTGAAAGATTCTTGTTTTCATCCAGCATGAACAGGATCTCCGTTGTATCTTTCCTGTTCTTCACCCTAAACATTTTATCTGGATAGAACTCATTTGTGTACACGTAAAGATGTTCTTCCACGATCTCATTAACAAAATCATCATCAGCACTTCTTATAACTGAAAGAGTTGAAAGAAGTCTTTTGTCTTCATCATATTTGTATTGAATATGCGTAGTGGCGATCTCTGAGCTGTCAACGGTTCTGCTTATGGTTCCGTCTTCATTATAAAAAGTGGTAAGCAGGGAAGCACCGGAATAGTTGGTCCTTGTAAATAATTCCGCTTTGCGATAATCCCTGCTGAATTTCTTTTCAGCGAAAAAGCCATCGCTTGCCGAACCATCGTCCTCAAAACTTTTCAGGCGAATGGTCTTTACCTTATTTGCCTTGATACGATTCAATTCATCGGCAGCCTGCTTAATCGTGATGATGTCTTTGTAAAAAAACTGGGCGCTTGCGGTAGCAGAAAAAGAAAGAAAGAGAAGCGCCAGGATTGATCTTGTCATGGATATCTGATATTTACCTTGATACTTTCCAAAGTTAGCATAAGGGCTTGTTTAGCCTGCTCTTTGAAGAGGATAATCTTGTTATTTTTATCAAAATTAACTGCCTTGAGTCATTTGCCGGAACGGAAAGAGAAAAACTGCCTTAACTGCAACGCTGAATTAGTTGGGAAATATTGCCATTTCTGCGGGCAGGAAAACAGGGAGCCGGTCGACAGTACATGGCACCTTGTTAAGCATTTCTTTTACGATCTTGTACATTTTGACGGAAAATTCTTTCACACCCTTAAATCCCTGGTTTTCCGACCGGGAGTTGTTGCCTGCGAATACATGCAGGGAAAAAGAAGCAGTTTTCTTGACCCGATCAGGATGTACATCTTTACATCAGCATTGTTCTTCCTGGCTTTCTTTTCCTATTATGATCCCGAAGTGGATTTTGCAGAGGCTAACATTCATTATGTTAAAGATTCAGTGAATTATACACAGATCTATAAACTCACTGATAGTTCGCAGTTTGCCAGGCAAACCTCAAAAATCAATGGGGGAGTTCCTATGACCCGTGAACAATTCAATATCGTTTATGATTCCATAAGGCATAGGGAAGATACTATGGCTTTTATGGGAGTGCGCTATAAAAACCGTGCGGAATATGATGATGCATTGGCTGGTGGTGAAAAAGATGGCTGGTTCAGGAGAATGCTCGTATACCGGGCCATTGATCTTCGCGAAAAATACAATAACAATTCAACCCTTATCTGGAAAGAACTCTTCAGCCAGTTCATTCATTTATTTCCCCAATTGCTTTTCATTTCGCTTCCTCTTTATGCTCTTTTATTAAAATTGTTATACATCCGGAGGAGGTTCTTTTATGCTCATCATATCGTTTTCAGCCTTTATCTGTACATATTTATTTTTATCGGGATGCTGATTTTGCTGGGGCTTTCTATGCTTAAGGAAAAGTTCGGACTTGGTATTTTTTCCATATTGATCTGGCTTAATTTCTTCTGGATCCTGTTATATGAGTTCTTTGCTTTAAAGAATTTCTACCAGCAGTCGGCTGTTAAAACGATCGCTAAATATGTCATACTCCAGTTTTTGAGGCTGTTGATCTTTGTAATATTGCTGGTAATATTCATGATATTCTCATTTTTGAAAGTTTAAAATATGGATGCGAGGTTAGAACAATTTCAACGGCTTTTGAATATAATGGACGAATTGCGTGAAAAATGTCCGTGGGATAAGAAGCAAACAATTCATACGTTACGGCATCTTACTATTGAGGAAACTTACGAATTGGCAGATGCGATAACAGATAATGACTGGAAGGGAATGAAAGAAGAACTTGGAGATCTCATGCTTCATATGGTATTTTATGCCCGGATCGCGAAGGAACAGGATCAATTTGATATTGCCGGTGTGCTTGGGGATGTTTGTGACAAACTGATAGCCCGGCATCCTCATATTTATGGAAACAGTACTCCCGATGCAGGCGTAAGGGAGGTGCAGTCTGAGGAGGATGTTAAACAGAATTGGGAAAAGATAAAATTAAGCCAGGGGAAGAAGTCCGTCCTGGGAGGAGTGCCAAAAGCTTTGCCTGCCCTGGTAAAATCAATGAGGCTCCAGGATAAATCAAAGCAGGTGGGATTTGAATGGGATAACCGGACCCAGGTATGGGATAAAGTAAAGGAGGAAATGGAAGAATTATCGGAAGCCGTTCAAAGTGGGGAACAGGACAGGATGGAAGATGAAATGGGGGATGTATTATTTTCTCTTGTGAACTTTGCAAGGTTTTTGCAAGTGGATGCGGAAAATGCCCTGGAGCGTACAAATAAGAAATTCATAAGCAGGTTCAATAAAATGGAAGAAGCGGCAGCAAAGGAAAACCGGTTCCTTCATGATATGACCCTGGAAGAGATGGATGCACTATGGAATAGTATTAAGCGCCTGGAAAACGGATAAACCAACTTTTTGCAACTATATAATCTTAAACGGTTCTTCTCAAAACACGGGTACCTGCTGATCACAGCGGCATGGCTTCTTACATTGTCCGTGATCATCGATAATTACTGGTCTGCCAGTTCTTCTGTGAATTCTGTTCAGAAAAAGATCACATCTTATATTCAACGCGCTGAAAAGGACTTCATTAAACTGACTTCAGATTCGTTAACCGTCAAAAAAATATTGTCCGGTCAAATGGATGAATCCATCCTGAAGGATCTGAAGAAGAGGGATTATTTTCTGTTCTTTTACAATTATGATCCTGCAGGAGAATCTCACCTTATGGCCTGGAATACGCAACAGGTGCTTCCAACGGCTGGTCTTCTATTCCTGCAGGGAAAAAGCGGCTTCGTTCAATTACAGAATGGATTCTACGTTTGGAACAGCCTTGATTTAAATGGAGGAAAAGCCCTGGCACTGGTACCTGTTAAATACAATTACATAATAACAAACGAATACCTTAAGAATGGATTTGCGATAGAAGGTATTTCCGGGAATTATGTCATCACCAACAAAGGAAAGCAGAACTCTCTTGTTACGTCGATCCATGGGAAGCACTTATTTGGAATTGAACGGGTGCAGGGATCGAATGTTGCAGATACAAACTGGGTTGCAACCCTGCTAAGTATTGTTGCAATAATTTTAGTGTTGCTGTTCATTCAATTGCTGGCTGTTTTCATTGCATCTGAGAACATAATTCGGGGTATTGTTTTTTTTGTTATGGCGGTGTTCATAGTGCGATTGATCACCTACCTGTATCCATTTCCGATCAATTTGCGACAGTTTGAGTTGTTTGACCCGGCGATCTACGGATCTAGTTTTATCTTAAAATCCCTGGGTGATCTTTTGATCAATTCAATACTTTTTGTTTGGTTCATACTTTTCCTCCGATCCCAGTTACGCGGGCATTCCCTGCTTAGCTTAATGAGGAAAGAGTATATGCGGTATGTTGTGCTCGGAGTTGGCAGCCTGGTATTGGTAGTAACGACATTTACAGGCGTGAACATAATTACTTCACTTGTTGCAGATTCCCAGATATCTTTTGATGTTCTGAATTTTTTTACGCTCAATGTTTACAGCCTGATCGGTTTCATTGTATTATGCTGCATATCTATCGGGTATTTCTTCCTGGCTCAAATGGTGGTGTATGGAATAAAGCCCTATTTTAACCGCAGGTTCACTCCAATATTACTTGCTATTACCATTACCAGCCTGCTTATACTAACCTTCCGTGTAGGGGACATAAGGGGAGGCCTGGAGATCTATGTGATGCTATGGCTTATAGGATTTACATTCCTGTTGAATAATACCTACCTGAATCTGCTTGCATCGCACATCATTTCATCCAAACTGGTATTCTGGTTGTTCTTCTTTTCCGTGTCCATCTCCACACTTATCATAATGGAGAATAACCGTAAGGAGATCATAAATCGTAAGCACTATGCCCAGATCCTTGCCACGAAGGCTGATCCTGGTAATGAAACGCTGCTCAACTCAATGCTAACGGATTTCAGGGAAGATTTCCTGGCCCGCAATTTCCACCGCTTTGCCAATGAAGCCTCAAACCAGGGGTTTAAGGACAGCCTGGTAGGAAGTAATTTCTCCGGTTATACCGACCGGTATGAAACGCGTATATATTCTTATAACGCAGCTGAACAACCTCTATATAACAGGGATTCCACGAGTTATAACGATCTCAATACTATATTGAATACCCAGGCAAGGCCTACCAGCATATCCGGGTTGTACTATTATGATGTTTCGTACGACCAGTTCTCCTATATAAGTAAAAAGACTATCACGAATTTGGCAGATAGCCTGTTGGGATATGTATTTATCCTTGCCAATCCCAAACAGGCGAAGAGCGAACTATACCCGGAATTGTTCGGCAGGGGCCACGCAAATTCTATAGAAAGTTCTTCACTCTATGCCTTCGCAATATATAATAACGGCAAGCTCATAAGCAGTCATAATGATTATCCTTTCGCTACCTCGATCAATAAAACAGATTTTCCTTTACAGGAATTCTTTGAGATCAATAAGAAAGAACATCATGAACTCTGGTACAGGGCTGGTCCGGAAAGAATGATCGTTATCGCAAAGGAAAAAAGTCTTTCAATAGAGTCCATTACTTTATTCAGTTACCTTTTCTGCGCTTTTCTATTACTTACATTCTTATTCTGGTTCATTAATGTACTTCTAAGGTCCAGGATGGACATTACACGTATCAGGACGTATTGGCAACTCAACATCCGGAACCAGATCCACGGAACGATAATATTCATAAGTGTTATATCATTCCTTGTAATAGGAATTGCCACAATTCTCTTTTTTATTTCCAGGTACGAAAATACAAACAGGGAAAAGTTAAGCCGAACTATCAGGATCATGGAGAACGAGATCGCAAGAAGCCTGCAAAGCGGAGCTGATCTTCTCGATTCTTCAGGCGTGCGAGATCCCCAGGTAATAGAAGAAACATTCAATAAGATCTCTGATATACATGGTACAGATGTAAACCTTTATGACCTGGAGGGGAGGATGAAATATTCATCCCTGCCACTTCCTTATACAAAAGGGATCGTGAGCACCATCATGGACCCGGTGGCATTCTATCATCTCAATTATAAAAGAGAAGTCCAGTATTTCCAGACGGAAAAGATCGGTTCACTTGAGTATGTAAGTAATTATATTCCGGTGATAGATGAAGCCGGTAATAAATTTGCGTACCTGAATATACCGTATTTCACTTCCCAAAGTAAACTTAAAGAAGAGATCAGCAACTTCCTTGTCACCATTATCAACCTGAATGCTTTTATATTCCTCGTTGCCGGTATAGTTGCTTTGTTCATCACTAACCGCATCACCAACACATTCTCTCTTATCGGGGATAAAATGAAGAAAATAAACCTTGGAAGGAGAAATGAAGCCATAACCTGGACGCGGGGTGATGAGATTGGTCAACTGGTGATGGAGTATAACAAAATGGTTGCGAAACTTGACGAAAGTGCTGAAGCCCTGGCAAAGACGGAAAGGGAAGGAGCATGGCGTGAAATGGCTAAGCAGATCGCTCACGAGATAAAGAATCCTCTTACGCCGATGAAACTCAGTATGCAATATCTTCAGAAGGCAATCGCACAAAAGGCACCCGATGTAAAGAATTTAACAGAGAGTGTGGCAAAGACGCTCGTTGAGCAGATTGATCACCTAAGCCATATAGCAAGCGAATTCAGCCAGTTCGCAAATATCGAGAATTCTAAAATGGAGCAGGTGAATGTTAATGAAGTGATCAGGAACGTACTGAACCTATATAATAATAATGACCAGGTGGATATAAGTTCTAAGCTGGTCTCCGGTGAAACTATTGTAGTTGCCGATAAATCACATCTTACCCGTGTATTCACAAACCTTCTTCAGAACGCAGTTCAGGCGGTTGACAGCAAAGCGCCTATAATTTCAGTAGACCAGGTTAAACGTGACGGTTACTTATTGACCAGGGTCAGAGATAATGGAATGGGAATTCCTGAGCATGTGCAGCCAAAAATTTTCACACCGAATTTTACAACAAAATCGTCTGGCACAGGCCTTGGCCTTGCTATGTGCAAAAGAATGGTTGAACAGGCAGGAGGGGAGATTTGGTTCGAAACTGTTCCTGGCGAAGGGTCTGCGTTCTATGTAAAACTTCCGTTGGCTGATTAAATTCCTTTCAATATTTTTTGTTTTTTCAGGAATGCTGAAAATGTTGGGAGGTCCATACTACTAAGGTTTTGTGAAGGTAATAACATTGCCTTCCTGGCTGCCATGACGCCGTACCTGGTATAATTGATCTCACCGATAGAATGAGCATCCGGATCAATTGATATCATTACATTTTTTTGAACAGCGGAAGGAATATAACGCCAGTCAATATCCAGCCTGTTCGGGTTTGCATTTAATTCCAGGACAACATTTTCAGCCGCGCAGGCCTCAATGACCGCATCATGGTCTACAGGATAACCATTCCTGCTCAATAATAATCTCCCGGTGAGATGGCCCATAATGGAAGTGTAAGGATTCCGGATCGCGGTAAGGATCCGGTCGGTGGCTTTTTCAATGCTCATCCGGAAGTTGCTGTGGATGGAAGCGATAACAACTTCGAACGTCGCCAGGACAGGATCAGGATAATCAAGGGATCCATCATTCAGAATATCAGATTCTATTCCTTTGAATATACGGAAGGGTGCAAGTTTTACATTCAATTCATCAATCTCCTCGTGTTGCATACGGATCCTCTCTTCGGTGAGGCCATTGGCGTAGAATGCACTTTTACTGTGATCAGTGATCACGAGGTATTCCAGGCCTGCTGCAATTGCAGCCCGGGCCATTTGCTCAATGGTATGTGACCCATCGCTCCACGTACTGTGCGAATGGATGATTCCCCGGATATCTTCTTCGCGGATAACTTCAGGAAGTACATTTTGCAGGTAAGGAAGGGCGGCTTTTTCCCTGAGATCTGCAGGAATGTAGTTCAGGCCGAGGGAGCCGAACAGATCTTCCTCATTTCCCGCAGCCGATCCTTCAAAGCCGGAATGTTTTTCAACAGCAGCGAAAAAGTCGGGATGGGAATTGAATCTTAACCTGGTTTTTGCCAAATCCTGTGGATGGGAAGGAATGATCCTTATGTCCAGGCCCGTGCTGGTTTCGTAAAGAAGGTGGTCATCCTGTGCCTTTAAGGTAAATCCCTGCACGTTTGATAATTCACCAATGATCTTTTGCCTGTCGGCAATAATTATGAAATCAATATTATTTATCACCTCCAGCTTCCGGGCAAACTCACCGGCAGGGAATACACTTTGACCAAAGATGTCTTCAAGAATGTTTGTGATCTGCGGAACTATAAGTTCGAGGTGAATATAAAGATGGCTCTGCTTGTTTCGAAGATAAAATTCAATTGTATCAACTACTGACTGCTGCGTTTTTTCTCCAAATCCTTTATAAAGTTTTAGACGGTTTTCCTTGCAGGCATATAAGAGTTCACCTATACTTTCTATTTGCATTTCCTTCCAGATGGTATGGATTTTTTTTGGTCCGATACCTTTTATGTTAAGCATTTCAATTACACCCGGAGGGGTTTTGGATATGATTTCTTCCAACGCTTTTAGTTTTCCTGTCTCCAGGATTTCAATAATTTTTTGCGCTGTGGACGTTCCGATTCCTTTTAATGAAGCGATCTGGTTATGTTCTGTCTCGCTTAAATTAACTCCGCATTTTTCAATTGCAAAAGCCGCGAAAGCATATGATTTTGCTTTAAAACTGTTCTCCCCATGAATGTCCATTAGCTTGGAAAGAAGGGCTAACATATCAGCGATCTGGTAATTCTCCATAATCCAAAATTAAGCTTTAGCAGGAGAGGGTAAGGAAATTATTAGATTGACTGGAAACCTTGCCGGGAGCGGGATTCAGGGAATAAAAAAGTCCCGGAATTGATCCGGGACTTTGTATCTTTTGCTCTAAATTCTGGCAAAGACTACTTCTTTTTTGGAGCGGCTTTCTTAGCAGCTTTTTTTGGAGCAGCTTTTTTAGCAGCTTTTTTCTTTGTAGCCATTTTTTTGAATTTAATTGGTTAGTAAATAATACTTAAAAATAAATACTATTTTGTAACTACCAAAAAAAACATCAAAAAAATTACGAACCTGCTTC
>JAEZEI010000107.1 GCA_023417815.1 Bacteroidota bacterium | reverse complement strand
CTACGGCATTGCCGCATTTCTTTCCTGCGATCACGGTGTAGCGATTCTGGGCTGGTTCGAGATCGTTGGGCAGGATGCGCGCCACCAGGGGACCGTGCGCGAAGGCTTTGCCACGCGCGCGAACCCGTCGCACATCGGACTCCTCCCGGAGGCGATAGGCGCGGGCTACCATGCGGCGGTCTCTGGCTGGCAATGGTGAGGAATGAACATGGGAGAGCCGATGGGGACAAAAGCCAAAAGGCGAGGAAGCTGCCGGTCCGGTTGGTGCCGGGAGGCAGGTTCCTCGCCCTGGTCGCAGGGATCAAGGGCGAGGGATCGCCCGGTGATCCTTACTTGTTCTGTGTGAACTTCCCCTCGTTCGACACCGTCAACGCGTGACGGCCCTTGAGGCGGCGGGCGGCGAGCACGCGACGACCACCCTTGGTGGCCATGCGAGCGCGGAAGCCGAACCGGCGCAACCGGGGGATGCGCTTTGGCTGGTATGTACGCTTCGTAGACACGAGACTGCTCCTCGATCCGGCTAGGCGGATCCACATGGTTCTGGTGCGCCGGATCGAGCCTGGCGCAATGCGTTGATCTCATCCCGGCAGAAAACCTGGGACAAGCGTGTGCCATGACACGATGTGGCCTGCGGAATGGCCCATAGGCAGGTCCGTTGCGGCTGGGTGGGAACCCGATCCTCGCCGCGCAACGGAGCGCATGAGACACGGAAGTGTACCTATCCGTGTGCCCGCCCGTCAAACACTGCTGGCCATGCCAATTGTCGAGGCTGGAGGGCAGACAGGAAGGTGGGCCTTGATACCCCGTGTGTCCAGAGGTGATCTCCGGTACGATCCCGGCAGCAGTTCCCACTGGCCGTCGCCGTGGTGAAGGCTCGCTCTCAGGAGGATGACGACCCACATCATGTTCGATCCCTACCGTCTCAATGCCACCGACCTGCCGCCAGTCGGGCTTGGATGCGCCTCGATCTCCCGCGATGGCACGACCGACGCCCAGGCCGAGGAGACCATCCTCACCGCCTGGCAGGAAGGTATCCGGACCTTCGATACCGCACCGATGTACGGCAACGGCCTCTCCGAATTGCGCCTGGGTCGCACGCTGGCCGGCGTGCCACGCGACGACTATGTCCTCTCCACCAAGGTCGGGCGCCTGGTCGACGATGTCACGGCCGACGGGTATGGCCGGGGCTGGCACTTCGACTTTACCCGTGATGGCATCCTGCGCTCGGTCGAGGCATCGATGCAGCGGCTTGGCATCGACCGCTTCGACACCCTGTTCATCCACGATGCCGATGACAATTACGAATCCGCCCTCCACGAAGCCCTGCCCACCCTGGTCGACCTCCGCCGGCAGGGGGTGGTCGAGGCGATCGGGGTGGGGATGACTCAGGCTCCGCTGCTGGCAAGGTTCGGCGAGGAAGGCGAATTTGACGTCTTCCTGCTGGCAGGGCGCTATTCGCTGCTCAACCAGGACGCGCTCGACGAGCTGTTCGACATCACCCAGGAGCGGGGGATCGCCGTGCAGGTCGCCCAGATGCTCCATGGCGGCCTGATCGAAGGCGCGCCCGATCCCCAGATCTTCTACCGGCCCGTCACCGCAGCCGAACAGGCGCAGGTCGCCAGGATTGCGGTGGTCTGCCAGCGCTTCGATGTGCCGCTGGCGGCCGTAGCGATCCAGTTCCCGCTGACCCATCCCGCGGTGACCGGCTTGCTCACTGGTCCGGCCACCGCCGACCAGGTGTGCCAGAACCTCGGCTGGCTCGCAACGCCGATCCCGGACGAACTCTGGACCGAGTTGAAACGCGAGGGGCTGCTCCCGGCCCGTGTGCCGGTCCCTGGCCAGCAGGAGGACGAGCGATGACCAGGGCGATCATCCTGACCGGCGCCGATCGTTACGACGGCAAGTGGCACGACCATGCCGCAACCTCGCAACGAATTGCCGAGATTCTTGGCGATGTCGGCATCGATGCCCGGCTCCGCAGCACCCATCCCCGCTCGTTCGGTGACCTTGCCAGCACCGACCTGCTGGTGGTCAATGCCGCCAATGGCGTTTCCTGCGCAGACGATGCCGACGATGTGGCCTGGACCGAAGGTTTCGCGACACTGAATGCCGTTCGCGAAGCTGGTGTGTCATTGCTCGCCTTCCATCTATCGGCGGCAGCCTTCAAGGAGTGGCCGGAATGGCGACGCTGGCTGGGCGGTGAGTGGGTGGTAGGCACGTCCATGCATCCGCCGATCTCGCCGGCGTCGGTGACGATCGCCACCGCCGATCACCCGGTTGTGGCGGGCCTGACCGGCATCGACGTCTTCGACGAGATGTACAGCTACCTCGAGGTTGAGCCCGGCAACACCGTGCTGGCGACGCACACCTACCAGGACATCGTCCAACCCGTCGCCTGGGCCCGCGACGTGGGACCAGGGCGCGTGGTCTTTGACGCGCTGGGGCACGATCTGCGGTCGTACGATTCGGCCGATCACATCCAGTTCATCCAGCAAGCGGCCCGGTGGCTGCTGGATCGATAACGGGCCAGGGACACAGGTAAGGAATGCTCCGGGATGGTCCCGGGGCGCGTGGAGTTCAGCAGGGAGCCAGCGTTTACCATGATCCTGATCGACGGACACCTCGATATTGCCCTGAATGCCCTTGTCTACAACCGGGACCTGAGGAAGCCCGCCCTCGCAATTCGCGAAGACGAGGTGGGCATGACCAGCAAGGGGCGTGGCCGCGGCACGATTGGGCTGCCCGACCTGCGCGATGCGGAGGTGGCGATCAGCTTCGTCACCTGCCTCGCTCGCGTTCGCCCCGATGTCACCGAAGACATGCGGATCGATTACCGCACCCACGAGTCGGCGCAGGCCCACGCCTTCGGCGAACTGGCCTACTACCGCGAACTGGAGCGGCAGGGCAGCTTCCGCATCATCGACGATGTCCCTTCGCTGCAGTCGCACATGCAGGAGTGGGCCGCCGTTCCTGACCGAACACCCCTCGGCGCGGTGCTGACCATGGAAGGGGCCGACCCGATTGTTTCGCCCGATCACCTGCCGCTGTGGTGGGACGCCGGGCTGCGGGTGCTCTCGCTGGCTCATTACGGCCCCAGCAAGTACGCCTTTGGCACCGGCACCACCGGCCCGGTCACCGATGATGGTCTGG
>JAEZEI010000080.1 GCA_023417815.1 Bacteroidota bacterium | reverse complement strand
ATGGCGATCAGGACGGGCCGGTCCGCGGTGAAGAACCACCGAATGCCGTCGGGGGGCGCGGAAGAAGGAGCACTCGAAGTCATCGGGGTGTCCAGGGGCGAGGGGCCATCGGCATCACAACCCAAAGCGCTGCGCGATCGGGTAGCGGCGGCCTGAACCGAACGCCTTGCTGGTCAAGATCAGGCCCGGCGCCATCTGCTTGCGTTTGTACTCGTTGAGCCGCACCAGGCGCACGATGCGCTTCACGATATCGGCATCATAACCGCGCGCGACGATCTCCTCGGCCGACTCGTGGTCCTCCACGTGATGCTCGAGGATCGCGTCGAGCACGTCATAGGGAGGCAAGGAGTCTTGATCGACCTGGCCTGGCCGCAGCTCCGCACTCGGCGGCTTGCTCAGCGTGCGCTCGGGGATCACGGGGCGCCCGGCCTGTCGGTTGACCTCGCGCGACATCTCGTACACGAAGGTCTTGGGTGCATCCGCGATCACGGCGAGCGCGCCCGCCATGTCGCCGTAGAGCGTGCAGTACCCGACGGCCACTTCGCTCTTGTTGCCGGTGGTGAGGAGCAGCGAACCGAGGCGGTTGGACAGCGCCATCAGCACGTTGCCCCGGATGCGGGCCTGGATGTTCTCGTAGGTGACGTCGCCCGGCTTGGCTTCCCCAAGCGCATCGAGGTGCTGGGGAAGCTCGTCGAGGTAGGACTGAAACAGCCCTTCGATGGAGATCTCGCGGAAGCGAATGCCGAGCTGTTGCGCGAGCTCGGCGGCGTCCTCCCGGCTGTGCTCGGAGGAGTAGCGGGTGGGCAGCGCCACGCCGAGCACGTTCTCGGGGCCCAATGCGCGCACGGCGATGGCGGCCACGAGCGCGCTGTCGATGCCACCCGAGAGGCCGAGCAGCACGCTCGAAAAGCCGGTTTTGTGCACGTAGTCCCGGGTGCCCATGGCGAGCGCGTCGAGCGCCGCCGCCGCGTCCGTTTCTGGCACGTCGGCGATGATGTTGTCCGTCCCGATAGGCTCCGACTCGTCCCGCTCACACGGCACGCTCGCGACCATGAAGCTCTCCTCGAACGCGGGCGCGCGCGCGATCAGCTTGCCGCCCGCGTCGAACAAGGAGGATTGCCCGTCGAAGAGCACGTCGTCGGAGCCGCCCACCTGGTTCACGAACACGATGGGGATCTGGTGGGCCCGCGCCACCTCGCTCAAGAGTTGAGCGCGCCCCTCACGCTTGGGCAGCGTGAACGGAGACGCGGCGAGGTTGACGATGATCTGGGCGCCCTCGGTCACCACGTCCGCGACCGGGTTCTGCGCATAGCGCGACACGCGCAGCGCCCCACTGTCGGCCCAGATGTCCTCGCACACGGTGATGCCCACCCGAGTCGCGCCCACGGAGACCACCAGCGAGGAATCGCCCGGCGCGAAGTAGCGATGCTCATCGAACACGTCGTAGGTGGGGAGCAAGCGCTTGCGCGCGACGGCTTCGACGCGCCCGCCGCGGATCAGGGCGACCGAGTTGAACAGGCCCGGCCGATCCTGCGCGGGCGCGCTCTCGACGAAGCCCACCAGACAAGCAAGCTCGGGCGGCAACTTCTCGGTCAGCTCCCTCAGCCGTTCGTCCACGGCGCGCAGGAACGCCGGTCGGTCGAGCAGATCGCGCGGTGGATACCCCACCAATGCGAGCTCGGGAAACAGCGCGAGTTCCACGCCCGCCTCCCGCGCGCGCGTGGCGCCCTCCAAGATCTTGCGAGCATTGCCCGCGAGATCACCGACCGTGGGATTGATTTGGCAGACTGCGACGCGCATTCTCCAGGCAGTGTGCGGGCGATCCCAGGCCCCGACAAGCCCGCGTGGGTGAACGCGGTTCTCCCGACGGCACGTTCACTGGGCGCGCGCGGCGCCGTGCTTGGCGTCGCCGGGCGTCACGACCACCAGCGCGTAGTCCGATGGGTCCAGGTTGGGCGGCACGGCGAAGGAGCCGTGAAATCTGCCCTCCGCGTCGGAGACCACCACGCCGAGCAGCACCGCCCGCGTCCCCACGGGCTCCGCGAGCGAGACCTCGACGCGCAGGCCTGGCACGGGTCCGCCCCCCGGCGTGCGGGCAGTTCCATCGACCTCGAACACGCTGCCGCGCATGACCTCCGGCACGAAGCGCGACACGCGCAGCACCACGGGCTCGCGGCTGTCGGCGGTCGGCATCTCCGAGCTGATCCCTTGGCCCTCTGCCAGCGTGGGCTTGAGCCGCATATCGCCCGGACGCCGCGTCTCATCGCCTTGCTCGAGCTTGCCCGTCCCCGTCCCCGCCGCAGCCGCCTGGGCCATGATCTCGGCGGCGCGCGAATAGCTCTCCTCGTACGCCAGCGGACGCGGCCAAGGATCGGGCACCGCCGGGCGATAGAACTCGTGGTGGTTGACCGCGCGCGGATCGAGCCCGGCCGCGGCCCCACCGAGATCGAGCCTCAGCCAGCCGAGCTCGGGTAGCTTCAGCTCGGCCCAGGCGTGGGCCTCGTTCTGCACGAAGCGCGTGGGGATGCCCAATGCCTGGGCGCTGATCACGAAAGCGTAGGTGCGGTGTCGGCACACGCCTCGCTTGTTGCGCGCCAGGTCGAGGAAGATGTTGCCCGTGTCGCGCGGCGGCGCGCTCGACTCCTCGAACGATCGGAAGTGCTCGACCAACACACGGAGCGCCGCGCTGACCGGCATGGTCGGAGACAGCTTGAGCTCACGCAGGATGCGCGCGGCGTCGCTGCGCACGCTGTCCGGTAAGGCAGGCACCTCCGCGGCGAGCGTGTTGGCGGGCGTGTCGGGCAGGGCCGCTCCGAAATAGCTGCGGGGCGCGTCGAGGATATAGGTCACGCGCACCTGCGTGGCCGGGGTGCCCTGGGCGATGATCACGAAGTTGTCGGCCGCATCGCGCTCCACGCGCAGCGAGGTCAAGGGCTCGCTCGAGAGCGTGAGCAGGCGGGATTCGGGGGACACGGTCGGCAGCGGGAGGACGTTGCCCTCGCTGAAGTCGAGCACCACGCTGCCCCAGAAGCGATCGCGCTCGCGGGCGTCGGGAGCCGCGGCGTCCAGGCCCTCGATGCGCACGGGCGAGCGCGACGCGTCGCTCACGATCAACACCGGCGTCGGTCCGAGCTGCCCGGGCGCAATGGGGCCCTTTATGTCGAGCGCCACCGCGTCGAGCGCCGTGACGCGCTTGAAGGGCGTGATGGCGGGCGTGAACACCTCGTAGTAGCCGAGCGTGCCCTCGAGCTCGGTGATCCGATCGGGCCGAAACCCCACCGAGCGCCGTCCTGGTTGCTCGGCCCCGCGTCCGTCGCCGGCACCCGCGAGCATCGGCTTCTCTTCGCCCTCGCGCAGGGGCCCGCCCTCTGGCGGGGGCACCGATCTGCCCCCGACCATCACCGCCTCGTCGAGCGCGGCTCCGAATGCATCGAGCTCGCGGGGGTCGAAGCGCGGAATGTAGGTGTGGGGCGCCGCGGAATCACACGCTGCCACCAGCCCTAGGATCAGAGAAATTGCGAGAACGAGACGACCACGGGGATCTCGCCCGGCACCTTCGTCCAGGTTCACCCGTCACCTACCTGCGTTGTCCGAGGTTCGGCTGTATGCTGCCCGAGGGGACCAACCGGGTCCATGAAGGCATGAGCATACTACTCGCGGTCCTCGGCATTTCAGTTCTCGTGATCGTCCATGAAGCCGGTCACTACCTCGCAGCGCGCGCCTTCGGGATGCGCGTCCTGCGTTTTAGCATCGGCTTCGGCCCGACCATCGCCAAGTTCCAGCCCAAGAACAGCGACACCACGTTCCAGATCGGGCTCATCCCCTTCCTGGCCTACGTGCAAATCGCGGGCATGAATCCGGCGGAGGAGAACGACCCGGAGG
>JAEZEI010000047.1 GCA_023417815.1 Bacteroidota bacterium | reverse complement strand
TCACAGGACAGGCCCGAAATGGCTGATGTAATGAGAAGCAATGGAAAGATCTATGTAGTAGTTGCTGTATGCCTGCTTATCTTAATCGGCCTTTTTCTATACGTGTGGCGAATAGACAGGAAGATCTCAAAAATTGAAAAACAACAGTCGCACTAAATGCGTTCTGCTTTACATATTTAAAACAAATCAAGATGTCTTCAAATCAGCCTTATAGCTTCTTCCAAAGCGTGGAAAAAAGCTTTGATAAAGCGGCAAAATTCACAAAATTCGATCCGGGTATCCTGGAACAGATAAAAGCCTGTAACAGCGTTTACCAGATGCGTTTCCCGGTAAAAATGGATGACGGGACCATTGAAGTAATTGAGGCATATAGGGTGCAGCATAGCCACCATAAAACACCATGTAAAGGTGGTATCCGTTTCAGCGACGAGGTGAACCAGGATGAAGTTATGGCCCTGGCGTCTTTAATGACCTACAAATGCGCGATCGTTAATGTGCCATTCGGTGGTGGTAAGGGAGGCATTAAGATCAATCCCCGCAACTATTCCGTTTACGAACTTGAAAAGATCACCAGGCGGTATACCAGCGAATTGGTGAAGAAAAATTTTATTGGCCCTGGCATTGACGTTCCCGCACCTGATTATGGTACCGGTGAAAGAGAAATGGCCTGGATAGTTGATACATATGCAAGCCTTAAGCCTGGAGAGATTGATGCAGCAGGTTGTGTTACGGGTAAGCCGGTAAGCCAGGGTGGAGTGAGAGGAAGAAAAGAAGCCACCGGGTTAGGCGTGTTCTATGGTATCCGCGAGGTATGCGATATGAAGGACGTTATGGACAAACTGAAATTAACTACAGGAATTGAAGGCAAGACTGTAGTGGTGCAGGGTCTTGGAAACGTAGGTTATCATACTGCAAAATTCTTCCGCGAAGCCGGCGCTAAAGTGATAGCCCTTGCCGAATACGAAGGTGCGATCATGAACCCTGATGGTTTACATGAAGATGAGGTATTTGCGCACCGCAAGCAAAATGGTTCAATCCTGAACTTCCCGGGAGCAACTAATCTTAAGAAGAACAGTGACGCCTTGGAACTTGAATGTGATATCCTGATACCTGCAGCACTTGAAAATGTAATTAATGGAGAAAATGCCCCACGCATAAAGGCAAAGATCATTGGTGAAGCTGCAAATGGTCCATGTACACCTGAAGCAGATGAGATCTTCACTAAGAAAGGTATTCTCTGTGTACCCGATATGTACCTGAATGCAGGTGGTGTAACTGTCAGCTATTTTGAATGGCTGAAAAACCTAAGCCACGTGCGTTACGGCCGTATGGAAAAACGTTTTACGGAAAATCTTAATGCCGGAATTCTTCAGCAAATTGAAAAGCTGACCGATAAGACTGTTGGAGACAAAGAACGTAAGTTCATTATGCACGGTCCGGAAGAAGTTGACCTTGTGCACAGCGGTCTTGAAGAAACAATGATCACTGCAACGCGTGAGATCATGGAGATCTGGAAAAATAACCCGGAGATCCCTGATATGCGTACGGCAGCTTATGTAAATGCGATCAACAAGGTTGCAACCAGCTATGCTGAACTTGGAATCTTCCCATGATCTTCCCTAATTGATTATATCAAAGCCTGCACAAAGCAGGCTTTTTTCATTTTTATCATATCAATCACCAGGTAGGAAGATCTGTCAATTCTTTGAAGGTGCCATTATCCACCATCCATGCATAACATTCCTTTCCATTCGTAATAACGATAACTGAGGCCTGGATCGGTACATTGTATGCCAATACCTGGGAGATTACACTTTCCGTTAGATTAACTTTCATTTCCTTACATTCAACCAGCATAAATGGCCTGGAGTCCTTAAAAACCACAACATCAAATCTTCCAAATACCTCTCCCCCGGTTTGTCTTTCCACAGAAATCAGGCTGAGCGGGTATTGCAGTACATGAAGAAGGTAAAGAATAAAATTTTGACGAACCCATTCTTCAGGCGTCAAAGCAACCCAACGTTTCCTTACAACACAAAAAACCTGTTTTCTTCCGGAAACATTCCGAAGAGGAGGATTTTGATCCGGAAATTTTAGATTCACCATATACTGAAAAAAGCTATACTGCACGCCGCAGGCATTCAGGAAGGAAAACTATTGTATTTTTAAATGTAAAACAGAAAATGAAGACAAAAGAAGAGATCGTAGAAAACTGGCTACCCAGGTACACTGGAGAAAAGCTTTCAAATTTCGGAGAATATATCCTGCTTACAAATTTCTCAAACTATGTTTCCATGTTTGCTCTATGGAACAATGTAAAAGTAGTGGGCCTTGACCGACCAATGCAGTGTGCTACAGCAGACAATATCACTATTATTAATTTCGGGATGGGAAGTCCTGGTGCAGCAACAGTGATGGACCTTCTCACTGCAATCAATCCGAAAGCCGTACTCTTTCTTGGAAAATGTGGTGGACTTAAAAAAAGAAATAAGATCGGTGATCTCATACTTCCTATTGCAGCTATTAGAGGAGAAGGAACGAGTAACGATTATTTTCCTCCTGAAGTTCCAGCATTGCCAGCCTTCGCGCTCCAAAAGGCCATTTCAACAACCATCCGTGACTTTGAGTGTGATTACTGGACAGGTGTATGCTACACAACCAACAGGAGGGTTTGGGAGCATGATGAAGAATTCAAGGAATATCTTAAACGTCTAAGAGCATATGCCATAGATATGGAAACTGCCACAATTTTCACAGTTGGTTTTTATAATAAGATTCCAACCGGAGCTCTACTCCTTGTCAGTGACTCTCCCATGATCCCTGAAGGCGTGAAAACCGAACTTAGTGATTCAAAGGTTACATCGAATTTTGTTGAACAACATCTACGCATCGGGGTTGATTCCTTAAAACAACTGATTAATAACGGGCAGACCGTAAGGCACCTGAAATTCTAAGCAATGGAAACATTACTAGCGGTGAATGACCTTACAGTTTCCTTTGAAGGCTTCACTGCGGTAAATAAAGTTTCATTCACTATTGAAAAGGGTTCTACCACCGCTATAGTCGGAGAAAGTGGTTCTGGTAAGTCCCTTACCGGACTGTCATTACTTTCACTTCTTCCCAAAGCGGCTAAAATTTCTGGCAAGGCTATATTTAATTCAGAAAAAGCCAGTCTTAATCTTTTTGAAATTTCTGATTCAGAAACAAAAAACCTCCGCGGAAGGAAAATCTCCATGATATTCCAGGAGCCCATGACCAGCCTGAACCCCATTATGAAGTGCGGCGACCAGGTTGCTGAGGCGATCATGACTCACAGGAAGCTTTCCAGGAAGGAAGCAAAGCTTGAAACAATAGAATGGTTTTCAAAAACTGAACTTCCAGATCCTGTTGAAGTCTATGATAAATACCCGCACCAGCTCAGCGGCGGGCAGAAACAGCGGGTAATGATTGCGATGGCAATGTGCTGTGAACCGGAACTAATTATTGCAGACGAACCAACAACAGCACTTGATGTAACTGTTCAAAAAAGTATTCTCGAATTATTAAATAAATTAAAAAGTGAAAATGGATGTACGGTCATATTAATCACTCATGATCTTGGCCTTGTATGGGATTACGCTGAAAATTTGATCGTGATGAGCAAAGGATCTATAGTAGAACAGGGAAAAGTAAAACAGGTGATCAACTCTCCTTCTCATAAATACACCGAAAACCTGCTTAAGAACCGACCTTCATCCCTGATACCACTTTCCCAAAATCAGATCATCCGTGGTAAGTCAATTTTGGAAGTTCATGAGCTTAATGTGATGTATAAAAGGAAGAGTGGAAGAATAAACAAAGTTTTTCATGCCATAAGGAATGTCAATTTTTCTGTTAAGAAGGGTGAACTGGTAGGCCTGGTGGGCGAAAGCGGATGCGGAAAATCAACACTTGGCAAGGCCATCCTTGGATTGGTACCTTCAACAGGTTCCATATTATTGAATGGCAGGGATATCTCAGGATTTAAAAAAAGCGATAATAAATACTTCAGGAAAGAAATGCAGATAGTATTCCAGGATCCATTTGGATCACTGAATCCGCGCATTCCGGTTGATAATGCAATTTCAGAAGTAATCAAAGTTCAATCTCCTCAAACCAAAAAAGCAGAACGTTTAGGGAAGGTAAAAGCATTGTTCAGGGAAGTTTCAATAGATCCAATTAATATGGGTCGTTATCCACATGAATTTAGTGGTGGTCAAAGACAAAGAATCTGTATCGCACGCTCTTTGGCATCAGAACCTTCCTTCCTGGTATTTGATGAAAGTGTTTCAGCACTTGATGTTACTATCCAGGCGCAGGTTCTGGCACTTATTGATAAATTAAGAAAGGAGCTAGAGTTCTCAGGGATATTCATTTCTCATGATCTGGCTGTGGTAAAATATTTATGTGACCGGATTGTTGTAATGCGTAATGGTGAGATAATTGAAGAAGGTCCATCCTCTGATATTTATTATAATCCGAAACATTCTTATACAAAAGAATTACTGGAAGCTGTTCCCGGAAAAGGCATGGATACAACAGGTTAGTCAAACATTTCATAAGCTTCATTAGAATCAAAGAAATTTCTTCCAGATCTATGAGACAGTATGATCATCTTCCTCAATTCATCAAATAACTGCGATTTAATATCCTTAGCAGGATTGATCCTGGTTTGAGTTAAGGATACAAATGCAGGATTGACCACTATTATATTACTATCTTGTGGCTGAAGGCCACTCACTCCAATCTTCCATTCATGCCCTTTCTGAATCCGGTATCTATACAAATAAACTACACCTGAATTGTTTTGGAAAGTTGCCGGAATCTTCATCATCAGTTCCAAAGAATCCATTTTATCAAAGGAATTCTCCATTAACAGGAAACTACGGGCGATACCTTCCTGTTCTTTGTACCTGGAAGGAAATTTTCCTTCTAAATTATACTTATCCAGTTTGGAATAGAAATAGGAACGATACCTTTCATCCTTTGCAATACTCTGTAAAATAGAATCAGGCACGGGTTTACCTGCTCTTAATAATAATACCACACCGTTAATTTTTATTATCGGATCCAGGGACTCGACTGTTTCTTTAAAGAATTCTTTCACCTGGATGTTCTTGTCATAAAAAGGCAATAGCAGGACTGCCTGGCTGAAAAGATCATCATTTCCGGATGTATTGAAAATCCTGCCTGGTTCTTCCCTTGATTCCAACTCCTTTTCACGTATACGGTTATCACGGTGCCTGAGTTTTTTTATGCTAACCCTGGCTTCCAGGAGGATCTGCGGCAGGAACTCCTGGTATTTTTTCTGCATTACAAAACCACTATCCTGTAATGTCGCTAACAGATCAAAAACATGGGATTTATACTCTGTAAGCGGCAAAAGTTTCAAAAGATCAGGATACAACTTCTCAGACAATTTCAAAGAGTCAGAAAAGTTTCTGAATAAAGAGTGATACTCATAGGCATTCTCAAATATCGGTGGATCATCCACCATGAACTCTTTAAGAACCCGGAACGATTCGGAGGTTTTTTGTCTTGCTAATGCCTTAATTACCTCATTCTGGAACATGATCGTGTCCTTAACCGCCAGGTAAAGGTTCTCTAACGCCGTTACAACTGAACCGGAATGATCATTAATAAATCCGAGCTCATTTATCAGTGAACTTTTTATCTCAAAATAATCCCTGTCAGAAAGGCTAATCTTATTTAATGCCTGCATTATCAATGGAAGGCCTTCGGGACCGTAATAGTTGCTCTTTATTGATTGACGGGCCCTGGCCCTGGTCAGGCTATCAGATCCGGTAAGGTCGCTAAAGAATGCAGGAAGCTTACTGTCGTAAATATTGGTTGACGGGCTTGAAGGTTTAAAACTTTGAAGGAAGTTTTCGAAACTGTTAGACCTGCTACCGGAGTCTGTTAATGCGGTGATCTCATATTTCTGATTACCATTTAATAAAATAGCTTTTTTGATTACACGGCTACTACCGGTATCTGATAACATCACAACCTTACCACGATGGCTGGAAGTGTAAATGTCTTTGACAGAACTGATCTCCAGGTCATTTTTCTCAACAAGGTTTTTCATTTCATTTTCCCAATACCTTACTGAATCCCTGATGCTGAAATACACTGGAAATTCCTGGGCCTTAATCATAATCCGCCCGGTAGTATCATCGCCAAATACTGCAAAACGCGGCCTGGGCCAATAGCTGAAATACCCTGTAGAATTCTCACCATTAAATGCTGCCTGGGCATTATTTTCAACTATAGCTCTCAGGCTTTGGTCCACATCAGGCATTATTTCATGCTTGACGGAAACCTTAATAATTGTGTCAACATATTCTGATTTCTTACTTTCTGAATTTACGAAGCTGATAATATCAGAGGGCTTTCCTTCGCCTTTCACAACTACAGCATAATAATCGGGACCATTCAGTAAATAAAGAACCTTTATAACTGCACTATCATGTGCATAGATTTCGGATTCCATTCCTGAACGGCCATATACATTTTTGAATCGATCTTCTTTCTCTTTAAGGAATATAGCAGGATTGAAGAAGGAATGTTTCATCATTGAAAGGTAAAAGGTATCCTCATCCAAATGGTCGAAATTAACCATGCTCTTTCTAATCACCAGAATAGAATTGCCGATGCTGTCTGTGCTCTCAAATTCCCATCTTCCTTCCAGATCATTCTGAAAAGTATGTGGAATGACTTGCTTTAGGATCTTAAGATTCCCATAAGAGAAATTCTGAACTGGTTGAGCATTATTAAACACGATTGACCTGAAAAACCGGTCACCTTCATCTCCTTCCATATATTCTCCCGGACCACTAGCTTTGATTATTATGATCTCGTGCGGAGTTATTCTGATCTGGTATCGCTGTACATCTCCCCGCCTGGTTTTCGCTTTAAGGTCTATGCCCGGGTATAAATCGTTTACCCGCTTCCTATCTAATATATTCCCGCGAATATTTTCATATAAAAGACTGTCTATTTTTTCAATAACCCCTTCTTTGTTGATGCCTCGAATGAAAGCATAGGTTTTCAAGCGGGTGATCATATAGTAAGACCCGTTGTTCATGTCAGCAAACTGCCACCGGGAGGCACCGTTTACATTATCTGATTTATATAAAAGGCCAGGAGCTTCAAAGCTTATCAGGCCATCAGGGGTAGATTGTTTTATTAACTTAACCGGTACTGTAAGTTTGTCGATACCGGCCTTCTGCTTCGCATCCCTGTCGGTCATTTTTACAGGCCTTACATTATAACCCTTAGCCCTTAAGAGCTCAACAACCCCGCGTTTGCCAGGTAAATGGGCTGCACCTACACCTGCAAAAAGAGAGGTGGTTCTGATTATGCTATCTATGGCATCTGCCTGGATCTCGTTTCTCCGGTAAAGGAATTTTTCACGAAAAGCATCTGACCTTTCCATCAGGTTATCCAAAGAATCGAGCAGATCAAGATCACCATTCCTATACGCAGCCTGCACCTGTTCAAGGATATTTCTTATGACCTGAGCTTCCAAATCAACGATCCGCTTCTTTTTTTCTCTCGCCATGTCACCATAAGCCTCAAGAATAAGCTTTTCACTTGCGTAATAATCTTCAAGCCCTGCAGCCTTTTTACCAAGCTTCCGACCAGTCTGATAAATGTACAGGTCAAGAAAAGTGTCCTCCTCAAAATCCTCCCGGGATTTATAGGACCTGTATAGAAGACTGTTAACCGTTGAAGGTTCAGTTCTTAAAGCCTGCCTAAGTGTAGGAACAAAATCCTGGATCCGGAAAGAGTTAATTGTCAGATAATCGTTTCCTATAGGAGTTACATAGGCTGAATAATTTTCCTTTATACGGTCCATTTTCACCATCTCCTCCTGCCAGGTTTCAGGATTAAGTTCCAGGGCTACAGCATCTACATTCCTGATGGCATGATAGAATGAATCACTAAGATTAAATGCAAGTTTATTACTAACATGCATTGTTCCAAACACATAAGATGGCTTGGAGAGACCATTCCCGGTTATTTCCCATAGCAGACTCTGGTATTTATTCTGCGCAAAGGAATATAACGAAGAAAGGAGGGTAAATAGGAGAAAAAAGTACTTCATAAGGTGTCCTTGCGCAATTTAAACCAGTTGAAAGTCAATAACATCATTAATTATTATAAAGATCAGCCAAAATCCATGCCCCGGGCAGCGTGAAAGTCCATGATTTTTATTATGTCGGATTTCACTTACCTTTGCGAGCTTTATTGATCATGCCGTAACATGATTACCGTTATTTTCCCTTAGGAACAGGCCTTTTTTGTTACTGCATGAGATAAGATTAAATTAAACACACCTGATGAAATTATCTCAATTCAGATTTGACCTTCCACTAAACCTTATTGCCCAGCACCCCACCAAGAAAAGAGAAGATAGCCGTATGATGGTGGTTCACCGTAAAACAGGTGAGATCGAAAACCGTCAATTCCGTGATATAATGGAATACTTTGACGACAAGGACGTTTTCGTGGTAAATAATACGAAGGTTTTTCCCGCCCGGATGTACGGAAGAAAGGAAAAGACCGGAGCTAAAATCGAGGTATTTCTTCTTCGCGAACTAAACAAGACAAACAAGCTTTGGGATGTAATCGTAGATCCCGCAAGGAAGATCAGGGTTGGAAACAAATTATATTTTGGAGAAAATGATGAACTGGTTGCAGAAGTTATAGACAATACAACCAGCAGGGGCCGGACCATTCGTTTTCTTTGGGATGGAACCGACGACGAGTTCCGCCAGATGCTTGAACTGATGGGAGAAACGCCTCTTCCTAAATATATTAAGCGCAAACCGGAAGAAGAGGATAAAGAAAGATACCAAACCGTTTATGCTAAGCATGAAGGTGCAGTTGCAGCCCCTACAGCCGGGCTTCACTTCAGCAAAGAACTTATTAAAAGGCTCGAGATACAAGGGATCAGGTTTGCGGAAGTAACCCTTCATACAGGATTGGGTACTTTCAGGCCAATAGAAGTGGAAGACCTGAGCAAACATAAAATGGATGCTGAATATTACAAGATCGATGAGGTTGCATGTAATATTGTGAATAAAGCTAAAACATCAGGAAACAGGATCTGTTCCATTGGAACTACCACTATGCGCGCTATGGAAACCAGCTATACAGCCCAGAAATTATTGAAGCCTTCAGAAGGATGGACCAATCATTTTATTCATCCCCCATATAATTTCAACATTGCAGACGCCTTAGTTACAAACTTTCATCTCCCTAAAACAAGCCTGCTTATAATGGCATGCGCGTTTGCCGGGTATGACCTGATGATGGAAGCCTACAAAAAGGCAATTAAGGATAAATATCGCTTTTTCAGTTATGGGGATTCCATGCTGATCATCTAGAGTTACCATAACCAATTGCGTGGCCTTCCTTCCAGGAGGGCCTTTTTAATAATAAGGGACCCCGGTAGAAACCAGGGTCCGTTTTTTAATCCAATATCCTATGAAAAACCGTAGTAATAACGCTATATGCTGTAGTATTATTGTATAAACCATTTCGTTTACACCGGAACGTTATGAATTCCGTGCGAAAAGTTCCCTGTTCAGGGCACGTAAGGTTTCTGACTTGTGCATCTGTGAAATAAGTATGGAAATATTGTTAGGACTGCCTCCATAGCTAACCATTCGTACAGGAATTCCTGAAAGCGCACTGAATATCCTTTTCTTCAGCTCAGGCTCAACGCTTATATTATCACCCACTACTGCTACTATTGTCTGCTCTTGATCATAATCCACAGTTCCTAATTTTTTCAATTCGCTAATGATCTGTGAAAGGTGAAAATCAGAATCAATCGTAAGCGACACTGCCACTTCGGAAGTGGTGATCATATCAATTGGTGTACGGAAGTTTTCAAAGATCTCGAAAACCCTTCGCAGAAACCCATATGCCAACAGCATTCTCCCACTAATGATTCTTATGGAAGTGATATTATCTTTTGCAGCTATGGCCTTTACACCGGAGCCGGATGTCCGGGAGCTAATCATCGTTCCTTTAGCTTCGGGTTCCATTGTATTCAATAACCTTACAGGAATATTGTATAATCTTGCGGGCAGGATGCTTGCCGGGTGCAGGATCTTTGCTCCGAAATAGGCAAGTTCAGCAGCCTCCTCGAAGGAAAGTTGCTCAACAGGATGCGTTCCTTCTACAACTCTTGGGTCATTGTTATGCATCCCACTTATATCTGTCCATATTTCACAGACGTCAGCATTAAGTACAGCGGCTATTATCGAAGCAGTATAATCGCTTCCTCCTCTCTTCAAATTGTCAACTTCCCCTTTATGGTTTTTGGTAATGAAACCCTGTGTAATATAAATATCAATATCTTCTACCTTAATCAACTCCCTCAATCGGTGGCTGATCTTTTCCATTGCCGGTTCACCCTCTTCATTTAGTTGCATAAATTCAAGGGCTGGCAACAATAAATGTGGTGTGCCCCGACTTCTTAAGTATTCGGAAAATAGTTTAGTACTTAACAATTCTCCCTGTGCCAGTATATCTTTTTGAATGGATTCACTATACGAGATCTTCAGGATAATATTTAGGAATTCAAAATTTTCAAGAATAGCTTCAACCGCTGATGTTCTATCTTTTTCTGCAAAAAGCTTTTCAATGAATATCCTGTAATGTTTTTCCAGTTCCTGGATCATTGCCCTGGCATCATCTTTTTTTTGCAGGGCCAGGAGGTTCCCGATTTCCACCAAAGAATTCGTTGTACCGCTGAGGGCTGAAAGTACTATCAGTTTCTTTCCAGTCTGGCTGGTGCAAAGTCTTGCCACTTCCTTCATTCTTCCAGGGGAACCGACGCTGGTTCCACCAAATTTCATCACTTTCATAAACCAGTTTATAGATGGATACCAAATCGCTGACCAAGGTCTAACAGATCTTTTTCAACCTTCCCGTTCACAGGAATGCCATTCTTCATTCGATCAGCTTCCAGTTCCCGTTCCGGATCACCTGGAATAAGAACAGGTTGTCGGGGATCAACCGGCTCAGCATTTCGAAATTGCCTTATCCACTCGTCCATTTCCTTCTTAAATTCATCAGCCGGCCGAAAAGCATCGATTCGCATCGCGCCAAAAAAGTGCCCGATCCCATTCCCCGGCATAAACGAAGGCATAGGCAGGTAGGCAGGAAATGGTGGTACAAAAGGACCATAATTTGCTCCGCTCAGGACCCCTGATAAAATATCAACAATTGCACCGAGCATGTATCCTTTATGGCTACCATGTTCACGGTCGCCCCCTAAAGGCAGCATTGCTCCGCCATTTATAAGTGCTTTAGCGTCGGTGGTTCCATGACCATTAACATCCTGGACCCATCCCGATGGTGCAGGCATCCCTTTCCGTTGCAATACTTCAAGTTTACCATTTGCAGCTGTAGTTGTTGCGAAGTCGGAAACAAAAGGTTTTTCCCTTCCTGCCGGAATGGAGATGGAAATTGGATTTGTGCCAAGCAGCCTCGTTTTACTGAAGGTAGGTGCTACTGTGGGAGATGCATTTGTCATAGCAATGCCAATCATATCCTTCTCCAGGGCCAGCATTGAATGCACGCCGGCAATACCAAAATGAGAAGAATTCTGAACACTGACCCAGCCTGAACCACAAACCTGCGCCTTCTCTATTGCCACTTTCATTGCATACGGTGCAACCAAAAGTCCAAGACCGGACTTTCCATCTATTACGGCAGTAGAAAGTGTTTCATATTTGATACCTGGATTAGCCTGTATATCGATTCTTTTTGCCTCGCAAAGCCTTACATAACCGGATAACCGGGCAATGCCATGACTTTCAACTCCCCTTAAATCAGCCGCCAATAATACTTCAGCTGCCAACGATGCCTGGTCTGCTGAGGCTCCCAGTGCGCTGAACATGCTTCGCGCAAAGGATTGAAGCCTTTCATATTCAAATCTCATTTCCATCGGGCAAAACTACGTAAGCACAATTTGCAGAACAATCATCATGACTTATTTTTGCGGCCTGAAACATAACCTCTATGGGAAGGATTTTCGAAGTACGTAAAAGCGCCATGTTTGCCCGCTGGGATAAAATGGCGAAGAATTTTACCAGGATCGGTAAGGAAATCGCAATTGCAGTAAAGGCAGGCGGCCCAGACCCCGACAATAATCCGGCATTACGTCGTTGCTTCCTGAACGCGAAGGCGGTGAACATGCCGAAAGACCGGGTTGAAGCTGCTATCAAAAGGGCAATGGGAAAAGACACAAGTAATTATGAAGAACTTACATATGAAGGTTATGGGCCACACGGAGTTGCAATTATGGTAGAAGCAGCAACTGATAACCCAACCCGAACCGTCGCAAATGTAAGGATGCATTTCACAAAAGGCCAGGGCGCATTGGGAACAAGCGGTAGCGTGGCTTTTACTTTTAACAGGATGGGTGAATTCAAGGTAAAAAACCATGATATAAATATTGAGGAGATGGAACTTGACCTGATTGATTCGGGTCTTGAAGAGATCGGGGAAGACAGTGAAGGAAATATCATAATCCGGACCGCTTATAATGATTTCGGGCAAATGAGTAAAGCTTTGGAGGAAAAGAAGATAGAGGTTATAAGCGCAGAACTTACACGTATTCCTACTACAACAGTAGACCTTCCTGAAGATCAGGCAAATGAGGTCTTAAAACTGGTAGATAATCTCGAACAGGATGAGGATGTTCAAAAGGTATATCACAACCTCAAGTGATCATCCGCGATTAACACCGTCTTTGGAAGTTTCAATTTCGGTTTTTCTTTCGGCCGACTGAACTGTAGAAGTACCTTTTTCTTCCACTTCAAGTTTCCGGGTTATCACTGCATACTTATTAGGATAGATCGCCCTGCCGTATTTAATGGCATATGCCTTGGTGAACTCTGCTCCAAAGTAAAGTATCATAGCAGAATAATATACCCACACGAGTAAAATTGCAAGGGATCCTGCAGCGCCGTAAGTTCCTCCAATATCAGATTTGCTTATATAGAATGAAATTGCAAATTTTCCAAGCATAAAAAGGATCGTTGTGGCAATTGCGCCTGCAGTAACATCCTTCCAGTTGATCCTTGCATCGGGAAGCACCTTGAATACAAATGCAAAAAGCACTGCAGTAACTATAAAATTAACCAACAGGTTCAGAATATAAAACAGCACTATGGTCACATCTGGGAAATACGCCATTAATCTTTGATTAAGCGCATCAAGTACAGTACTAACACCCAGGGATACCAGCAAAAGGAAACCGAGTACGACTATAATTCCAAATGAAAGCAATCTCGCCTTTACCAGTTGCACAAACCCTTTACCTGGCTTTGTTTTAAGACCCCAAATATCATTTATTGAATCCTGGATTTCAGCAAAAACAGTGGTGGCAGTTACAAGCAGTACTATAATGCCTATCGTGGCAGCAATATGACTTTCATTGCTGATAGCAGCATTCCTTATTACTTCCTGGAGTTGTATCGCAGATTTTGGTCCAACAAATCCTGCGAGTTGTTCATAAATCGAGCCTTCAACAACCTCCTTCTTTAGAATAATTCCTGCAAGAAAAAGTATCACTACTAACATTGGGGCGAATGAAAAGACAGTATAATATCCCAATGATGCGCTAAGTTTAAGCACTTTATCATTGAAAAATCCGGCACCTGATTTCTTTAATACTTCCCAAAGCCCTTTAAGAGTAGGTCTTTTCATATTATTAATTTCCAGCAAAAAAACAGCCAGTCAGTCAGTCAAGCCTTCTGATCTCTATCCGGGCATTGGTTTTCAGGTCTGCCGAAGCCCTTAATTCATGCCTTTCTGTTCCTGCATTAATAACCAGTAAAGCCGTATTTGGAGGAATGGAGCCCAGGTTATGTGCAAACATTTCAATCGTATTCAGTCCTATTGATAAAGGCAGAATGATTCTCTTTCCTCTTTCGGAAATCTTATGCCTGTCAAGAATCAGGTGATCATTAAAGAAAACGGATACTGTATCGCCATCTACTTCGCCGTTATCATATAATATGAGCGTCAGGGAATCTGAAGAAGTAATTATGGATCCTGCTAGGTTCGAATTCCGCGATTGGTGTATGGTATTACCGGGTCGGATAATTTTCACTACGGATGGAGAAGGCGTCACAGGTAAGGATTTAATATCAGCCCTGGTAACTTCGGGAGAAACTGGTGCTGATGTGCCTGTTACCGGACTACCTTGCCTGGCTTTTTTTGAGGCAGGCTCTCGTTTTTGAATAATGGGCTGTTTTATAGTATTTTTTGAACCGGGAACCTCCGTTTTTACAGATTCGATTTTTTTTACAGGCTGCTTTGGTCTTTCAATTTTCCTGGAAACTCTTTTTAATGTCAACGGAGAACCTCTTTCAAAAAACGGCCAATCTTGTTTTTCCCGTAAGTAATCTGTTTGCTGAAAAGATTCGAAATGGAGATCATATTCCATCAACACATGGTTTGGAGTGTGGTCGAGCATTTTAACCCCCTCGCCAGTAAGCCGTTTTTTGATCTTATCATACCTGCCCTGGAAGGTAGCCTTACAATAACCATTTCCTTCATCGTAGGTATATCCAAACAGGGAATCTCCCTTGTGCGTAACCACCAGCATAATAAAATCGGTCCCGCCTCCGTAGCCCATCCAGGTTCCGGTCAGGTTTTGAGCAGTTACAAATTGAAGCCAAAAGATAAAGATGAATGAAAAGGTACATTTCATGGTTGCCTTAAATTACGGAAACCCCTGAAAAAATTACTCACTCATCATTTCTTTAACAACATCAATTACGTCCTCAATATTTGGTTTTGAGAAATAGTCACCATCGCTGCCATAGCCTGGTCGGTGCGCCTTGGCAGTGAGAGTCCTGGGGGACGCATCAAGAAGCCTGTAACCTTGTTGTTCTTCCATTACCTTATTGAACATATATGCCGCGGCTCCACCCGGAACGTCTTCATCAATGAACAATATCCGGCTTGTTTTCTCGAGAGATCTTTTAATGTTATGGTGAATATCAAAAGGCAAAAGTGTTTGAACATCGATCACTTCGCAATCAATTCCCTGTGTTGCAAGTGATTCAGCCGCTTCCTGAACTATCCTTAAAGTTGAGCCATAGCTGACCAGCGTAATATCCTGTCCTTCCCGAATTACCTCAGGCACACCCATCGGAACTGTATATTCAAGGAGATTGGATGGTAATTTTTCCTTGAGCCTGTAACCGTTCAGGCATTCGATAATAAGTCCCGGATCATTACTTCGTAACAATGTATTGTACATTCCCACAGCCTGAGTCATATTCCTCGGTACGCATACATACATACCACGTAGTGCATTTATTACCATTCCCATTGGAGACCCGCTATGCCAGATACCTTCAAGCCTATGGCCTCTTGTACGAACGATGAGCGGAACACTTTGCTGACCTGCCGTCCTGAAATGGGTGGTAGCTACGTCATCACTTAATGGTTGAAGACCATAAAGCAGGTAATCGAGGTATTGAATTTCAGCAATTGGACGCAGACCCCGTAAAGCAAGACCAATACCCTGCCCCATTATTGTAAGTTCCCTTATCCCTGTATCAAATATTCTTTCTTCGCCGTGCTTTTCCTGCAATCCGCTGAAACCCTGGTTCACGTCGCCGATATATCCAAGGTCTTCGCCAAAGGCACAAACAAGTTTATTTGTAGAGAATAACTGGTCAAAGTAACGGTTTAAAACCTCGAAGCCATTCAGCACCGGGGCTTCATCTTCATATACAGCACGGTTATATGGAACATTCATCGCAGATGCAGGTCCTTCATTATACAGGAAGGCATCATACTGCTTTTCCAGTTGATCATGCAATTCATGATAATAATTCCTGATAGCCGCAGCATGTCCTTCCTTTGCATTTGCCAATAGGTTTGAAGCTGTAGCGAGTGCTTTCAAAACATCTCTCCGGAGTGGCTCTTTTAAGGATGCAAGTTCACTTCTGATAGATGCCAGTTCCGCATTTCCTGTTTGGTCAAGTAGCTGCAAGGTGTGTTCCACCATTCTTTTTATGGGTGAAAGATATTTTTCCCATGCCCGGTTCCTGCACTCTCGAACATAAGTTACCGCGTGCTCCTCAATTTCTTTTAATTCATCTTCTTCTGCAAGTGCATTTGCCAGGATCCATTCCTTCATTTGCTTAATGCAATCCCATTCCTTTTCCCATATGAGTCGATCAGGCTGTTTGTACCTTTCATGGCTACCAGAGGTAGAGTGTCCCTGGGGCTGGGTGATCTCCTCTATATGAAACAACACCGGAGTATGAGTGACACGGGTTTTTTCTATTGCCTGCTCAATCACCTCGCACATTCCTGCATAATCCCAGCCTTTTAGCCGGTGAATCTCGATACCATTGGTACCTTCCTGTTTCTGCATTCCGGAAAGGGCTTCCGAAATGGAAGCCTTTGTTGTCTGGAATTTCTTGGGTACAGATATTCCGTATCCATCATCCCACACAAAGACCGCCAAAGGAACCTGCAAAACTCCGGCTGCATTCATGGTTTCCCAAAAATGGCCTTCGCTTGTGGAGGCATCGCCTATGGTACAAAAACAAACTTCATTACCATTATTGCTTAGCCTTTCAAATTCTTTGAGTTGCGGAACATTTCTGAATAATCTTGAAGCAAATGCCAGCCCAAGGGCTCGGGGCATTTGCCCCCCGGTTGGTGCAATATCACTGGAAACATTCTTTAAATTAACAAGGTCCAGCCACTCTCCTGATTTATCTACAAATGGCGTGGCGAAATGCCCATTCATTTGTCGCCCGGCGCTGAATGGATCATTTTTTACATCAGGATCAGCATAAAGCTGGGCGAAGAATTCTTCCGGAGTTGCCAGCCCGCTTGCAAACATGAAAGTCTGGTCGCGGTAATAACCAGCCCGGAAATCTCCCGGTTTGAAAAACTTGGCCATGGCTACCTGAGCAACCTCTTTCCCGTCCCCGAAGATCCCGAATTTGGCCTTTCCAGTCAATACCTCCCTTCTGCCTAAAAGACTGGTTTCCCGACTTTCACAACAAACCCGGTAGTCTTTAAGTACCTCATTGCGGAACCGGTCAAAACTTAGTTTTTCCTCAACCGACTGATCCTGAATTCTGTTCGTTTCCATACCCGCAAAAATAGGTTTTTGAGCCCGCTTTGTTAAAAATCCGCCAACCTAAACCTGATTTGTGGTGTAAGCCCATGATTTACTATCTTTGGAAACGTCTAAAAAATCAACAATGAAAAAATTATTACTTAGTACGGCTATCTGTTGCATGTCAATGGTAATGTATGCGCAAAAAGCTGAAAAAGCGGATCCGCACGCTGGCCATAACCATGCTTCTGTAACTGCAGACCCAACTGCTTCCAAAACAAAGTCCTCAATTACTGCGGCTGCCGAAACCAAAGATGCAGGGATACTGGTAGTAAAAGAAGATCTGCACGATTTCGGAAAGATCCCCCAGGGAAAACCTGTACATCATTCCTTCACCGTTTATAATGAAGGTTCAACTCCCCTGAAGATTTCCAATGTTCAGGCGAGCTGCGGTTGCACAACACCTGAATGGGAAAAGGACAAGGAAATCGGTCCTAAAGAATCAACAATTATCAAGGTTGGATACAATGCCCAGGCTGAAGGTCCTTTTATGAAACCAATTACCATCACTTATGGTGAAGGCAAGACCAAGGTATTAAATATAAAAGGAGAAGTTTGGAAAACACCTGCTACCAGCGCTCCTGAGAATAACGCATTGAACGAGATCAAAAATTAAATAACATTCCCCATGAAAAAATTACTGTTTTCATTACTTGCGTTAACCATTTGCACTGTTTCTTTTGCTCAGCATAAGGCTGACAAGGTTGCTAAATTCAAGACAGAAGTAATCGATTTCGGAAAACTCGAACAAAATAAACCCCAAACGGTAACATTCTATGTTACTAATATAGGCGACGCACCCCTTATCATAGAAAGTGCTAACCCTACATGCGGATGTACCATCGGCGATTATACAAAGGCTCCTATCGCTCCTGGAAAACAAGGAGTGATCAAAGCAACTTATAATGCTGCTGCATTAGGTTCATTCGACAAGAAACTAGGGGTTAAATTCGCAGGAATCGACGAGATCAAGAACATTACCATTAAAGGTGAGGTACTTACTCCAGCAGATTACGCGAAACAAAAGAAATCCAGGTAAGAAAATTTTAATAGGTTCTATCCCCGCAATTGCGGGGATTTTTTTTACCTAAATCTTAATACATAGCTTTAACTACAATCTATTTTCATGTTCATTGATGCAATTGAAAAGGCAGCCACGTTCACACGTCCGGTTCACACTATTCAAAGATTATACAATGGGAAACAGATCATTCCAGGATCTGCTACATTATTCTTCGTAAACGATGGCGGCTGGGCAGTTACCTGCAAGCATGTGCTGGAAATGCTCCTGGCAGCAGACAGGATAAATAAAAATTACCTGGATTTTAGAATGGAGAAGCAAAAGCTATCGAGTTCTGTTCAGGGGAAGTATGGTATGAAAGGGTTAGAAGTGAAATTTAAATTGAATGATGATTCTACCATCCAGTTAAAGAATACATTTGTTGATTGCGTAGACAGAATGACCGGATTTACAGGACATTTGCATCCAGTATATGATCTTGCTTTAATCAAATTTGAAGGATTCTCCAGCAGGCTTTATTCCGGAACCGCTACATTTCTTAAAGACGCGGAAAAGATAAAACAAGGCAAACTCTTGTGCAGGCTGGGATACCCTTTCCCGGAATTCAATAACTTTTCCTATAATGAAGTCAATGATGATATTGGATGGACATCAGAGGGAATTGTACAATCGCCACGTTTTCCTTTAGAAGGGATGGTTACGCGTTTTCTTGCAGAGAATAACCAGGTTTATGGCATAGAGATGAGCACTCCTGGATTAAAAGGCCAGAGCGGTGGACCTTTGTTCGACGAACATGGGATAATCTATGGTATGCAATTCAGCACAAAACACCTTCACCTTGGATTCGATATGATCGATAAAGAAATTCGAACCAACAATGGCGTGCGGAAGGTAACGGATTACTCATTTCTCCACCTTGGCCAATGCATTCATGTGGAGATCATTAAGCAGTTCATGAAACAACATAATGTTGATTTCAAGGAAGGATAGATAACTGGCATTTTTTTTCCTTTTCCTTATACCTTTGCGCCATGTTAGCAATCAGTAACAGGGGGCATGAAATGCCTGCTTCCCCAATAAGAAAATTAGTTCCTTATGCCGAAGCCGCTAAGAAAAAAGGCATAACAGTATACCACCTGAACATCGGGCAGCCAGATATTGAAACACCCAAAGAAGCCTTGGATGCGGTACGGAATTACGATCTTAAGGTTCTTGAATACAGCCATAGTGCAGGAAATGAGTCTTACAGGAAAAAATTGGTTGAGTATTATAAGAGGAATGCTATTGAAGTTGCAGCTAACGATATCATTATTACCACAGGTGGCAGTGAAGCAATTCTTTTTGGATTGATGGCCTGTATGGATGCAGGTGATGAAGTGATCATCCCTGAACCATTTTATGCTAATTATAACGGATTCGCGATCCAGGCCGATGTTCGGGTAGTTCCAATTGGCAGTTCTATTGAAACAGGATTTGCTCTTCCTCCTATTGAGGAATTTGAAAAAGCGGTCACTCCCCGGACCAGGGCGATTGTGGTTTGTAATCCTAATAATCCAACTGGTTATTTGTATAGTGCCGCCGAAATGGAAACACTCAGGCAGATTGTTCTAAAGCATGACCTGTACCTGTTTGCTGATGAAGCATACCGCGAATTTTGTTATGATGGGCAGCATACAAGTGCCATGCATTTGAAGGGGGCTGAACAGAATGTTATACTGATGGATACGATCAGCAAACGTTATAGTGCCTGTGGTGGAAGGATCGGTGCATTTGTTACAAAGAACAAGGAAGTGCTGAATGCAGCAATGAAATTTGCGCAAGCCAGGCTTAGTCCTCCATTCTATGCGCAGCTTCTGGGAGAGGCTGCTGTGGACCTACCTTCTGATTATTTTAACACTACCAAAGCCGAATACAGGCTACGAAGGGATACTCTGGTAAAAAGACTTAATGCAATTCCGGGTGTTTTCTGTCCCAACCCAGGAGGAGCTTTTTATGCAATGGCCAGGTTGCCAATTGATGATTGCGACCTATTCTGTCAATGGCTGCTCGAACATTTCAGTCATGAGGGAGCTACCGTTATGCTTGCACCAGCTACGGGTTTTTACAGTACTCCCGGTCGTGGTAAAAACGAAGTTCGCCTTGCCTATGTGCTCAATGTGAGCGCCATAAACAAGGCGATGGATTGTCTTGAACTTGCCTTAAAACAATACCCTGGCAGGCAATAATTACCTGGGTCCTGGAGGGCAGTATTGTTTCAGATAATCGGTGTAAAGGGCGGAAAGATGTTCAAAGGTTCCTTCTCCTTCACTAATACCATGTGTACGGTTTGGATAGGCCATCATCCGGAATTGCTTGCCATGCTTTACGAGTTCATTTACCAGGGCTTCCGTATTGCTGTAATGAACGTTATCATCCCCGGTTCCGTGGATAAGCAATAAATTTCCTTTAAGGTTCTTTGCGTGAGTAATGGCAGAACCCGCAATATAATTCTGCATGTTATCTTCAGGAAGCCCCATATATCTTTCGGTATAGATGTTATCGTAATAAAGGAGATTCGTAACCGGTGCTATAGCAATCCCGGTCTTAAAAAGCTCCGGATATCTAAAAAGGAGGTGCAAGGTGGAAGTTCCTCCACCACTCCATCCCCAAACGGCTACACGATTTTTATCCATATAATTCCTTTCAAGGATCTTTTTTGCACCCGCCGCAAAATCCTGGATATTAAGCTGACCATTCCTTCCGTAGATCGATTTTCGCCAGCCTGCACCTTTTAATGATGGTGTCCCACGGTTATCGATGCTGACCTGGATGTAACCATCTGCTCGCATATCTCCTGCATAAAGGAAATTTGAATGGTTGCCATATTGGTCATTCACGGTAGATGCTGCCGCCTCCCCATAAATGTAAAAAACCACAGGATACTTTTTATTCGGATCAAAATTGAGTGGCTTATTTATCCAGGCATCCAGCATTATATTATCATCAGTGGTTACCTGCAAATACTCGACACCATGACCTTCCACCTGCTTTAAGGTTGATGCAATTGAATTCTGTTTATTTAGTGGTTTATGATCCGGCAGGCTAACAAATTCTCTTGCAGGTATGGTGGAATGACTTGAAAAAGTATGGTACGCCATCCGGCCGCCAGGCTCTACCTGGTAATTATGATATCCATTGAGCCCCGATGGAGTTACCATTTCCGCCTCTGTTTTTTTACCAGGATTAATTCTAACCCTATACAAATAGTTTTGCGTAGCGTTCTGGGGTGAGGCATTGAAATATATAAATCCATTCTTTTCATCAATAGCCTTAATAGAGCCAATGTCATAATTCCCGGGCGTAATCAGATTAATTGTTTTCCCATCCCTGCTAATCCTGTAAATATGTCTCCACCCATCTTTTTCACTTACCCAGATCAACTCCTGCCCTTTATTTACCCAGTTAAACCCCGGAACATCTCCCTGGTTCAGATCAACCCAGGCATTATCATGCTCAGCCCAGAAAGTTCGGGAAGTTCCTGAGTTTGCGTCTGCAAAAATCAGCCTGCTCTCCTGCTGCCGGCGATCCAGTTGCTGGATCACCAGTTCGCCCTTTCCTCCCCATTCCATCCGGGTTATATAATGTTGTGCTGGATCTCCATCAAGCTGCATCCAGCGTATGAAGCCATTATTAAGATTAACCACCCCGATCCTGGCTGGAGAAGGTGGCTGGCCAACTTTTGGATATTCTACCGGGATTACCCTTGAATAAACCGAATCGGTAGTGTTCAGCATGTAATAATCCCTGGTGCCTGTAGCATCAACCTGCCAGAAAGCGATCTGCGTTCCGTCCGGGCTCCACCGAAAACCATCACGCAGATCAAACTCCTCTTCATAAACCCAATCAAAGGTTCCATTTATCATCTTTCGTGACCCATCATTTGTCATTCTCCTTATCTGGCCACTCGAAACCTCTTCTACATAAATATTATGATCACTTACATAAGCAACATAGCGACCATCAGGAGAAAACTTTGCAAACATCAGGCTTTGAGGTGTCAAACCCTTACCCAGTTGCCTCAGGCTGTTTGTAGAGGGTTGCAGCACCCAGTAATCTCCCCGTGTATTATATCTCCAGACTTTTTGTGTATTGGTGAATAATAAGAGCTTTGACTGATCATTGCTATATGAAAAACTTTGGGGCTTAAGAGACGTGCTGCTTCCAGCAGGCGTGAGCTGGGATGTTGTTACAATAACTGTTTCCTGCAAATTTGCCGGATCAGTTTTCACTATAGCTCCCCCTTTAAAAGAAACATAACCGGTACCATCTGCTGTCCAGTTTATGTTTTGCCCGGATACGGAAGCGGCCGGGAAAAGAAAAATTACGATCAGTATTCTGCGAATGAATAACATACTTATGGTTTTACAGGTAAAAATAATGATTCCGGCCTGCCCCTTTTAAAAAAGGGCAGAACGGTGCCCCGTCGTGCTTAATTTTGGAGAATGGAAAAGGAGCGTCTCCGACTTGACAAATATCTTTGGGCGATAAGGCTTTTCAAAACAAGGGCATTAGCCTCAGAAGCTTGTGAAAAAGGCAAGGTGAAATTCAAGGGTGCTTCTGCCAAAGCTTCAAGAAATGTAGCTTTAAACGATGAATATGAGGTTAAAACTGAAAACAAAAAATGGCTGATCAAAGTTACCGGCCTGCTTTATAACAGGGTGCAATATTCTGAAGCGATAAAATTTTATCTTGATATTACTCCTGCAACTGAGATTGAAAAATTAAATTTCCAGGGATCAGCGTTTCACACCGGGAAACGACTTAGTAAGGTTGGAAGGCCAACCAAGAAGCAGTTACGTGACCTGGACAAATTCATGAACGAAGAAGAAAATGGTGAGAATTGATATCATAACTGTGGTTCCGGGATTATTGGAAGGACCATTCTCGCACAGCATTATTAAACGTGCAAGAGATAGAGGACTTCTCGAAATTAATGTTGTGAATTTGCGGGATTACACAACCTATGCCAGGGCACAGGTGGATGATTATCCATTCGGCGGAGGAGCCGGTATGGTATTAATGCCCGAACCTCTAGTAAATGCCATTGAGTTTTTACTGAATCAAAGAACATATGATGAAGTGATCTACCTTACCCCTGATGGTGAAACACTGGATCAAAAGATCGCTAATGCCCTTTCGTTGAAGAATAATTTAATGCTGATCTGCGGGCATTATAAAGGCATTGATCAAAGAGTTCGTGATCATTTTGTAACCAGGGAAATATCAATTGGAGATTATGTACTAAGTGGAGGTGAACTTGCAGCAGCAGTTCTGGCCGATGCCGTCGGTAGACTAATCCCCGGGGTGTTGAATGATGAAACTTCTGCTTTAAGTGATTCCTTCCAGGATAATTTACTTGCACCACCTGTGTATACCAGGCCGGAAATTTTTCGCGGCTGGGGAATTCCGGAAGTATTAAAAAGCGGAAACCATAAACTCATTGAAGAATGGCGGCACGAACAGGCAGTTCAGCGCACAGCTGAACGACGGCCTGACTTGCTAAAAGACTGAATCATTTTTTCTTAACCCAGATATATTCTGCAAAGCCGGTTATATCCCAGAAAATATTTCCCTGTACTTTTTTTCCTTTTAATAAGGAAAAAATTATCCTGAAAGGCATAGCTGCCATAAACCAAATATTTCTACGGGTTCCCTGAGAAAGGGTAACGCAACCGTAATTTCCTAACAGTTTAGACAAAGAACGATGGTCGTAAACCTTAACGTGTGTGGGGTCATCTTTGAAATTAAGCGTTCCATACATTGAAGGAAGACTTAGGCTACGCTTTCCGGGATATTCAAGGTAGATATATCCGCCTTTTTTAAGTTTAGGAAGAAGGCTTTGAAGCACCTCTTCTCCATTATGAAGATGCTCGATCACATGAACCATCCAAATCCCGTCAAAATAATCATCAGGTAGTATCGAATAATCCAGTTTCGTAAGATCCAGCTCGTAAAATTCCTGCATTAAAGCGAAATCCGATTCGCTATTGTTATAACTTCTGTCAAGGTCCAATCCATGATATTCACATCGGGGGAATACCCTTGTAATTTTTGTAGCTGAATGATTTCCGGCTCCTACATCCAGCAATCTGAATGGTTTTTTTCCAAATGACCTTCGCAAAAAGATCATTTTGTTTATGAATATGGAGGCTGATGGAAGCAAAGGCATTATGATTAATTTTCGCAGCCGGATTTTAGGGTTCAGGTACAAACCCGGATAGTGTACATTTGGGCACGAATATACAAACACTGCTTTTATGGGAAGCTTTACAAGAAAAGGATACATCGTTGATATTGCCGGTAGAAATATTTTTTATGGTGAAGTACTTGTAGAAGGAAAAAGAATCGCATCCATAACACCTCTCGATACGGAACCAGCTGATGCAATTCCTTTTATCATGCCCGGCTTCATTGACAGTCACGTTCATATTGAAAGTTCAATGCTGGTTCCTTCAGAATTTGCAAGACTTGCAGTTGTTCATGGCACTGTTGCAACTGTAAGCGACCCACATGAGATAGCCAATGTTTGTGGTCTGGAGGGAATCAGATTCATGATCGCCAACGGTAAAACCGTTCCTTTTAAATTTTTCTTTGGAGCCCCATCCTGTGTTCCGGCAACAAAATTTGAAACAGCAGGAGCGGAAATAACCCCGGATGAGATCAAAGAATTAATGCAGGATCCCGACATACATTATTTGAGTGAATTGATGAATTATCCAGGAGTATTGTCTGGGGACAGTGAAGTATTACTGAAGATTACACATGCAAAGATGGCCGGAAAACCCATTGATGGTCATGCACCAGGCTTAAGAGGTGAAGATGCATCAAGATATATTGCAGCAGGAATTAGTACCGATCATGAATGTGTGTCAGAAGATGAGGCGATTGATAAACTTAAGCATGGAATGAAGATCCTTATTAGAGAAGGCAGTGCTGCAAAGAATTTTGATGCACTCATCATGCTGATGCACGAACATTATCGAAATATGATGTTCTGCAGCGACGATAAACATCCCGACAGTCTTGCTGAAGGACACATTAACCAGTTGTGCGCGCGCGCAGTAAGTTACGGGGTTGATGTATTTAAGGTTTTGGAAGCAGCATGTATCAACCCGGTCCTGCATTACCACCTGGATGTTGGCACATTGCACGTTGGAGATAAAGCCGATTTTATTGTGGTGAAAGACCTTGCAGACTTTATAGCAATAGAGACCTATATTAATGGAACCCTCGTTGCAGAAGATGGAAATTCCCTGATTGAACCTGTAGATGTAAAAGCGATAAATAATTTCAATTGCAATGAGATAACTCCTGATCTATTACAAACAAAGTTGGATCACAGAACTGCCATTGTCGTTAACAATGGTCAACTTATTACAGGAAAAACCTCATTTGAACCCCTGAAAGAAGAGGGAAATATTATTCCTGATACCGGAAATGATATTTTGAAGATCTGTGTCATCAATCGGTATAACAATGCCGCTCCTGCAGTGGCTTTCATTAAAAATTTCGGTCTAAAGAAAGGGGCGATAGCATCTTCTGTGGCGCACGACAGCCATAATATCGTGGCTGTAGGAACAAATGACGAGGACCTGTCGCAGGCGGTGAATCTTATCATTAGGGAGAAGGGGGGTATAAGCGCCGTGGGGGCAGGAGAGCAAATGTTTGTGGGTTTGCCGGTTGCCGGATTAATGAGCACAGAGGATGGTTATTCAATAGCAGATAAGTACATAATGATTGACCGGTTTGTTAAGCAAATCCTGGGTTCAAAATTATCAGCACCCTTCATGAGCCTTTCCTTTATGGCGCTGCTTGTTATACCTCATCTTAAACTCAGTGATAAGGGATTGTTTGATGTAGATACCTTTAGTCTTATCAATACTTAGCGCCTATAACAGTGAGTGAAACACTATCTGTTCCTTTTGGAGCAAAATATTTAGTCTTGAATTCTTCGGTATTGCCCGGATGAATCGTTTCAAAAATAGTTTCTTCGTCCTCTTCCAGCAAGGCACCGGTTTTACTATAAAAACGGAGTTTGACGGCTATATCCTTGTAACTTACAGACGTTGCATTGTTGGTAATTTTCCCTCTTATGACTGTTTGCTTAAGCAGGTTCTTTTTACTTCCCCCTGTCACGGTTAGAAACCGCTTTGGGTCTTTCCTTTCAATCTCTTCCAAAGAGGCTTTGGTCTTTTCGTACTTATCTCCCTTAATTTCATACTGTTTCTCATTTGAACAGGAAAAAAGGAAGAAAGATAAAAAGAGGATGAGGGTCAGGTTTCGCATCGGTCAAGGTTTTTACAGGATGAATTTACACACTTCCCGGCCAAAATATATACTCGATTGAACCGTAATAAAAGGATTATAGTTTTATTTGCACTTCCCTAATCAATATAAGATGGTAAAGAATTTAAGCCAGCAGCATTCACTTGTCAGCAACTGGGTAAGTGAGCTAAGAGATATAGAGGTTCAGAAAGACAGGATGCGATTCCGCAGGAATCTGGAGCGTATAGCAGAAGTCATCGGTTATGAGATCAGTAAAAATCTCGAAATGCTGGAGAGTGAAATTACTACTCCTATGGGGGTGGCATCCTGTAAGGTTTTAAAGGACCAGCCCGTTTTGGCTACGATTTTAAGGGCGGGCCTGGGAATGCATAATGGCCTGCTTAATTATTTTGATAAGGCAGACAATGCATTTTTGAGCGCATATCGGAAACATCATTCAGATGGAAGCTTTGAAATCAGGCTAGAATATATGAGTTGCCCGGAAATAGACGGGAGGGTCGTGATCCTCAGCGATCCTATGTTGGCCACGGGAGCATCCCTTGTAAAATCTATCGAATACTTGCGTCGGGAAGGGGATATTAAGGAACTTCATGTGGTTTGCGCGATTGCGTGTACCGTTGGTATTGAATATGTTAGAAGGGCGGAACCACTTGCTACCATCTGGTGCGGAGATATTGACGACGAGTTAACAGCCAAGGGATATATAGTTCCAGGTTTGGGTGATGCCGGCGACCTCGCTTATGGCTCAAAGATCCAGAATTAGCCGCTCAATATTCCTGAAATGAAGTGCAGCATTTAAGTGCAAAATCTTATCTTTATTGTTCGACTGTAATCATACCTCAATGAGAAAATTACCCGTTTTCCTTATAGCTAGCCTTATTTGTCTGAATGTTTCAGCACAGGATCCGCATTTTTCCCAGTTTTTTGCTTCCCCCTTAACCCTCAATCCTGCCTTCACAGGTAAATTTGATGGTACATGGAGGCTTGCGGCCAACCACAGAGATCAATGGCCATCCATCCCGAAGGCCTATGTAACCTCAAGCGCATCATTCGACTTCCCAATTTTGCGTAGCAGGATCCCGGAAGGAGATGTGTTCGGTGTGGGTATTAGCGGGGTAACCGATAAAAGCGCCAACAGCCAGCTTAAACTTAATTACGGTTCTGTGTCTTTAAGCTACCATAAGGCTCTTGATGAAAATGGTTATAATACCATAGGTGCAGGATTCCAGGGTACCTATAGCAGCATGACCCTCGATGTTACCAAGCTAACTTTTGAGGATATGCTTACGCAGAATGGATTCACGGGTACCACTAACGATATCATGACGAATGGTACTAACCAGAGTTACATTGATGTTAACGCAGGCCTACTTTTCTCGGGCTCTACAAACGGTGCAAACAACTATTACCTCGGGGCTTCAATGTATCATATCAATCGTCCACAAGTAAGCTTTAAAGACAAGAACTGGTACCTGACCGGGAGGATCACTATTCATGGTGGAGGAACCTTTCCTTTAACCGACGTTGTTTCAGTAAGTGCTTCGGCTATTCACCAGATGCAGAATAAGGCCAGCGAGACTATTGTTGGGGCCGCCGTTGGACTGAATGCAAACGGTGATTTTGAAAATCCTACCAGTGTGTATGTTGGTTCCTGGATGCGTTTCAATGATGCGATCATTCCTTATATCGGTCTTGAGTTTGCGGGGCTTCGGATTGGAGCAAGCTATGATGTAAACATAAGTAGCCTTAAAGCTGCCACCAGCAATCGTGGTGGATCGGAGATCTCCCTCATCTATGTAAGAAGACCGGTAGAGGTGAAAGGTATTCCCTGCCCTAAATTCTGATCAAACAATACTTATCCTGGACCCGCTCACGTAAGGATTTCCCTTGATGAAAAATCGGTAAGGAAGGTCTGCATCTTTCCCTGCACTTTCAACACCGATTCGTTTGCTAATTCCGATTTTCTGGTTAGACAAATCGTAATTTTCATCTGAATAGATCCTTATATGATCAAGTAAAGGTTGTCCTGAATATTTTTTATTCAACCCTAATGCTTTGCCGACATTCCCGGGCCCCCTGGTTAAGGTTTTATCCAGTTTAGGCTTCCCTGTTCTTTTCAGCATCTCTTCAATTCCTGAAAGCGGCTCAAGTGCCCTTATTAGAACGGCATCCGGAACCCCGGCTTTATTGGTTACTATATTTAACATCTGATGCATACCATAACAGATATAGATGTACGAAGTTCCGGGAGAACAATACATATGTTCATTCCTGGAAGTACGCTTTCCCCTGAATGAATGGGAAGCCCTGTCTACGTGTGCTACATAAGCCTCAGTTTCAACGATCCTTCCTCTGGTAATTATTCCGTCAATATTTGTTTCAACGATCTTACCGAGGAGTTCCCTTGCAATTAGAACTACATCCTCCCGTTCGTAAAAGCTGATTGGTAACTGTTCCATTTATGAATATTCGTAAGCAGTTTCACCTGAAAATGTTTTCCTACCTTTAAAGATATTGATCGAGGTACAAACCTGATGCTAAAAGAGATCATTATTGCCATACAATCCTATGCCGAAGCCCACCGGTTCATTGTAAAGAACAGGTTGTGGAAATGGATCCTTGTTCCCGGATTAATCTATACTATCCTTTTTTTAGCAGGTTTTTACTTTTACTGGATCTCTGTTAACAGCCTGATAGAATTTGTAATGCTGAAATCAGGGATTAAGGCCAGGCTCGAGAATCTCCACGATGGCCTGATCAGTTTTCTTTTCATCATCGGGCAATTCTTTATCCTGCTTGTACTTTGGCTATTTTATTTTTCTCTTTTTAAATACCTTTTCCTAATAATTGGCTCCCCCGTCTTTGCCTTCCTGAGTGAAAAAACTGAGAGCATAATTGAAGGAAAAGATTATCCTTTCAATTTTTCACAACTTATTCGGGATATCATCAGAGGAATAAGGATAGCCTTAAGGAATCTATTCTGGCAAACGGTATATCTATTAACTCTCCTGATCCTCTCGGTGATTCCGCTGATTGGTTGGATAGCACCGGTTGTTGCATTGCTGGTGGAATGCTATTATTTCGGCTTTTCGATGCTGGATTACAGCAGTGAACGAAACAAATTATCGTATCAGCAAAGCATCGCATTCATCGCCAGGCATAAAGGACTTGCCATAGGAAATGGAATTGTTTACTATTTAATGCATCTTGTACCGATAATTGGATGGCTTTTCGCACCAAGCTATGCCGTAATTGCGGCCACTCTTAGCATTATGAAGGCAAGGCGATCTCACGTTATTCTAACACCATGACAACTATATTCCTGATCCCGTCTCCACTTTCAGAGAATGTTTTTGATCCTTTGCCTTCTTATATTTTGCAGGCAATCAAAGAATGCAAAGTGATCTTCGCAGAGAATATCCGTACAACGCGGCGGTTTTTTAAGTCATTGGATAAATCCATAATTATTGATGATTTTGAATGGTTTGAAATACATAATGCAGAAGAGGCCCAGCTTACTGAGTTTAAAAAATCAATTGAATCAGGCAAAAATATTGGAATAATAAGTGAAGCTGGATGCCCGGGAATAGCAGATCCTGGACAAAAACTCATAGCGATTGCACAGCAGAAAAATTGCAAAATAAGACCGCTTTCAGGTCCCTCTTCAATCATTCTTGCTCTTATGGCAAGTGGGCTAAACGGCCAACAATTTACATTTCATGGATATTTACCTATAGAACAAAATAGTAGGATAAAGATTCTGTCTGAGATTGAAAGTCATTCCCGAAAAACCGGTTCTACTCAATTATTCATTGAGACGCCTTACAGAAATAACCAGCTTTTTGAATCCCTGATAAATACCTGCGGATCATTGACCAGACTTTGCATTGCCCGTGACCTCACTGGTGAAAAAGAGTTGGTTGTTACCAAATCTATTTCAGAATGGAAAAAGCAACCCCTTCCTGAAATACATAAAGTTCCTGTGATATTCCTGATAAATGCAGGATAAGCTTATAGGGTTAAAGTCCGTATTCGCTTACAAGCCATATTAATGCTGTCATATTAATGGCTCCAAACTCAAGTTCCCTTTTACTCACTGCCTCAAAAACATCATTTGGCGCGTGATGCAGATCAAAATAACGTTGACTGTCCGGACTAAGACCTACAAGTGCAGTACCTATTGATTTGAGCGGACCAATATCTGCTCCTCCGCCTCCCGGATAAAAATCATAGACGAGGTAATCATCAAACAGATGCTTCCATTTCAAAACCTTCTCCATTTGACCAGTCGGCATATCGAGTGAGAACCCCCTTGGAGAAAATCCACCGGCATCGCTTTCCATAGCAAATAAATGCTTCTCGTGTCTATCTTTTGCATGCTTAAGATACGCCTGAGCGCCTTTTCCACCATTCTCTTCGTTCATGAACATCACTGCTCTTATTGTTCTCTTTGGCTTTATACCCAGGGCTTTTATGGTTTCTATGACCTGGATACTTTGCACGCATCCTGCACCATCATCATGCGCGCCCTCTGCAAGGTCCCAGCTATCAAGATGACCGCCAACTGTTAATATCTGGTCAGGATAGTGCGTTCCTTTGATCTCACCTATTACATTGTAGGACAATGTTTCACCCATATTTCTACAATCAGTTTGAATGAAAGCCTCCATATTCATTCCCTTCCTGAGTTTACCCGATAAATAATCTGCATCCAGTGTGCTGATCGCGACTGCTGGAATTTTTGGAAATGAATCATTGTAGATCACAACCCCAGTATGGGGCAGATTATCAATGGCTGTTGTGAGGGAGCGAACCAAAGCAGCTTTTGCTCCATACCTGGCAGCAATGGATGCACCGCGTACCCTTCCTCCGGATGCTTCTCCATAGGAGCTAAAAGTTCTGGCCCTGGTTTGATTCATCCTGATATCAATAAACACAATCTTTCCGTTTACTAACTCTTTTTTGGAATGAAGTTCATCCAGGCTACTAACCATAATAACATTTCCATAAATACCCCCAGGGCCTGTACCTTCTGAATTACCGAGAGCCGTTAATGCCAGTTTTCTTTTGATTCCATTTACTTTAACCCAGCCTGACTCTTTTTTACCACGCTCCCATTTGGGAACCATACATGGCTGAAGATATACCGTATCGGCTCCTGCTTTTTTCAACATATCCGCCGTAGCTTCTATGGCGCGAGACGCATTTTTAGAACCGCTTAACCTTGGACCAATCTGCTTACAAAGGAAACGGAGGTTTTCGTAGGCACTGCCATTTAACAAGATGTGATCGGCCATCTTTCTTATGGTAAGGGAATCGTTTGCAAATAAGATAGATGGAAAAAGTAAAAGGGATAGTAATAATTTTTTCATTGTACAAGCATAGAGGGAATGATATCGGGAGATAAGGTACCATCCCCCTTTTCCCAACCAGGGGTCCACCATCCTCCTCCCCAGTTTTAAGTTACGTAAAAATCCAATTCCGGTCAATTCCCCGGATTCGGGAAATCACTTAGCCAAATTATTTGGCTTAAAAATATTAATTCCTTCTTTATGTTTATTAAATCCTTGCCTTCCTCATTGTAAGCAATCTTTAATTTATCGGTAACTTGCCCTTCTTATGAATGTAGCCATTGTATGTTATCCCACATTCGGCGGAAGCGGCGTTCTTGCCACAGAGTTGGGAAAGGCACTTGCTGATAAAGGCCATAATATTCATTTTATTACTTATCAGCAACCTGTGCGATTAAGTGGATTCCATGCCAACATATTTTATCATGAAGTAAGGGTTCCTACATACCCTTTATTTGATTACCCTCCTTATGAAACTGCCTTAGCCAGTGCAATGGTTGATGTGGTAAACAATCATGGAATTGAACTATTGCATGTCCATTATGCTATTCCACATGCTTCTGCTGCCTTTATGGCTAAACAAATCCTTCTGAAGCAGGGTAAAAAGATACCGGTTATAACTACTTTACATGGTACGGATATTACTCTCGTTGGTCGCGACAAAACTTATAGCCCGGTTGTAACATTTTCAATGGAGGAAAGTGACGCTTTGACTGCGGTATCACAGAATCTTAAAGAGGAAACTTACAGGAATTTTAATATCAGTAAACATATTGATGTTATATACAACTTTGTGGATGTTGGAAGGTTCAACCGTAAACCTGTTGATGCTTTCAGAAAAGTTGTGGCTCCCAATGGAGAAAGAATAGTAGTGCACGCTTCGAATTTCAGAAAGGTGAAAAGGGTGGATGACGTAATCAGGATCTTTTCAGGCATCAGGAAAGAAATTCCAGCGCGGCTTTTACTGATAGGAGATGGACCCGAAAGACCACAGATCGAATCCATGACACGTGATTGTTGCGATGCGGAAGCAATAAAATTTCTTGGAAAACAGGAACAAATGGAAGACATTTTGCCTATTGCAGATCTTTTTCTTTTGCCTAGTGAGTATGAAAGTTTCGGCCTGGCCGCCCTCGAGGCAATGGCAGCGGAAGTTCCCGTTATTAGTACAAATGCAGGAGGTTTGCCGGAAATCAATATCAATGGCTATTGCGGATACCTAAGTGATCTTGGCAATGTAGAAGAAATGGCAAAAAATGCTGTAGCGATACTTAAGGACGATTCAACCTTAAGCCAGTTCCGTAAGAATGCTCTGGAACAGGCAAACAGGTTCGATATCCATAACATTGTACCACAGTACGAGGAATTGTATAGCCGCTATATACCAGGGAAATGATATACTATCTTTTCCTTAGCCACTGCTCGGGATCGAAATTGCTTTTTTCATTACTCATGAAGAAATCTATAGCACCGATGCCATCAAAGTTTGCAGCCACTTTGCCTATCACCTGGCCTGTTTTCACATGTTGACCACGGCTTACAGTTACTCCAGAAAGATTGCTGTACGTAGAAAAATATCTTCCATGTTGAATAATTACAACTTGCATATCCTCAACAGTTTGAACCGTACTTACTTCACCATCGAAGATAGATTTTACTGAGCTCCCTATATCCGCTGCTACGGTTACAGATGTGACACTTATTGTACTTCCACTGGGTAATTGATTATTTCCATAATGCATAAGGATCGTTCCTCTATCAACCGGCCACGGCAAGGAGCCCCGATTCTTTTCAAAGTTTGTGTTTAATGCAACATTCTCACTGTTTAGAAGCACACTTTCCCTTGTTTTAGTTTCTACAGGCTTCTTTGCAGGAGCCGCAACTGTTTTGGTTGAGGATGGATCATCAACTGCAGCTTTCTCAGCAGCTTTCCGCTTTCTTTCTTCTTCCGCAGCTTTTGCCAAGGCCTCCCTGCGGGCATCTTCCTGGGCCTTCTTAATAGCCGCAGTAATCGCCGCATTCACTTTCTTCATTTGCTTTTGCTTTGCAGAGATCTGATTATTGAGTTGCTTCCCCTGCTTTTTAAGTTCTGCCAATATCCTGTCCTTCTCCTTTTTTTCCTTCTCCAGTATAGCCATCTCTTTACTCTGCTGTTGCAGTGTTGTGGTCCTCACCTTCTTTGAACCACTTAGGTCAGCAATTCTTTGTTTCCTAATTTCCTGAGTACGAAGAATATTTTGTCCTTGCATTTCCCTGTAATTACGATAGCTTTTCAGGTAGCTGACACGTTTAATCGCATCATTGAAACTATTCGCTGAAAAAATGAAATTCATGATATCATAACTACTCCTGTTCTTATAAGCATACACCATACTTTTAGCATATTCCTGCTTTAAAGTATCTAATATTCTGTCGTACCGGTTTATATCTTTTTGAATCAGGTAAATATTATTATTCAGTTCCCGGATATCCTTATTAATATTATCCAATACCTTATCCTGAAGGTTTACTTTGTTATTTATTAATCGCCATTGAAGAAGGTTCTCCTTGGTTTTATTTTTATTACTTGCAAGCAGTTTTTCAGTTTGCTCAATTTCCTTTTTCAGTTCATTACGTTGCCTCTCCAGTGCCTCCCGGCCTGGTTGCGCAAAAACTGATAAGGTTAGAATAGAAAGAAGTGAAAGAATGATTGCTTTCATGGATTGCATTTGGGTTTAGTAAAAATACAATTCACACACTTATAAAAGTGTGAAGCGCATTTTAAAGAAACGATTATTTCCTTGTATAATTCTTCGGAATATTGAAGTTCAGGGATAATTCTTTGTTAAACTCAACCTGCTTATACTTTAGCTTCATGTCGAGTTTGTTCTTTTCGGCAATGGATATATGCCTGAATGTTGGAAAAGTAAATCCCTCAATGTTCTCATGTTCCCCATACGAAATCGTAGCAGTACGGTTTCTCATAACATCCACATCATCCAGCTTGCTGTGCAGCATTACCCTTGAAATTCTATCCAGGGTTAAAAGGTGTTTAAAGAACTCACCAACGTATGAAACTGAAATATACTGCTCTGAACTTCTAATATTAATATTCGTTGTGTCGAAGAATACAGGATTTCCAACCAGGAGATTCTGCATTGTGTTAAAATCAAAAGGAATCTGAGTAACTTCCTGAAGAAAATCCAGAGAACGATATTGAACTTCCTTATCCTGTTTGTTCAATAGTATCACACTGTCGGGAGTTATAAAGATCCTGTAAACTTCTACTGAAAGAAAAGTTGCACTAACGGAAATCCAGATTGCGCTGTCGCGCTGAATGCGCACAACAACTGAGAGATCAGGATGTTTCCCGTTCTTATCTTCCACTTCCGCCTTGATCTTTGCAGAAAACGTCTTGAAATTAATATGGTTGGCCCTAATTGAACCAATCAGATCCTTGGCATTTGCCACCGAATCATCATAAGATTGATTTACAACAATAAATGTTGTATCCCTGGGCTGTATTACCTTATTGATCTCCTTAGTTGACCTGCATGCCACCAGGCTACCTATAAGGAATGTTATTACCACTGCAAATTTCATCACTAATTATTTTGTTCCCGTATGTCCAAACCCGCCTCCTCCCCTTGTTGTCTCATTCAATTCCTGCACCTGAATGAAATTAACTGACTCAACTTTTGCAAATACCAACTGTGCAATCCTGTCTCCGTCATTTATCACCTGGTTTTCCTGGCTCATGTTGATCAGCAAAACCTTTATTTCTCCTCTGTAATCGCTGTCAATAGTACCAGGGGTATTTAAACATGTAATACCCTGCTTCACCGCAAGCCCACTTCTTGGTCTAACCTGTGCTTCAAAACCATGAGGCAATTCAATAAATATACCTGTTGAGACAAGAAATCTCTCGAAAGGTTTCAATGTTAAAGGTGAATTAAGAAATGCCCTGATATCTACACCGGCAGATCCATCGGTGGCATATTCTGGTAAAGGGTGAGGAGATCTGTTCACAAGATTAACCGCGAGATGCTTCATATTAATTTTTTGAAAGCAGGACTGTAGCTGTTGCGAATAAACCTTCTTCCCTTCCACTGAAACCCATATTTTCGGTAGTTGTAGCTTTTATTGAAATATCGTTTAACCTTATTTCCAGAATACCTGAAATTACCTTTTGCATCTCAGTTATATAGGGAGCGATCTTTGGCTTTTCAAGGCATAAAGTTGAATCGATATTTACTACACTGTAACCCTGGCTGGATATAAGTTGGTGAGTTTCCTTTAATAGTATCTTACTATCTATCCCTTTGTATTTTGGATCATTATCAGGAAAATGTTTTCCAATATCTCCTAGAGCCAGGGCCCCGAGCATTGCATCACAGATCGCGTGAAGTAATACATCTGCATCACTATAACCAACTGAACCTTTTATATGAGGGATACGTACCCCCCCGATCCATAATTCCTTTCCTTCTGCAAGCTGGTGAAAATCTATACCTGAGCCGATCCTGAATGACATGGCGCAAAGATGCATAAAAAACAAAAGCGTTCCGGGTTTTCCGGAACGCTTCTGAATAATATTCGCTTAGGGCTTGTTATTTATCCATATCGAAAGTTAGGCCGAAACGAACTGTATTTGACAGAGGGTTACGGTTTGTACCTGAACCTGAAGGAAGCAGGTAAGAAAGATTAATACCAAGCATGTTATACCTTAAACCTGCACCGATAGTGAAGTATTTACGGTTTCCTTTATCCGGATGCTCGTAGAAATAACCAGTGCGGAAGGCAAATTGATTTTTATGCCAGAATTCAACACCAACAGCTGCAGTGATCTCGCGAAGTTCACCACCATTGTCTTCTGAATCACCAAAAGAACTGAACCAGCTGCTCACAACGCCTTTATCACGGTAGTCTTCCAATCTTTGTGCATAATCTTCATCAGTTTCATCCGCTCCTTTTGTTGGAGGTGTTGGAACAAGAAGTTTATTCAGTTCAGCAGCAACAGTCAATTTATTGTCTGCATCAAAGTTCTTAGTATAAGAAGCGCCCACACCAAGGTTCGCAGGAATGAAATCTTCCTGAGACTTATCGTCGGTATAGCTGATCTTAGCTCCAAGGTTGCTTAAAGTTGCACCCCAGTTAAACCCATTTCCAGCAGCATTAGTTCCCTGATGATAGAAATGCAGGTCACCTGCTACGGATGTTCCTGTTTTGTAATTGATTCCATTAACTGTACTTCCTGCAAGGTCTGAATTGATATAGCGAAGAGCAACACCAAGAGCAGATTTTGAACCAAGCTTCCTAGAGTATCCCGCATCTATAGCAAACTCACGAGGACGCTCCTGCTGAAGTGAGTTACCAAGGGCGTCAGTAAATTGAATTGAACCCAGGCTGAAATAGCGGAGTGAGGCAGTGATAGCCTGGTTGTCATCTAATTTATAATATCCGGCAAGTGAAGCAAGATATACATCCTTAAGATCAAGGTCATTTAACCAAGGAGTGTATGTAGCCCCAATCTGGAATTTACTTGTGGCGAATGGTGCTTTTGCATTGTTCCAGAAACCAGAATATGCATCCGGCCCGGTAGCAATACCCACATCTCCCATACCAGCGCTCCTGGCATCTGGTGAAATGCGGAGGAAAGGAACTGCAGTAGTAACTACGGTAATATCGTTAACTCCTGATGTTTGTGCAACCACTTCAGACGTTGCACTTGCCATTAACATAACTAAGGCAGTTAGTTTCAAAGTTGCTTGTTTCATGCGTTTTATTTGTCTTGGTTAGGTAGACTTACCTCTAATAAGCGATTATTTTTATTGGTATTAAGGTTGTAAAAATAGGAGAATTTGTGAATTTGCCAACTAAAATATAAAATGTTGTTAAAAAAAATTAAAATTATTGATCCTTAAGCCCTTCCCGGGGGATTTAAAGCCTGATTCCGAAGGCAAAATAAAACGATTCTTTTGATAATTTATTGCTGGAGGAAAAGCAATATTTTCCACATCCTGTAACAATATTTTATTTAAAATTTTCCAAAATGCAGCGGGGCAAAAATTCTATTCAGTTAAAGTATATATATTCGCATCGAGTGTAACTCCCCTTTCAACAATAATTAGAGAAAACCTTTCGTTAAACAATCTGCTAAACGGATGCACATGCAAAATCTATTCTCGGCTAAAAGCCTGGCTATACTGGCTTTAGCTGCTTTCTCTCTAAGCTCCTGCAAGAACGGAGGCCTTTTCGGTAAGAAAAAAGGCAAATCCGATGTTACTGGCTGGAACTACGACGACAAGAACATGGGTAACTTCCATGTTGCCAAAGTAAAATATCCCAAAGCAGGGCCAGGCCTTGTATTCGTTCAGGGTGGTACCTTCGTAATGGGTGCAAAGGATGAGGACGTAATGGGCGACTGGAATAATGTTCCACGCCGGGTTACTGTTCCATCATTCTTTATTGATGAAACAGAAGTTGCAAACGTGCATTACAGGGAATACCTCTACTGGCTTGAAAACACATTCAGTGGAGATTCTAACATAATGAAAAAGACTCTTCCTGACACCCTAGTTTGGCGGGAAGAACTTGCATATAACGAACCTTACGTTGAGTATTACTTCAGGTATCCTTCCTATAATTATTACCCGGTAGTAGGTGTGAGTTGGCAACAGGCGCACGACTTCAGCGTTTGGCGTACAGACAGGGTGAATGAACTGAACCTGATGAAGAAAGGTTATCTTAAGAAGGATGCTGCAAAAAGGGAAATGAAAGGTGGAGGTGCTGACGGTTCATTCAATACTGAAACATACCTGATGAATCCTGAACTAATTCAGAACAGGAATAAGCCAAAGAAATCAGACCTGAAAGATGTTAACGGCAAACCTCGTGGCATCGTTAAGATGGAAGACGGTATCCTGAACATGGGCTACAGGCTTCCAACTGAAGCAGAGTGGGAATATGCGGCTTACGGAATACTGGATCAAAACCCTGCTCCTCGTAAAAAAGAAGGAAAGAGCGGTGAGGAACTTGTTTCAAATCAACAAATCTATTCCTGGAGCAAAAACCCCAACGGCCTGCGTGATAACCGTCGCGGGAGCTGGCAGGGTAAATTCCTCGCTAACTTTAAAAGAGGAAGTGGTGATAACATGGGTGTTGCCGGTGGTCTAAATGACCGTGCAGCCATTCCAGGTAATATCAAATCTTTTTACCCAAATGCTTTCGGCTTATACAATATGAGTGGTAATGTTAGTGAGTGGGTTATGGACGTTTACAGGCCAATGACTCCTACTGATGCCCAGGATTTCAATTATTTCAGGGGTAATAAATTCCAGAAATACTATAAAAACTCCAGCGGCGAATATGAGCGCGACAGTATGGGTCGCCTTAAAAAGACAGATATCTCAGACGAAGAAGTTAAGAACAGAACGAACTATCAACGTAATGACGTGATTGATTATCTGGATGGTGATTCAGCCAGCGGTGTTTATTATGGCTATGGTGTAAGTTCTCTTATAAGCGATAAATCAAGGGTTGTGAAAGGTGGAAGCTGGAATGACCGCGCTTACTGGCTCTCTCCTGGTACGCGCCGTTTCATGGATGAGGATATGGCGGCGAGCACGATTGGTTTCCGTTGTGCCCAAACCTACCTTGGTCCTCCGGAAGGTCCGGGCTTTAAAGAAGGTAATATCTTTGGAAAGCGCAAACAGAATTCAAGAAAGAAACGCTAATTCATTTATTTAATAGAAAGAGGCTGTCGATTCGGACAGCCTTTTTTATTTGTCGGGATCTGCTAAAATGCGGGTAGAATTACCAGGAGGAACTGATTAGATTTGCAAAAACATTTTCATGCGCCAGGTAACTGTGGAAGAACTCTATCGGATATATTCAGATCACCCCTCCATATCAACTGATACCCGGCAAATTAAAAAAGGAGATATCTTTTTCGCACTAAACGGACCTACGTTTAAAGGCAGTGATTTCATTGAGGAAGCTTTCGATAAAGGTGCTTCATGGTGCGTTACTGAAACAGTTTTTGAGGGCAATGATCGAATTTGTAAAGTACCTGACACACTTATTGCACTTCAACAATTAGCCCTCTTCCACCGTAAAAATTTCAATATTCCATTTATTGCAATTACAGGAAGCAACGGAAAAACAACGACCAAGGAACTAATACATGTTGTGCTTTCTACAAAGTACAAGACCTATACCACAGAGGGGAATCTGAACAATCATATTGGAATACCATTGACAATATTAAGGATAAGGCAAGACGCAGAAATTGCAGTGATAGAGATGGGTGCAAATCACATAGGCGAGATCAAATCATATTGCCAATATACCCTGCCCACTCATGGTCTCATAACAAACTGTGGCAAGGCGCACCTTGAGGGATTTGGCAGTATAGAAGGAGTAAGAAAAGGGAAAGGAGAATTATTTGAATACCTGGCTGCCAATAAGGGAACCGCATTTGTATTTAATGATGAACAATACCTGGTGGAAATGGCAGGAAAAATCGGGAAAATGGTTACGTATGGAACCTCAAACTCCGATTATTCCGGCAATCCAATAGATGAGGAAGGACTTCTGTCTGTTAAAACGCATGATGCAATCTTCAAAACCAATCTCGTAGGCTCATATAATCTTCCTAATGTTCTCGCATCTGTTGCAGTGGGCAAATACTTTGGCGTAGAGACCAATAAAATAATAAACGCCCTAAAAAATTATAAACCATCCAACAGCAGATCTCAACTAATAAGATCCGGCACCAATAACATCATACTTGACGCTTATAATGCAAACCCATCCAGTATGGAGCTTGCGATAAAGAATATTTCTTCAATGCCCGGGAAGAAGATCCTGTTGATAGGCGGAATGAAAGAACTTGGCATTGATTCTCATCAGGAACACCGGAAGATAGTGGACCTTATTGATTCCTTTTCCTGGGATTATGTTGCTTTAGTAGGAAGAGAATTCTCCAACCTTTCCGGTAAATACGAACACTTCAATAACAGCGAAGAAGCCGGGGAATGGTTAAAAAATATTAACCCCATGCACTCATCCATACTAATTAAAGGTTCCCGGGGCACCCGGATGGAAAATGTATTGAACTATATAGGCTGATCCTTTATTTGACAACCGGTTCGTTTTGAAACTATCTGAATTAAATTAGAAAATGGAATTTTTACGGATCATTGATTTTCTTGGTATAGCCGCATTCAGTATTTCCGGAGTTATGGCGGCTATAGAGAAGAAACTCGACATATTTGGTGTTTTGATCATAGCCTTTGTAACTGCAATAGGCGGGGGAACTGTGCGTGATATTTTATTAGGGGACCTGCCGGCGAAATGGATGACCAGGCCTGAATATGGAATCGTCATTTTAGCAAGTGCCTTTGTAACGGTACTTTTTACAAAGGCATTGATGAATTTTAGAAAGACCATTTTGCTTTTTGATTCCCTGGGACTTGGATTATTTACTTTATTGGGAATTCAGAAAGGTTTGGCATACCAGCTTTCTCCAGGTATGTGCGTGGCGCTCGGAACGATCACAGGGTGTTTCGGTGGTGTTATGAGGGATATCCTGCTAAACCGTATTCCACTGATATTTCAAAAAGAGATCTATGCCACCGCATGCATCATAGGCGGTCTGACTTTCTTTCTACTATTACGGCCAGGTTTACCTTTCATGGTTCCTGACCTGGGATGTATTTTTATTACAGTGATCGTTCGCCTCCTAGCAGTTAAATTCCATTGGCGTCTTCCAGATCTTCACAGAAGTAAAGAATCTAAATAAAAAAGCCCCTGCAGGCAGGGACTATGCGGAGACTAAGGGATTCGAACCCTTGATACAGTTTCCCGTATACACACTTTCCAGGCGTGCTCCTTCAACCACTCGGACAAGTCTCCGGAAGGGGTGCAAAAATACATCAATTTGGATTAAGGAATACTATGAGAAAAAGCTTCTTGTTCTTAAATCTAATTTTTGAAAGAACGGGAAAATAAATTGTGTGCATTTCCTGATGTAATGACGTCAACCTCTTCTAATCCTAAATTTTTAACTTCTGCAATCTTTGAGGCTACCATGGTAATGAAACTGCTTTCATTACGCTTCCCCCGGTGGGGAACAGGTGCTAAATAGGGCGCATCCGTTTCAAGCACTACACTTTGAAGCGGGACTTCTCGGATCACAGCATCCAATCCACTATTCTTATAAGTTATTACTCCCCCGATTCCAAGGTAAAAACCCATATCAATTATTCTTTTTGCCTCATCCAGGCTTCCTCCAAAGCAGTGAAATATACCTCTTAATCCCCTGCTCTTATAGCTGGATATGATCGCTATGGTTTCCGGAATTGCTTCTCTTGTATGAAGTATTAAAGGAAGGTCATACTCAAGAGCCCATTCAGCCTGGATCCTAAGACATCCCTCCTGTTGTTTGAACCACGTTCTATCCCAATAGAGATCAAGGCCGGTTTCCCCTATTCCTGCATAATTCCCTGTTTTTAGTTGATCTTCTATTATTTTGAGTTCTCTGTCATTATTCTCCTTTACTGAACAAGGATGAAGACCGGCCATAAGGTGGCAACCGGGGGTTCCCGACATAGACTCCATAGCCTCTAAATAGCTGCTGTCTATAGCAGGCAAAAAGAAATCAGTTACCCCTGCCCTGCGGGCACGATCGAGCATAGCCTGGCGGTCAGAATCAAATTCTTTAACATATAAGTGGCAATGCGTATCTATCATATTTTGAAAAATAAAAAATCTGTTGACTCAAAAAAATGAGGAAATAACGAAGAAAAAATGTTTATATAATTGAAAATAATATTGTTAATAACAAAATAACCTGTTAAATTTAAACCAGTTTTCATAGGGTACGGATTAAAAACGGGCCAGGGTTTCTACCCCGGCCCATTTTTTTTCACCTGGGCCAATGATTCAAAACGATATCCTTTTTCAGTAAAATATGTCAGCACTCTTGGCAGAGCAAACTGAAGTTTTTCGAAACATTTCTCACTATCATGAAAAACGATTATATCTCCCGCCTTTGCTTTCAAGGCCACGTTAGCAAGGCACTTCTCCTTTGTAATGCCGGGATCAAAATCCCCGCTAAGAATGGTCCACATAACAGTTTTTAATCCATATGCCGGTAATTTGAGCTGCCGGACCTGGAAATTGGTTATTCTGCCGTAGGGTGGTCTGAAGAGTTCGCTGTCTATGTAAATTTTAGCTTCTGCGATATTGGCAAGGTACTCCCTATCCTTTGCTTTCCAGCCATTTAAATGATCATAGGTGTGATTTCCTGTTTTATGGCCTTCAGCAAGGATCCTGGAATAAATATCCGGAAAGGACTTTACATTCTTTCCTATGCAGAAAAAGGTTGCTTTCGCATTAAATTGTCTGAGCTGATCTAATACAAACGTTGTAGCCTGTGGATGTGGCCCATCATCAAAGGTGAGAAACAGAACTTTTTCCTGTGTATTTATCCTCCAGATCCTGGAACTGAAAAGGTTTTGAATGACCGAGGGTATTCTCAAAATATACATTCACTCAAAAATAATTATAAAACCACTTTAAACGTTTTTATAAACTGATGGTCTGATTTTAACAAAAATTAAAACAAATGAGATCAAAATTCTTAACAGCTGTAATATCACTGCTAATCCTCGCTTCCTGTAAAAAAACAGATGAGACAACACCTCAACAAAATGATATCGAAAATTCCTTTCAGCTTGCATCCGACCAGGCCCTCGCCGATAACCTTGCGGAAGATGTAAATGACGTAATCATCGAAGCTTTAACTGAAAGAAACCTTGATGGAAATATTGTTGAACCTACAATGGGACATCTTTTATGTGCCACGATCACTGTTGCTCCGCAGGCAGGATTTCCCAAAACAATTGTTATTGATTTCGGCCAGGGATGCACATCACCAAATGGAATTACCAGAAGCGGTTCAATCACTGTAGTCCTTTCTGATTCTCTTCGTTTGCCGGGAAGCACCGCAATATCGTCGTTTCAAAATTATTTCGTGAATGGTTTTAAGATAGAAGGTAATCATACCCTAACCAATATTAGCTCCGCAGGAGTGAAACGCTGGAGAAGGGAGGTTGAAAATGGCAAGATCACTTCACCCAATGGAAACGTTCGCCTGCATGAATCAGATCGGGAGATCGAACACGCACATGGAGCCAATACACCACACAATATCCTTGACGATGAGTTTCATATTACAGGCACGGCTACAATAACAAATCCGGCTGGAATTACCCGGACCTCAGAGATATTATCAGAGCTGCACAAAAAAGTGATATGCGCTAACATTGACGAAGGAACCATGCGGATAGATGGTCCAAATCATTATGCTGTCCTTGACTATGGCAATGGTACCTGCGACAGGCTTGCCACAATCTCAATTGATGGAAATCCTCCAAGGCAAATACTTCTGCCATAAGCGACCTGACATATAAACTGCCTCCTGTATTGGAGGCAGTTTTATTTTCAGCAGGTTCAAACTTTATCTTTGCAGCAAAACAAGAGGAATGGAAAGACAGGTTCGAGTAAGATTTGCGCCAAGTCCAACAGGAGGGCTTCACCTTGGAGGTGTTCGTACGGTACTTTATAATTACCTGTTTGCAAGAAAGAATAATGGCTCATTTGTTTTAAGGATTGAAGACACAGACCAGGCAAGGTATGTGGAGGGCGCTGAAGAATATATCCTGGAATGCCTGAAATGGTGTGGTCTAATCCCGGATGAAAGTATAGAAACCGGAGGCCCGTTTGCACCCTACAGGCAGAGTGAACGTAAAGAGATATACAGAAAATATGCTGAGCAGCTTGTTTCTGAAGGATATGCATATTATGCATTTGACACCCCTGAGGAACTGAACGAAATGCGTGAAAGACTGAAGGCCGAAGGAAGGACTTCATTACAGTATGACCATAATGTACGGTTACAAATGAAGAATTCCTTGCACCTGACAACAGAAGAAACCATTCAGCTAATAGATTCCGGAACTCCATACGTCATTCGTCTGAAAATACCGGCAGGAGAAACTGTTTTGATAAAGGACTTGATTAGGGGTGATATTGAAATGCATACAGATTCTGTTGATGATAAAGTATTACTGAAAGCGGATGGGATGCCTACGTACCACCTTGCAGTGGTAGTTGATGATTATCTTATGCAAATAACCCATGCCTTCCGTGGCGAGGAATGGCTTCCTAGTGCACCGGCACATGTACTTTTATGGAAATATCTCTTCGGACTGGAGAATATGCCTGAATGGGCCCATTTACCGCTCATTCTTAAACCTGATGGCCATGGTAAACTTAGCAAAAGAGACGGCGACCGCCTGGGTTTTCCGGTGTATGCAATGGACTGGACGGATTCAGATGGTCATACCACTAAAGGGTTCAGGGAATTAGGATTTCTTCCAGAAGCCTTTCTGAATATGCTTGTTCTGCTGGGTTGGAATGATGGTACGGGGCAGGAAATTTTATCACTTGAAGAAATGATCAGCAGGTTCACGATCGAAAGAGTGCATAAAGGCGGGGCAAAGTTTGATTTTGAAAAAGCGAGGTGGTTCAACCATGAATGGATCAAAAAAAGTTCTGTTAGTCGCTATGAGGCTGAGGTGCGAAGCATCTTTAGCGAGAAAGGAATTGAGATCAAAGATGATGCGAGGTGGCTTCGGATTTTGGAATTGATTAAGGAAAGATGTACACTTCTTCCTGATTTTTATGAACAGGGATCATTCTTTTTCATTGCGCCTGGCTCTCATGACCTTGATGCCATCAAACCAAAATGGAACCAGGAAAAAACTGCTTTCTTTCACGATTTCATAAATAAACTTAGGGCGCTTAAACAGTTTGATCCGACTGCAATTGAATCAACCTTTAAGACACTTGCGGCTGAACGAAATATTAAAGCCGGCGAATTGCAACTTCCTTTGAGGATTATGCTTGTTGGAGCAAAGTTTGGCCCCGCCGTTTTTGACATTGCATCATTACTTGGGATAGAGGAAACAATTGCCAGGATCGAAAATGTTATCTCTAAACTTCATGACGTTTAAACGATACAGATCATGTAAGGTCATAATACAAAACCAGATGACTGTATTATTCATATCATGGCTTCTTTCATTAATTATCTCCCCGCCAAACGCTTGTAATAATGAACGAATTGCGGGTACTTATCCAGTAGAAGTTATCAATGGATATGGTAGCGGTATCTATTCTGCTGGTGATACCGTTCACATTTTCAGCGAGTCGAGGGAGGAATTATTTAGATCGTGGTATGGAGATTCAGAATTGTTAAGCTCTAATAACTGGCATACCTGGTTTATTATGCCGCCTCGAAAAGTAAAATTTTTCGGACAATATGCTTCAGCTGCAGCGCCCGAACTCAGGTTGGAATACATCAAGGGACGTGATCTGCCTAAACCGGTTTACTACCAGTTTCCGAAGGGCCACAAAGGGCTGGTATTTCTTTTTCATGGCAGTGGAGGATCAGCAGCGCAATTCGAAGGCAGCTTTGAGTCATTGTATTTTATCCGGGAATTACTGAATGCAGGCTATGCTGTCGCAATAACGGAGTGCGAAGAAGCTACATTGAAAAAGGACACTAACGGTGATGGGCACAGGCGATGGAATTATTTGCCTGCAGATATTCAACGTAATGTGGACTATGCAAACATTCATATTATTAAAGATGCCTTCTTAAAAGAAGGACTCATTGATAAATCAACTCCATTATTTGCAGCTGGCATGAGCAATGGCGGCGCCTTCGCAGGCCTTATTGCTCCCGCCCTGAACTTTAACGCAGCCATAAGCTTTTGTGCCCAGGCACCTCCTCTAATGGCATTAAAGAATAAAACCCCGGTAATGTACGCTATGCAGTCTGAAGACAGCCACGATGCTGTAGGAAAGGCAGGTAATTTACAAGCATATAAAAATCACTCCTTGCTTAAAACAGCCGGTATATGCAGCAGGTATATTGAAAATCCACGTTCTCCTCTTTATCCACAGCGATTCGCAAGGCTCCCGTCGATCTCCGTCCCATTGTCCGAAACCATATTCAGGGAGATCCGGGGGAATGGCTTCCTGGATGATAAAAATTATCTCAAAATATCCGGAAGGGAAATCGCAGGAAAATTCAGAGCAAATCCTTCAGCCTTTCCTGCAATACGGAAACTAACCATAGCACAAATGGCATTCATAGCAGAACAACTTGATTGCTCTTTTGCAGATCACAGAATGTTCAGCGATCTTTCAAAATCTGCAATTCAATTTCTGGATGATCAGTGCAATTAAGCACTTGTTTACAATCCTTACATTTGCGTATGCAAAAAAGACCAATTCGAGTTCTGGTGGCTAAGGTCGGCCTTGATGGTCACGACCGTGGCGCAAAGGTTATTGCGGCCGCTTTGCGCGATAATGGAATGGAAGTTATTTATACAGGACTTCGCCAGACCCCTGAAATGGTTGTGAATGCTGCATTGCAGGAGGATGTGGATGCTATCGGTATCAGCATACTGAGCGGTGCTCACATGACTGTATTCCCAAAAATAATGGAATTGATGAAGGAAAAAGGAATGAATGATGTTTTGGTTACAGGAGGAGGAATTATTCCGGACGAGGACATGAAAACACTGGAGAATGCAGGGGTAGGAAAACTATTTTCGCCTGGAACGCCTACGGGGGAAATAGCCGATTATATTCGTAACCAGGTTGCAGAAAAAAGAAATTTTTAAGTATGAGCTATTCTACCCTTCTTATTGAAAAAAGAGAGAATGTACAATTGATCACCATCAACAGGGCTGACAAACTAAATGCGCTGAATAAGGATGTCATCAATGAATTATCAATGGCGATAGATGAAGTGATCACTGATGATTCAATTCAGGCTGCGATAATCACTGGTTCAGGACCAAAGGCATTTGTGGCAGGAGCCGATATTTCAGAATTCCTGGAGCTGGATACAGAAGGGGGAAGAAACCTTGCAGCCCGTGGTCAGGAAATGGTATTTTCAAAAATCGAGAATTCTCCAAAGCCTGTAATAGCCGCAGTAAATGGTTTCGCTCTTGGTGGCGGCTGTGAACTGGCCATGGCTTGTCATATACGGCTTGCTTCTTCTAATTCAAAATTCGGACAACCGGAAGTAAACCTTGGGTTGATACCGGGATATGGCGGAACTCAACGGCTGACCCATCTTATTGGAAAAGGCAAAGCGATGGAGCTAATGCTTACGGGGAATATGATTGATGCCGAAGATGCATACAGACTCGGCCTTGTGAATCATGTTTATTCCTCTGAGGAATTATTGAGCAAGGCCTTTGAATTGTGTGCACTGATCTCAACAAAAGCCCCATTGGCGATCCGCAAACTCATTTCACTTATAAACAGCGCTGCTGAAGGCACACAAAATGGATATGCCAGGGAAGTTGAAGCTTTTGGGGCACTTTTTGGCACTGAAGATGCAAAAGAAGGTGCGACAGCGTTCCTTGAAAAACGAAAGGCCGCATTCAAGGGAAGATGATCAAAAGATATCGATCACCTTAACAAATCTTCCCATATAATAATTGTTTAACGGAGTTTCAGTTACACCGTATGCTTTCCCGCTCGTTGAGTGGATGAATTTCAGCGTATCCGTATTGGAAGTAACAATTCCCATGTGGCCTACTATCCTGGTCGAACTATCTGTGCCGGTAAACAGGATAAGGTCACCCCTGCTGGCCCTTGCCAGGGGCACTTCCCTTCCTGCATCAGTAAAATCGATCGATGACCTGGGTACTTCCACTCCAAAATTGTTGAATACATAGGTTATGAATCCAGAGCAATCAAAACCTACAGCCGGATCCGCAGAGCCGTATCTATATGGAACACCTTTCAGGGTCTCAGCAAAGGTTACAAGGTCATTGCGGGATACTGAATGAATTTGAATAGCCGGTGTATCCTTGAAATGCAAACCACTTGCTTCTTCCGGTTTATCAACTACCTGGGTATCCACATAAGCTGTGTTCGAAGCATAATCATCCATTTCCGCACAGGAAAAAAGCATTAAAGCTGACCACATCCCCACTTGAACTATTCTTACTGAAATTCTAGGCATATCTTTGCGGCCTGATTCAAAAAATGAACCATATGTCAGATTTCAGAATAGAAAAAGATACCATGGGCGAGGTAAAAGTGCCTGCCAATGCATATTATGGTGCTCAAACTCAAAGAAGTATTGAGAATTTTAAGATAGCACAAGACATAAACAGGATGCCTGTGGAAATTATCAGGGCCTTCGCCATTCTTAAAAAAGGTGCGGCGCTTGCCAACCGGGATGCAGGAGTTTTGCCTGCAGAAAAATGTGATTTGATTGGGAAGGTCTGTGATGAGATACTGAATGGTAACCTGGATGAATATTTCCCCCTGGTTGTATGGCAAACAGGAAGTGGTACCCAAAGCAATATGAATGTGAATGAGGTTATTGCATATCGTGGGCATGTGCTGAAAGGCGGTGCATTATCCGATAAGGAAAAATTTCTTCATCCCAATGATGATGTAAATAAGTCACAATCCAGCAATGACACTTTTCCTACCGCAATGCACATTGCTGCTTATACTATCCTTGTAGAAAAGACAATACCGGCAATTAAAAAACTGAGAGATACTCTCCATGAAAAAAGCAAGGCTTTTATGCAGGTTGTGAAGATCGGTCGTACCCACCTTATGGATGCGACTCCTCTTACCCTTGGGCAGGAATTCAGTGGTTATGTTTCTCAATTGGATCATGGAATTCGCAACCTTGAGCACAGCCTTTCTCATTTATCAGAACTGGCATTGGGCGGTACAGCTGTGGGAACCGGCATAAACACCCCGGAAGGATATGCTGAAAATGTTGCTGTGCATATTGCAAAACTGAGTGGACAGCCATTCAGGACTGCAGAAAATAAATTTGAATCGCTTGCAGCGCACGATGCAATTGTTTCTGCGCATGGGGCTTTAAAGACCATTGCAGTAAGCCTCATGAAAATTGCAAATGACATCAGGCTTTTAGCCAGTGGCCCACGCAGTGGAATTGGAGAAATATTCATTCCGGATAATGAACCAGGTTCATCAATAATGCCTGGCAAAGTTAACCCTACTCAATGCGAAGCCCTAACAATGATAGCAGCCCAGGTAATGGGTAATGATGTGACCATTGGTATAGGAGGAAGTAACGGCCATTTTGAATTAAATGTGTTCAAACCTGTGATGATCCATAATTTCCTTCACAGCGCCCGCCTGATTGCTGACGGATGTATTTCTTTCAATGATAAATGTGCCGTTGGAATTGAGCCGCTTCATGACAACATTAAGAGACATGTAGATAATTCTCTTATGCTAGTAACAGCGCTTAATACCAGGATCGGTTATTACAAGGCAGCGGAGATTGCCCAGAAGGCACATAAGGAAGGAACAACCCTTAAAGATATGGCGGTGAAGCTCGGCTACCTGACACCAGAAGAATTTGATCAGTGGGTAGTACCGGCAAACATGGTTGGAAAGCTGAATTGATCATTGCAGAACTACCTTCTGCTGATTACGCAGAATGTCCCTGTTATTATAGATCCTCAGCATGTATAACCCTGCTGGTAAACTTTCTACCGGAAGTTGGAAAACATCCCTTCTGAACTTCCTGGTATACACTATTTGTCCGGTCATGGATACCAATTCACATTTAACCGGAGAGGATATCCCCTGCAATTCCACATTAAGAACAGAAGATGCAGGGTTGGGATATATCCGTGTTATTGCTTCCTCTGTTGAATCCTGGGTTCCCGGAATGGAAAGAACTGTGCCGGTATATATATATTCAATAACGGCACCGCGGTTAGTGATACCGCCATCCATTCCCGAAGAAGGGCCTGATGTAGCACCGACACTATCGGTAAGCAGATAGAATGTGATCCCATCATTAGCAATCACTATATCCCGGTAACGGTTCAGGGAGGGTTCTTTAAAATACTGGATCACTGAATCAACCCCTATTGGTTTAATACCATCTTCACTCATTCGAAGCCGGTAAACCGCGCTTGATTTTAGGGTGCTGATCAGGAGAGAATTATGCCATCCCGGGATCCTGTTCCTGAAAGGATAATGCGCAATTGATGAGGGTGCCAGGGTTGGATTCGTCAGCCAGTTACAACCAGCTCCTCCCGGAGGAGTTCCTGGATAAAGGTCGAAAACCGGGTCGGTATAGATTGGTGAATTAAATGAATTTTCTGTTAGTCCTGAACTTGTTTGGTTATTTGAACATTCACCAGGGTAGGATGAACAACCACCATTGTTCGACCATTGGTAATACCGGTACCAGTTATTATCCTTTTTGCCTGCGATCCTCGGCCAGCCATAATTTCTACCACCAGTAATTATATTCACTTCATCATTAGTTGCCGGTCCCTGTTCAGATGAATAAATGATCCCATTGGGAACAATTACATTTCCTGCACCCTTCTGCACGGCGATGCCCTGAGGGTTGCGGTGCCCGATGCTCCATACATGCGACCTGCCTATTCCCCCGAAATCTGGATTATCTGACGGAATTGATCCATCAAGATTTATTCTCAGGATCTTACCATTGTATCTACGCTTATTTCCCGCGGCAATTTGGGCCGAAGTCGGAATATACTGGCTTTCCAGCGAATCACATGCATTGGCGAACTGGTTTGCACCACGATCTCCACAGGAATAAAGTAATTTATAATCAGGTGATGTTTCTGTTCCGGCATTGATAATAATAAGCCTGCCTCCGTTATGATCATCACTTCCATGTATGCCATTCACAAGAATTACTTCATTACTCAGTGATGGAACAGACCGGTTATAGGTGAATCTTACAATCCGCACCCTGCGATGGCCAGAAGAGTCGTATGTATATGCAGTATAAACAAAGTTCTTGCCCGGGGTATGAAGTTCAGGATGAAGGGCAATGCCAAACATACCATCCTGCTTTATTCCGCCAAAAGAGGTTGTGAACCTTACCTGGTTCCTTATATTGAGCAATTCTGTCTTACCTCCATTAAATCGGTTCATCCTAACCACATAGCCTCTTCTTTCGGTAATCCAAAGAGAATCATCGGGTCCCATTACCATTGCAAAGGGGTGGCGTAGTCTACCGGCCACAGTGTTCGCATTCACAATACGTTTGGGAGAAAAACTTTCTCCCTGCGCCCATACCATAATGGGAGCATAACACAAACTTAATATGATAATTATGCGCATAAAAGATGGTTAGCTGGAATAATAACGGCGGAATTCCCGGTTCAGTATGTAATAATTCCAATAATATATCGTTACTAAGTTATCCAACAGTCCATGTACCTAAAACCAGCCTATGAAAAAAGGTATACATGGTATCATTTTATTGTCGTTTATCTGCTTCCTTAGCCACAACCTGTTTGGACAAGGTGCGAACAGGGTAGATGTGGGGAAGAGTTTCGCCAACATCAGTAAGCTCAATTCAGGAGGCACATTTAACCCCGGTGATACTATTGAGGTGCGGGTGACTATAGCAGTCATTCGACAGGGGACCCAAACCACTATCGACAGTGTGCAGGTGTTCGACGTGATACCTGCAGGAGCCGTTTATATCAACGGATCTATGCGTGTTGCCACAAACCAGGGACTTACTTATAAGGGACCTTTCAGTGAGAATGTGGATTCAGATGCAGGCTCCAAGGTAGGGAACAACATTACCATCAACCTGGGCCGATATGCCAATGGCGTTAGAGGAGGCAGGATCAGGTCAGACAGCAGTAAACCAAGTTTTTTCAATACCAGCGCCATTATGATGGCTGTTTACAGGGTCAGGATATCCCCTACCCTCACCTATGGCAGTACGCTTACTTTTACCGGTGGTAGTGTTCGATACAAAATGGTGGTTCCTATGAATGGTTGGACGAATCACGTTTTCTCTCCATCACGATTACACCTGTTTGATAATATCGGATTCTGCCAGAATGGTGCTGCAGTAAGCGCAACCTCAGATAATAATGGAACTTTTGGCGAGGGCACAACACAGAACAGGGCTGCTGCATTGCTTTTCGGAACAACCTATATAAAGCAGAACATATCAACCGGTCAGCCGCAGGATTATAATTACGCTATAATCAATAACAGTAGCGCTAACGGTTCTACTAACCCAAACTCCACCATGCCTGAATCTCCGGCATTGAGAAGGGTATTTGGTTTCTGGGATATTGCGGGCGACCATACCGGCGCTACAAATCCTTCAGCAGGGAATGCCCCTGTAACCCCCGGGCAGAGAGGAGGATACTTCGTACTGGTAAATGCAAGCTATAATACAAACATTGCCTACCAGGAAACACTCAATAATCTTTGCCCCAATACCTATTACGAATTTAGTGCGTGGATCAGGAATGTTTGTCCTCGTTGCAGTTGCGACAGTAACGGACGTGGATCTTCTTCGGTGGGTTTCATTCCATATCCCGGAAATGATTCTTCAGGTGTACGACCAAACCTGAGTTTTGAGGTGGATGGTCTGGCGTATTATACTACAGGTGATATCCGGTACGACAGGTCAGTCCCCTGGAAAAAATATGGCTTTACATTCCGGACAGGACCTGCTCAAACATTTGCTCAATTCGCTATCAGGAATAATAGCCCTGGAGGAGGAGGTAACGACTGGGCCATCGATGATATAACAGTTGCACACTGTGGTCCAAGCCTACATATGAATTATAACCCGTTTGTCCTGGGTTGTGCCGCAAATCCATTCGTTGTTTACTTAAGGGATACCATACGCTCTGTTTATAACAACTATGTTCACTATAAATGGCAAAAGAGTAATGTTGGCGGAACGGTGTGGAATGATATGACAGGACCCGGTACAAGCGGCGTAGGAACGCCAACCCTTGTAAATGGTCAGTGGGAATATGTAACGGCATTACCACCATTTATGGCAACCCCTGCAGATAGCGGAACATACTACAGAGTTATTGTAGCCACTACCGCTACAAACCTGAACAGCGCAACCTGTGCTTATAATGACCAGAGCTCAACAATGATTAGGGTAATTGATTGCGGAACTGTGTTGGCTGCAGACATCATCCAATTCCAGGGAAGATTGCGTGACGAGCATACTTTCCTTTCCTGGCAAACAACCCAGGATGAAAGCATTAGTTATTATGATGTGGAGAGAAGTGAAGATGGTGCAACTTTCCTTCCATTATCCTCCATACCTTCGTCCAGGATCGCAAATGCTCAATACACTTATACAGATCCGGAGATCCATAATGGGCTGCGTTATTACCGTATCAAAATGTATAATAATGAAGGCCTGTATAAGTACAGTAATATCATTCCGATAAGCAAGAAGTTAGAACTTGATATTTCACGATTGGAAAACCCATTCACCGGGCGTATCCAGGGACGTATCATTTCACCTATTGATGGCCAGGCTTCAATAAGACTTTTGAACACTGATGGCAAACAGATACAGCAATGGAAGAAATTCCTGAGAAAAGGTTCAAATGACACTGATCTTGAATTGCAAACATTGCCACAGGGTGTTTACCTGATCACAGTAGAAGTGAACAGGCAGGTAGTACGAAGAAAACTTATAAGGAGATGATCTAAAAGATCTGTACCCTAGTAGCGTTTACCCTGTCAGTGGTGGTTGTTGGCACATCACTGTACAGGTAAACAACCGGTCCGTATCCTTTTGCATACCAGATCACTTCTTCGAACCAGTCTGTATCACCGGTGCCAATATTGTAACTGTACCGGTAACGCACCTTAATAATATTATTGTAGGTGTTCCCGGCAACAGTTGCAGTTACTCCCTTCTCCATTATAGTTGCCGTGATCTTATGGGTAAGTGGAGTTCCGCCAACTGAATTATTTCCAAGGTTAATTGACCAGGAAGCATTCACATTAAGGTTTGAATCAAGCACAAGACCATCCACACTATAATCATTGTCCATACCTATATCATTCCTGAACAGGTAATAATATTTTCCTCCATCCTTTCTATAGAAGACAGAATCCTGCGGATCTCCATCTAAAACATTTTCAAAGATCCTGTAAGATTGTCCTGCCAGGGAAATGTTTGTTGGTAAGATCCTTACATGAATTGAATCTTCTGGAGCACCACCTTCAAGATGATATGTCCAGTTGGAAAGGGAAGTTTGAGGGATATAATCTTGCGGAGGAGCAGTAGCTGTAACATTCACACTGAATGTGCAGGAGGTGCCACCACCACTTACTGTAAAATTATCAGTTCCAGCTGCAGCCGGAACACCGCTTCCGTTCAGCGTAATGCTCTGAATTCCCAGCGAGTTGAAAGATCCAATGCCACTGAATGAATAACCATTCACCACGCCGGTGGAAATATTATAATTTCCGATTGCCGTTACGTTAACCTGGATAGAAACAATATTCGTACTGTTCAGTGGAGTAGCAGGAGTGTACACTCCGGAAACAGTAGCCCCTGAACAAGAACCGGGATTCCCCTCTAAAGTAAATGCTGCATCACCCCCGGCAGGTAGTTCAACCGTTACCACAAAAGTGCATGTCGATGCTGCATTACCTGCATTGTAGGTTACCACGCCAGGGGTAGTTGGAGTACCCGAACCTGAAAGTACGACTGATTGCACACCGGTATTTGTGAAGATGCCCGAGGCACTAAACGTAACCCCGTTCACCTGTGCAGTGGAGATATTATAGAGTCCCGGAGTCAGCACATTAACTGAAACAGTTACGCTGTTAGAAGTAAGCGGCACACCCGCAGTATAATCTCCATCCACCACTGCGCCCGTACATTCTGCCGGATCACCAGCCAGGGTAAAATCTGCGAAACCGATAGACTGATCAACAAATTCCACATTGAAGGTGCAGGTGCTGTTTCCATACCTGATCGTATAGGGATAAGAGCCGTCTGAAACCGGGGTACCTGTAGCAGACAGTCTCAAAACCTGGTTGCCAGGTGCGCCGAACATCCCAACAGATCGGAAACTTACACCGTTAACGGTATCAGTGGAAATATTGTAGGTTCCCCCTGTGTTAACAATCACTTCCACTTCTACATAATTGCCTGATCCCATTGCAGAATCCTCCTTATAGATCCCGAATAGATCAACCGGGAAGCAGTTCCCGAAAACATCAGCTTGTAACAGCCCTTCAGATTCTGCGCCACCTTCAAAACTGAATTCCTTTTGGCATGAAGCAATTAAGATGATTCCAGCGAGAAGCGTAAGGATATATTTCATTGATAAGAATTTGAGCCTTTAAAGATATAGAAATTATGAAAGGTTTGAGGCCTGGCCTGGAACGGAACCCGGTTGATCATGTGGATGCAGACCTTTCTTTCTGAAAAAACGCTTTTGGAATACCAGGATGGCTATTACACCTCCGCTGATACAAGCATCAGCAATATTGAAAATTGGCCTGAAAAATTCAAAACTCTCACCTCCCCAAACCGGGAACCAGTCCGGGAAGACTCCCCTGATTACAGGGAAGTAAAGCATATCAACAACATTTCCATGGAGAAAGGAAGAATAACCATTTGCACTGAAGGCCGCCAAGCCTTCATAACCTACGTAGTCATTCAATGTTGCATTGTAAAGCATCCCCTTGTCGAAGATCATCCCGTAAAAACATGAATCGATAAGATTCCCAACAGCTCCGGCATAGATCAGTCCTGCACAAAAAACAAATCCAGGATGATGATCCTTTTCCCTGGTGATCTTGCCAAGATACCATGTACCAAAACCTACCGCAACCAATCTGAATACTGTCAGGGCCACTTTGCCCCACTCCCCTCCAAATTTCCAGCCGTAGGCCATTCCCGGATTTTCAACAAAATATAGCTGGAACCATTCTCCAAACACCTGGGTTGAACTACCAAGATGGTATGTGGTCTTAATATATATCTTAAGGGCCTGGTCAATTACCAGCAGCAACAATACAATTCCAATAAGTGTGGATCTTTTCATCAGATTATCTTAAACGCGCAAAACATAAAGATAGAATCACTCCTCGTAATAAACCCTTTTAACTCTCTCCGAAATTCCTGTCAGGATCTCATATGGAATGGTTGATGCCCATTCTGCAACTTCAGAAACCTTTAGATCCTCGTTAAAAACGATGACCTCATCTCCTTCAGTTACCTCGATATCGGTCACATCAAGCATGGTCATATCCATACATATGTTTCCGATCACGGGTGCAAGCCTGCCATTTACAAGCATATGGCCTTTGCCATTACTTAATATCCTGGGATACCCATCTGCATACCCTATACGCACAGTCGCGATCCTGCTATCCCGGGTCACAATACCCTTTCTGCTATAACCTACACTTTCTCCTGCAGCGATCTCCTTTATTTGTGACACAGACGTTTTAAGAGATGCCACGGTTTTTAAACGCTTCTGAACCTCGCTGTTACTGTCGTATCCATATAACCCTATTCCAAGCCTGACCATATTAAGCTGAAGTTGGGGATGCCTGAAAATGGCTGAGGTGTTGGATAAATGCTTTAAAAAATCATACCCCAATCCTGAAGCAATCGTTTTCGTACTCCGGAGAAACATTTCTGATTGTCTGGAAGTAAAATCATCATGGACGGGGTCATCACTACCTGCAAGATGAGAAAATACCGACTGTACTTTTACCCGGTTATTATATCTTAGAAGCCTCACCAGTTCTTCCAGTTCATTTTCAGTGAACCCAAGCCTGTGCATTCCGGTGTCCAGTTTGATATGGATAGGAAATTCTTCCGCTTCCCGTTCTTCAAGGAACGAGATGAAGGAATTCAGCAGTTTAAAGGAATAAATTTCCGGTTCAAGGTTATAAGCCAGCAAGGTGTCAAAAGCCGCCTCTTCCGTATTCATTATCATTATTGGTAACCGGCTTCCTTTTTGCCTGAGCTCCACTCCTTCGTCAGTATAGGCAACGGTCAAATAATCGGCCCCGGAATGTTCCATTACACTGCCAATTTCACTGCTTCCGCTCCCATAACCTGCTGCTTTTACCATGGCCATAAGTTTAACCCCCGGCTTTAGTAAACTACGGTAAACGCCCAGGTTATTACGAATAGCATTCAGATTAATTTCCAGGACGGTTTCATGACGTTTTTGTTCGAGAAGACTGCTTATCCTTTCAAAATGGAAAACACGCGCTCCTTTCAGCAATATTGTCTCCTCCCGGAAATTTAGAGTACTGAACGAATAAAGAAATGCCTCGGTCCCGAAAAAAAAGGTTCGTTCCGGAATTCGCTGAAAAAATTCCTGGAAAGTTGTTAATTCCGGCCCAATACCTATGAAGCGATTTATTTTCCTTTTAATGAGCGCATCAGCAACGGCACTATACAGTTCTTCCGGTGGTAAGCCTGACTGAAGAATGTCGCTGAGAATGATTGTTTTGATTGGATGCTGTTTCTGCTGTTGCAAAAAATCCAGCGCGATAAAAAGGGAATTAAGGTCTGAACTATAACTGTCATTTATGATCGAACAATGGTTGATGCCATCCTTCATTTCCAGGCGCATCTGCACAGGTCTTAGCTGGGCAACTTTTTGAATGATGCCTTCGTTGCTTTCACCAAGGTGAAGTGCGAGGGCTGCACAGGTAAGTACATTGTTTACCGATGCAATATCTGTAAATGGAATCTGGAGGATCAGTGGCTCCAATTTCCAACTGCAGGTTACAGTTGTCAGGTTGGGTTGCCTGGAGATCTCATTTACCTTCAGGCTGTTGCTTTCGCTATTTCCCCATGATACAAGGTGCAATGCCGGATTAACAAGTTCCCTGAATTTTAATACAGCGCCCTCCACTTCTGCATCATCAGAATTATATACCAGGATATTACTTCTTCGGAACAATAATAATTTCTCCGAGATCTTTTCTTCTCGCGAGGAAAAGCCCGCTGCATGGGCTTCTCCAATGAAGGTGAGCACTCCGATTGTTGGCCTGATTATCTCTTCTAGTGGTTGCATTTCCCTGGCAGAACTGATGCCAGCTTCAAAAAGCCCCATGTCATGGGTATGGTTAAGATTCCAGACGCTTAAAGGGACACCGACTTGTGAATTGAAGCTCTTTGGGCTTCTTACGATATTATACCTGGTATGAAGTAACTGGTACAGCCATTCTTTCACAATGGTCTTTCCATTACTTCCTGTTATTCCTACAACAGGAATATCAAATCTTGAACGATGCGCAGCCACAATTCTTTGAAGCGCTGCCAGCACGTCATCCACCATTAAAAGATTTGCCTCCGGAAGATCCTGTTTCATCTCTCCGGAAAAAACAAAACACCTCACGCCTTCATCATAAAGCCGGGGGATAAACTGGTTAGCATCCTTATGATCGCTGCTTATTGCAAAAAAAATGGTGGATTCGGGATGAAGTAATTTCCTGCTGTCGGTCAAAAGATACTTTACCAAAGGGTCATCATGTTGCCGATAAGGCTCATAGCCTGCTCCAGAACAAAGTAATGAAAATGGTACAGCGTGCATTATTCACTTTGTTGTTTTGCGATCAAAGCATCTCTTTTCCTGTTACTGTAAACAGAATACCATATTGATCCACCGATGCAAACGAGTATCACAAGCAATGATGCCCAAACTGGTATATGAAACCATTTTACGATCAGCATCTTAACGCCGATATATACCAACACAATCGCAATTCCCTGCTGAAGATAGTTGAAGCGGTCGGCAGCGCCCTGTAAAAGGAAAAACAGGCTCCTCAAGCCAAGTACGGCAAATATGTTTGAAGAATAGATCAGTAGCTTATCATCAGGATTCGGAATAATGGAGAATACTGCAGGAATTGAATCAATAGCGAATACAATGTCGATAAGCCCCAGCATGAAAACCACCATAGCCAGTTTGGTCAGATAAGTCTTGCCATCCTTCTTTATCATGAACTTACCATCAGGCTCTTCATTGGTGGTCCGTAGAAAGCGTTTCATTGTTTTGAATGCCCAGCTTTCTTCTGGGTTAAACTCTTTTTCTTCATCCGCAACAAACATCTTAAAGCCTGTATATAAAAGAAAAGCACCGAAGATGTACATTATCCAGCTAAAACGTGCCACCAGTTCACTTCCTATGGCTATGAACAATATCCTGAAAATGATCGCCATTAAAATACCAAACAGCAGAACACGTGAATAATTCACAAGCTTTACCCTGAAATACGAGAAGATAATAATGAAAACAAAAATATTATCGATAGAAAGTGATTTTTCCAGGAGATAAGCCGAAAGATATTGTATTGCCGCTGGGTGACTGTATTCATACCAGATAAAAACTCCGAAAGCCAGTGAAAGCACCACCCAGAAGATACTTTGGATAAGAGCACTGCGCAGGGTAAACACTTTGTTTTGCTTGCTCAATAATCCAAAATCAAGCAATATCGCCACAAACGTTACTGCTGCAAAAACAATATACATTAATTGCATGCTCATATCAATAAGAATAACGTTTGCGTCTTATGAACTGGAAAATCATGGCCAATAAAACAATGAGAATAACAGGTGCGGCAATATTTATGAGTTGCCATTTAGCTCTCTCATCATCAACTCTTTTATTATCTAACAACCTCAAAACATAATCCTTCCCCTTTGCTTCACTTAAATTGAATTCATTCACAAGATATTCCAGGCAGTTCTCAACAAATGCCCTATTGGCGAAAGGGAATTCACGTTGGGTCCCGTAAGTATAATGATTCATGCCCATTGGAATTGGCTGACCACCCTGAATAACCGTATTCTGAACTATATCCCCATCACCTGCAATAATGATCTGGGTCTCATTAAGCGCCTGCGGCTGAAACATCTGGCCATATTTCTGGAGGCTGTCATTCATTGCATTCGTGAGCCTGTTTGCATAAAGCGATCTGAACTTTCCTTCAAGCAAAACAGCAACAGGAATATTCTTCTGCCTGTATTTTTCATGTTCAGGAAGAATAATATTCTCTTTCCCGCTAATTAACGCAGGGGTGCCAAGGGTCCTGGAGTTGGCGGAGGAACGAAGCAGGATATGTTTCCTGATCCCTTCTGCACCGACCGTGTCAATTGAGTTAACGAATCTCGATGAAATGAAACCAAGATTCTTATTTATTGGATGATTAGAGGGCGGCTCAAGAATCGGGAAATAATTCCAGGGAAGCAATTCAAACTGGCCATTACCGCTAACATCAAAAGGAAGATAATCACATTGCAGATCCATCACCAGGTCGCCATTCACTCTTGCTCCATACCGGAAGAAAAGGTCATTCAGTTTAAGATCACGATCATATGCAACCACTTCGTTCTTAATTTGAAGACTGTCCATCTCCGCTTCGAGCCTGTCGATGAAAACGAGTAATTTACCGCCTTTCATAAGGTACTGGTCAATCTTTAGCTTCTCATTTTCGGTAAATGATTTGGTGGGCTTAACGATTACCAATACGCTGAATTCTTCAGGAATCAGCGGCTGTACGGTAAGGTCAAGCGTAGCTACTTCATAATCCGTCCTCAGAACATTTTCTACCAGGTCAAAAACAGTGTAATCCATGGGTTCGCCATTACCGGTTGCATAACCGATCAATGGTTTTTCTGTACGGATGATCCTGCTAATTGCATGTGCAAACCTGTATTCAAGCATCGCCTCCGCACGATTCAGTTCCTGGAAATTAATAAGAGGGGTTTTCCCCTGGTATAAGGTAACGGGTATACTCTGACCACCAGCATGAACCATAGCATAAGGATAGACAAGCTGTTGTTGCTGTCCTTCCTTTAATTGAGAAGTAAGATTGATTGGATATAGCCCGATTCCGCTAAGCGTATCACCATAGGTGATTCCTGTGCCCGGCATTTCTTCATCAGGACTGATCATCCGGTAACGAAGCCGGCTACCCGCAATTTCCTGGAATTCATTGAGGGTGGTTTGAACTGCATCAGATAATTTCCGGAAACCACTTGGATAATTTCCTTTTAGAAAGACTTCTATCTCTATATCCCCATCAATTGACTTAAGCAGGTTATGTGTAGACTTGCTAAGCGTAAATCTTTTTTCTGCCGTAAGGTCAAGCCGGGTATGGTAAACAGATGCCGCCCAGTTGACAGCAATCAATAGTATTATTACAGGAATGAGCCAGAATCTTCTAAGCTTTTTAAAGGCCATTATCTGCGGCGAAGGTTTTGCACGGTGATCAATAAGGATAAAATAATCAGGCTCAGGAAGTAGATAACATCACGCGTGTCTACCACCCCCCTGCTTACGCTGCGGTAATGAAAATCAATCCCTAGCATTTCTATATAATAATCCGCACCTCCTTCAAATACCTGCAACCTGCTAAGTGCTGAAAAGCCGTAATACAATAAAAGGCATACAAAACCGCTTAACAAAAATGCAACTACTGCATTGGAAGTGAAGCTGCTGCAACAAAGACTTATTGCTGCGAATACAGCCCCAAGCATCAATAAACCGAAATAACTGCCGGCGATCCCACCGCCATCAATATTACCCGCGGTGCTCAGCTCCTTTATCGTGTAGATATAAACGAAAGTCGGCACAAGCACTACCAGTAAAACTATAAGCACAGAGAGATATTTTCCCATAACTACCTGCCAGGAAGTGACAGGGAGGGTTTTAAGCAATTCAATTGTACCGGTCCGGATCTCCTCTGAAAGTGAACGCATTGTGATTGCCGGGACCAGGAATAACAATATCCATGGTGCAAGATCAAAAAACCTGTCGAGCGTTGCATATCCATAATCGAGTATGCTGCTGTCTTTCAATACGAAGAGGAATATACCCATGATCAGCAGGAACAGGATAACGGCGATATATCCCGTAAGGCTGCTAAAAAATTGTAATACATCCTTTTTACAGATACTTAGCATAGATAAAAACTGCTGCAATTTAGGGGATTTGAAGCATCAAGCACGGGAGGTAAATGAAGGGCTAATATGCAGCATTCATTAAAATCCTGTTGTCTATCTTTTGCATTGACCATTGTTTTGTTTTGTTTTGTTTTAAAGTTTAAGTCGTTTACCAAAACCTTTGCTTACCCTTGCCCCTGGAAACCGGGGGCTTTTTTTATCCACAATCTTCTTAATATGTTAAGGACTTCATAAATTAAAGTTTCATCACCTAAAAGAAGGCCTTAATTATTCTGGCGGGCATAGCCTCGCTTGCCACCGGATGTTCCAAGACTGATCTTGGATCTGAAGAACAGGTTGAATCTGGCGTTTTTATTTCCGGCAGATGTGCTTCACAGGAAGTACTGGAAACTCAACTCAGAGAAGATCCGCAACTGGCAGATCGTATGAGTGCAATCGAAGAAAGGATAAGATTTATCCAGGAACACCAGGCAGAGAATATTCTGGTGAATGGAGAGATCAGGATACCGGTAGTATTCAATGTACTTTATAAAACAAGCGCACAGAATATTTCCCTTGCACAATTACAGTCACAGATCGATGTACTTAACCGCGATTTCGCCGCCACCAATTCCGATTATAATAATACCCCATCTTATTTCCAGGGTGTGCGTGCAGGCGATACCAGGATCCGTTTCGTACTGGATGCCGTTTACCGGAAGTCGACCAACAAACAAAGCTGGCGCACTGATGACAGCATGAAGAAAACCTCCAAGGGAGGGTTAAACCCAACTTCCCCAACCACCAAACTGAATATCTGGGTGTGCAACCTCAGCGGTGGCATCCTGGGATATGCCCAGTTTCCGGGAGGTAGTTCTTCTACAGACGGAGTGGTGCTGGATGATAATGCCACGGGAAACACCGGGACTGCAGCCGCCCCTTATGGTTTAGGCAGAACGGCAACTCATGAAGTTGGCCACTGGCTGAACCTCCGGCATATCTGGGGTGATGCCACCTGTGGAAATGATTTTGTGAGCGATACTCCGCTCCACTACACATCAAATGGCGGATGCCCTGCCTTTCCAAAATATGGAAGCTGTTCGTCCACTGTTCCTATGATGACAATGAACTACATGGATTATACATATGATGCATGCATGTATATGTTCACTGCAGGACAAAACTCCCGCATGCAGGCATCATTTGCTTCAGGTGGTGGAAGGAACAGTTTCGCCCAGCCCTAACGGATAGCATATACGATAATTTAAAAGAGCAGGAAATCCTGCTCTTTTTTTCAATAAATTTGAGCCCTAAAACACCTGCAAAATGAGGATCATCATGATTCTGGTCATTACGGCCTTTTCGCTAACCGTATCTGCCCAAAAGAAACCAGTCCTGAAGTTTGGGAAATATGGCTGCACAGCAAGTAAATATGTAAATGGATCTTATGAGTTCATTCCCCGCGGTTCTTTTACGCTGGCAAAAACAGGTGAATATGTGTACAATGGGATGTCGAAACCGAGTAAAGGGAAATTCACCATATCTGGTAAAGGCGAATTGAACTTTAAAGGTGGATATTTTAATGGCGGAAAGGCCGAACCAAGCGGAAGGCCCGATAAGTTCTTTGTAACTTTTCCTTCAAACCCGGATAACCGGTGGACGTGTACGTGTTTAAATAAATAGTGCAGCAAAAGGCTGAAATTTTATTGATTTACGCAGCTCTACCCCCTAATCCCACGACAGGGGCCACCAACCTCCTCCCCTACGGAAAAAATGCGGAAATTTCCTGACATTATCAATTCCCTGAATTCGGGATTTGAAATATACAAGTCCCCCCATGTGTACTTATCAGGGTAATTCTACCCCAAAAATTTCATTCCCCGGGTTTGAACCACATGTGCTATCTCCTGTAAATGGTTCAGATAATATCCAGGCATCAGAAGTGCGCTCTTGACATTGTATCAGTAAGAAATTATTATAACAGGAAATTTCCAGCCGTTAATGGAAAGGCGATTTCAATGAAACCTTATTTTATAATACCTATTTGGACTTTTCAAGGTCCTTGGCCATAACAGGATTACTCAGAAGTTCCTCAAACACCCTCCAGCGGTCGTCATCATCCTTCGACTGCTCAGCAATATATTTCTTCACCAGGTCGAGACCATAATTGTAGTTTATCACATAGCTGCGATACTTTCTAATAAAGCTCAGTGATTTCTTTGCGAGTTCGGGGGTGAAAAGGTTATATGTGGTCAACCATCTCATAGCTTCACTTTCATCCATGGTTCCTTCCAGCAAACCGCGGGCAACTTCATTGCGTGCATAATTCAGTTTTGCACGAAGGGCCAGCGCCTCAAAATAAAATGATACCCCGGTAGTATCCATTCCTGCTACCGGCAATAATACATCCCGCGCATACTCCATGGCCGTTGATCCTGGAAAAGCAAGTTGTATTCCATAATTCGCACTCCCTTCAGCGATGAGTGACTGCGGACTGAAAAGTGGATACAACGATATCTCAGTCCAGCCTTTATCCCGGAAGAGATTCTTCTCCAGCATCATATTGTAAACATGGTGGCCCGGATAACCTTCATGGCAGGCAAGATCTATGGCACGCTCAATGAAAATATCTATGTCGGTGCTGATCTGGATGAGGCTCTGGTAATTACCCTGGTACCAGTTATACCCAGACCATGATTTACCTGTAACATATTCCATCCGGAAATTCTCATTAACAGGAAGTTCAAAACGGTCGAGGGTTCTCTTCCTGGCCTCAAGGATCGCAGTTTTGAAAATGGTGTCAATCTTATCTTTTGGAATAATAAACTTCTTTGCAAAAGCATGATAACGCGTGGTAACATCTCCTTCTCCGGGCAGCAGGCTGTCCAGCCTCGACAGGAGGCCTTTAAAATGCGCCTCGTCATACCTGGGTGGTACCACTCCAAACAAATCAAATGCTTCTTCATCAAACCTGCCGTAATCTCCACTTACTATGCGGATACGACGATGAAAGGCCTTTAGTTGCTGCTGCATCCAGGTAGCACGTAGTGAATGTTCTCCGGTAGTGAATTCATTCAACTCATTGCTTAACTGCTGCACTGCATCAAGCAGACTATCCACCGGGAGCTTCCTGGATGTATCTGCTACGGCTGCAGGTTTTAAAGAATCGGGTCCATAATAGGCATCCACAAAATCAGAATCATAATTCCCTATCGTAAGTCCCAGCCGTACATATTTTTCCGCCAGTGGCTGAATGTCCTGACTTTCTTTCTTCGCATTACAGGCAAAAATGAAGACCAGGAATAAAAGAACCGGGATCCGGGATGTTAACATGATAACAGAATTTAAAAACCCAATCTATAGAAATATCCCGGATTCAATAAGCTTTTTTACCTGGGCGGTAATTAAAACTTTCTACCAGTTCGTAATAATCCTGCCCAATTCCGTAGAAACCGTTCCAAGCATTGCTATCAACTCATCATCAGGAAGTTTTCTTCTCTCGCTTTGTAGTGCGGTCCAAAGACCCGTTATCACTTTTATACCTCCATGATCGTAGATCTTTCCTGCAGCACTATGCCATCGCGACTGGTACCATCCATAATTCTGGGGATGATTCACAGCAATTTCATTATAGCGTGTATGTGCATCAGAAAGCGAAGTGAATTTCAGGGTGGAGGGTTCCGTAAGTGCTACCACCATATCCGGGAATGTAGTTAAGGCCGGAAGCAGCCCGGGCTCATTCTCCGCCACATAGGTATGAAGAAAGATGTTTACAAAAAGCTCGGAAAGCCAGTTTCGCTGCATATTCAAACTGTCCTGGAAATGATAAGCATGCCCCAATTCATGTATGGCAAGCAGGTCGAAAAATGGTTCCATAGTGAGTTCACCATCTGCCCCGGTGTAAACTTTTCTTATTTTCTCTGCATGTTCTGCGGGGATCTTATCAAGAGGCGGAATAAAACTTTGCCAGAAAGGATTGTTTCCTGCCGCAACAATGAGGGTATGATCATTTTTATAATGGGGCATTCCGTACACGGGATGAGCGGCAAACTTCTTCCAGTCATCCCCGTTCAACACCAATAAATTTACCTGCGGGGTGAACCCGAGGTGCTTCGCATAATAATCATTTACTTTAGCCACCTGGTCTGCCAGGCGAATAGCTTTCACATCAGCTCCCGCGCTGTAATACACCACCTGGCTCTTCGCGTCCAGCCTGGTGAGGCCGGAAAAGTTTTGCGCGCCTGTTGATTTTGAAAAAAGGATTACGGAAGATGCTATAAAGAATTTTACGGTTCTGTTGAGATTGATCATTGATTTCATAACCTTTATTTTGAGGATAAAGGTATTTGCACCGGCAGGATGGAAATAGTAAGAAAAAGACATTTTACCAACCCAGGTCCTTCTGCATTCTGAAAGGCGTTTGAAGTAGTTCTTTCTGAATAATGCGTGGATTTACTCCTGCGAATTCCCTGAAGTCCCTGATCAGGTGCATCTGGTCAAAATATCCGGCTTCATGGGCTATGGACGTCCAGCTTGTTTCAGGATTGGCCTCATGTAACCTGTAAGCTTTGGAAAAACGCAGGATCCTGCTGTACATTTTAGGGCTCATCCCGATCCTTTCCCTGCATTTCCTTTCGAATTGTTTAAGGCTAAGACAAGCAAGCGAAGCTGTAGTTTCTATTTTAAGTCCACCGTTGAACCGAACCATTTCAAGAAGAGCCTCATCAAAAGGTAAAATTTCCTTTTGTTTCTTAAGCAGGTGAATGAGAAAGTTGCTTACTATTGGAATTCCTTCTTCAATGTAATTGAGCTCCAGGAGTTGCTTCTCCACCGTTATTAATTCTTTGCCAAATACAAGGGCAGCATCCATTCCCTGGTCGAGGTATTCATGCATCGAAATCCCGGTAAGACGATGCAATGCACCGGGAAGAAAATCAACCTTTATTGCAAATAATCTCTCATGTACCATAATGTTCACCCTGGAAAACTGTGGACCAAGTAAAACGGTTACGGGTTGTTTTCCAAAGGTTTCTCCCAGCCTGTTCATGGAAATCTGATGTCCACAATAAAAGATCAGGGATTGAAAAGGTGTGGGAGGATAAGGAGTTGAAACATCCCTTATGCCTTGGGGAAGCACAACATCAACTGTAGATATATTTACAATTACATCCTGGAGTGAAGGTGGCGGTATGAAGATCTTTACATTCAAATCGGGCTTTTCAATGAATTCCTGTTAAAAACGTGCAGCAATGTTCATTCACAAAAATTGGTACTGTAAAATAATTTTTTTGGACCTGGAAAGGAATTATTATTCTGTGTCATTTATTTTGTGTCATTTAAAATGACACAGGAAATTTGACACAACCCCGAGTCAGGATAATATCCACGTTAAAGATGTTCAGAACTATAGAATAATGGGAAAGAAAAAGCCACCTTTTCAGGTGGCTCATCAAAAATTTTAAACCGCGAAGCTGTCACCGCAGCCGCAGCTTCTGCTTGCGTTGGGATTATTAAAGAAGAATCCCTTGCCATTCAGGCCGTCGCTGAATTCGAGCTCGGTATTTACCAGGTACAGAAAGCTTTTCAGATCGGTAACGATCTTTATGCCCTTGTCTTCGAAAACCTGGTCCATAGGTTTAACTTCATTATCAAAATCCAGCTTATAGCTCAAACCGCTGCAGCCGCCACCCACTACGCCTACCCTAAGGAAATAGGACGGATCATTGGCAACGCCAGCCTCCTCCATGAGTTGCAACACCCTGGATTTAGCCTTATCGCTTATATAGATCGAATTATCTGTGGCTACCATAATCTTAGTGAACTACGCTTTCTTCAAATTTGATCTTCTCAAGACCATTCTTTTCACGATAATCGTTGATGGCAGCTTTGATCGCATCTTCAGCAAGTACGCTGCAATGGATCTTTACAGGTGGAAGATTAAGTTCCTCAACGATCTCCATATTGTCGATCTTCAGGGCCTCATCAACGCTCTTACCTTTTAGCCATTCTGTGGCCAGGGAGGAAGAAGCAATTGCTGACCCGCAACCGAAGGTCTTGAATTTAGCATCTTTAATGATACCGGTTGAATCATCAACCTCTATCTGAAGACGCATAACGTCGCCGCACTCAGGTGCACCCACCAGGCCGGTACCAACGTTCTTGCTTGATTTGTCCAGCGTTCCTACATTTTTAGGGTTCTGGTAGTGATCGATCACTTTATCTGAATATGCCATAATTATCTTTTCTTTTATTGATACAATTTAAATGCCTTAGTGCGCCGACCATTCAATGGTATTAAGGTCGATGCCTTCTTTATACATTTCCCATAAAGGGCTCATTTCCCTTAACTTAATTACGGTATCGCTTATTGCCTTTATGGTATAATCTATCTGTTCTTCGGTTGTGAAACGACCAAGGCCGAAACGGAGTGAACTGTGTGCCAGGTCGTCGCCAAGTCCAAGAGCTTTTAAAACATAACTTGGTTCCAGCGAAGCTGATGTACAGGCAGAGCCTGAACTTAAAGCAATGTTCTTATTAAAACCCATCAGCAAACCTTCACCTTCCACATATTTGAATGAAATATTGCTTACATGCGGCAGCCTGTGTTCGCGGCTTCCATTAACATAAGCTTCTTCCAGAACCAACAGGGCTGATTCAAGTTTATCACGAAGCTTGCTGATGCGTTTTGATTCAGATTCCATTTCCAGCATGCACAATTCGCAGGCTTTACCAAAACCAACTATACCCGGAACATTCAAGGTTCCGCTACGCATACCGCGTTCGTGTCCGCCACCGTCCATTTGAGCTGTTACTTTCACCCGTGGATTCTTCCTTCTTACGTACAAGGCTCCAACCCCCTTAGGTCCATACATCTTATGTGCGGAAAATGCCATAAGGTCAATACCATCCTTATTCACATCAACAGGAATCTTTCCTACTGCCTGGGTTCCATCAGTAAACAATAATGCACCATGCTTTCTTGCAATTGCACTGATCTCTTTTATCGGTTGAATAGTACCAATTTCGTTGTTGGCATACATTATAGCGATAAGGATGGTTGTCGGCTTCATAGCCGCCTCAAGTTCCTGCAGGTCAATAAGACCTTCCCTGTTTACCTGCAGGTAAGTTACTTCACCCCCGATTTTTTCGATATGCTTACATGCATCCAGAACAGCCTTGTGTTCGGTTACCGCGGTAATAATATGATTTCCCTTTCCGCTGTACATTTCAAAAACGCCTTTTAACGCCAGGTTATCGGCCTCTGTAGCGCCGGAAGTAAAGATGATCTCCTTAGGATCGGCGCCAATAAGCTTTGCAACCTGTTCGCGTGCATAATCCACTGCTTCTTCAGCTTCCCATCCAAATGGATGGTTACGGCTTGCAGCATTACCGAAATGATCCAGGAAGTAAGGTGTCATAGCCTCCAACACCCGGGGATCCATGGGTGTAGTGGCATTATTATCAAGGTAAATCGGCAGCTTAAGCATAAATCTCTCTTTTTGTTGATCTTTAATTACGCAAATTTACTAAGAAAGCTTCTATTTTTGGCCGCTTTCGGTAGCGTCGAGATCCGTATTTACTCATCTCGTAAACCTTGCTTATTTAAATATTCGTTAACATGCAACACCCGGAACACATTGGAATTGCGGTAAAAGACCTTGCCATTTCCATCCCTCTTTTCGAAAAGCTGCTTAATACGGCCTGTTATAAGACAGAACCCGTAGAAAGTGAACAGGTAACAACGGCATTTTTTAAAACGGGTGACACCAAGGTTGAATTGCTCCAAAGCACCTCTGAGAATGGGGTAATAGCCCGGTATATTGCTGCCAAAGGTGAAGGTATCCATCATATAGCCTTCTCTGTTACTGATATAAATGCTGAAATGGAAAGGCTTAAAAAGGAAGGTTTCCGGCTCCTGAATGATTCCCCTAAAAAGGGTGCGGATAATAAACTGGTTTGTTTTATTCACCCTAAAGACTGCAATGGGGTGCTGGTAGAGATCTGCCAGGAGATCCCTAAGTAAGGAACGGGTTGGAACGGGCTTCTTCTGATATGGTAGTGGAAGGGCCATGTCCGCTATATACTATCGTTTCACCGGGTAGGGTCAGTAAGCGGCTTCGGATACTTTCAATAAGTTGTTCGTGATCACCACCCGGCAGGTCTGTCCTGCCAATGCTACGCTGGAACAACGCATCACCGCTGATTACGAAACCCCCGTTTTCATTATAAAAGCTAAGACTGCCCGGGCTATGACCAGGTGTAAGCCTTATTTCCAGTACATCCTCATCCAGTTTTACATGCCCGCCATCCTCCAAAAAATTGAGTGACCCGGAATAATTATCAAATGGCAAATTGTACATCAAACCGCTTACAGGGGCATGCTCCAGCAGTACTTGTTCCTTTTTATGAATATGAAGGATCAGTCCATACCGTTCTGCAACATCCTTGTTCCCAAAAACATGATCGAGGTGGCAGTGGGTATTTAAAAGCAGCTTTGGAGCAAGTCCCCTGCTCTCTATCCAGGTGAACAGTTCCTGTTTTTCTTCGGGATAATAACAGCCCGGGTCGATAATGATGCAGTTACCATGATCATTATATAATACATAAGTATTCTCGGCTATGGGACTGAATTCGAAGGAATGAACCTTTAACATGGATGCAGGTATTTCCGGCGAAATTAAGAGTAGCCGCAGCCCTTTCAAAAAAAAGCCGTAATAATGGATAAACCAGTAATTTTAAGATTCAATTTTTAAAGATCCACATGACGAAGCTTCGCGTATCAGTGGCAGTGCTGATCTTCACTCTTTTATCCTCTGTTGCCGCCCATGCCCAGGTAAATTCCGTGACCTTTGGAAAGAACCGGCTGCAATTCAAAAAATTCAAGTGGGAGTACTTCCAGACCGATAATTTCAATGTTTACTTCAACGAAGGAGGGCTTGAGCTGGCAAAATTCGTGGCTCAAAGTGCAGAAAAGGAACTTCCACAAATAGAGAATTCAGCAGAATACAGCCTTCAACGCAGGGCAAACATCATTCTGTACAATCATTATGAAGACTTCCGGCAAACCAATATAGGCCTGGAGACAGACATCCTGAGCACTGGCGGTGTTACCAAGATGGTGAACAATAAACTTGTGATCTATTTTGATGCTAACCACGCCAACCTTACCAGGCAAATACGCCAGGGAATTGCCAATGTTATTACGCAGAATGTTCTTTTCGGTGAGGACATTGGTGAGGTTGCGGGAAACCAAACCCTTTTGGATCTGCCCCAATGGCTTACCGAAGGTTATGTGGCCTACCTGGCGGAGAACTGGAGCACAAAACTTGATGATGAACTGAAGAGTGAGATACTGAGCGGCAATTATTCGAAGTTTTCATCCCTTGCATTTGAGAAACCATTGCTAGCAGGGCATGCATTCTGGTTTTACATTGAAGAAAAGTATAAGAAGGAGAATGTCACTTACTTCCTTTACCTGGCAAGGGTATACAAGAACCTGAATAAGGCCAGCCAGCAGATAACAAAACTTAAATTCAATGCATTGCTGCGCGAATTCATGGAATACCAGGAAGATAAATACTACAAGGATATCTCACGCCGGAAAGCATACCCGAAAGGAAATTTCATTGAAGGATTCGATATTAACAAGAACCTGAATTATTACCGTTTCAATGTTAATCCCATTCCCCGCAATAACAGCTATGTAGTAACCCAGTATAAGAAGGGAATTGTAAGAGTCAGGCTGAACGTAGATTATGAATGGATCACCCTGCTTAAGTATGGTATCCGTGCGAAGGAATTTGAAATGAACCCTAATTACCCGATGATGGCATGGGATCCAAAGGGAACACGCATAGCAGTGGTATATTCAAAGGAAGGCAGGTTAAGAATGTTCATCTATGATGTGGTTACCAGCATAAAACAATACCAGTTTGATCTTACTGACCGCTTCGACCAAATCCAGGATGTTAAGTATATGCTTGATAGCAGAACATTACTTTTTTCTGCTGTTAAGAACGGGCATACCGATATCTATACCATGAATGTTGAGAATGAGAAGATCGTGCAGGTCACCAACGATGTTTATGATGATCTTGATCCATCTTTCGTAGCGTTCCCAAATAAAACCGGGATCATTTTTTCGAGCAACAGGCCTTCTGCAACCGCAAAAGGAAGCGATACTGTGCTTCCTTCAAGTAACCGTTACAATGTTTTCCTGATCGATAATTTTGGCGACAAGGCAGAAATAAACCAGGTAAGCCAGTTAAGTGATCTGAAGTATGGCAATGCACGTTTCCCGATGCAATACAATATGAACCACTTCACCTTTGTTAGCGATGAAAATGGTGTTGCAAACCGGTATGCAGGTTTTTTTACCACCAGGAAAGAAGGTCTGGATACTCTTGTCCTGATCGGTGATGATATTCTTCGCAATCCAACGGCTGCGGAAGTTGACAGCAGCCTGAGAGTGTACAATAAAACAGATGTGGACTCGGTTGCTGTGATCTCTGTTTCTTCCGACTCAGCTTACACCTTCCCGTTGAGTAATTACCAGAGCAGCATAGCAGAAACCAGGATCGCAGGAGAAAACAATGTAGTTAGCGAAGTTACCCGCCAGAGTGATGAAAAGATCCTGTTCAAATTAAAGATCGATGAAGCTACGCTGAACAGGAGGAATATATCGGTTCCGCCTACTGAATATATGAAGAAAGTGATGCGTGAAAGCCGGCTCACAACTGTGAACCCGGCCACTTCTGCAACAATGCCTTCATCCGCGCACCCCCCCGCGGCAGATACTTCTGCTCCAGTGAACAACCAGGTATTCCAGTCGGAATTCCCAGAAGACACGCTTAAAAGGGGAACGGTCATTCCAGCGACTTCTCCTGTTGAAACAGGCGTACTTGCATCTGCAAAACGTTACCGTTATAAGCCAATGAAATTCTCTGCAGATTTCGGATCTGTAGCTTTCAATAATAATGTACTAATAAACCGCTACCAGCCTTACGCGGGCGGTGCAGGTCCCATTCGCCTGAACAGTTCCACACCGTTGAACGGGCTTATCCGACTCGGTACAACCGAATTAATGGAAGATATCCGAATTTCAGGTGGTTTCCGCTTAAGTACCAACCTCAAGGACAATGAGTGGATGATGAGTTTCCAGAACCTGCGCAGGCGGATCGATTGGGGAGCGACTTATTACAGGAATGTAGTGGGCCAGGATGTAATGTTTGTGGATTCTGAAGGCAGACCCGTTGCAGTGTATCCCGGGAAATCTTTTACCAATTTATACCAGGCTAATATTTCCTATCCGTTTGATGAAGCCAGGAGCGTAAGATTAAGTTCAGGTATCCGTTCAGACAGGCTGGTATTCCTTGGTGTTGATTCATTCAGCCTGGTACAGCCCGATGAACATACCCTGTACTCGGTTTCCCATGCAGAGTTTGTATATGATAATACGCTTAACCCTGCCATGAATATCTGGGATGGGTTGCGTTATAAAGTTTTTGTAGACTGGAACAGGCAGGTGAATAAGGTGAAGTTTGCCGATGGTCCTTCCACATTCAATGTTGGCTTTGATGCCCGTTATTATTACCCGATCTACCGCAATTTTATCTGGGCAGGACGTGCTGCAGGTGATTTCAGTTTCGGAAATCAGAAAATGATCTATTACCTCGGTGGTGTTGATGGCTGGCTGATGTTTGGCAACAACCGTAAAGAGGATGCGAATGGAAACCTGGTAAGAGAGCGCTTTTTCAACACGGGTAATCCACCCGCTCCCGACCAGGATTATGCATTCCAGAGCCTTGCAGTGAATATGCGTGGTTACATACAGAACGTTGCTAACGGGAACAATGCCCTGGTTATAAACAGCGAATTCAGGTTACCGGTGCTTTCTACGTTCTTTGATAAAACGGTTAATAATTCTTTCTTAAGAAACTTCCAGCTTGTTCAGTTTATTGACCTGGGCACAGCATGGAATGGGGGATATAATTCGATCACAAGACCACAGGTAACTTTTGGTGATAATAACCTTGCCGTAAAAGTTAAGGCTGGTGGTGTAGGTCCGTTTGCAGGTGGATATGGATTTGGTGCAAGGAGCACACTGCTCGGTTACTTCCTGAAATTTGATGCAGGCTGGCCAATGAATGGCTTCTTTAAGGGCAGGCCGGTGATGTATCTGGCATTAGGACTGGATTTTTAAAAATCTAGTACTCAAATAATAATAATAATTTTAAAAAAAACATTGTTGTTTACCGTATTTATACCTTGCAGGAGAAATATGGTCATTCTATCTTGAGCGAATTAATAATTTTAATTCGTTCTCATGAAATTTAAATCGCTAATTGTTATTATTCTTTGTTTATTCTCCTTATTCGTTTCATGTAAAAAAGACATCTCCCCAAATCAGCAAACCACGGGAACAGAACAATTTATAGAAAGAGAATCTACAATCATTGCAGATAATATATTAGAATGGCTTTCCTCCCAGGAGAATTCCACAGACTCTGCCAGGATTGGAATAATCAATTCTTTAT
>JAEZEI010000036.1 GCA_023417815.1 Bacteroidota bacterium | reverse complement strand
TTTTCATGGGCGTCTATTCTTGCCTGTAATCTTTGTTTATTGCATGGCCCGTTACCTTTCACCACGTTCCAGAATTCATCCCAGTTTATTTCTCCGAAGTCAAAATGTTTTCTTTCAGCATTCCATTTAAGATCGGGGTCGGGAAGAGTCATTCCAAGCAGTTTCACCTGCTCTGCGATCATATCCACGAATTGCTGCCGCAGTTCATCATTGGTTTTTCGTTTTATTTTCCACTTTATGCTTTGATCGCTGTTAGTGCTTTCAGAATCTTTAGGTCCGAACATCATCAGGCTGGGCCACCACCAACGGTTGATCGCATCCTGGCACATGGCACGCTGTTCATGGGTGCCCTTACTTAATACTAAAAGTGATTCAAAACCCTGCCTTTGGTGAAAGCTTTCCTCTTTACAGATCCTCACCATTGCCCGGGCATAAGGCCCGTATGAGGTCCGGCATAGCATTACCTGGTTCAGGATAGCTGCCCCGTCAACCAGCCACCCGATCGCTCCCATATCAGCCCAGGTGAGTGTTGGATAATTGAAAATTGATGAATACTTCGCTTTGCCTGAATGAAGGTCCGCGATCATTTCGTCCCTGCTTGTACCAAGCGTTTCTGCTGCAGAATATAAATAGAGTCCATGCCCTGCTTCATCCTGGACCTTGGCAATGAGAATTGCTTTTCTTTTCAGTGTTGGAGCTCTTGAAATCCAGTTTCCCTCAGGCAGCATACCTACTATTTCGCTATGTGCATGCTGGCTGATCTGCCTTACATTCGTTTTCCTGTAAGCTTCAGGCATCCAGTCGCGTGGTTCGATCTTTACATCTTTATCGATCTTACCCTGAAAGATGGTTTCCATATTGAGTTCCATAGCAGAAATTTAAATATTGAAATTACTAAATAAAACTAACAAGTGTTAGTTAAAAACTATTTTACATCAAAGTCTATTACTACATCGTTACTCCTCGGATGAGCCTGGCAAGTAAGGATAAATCCTGCTTCAACCTCTTCTTCTTCAAGGGCATAATTCACGTCCATTTCTGCTGAGCCTGATACGAGTTTTGCCCTGCAACTGCAACACACTCCTCCTTTACAGGCATAGGGAAGATCAGCACCCTGTTTTAATGCGGCATCAAGAATACTGTCGCCATTGAAAGGAAGCATAAAATCAAGGGTTCTTCCATCAAGTTTAATCTGGATCCTGGCGGCCTCATCAGATGATCCCTCTGCAATAACTGCCGTAGTAAGACCCTTTTTCTGGCCCGGAGTTGTAAATAACTCGAAATGAATATTTTTCTTATCAATTCCCAGGCCTGTAAAATATCCGGACGCTGAAAATATCAGTTCTTCCGGCCCGCAGATGTAAATGCTGCTGAATTTGTTGTAAGGAACAACATGACGCAGTTCATCCAGTTTGGCTTCATTGATCCTGCCAAAATTTATGGCGGCATCCATCCTTTCCCTGCTTAGTACATGAATGAGGTTGAAGCGTTCCATGTATTTATTCTTCAAACCTTCAAGCTCCTCGAAAAAGATGATTGAACCCCGGTTCCGGTTGCCATATACCAGGGTGAAGCTGCTGCCGGGCTGCATTTTAAGGGTCTGCCGGATTATGGATATCACAGGAGTTATACCGCTACCTGCTGCGATGGCGAGATAATGAGGGTTTGTTTCAGAAATTTTTGCATTGAATTTTCCGGTCGGTGGTAATACTTCAAGCACTTCACCAGGCTTAAGAGATTCATTGGCATAACAACTAAAAAGACCTCCCTCAACTCTTTTCACCGCAACGCGGATTTCACCATCATCCGGAATGGAGCAAATTGAGTAAGACCTCCTGATTTCTTCATTACCCAACAATTTTTTGATGGTGATATTCTGTCCTTCACGAAAGCTGAAGACTTCCTTAAGATCTTCAGGCACATGAAAACTTAATGAAACACAGTCGGGCGTTTCCCTGCGTACATCCTTAAGTTTAAGATTATGAAAGTGAACTGCCATTATTTAATTATTCCTGTTAACAAGTGATTTACTATTGTATTCTCCAGCTCTTCCTGGGTAATATTCTTTTTAATCCTGTTCCATGATTCAATTCCCCGAAGGGCGGAAAGAATTGTCAGCATAACTACAACCGGGTTCATATTCTTCAACTCCCCTTTTTTAATTCCTGACTCAATTATGGCCCTTACCTTATTCTCATAATTCTTCCGAAGCTGGAAATAACCGGATAATGCGGGGTCTGGCAGTTGTTTCCATTCATGGTTGGCAACATATACTTCGTCGGATGCATTTATCATTATGGAGATATGGAACCGGATGATCGATTCCAGCGCTGAGGAAGAATGCAGCCTGGCCGATTCAATGGCTGTAAGGTTGTCGTTGAACTGGTCACTTATTTTAAAGCATATCTCTCTCAATAAATCGCTTTTGGATCCTATGTGATTATACAGGCTTGGTGCCTCAATTCCAATGGATTCAGCAAGTTCCCGCATTGTTGTAGCGGTATATCCTTTCTTCCGGAACAACACCGCAGCCTTCCTTATGATCAGGTCCCGGGGGCTCCTGTTTTTTAATACCCTGATCCTAGCCATAAGCAAAACTAACGCTTATTAGTTTTTTTACACGGATATTTATAATGATGATTATTTTTACAGTAAACCTGAATTATGCAGCTTAACAGTGTTGATGTAGTAGAGTATATAAGCGGGAAGGAATTCAAAGAGAAATATTACAATGTTATGAAGCCCGTGGTGATAAAGGGGCTCGCCAGGAAATGGCCTGCATATGAAAAGTGGAATTGGGAATATTTTAAAAATAAGGTTGGCGATAAAAAGGTCGGCGTTTACAATAATATCAAAAGTGACAGCTATACCCCCATCAATACGGCAGATGGATATATGCTGTTCGGCGAATACCTCGATAAGGTTCAGGAGGGGCCTTTGGACCTGCGCATATTTCTTTTCAACATCTTCCAGCACGCGCCCGACGTTACTGCAGATTTTACATGGCCGGATGAATTGATGGGTGGGTTTGTGAAAAAATATCCCATGCTGTTCGTTGGAGGGCAGGGAAGCATTACCCATATGCACTTCGATATTGACATGAGCCATATCCTTCACACCCAATTTGCCGGAAGGAAGAGGGTCTTATTATTCCCATTTGGGGAGCAACATAAGCTTTACCGGAAGCCATGGGAGGTGCTGAGCCTGGCAAATTTTGCTGAATACAATACCAAATTCGATTATGAAAGCTTCCCGGCGGTTAAGCTTGCAAAGGGGTACGAGGTGATCCTTGAACATGGGGATACATTGTTTATGCCTGCAGGTTACTGGCATCATATGGAATATATCGATGCCGGTTTTGCCATGAGCCTACGGGCCATGCAAAAGGGCCTGGGGGGGAAGCTTTCCGGCCTATGGAATCTATTTGGCATGAGGAATATAGACACCCTTATGAAGAGGACTGCTCCAAAGTGGTGGTATGAAAGAAAAAGAGAACAGCTTTTCGACCGCGCACAAAGGGTTTTGGAGGCTCAGCAATAAAAAAATAAAAAAAGATTAGCTTAATTAAAGAAAAAGACTAATTTTACGGCCTACTCGTTCCAATTTTCCAATATTATCTTATTAAAGGACCGGCAAGCAACTTCGTATCCTGCATCAATTACCTGGACTTTTCAATAATTACGTTTTAGATTAAATTATACACCTCAACTCTTTTTCTTGTGGTTTCAGAGGTAAGCAAGGCCGGTGATGTTTATCACTGGCCATTTTTATTCTATAGCCCTGTTTAAGAATTTCACCATCGGAGAAGCCGCCTTGTAAGCATTAATAAGCATTTCCCCAAAACCTCTCCCGGTAAGGGTTTCATCACCCACAGGGGTAGAAAGGGTGAAGCTTTTAAGTTGAAGGTATTTAAGAGCAGGATTGTCCTTGTCATAACCTTTAGGAGGTCTTTTAAGTCGTTCCGTCATATCAATACCGGAAGGAAAATATTTCAACACACCGGGAGACGAAATGAGTTCTATCCATTCATCGAGATTATAATCGATCTCCTGCCTTATTGCAGCCAGGTCTTTTGATTCGGGCATCCAAAACCCTGCAGCATAGAGACTTCTACCGGGTTCGACGTGAAGATAATATCCCGCATTATTGATATGCTTGCCTCCCCTGTTAAAGAAGGCTCCCATATGGATCTTGTAGGGAGTTTTATCCGAACTGAATCTTATATCCCGATATTGCCTGAATAAGGTCCGGGCTGGTTCCAGTTCTGCGATATCCGGATCGAATACAGCTATCTTCTCAATTAACTTTCCTGCCAGGGTCTCCAGATCGTTCTTTGCTTCATTGAACTTTTCGCGGTTCTCCTGGAACCATTCGCGGTTATTGTTAGCCTTAAGAGATCTGAGAAAGGAAAGGGTATCTGGATGGATCATTACACAAAGGTTATGTCCAAATATCCTTAATTCGGTTTGAGGAAGCAGGCTTTTTAAAACCTATTTAACGCGTGACCAGTTTTCTCCACTACGGATGCGGTAAAGCGTCATTTCACTTACATTATACTTCGAAGCCATTTGTTTATAGGTAAGTTTCCGTTTGGGATTGTTAATGGTATCTTTTATGGTTTTTACCTGGCTGGCAGAAAGCTTCAATCCTTGTGTTCGACTTGCCTGCCGTTTCTTATAGGCTATCTTTTCGGGACTTTTCTGCTGGTGGGTGCTTACCTCATCCTGCGTGGCCCATTTTAAATTCTTTGCGCTGTTGTCCGCCTTCTTATGATTAAGATGGATCACGAACCTGGCCTTGGGCGAGCGTTTAGGGCAGAAGAGCTTCGCAACCTCTCTATGGATGTAAATTGTTCCATTGCCATTTTCAACATGAAGGTTAAGGGTTCGGTAACCCGAAGTGATGGAGCCATTCAGGATCTTTCCATCTTCTTCAAGCCTGGATGAAAAGCTTGCAGCCCGGCCAAGATTTGAAACAGCATATTTCTTTCTCAATTGCTTATGCCCGGGAAACTGCATTTGTTTCCAGCTCTCTCCGGGAAGTTTCTTGAACATGGTAGATAGTTTTAGTCACTTTAACAGCAGGTAGTCGTCACTTAAATATAAACATTAATATCACTAACTAGGTAGCATTTTCAGGAAATCTTCTTCAGAAATGATCTTGATCCCGGGCATTTTCCTGGCCTTTTCAAGTTTACTTCCGGCATCCTCGCCCACAACCAGGTAATTAAGTTTGGCACTAACACTGCCCAGGATCCTGCCTCCGTTTTTCTCTACCAGTTCCTCGGCTTCACTTCTTTTAAGTTTATTGAGAGTCCCCGTAAAAAGGAATGTCAGGTTTTCCAGGTCTCCTCCAACGTTGTCTTTTTTCAGGTTTGTCATAACAACCCCTGTAGCTTCAAGCTTTTTCAGCATTTGAATGTTGTCTTCATTGGTAAAGAATTCTCTAATGCTCATTGCTACTTTCTGACCCACATCGTTGATCTCCATTAAGGCAGGCAACTCCATAGCGACCAGGTTCCACAAACTGCTTACCCTCTGGGCTAAGGCCTTCGCTGTAGTTTCGCCAACATACCTTATACCGAGTGCGTATATAAGCCGGTGAAGTGGTTGCGTTTTACTTGCCTCAATCGCCTCGGACAATTTAGAGATAGACTTCTCTCCCATGCCCTCCAACTTTTTCAGGTCATCGTAGTTTATATTGTAAACAGAAGGAATATCTGATATGAGGCCCAGTTGATAGAATTTCCTGATATTAGCTTCACCGAAACTCCTTATGTCCATCGCATCCTTGCTAACAAAATGAATTATCCTTTCAACCGCCTGGGCTGGGCAATTTATGTTTACACATCTCCAAACAGCTTCATCAGGAGTTTTAAAGAGTGTATCTTTACAGGCAGGGCATGAAGTTGGATATTTTATTGGCTGCTCCTTTCCTTCCCTTAATTCCGGCAACGATTTTACGATCTGAGGGATCACATCCCCGCTTCTTTCAAGAAGAACCATATCGCCGATCTTAAGATCTTTTTCCTTTATGTAATCTTCATTGTGAATGGAAATGCTGCTTACAGTAACGCCACCAACAACTACTGGTTCTATTTTGGCAACGGGGGTTACCGCGCCTGTTCGCCCAACCTGGAATGTTACACCCAACAGCCTGCTCGTTGCCTGCCTTGCCTTGAACTTAAATGCTATCGCCCATCGTGGATGATGGGAAGTCATTCCCAGGGAATCCTGGAGATGGAGATCGTTAACTTTTATGACCATTCCATCAATCTCATAAGGAAGATTATCGCGGTCAGTTTCATACTGGTTTACAAAATCGATCACTTCATCTATCCCTTTCAACACCTTCATTTCCTTTACAGGGCTTCGAAAGCCACATTCCCACAACATTTGCAGCATTCCGCTATGTGTTTCAAGGTAAGGATGTGCTGCAGAGGAGGGGAGAAGACTATAATAGCTGACATTATATGCGAAGGCTTCAAGATTTCTTTTCCCGATCTCCGCCGGATCTTTGATCCTTAAAGTTCCGGCAGCGGCGTTTCTTGGATTTGCCAGGGGAGGCAGGCCCATCGCGGCCTGTGCTTCATTGTATTTATTGAAGAAGGCCTTATTCATCAGAACTTCTCCCCGGATCTCGACCTGGTCAATCCCAAATCGTGAGAACGGTGACAATAGCGGAAGTGTTCTTATTCGCCTGGCATTAGTGGTTATCTCGTCGCCTGTGGTTCCATCGCCTCGTGTGGCAGCTCTTTCCAGGTGGTCATTGCTATAAATCAGTGAAATGCTGGCGCCATCAAATTTTGGCTCAACACAATATTCCACCTGGCCTAAACCAGATAGTTCCCGGATCTTCCTGTCCCATTCACGCAGGTCATTTTCATTATAGGAATTTTGAAGGCTAAGCATGGGTACAAGGTGTTGAACCTTGGGAAAATCCTTTACCAGGCTGCTTCCTACGCGCATAGTGGGTGAATCAGGAGTGATCCAGCCTGGATTCAATGCTTCCGCCGATTCCAGGAGTTTATAAAGCCTGTCATATTCTGCGTCGCTGATCAGGGGGTCATTTTGCACATAATAACGGTTCTCGTGAAACCGGAGGATCTCGCGCAGTTCACTTAATTCATCCTGATTGCCTGCTTCCTTTTTTCCCAGCCATTCGAAAGTCGCTTTTTGAAGCTGCTTCACTTGTTGGTTATCATACATAAAGTAAAATTAGCGCACACCTTTATTGAAAGAGCCTTTTATTATTCGCATATTTTTGTCAAAACCTTATCGATGCGATATTCCTCTTTTATTCTACTGGCAACCATATTTTCCCTTTCCTGCACTTCAACTGAAAAAGTAAGCCTGGTAGTTCATAACGCGGTCATTTATACTGTAGATGATTCTTTTTCAATAAAGCAAGCTATGGCTATTGAGAATGGGCGTATCGTGGAAACTGGTTCGAATGAAGCTATACTAGGGAAGTATAAGGCAATTGAAACTATTGATGCGGGAGGTAAAGCTATTTATCCGGGATTTATAGATGCACATTGCCATTTTACCGGGTATGCTACAGACCGGTGGAAATGCGACCTGGTTGGAACGGGATCGTGGGAAGAAATTATCGCAAAACTTGCCGGATATGGAGAGAATGCACCAATGGAGTGGATATATGGAAGAGGATGGGATCAAAACGACTGGTATAAAAAGGATTACCCGGATAACCGGGCATTGGACAGTCTTTTTCCTGATCGACCTGTGTTTCTTAAAAGGGTGGACGGGCATGCGGCAATTGCAAATACCCGGGCGTTGCAGATCGCAGGGATCACCACCGGTACCAGGGTGAGTGGTGGTGCTGTTCAGGTTAAGAAGGGTCGACTAACCGGTTTACTCATAGATAATGCAATGGGACTGGTGGAATCCAGGATCCCTCATGTAAGCGACAGCCTGGCGCTTAGATTCTTTAAGGAACTTGAACAGGAATGTGTTGGACTGGGTTTAACATCCATTCATGATTGTGGAGTAAGCGAGCATACAGTTACCTTATTGGAAAATGCCTATGGCCAGGGCGATCTGAATATCAGGATATATGCGCTTCTTACAGACAGCCTGCATTACTACGACAAATGGATCAAAAAGGGCAGGTATGAAAATGGAAGGCTTACCGTAGGAGGCTTTAAGCTTTATGCAGATGGAGCTCTCGGAAGCAGGGGCGCATGCCTGTTGAGCGATTATGCTGACAGCAGCAACTGGAAAGGATTTCTATTAAGCGATACTTCCTATTTTAAGGACAAGGCAAGGAGATTATTCAATTCCAATCTTCAAATGTGCACCCATGCCATAGGTGATAGCGGAAACAGGCAGATCCTGAGAACATATGCGGAAGTTTTGAAGGGGCGCAATGACAGGAGATGGCGGATAGAGCATGCCCAGGTGGTATCGCCCGGTGATTTTAAGTGGTTTGGTGATTACAGTATAATACCGTCGGTTCAGCCAACTCATGCAACCAGTGATATGTACTGGGCAGGGGATAGGCTTGGAAGTGATCGGATCAGGCATGCCTATGCCTACAAACAACTTTTGTCTACTAATGGCTGGATGCCCCTGGGAACTGATTTCCCGGTGGAATTCATAAGCCCCTTTAAAACTTTCTATGCTGCTGTTGCCAGGAAGGATGAGAAGGGATATCCTGAAAACGGCTTCCAGGTTAATAATGGATTAAGCAGGCAGGAAGCATTAAGAGGAATGACTATCTGGGCTGCCAGGGCAGCATTCCAGGAAAAAGAGAAAGGCAGTCTTGAAAAAGGGAAACTGGCCGATTTTATAATACTCGAAAAAGATATTATGCAGACCGATATCTCCAAGATTCCTGCTATGAAGCCTCATTCTACTTATATTAATGGAGTGAAAGTTTGGAGCATTCAAAATTAACAGTCAAAATTTTTACTGATTTTCAATTAATTGTAAAGGTGTGGTAGAAAATATCTCTTGAAATCCTTGGCAATATGATTTGTTCAGCGTACCTTTGCGGTCCGTTTAAAAAAAGCGGCCGGACCGGGATAGCGGTCTGGATCTTAAACCGCCGTAAGGCATAAGTTTTTATAATGAGCAAATTACATTTTACCACCAAACATGCGAACGAGGCTACTGTTCAGCGTAACTGGTACGTTGTAGACGGTGCTAATCAAACCGTAGGTCGTATGTGTTCAAGGATCGCAGCGATCCTGAGAGGCAAGAACAAGGCCTATTACACTCCCCACGTAGATTGCGGGGATTTTGTTATTGTGATCAATGCCGATAAAGTTAAGTTCACCGGAAACAAGCTAGAAGACAAGGAGTACCTGACATTCAGCGGTTATCCAGGTGGCCAGAAGGCAGAAAAAGCAGGAAAACTGCTTAACCGCCGTCCTGAAGTTGTTATTGAGCGTGCTGTAAAAGGCATGTTGCCAAAGAACAGGCTGGGTCGCAAAATGTACAAGAAACTTTTTGTTTATGCGGGAGCTGAGCATCCGCATACAGCCCAAAAAGCAACTCCACTTAACCTTAATCAATCAAAATAATCATAGCCTCCAGGCTAAATAATTATAATACATGGAAAAGCAAAAGAATGCAGTCGGCCGCCGGAAAGAAGCGGTAACACGCGTCTTCCTTTCACGTGGTAATGGTGCCATTACAATCAACGGGAAAGATTATAAAACCTATTTCCCTCTGGTATATCTTCAAAACCAGGTAGAGGCTCCTTTAAAAGCAGTTGAAGCGATCGATAAATATGATATCGTTATCAACGCTACCGGAGGTGGTGTTAAAGGACAGGCTGAAGCTGCAAAACTTGGTATATCCCGCGCTCTTCTTGAAGTTAATGCTGAATACCGCCCTTCTTTGAAAGCTGCAGGTCTCCTGAAGCGTGATCCACGCTCAGTTGAACGTAAGAAACCAGGCCGTAAGAAAGCAAGGAGAAGCTTCCAGTTCAGCAAGCGTTAATATCAATTATTTAAAAATCAATGGCTGTGGCTATCTGCAGCGAAATAAAAATAGAAAATGGAAAATAACACTTCCTTACAACAGCAACTTCTTGAAGCAGGGGTACATTTCGGTCACCTTAAAAAGAAATGGAATCCGAAAATGCTTCCATACATCTTCGCAGAAAAGAAGGGGATCCATATCATTGACCTTAACAAAACTGTTGAAGGTTTGCAGGAGGCCGCTTCAGCACTTAAATCAATTGCACGCAGCGGTAAAAAGATCATGTTCGTTGCTACTAAGAAGCAGGCGAAAGAGATCGTGCAGGAATGTGCCCAGCGTGTAAACATGCCATATGTTACTGAACGCTGGTTAGGTGGAATGCTTACCAACTTCAACACTGTGCGTAAGAGCGTTAAGAAGATGCAGAGCATTGAAAAAATGCTTGCAGATGGTAGCGCAGAAAATCTTACCAAGAAGGAAAGACTTACGCTTACCCGTGATAAGGATAAGATGGAAAAGGTTCTTGGTGGTATCGCGCAGATCAGCCGTGTGCCAGCTGCTTTGTTTATGGTGGACATAGGCCACGAGCATATCGCTCTTTCTGAAGCAAAAAGACTTAACATTAGCACGTTCGGTATGGTAGATACCAACTGCGACCCTAATAAGATCGATTTTGCCATCCCGAGCAATGATGATGCAACCAAGTCAATTGCGATCGTAGTGAATTATATCACCGCAGCAATTGCTGAAGGTCTTGCAGAACGCCAGGCTGATAAGGATGAAGAAGATCATACAGATTCTGAAGAGACCGCAGAAGCGAGAGCAGCGCGCTTTGAGCAAAAAGCAGACGGTGGAGAAGATAAAGGAAGGCGCGGTGGTGCTGGCCGTTCAGGTGGGGGTACAACACGTCGCCGTACCCCGGCTGCTGGCGGAGCCAGGAAGCCAGGCGGAGCCAGGTAACCAGATCTTTATTGTTAATCATTAAAAAGGACAAACATGAGTGCTACTATTACAGCATCAGATATAAATAAATTACGCCAGGCAACCGGGGCAGGTATGCTCGATTGTCGCAAGGCACTTACAGAAAGTAATGGTGATTTTGAAGCTGCGATTGACTGGCTTCGTAAGCAAGGACAAAAAGTGGCTGCGAAAAGAATGGATCGTGAGGCAAAAGAGGGTGTGGTGCTTGCCAAAACCACGACCGATAATAAATCAGGAATTGTGCTTTGCATAAGTTGCGAAACGGATTTTGTAAGTAAGAATGCTGATTTCGTTGCATTCGCTCAAAGCATTGCTGATGCAGCTATAAGCAATAACGTTAAGTCTGCTGAAGAACTTAATAAGGTGCAGGTAAATGGAGCTACAGTTGAAGAATTGATCAATGATAAACTTGCCTCTATCGGCGAAAAGATAGCTGTGACCAAGTTTGAAAGGATAGATGCACCGTTTGTAGCAAGTTATATTCATGGTGCAAACCGTATGGGGGTTTTGGTTGGTCTGAACAAAGAAGTTGCGGACGCAGGCAGGGACGTAGCAATGCAGATCGCTGCGATGAATCCCCTGGCTATTGATGAATCACAGGTTTCACCAGATATGATCGCCCGTGAAAGGGAAATTGCGATAGAACAAATTAAATCGGAAGGCAAACCTGCTGAAATGGCTGAAAAGATCGCTGTGGGGAAAGTGAATAAATTCTTCAAGGAAAATACCCTTATGGCACAGGCCTTCGTAAAAGATAACAGTAAAAGCGTTAGCGATTATCTTAAGAGCGTAGATGCTGATCTCAAGATTACTGAGTTCAAAAGAGTAGCTCTTGGATAATATTAAAATTCTTAAAAAGCCCGGTAATCTTTACCGGGTTTTTTAATGCCATTTACTCAGGGTCAAAAAATATATCTTCGCAATCAAAAGTTCTCAGATGCTCCCGAAATATAAACGCGTTCTACTTAAATTATCCGGTGAATCTCTAATGGGCGACAAGAGTTTCGGTCTTGACCCTGCCGTAATGAGTCAATATGCACATGAGATCAAACAGATCGTTGAACTTGGCGTTGAGGTAGCGTTGGTTATCGGGGGAGGTAATATTTACCGCGGGATGAACGAGGCTGAAACAGGTATTGAAAGAGCACATGGCGATTACATGGGAATGCTTGCAACCATGATAAATGGAATGGCAGTTCAAAGTGCCCTCGAAAAGGCCGGGGTTTATACAAGGCTTCAAAGTGCGATCAAGATGGAACAGATCGCAGAACCATATATTCGCCGCAAGGCAATGAGGCATCTTGAAAAGGGAAGGGTCGTGATCTTCGGTGCAGGAACAGGCAATCCATATTTTACAACAGATACGGCCGGGTCACTTCGCGCAATAGAGATCAAAGCTGATGTCATCCTGAAAGGTACGAGGGTTGATGGAATTTACACCGCGGACCCTGAGAAAGATCCTTCTGCTACCCGCTTTGAAAGAATTTCCTTCAATGAATGCATCCAGCGCAATCTTCGCGTAATGGATATGACTGCATTTACCCTGTGCATGGAGAATAATCTTCCTATTGTTGTATTCGATATGAATAAGCCAGGTAACCTGCTGGCAGTGGTTACAGGTGAAAGCGTGGGAACACTCGTAAGCTGATGCAACTATCAGAACATATACAAAAACTTGCCAGCGAGAATGAATATCTTCAGCTGCAACTAAAAGACCTCAATGAACTGATCGGGGTTAGGGAAGAAGAACTTGAATTGCTTCGGCAAAAAGCTGCTGAGGCAGTGGAGATGAAAAGCAAACTGGAGAATACATTAAACGAGATATCCCAGCTTCAGGATTTTATTGGACAAAAGCAGATGGAGATGGAAGGCGCAACAAGGCGCGAAGCCTCAATGGAAGAGGAAGTGATGCAATCACTGCAGATCGAAAAAGAATATTATACCCTTAAGGATCAATTAACCAGCAGCGTAACTGCATTGCTGGATACTCAGGAAGAATTGCGATCTGTTTCCGGACTTTTTAAGGAATTGACCAAAGCTAAGAGCAGGGTTGCTGAACTGGAAAGCGAAACTGAAATACAAAAGGAAGAGATCGAATTGTTGAAATATGAGAACAGGAAATTAAAAAATCAGCTTTCTACTCCTAAGGAGTGAGTGTTTATCATCCCAAATACGGGGGCTTGCATTTCACATTAATACTTTATACTTTGTCGGCATAAATCAAAATATTATGCATAAACAAAGAAAAATGATGCTGATCGCTGCCGGGATCGGAGCCCTGGGCATGTTCTTACCCTGGGTGGAAATTCTTTTTGTATCCATTAATGGAATGAGAGGCTGGGGAATCCTGGTATTCCTTTGTTTTCTTGGATGTGCTGCGATCGCTTTTATGGGCAACCAGGCTAAGGCACTCGACAGAACAATGTGGACCATAGGAATGGGATTGTCTGGCATTGCTGCAGTAGCAATGGTTATTTTCCTATTACGAAGCATAAATAACCTTGGATTATTTACTTACGGGTTTTACCTGGCATTGATCGGCGCATTATTCCTGTTATATGCAACCTATGCTTACCGGGAGGCAGGTTATACTCTGAAGGAAGGCTTCGACAGCCTGAAAGAATCCGTGAACAAAAAATCCGGGCAGGAACCTTAGACTTTTTTATTCAGGAGGATTGAATGACTTTTGTTCAAAACAATGGTCATGAAGAATATTGCATCTATTCGGCGTGAATATTCATTAAAGTTCCTGGATGAAAATTCTGTGTCCCGCGATCCGATCCTGCAATTTACTTCGTGGTGGGAGGAAGCACTTGAGAGTGAATTGACCGAAGTGAATGCGATGACGCTTTCAACTGTTGATGAAAATGGCCGGCCATCTTCAAGGATTGTATTATTGAAGGATTATGGTGCAAGGGGATTTGTTTTCTTCACCAATTACAATAGCAGGAAGGCTAATCATCTTTTAAAAAATCCATTTGCTTCCCTGGTTTTCTTCTGGCCTGAATTAGAAAGGCAGGTAAGGGTGGAAGGAAGGGCAGGAAAATTAAGTGCTGAAGAAAACGATGCATATTTCCGTACGAGACCTTTTGAAAGCCGGATAGGTGCCCTGGCTAGTCCACAAAGTGAGGTTGTACCGGACAGGGAATTCCTTGAGAAGAGGTTTCAACAATTAAGTACTGAATTAAGGGATAAAGAAATTGCCTGCCCTCCCACCTGGGGAGGCTTTTGTATAGACCCACAACGGATCGAATTCTGGCAGGGTAGAAAGGGAAGGCTGCACGACAGGATCTGCTACATAAAAAGAACCAGCGATTGGGAAATTATTCGCCTTGCCCCATAAAAAAAAGGCCTGAAGGCCTTATTATTTTTTCTTTGCTTCGCTTTTCTTAGGAGCGCTTTTTTTTGTTTTTGCAGGCCTGGTCTTTCCAAAGCTTCCTGCAAATGTTTTTCCTTTCCTGGTTTTAATATCACCACGTCCCATAAAATAGATTTTTTGCGAAAATAAAATAAAAAAGCAAGACACATGGTCTTGCTTTAAATGCTTTCAGCTTTTAATTACAATTTGGCAGAAAGTTCTTTACCAGCTTTGAATTTTGCTACTTTTTTAGCTTTGATCTTGATTACGGCTCCTGTTTGAGGGTTGCGACCGTTACGTGCTGCCCTTTTTGTAACAGAGAATGTTCCGAAGCCTACAAGAGTAACTTTATTCCCGCCTTTCAGAGTTTTGGTAACTGCTTCAACGAAAGAATCTACAGCAGCGTTTGCCTGGGTTTTAGTGATGCCGGCATCATCAGCCATTTTTGCAATTAATTCTGCTTTGTTCATAAAAATGAGTTTGAATTTTTAAGTTGAACAAATATATAAGGTTTTATACACCAGCAAAATATTTATGTCCAAATCCAGCCGCTGTTATAATCGCTGAAATGCAGTGACAATGAGGATTTCAGCCAACAGGCTTTCTTTAAAAGGCATAATTGACAGGTGGGCTCATCCTCTGAAACCCTTTATTCATGCGGGTTTCAGGAGAATCGCTTAAAATTCAGTACTGGCAAGGGTTTGAGGGGAATATACAATTCTTTTTCAGATATGGGGCGGGGCAGGTTTTTGTTTTGCACAATTAGTTAACAACCTGCATAACGGAGCGAAAAGCGATGAATTGATCGCCCCATTTCTTAAAACTTCTGTCGCGCATTTCAGTGGCAAACGTAGTGATATACCTGTTATAAAGCGCCTTGCTTTCTGCAGAATACTGAATGGCATAGGTGGGCCCGCTGGAATCATCTACTTCAAGTAATCTTAGGATCCGGGCTTCAGTAAAGCATTCCGTTTCAAGCACCTCAGGAATATGCTCTTCCTTCAACCACCTCAACCATTGTTCGGCAATAGCCTGGTCAACTTTTATGGTTACATTATAAATGAACATATCAGAAATTAATTTCAGCATAAACCGGGCAATGATCGCTGTGTTTAACCTCTGGAAAAATGCGGACATCCACTATGTTCTTCTTCAGGTTTTCCGTAACAGTTATATAATCGATACGCCAGCCTTTATTCTCCAGTCTTGTTGAAGGACGTAATACATTCCACCACGAGTATTGATGTGGCTCCTTATTGAGATGCCTGAAAGTATCTATGAATCCCGATTCAAGGAATCTGTCCATCCACGCCCTTTCCTCGGGGAGGAACCCTGTGGTCTTTTTGTTGGAAACAGGGTTATGTATATCTATCTCTTTATGTGCAATATTGTAATCGCCGCATACGATCAGCTTTTTTCTCTTTTTACGCAGATCATGCAGGTATTGATAGAATTCGTCAAGCCATTGATACTTGTATGTTTGCCTGTGATCACCGGAAGTTCCAGAAGGAAAATATACACTGATCACACTTACATCTCCGAAATCTGCCTGCATCACCCTTCCCTCAAGGTCGCTTTGCTCAAGTTCGCAACCTTCTTTAACCTTATCAGGTTTTATTTTAGTAAGTATCGCCACCCCGCTGTATCCTTTTTTCTGCGCACAGAACCAGTAGGTATGATATCCCAGGTTTTCTATGGACACATGATCGATGTCGGATTTGTGTGCCTTAACTTCCTGCAGGCAGATCACATCGGCAGGGTTTGTTGCAAGCCATTCCAGGAAACCTTTTTTTATAGCTGCCCTGATCCCGTTTACATTGTAAGATATTATTCTCATAAGAATTTATTGAAGTACCGGCCTTAACCAGCGTTCCATTTCTTCAATGCTCATATCCTTCCTCCGGGCATAATCTTCCAGTTGATCCCTTTCAATCTTTCCAACTCCAAAATATTTACTTTGCGGATGAGCAAAATACCACCCGCAAACTGAAGATGCCGGATACATCGCCAGGGATTCCGTTAAAGTTATTCCAGTGTTTTCTTTTCCGCCCAGTAACTCAAACAGTTTTCTTTTTTCCGTATGGTCAGGACAGGCGGGATAGCCTGGTGCAGGCCTGATCCCTTTGTACTCTTCGCGGATAAGTTCTTCATTGGAGAGTTTTTCATTCCTGTCGTAACCCCACAACTCTTTCCTGGTTTTCTCGTGAAGGTATTCTGCAGTTGCTTCTGCAAGCCTGTCTGCGAGGGACTGAAGCATGATCTTATTATAATCATCATGCTGGCTTATAAAGCGTTCCAGGTGAGGTTCTATACCGGAAACAGTAACGGTAAACGCGCCAAGGTAATCCCTGCCTTCGTCCCTGATGTAATCTGCCAGGCTGAGATTTGGCTGACCTTCAGCTTTTTTTATCTGTTGACGCAGAAAGTGCAGGTCTGTTGATAAACCATTGGCTTCCACCCTAAGAGAGTCTGCATCGGTTTTCATTACGGGCCAGAAACCAGCCACACCCCGGGCTTTCAGCCATTTTTCTTCAACAATTTTCTTCAATAGGGCTTTGGCATCTTCGTATAGTTTGGTTGCTTCTTTACCTACCTTTTCATCTGAAAGGATTGCAGGAAACTTTCCATGTAATTCCCAAGTAATGAAGAATGGCTGCCAGTCGATGTATGGCATTAGTTCTTCCAATTCTATATCGTAAGCCTTAGCGCCGGTATATGTTGGTTCAATTATAGTTGCATCATCCAGTGTTATCCTGTTCTTACGGGCATCTGTGTAAGTCAACATTGGCTTGATCACCTTCTTCTTTTCAAAATCACTTCTTAGTTTCTCGTATTCGGTTCCTATCCCGCCCAGAAAACTTTTCTTCTGATCCTCGCTTAGCAGGCTCCCGGTAACAGTTACACTCCGGCTTGCATCCAGAACATGCACAACCCCATTATCATACTCGGGGGCTATTCTAACAGCAGTATGCATCCTGCTGGTGGTGGCACCGCCTATAAGTAAAGGAATATTCATTCCTGTTCTTTTCATTTCCCGGGCAACATGAACCATTTCATCCAATGAAGGCGTGATCAGGCCACTGAGCCCGATAATGTCCGCCTTTTTTTCTTTAGCTTCCGCCAGGATCTTGTCTGCCGGAACCATTACACCAAGATCGATCACATCATAACCGTTACATCCAAGCACTACACCAACAATGTTCTTACCGATGTCGTGCACATCACCTTTTACTGTTGCAAGCAATATCCTGGGAGCCTGGGATGCTTCTTCAGCTGATAATCCACCTTTCAGTAATTCCTGGCGCCTTTCCTCTTTCTCCTTTTCAATATAGGGCGTCAGAATTGCAACCGCTTTTTTCATAACCCTGGCACTCTTTACCACCTGGGGCAGGAACATTTTTCCGGCACCAAAAAGATCACCCACCACATTCATACCATCCATAAGAGGGCCTTCAATAACATCAAGCGGTTTCGGGTATTTTTGCCTGGCTTCTTCAGTATCTGCATCAATATGGTCTGTTATACCGTTCACAAGCGAATGGGTCAGCCTTTCTTCCACAGTTCCTTTTCTCCAGGTTTCATCCTTCACTGTTTCCTTGCCTTTTGCCTTAACCGTTTCAGCAAACTGGATTAGTTTTTCCGTCGCTTCGTTATTCTCGTTATTTCTGTTGAGGATGACATCTTCGCAAAGCTTTTTTAAGGAAGGCTCGATTTCATCGTATACGACAAGCTGGCCTGCATTAACGATTCCCATGTCCATTCCTGCAGCAATAGCATGATAAAGGAATACACTGTGAATGGCTTCACGAACATGGTCATTTCCCCTGAACGAAAAAGAAACATTACTAACCCCACCACTTACACGGGTTAGAGGCATTGATCTTTTTATTTCCCGGGTCGCTTCAATAAAATCAACTGCATAATTATTATGTTCTTCTATACCGGTTGCTATCGCGAAAATGTTAGGATCAAAGATGATATCCTCGGCAGGATAACCGACTTTTTCCGTGAGCACTTCATACGCCCGCTTGCAGATCTCAATTTTCCTTTCTTTGGTATCTGCCTGGCCTTGTTCATCAAAGGCCATAACGATCACTGCAGCGCCGAAATTTCTGCAGATGATAGCCTGCTCAATGAATTTTTCTTCTCCTTCCTTTAGCGAGATAGAATTCACGATACATTTACCCTGCACACATTTTAAGCCTGCCTCAATGATCGAGAACTTACTGCTGTCGATCATTATAGGGATCCGGGCGATGTCAGGCTCAGACTGAAGCAGGTTAAGAAAGGTCGTCATCGCCTTTTCGCCATCAAGGAGAGCATCATCCATATTCACGTCCAATACCTGTGCGCCATTCTCAACCTGTTGCCTTGCTACGGAAAGGGCTTCTTCATAATGACCCTCCCTGATAAGCCTTGCAAATTTCTTACTGCCCGTTACATTGGTTCGTTCCCCGATATTCAGAAAGTTGGTTTCGGGTCGTACTGTTAAAGGTTCAAGTCCGCTAAGCCGGAGATAAGGTTTTATACTTTGCTGTTCCATTTTATAATGTTGATTCCAAAACAGGTAATTCCCGCACGGGTAATCCTTTTACTGTATTTGCAATTGCCCTGATATGATCAGGTGTTGTTCCGCAACATCCCCCTACAATATTCAGGAAGCCCTGGTCTGCCCACTCTCTTATAATAGAAGCTGTTTGTTCAGGAAGTTCATCATACTCCCCAAATGCATTAGGCAAGCCGGCATTAGGATAGGCAGATACATAACAGGAGGCGATGTTGCTAAGTTCTTCAATGTGCGGTCGCATTTCTGAAGCTCCAAGCGCACAGTTCAATCCTATGCTCAGAGGGTTGGCATGCCTTACCGAGTAATAAAATGCTTCCAGGGTTTGTCCGCTCAGGGTTCTTCCGCTTGCATCAGTTATGGTTCCTGAGATCATTATGGGAAGCTCGGGCAGGTTGTTTACCCTGAAATAATTCCTGATCGCAAAAATTGCAGCTTTGGCATTCAACGTATCGAAAATTGTTTCTATCAGAAGAATATCAACCTTTCCATCTGCCAGTCCCCTCACTTGTTCAGTATATGCTTCAACCACTTCATCGAAAGTAACAGACCTGAATCCAGGATTATTAACATCAGGGGAAAGACTTAATGTTTTATTTAAGGGGCCTATTGCACCGGCTACAAATCTTGGCTTTGATGGATCTTTGGCTGTATAAGCATCCGCAGCCTTCCTTGCACATAATGCAGAAGCGGTGTTTAGCTCATAGGCAAGTTCCTGCATATCATAATCCGCCTGTGCTATGGAAGTACTGCTGAAAGTATTCGTTTCAATGATATCTGCTCCGGCTTCCAGGTATTGTTCATGTATCGCAGTAATGATGTCGGGTTTAGTAATGCTCAGCAGGTCATTATTTCCCTTTACATCTTTATGCCATTCTGAAAAGCGGGATCCGCGATAATCTTTTTCTTCAAGCTTGTATCGCTGGATCATGGTTCCCATGGCGCCGTCAATGATAAGGATACGTTCGTTGAGGCAATCACGTAATGATTTCATATGAATAAATTTTTCATGGGCTAACCCATTAATAATTTCAATGAATGTATAAACGGGAACAAATCCGGGAGTAAGGGAGGGATGTGCTTCGTTTATTAGTTCAATTGAATTGATCCTGTTATGGTTGAACAATAAACAAATCCGCCATAACAGTTGTGCAAAAGTAATATAGAAAAGCCGTATCTCAAAATGTCTAATTATTATCATCGAGCCAGGCTTTGAACTGTGCGGAACGTTCAGAGCTTACAATTGTTTCCTGCCGGGCTGGTGGATCAAGTTTTATCAATACCCTGCTTTTCGAATAAGCGAACATTTCTGAGATGGATGATATGGATATTATGAATTGCCTGTTTATCCTGAAGAACATTTTGGGATCCAGCGAATTTTCAAGAGAATCGAGGTTTAAATCGATCGCGTACCTCCTTCCTTCCCGGGTCACCAGGAAGTTCACTTTGTCTTCGGTAGTGAAATATGCGATATTTCCTGTTGTAATTGTCTTAAGGTGTTCTCCGTACTTTACTACGAATCGTTGTTTAAAATTGGCAGGTTGAGCCAGGTTTTGAAGCACCTTTGCCAGGTCCAGGGCAGGTGAGGGGGATGATTTGAGAAATTTGTTGATTGCTGCGGATAGTTCTTCCTTCTTTATGGGCTTAAGCAGGTAATCAATACTATTTAGCTTAAAGGCCTCTATGGCATATTGATCGAATGCGGTTGTAAAAATTACAGGACATGAAATATCTGCCTTTCTAAAAATGTCGAAACTGGTCCCGTCATTCAACTGGATGTCGCTTAATACCAGGTCAGGTTGCCTGTTTTCATGGAACCATTTCAGGCTTCCTTTGACGCTTTCAAGTATAGTTACAACTTCTGAAGATGGCAGCACTTCCTTAAGGATCTTTGAAAGTCTGCGTGCTGCAGGTTCTTCATCTTCAATTATAACAACTCTCATATTTAACTGTTTATTTGAGGAAGGGAAACAGAAAAATCTTTTTCAGTTTCTTTTATAATAACCTTTTTACTGGTTAACATGCCATACCTGTTAACTATGTTCTGTAAACCCATTCCTGCACCCTTTTCCTTACTAAGTCTCTCATTCTTGTTATTCTTTATCTCAAGATATTGGTCATGATAGGTGAGTTTAACTTTTAAGGGCCTTTCGCGGCTGACAGCATTATGCTTGATTGCATTTTCCATCAAAAGTTGTAAGGTAAGAGGAGGGATAAGAAAGTTCCCGGGGATCTCATCAGGTATGGAAAGTGATAAATTATCTCCATACCTTTTTTTCTGCAGATAAAGATATGTTCTTAAAAGTTCGAATTCTTCCTGCAGGGTGATAACATCCTTGTCGCGGTAGGTTACGATGTTCCGGAAAAAATCAGAAAGCTGCTCGGTATATTCAACAGCCCTTGCCGGATCTTCTTCAATGGTTGTAATTAATGTATTAAAACTGTTGAAAAGGAAATGAGGATTTACCTGGTTCCTTAACAAGGCAAACTTTACCCGTTCCTGTTCGTTCTTCATTTCTGCAATTTTCCGCAATCGTTTTTCTCTCGCACGGAAAATGGTATAGAACATGCCCAGCAGAAAGATCCCGCAGGCAACGAAGAACCAGGGCTGTTTATAGAAGGCCTGTGTTATCTCAAAGGCAAATGATGCTTCTGATGAATTCGTAAAATTCCTGTTCAGGGAGGATCGAACCCTGAAAATGTATTTCCCGGGTGACAGGTTTGGGAATGTCTGGTTTCGGTCCCTGGTTATTATCCAGGTTGTATCCAGGCCTTCCAGTTTGTATTGATAAAAAACCTGTTCAGGATCTGAAAAGTATACACCTGTATATTGAAAGGTAAAGTTGTTCTCAGTGTGGTCAAAGCGGTCTTTTCCTCCTTCAACCGGTTCCATAAAAAGTAAAACATTATCTAATACCGTTTTGGGAGCCATTAGTGATCCTGCAGTATACCTGGTAATATTATTCCCGCTGATGAAATAGATATCCCCGTTACTGGCCTGTGTATTAGCGCCCAGGTCCTCAACATTCAGGGTTTGCAATCCGTAATTCTCATTAAAATAGAACACGCTTCCTGTTGCGGAATGAATTACATCAAGCCCTGTTTTATTTATGATTACAATATTTCCTTTTGCATCACATTTTATGGAGGATATATTCAGATTTGTGAGCCCTTCCTTTAAACCAAAATTTTGAAATTGTCCGTTGGAATATTTATAAATTCCCGCAGAAGCAGTACTGAACCAGATATTTCCGGACGGATCTTCAGCAAGTGAATAAATCCTGTCGTCTTTTAGTCCCGAACGTGAATCATAAGTTATAAGATTTCCATTCTGATACAGGGAAAGTCCATTGCCATCTGTTGCGATCCATAATCGTCCTTTTGAATCTTCAAGTACTGTATAGATGTATCCCTGGCCAGGCCGGCTCAGATCGATCTGTTCAACATTGTATTCCCCATCTTTACTTTTAACGCGAAAACAACCCTGCAGGGTGGATACATAAATATTGTTTTTTCTGCCGGTCACTGAAAGAATACTTGTTTCATTTAATCCCTCGAGATCATCCAGCCGGGAATAGGAAAGTGAGCCCGTGTCCATGATGAATATTCCTTGTCCCATTGTACCAATCCATATCTTCCCCTCTTTATCCTGGTATAACGAGGTGATATCTGTTTTTTCATTAAGTGAATTTATCTTCATGGTCCTTATCCTGGTCTTACCGTGTTCATAGGATAACTGCACCAGGTTATTGTATTGATCGGGGATCCAGAATTTTCCGGAGGCATCATATAAAAGTGCATGGATGTGGTCGCCTAATGTTCCTTCAGGCATAGCATAGAAAGTAATAGACCTTCCCGCTGTTCTAAGAATCTTAGACCCTCCGCCTGCCCATATATTTCCCTGAACATCTGAAGCAAGTAAATGAAGATTTTCGGTTGAAGGTGAAGTAGCGATCCTCGTAAGACTGCTATCACTTGTTCCAAACCTGAAGAGGTCACCAGACCTGGTCGAGATCCAGACATCTTTTCCCTGGTAAAGCATTGCAGTGATCTCACCGCCTTCCCAGTTCCTGGTGACCGAAGGCCTGGATATCTTTCCTGAATTATCAATAAAACAGAAGCCATTATCATGGAATCCCAGCCAGTTTCCCTTCTCACTTTGTGCAATTGCAGTAACGATGTAATCTGGGAGCCCTTCCATCACCGAAATTTTCGTCGCATTTTTTGCAGAGCCGCTTCCCGAAATAAAGTAAATGCCATTATCGGTGCCAGCTATCACATTATTTCCAGCAATGGAAAGGGAAGATACATGGAGGTCTTTAAGTCCATTGGACTCATTCACCAGGAACAATCTTTTGTTTTGAAAATAATATACACCTTCACCATTGGTTGAAAACCAGATTGCTCCATCTGGTGATTCGCAAAAGGATGTCACCTGTTTTTTAGGATGGCCTTCTTCGGGATTCCAGAATTGAAGCACATTATTGATGATATGTGCTATTCTGCCACTTCTGAACCCGAGCCAGGTTTTTCCTGACCTGTCTTCCAGGATTGCAGTAACAGTATCGGAATATTCTGAATTTTGAAATGGAATCGACTGAAACCTGCTTCCATCAAACTTATAAAGACCATGCGTAGTCCCAACCAGAAAATAACCTGAACGTATCCTGCTGATCACATTTATTGAAGGAGTTAAATTCTCTTCTTCCAGGGTAAAGGAACGCGCCGGGTTAAATTGAGCCACAACCGTTGGGGAGATCAATAACAAAAGCAACAATCTTGCTGCGTGTATCATTGTTGTATAAGATCAGCTTTTACTTCCAATTTTATTTCAGAGGCAAGTTTCTCATGAACAACCTTTGGAACAGGAATATTATGGTCGCTCAATAATACTGTGAAAGCAGCGTGAATGGAAATCCTGCCGTTTTTTACCATGACATCACTTTTAATTATCCTTTCCTGCGAAACACCATGTATGGTAAGATTTCCTTTCGCCCTGATGGAATGGGATCCGTCGAGGGTGAGGTCAACTTCCTCTATGATCTTACCGCTGAAGGTGGCATCCGGATAAAGATCGCTCTCTACATAGTTTTCATTGAAATGTTCTCTTTGCAAAGGGCTGTTAAATCCTTTAAATGAATTCATCTTCACCGAAAAGGCGAATAACCTGCGTTTAAGGTCTATCCGTCCTTTCATTTCTTTACTGCTTGCAGTAATAAGTTCGAGCGGTGCATCTGAACGAAAGGAGATCAGGCCGTTGTTTGTGGCCGCTATCTGGCCCCAGGCCTCTCCAGCGAGAAGAAAAGATATTATCAGGATTAGAGGGCGCATAAAAACCATTCAAGATAGAAAAGCTTAGGTAAGAATTTAAGGTCTCACCATGGTTTTTTGATTTTTTAACTTTACCTCCGCTTTCCAACTGTAAAAACCCTTGAAATGTTGAATCCAAAATAGATATCCCCTTTCCCCCATTCTCCGCGGGTTTCAGAAATGAACGTTCTTTCACTCATACCCTGGCTGTTTGTAAAATGTAGCTGGAACACATGACCTCCAGTTTCAATATCGAATCCCACAGAAAGTGAATTGGTTGTTCCTTCGAGTTTGTAATCGGGGTGCTGATAATAATATTCTGCATTTATACTAACCCGCTTGCTGATCTTTTGTCTTCCGCCAATTCCCAGTGCAAAAAGATCATTCGGATCCATGGCGTTAGGCACCAGGTTACGATGAGTAAAAGTTGGCATCAGCTGAAGCGAGGTCCCTTCACTGAATTTACGTCCCAATAACAATTGGTGAGTGAAAAAGAACCTGCTGGTATTATAATTCTGTCGGTCAGGGTCTTCAAATTTCTGCGTTTTATAGGCTACTGTTGGAACATAGCTTAAAGTTACCGGCATGCGTCTTTTCCCGGTGGATTGGGAGAGCAGTTTAAACTTTAAGAATGCATCATACGTTTTTTCAAAGGTGCTTCTTCCGATCCCAGCCATCAGTGTTCTTGTTATTCCATAGTCGAGCCCCATCCGCATGGTCGCATTATCGAGTCCAAAGAGGTCGTATCCGCCGCCATTTACCTTACCGAATCGGTGAGAGATCTTTACATCAAGAACCCCTTTACCTACATTCTCAACGGTATGACCATTTATGAGCCTCGTAGTTTTGAAGGTGGCCGTGGTATAATTGACAGCATTTTTTTCATCGTTCATTACTTCCTTTTCCAGCATGCTCATAAGATCAGTTGTATCGTCCTGGGCAATTGCGGGGAAAGCAGAAATGAGCAATACAAATAGAATGATTCTATACATCATGTTACATTTTCTGGTCATATCTGCATGCAACAGTGATCTCTATATTTTCAGCAATATTATCTCTCACTACTTTGGGAACTGAAATCTTGTAATCTGCAAGCCTTACTGTGAATTTTGCGTTGGATGTGATATTGCCTCCTTTAACTGTAATGGTTCCGGGTACGGACACTTTGTTAGTAACGCCATGAATAGAAAGGTCGCCGATAACTGATACCGGGTAGGTACCATCTTTCTTAAAGTTAACCTTCGAAACATCAGCTAAATTTCCTTTAAAGGTTGATTTAGGGTACTTCTCGCTTTCCATATAATTCTCATTAAAGTGCTCCTGCATAAGCGCTTTTTCAAAATGGAATCCTTTCACCAGAACAGAGAATTGCATTTCTCCTGTCTGCGTATTAAGTACGCTCATCACCTGGTTATTGTCTGCTGTAATATTCTCCAGCGGCGACTTTGAGAAGAACGAGATGTTTCCATTCTTGGTGTAAATTTTCTGTGCGATCGAATTTGTAGCGATCATGATCATTGCACAAGTGATAAGTTTTTTCATTAACCTGTTTTTATTTTTAATTGTTCGGGGTTCCATCCTCTATCCACTTCCGTATGATATTGATCTTGCAGTTACTGAGTTTCCCGGAGTTTTTTGGCATAGGTGAAAAGCCGGGACTGTGTGTAATAGCTCCCATTAGTTTTCCATTGTTTGCATAAGCAGCAACAGATCCATGGTTGTCGAGCCGGATCCCTCCGGAAGGAAAAGATCCGGCATGACAACTGTAACAGGAGGCACTCAGAATAGGTACAACAGAGGTACTGTAAGCAACGGCCGTTGTATCACAGGCAGAATCAGGGTAAAGTAATTCTTCCTTGTCATAGTAACATCCTGCGAAAGGCAACAATGCAGCCAACAGAACAGGAAGAGAATATGAGTGGTTTTTCATTATTAGTTGTTTGGTGCGCCTGCATCGATCCAGCTCCTGATCTGTTGAATCTGGCAATCTCCCAGTTTATTTCCTCCCTGCGGCATCGGTTGAAACCCCGGGGTGTGGGTGATGGCCCCCAGCAGCCTGCCGCTCAGCGCAACATTGCGTACCCCATCATAAACAGAAAGATCAATGTTACCTGATGGCGCTGGTCCGCTATGGCACCCGGTGCAATGTGTACCTAACAGCGGCCTGATAGTACTGCTGTAGTTGAATTGTCCCGGGTCACAGGCAGTTCCGCAATTTGTAGTATTCCGGGCGCCTTCATTTATCCATCTTCCGATCAATGCTTTTTGCTGGGCTGTAAGATCGGGGTTGGGTGGACGGGGCATTTTATCATTTCCGTCTTCAAAAAGCACTTCATAAACCTCGCTGTCATTTGCATCCCCGGGAATTATTCCATCCCTGATAATATTTTCATAGGAATCAAATACATATCCTTCCTGGTGTGAGTCAGCATCATGGCAACCAGATTTGGCGCAATTCGAAATGAAGATGGGCAGTATATCTGATTCAAAACATACCAGGTTACTTCCGGGAGGCACCACCGGCGGTTCGGGCGCAGGTATGCCCGGTATCTCATGCTTGCAGGCAGGTAACATAGTAATGAATACGACCGTGAGTATGAAAACAGTTGCCTTCATTGGTTCAGTTAATGAAAATTGCTCTTGAGATATATACATCCCCGGGAATTCCCAGCTCTGGTTCCGACTGTCCCATCCCGGTGCATAAACCTTTTATTTTAACCATTTCTCCTTCGTTCATGCTTACCTGTTCCTGGAATGTGCAGTTCACATATCCACCATCGGTTGCGGTTTCAAGCTTAACAACTGGTTCTCCCTGTTGATTTTTGGAAATGGATGCAACCTTTCCTGAAACGCTGAGGATCTTTTCGTCGTAAGTTGACCTGGCATTAATATTATCTTCCTGGTATTCCTGGTAAAGCTGTTTTGCGTTTATTTCGGTCGACCTGCTCGTGCGGATGTTCACAGGCCCGCGGTTATACATATAAAATCCCACAGCAGCAGCGGCAACCAGGATAAGCGTAATGCTTAAAATGGCCACCTTTTTTGCATTGCGTTTCATGATCCGGATTTTGAACCAAATGTAAACCTGGGGAAATGCCTATAAAGAATAAAGGTTCCCGAACCGGGAGAAATTGGGACTGAACCGGATCAACTGGCAGATGAAATGAACCTGTCTACGGGGATCCTGTTGGTTATACTTCTTGCCAGGGTAAGCTCGTCGGCATATTCAAGCTCTCCGCCAAAAGCAATACCGCGGGCAATAGTGGTTACCTTCACATCAAGATCCTTGATCTTCTTGCTGATAAAGTAAATAGTTGTATCTCCCTGGATATTGGGACTGAGTGCAAAAATGATCTCCTTTACTTCACCTTCCTTTATGCGTTCTACAAGTGAATCAATATTAAGCTGGTCGGGCCCAACTCCATCTAGTGGAGAGATGATCCCTCCCAGTACATGGTAAACACCATTGAACTGCTGGGTGCTTTCAATCGCGATCACATCGCGTATATTTTCCACCACGCAAATGATCTCGCTTTTCCGCATGGTATTGCTGCAAATATTGCAAAGTTCAGTATCGGAAATATTATGGCATGTTCTGCAAAAACGGATATTGTTGCGCATTTCAGAGATCGCAGAACTAAGCATTCCTGCCTCCTTTTCATCCTGCTTTATGAGGTGAAGTACCAGCCGAAGAGCAGTCTTTTTCCCAATGCCGGGGAGCCTGGCAAATTCATTCACAGCCTTTTCCAGTAAATGGGAAGAAAATATCATCCTGCAAAGATAATCCGGCGCGTTAATCCCGGAATCATAATTCTATCATAACCTCGTTATCGAAATTCGCACGAACTGTAATTTTTTGCTGAACCGGGATCACGATCTCGGGTTGTAGTTTCCATTCATAATTCCCTGTATCCCAGGTGCCGTTGCCATTCCGGTCAAATAATATCCTGAGTGTATATTCTCCGGGAATGAACATGCCACTGTTCCATTCAGGAGATGAAAGAGGATAACTTTTAACCAGGACGTTTCCATTCCAAACCTGCAGAACAGGGTTCATGGAAAGATCAAGCCCCCGGAACCTCGCGAGGACAGTGCCATAATCATTCTGAGAACGGGTTTGAAAAGAAATGGTATCTCCTTTTTGAAGGTCAGCCCCCGATGTGTCCTGAACCGCTGAAGCGGAGAAGGTGAGCGTATAGGTGGTCGCTTCACGCCAGGGAACTTCAATATCCAGTTTCATCCTTGAAGAATCAAGGTTAAAGACCTTACCTTCTGTTTCATTGCCGGAAGAATCCTTTATACTGAACTGTTCCTCATTCACATTTGATAATGGCCTGCTGAACGTTATCGAAAGGGGTGACAGGATATCCTGCAGATCCTTACCTGCTTCGGTTGTATAGGTAAATATTCTTGACCCTGGCGCAGGAGGCACTGGTGCGCTCTCCTCCTGGTATGCATACAACTGTACTGCTGTTTCATTGCCAGGTAAAATGATGATGGAATCAAGAAAGCCAAACATTTCACGTTTAGAATTATAGGTCCTGTCGCGGTCGCCATCTTTTAAGGCATACACCCGGTAATTCCCTGAGGGCAAATAGGAGAAGCTGAAACTTCCATCGCCCCTGATCCGGGAAAGGTAATCCGGTTTCCGTGAACGAACAGCTGTATCATGGGCATTGCGATAAAGCATGGCCACCATCGTACTGTCTGTACCTCCAGTTTCTGCAAGCGAAACCGATCCACGAAGATTCAGTGTATCCAGGACATCACCTGTTGAAAATGCTATCCCCAGGTCAGGATAAATATTCCCTTCATTTATATCCCTGACTGAATTCCCGAGATTAATAAAATAAGTGGTGTTAGGTTTCAGGCTGTCGCGCAAACGGACTGTGACGGTACGAAGATTATAGGAAACCACAGGACTCTGGTTCTGGAAAGGAGTATAGGAGAAATTATTCTGAAGGTCCTGCAACTCGATATATTCGTCGAATTGAAATGTGATCACCCTTCCCCTGAAGTTTGTTGCGCCCATTGGCGGATTGGTCCTTACGATCACAGGTGCAAGAGAAT
>JAEZEI010000101.1 GCA_023417815.1 Bacteroidota bacterium | reverse complement strand
CCTTGAAAGCAGGGCGTTCTTCGCGCTCTTCGCGTGCCTTGAAGGCAGGGCGTTCCTCGCGCTCTTCGCGCGCCTTGAAGGCAGGGCGTTCTTCGCGCTCCTCGCGCGCCTTGAAGGGCCGCTCCTCGCGCGCCTTGAAGGCGGCAGGGCGTTCTTCGCGTTCGCGTGCCTTGAAGGCGGGGCGCTCCTCGCGCTCCTCGCGTGGCTTGAAGGCAGGGCGTTCTTCGCGCTCCTCGCGTGCCTTGAAGGCAGGGCGCTCTTCGCGCTCCTCGCGTGGCTTGAAGGCAGGGCGCTCCTCGCGCTCCTCGCGTGCCTTGAAAGGCCGCTCCTCGCGGCCCTTGAAGGGGCGCTCCTCGCGTCCAGGCCCGCGCTCCTCGCTGCGTCCATTGAGCTTGCTTGCAGCGGCACCGGCAGCGCCCTCGGGCAGCGCGTCCTTGCGGGACAGGCGGATGCGTCCGTCGCGGTCGATGTTGGTCACCTTGACGGTCACCTTGTCGCCCAGGTTCACGATGTCCTCCACGCTGTTCACGTGCGTGAAGTCGAGATCACTGATGTGGCACAGGCCATCCTTGCCCGGCAGGATCTCGATGAAGGCGCCGTAGGGCTCCACGCGCTTCACGGTGCCCTCGTAGACCTCGCCGATCTCGGGCTCGGTGGTGAGGCTCTTGATGATCTCGAGTGCCTTGGCCACCGCGGTGCTGTCCGCCGAGGCCCCGCTCACCGTGCCGTCGTCGGCCACGTCGATGCTGGCGCCGGTCTGGTCGACGATGGCGCGGATCATCTTGCCGCCGGGGCCGATGATGGTGCGCACCTGGTCGGGCTTCACGCGGATCTGCGTGATGCGTGGGGCGTACTGCGAGAGCTCCTCGCGCGGCGCGCCGATGGCGCGCTGCATCTTGTCCAGGATGTGAAGGCGTGCTTCAAGCGCCTGGTGCAGCGCGCGCTCCAGGATCTCGCGGCTCAAGCCCTCGATCTTGATGTCCATCTGAATGGCGGTGACGCCCTTCTCGGTGCCGCACACCTTGAAGTCCATGTCGCCGAGAGCGTCCTCGTCGCCGAGGATGTCCGTGAGCACTGCGTAGCGCTCGCCTTCCTTGATCAGGCCCATGGCCACGCCCGCCACGGGAGCCTTGAGCGGAACGCCCGCGTCCATCATCGCCAGGGCGCCACCGCAGACCGAAGCCATCGAGGAGGAGCCATTGGATTCGGTGATCTCCGAGACGATGCGCACCGCGTAGGGGAACTGCTCGGGCGTCGGCATCATCTTTTCGAGCGCGCGCTCGGCGAGGTTGCCGTGGCCCACCTCGCGCCGGCCGGGGCCGCGCATGGGCTTCACCTCACCGACCGAGTAGGGCGGGAAGTTGTAGTGCAGCAAGAAGTGCTTGTGCTGGTCGCCCTGGAGCGTGTCCAGACGCTGCGAGTCGCGGGCGGTGCCGAGCGTGGTGGTCACGATGGCCTGCGTTTCGCCGCGCGTGAACAGCGAGGAGCCGTGGACGCGCGGGAGCACGCCGAGCTCGATGCTGATGGGGCGCACGGTGCGCGTGTCGCGGCCGTCCAGGCGACGACCTTCGTCGAGCACCTGGGCGCGCATGGTGTTGTAGCGCAGCTCCTCGAACGCCTCCTTGATGGCGTTCTCTTCGTTCGGGAACTCGTAAGCCAGCTGGCTCACGGTCTCCTTCTTGATCTGCTTGATGCGGTCGGCGCGCGCGTGCTTGTCTGCGATGCTGCAGGCTTCGCGAACGTTCCAGCTCGCCGCCTGCTGCACGCGCTCCTTCAGGAATTGCTGCGGCGCGTTCACGCTGAACGACCACTTCTGCTTGCCCACGGCCTGCTTCATGCGCTCGATCAGCTCGAGCGTGTCCTGGATCGAGCGATGCGCGAACAGCAGGGCCTCGATCATGTCCTCTTCGGAGATCTCGTCGGCCTCGCCCTCGACCATCACGATGGCATCGCGCGACGCCGCCACGAGGAGCTCACAATCGCTCTTCTCGATCTGCTCGTAGGTGGGATTGGCGATGAACTCGCCGTTGACGCGACCCACGCGCACACCGGCGATCGGGCCGCTCCACGGGATCGGGCTGATGTGCAGGGCCGCCGAGGCGCCGATCATGGCCAGCGTGTCGGGCGGGTTCTCCTGATCGAACGACATCACCGTCGCGATGATCTGGACCTCGTTCAGGTAGCCCTCGGGGAACAGCGGGCGACAGGGCCGGTCGAAGAGGCGCGAGATGAGCACCTCGTAGTCGCGCAGCTTGCCTTCACGCTTGAAGAAGCCGCCCGGGATCTTGCCCGCCGCGTAGGTCTTCTCCTGGTAGTCGACACTGAGCGGGAAAAAGCTCTGTCCGGGCTTGGGCTCCTGGGTGCCGCACACCGTGACCAGCACGATCGTGTCACCGGCGCGTACCAGTACCGATCCCCCTGCTTGCTTTGCGACGCGACCTGTCTCCAGCGTCACGACCTGGTCGCCGATCCGTACCTTCTCTCTGATGATCATTCAGCGCTCCTCGGGCCCGTACTCGGGCCGGGACAACACACGGGGCGCTGGGGGCTGCGGGCTCGGTCTTCCTTCGGAGCGCTCGAACATCATCGGCTCGAGCGCTCGGAGCGAAGATCGAAGAGCCGCGGGCGGACTCAGCGACCGTGCTGTACGCGCCACTCCGATGTTGAAGGGGCGCTCACATGAGCACCGTGCCCGTGGGCACGGCCTCTAGCAGCCACCTGGCCTCAGCTGGCCGCTGTTTGTATTTGTCGGACAGGGTGCAGTTGCCTGCGTGTCCCCGCCCCTAGGGATGCCCTTTTCGGGCTTCCCTGGGCCGTGCCCCCCTGGGACCGACCCTCTCGGTGCCGGACACCAGTGTCCGACCC
>JAEZEI010000094.1 GCA_023417815.1 Bacteroidota bacterium | reverse complement strand
GCCTCACCCGACGTCAAACGCCTGACCCAGGCATGAGCCTCGCGATCCAGCGTCGTCAGTTCCTGCAGATTGCTCCCCAGACCGGTCATTTCGTTTTCTTCCAGCCGAAGCGCATGGCGCAAAATTCCTGCGCCTGTTGGAGCTCCTTGTCGACCATCCCCACCGAAATGCGAAAGCGCTCAGCGATCTGCTGCCGAGACGCGCCTTCAACACGCGATGCGAGCAAAATGGCCCGTTGCCGCTCAGGCAGCTTGGCGATGATCTTGCTCAGGCGCGATATGTCGGCACGCCCTTCGACCACCTGCAGCGCATCGGGAGCTTCGTCGGCAATATGCAAAAGACCATCGATCTCCGCCGCCGACAACCGACGTCGATCCGCACGCATCCGGTTCAGGGCGACATTGAAAGCTGTGCGGAACAGATAGGCCGTTGGATTGCGCACCGTTCCCGCAATGTCGGCTCCGCTTAACCGAAGATAGGTGTCCTGAAGCGCCTCCTCCGCCCAGTCCTGCGAACCAAGCCGGCGGGCCAGGCGTGTTTTCAGGATACCGTATCGATCGGCCAGCAGTTCTTGCAGCGTTGCGAGAGGCGACGGCGGTTGCGTGCCGCTCGCTGGCTGATCCTCGACAAGCTTCGCCCGCGCTGACGATTTTGGCGTTCTAACCATTGCGTAGGGCGCTTCTGATCGGCGAACAATTGATCGCGCCCGACGATGACGGCAGCACCACCATCGTGAATGGCTGTGACATGTGGGAGGGCGCCGGCTGCCCGATCGCAAGCGTTTTTAGCGCATTCGAAATCGCGGCATCTCGGCTGCGATCGCCCGATGAGCCGAGGAGGTTGAATTGATCGACCTCACCAGAGGCGCCGACGCGGAAACTCATCGCGATGCGATACTCGCCCGGCCGCGTTGCACCGCTGGCACACAGTGCCGCATTGATGCGCTCCTGGAGAAGCGCCGAAAAATCGCGTTGCGCGGCATCCTGCTGCGCGATAGCCGCCCGCGCGACCGCCGAAGCGGATCTGGACGATCCCGCGCTATCGCGCGCCGGCACCAGAGTGAATGCATCCGTTGATGCGTATTGCGCCGACAAACCGGTGTCGTTGAGCAGGAGTGCCAGCGCGGTTTCCGGCGAATAACGACCAGACACCGGTCTCGATATCCGCCCGATGGCCAGTTGGCTGCGATACAGCCCCACAACTCCCGTTGTCGCGCTGTAGATCTCGAGCGCAGACGCCAGCGACTGCTGCGGAATATCGAAATTGAGCGCCTCACGCCCGTCAGCGTGAGCCGACGCCATCGGCTCGCCGAAATTCAGAATGACGGATGCCGCCAAAGCCGAAACAGCGCGAATAGTGGCGTGCCGACGGCGACCAGGCCTGCACAAGCACTTCATCTTCACGCTACGCCACCCTGGCAAAAGGCTAACGACCTTGCATGGCTTTGCAGCCATTCGAGCACGGTCGCTTCATACCGCTCTGGTTGTGACAGCAGAGTGACAACCGAATGCCGTGCCGTTCCAATCGTACATTCAATGCGCGTGCACAGGTGGTCGCCGCCGCTTGTTTCCCCTCGTGCTCGCCTTCGACCAATGGGCTGTCGCGAGCGGCGGCGCTAGGCTGCACCCGCCATCGTACGAGGGCGCATAATCCATGTGGCAGCATATTTTCACCCGCGACGCTGCCCGCCGTTGCGTCAAACGGCGAAGACAACAGCGCAACTTCGTGCCTATATCGCTCGACAAACCATCCATGCGAGATGGCCAACAACGATCACAAGAAACGGGAGAACAACGACCATGAAAGTTGCCTATACCCCCCGCCAAACGCCTTACACGCTCGCACCCGAGGATGCGCTCAACGACCTGCGCATGTCGGAGCAAGTCCGTCCGCTCTACGATCACGTCCGTCAATTCATCGCGACGACGGTCGAACCGATGTCGGTAGAGTTCTATCGTGCGGGAGAGAAGAAAACCGATCGCTGGTCGTTTACGCCGGAGCAGCTCGATATTCTTGGCAAAGCCAAGAACAAGGCCCGCGAGGAAGGCCTCTGGAACTTCTTCTTGCCCGACGCCGAAACCGGCGAAGGCCTCAAAAATCTCGATTACGCCTATATCGCCGCCGAGCTCGGCAAGAACCCCCTCGCCTCGGAAACGATGAATTGCTCCGCGCCGGACACGGGCAACATGGAGGTCATCGAGCGCGTCGGGACAAAGGAGCAGAAAGAGAAGTGGCTGAAGCCACTGCTGGCCGGCGAGATCCGTTCAGCCTATGCGATGACCGAGCCGAACGTCGCGTCGTCTGACGCCAAGAACGTCTCCACCTCCGCCAAGCTCGACGGCGACGAGTGGGTGATCAGTGGCGAGAAGTATTACATCTCCGGCCTCGGCGATCCCCGCTGCAAGATCATGATCGTCATGGTCAAGACCAATCCCGATGCGGCCCCCAGCAAGCAGCAGTCGCAGATCCTGGTCCCCGTCGACACACCCGGCGTCGAAGTGCTCGGCCCGATGCATGTCTTCGGCCATGACCATGCGCCGCGCGGCCATATGCATATGCGCTTCAACAATGTGCGCGTGCCGAAGGACAACATCTTGCTCGGCGAAGGCCGCGGCTTCGAGATATCGCAACTCCGCCTCGGCCCCGGCC
>JAEZEI010000092.1 GCA_023417815.1 Bacteroidota bacterium | reverse complement strand
CACCTACACACACACACTTGACACTTAAAGTTGACAACTGTGCTTCATATATTGCTATGTGGCAAAACATGGGGGGTTCGGGCGGCGCGTTTTTGAAATTGTTTTTTATTTTTGGTTTATGTTTTTTAATGATTATTTTTGACAAATAGATATACTCAAAAAGACCGCAAATTTTGATAAGTTTACGCTTTTGCGTGGTTCGGATCCTGAATTTATTCAACAGTTTCAACAGGTTGGCCCGCTGCTATTGTCTTCTCCGGGTGGTTATGCTATAATTGAAGGTAGCAAAGGCTTGTGCGTTATATACGTATATATAGATTTAAGGGGGCGTTTTATAGTGATTATACCTACATATGGCGGTGTGTGTGATGTAGAAAAGGTATTTAGATATTATTTTAAAACCTTGACTAATAAGGTGGCTGAGCTGATCAGGCTTAAAGGCTTAGAAGAGCGGATGGATGAGGAATATATAAAAGAATGTCTGATACTTGAAGGCCGTATATGCTTTACTCGCTTTGAAGAATTTGATAATGCCTTGTATGCTCTCGCTGGTAACTACGGCGGAGAACCAGACTGTTATAAGGTACCGACACAATATATTATAGCTAATCCCGTATTAGGATCTAAGACTGTAAAAGTTAGGCATTTAGACGGGCGCCAGAGCACGGAAGGATTAGACGGTATAGTAGTAGGATTGACACACTTAGATGCAGAATTAGCAATTGACAGCTGCAAAGGGCTGTATGATTTGATTTATAATTATGCTGGCATGCTCGCAGATAACTTTGTTAGCTTGAATTGTGCGCAGATTAACAGTCGTGTTCAGGTGGCATACATCGCAGATAATCAGAATATGGTCAATAGTGCTGAAGCAGTTCTTAAGGATCTATACAACGGTAAACCTTTTAAAGTCCTTACGCAGGATATACTTAATAAGCTGACCGTTAGCCCGGTAGTGGCCAGCGGATCCAATGATACTATTATCAGCTTAATTGAAGCTCACGCAACAATACTTTCTGACTTCTGGAGCGAATTAGGCATAGCTTATAACGGAAACAGGAAGCGCCAATATATAAATAATGCGGAAGCTGCTATGGATACTGGAGCGCTTAGTCTGAACATTGATAGTATAATTAACTCGATTAAATCCGGCTTAGATAGAGTTAATGAGCTTTTCAAAACGAATATAAGCGTGGAAGTTGATGAAAATGCACTTGAAAACATGATGAATGGTACAGTAGAAATAGAAGGATCCGGCGCAGCTCCTTCCCTGCCGGATGATAAAAAGATAGAAGTGAATGATAATGCAGATGATCCGGGCGCTGATCCGGCTGGAACTGAAGGGGGCGAAGCAGATGATAAGAACGAAGAATAGATATATAACACTTGAAAATCTACTTATACAGATGATAGACAGGGGCATGACGTTTGTTAATCCATTTGCAAACTTTGATGTTTTTAAAATAACGGATACAGAATATAATATTGACGGTGATGATTTATTCAGACTGTTTACACTGAAGTATAAAGAGCGGTATATAGGCCGTGAATTTCCGGCAATAGGCCGTAAATACATTAATCATTTGCTGCCTAACTCAGTGGATACGATTGAAAATAAAGAAGACCAGATAAATTATGTATACAAGTTCTTATATAATCAGCTTGTTATCTTTCTGGAAGAGAATAAAGATAATTATACTAGGATAATGGCAGCGCTTACGGAAGAATATAACCCTATTGAGAACTATAACATGGTAGAGTATAGCGGAAGCGCCAGCAAAGTATCTGATACAGAAAGTAATCCGGGTACGGTAACAGTTAAAAATAACGTGTTTCCATTCGATTCGAATTCAGGTACAGGTAAACCTGAGTCACAGACGGAAACAAGCGCAACTCAGAGCACGGCGGGATATAGAGACGCTACACAGACTATGCGCTGGGCGGATGGTGACGCCTTCGGCTCTACGCCTAGCGGTAATAGTGTTGCTATGCAGAAACACGTGCGTTCTGGTAATGTGGGCGTGACCACAAATCAACAGATGCTGACGGCGGAATTAAAGCTAAGAGCAGATAGTATAGTAGAAGAATTTTTGAAAAAAGCAGCTGATACTTGCTTGCTTGCAATGTGGTCATAATATTGATTTTTTTCAATAAATATGATAAAATCTAAGTAGAATTAAACCTGAACGAAAAACGATTTAATTCTATCTCTTATCTCAGTTTATCCCTATAACACTGAAATTTAAGGTTTGTCAATGCGTAGATAATAGCCCGCATTATCTACGCTACCCGGAACTTAGGCTAATAGGAAAACCGCCGGAGACAGTTAGAACGTCCGGAGTTATTGGTTCGAGTCCAGTAGTACCGCTTTAGGCACAATTACAATTATATTCATACTAAAATTAAAAAAGGGGATGTTTTAAAATGCCACGTATAACACAGTTAGCGACTATACTTGAAGGAACTGTATCAAGTGTAGGCATGATTGATCAGGTAACAGGCGCGGAGCTTGTAGTTAATGAAGACTTATCGAACTTAGTTGATGTTGGTAAAGCGGTCTTAGATTATACTGGAGCTTCCAACGCTAATAAAGATAGCTTCGTAAGATCTTTAATTGATCAGGTAGGCCGTATTATGATGGTTGACCGCACTTATGCTTCTCAGGCGCCAAATATTTTGATGGATGAATGGGACTATGGCAGCGTATTAGAAAAGGTTCGTTGTGAAGCTCCTGACGCAAGGGATAACGCAACATGGGATCTATTCAATTATCCTTATGAATCGGGCGATGCTTACCCGGATCCGTTTGAACTTTCTAAGCCTTCCGTTTCGGCTAAGTTCTTCAATTCCAAGGCTACATATGAAGTACCAATAACAATAGTAGATACACAGCTCCGTGAAGCCTTCCAGAGCGCAGAGCAGTTATCTAGCTTTGTAGCAATGATAGAAAACCGTATAAGGATGAAAATGACGTTATGCAATGACGCTTTAATCATGGCTACAATCAACAACTTAATTGGCCAGAAGGCGGCTAGAGGTAGAATTGTAAATCTTCTTAGCCTTTACAATGCAGGGCCGAACGCTGGCGGTACTCCTCTTACAGCGGCGGCGGCGCTTACTTCTAAGGAATTCCTTAGATTTGCTTCTAAGACTATCGCGCAGTATAGAAAATATCTCGCAAAAGCAAGCGTACTTTATAACGAAGGTTCATATATCACCTTTACACCTTCCGACAGACTGAAATTCATAGCTAATACTGAATTCGCTAAATCCTTAGACGCTTATCTCTATTCAGATACTTATCATGATGAATTTGTCAAGCTGCCGGGCTATGATGAAATAGCAGAATGGCAGGGCTCCGGCACAACATCAACAGATAACAGATTAGTTATAGACGTTACCGTAGATATGTCTGAAACTACGGGCGTAACTAAGGCAGAAGTAGCTAACTCCGGCGTACTGGCTGCAATGTTTGACCGTGATGCGGCTGCTGTATGTAATCAAAACTATAGAGTTACTTCTATCTATAATCCAAGGGGCGAATACTACAACTATTTCTATAAGTGGGATGCTATGTATCTTAACGATATTTTAGAGAATTGCGTAGTATTCACTATTACTAACCCGGTTATTGTGGCTAAGGATGATACAGAAGCTACTGCATATGCTACAGCTTATGCAGGTGTAGCAACTTATCTTTATGTACTTGATACTCGTGTAGGTGCTCCGTCTGAAGTTTCTGCTTCTCCGGCAAACTGGAGCACAACAAGAGCTAAGTATTTTACATTTGCTAATGGTTCTATGGCTGCTGTCGGTACTGGATCTTATAGCGCGACTACAAATTATTACTACTTAGCTAGTGATAAGCCAGCGGATCCAACGACCTGAAAGCGTAAGCGGGCAACCGCAAAAACAACAGAATAATTCATACTTAGGCGGTAGGCAGGATATTAGCTGTTTACCGTCTTATCATATCATATTAAAGAGGTGATAGTTAAATGTTACCGGAAATTGCTGAAGTATTTCAGGCTGCTGTTGATACGTGGCTTACAGGTGTAAAAGAACTAGCACAGGAAATTTTAGGTGATGATGCTGATGAGGAAACAGTATTTTTACAATCTGAATATTGCCATGTAACTACTCTTATAAATTTTAGCGGTGCATATTATTATCCAGATAATACAAGTTCAGATTGGGGAAAAAGTGTATTTTGTAAATGTGATTTTAATTTTTCTGATGGTGTTAGTACAATATCTTCGCCACAATATGTAGGTAGAGGATATAATAATGGGAATTATCCGTCAGATGAAGAAGTACAGTTAATGATGGGTGCTGTTAATGGTGCTATGCCTGTAGTAAATACTGCAGCTGGGTATAGTCAGGCATGTCTTGTTGGAGATTCAGTTGGGAATTATGTAAGGATTACAGGTTATAATGGTGCTTATAATAATGATGCTGTATCACTAACATATGGTAATAATGCTGCAGCACATCGTACACAAACTATGATTGCAATGGTTGTGTATGTAGGTGGGGTTGAATTTACTGTAAATAATAATCAAATAATCACAACAACAGGAGTCAGTGAAATTGAATGTGATCCTACATCTCAACCTATAGGTTGCATTATAGGTATTAAAGGTTATCCGTATGTTGGTAATATGAAAAACATTACCTATATAAATGACTTTGTAAATAAAATGATCTCAACAGGTCAGAGTACACATAATTATAATAATACTTACACTACGCCAAGCGGTGCAGTTATCAGAATATATTATGGTGATAACTACACATTCACATATGTTGAAGATGATGAACCTGTAAGTTATGACGATATAAAAAATGCTATTGATATAGCTATTAATCAGATTAATGAAGATAATGATATAGATATTCATACTGAACCATGGAGCCCGGAACCGCCAGAGCCGGAACCTTTAGAAAGTGATAATCAGGAAGACGGCGGTAATTATAATCATGCTGAATTCACAAAAGTTTATGCGTGCACTAGCGAAGAACTAAATAATCTTTATCAGTGGATGGGCGGCGGTGCAGCCGGAACAAGTGGAACAAGCCCGGTTACGGTACCAGATAGTTTTGATCCAATGAATAGAATAGTAGGATTAATTGGGTATCCGATGATAATTGATACGGGCGTAGGTGATGAGACAACATTTACATTTAGAAATGCAGCCAACCAAACTATTAATACCGGATGGTCAACCTATAAATATGGAAACTTTGATAGAGCAGTGGACTTTGGTACAGTAGATATACCGGCTTGGGAAGAACTTGAAAACGGGGCGCCGTTCCTTGATTATTCCGCTACAGTAGAAATATATATACCGTTTTGCGGTATTGTCGGCTTGGATCCTCAGTCAGTTATGGGCTGTACTCTAAGCTGTAAGATGTGGATTGATTTTGTTACTGGTGACTGTAGTGCAGTAGTTTATACTAACTATGGCGGTGAAGATGCGCAGCATCCAGTAGCCTTTGTTAGCGGCAATTGTGGCAGCGCGGAAGTAGTAAGCGCTAATGCATTTGGAGCTTATCAAGGAGCTAAAGCTCAGGCATCTCACAAGATGTCACAAGCTATTTTAGGCGGTGTAAAGAATTTAGCTACAAGCATAATAGGCGGCGCAACTACAGGCTTTACACGCGGCGCAGCTAATCCGTCAGGAACAGGCGGAAACGCAGGAATGAAAGCTGGTGCAATAGGTAGTGTTATAGGCGGCGCTATGGATCTAGGCGTAAATCTTACGCTGCAAAATCTGGATAATCAGTATGCTGTGCAGGTTGCTAAAAATGCTTTAGGTACTACAATATCAGGGTCATTTGGTCAACAAACATCATGGTATTACATGGATACGCCGTATATAAAAGTAACGTGGCCTACTCCAATTAGTAAAGATGTAGAATTGTATGGTAAAACTTTTGGCGTTCCTGTTCACAGATCCGGCTTGTTAAATGAATTTACAGGCTACACAGTATGTAATAATGTAGATGTTTCTGGTATAGTAGGCGCTACAGCTTCAGAGCTTGCTATGATAAAGCAATTTCTTGAAACTGGTGTTTTTATTAAGGAAGGCGGCGAAGAATAGTGGCAGTTACTGTTCAATTGGGTACTACATCAGATGTAGCCAATACGATTAATAAAACCTATACACTTGATACAGCTTTTGATGCTGAACTAAAGCAACCATGCAGCATAGAAAATCCTGTTTTGCTGCTTAATACATCCAGAAATACACTTGCTAAAGAAGTTACTTATAATTATGCTAAGATAACTGAGTTTAATAGATGCTATTTCTGCACAGTTACAGCGAGCCCACAAGGCTATATTATAGAGTGTACAGTTGATCCGCTTGAAAGTTTTAAAAGCTCTATTTTAGGCCTTAACTGCACTATAGCAAGGAACGAAAGCGAAGAGCAAAGCATGATAATTGATGAGTCGTTTGTCACCGGGGCAAAAGATACTGTATGGTTCAAAAATTTCAGCGCAGGGTATACAAGGGCACAATCATCTGATAGACGCTTTATTTTAATCACTGTTTGACGTGTAAAGCGTAAAATCTTTACAGTATAAAAGGGTATAAAAAAAGGGGAGTAGAACTTATAGAACTACTTCCCTTTTTCAATTATCCGGGATAAATATTACTTATCCATAGTATCATTTATCAGCATTAACACAGTTTCATAATTTTCTTTAACTGAAGCTCTTAAAGATGCATCAGTAAAATAAATTCTTGTACCTTCATCTAGCTTTATGAGATTCAATATATTAAGCGGATTAACAGCAATCTTAGAATTATCTGATGCTAAATGCAATTCTACAAACTTCATTTAATCACCTTCTTTCGCATAAGGGCAGCCAATACTTTCACGTTCAAAGCATGAGCAAGACCCTTCGTCGTTATAAGCGCAGTTCTGGCACGCTTCCAGCTCTTCAGCTTCCTTATCTTCTACCATAATACGTTCATCTGCCCTTCTTCACGGAGCCGCTTTATATCTGCTCCGTCTTCAATTACTTTATTTCCTTCGAGGATCCTATAGTTATATAGTTCTGAATCGTCATTGAGAAGTAAGTCTATGAAGTGAGTATAAGCGTTTTTGAAGTCATGATATATAGCTATAGTCTCATATCTTACTAATTTTCCGTTGTAGCTCTCGGAAATTTGCACCTGATACAACATAATTATTCACCTGTAAAAGTAATTACTACAGAATCAATTGTATTTGTATTGTACTCCATCTCAGCTTCAACTCCGTGGTCTAATTCATCTGGATACAGTACAACAAAGAGCTCGTCATGAGCTCCGCGGCCGAAGACTTCAAAAGCTCTATTATATGTGATTGTCTCGCCGTTCTTACGTTTGATAGTAACTTTCATTTTATCAGCTCCTTATCATAGTATACATTGGTTATCATAAAATCAGAACCAGGACGATTATGAAGTGTAGCTTTAACCGGCAAATCATAAACCATCATATCTTCTATTGCTCTTCTTACAGTTTCCCGGTCAACCTTATAACCGTATTCTTCTTTGAGAAGTTGTTGTATATCCTTTTGCTTTAATGGGTGCTCCTTTGAGCTATGGCCTATTAATATAGCGTAAATTACTAAACCATAATTCATTATATCATCTCCTAAAAAGGTAATTCCGGCGGCTCTTCATCCGGGATAATTTCAATTACATCTACATAATCAAATAAATATATCTGATTAGTATCTATTCCTATAAAGTAAATTCCGGCGTTCTGGAATTCTACTTTTCTTGTGCGCAGATGAAAAGGCGCTAAGTCGGCTACAGTCTGAATAACTACCCTAAGCGCTAATTCTTCCATTTAATCACCTCTTTTAAATATCTCTATATCTTCACAATCGCCGCCTTTAACTAATCCAATGTAATCAACTGTAAAGATATGATCAGGATACAGCATTGCATCAAGTTTATCAAGCGCTTCTATAGTATTAGCGGCGTATATAATAACGTCATCTGTATATATATCATTATCGTCTTTATCCACTGCCCTATAATCAATAAAATACTTATTCACCACAGCTTTACCCCCTGCATTTCCTGCAACCAGTTCCGAAATACTTCGCCAGTATCGTTATCAGAAAAGCATACAGCCTTCCGCTGGATTAAGCTGTATATAAGTTTGTGGCCGTCGGTAGGTTGATCCTTCAGGAAGCGCACGTGCATCCTACAGCTGCTAAAATCTGAAACGTACATAATAGTAAAATCATCTACATTAATGTCTTTAGTCTGCGGATGTACAAAGATAAAAACATCATTGCAATACTGTTTTAGTGTGCTATGCACTATTTCGCACGCTAAGAGCTGCTCTGCGAATTGTATGTAGAATACTAATACGATGTCTTCCGGGAGAATCTTATAAGGTGGCCGCGGGTATATCTGAAATTCCCATGCGCCTTTTGTGATCATTTGAAGCTGTGGGTTATCGAAGGCAAAGTATTTACTAGCTGTTTGCTTGGTGGCCTGTACTTCATCGCAGAGCTCAACGGCAACAGTCAGGTCTGATGACCCGTATGTATATACAGCTATTTCCCCCTGCTGGAGTTTATCAATATTTTTTAATCCCATCTCGGCAAAGTAAGGGCAGTATTTATTAACGGTATTAGCCAGCATATATACTACAGCGTTCTCACGATCTCTGATCAGGGTGCTAAGCAGGTTCATGAATCTAACAAATTCATTATTTAGGTATCCGCTTCTAGTCATGAACTCGTCAAATACAATCGTGTGAACTTCGCCGCGGTCTTCGCCTTTGGTGTTCTCGCTTGTATTAATGGCCGCCGTGATGCAAAAAGCTGTATCATCTTTTGCAATTATCTTGCCTTCTGAATCTACAGCGCACAAGTGAAATTCTTTTGCCCGGTAAAAAATCGAATTCCATTTGTGCTCTGATAGTTCCCAAATCATTTGTAAATGCGGATTAAATAAACTTTGTAGATTTTTCGGAGTTATAGACTCTTCATAGCGCCTTATATAAGCCCCTCTTTTGCCTTCGTTAAAGTAATCTTCAATTATATGCTTACATACTGAATATGTTTTACCGTTGGAACGCTGGCCAATGATCAGCCTATATATAGCGCCCGTTGCATCTATGGGCGCTATATCATAGTGTAAATCTAACTGCTCTTTGGCCTTTGGTTCCGGCTTGCTAAGCCTTCTAAAAAGGTTCCGCCACTCTAAAGCCATCGTTTACCACCTTCCAAATATAATGCTGCTTATCCATCGTTTCTTCATCCGGCCAAAGCGGGAAGTCGCTATAGGCAGTTACGCCGAAGACGTCAGTTTTCTTTGTATGGCCGTTTATGATGTTTACATTTTTGAAAATGTCTTCAAATGTCTGAAGCTGTTCAAATTTCATTGAATTACAGCCACTAAAAACAGGTTTCAGCACTAATTCATTATTTTTTAACTTGCTATAGAAGTATACATTATTAGTGAACTGAATAAAATCAATATCGTTTGTATACTTCCATAAGCCTAGACTAGTTCCGCCGTAACCAATGCGCTGCATATATGCCTTTGTCTTTTCGTTTTCAGCTTCCATGGCCGCTGTAATTCTACTATCCGGCGTTCTGATGCAGTCGGTAACTATTGCTATGGTGTTCTCCATTCCCACTGTATTCATTAGCCGTATTGCATTATAGCGTGCTCTTGAATAGGCAGTAATAGAAAACTGCGGGCACATATAATGTTTTGCGTCTAAGTACCATCTTACATGATTATTCATTTCAGATAGATATACTGAATGCCCCTTGCCTATAATGAAGTTCAAAGTATCCTTATATAGTTTCCGTTCCGCTTCCGTTCCGGCGCTGCTCTTCAGGTCATGGAGCTGCATAAGCCAATCAAGATAATTGTGATTTAACATTCCCGTTTTATTCGTGAAGGCTATATAATTCCATGCAATATCCCACGAAAATGGGTTAATTCCGAGTTCAACAAAGCCTTTAAAATCCCATGGAGTAAGCGTATAATAATACTTGCCGTTCTGTCTTACTGGCCTATATTGCAGTGTATAGTATTCTTTATCGCTTATGCCCTGCACTATATACCAATAATCTGAATTCCATAACTTGCTGAATGTGTTTATATCCCATTTCACCCGCTTCAATTCACCCAGCGGGAAGCAATCGGCGAAGAGCTGCGAAGTATAACAGCTATCCATATCATAATCATAGACGTTTTTTAAGTATTTGTATCTATAATTATCGTTAGTGTAGAGCACTCCGGCGGCGCTGGCTCTGATCAGATCCTTTATTATGCCCTTAGTAGGGCAGCGCTTCGACTCGCATACTTCATTAATCAAATCATGCTTGGCGCTGAAGCTCATGAGCTCATAAGCTCTATCAAATACCAGATTAGCACGGGTATACTTATAAGGCTTATGCGGTGCTTTTGGCCTGTTATGCTCTATTACTAGCTGCATAGCTAGCGGTTTAGATAATGTTTTAGGTATATTCCAGGTATCATAGATATTATCTATATTATCATTTCCACCTAAAAGATTATTCCAGTTCTTAAAAATGAAGTGCTCAGTAACAATATACTGTATTATTCCCTTACGATCCTTAAAGACATCTATAATATTAGTTTCTGTTACCTTGCTTAGATGTAGTATCTTAGGCATTAAAGAGCCGTGCATAACCCATACAAACAGCTTATATTCTTTATCTTTTCGAGATTTCTTTTTAAGCTGATTAACAAGTACCTTAAAAACGCTTCCGGCTTCGTTAATGCTGCATAGCGTATCATTTACCGCTATATCGTTCCCGTCTGTTGTGATCAAATCCCTTAATACCTCGTATTTGCCAAACTTTCGCGCCCGGCCATCACGTAGAGATTTAAGTTTAATGTCATCAACAGTTTGTAACTTAATCTCTTCCATACGTGCGAGCGCCTCAGAAGGGAATAGGGCCCGGTTCTAAGCCTGCAAGTTCATCATAATCATCTGGAAAGCCCTGGCCTTCATCTTCTGGATAATAATATTCGTCAATTGCTTGCTGTCTAAGTTCCTTTTCATCTCCTTCAGGATTAGCAGCACGCTTAGCATCAATAGCCGCCGCAACGTCCATTTGCTGCTCAAAAGCAGCAGCATCACTAGACACGCCAGCGGCGCCAAAGGGTTTATTGTCTTTAGCTTGTTGAGCTTGCAAAAGAAAATCACGTTCTTTTTTTAGCTTTTCTATTTCAGCCATTAACGCTTTGAGAGTAGCGGCGTCAGGTGTTATTGTATCCGGCATAATAGCAGGTGCAGGACGATCACTATTAGGTGATATTGGTTTTACTACTGGCGGTTCAATGCCTGATGTCTGTACTGGCTTTACTGGAGCCGGGATAGATGCGGAAGGCGTAGAAGTAGGCATAGATCCGGCTGGTGTTGAAGGCCTTGATTTGCCAATGCTTGAAGCTGCCTTAGATGCTCTAGCTGAAGTTCTTGCCGCTGATCCTAGCGCCCTGCTTGCCGTGTTTAGTACATTTGAAGCAGCACCAAAAACCTTGCCTAGTATTGCGTTCTTGTCAAAATTAAAAAGTCCCATTAGAATTTCCTCCTATTCAGTTATCATACTTACTCTTCAGAACTGCATACAGTTCCTTCATTAGCTTGTCTTCTGCCGTGCTCTGATCCAGCGCCCGGAGATCTTTGCCCGCTCGCTTGATGTAATGGTATCCGTGCCGCGTATAATCGGAACGCTGGCAGAATTCCGCTACAGTCGGTTCATGGCCTAGAATCATAGTTATTATGCGATATTGGCCTAAAACCGTAAACGTGTGATGATCTAGCGCCATATTTTCACCCCCTTCCATACAGCTATTCTATCATATATTGTTGAGACTGTCAACAATAAATAGTAAAATCGGCTTGATGAATTACCGAAAAATGCGATAAATACGCACTTAGGCCGCCGCTGGATCCATGTCCGGAAGCACCGCAACAAATGCGCCACAAAGTAGGCGAGAACGACACGAAGTCGGCAGAACGTGCGAAAAGTGGCAACTCATAAGTGTTTGCAACTCATGCTCCATATTGCCAACTTTTTATGTCAAGTGTGTGTGTGTAGGTG
>JAEZEI010000089.1 GCA_023417815.1 Bacteroidota bacterium | reverse complement strand
TTTATAAAATTATCATAGAACCTGCTGCCCGGGTTGCCGCTTTGTCCACCCGGGTAAATTCCCCAGGCTTCAATTTCCCCGGCCATTTTAACGATCATTCTCCAACTTGGGCCATGAGTGGCAGTAGTTGCATTAATAATATGCTTACCACCGCCGGCATTCACTTTCCGGCTGAAAGGTTCTATCCTGGCCAGGTGATTGATGCGGGTGCCTTTGTATGCTGACCATTCAAGTTTTTTTATTGCCGACAATGAATCAAGAACCGGGGAAGCCAAGAGCAATGCCCGCTTGAACAATTCTTCCTCGGTTTCTATCCGGGAGGTAGTTTTGTCGTCGGTGAACTGGTAAGCACTATCACGCATTATTCCGTACAACAATGTTTCAGGTGAAGGTTTAGCAATAACTTTTGGCGCACCATCATATTCATCTGAATAAACCAGTATATAGAATTTTTCCCAGACAATATCAAAAATGGTAGCACCCTGTTCCCCGGGATCATTCCTGCGGTTCCATTGTTTCAGCGTTTCAAAATAACTGACAGATGATCCACCAGAAGAATCGACCTGGGGAATGAGTTTATTGAGTGCCATTTCAGCAAATACATTATAATTATCCGTCTGCATAGCTTTCATATCCTCCACTGTTACATTATTCATGGCCGAAAGCATACGGTTCACGATCACACCCCTTGAAACTGGATAATCCCAACCAAGATAATAGGGATAGGCAGCATCTGCAGGGTGCTGGTTGGCGCTGCTTACGAAACCTCTTTCCGGGTTGAATTGAAACGGCGTCTCTTCTTCTGGAATAAAACCTTGCCATAAATAACCTGAATCTGAACCTGGCATTATCACATCGCCCTGTCCCTTCCATTTTGCAGGGAAATTCCCCTGGGTACGCATTGCTATATCGCCGCTTATTGAAGCGAACGCAAAATTCTGCCCTGGAGTTCGCATATGCTTCAGCGCCTGCAGGTAATCGTGGTAGTTTTTTGCACGGTTGAGCAGGTTAAAAACTTTGAGCTCATTACTTCCTTCATGGGCGGTCCATTTCACCGCATAATATCCTTTTCCAGATCGTTCATTAAAAGCAGGCTCATACATTACGGGTCCAAACTCTGTATAGGTGACCGTATCAAGGATATCCTGTCCATCCTTAACCCTTATTCTTTCTATCCTCTTTTGTGCTCTTTTCCATTCACCATTGAAGAGATATTCATTCATTGAAGCATCACGAAATGTTATCTCATAATAATCACGCACATCCCTTCCTCCATTCGTTACTCCCCAGGCAATGCTGTCGTTGAAGCCGATCACAATTGATGGCGCACCGGGGAATGAAACCCCATAAGTGTTGAATTCCGGAACTGTGATCTGCATTTCATACCAGATGGAAGGAAGGTTTAGACCCAGGTGGGGATCATTACAAAGAATTGGAGCGCCATCTGCAGTTTTGGTTCCGCCTACAACCCAGTTATTACTACCATTAGCCTGGGCAGGTTTTGAAGCAGGTTCTACTGCAAGAATCGAATCCACTTTAACAGGAGGCTCAACAGGCGTCAAGCCCGGAGAGTTGTATATAGTACCCTTAGGAATAATTGGGTCAAGCGAATCCGGAAAGGATGGAAATAACTGTTCGAGCTGTTGCGGGGAAAACCACGCTTTCGCATTGGTCATTTCAAAATCATTTTCCCGCGCAGCCAGGTCGTACGACATATACTTCATAAAAAGAGCGGTCTTGAAATTAGACCATCTCTCAGGAGCGTAGCCGATAAGCTTATACTCAATAGGCAAAGTGCTTTCTGATAGCCCGTCAATGAAAGCATTCACACCGGCGGTATATGCATCGCAGGCATCCTTTATCACTGGATCAGCCTCAAGAACCTTAAGGGAGTTCTCAGCGGCATACACCATTCCCAACCTGCGAAACTCCCGGTCGTGATGGATCGCTGCATTACCTGCAACCTCTGAAGCCCTGCCTGCGGCTGCCAGTGTCTGGAGTTCCATTTGCCAAAGACGGAAGCGTGCATGCAAATATCCCTGGACAAAATATGCATCTCGCTCATTTTCGGCAACTATATGCGGCACAAGCCTGTCGTTGAAAGACACTTCAACCTTTCCTTTCAGATCCGAAAATGAAAGTTCCTGTTTACCCAGATTGTCATCTTCTGCATTCTGCCAAATACCATGTTGTGGAGATAAAAGTTTACCCAGCGGTGCAGGCAGCAGCAATTTTGTATTCAGTAATACGCACAGGAAAATTGTAAATACCAGGGACAGTAAAAATAGTAAGATCCTCATAGCAGAAGGAAAGATAAGTCAGTTATATATAAAGATAGGAATGTGATCATAAAGATGGAGAAAGAAGCCTTGCGATCTTCTCGGGAAATTGCTCCCAGGCGCTCCTGCTGAACCAGTCGTCTGGATTGATCTTTTCAGCATAACTCAGATCATCAAAGAAAACTTCCCTGAGCTTTGAAGAAAATTCAGAATCATAAATGATTGCATTCACTTCAAAGTTCAATTCAAAACTTCGGTTATCCATATTAGCAGTACCGATAATGGATAGTTTACCATCGGATACCAGGGTCTTGGCATGAACAAACCCCCTGTTATAGATATAGATCTCCACCCCGGCCAGCAAAAGATCACTATAATAAGCCTTAGAAGCGGAATTTACCAACCTGGAATCACATATACCCGGCACCAGTAGCTTTACTTTAAGTCCACTCAATGCAGCCACTCTTAAAGCATCCGTGATGCTATCGCCGGGAATGAAATACGGCGTAGTAATTAAGATCTCTTCTTTTGCAAGGTAGATTGCCTGCAGCAATGAGAACATTACTGATGGTTGGGGTGAGTCGGGACCGCTTCCAACAACCTGGCAGTAAACATCCTCTTCATACCTGTTGTAGGGAGCAAAGTATTTTTCTCCGGCAATAAGCGAATCGCTGCAGCAGAAATTCCAGTCGCTCATGAAAAGGTACTGAAGATAGTATACGCCCGGTCCGTCAATCCGAAGATGAGTGTCTCGCCAGAAAATCTTTTTTGACCCGTCATTTACATACTTATCGCTCACATTTATTCCTCCAACAAAGGCAGTCTTTCCGTCAATTACAATAATCTTTCGGTGATTACGGTAGTACAGACGGTTAGCCAGTATATAGAACCATATCTTATAAAACGGATGCACCTCCACCCCTGCCTCGCGCATCCTTTTCTCCAATGGTTTTTTGATGTTGGGGCTACCAAAATCATCATAGATCAGCCGTACCTCTACTCCTTCTTTTGCCTTTTGAATAAGTAATTCCACCAGGGCATCGCCCGTCTTCCCTGTTTCGAAAATGTAATACTCTATATGGATATGATGCTTTGCTTCGCGGAGGGCCTTCATTACTTCCGGAAACTTCTCCTCTCCATTTACAAGCAGTTTCACCCTGTTATGCCGGGTAAGCGGGGTTTGCAGGTCGCGAATAAGCATTGCAGCCAGTTCGGCACGTGCATCATCGGAGTCTTCGATCCGTCCCAACATTGCATCATTATACTGAAGAATATCTTTCTGAAGCTGCCTTAGCAGTGTTTCATCGGCATTCATTTTCCTCCGGTATATCTTTTTTCTCCAGTAATTAATACCAAAGGCAAGGTAAAAGAGGATACCCGCAACAGGAATAAATATGACCAGTAGAAGATATGCCATGGTCTTCGTTGCACTGCGTGTTTCATAAATTATCCTCAGGCAAACAAGGATAAGCACCAAAATGTATATACCCAGGGTCAGAGTAGCCCAGTGTATCTGCATCACAACTAAATTTGTATGTAATATAGCATTTCGATCCATCATGAAAGAATTGAGTGAACATACCCGCAATATTCTTGGCCTACGGCTTCCAACAGATCCCCGGTGGGTTAATCTCGCCGAGATAAGCCTTGAAGATATTTTGACAGATCATGCCTACTGTGAACAAAAAGCCGCAACCACATGCATCTCTCTTATACAGAAAAATCATGATAAACCTGAACTTATTGAAGCACTAAGTCCGATTGTTACCGAGGAATGGGGCCATTTCAGACAGGTGCTTGCCGAGATCAGGAAAAGGGGACTTAGACTCGGGAAACAACGGAAAGATGTTTACGTAAACAAATTGCTGGAATTCCAGAAAAAAGGGGGAAGCCCTGATGAACGCTTTTTGGACCAGATGCTTACCATGGCATTGATCGAAGCCAGGAGTTGTGAACGCTTTAAACGCCTAAGTGAAGGAATGGAAGACAATTATATGAGGAAGTTTTACCGGAAATTCATGGAGAGCGAGGCTGGTCATTATACCCTTTTCATCACCCTGGCAGAGAAATACCTCCCGAAGAAAATAGTGCGCGAGCGGTGGAAACAATGGCTGGATTATGAAAGGGAGCTTATGAACAGCCAGGAGGTCAGGGGTGACCGGATCCACTAAACTTTATAATTTCCTCTTCCAGGTCCAGGTATGGAAAACGCTCCTTTAGATGAATGCACTTCTGGAGATTCTGCTCCATGAACTTTTGATGCTGTGCTGAAGCGGGATTGAAAGGCTTATGCTGGTAAGCATTATTGATTATTGCGATCTCTTTCAAAAGGTCCATAGCACCAGGATCAACCGCAGCCTGGATAAATTTCTCCCATACATAATTTGTAGCCGAATAATTCGGGTGCACAAGATCTTCAGCATAGAAACGATAATCCCTCAGGTCGTCTATGATCAATTCGTAGGAGGGAAAATAAAAGACGTTTGGGCCTGTAAGTTCATGAACTGCGGTAATAAGATTTGCTTTGCTTCGATTGTTCTCAACGAATCCCTCTCGGAGATGCCGTACAGGGCTTATGGTGAGAATGACGTTGAGGTATGGACGAACAGCAAAGATCGCATCAAAAGCCGCCTGCAGATTTGCCTTAACCTCTTCGGCACTAAGTAATCTCCTTCTGAATTTGTCTGTTGGAACTTTATGGCAGTTGGCAACAACTTCCCTTTTGTACTCTTCGTTACGTTCATAAACAAACGCAGAGCCCAGGGTAATTATTAGCCAATGACATTCCTTTAAGAACGTATTTGCCCTTTGAAGGGAATCATTCATTCCCGACAAAACTTTAGTCTTTCCTGGTCCGGAAAACCTGCTATGGTGATCCCAGCTTGCCCAAAGCTCATTATAATAAAACAGATCTTCTTCCATATATGGAATGGGATCGGCATAACGCTTCAGGCTTTTTGAAATACTGGCAGGATTAAAAAGGATACCATTGGGGTTTTGAAGCACGCTGAATTTCATCTGTTCAAGCTTATTACCGATCTGTTCGGTAAAACAGGATCCTACGAGTAAGATCTTTTCAGAATGCCTGACTCTCGTTTGGAATGGAGATGGATTGAATTCGGCCCTGAATTGCATGCTCATTTAAAAATTTCTTTGGAGATCTCAGAGCACTGCTGAAATTTCTGCATGTCAATGTTGGTTTCAAAACCTTCCCTCACAAGGTGCTGCAACATAATACCGGTATCCATATTGCCGACCAGGGCATTGCCCGCCATTGGACACCCCCCTATACCATCGATTGCACCGTCGAAGCGGCGGCACCCTGCATCCAGTGCAGCTTGCACTTTTTCACCGATCCCGTCCGGTGTAGCGTGAAGATGCACACCTATCTCGAGTTGCGGATATTTTTCAATTATATTCTTCATTACTGAATACACCTGGGCTGGAGTTGCCAATCCTACGGTATCCGCAATAGATATTGTTCCAACTCCTTCGCGAGCAAGTTCTTCTACCCGCCGTTCAACGATCTGTTCATTGTATTCATCGCCGTAAGGATTTCCAAAAGCCATGGATAGATATACTACCAGGTCCTTTTTTACATTGCGGCAAAGTGAATTCAGCTCTTTCACCAGTTGCAGGGAAGCATTGATCCCTGAATTGGTATTCCTTTGCTGAAAGGTTTCCGAAATTGAGAATGGATAGCCTACAAGTTTGACTTCATGAAATTCAGCGGCCTTCTCGGCACCTCTTAAATTGGCAATGATCACCAGTAATTGGGTAGTTGTTCCTGCAAGATTGATAGCAGGGATCACATCAGCAGTGTCGGCCATTTGCGGTATCGCTTTTGGAGAAACAAAACTTCCGCAATCAATGACATCAAACCCCGCCTTCACCAGGCAATTCAGATACCTGATCTTGTCTTCAGTGCTGATGATGCGCGGCCATCCCTGCATCGCATCACGTGGACATTCGATTATTTTGACCCGCTTATTCATGACTCAGCTTTAGTTATGTTACGATCCGCTGACGGCTGGCTTCATACAGTACTATGCCTGCCGCTACGGATACATTCAGCGATTCAAATCCTCCAGGCATAGGTATGCTGATTTCCCCATCACATATTTTTCGAAGCGCCGGGTAAACACCATGTTCTTCACCACCCATTATGATTGTGCATGGCTCTGAAAGTGGTACGTTTCTTATGTCGTTCGAAGCCTGCATTTCTGTTGCATATACCTTTATTCCATTCAGATGTAGTTCATCAACGGCTTTCATCAGGCTGTTCACCCGGCAAACCGGGATCTGCTCAAGAGCCCCGGCGGAGGTAAGTATAGCATCCTCGTTCAATGCACCTACTCCCTTTTCCGGAATAATGACAGCGTGCACACCAAAGCTTACCGCACTTCGAGCTATTGCGCCAATATTTCTTATATCGGTGATCCCATCAAGCATCAGGAATAACGGCACATCCCCTTTTTCTACTACGAATGAAATAACATCCTGCAATTTCAGGTATTGCACCTTTGAGATCTGGCCAATGCAACCTTCATGGTTGCTCACATTCATGTTGTTGAGCTTTTCAACAGGAACCTTATTCACCGGTACCCCCTTTTCCCGTGCCAGCGACCTGATCTCCTCAACTGCTTCACCATGAATGGTGGCCTGCATATAGATACGGTCGAGCATGGGACCGTTACGCAATGCATTGATAACGGGCTGGCGCCCAACTACCAGGCTGCTTTTCTTTGGTCGCTGATGCTGATGCCGGAACTTTTTCACTAGGCGAATTTAGGTTGTTTAATGCTTGTAAAACAGGATTTACAAGGCAAAAAAAAGCTGCACCAAATTGATGCAGCTTCATAATTTCCTAATAGTTTATTTTAAACCGAACTCTTTCTTCACATCCTTAACAGCATCCAGCTTTTCCCAGGTAAAAAGCTCAACTTTTTTCCTGATCGATTTTCCATCCGGAGATACGAACGTCTTCTCAACCGTTTCCGGTTTACGACCCATATGCCCGTAAGCTGCAGTTTCGCTGTACATAGGGTTACGAAGTTTCAGTCGTTGCTCAATAAAGTAAGGGCGCATATCAAAGCACTTCATCTTCATTACCTTTTGTGCGATCTGGCCATCGGTAAGATCTACCTTGGCAGTTCCATAGGTATTCACATTGATGCTTGTTGGCTCTGCTACACCGATAGCGTAGGAAACCTGAACCAGTACCTCGTCGCATAGACCTGCAGCCACCAGGTTCTTGGCAATATGCCTTGTAGCATATGCTGCGGAACGGTCAACCTTGCTTGGATCTTTCCCGCTGAAGGCTCCACCACCGTGTGCGCCTTTACCGCCGTAAGTATCTACAATGATCTTACGACCTGTTAAACCAGTATCACCATGCGGGCCACCGATAACAAACTTACCAGTTGGGTTAATGTGGTATTTTATCTTACTGTTGAAGAGGTGGGCATATTTAGCGAAGCGTGCCTTTACCCTTGGCATAACAATATTGATGATGTCTTTCTTGATCTTGGCAAGCATAGCATCATCCTTTCCGAAATCATCGTGCTGTGTTGATACTACGATGGCATCTATCCTGGTTGGTTGGTTATTATCATCATATTCCAGGGTAACCTGGCTTTTGGCATCCGGCCTCAGGTATTTAATCTGTTTGTTCTCCCTGCGTACTGCTGCCAGTTCCTGTAATATGGTATGGGCCATATCAAGTGCGAGTGGCATAAAGTTCTCCGTTTCGCGGGTTGCATAACCAAACATCATTCCCTGGTCACCTGCACCCTGTTCTTCTTTTTTCTTTTTGTCGACACCCTGGTTAATATCGCCAGACTGTTCATGAATTGCTGAAAGGATACCGCACGAATTAGCTTCGAACATGTATTCGCTTTTTGTATAGCCGATCCTGCGGATCACTCCACGTGCAATTTCCTGCACATCGAGATAGGCTTTACTTTTTACTTCTCCCGCCAGAACAACCTGGCCGGTGGTAACAAGGGTTTCGCAAGCAACTTTGCTGGTTGGGTCAAAGGCGAGAAAATTATCAATAAGTGCATCGCTGATCTGGTCAGCCACCTTATCAGGATGGCCTTCACTCACTGATTCAGACGTAAATAAATAGGGCATATTATTTTTTTAAGATGTGCAAAGATAAGGGTACACCACTTAAACGGCAAAGCCCCTCATAACAACGAAGGGCTTTGTCAATAAATCGTTTCAGTATTATTCAGGAACCTTTGAATAAACAACGATCATTCGCATCCTGTACGGGCCGTTGGATCCGCCAAGTCTCACCCTGCCTGCAGCAAGGCTGTTATTATACGGAATGATCTCGGGTACAAACTGAGGATAACTGAATACATACGGAGCAAACAACCTCAGTTCATAATTAGGTGCATCCTGGGTAACCATACGTTGTATATACCTCGTAAGATTAAAATCGTAGTAAACAATATTCCTCCCGGTCAGCATATCTATCCTCCGTTTTGCAAAGCCTCCGAAATATCCAAATTCCACAGAACCCGGGTAGAACGGTGTTGATCCTCCTTTATAATCAGGGTCATAAAATATACCAGGATTCAGATCGAAGTACAAAGGCTTGTAGGTTTCAGCAAGCGTGGTATCGCGAAGATCTAAATACATATAAACCGGTGCAGCAAAGACGCTGTCTGTGTGGAAGTCGTGCGGCACCTGTTCTGCCCTGATGCGGGCACTGTGAATGATCCTGTTCGTATCCTTGAAGATCGAAAGTTCAGGAATGTTCAGCATGGCAAATGTACCGGGCTGGGCCTGTATATAGACTTCGTCTGAAGGACCAGCAGGTGGATAGCTACCCAATGAACGATCGCGTACCAGACGGTTTGCAGTCGCTGAAGGTAACCTTGAACCAAAATCATTTGTGTTCACCGTGAGGGAGGAATAAATCGTATCCACAACATTGTTCCTTCTTTTTCGGAAGTGGAATTCCATCCGGGTGCGTGGATCAGAAAGACTTATATACATCAGGGCTTCTCCTGAAAGTGCTTTTACAGCCACACCCTTGAAGCGTGTTCTGAAAAGCGAATCATTATAAAAGGAATTATTGATCCCGGTTGCAGTACTGTCCTGGAAGAATATCTTGGCTCCCCAGGTGCTGTCCAGTTTTATCCTGATCTGGTTTTGGGCTGAATCTTCACCGTGGGCAAATTTCGTATAGCTTCCTATTGTGGAAAGGTCAACGATCTTTTCCCCGATCACCTGGCCGGTTGGAGGCGCGAACGTTAATGGCAATGGCTGAAAAAGGCTATCGTATAATCCACCGGCATTAACCGGAATTTCGCTAACCTGCAGTTGTTGCGGAATAGCTGCATTTCCAAAATGCCCGCGGTAATTAAGCGTAAGAACAACAGAATCGAATCCTATTACGGTATCACGGCTTGAACCCCAATAGAAGGGAAAGAAACCTGGTTTTGGTTGAAAATAAATACTGGCATCTGTTGCTCCGAAAAGAGGATCATTGGTGATCTTTCCCAAAACCTGGTCGGATGTACGATAAGTTTTGGTGGTATCATTATCAAAGAATCCCTGGGAAGTGATGATATCGAAGGTATCTGCAAAAGTGTTGATGTTGTCAACTACCGGAAGAAGATCGCCACCGAGGTTGGTGGTATCTAACTTGGTGCAGCTCCAGGTAAACAAACCAAGGGCCAGCAAGGCTGCGAAGCCCTTAAGGGAAAACTTTTTGATCACAGATGTCTTTTTGATGTAAGGGGTTGATTCACTACGATTTGGCAAGGTCTGCATATAATTGCAAATACTCTGTTAAATCGCTCTCAGCATTATACTTAAGCACCCTTTTGCCTTTCACCTTGGAGAATTCCTCGGCAAGCTTTTTATCTGTATTATCTGCCCCGAACGTGATCGCATCTGCAAATGAAGCGCCTCCACGGAACATGGCAACGTTATTCACTTCCTTAAAAGGCTCTAACTCCTTTTTGGTAACGTGGTCATTTATCTGGGCAAGTTTGAGAAAGTCGTTTCCAAGGCTGTCTTTAAAAGTAGATTGCCCTATGGTATAAATGATCTTACTGTTGCTGAAAACAGGTTCTTTTTTATAGGCTGTACGGATCAGCATCGGGATCAGGCCTGTCATCCAGCCGCTGCAGTGAATGATATCAGGAGGCCATCCGAATTTCTTAACAGTCTCCAGCGCTCCTTTGCAGAACAATACTGTTCTTAAACCATTGTCTTCGAACCAATTATCCTTTTCATCAGTAAAGATCGACTTACGCTTGAAGTAATCTTCATTGTCGAGGAAATAAATCTGAAGCCTGGCATTTGGCAGGGAAGCAACTTTTATGGTTAGCGGATAATCGTCGTTGTCAATTGTAACATTAATACCTGAAAGCCTTACTACTTCGTGTAACCTGTGTCTCCTTTCGTTTATTACCCCGAACTTGGGCATAATGCACCGAACTTCCATGTTGTTCTCATTCGAAAGCACAGCTAGTTTATTTACAATTTCAGCGAATTCTGTCATCTCCAGGTAGGGAGACATTTCGTTGGCTATAAATAAAATTCTTTTCTTTGTTGACATTTTAATACCTGGGTTAAGTGCAGTGAATATGTAGAATGGTGTGCAAAGGTACTGATTTTTTCTTCTTCTTTCTAACGAATGAAGGTTCCATGATCCTGATTTAACTATATATGATCCTTTTTAAAAAGGCAGAAAACCTTAGTAATTACCGCCGTTCCCTGAAAGATCAAAACCTGTCAACAGGTTTTGTTCCTACCATGGGTGCAATACACGAAGGACATATTTCATTGATTACTAAGGCTAAATCGGAATGTGACATAGTCATTGCCAGCATTTTTGTTAATCCAACCCAGTTCAATAACCCGGACGACCTTAAGAAATACCCTGTAAGTACGGAACAGGATATTGATATGTTTGAAGAGGCGGGCTGCGATGTGCTCTTCCTGCCTACTTCAGAAGAAATATACCCCCCTGGCTATAAAGCAGAGTTTTATGACTTGGGAACCCTGGAATCCGTCTTTGAAGGCGCTCACCGCCCGGGGCACTTCCAGGGGGTTTGCCAGGTGGTTGACAGGCTACTTCAGATCACAGTGCCGGATAAACTGTTTCTGGGCCAGAAGGATCTTCAGCAGTGTATGGTTTTGAAAAGATTGGTAGAAATAAAGGAACTTGATATAGAGGTCGTTATTTGCCCTACACTAAGGGAACAAGGCGGACTTGCCATGAGCAGCCGCAACCGCAGGCTTTCCAACCAGGAAAGAACTTCCGCTTTTGAGATCTACAGGCAACTTTCAATAGTTAAAGATAATATTAAGGTGGAATCAATCAATAGTTTGATTTCCAAAGCAAAATCTGTCTTACAAAAACAAGGTTTCATTATTGACTACTTTTCAGTTGCACGCTCCGGCACATTGGAGGAAGTCACCAACTGGGATGGTACGGAGCCTCTGGTTGTGTTGGCGGCGGCAACCATTAACCAGGTACGGCTAATAGACAACCTCATTATAAATGACTAAGCGGCTTCTTAAAATTGCCCAGTATTTTGTTTTCCTTGCTGCAGGAATTGGCCTGGTATGGTGGCAATTAAAAGATATGAGCCCGGGGGAAAAGCAGGATTTTTCAAGTGCCCTTTCTGATGTACATTTTGAGATCATCATCCCGGTGGTTATAATGAGCCTGCTGAGTCATGCCAGCCGGGCTATGCGATGGCAGATCCTGATGGAACCCCTCGGATACAAGCCTTCTTTTAAAAATGCTTTTTCAGTGACTATGATCGGTTATTTGGCCAACGCTGCTGTTCCCCGCCTGGGAGAAGTTCTTAAGTGTACCTTCCTGGCAAAGTATGAGAGACTAAGAATGGACAGGCTTTTCGGGACAATTGTGGTGGAAAGGATGTTCGATTTCCTTTGCTTCCTGCTTTTCATATTTATAACAATCATCATACAGTTCGGTATCATTTCCGGTTTCCTGGCAGGAATCTTCTCAGGATATGATGGCACCCCATTGCTGATAAGGCTCGCTCTTTTAATACTAATGTTTGCAGGTACCTACTTTTCATTCAGGTTCCTTTTCAGGAAGTTTCCCCAACACGGCATAGTAGTCAAACTCAGGAATATTTTAAGAGGATTGAGAGATGGGCTGAAAACGATATTTACACTGAAACGAAAAAGAGCATTCCTCCTTCACACATTTTTTATTTGGGCCATGTATCTTTTGCAGGTGTATGTAGGGTTTCGGGCCATGGATGGCACTGCACACCTGGGTATGCCCGCCGCCTTTTCAGTCCTGACACTGGCAACCATAGCCATGATAGTCACGCCTGGAGGTATAGGCTCCTTCCCGGTTTTTGTTATGGAAACCCTTCTTATTTATGGCATCTCCTCACCTATCGGCAAGGCTTTTGGATGGTTGCAATGGGGAGTGAACACAGGAATAATCATCATCTTCGGTTTCGCAGCGCTGTTACTGCTACCGGTAATAAATAAACGAAATGAAGACAACAAGGGCCATTCCATCGAAGATCTACCTTCTTCCACAACTTCTGCAGGAAATAACCAGGTGGAGACTCAAAAATAACCGGATCGTTTTTACCAATGGGGTTTTCGACATTTTACACGAAGGCCATATAGCATCTCTCAGCGAAGCTGCCACCCATGGAGATATACTCATCGTAGGTGTAAATTCGGATGCTTCCGTTAAAAGGCTTAAAGGCCCGGAAAGACCTGTGAATAATGAGCAAAGCAGGGCGTTATTACTTGCTTCGCTTCTTATGACCGATGCCGTCGTGATCTTCGAGGATGATACCCCGCTGGAACTGATAAAGGCCGTAATGCCTGATGTGCTCGTAAAAGGGGGCGATTATACCGTAGAGCAGATAGCGGGATCAAAGGAAGTGATCGAAAATGGTGGAGAGGTTGTGCTGGCTAAGATCGTTGAGGGTATCTCAACCACCGGGATCATTCAAAGGATGAAAGATATGTTGCCCTAAATTTAACCAACACTAAAGAGTTCCAGCATTGATAATAGCAGCAATAGATATAGGAAGCAATGCCGCCCGGTTGCTTATCACGGAAGTATCCGACCTTGATGGAAGAGTTTCCTTCAATAAACTAAACCTTGTACGCGTGCCCCTGCGGCTTGGGTTCGACGTTTTCAGCATCGGAAGTATTTCGGAAGAAAAGCAGGAAATGATGATGGAAACCATGAAGGCATTCAGCTCACTCATGAAGGCCTATAAAGTTCAGCACAAAATAGCGTGTGCGACGAGCGCAATGCGTGATGCAAAGAATGCGGATGAGATCATATCAAAGATCAGGGAAAATACAGGGATCGAAATTGAGGTGATATCAGGTGATGCAGAAGCAAATCTTATATACGAGAACCACGTCGCCGAAAACATGGATACTGACCACAGTTATCTCTATATTGATGTGGGAGGTGGAAGTACAGAGCTGAGTTTTTTCAGTAACGGGGTCCTGTTCTATAAACGTTCATTCAACATCGGTACAATCAGGTTATTAAGGCACCAGGTTAAAGATTCTGATTGGCAGGAATTGAAGGACCAGGTACGGCAGTTCACAAAAGGCCAAAAAGAAGTGATCGCGATCGGCAGTGGCGGTAATATCAATAAGGTATTTTCTCTTAGTAAGAAAAAGGATGGCAAACCCTTACCGCTGGACCTTTTACGCGATTATTACCGGGAACTGGAAAGCGTGCCGCTTGAAGAAAGGATTATCCGCTACAATATGCGACCGGATCGGGCTGATGTAATTGTTCCTGCATTGTCGATTTACATAAACGTAATGCGCTGGGCTGGTGCAAACGATATCTTTGTACCAAAGATCGGCCTGGCCGACGGACTTATACAGCACCTCTATGAAGAGATAAAGTCTTCCAAATGAACTAATTTGCAGCGGAATTTTCCATCATTGAACAGATTTTTTTAAAACGGCTTGAGCTGTTTTTTCCGATCTGCATAAATCATCTTCATGTCAGTAAACAGGGAAGTAAAAAAGATCACTACTAATACGCTTCAGAAAATGAAGCAGAACGGGGAAAGGATTTCCATGATCACAGCTTACGATTATTCTTTCGCAAGGATATTTGATGAAGCTGGAATAGATGTGATCCTGGTGGGTGACAGTGCAAGTAATGTTATGGCCGGGCATGAAACTACCCTTCCCATCACGTTGGAACAAATGATATACCACGCATCTTCCGTGGTGCGTGGAGTGAACAGATCACTGATAGTAGTGGATATGCCTTTCGGTTCCTACCAGGGAAATTCAAAGGAAGCACTGAATTCTGCCATCAGGATTATGAAGGAAACCGGGGCACATGCTATAAAACTGGAAGGCGGAGAGGAAGTGGTAGAGTCTGTTAAGCGGATCATCAGCACAGGTATCCCTGTAATGGGTCACCTTGGGCTTACACCGCAAAGCATTTACAAATTCGGCACCTATACAGTAAGGGCGAAAGAAGAAGCCGAAGCAGAAAAACTGAAGCGGGATGCTATCTTATTACAGGAAGCGGGATGCTTTGCACTCGTGCTCGAAAAGATCCCGGCCACACTTGCAGAAGTTGTTTCAAAAAGCCTTTCTATACCCACAATAGGAATCGGTGCAGGTATGCATTGTGATGGCCAGGTATTGGTGATGCACGATATGCTTGGGATAAATACTGAATTCAAACCCCGTTTTTTAAGGCAATACCTGAATCTCGCTGAACAGATAAACAATGCGGTACAGCAATATATCAGGGATATACGGGATGGCTCCTTTCCCAATGAAAAAGAACAATATTAAACACGATACAGAATGGATTTTTTAAAAGCGTTGAGAATACCGGAATTAAGCCCGGGCCTGTCTACAGGCGCAAACTGGATAAAGACAAAAGGTGAAAAGATCGAATCTTTCTCTCCTGTTGATGGAAAACTTATTGGCGCAGTAACCGCGTGTGACCGTAAAGGTTATGATACGGCAATAGAAACAGCTCAAAAGGCCTTTGCAGAATGGCGTAAATGGCCGGCTCCAAAACGCGGCGAGGTTGTACGCCAGGTGGGTGAAGAACTGCGCAGGTATAAAGAAGACCTCGGAAGGCTTGTTTCTTATGAAATGGGAAAAAGCCTCCAGGAAGGTTTTGGCGAAGTGCAGGAAATGATTGATATCTGTGATTTTGCAGTGGGATTGTCGCGCCAGCTGCATGGACTTACAATGCATAGTGAACGCCCCGGTCACAGGATGTATGAACAGTACCATCCCCTGGGATTGGTGGGGATCATTTCCGCGTTCAATTTCCCCGTTGCCGTTTGGAGCTGGAACAGTATGCTGGCCTGGGTATGCGGCGATGTATGCATCTGGAAACCGAGCGAAAAAACTCCATTATGTGCTGTTGCCTGCCAGAAAATAGTGCAGGATGTATTTAAAAGGAACGGGGTGCCCGAAGGTGTAAGTTCAATTGTGATCGGGGGAAGAGAAACCGGGGAATGGCTCAGCAATGATACCAGGATCCCCCTTGTTTCTGCAACAGGAAGCACCAGGATGGGAAAAGCTGTTGGGGCGGCAGTGGCCGCAAGACTGGGACGAAGCCTGCTGGAACTGGGTGGGAATAATGCGATCATCGTTTCAAAAGAGGCTGATCTGAATATCGCACTAACAGCTGCAGTATTCGGTGCGGTTGGCACAGCAGGGCAACGCTGTACCACCACCCGTAGATTGATCATCCACGAAAAGATCTACAATTCATTCCGCCAAAAACTGGTGAATGCGTATACGCAACTTAAGATCGGTAATCCGCTGTTGCCTAAGAATCATGTAGGCCCGCTGATCGACAAAGATGCTGTGAAACAATATCTTGATGCGATCGAGAAGTGCAAAAGATCAGGAGGAAAGTTCATTGTAGAAGGCGGTGTATTGAAAGGAAAAGGTTTCGAGAGCGGTTGCTATGTGAAACCATGCATTGCAGAAGCTTCCAATACAATGGAGATCGTTCAGCATGAAACCTTTGCGCCCATACTGTACATTATGAAGTACTCCACGATTGATGAAGCAATTGCAATGCAGAATGGCGTACCACAGGGATTATCTTCTGCCATCATTACAGATAACCTCAGGGAATCTGAAAGATTCCTTTCGGCTGAAGGAAGCGACTGCGGCATTGCAAATGTTAACATTGGTACCAGCGGAGCGGAGATCGGTGGAGCATTTGGTGGAGAGAAGGAAACCGGCGGGGGCAGGGAAAGTGGCAGCGATGCATGGAAGATCTATATGCGCAGGCAAACAAACACTATCAACTACAGCGATAAATTGCCTCTTGCGCAAGGTATCAAGTTCGACCTGTAAAATTTCTTAAATAACTGATAAACGGCAAATACCCCTCGGTTAAAAGGGGTATTTTCGTATCAAATAAATATTTTATTAAGATGAAATTTGTGAAACTCCTGTTTGTTGCTGCCCTGGTCTCCGGAACTGCCGCAGCTCAAACTGCTGTTAAAGAAGCGCCACCGAAGAACTGGCACCTGCTTGATCCTTCAACCGGGCATAATGGCATAAGCCTCGATAAGGCCTACAGTGCCTTGAAAGCTACCGGCCTCAAAAGCAACCGTGTTGTGGTGGCTGTAATTGACAGTGGTATCGATACCCTGCATGAAGACCTGAAACCAGTGCTCTGGAAAAATCCGGGTGAAATACCTCACAATGGGATCGATGATGACAAGAATGGCTATGTAGATGATGTACATGGCTGGAACTTTATTGGCGGTAAAGATGGCCGAAACGTAAAGGAAGACACTTATGAAGCTGCCCGCGTTTACTACAATCTTAAGTCTAAGTGGGAAGGCCGCGATATAGATGCTTCCTCTCTTTCCGGTAAGGAAAAAGAGGAATACGAAACCTACCTGCGCGCGAAGGAAGCTGTTGCTGGTGGAGTGAATATGGAGGAAGTGGCTTTCATGAAACAGTTACTTCCAAAATTCCTGAGAGGCGATTCAGTTATACGTAAAGAACTTGGCAAGGAAGAATATAACGCCAACGACCTGGAAAAATACGCATCTGAGAACCAGGATGCACGCAATACGCGTATGCTGATCATGAACATTAGTAAAGCAAATAACAGCAACGAGATCACCAATACCCAGCTGATCGATGATATCAACGGTCAGCTTCGTAAGGCTGAAGCTGCAGATAAACCACCGGTTCCTTACCGCAAGGATATAGTTGGTGATGATGAAACAGATATAAACGACCGTTTTTATGGTAACAACGACCTGATGGCGAGCACACCTTTCCATGGCACCCATGTGGCAGGTATAATTGCTGCTGCAAGAAACAATAACAAAGGAATTGACGGTGTGGCCGACAATGTTGCTATCATGGTTCTGCGGGCAGTTCCGGATGGAGATGAACACGACAAAGACATCGCCCTGGCGATCCGTTATGCAGTTGATAACGGAGCGAAGATCATCAGTATGAGCTTTGGTAAAGATTTCTCCCCTGAGAAACATTGGGTGGATGATGCCTTCCGCTATGCTGAGAGTAAAGGCGTTCTGTTGGTACATGCTGCCGGCAACTCTGCCAAGAATATCGATTCAACTCATAACTATCCTAATCCCGTTTATGTAGATGGAAGCGGCCGCGCAAGTAACGTGATCACTGTTGGTGCTGCAGGTGATATGAAGAACGGAGGACTTACTGCATCTTTCAGCAATTATGGTAAATCAGAGGTAGATGTATTTGCTCCTGGAGTTGGTATCTATTCAACTATCCCGGGCGGAACAACGTATGGTAATGCGAGTGGTACCAGTATGGCTGCTCCGGTGGTTTCCGGTGTTGCTGCTCTTATCATGCAGTACTACCCTAACCTTTCTGCTCAACAGGTGAAATATGCAATTGAAAAATCTGCCGTTGCTCCAAAGGTTAAGGTGAAGAAACCAGGAACCGACGAAGAGGTTGATCTTTCTGAACTTTCTAAAACCGGGGGCTTCCTGAATGCCCATGAGGCAGTAAAGATCGCGGGAACCCTTAAGCCTGAAAAGAAGAAAGAAGTTCTTCCCAAAACACAGATCAAAAAGAATACAAAGGGATAAGGTTCATTGTTGAGCCGAACTTTCAATAATTAACGCTTGACAATAAACTTAAAAGCCGTCTCTTATAAGACGGCTTTTTTAGTATCTTTCATTCATGACAAAACAGATCTCAGGGAATTTTCCACCCTATTTTCAGCAATATATAAACCTTGTACCGCAGGATGACCTGCTTCCTGCCTTCGAGGCCCAGCAACAACAGATCGATGAATTTCTTGCTTCCATCCCTGAGGAAAAGACCGATACACCCTATGCACCCGGAAAGTGGACTTTGAAAGAAATGCTGCAGCATATCATTGATGCAGAAAGAATATTCTGCTATCGTGCGCTGTGCATAGCCAGGAATGAAAAGAACTCCCTGCCCGGCTTCGATGAAAATGAATATGCCCGTTACTCAAATGCCAACGGTCGCTCGTGGGATGACCTGATAAACGAACTCAGGATAGTTCGCAAAGGAACGTCCATTCTTTACAAAAGCTTTGATGAGGATATGCTGAAACGGCAGGGTCTCGCCAATAATTTTGATGTTAGCCCGGTGGCCATCGGATTTACTATACTAGGGCATCTTTACCATCATCTCAATATCATCGAGTCAAGGTATCTACTCGAAACACCATTGTAATTCAATCGATTATAATTTTTGACAAAATAATTGGGGAAGTGTGGAATTGTCAATTCCACATCCCTCGATAAAAAGAGACGCATCAAGCGTCTCTTTTTGTTTATAATCCTGTAACCTAAGATCACATCTGGATATTCTGCATTGCTTCATTCTCACCCCTCATATTCTTCCTCTTGAATAAGGATGCATCGAACTTTCCGAATCGGTAATTGAAATTCAGCCTCACTACCTGGGCATCTCTCCTCCTTGAATTGTCCTGCACAAAGAAGATCGATTCTGAATGAGATTCATATAACCTGGTGCGGAAAATATCGCTTATCTGCAACGTCAGTGATGCTGCATTATTCTTCATGAATTCCTTACGGATAGAAAAATCTGCTCCGTAAACAGGCTTAATATAACCCTGGGCTGTTGCCTGGTTACCTCCGCCCATCCATCCGCCTCTACCCCCGCCACCTGCAGGAACAAGGGTCTTTGCCTGGTAATCCGCTGTTAACTGAACGGAGAATTTCTTTGGTAGTTTAAAGCTGTTATTGATCTTTCCAAACCAGCTCCATTGGTCGTTCTTACTTCCACCGGTAAGGTTTCCGGCTTCAATGGTGGAATTAAAAAGGTTGAAATTGGTATTCAGATCCCAGAATTTCGTTATCCTGGTCCTGGCAGTTAGTTCCAGGCCGTATGTATAGCTTTTGTTTGCATTTGCATATGATGTGAACAAAACGCTGTCCGATTTAGAAGGATCAGGATTTGCATCACGGTACTGGTAACGGGCTATAAGATCATCGGTATATCTTCCATAAACATTAATGAATAAAGAATTCCCTGGTTTATACTGGTTAGCATAGCCTACCTCCACCAGGTGGGTGAATTCCGGAACCAGCTGAGGGTTACCAACGCTTAGGTTCAGGGAATCGCTGTAGTCAATGAAAGGTATTAGCTGCCAGAAGTTTGGACGATTCACCTTCCTTGAATAGTTAAGCTGCACATCCTGTTTGTCCGTGAGTTTGTAACTGAAAAATGCTGTGGGGAACAGGCTCAGAGGGTATTCCGTGGAGAATTTCTGACCTTTTGAAATATGATCTCCTTCATATTCAGAACTTTCTGCCCTCAATCCTAACTGGTAGGAGAATTTACCGACCTGTTTGCTCCAGGTTGCGTATCCTGCATAAACGATATCAACAAAATTGTATTCTACATTGAACCCAGGGATGTTTAAATATTCACCTGAAGCATTACGCACAAAATTCTGGTTTGCACTATTGAATTCCCTGCGCGACATCCTGATCCCTGCTTCGATCTTTGAGGTTTTGGTTAATGGATCAACATAATCAGTTTGAATTGTCAGGAACCTGCTATCACTTTGCGATTTAGACCTTTCCCATACTGTGGATCCCTTAGGTGTATTATCTGAGAAGAAATACTGGCTGTTAAAGGTGGACTGGTTATTATTATCCATTGTATGGTAATTGACATCGGCTGTCCATTCCTTGCCGGCCCTGGCAAAGTTGTGTTTAAAGCTCAGGCTGCCACCAAGGTTCTTTCCCTTTGATTCAGATTCTGACCCCCTGATCCCTGATTCACTGGATATGATGCCTCCACCAAATACTGTATCCCGGTAGATCTTTAAAAGGTCCTCATTTTCAAACTTCCTGCGACTGAAATTTCCACTGAAGGTGAGTGTATTCCTGTTGTCTATAAAATAATCGATTCCGCTCCTGAGGAAACCAAAGGTTCCCTGGAAGGAAGGTTCACTGTTCTGGATGAAATGTGCTGTTCTGTCGCCAAAGAAATCAGTGCGGTTAGTGTAAGAAGTACCCATTGATTTTGGCATCCCGATCATTCCCGCAACAAAGAAATTGATCTTGCCCTGCCTTACATTCACATCGCCACCACCACCTGGGCGTCCGCGCGAATCAAGGCTGGCGCGAACATTACCGTTGTATCCCACTCTCCTGTTCTTCTTCAGTACAATATTCAGGATACCTGAGCCACCGCCACTTGCATCATACTTTGCCGAAGGATTGGTCATGATCTCAACGCTTGCGATCTGGTCAGCCGGGATCTGGTCAAGAGTAAGCGTAGTAGGCCTTCCATCCAAAAATATCTGGGGAGAAGAATTGCGCAGGGTTACGTTTCCATCTATATCCACATTTACAGAGGGAACATTCTTCATCACATCAACCGCTGTTCCGCCTGCTGCTGAAAGATCTTTCTCTACATTATACACTTTCTTATCCAGGTTCATCTGGAGTAGAGGACGCCCGGCGGCGACAGTAACATTTTGAAGTTCCTTCGAATCCTGCTCAAGTTTTATATTCCCAAGGTCTTTATCTACAGCGCTCATCATAGCAGACATATCTCCTCTTGCTCCGGCCAGGTCGAAACCTACTTTCTGCTCGAGTTGCTTATGCCCGATGGCAGAAATCCTTAACTTGAAATTTCCCATGACCGGTAAGTTTTCAATACTGAAATCCCCCCTCCTGTCGGTAAGAACAGTTGCCAGAATGAAATCCCTCCGCTGTTTTGTAGCAGTGTCCATCCTGTTTTGGATGATCTGCACTGAAGCAGCTTCGATTCCATCTTTACCCGAGGCATCTACCACTTTGCCATAGAAACGGCCCATATTCATATTTTGTCCGCCTGGCCTGCCATTCGGGAGCTGGGCCGAAACAGAAAAAGATACCAGTGAAAGCACTACGATCAACGATCTGATAAGCATAAACATAATTTGCGCGCGAAATTCCGGAATAACCTGCATTTAAAATGTTATAATGGGATGAGTGGCAGGAATGGTAATTGTTACGGTGTGCGGTAAAACATTTGAAACAGGATTTTGCGGGTGAAAACTTTTGCCTATTTTTGCCGTCCTAAAAAACGGTAGCCATAGCTCAGTTGGTTAGAGCGTCGGATTGTGATTCCGAAGGTCGAGGGTTCGAGCCCCTTTGGTTACCCAGGAAGGCCATTTGCAGTTTGCAATTGGCCTTTTTTATTTTCTGAAATTCATCTCATTCACTTATAATTCGTTTTTCATATAACGGAAGAGTATTTATTGCTGTGTTACAAAGCGAACAACACGGACCGTTAAACGCTGATTCCGACCATGCATACAACAGAACGCTTTCACGTTTCCCAAAAAAAGCGTTAAATTCATCATTGAAATCCATTTAAAGATGAGCAACCAGGAAACCACAAGGCTGGCTGAAATCAAACATTTGGATGAGGGAGTGCTGTTCGAGGTCCTGGATAAAATTCCTGAAAATGAATTTGAGGACCTATTGAATGTTGCATGCTCCATCACCGGCTGTCGCTATGCCCGGATCCACATCAGTGGCGAGGAACAGAAGTGGTTTCAGGAAATCAATGGGAACATTAAGGATGAGGACCATGATATTTTCTACGAGCTTGTATTAGCCGGGGACGACCATCTTATCATTCCCGACATTAAAAAAGATCATCGGTTCTCAGAATATTCAGATAGATTGAACACAGAAGGAATGATTTCCTATTTTGGAATTCCAGTATATTACTTTAATAATAAGAAGATCGGTGCCATTTCAGTTATCGCCGGTAAGCCACATCAACCTACAGATTCAGAGGTTTCAGGCTTTAGGCTGATCTCCCGGCATATTACCTATATTTTGCAATCGAAAGTGGCACACATGTTTGATAAAGAACAATCCCAGCATGCATTATTTGAAAATGACAGGCATTTCCAGTCATTTTTCTCCAAAGGAATGCTGCCCAAGTGGATCTACGAGGTTGAAACTTTAAGGTTCCTCCAGGTAAATGATGCCGCTATCGAGAAATACGGTTACACAAAAGAGGAGTTTATGCAAATGTCGGTATTCGACATTCGCACTGCTGAAACAAAAAAGACAATCCACCAACTGGTGCAGCAGGTAAAGGGAAATAATAATGAGTGCACTTTCAGATCATGGCACCAGACCAAGGATGGAAGAAAGCTGGATGTAGAGGTTACCATTCACGATATAGTATACATGGGAATTCCCGCCAGGGTGGCTACTATGATCGATATCACGGAAAAACAGAATTTGGAGAAAGCGCTGGAGCTGGAGCGGAAGGCCATTGACGAAAGAGTCACACAGGCTGAACTTACCGCGATCCGGGAAACAAAGGATTTCATCGGCAAGGAATTACATGACAACATCAACCAGCTTCTTGTAAGCATTAAACTTTACCTGGATTTTGCTCTTAAGAACGAGGATATGCGGGTGGAATTGATGCATAATTGTAAGGACATAGTTGATGAAGCGATCCAGTCAATTCGCCAGTTGACAAATTCTCTCGTGATAGAAGAAACTGAATTTTTACTAAAGGAAAACCTGGAAGAACTTGTAGGATCATTTTCCAGGGTGAATTCCTTCAGGATAAATTTATCGGTGGAAGATGCTATTGAAGAATTTCCAGCAGACCTAAAACTGAATCTCTTCAGGATCATCCAGGAGCAACTGAATAACATCATCAAGTATGCGAATGCCACCGAGGTCTGGATCACCATTCAATGCAAGGAACATCTCCAGCTACAGGTGAAAGATAACGGGGTTGGCTTCAATGCCCGGAAAAAAAGAAGCGGTATTGGCCTAAGGAATATCCAGCGCAGGGCTGAATTCTACAAAGGTTCCATGGAAATCGGTTCATCCGCCAGTAAAGGCACCGTTGTCATGATAAAGCTTCCCCTGCTTGAAGTTGGCTAACGGTTTCTGCCATTTATAACTCTATTCTGCCCCCTGTCTCTTAACAAAACATTATTGAGCAGGGTTTCGTTAATATTGGTACAGCAACTGCCTTATGCAGTAAATTTACAATATGCAAAAAATTGCAGATTTCATTATGAGTAAAAAATTCATTCCAGTCATCCTGGCGCTAACCGCCGCAAGTTTTTTCATCGCATTTCAAACACAGGGACACGCAGATTCTGATAATCCGAAGAACAGGTACACCCGGATCCTCAGGAATGTTGGCGTTCTTTTGCAGGAAGGCCACTTCAGCCCGAAAAAGATCGATGATACTTTCTCTAAAGAGGTGCTGAACAAATACCTTAAGGATCTTGATACTGAGAAATATATTTTCCTGAAAGAAGATATAGAGTCCTTTAAAACATTTGAAACAAGGATAGACGATGAGATTCGCGGAGCAGATCTTGAATCTTATTACAAAATAAGAGACACCTACCTGAAGCGCCTTGATGAGGCCATGTCTGGTTACAAAACGATCCTTGATCAGCCTTTTGATTTCTCTGTAGACGAGAAAGTGCAAATGGATCCTGATAAGGTAGAATGGCCAAAGGATGAAGCAGCCCGCTCTGAAGTCTGGAGAAAGCGCATGAAATACCTGGCTCTAAGCAAGTATATTGAACTCCAGGAAGAAAGGGAAAAGAATAAGTCTAAGGATTCTGTATGGAAAGATGATAAGGTGCTGGAGAAAGAAGCCAGGGATTACACCCGGAAGATCATTGACAGAATGATGAATACGCGCAAGAGCAGGGAAACAGCCGACGATATCTTCAGCACGTTTGTGAATGCCATCACAAGCACTATGGACCCCCATACGAATTATATGCCTCCCGTAGATCTCAGGTCGTTTAATGAATTAATGAGTGGCCGTTTCTATGGTATTGGTGCACAACTCAAAGAAGAGGATGGAAAGATCCGGATAAGCAGCCTGGTTTCAGGTGGCCCGGCCTGGAAACAGGGTGAACTTAAAGAGAATGATGAGATCATAAAAGTAGGCCAGGACAATGCCACTCCCGTTGATGTTACGGGCTATAGCGTTCCGGATGCAGTGAAACTTATCCGGGGTGCTGAAAAAGGCTCGATCGTTAAACTCACCATTCGTCGCATGGATGGAACTACTAAGGAGATTGCCATTGTTAGGGATGAAATAAAGCTGGAGGATACATTTGCCAAATCCGCGATCATTAATGATGAATATAAGATCGGTTATATCTACCTGCCGGATTTTTATGCAGATTTTGAGAGAAGGGATGGCGCACGCAGTGCTGTGGATGTTGCAAAAGAGATCGAAAAACTGAAAGCTGAGAAAGTAGATGGTATTGTGCTGGATCTTCGCGGAAACGGTGGAGGATCCCTTTATGACGTGGTACAAATGGCAGGACTTTTCATTGAAGAAGGACCGATAGTACAGGTGAAAGGCCGTGATGAAAGAGCTAACGTTTTGAGGGATCGTGACAGGAATGTTCTGTATAGCGGACCGCTGGCAGTTATGGTGGATGAAACAAGCGCCTCTGCATCGGAAATATTTGCAGCAGCGATCCAGGATTATAAACGCGGCATTGTTATAGGTAGCACCAGCACCTATGGCAAAGGGACTGTTCAGAGAAATATCCCGCTTAATCCTGCAAATGCCAGCCAGGTACTTTCAATGACAGAAAATTCTGAAGACCTGGGATCGGTTAAACTTACACTTCAGAAGTTTTACCGTATAAATGGTGATGCAACACAGCTTAAAGGTGTCACACCCGATATCGTTCTTCCAGACCGTCTCGAGCATTTAAAGTTCAGGGAAAAAGATAATCCTTCAGCGCTTAAATGGGATGAGATCGAAAAAGCCGATTACCAGCCCTGGATAAATTCATTCAACACGGAAGGATTAATTAGTAAGGCCCGCCAGCATGTTATGAATGATGCAACTTTTGGCAAGATCAAAAGCAACGTTGAATGGTTGAAAACCCACAGCAGCCGCGAATATTCCCTTCAACTGGAAAAATATAAGGCAGAACAAAAACAGATCAAGAACATTTATAAAGAGATCGATAGCCTTTATAAACTTCCTCAACCACTTACAGTTAAGAATATAGCGGTTGATATGGAAACAATAAATGCCACCACCGACCGTTCAGAAAAGAACAAAACTTTCCTGAAGCGTATAGGGGAAGACATATTTGTTGAGGAAACGGTTCGCGTGGTAAGTTCCATGATCAGGGAAGCAAATCTCGCCAGGGCCAATTAATTGACATTCCTCTCTGCATAATGGAGGAAACGGAAGAAAATTTGATAATTCAAAAGGGTTTGCATAGCAGACCCTTTTTTAATTCCAACAACCCTCTCTGAAGAAAGACCGAGGGATGCTCAATTGCATATTTTAGCTTTAATTTGCCCCATCAACACTGAATATGAAAAAATTAGAGTTCAGGCAATTTGTTCCCCACCTTATTGCTATAGGCATCTTCCTCCTGATAACACTCATCTTTTGTAAGCCAGCCCTTGAAAGCGGCGTGGTATTGAAACAAAGCGATGCTACAGGCTGGGAAGGAATGGCCAGGCAATCATTCCAGTATAAGGAACAGCATGGAAAATTCCCGCTTTGGGTTGTAAGCATGTTCAGCGGGATGCCCGGATACCAAGTAGCGATGGAGGGTGACTGGTCACCTCTTGCAATAATAGACCAGGCATTCCAGTTATGGCTACCCCAGCCTATGAATTTCTTCTTCCTGGCCTGCATTTGTTTTTATTTCATGTGTCTTTGTTTTGGCGTCCGACCCTATGCTGCTATTGCCGCAGCCCTTGGCTTTGCATATTGCAGTTTCTCCCCTATAATAATATCAGCAGGCCACAATACGCAAATGCTTGCTCTTGCCTACGCTCCTGCAGTAATAGGAAGTGTAATGTTGGTCTTTAACAGGAGATATATTTTAGGTTTTGCTTTAACGGCGCTGTTTACGGCTCTCCAGATCGGGCAAGGTCACCAGCAAATAAGTTATTACCTCTTCATAATCCTTTTCATTATGGGAATCGCCTGGCTGATCAGAATGATCAGGACCGGGGAAACCGTTCACGTTGCAAAATCACTTTCACTTATCGTAATTGCCGGTATAATCGGGATAGCTGTAAATGCACTCACACTTCTTACCGTTGCAGACTTTGCAGACCATAGTAAACGAGGCGGGCAGCTTGTGCTTGACCAAAGCCAGGAGAAAGCCGGGGCAGATGGAAAGACAAAAGGACTAACTAAGGAATATGCATTCCAGTGGAGTTATGGTGTAGGGGAAACCTATAGCCTGATGTTCCCGGGCGTTAAGGGATATGGATTGCATTTCGCAGAAAGGGACGGCGAAACACAGATATTTCCAAAAATAGATGAAGACTCTAAAGTTATATCTTACCTGTCTGAAGACCTTGGAGTTCCGGTCGATCCTTCCTTATCAGGTTATTTAAGCCAGAAAGTTTATTGGGGCAATCAACCCTTCACTAACGGACCGGTTTACCTTGGAGCTATAATCTGTTTCCTTTTTATTGCAGGGATGTTCCTGCTTGACGGCCGCCATAAGTGGTGGATACTTATCACTTCAGTACTTGCCATAATGCTTTCATGGGGCAGCAATTTTGCCTCATTCAATAATATTGTCTTCGACATTGTACCCCTCTATAATAAGTTCAGGGTTCCTACCATGACCCTGGTTATTCCTCAAATTCTCTTTCCGTTAATGGCGGCTTTGGTGCTTTCAAGGCTGGCCGATGGTGTTAATGAGGGAACCTGGAAAAGGTACAGGCAGGCTCTAATGGCGACGGGCCTGGTGTTTATTTCAGCACTTGGTTATTATGCGATGAGCGACTTCAGTGATGAAAATCCTAAGCGAACATCAAAATTCAACCAGGTTTATAAGGCTGATGATCCTTCCATGAGCTGGAATGCTGAACTAAACACACGGGACCTTTTACCGGGAAAGGACAACCAGTTGTATGAAGAAATGATCATGAACTTCCGGGGTGCCCCGGAAGCCCGGAAACAAAGCCGCGAGATCGTTTCCGCCTTGCAGAAAGACAGGGCGTCAATGTTCTTTGGAGATATTCTCAGGTCATTATTATTCGTGGTGATCGCAGCAGCGCTAATTGGATTATATATAAAGAATAAGGCAACCTGGCTACTGATGATCGCCGGGGTATCCCTTACTTCAACCATTGATCTTGTAGGCTTCGGGATGCATTACCTGAATGATAAGAGTTATGCTGCAAAAGAGGATTATGAGTCTTCGGAATTTCCAATGTCCACGGCCGACCAGCAAATACTTTCGGATAAGGACCCTCATTTCCGTGTGTTTAATATGGCAGGGGGCGATCCATTCCAGGAATCAAAAACTTCTTACTATCATAAATCCATTGGAGGTTATCATCCTGCCAAGCTTGGCATTTATGATGACCTTATCGCTCACCAGCTTTCCGGCAGACCAAACCCTGCTGTGATAAATATGCTGAATGCAAAATATGTGATCCAGCGGCAGGGTAATGATGTAATGGCTTTCCAGAATCCTGAGGCTTTGGGTAATGCGTGGTTTGTGAAAGGCATCAGGATAGTGAATGGCGCATCAGAAGAAATGAAGGCCCTCACTTCCCTTAATACAAAAGACAGTGCCGTAGTTGATAAAGCATTTGCCGGAATGATCAGTGGTATATCGCCCGCAGATAGTGGTGCAACAATAAGGCTTACATCATTTGATAATGATAAAATCATATACAGTTCCAATTCAACCGGGAATAATGCAGCAATTTTCAGCGAAGTGTATTATAAAGACTGGAAGGCTTATATAGACGGCAGGGAAGTTCCTATTTTCAGGGCCAACTATGTGCTAAGAGGAATTGTGGTTCCTCCGGGAGTTCATACTATAGAATTCAGGTTTGAACCATCTGCTTATTTTACGGGCAGAACGATCAGTACGGTTTCTACCTGGCTCTTAATGGCTCTTGTTGCGCTCGGGCTGGCCTATTCCTTCTTAAGAAAAAAGAAAGTACCGGTTGCCTGATGATATTCATATAGCTGCCCTGGTGCCCTATCCCGTTTTTCCGGCAAGAATGGGTGGGCAAAAAGGCATTGCATTATTCTATACCTTCCTTTCCAGGATTGCCAGGGTTACCGTCTTTGGCACCCGGGATAATGAAATACCTGCATCCTTTAACGGGAGTTTCATACCAATTCTAAGTGAATCAAGGTCACGTTACTACAACTTTTCATTAGTCAATAAGCTTTCCAGCCTGATCAGGGAGAAAAAGATCACTCATCTCATTGCAGAGCATCCCTATTATGCATGGCTGGTGCTGCTTTTAAAACGCTATACCGGGGTTAAACTGATCGTCCATTCGCATAATATAGAAAGCCTGCGCTTCAGGGACACTGGAAAATGGTGGTGGGGAATTCTTTGGCATTATGAAAAATTGCTTCACAGGAAAGCTGATCTAAATTTTTTCATTTCCGATGAAGACAGGGAATTGGCAATTAAAAAGTTTGATCTGAACCCTGCACGTTGTGAAACGATCACCTATGGTTTTGATCTCCTGCATCCACCATCTTCAGAAGAAAGAGAACGTTGCAGGAAGATCCTGGAACAGTTATATGGGATCAGCAACGATGAAAAAATTCTATTCTTCAATGGAACCCTTTCTTATGGTCCTAACCTGGATGCACTCAGATATATCCTGGATAAAATAAATCCACTATTGGTTCAAAATGGATTCCGGTATAAGATCCTGGTCGCCGGGAAGGGATTGCCTCCAGCTTTCAACGAACTTAAGGAATTCCGGCAATCAAATATTGTCTATGCTGGTTTTGTAGAAGATATCAGCATATTATTCAAGGGATCGGGTATTTTCCTGAACCCTGTTAATGGTGGCGGAGGTATCAAGACAAAACTGGTGGAGGCACTAGGTTCAGGTCTTACATGCGTTAGTACCAGGACTGGCGCAATCGGTGTTCCCCAACACATCACAGGAACAAAAATGATAATTGTGGAAGATGATGATTATGCAGGATTCGCTGGGGCTGTGATCAATGCAAACATTTCCGACACGATCCCTCAGGCATTTTTTGATCACTTTGCCTGGGAAAATATCGTTCAAAAGGCTTTGAATTCCATCAATAAATTTGCTGAATGAAATTATTGGTAACCGGTGTTAACGGTTTTGTAGCGAAGCATTTTCTGGACTTCCTTTCTATTCATGATCGGAGTTTCAAGGTTACCGGTGTGGGCCGTTCAGCAATTCCAGCTTATACTATCCCCGGGAATCTTGATTTTGAATATTTAAGTGCAGACCTCCTTGATAAGGACCGGGTTGGAAATATTATCTCCGAGAAAAAACCACAACTCCTGCTTCATCTTGCTTCAGTAAGCAGTGTAGGCCATAGCTGGAAGCAACCTCATGAAAGTTTTGTAAACAATACCAATATTTTCCTTAACCTGGTTGACCAGTTAAGATTACAAAACATCTCTTGCAGGGTTCTCTCTATTGGCAGCAGTGAAGAATATGGAAATGTAAAGGAAGACCAACTTCCCCTGAAGGAAGATTCCCCATTGAATCCGATTAGTCCTTATGCGGTGGCAAGGGTGTCGCAGGAAATGATATCTAGAATATACCAGGAAGGATTTGGAATGGATATCATTATGACCCGTTCCTTCAATCATATAGGTCCGGGTCAAAAGGACTCATTCGTGATCTCCTCATTCGCAAAACAACTTACTAATATTGCACGTGGAAAATCCGGCAGTAATGAAGTTATCACAGGAGACCTGTCGATCGTTCGCGATTTTGTGGACGTGCGGGATGTTGTGAGGGCTTATTATATCCTGCTCTCGCAAGGAAAACCTGGAGATATTTTTAATATCTGTTCCGGGAAAGGAACAAGTCTTAAGGAAGTTTTGGAGATGATGTGCAGAATAACAGGGGTGAACCCGGTAATAAGGACTGACAGTTCGCTTGTAAGGCCAAATGATAATATGGCGATCATTGGTGACAATTCGCAAATCGCGCAAAGCGTAGGCTGGCTACCAGGGATCCCGCTTGAACAAAGCCTGCAGGATATTATCGACTGGTATCGTTGATGGCTTTCAATATACAATCCCATAAAAGCCTGGAAGTATTATCCCAGCTAAACTTCAACTTCTGAATTCTGCCCTTTTGCACAAGTTGATCCAAAAGGCCGTTCTCATTCCTGTATAATTTTTCCAATCCATTTGCAATGGAATCAATATTAAATGGATCTGCATAAACAGCGGCATCACCTGCAACTTCCGGTAATGACGTAACGTTTGCTGCCAGAACCGGAACTTCAGCCTGGAAGGCTTCCACAATGGGAAGGCCGAATCCCTCAAAAACAGGAACAAATGTAAGTGCTAAGGCTCCACCCAATGCAAGAGCCAGATCATTATCAGAAAGCCTGCCGGTGAAGTTTATATCATCCCTGTACCTGCTTTTTTCATAAGTCTCCAGGATCTCTGACTTACTCCACAACATTGATCCAGCGATCACAAGTTTCATTTCTGCGCCGGTTGAGTCTTTGAATTTCTCAAAGGCCAATAATAGGCGGTGGACGTTCTTTCGTGGATGCATGGAACCCACAAAAAAGAAATAAGGTTTCCCTGAAGAGAACTTTCTTCGGGCCTCCTCTCTTTTGACTATGTTGAGTGGATTAAATGAACTGTTAATCCCGCACGAAACATTGTCTATTTTATTTTCCGGGATTCCATACAGATTTACAATATCGTCTTTGCTATATTCCGATATGGTTGCGATCCGCGCGGCTTTTTTAGCAAAGTGTTTGAAGAAAGTCTTAAAATAAACCCGGTTCTTCCAGGCAAGATTTTCAGGAAAGTGTTCAAAATTCAGATCATAGATCACCGGCAGTTGTGAAATTCCTGACCTTAGTGACAAGAATCCTTCGGCTGAAATAAAAAGATCCGGTTTATGTTTCTTTAGGAATTGAGGAACTACCAATTCCATGTAGGTAACATATAATACCGGATGGCGATAAGGCGGAAATACCTTGTGAATAGTTACATTGGGAAAATCAAAATAGGGTTCTGTGAAGTTCTTGTCTGCCATTACCAGGAATTCTGTCTCCGGGTGATCACGAAAGATCCGGGACAACGTATTCACTGTGAAGTAGCCGATACCATCAAGCTGTTTATTCCTGAGCACCCAACAATTGATCGCGATCTTCATCTAAAACAGATTTGGTATTGAACACCTGTAAACCTTCGGATAAATCCTATATTTTTGCCGCACTGCAACGGCAGGGCTGCAAAAGAAAGAAATTTTAATCAATATAAATGAAAACAGCATTAATAACAGGTATTACCGGGCAGGATGGTGCATACCTTGCTGAATTGCTTCTGAAAAAAGGATATAATGTACACGGCATTAAACGCCGCAGTAGTTTAATGAATACTCACAGGATCGATCACCTTTTCTTTGATAAATCGATTTCCGACCGGTTTCACCTTCATTATGGTGATCTTACAGATTCCAGTAATTTACTAAGGATAATCCAGCAAACCCAACCAGACGAAATTTATAACCTGGCAGCCCAAAGTCATGTGCAGGTAAGTTTTGAAACACCGGAGTATACTGCAAATTCAGATGCTTTGGGAGTGCTTAGAATTCTTGAAGCGATAAGAATCCTTGGACTTGAAAAAAAGACCCGTTTTTACCAGGCATCAACTTCAGAATTGTATGGAAAGGTGCAGGAGATTCCACAAACAGAACGTACTCCCTTCTATCCGCGTTCACCCTACGGTGTTGCCAAACTTTATGGTTACTGGATCACAGTAAACTATCGTGAATCCTATGATCTGTTTGCTGTAAACGGTATTCTGTTTAATCATGAAAGCCCGCTGCGCGGCGAAAGCTTTGTAACCAGGAAGATCACTATCGGGGTTACGCGGATCGCTCTTGGATTAGATGATATCCTGTTGCTGGGTAACCTTGATGCAAAACGTGACTGGGGTCATGCAAAGGATTATGTAGAAGGAATGTGGATGATGTTGCAGCATCATACACCGGAAGATTTTGTGCTCGCTACCAATGTAACTACCTCGGTACGTGATTTTGTAAAAATGAGTTTTGCTCACGTCGGTATTACACTACGCTTTGAGGGTGAAGGTGAGCAGGAAAAAGCATTTGTTGAAACATGCTCAAACCCGGATTTCCAGCTGCCCGTTGGTAAGCAGGTTGTGGGCATTCATCCTCGTTATTTCAGACCAGCCGAAGTAGACATTCTCATCGGGGATGCAACCAAGGCTAATACTGTTCTTGGATGGAAGCCTAAATATGATCTCCAGATGCTGGTAACGGAAATGATGGAAGAAGAACTTAAAGCGCAATCCCGGGCCCAGACTAATTAAGCCTGAACTTCTTTTTTAAAGTATTCCTGGTTAACTTAAAAGGAAAGGAAAATATTGCAGCTAAGAATTGCTTTTTTAATTCGGGGTGCGCCCCGAATTTATTTTTCATGATGGAATAATGCTCTCTAACCGCCCCAAACTGCATATAACAAAGCATATTATAAACAACCTTTCGCGTGGTATTGAATTGCACAGGTAATGCTTCGTTATATTTTTGACGGGCAGTTTCAAATCCAGAAGATATAATGGTTTGAACGCATTCTGTGATCTTTCCCGGAGTCCAGTTTATGAGTTCAATGAGCTTCTCTTTAGGCAATCCATACCGTTCAAAATCCCTGGATGGTGGATTAAAAAAAGGTGTGTACCCGTTAAGCAATTGTAACATAGGGATAAATGCAGCAGCGCTGCTGGTATTAAGCCAGGTAAGCCCGCTACTGCATCCTATCATAAAATTGCAGTAATGTGTAAGTCCCGCATTTTCTCTTACCGTTAAATCACTTCCATCAATTATCTGGCTGGTGCTCTCAAATTTATTGGAAGAAGAAAGAATTATGCAAACTGAAGGATCCCTTGTTAACGAAATAGCAACTTCTTTAACGAGATTAAAATCGAATCCGGCCTGCCCGCTTTGAGGAGCGTATTCCCACAATATTACCGTTGAGAATGAACTGAGCCTGTATTTCGCCGCGAAATCAGCAACACTACGCTTTTCCTGGTCGCTCAAAATTACAACAGGCTCTATCGGAACTTTAACAGGGTTAGGATATGCATTCAGGATCATACCACGGATAGTCCCGTCATACAATCGCTGGTTATCGTCCATGTTGGTAGTTACAAATACCCTGTCCCACTTCCCTTCCCTCTCTTCTCTCAAGAACTGCTTTTTCTTTTTTCTGAATGCCTGTACATCGCTTTTAGGAACATCGTCAACCAGCAACACTGCATCCACGTATGGATTGTTGGCGATAATCGCCGCGCAGAAGGGGGCTATAGCCCAGGTTAAATGTGCCTGTGGGAAATCAGATTTGATCTGTCTTGCTACCGCAGTCGCATACAGGCAATCGCCATTCGAAAAAAGTTGAACCAGGAGGATCTTCTGTGGTGTATTATCTATCATTCACCATCATTTTCGCAAGGGAAATGAAACTGGTTTGGGGTTTATACCCCAGTGAAAATAACAAATGCGGATCACAGGTAAGGCTTTTATACTCCGCTTTAAAGTCGCTATCTTCCTTCACATGATCCCTATAATCGAGATCAACGGAATTAAAACAGGCTTCTGCCCATTCCCGGATAGAATGTCCTTCACCTGAGCCGAGGTTTACTTCAAACACCACTTCCTGCTTAATAAAAATTAAAAGAGCCCTCATGAGGTCACCGGCAAATGACCATTCCTTTACTACAGACATATCACCGATCTCAAGAATTTCTTTCGATCCTGCTGCTATTCGCCTGGCTGCTGCCGCGATCTTCATTGCCACATGACGTTCACTTCTGCGGGGACTATCATGATTGAAAAAATATCCAACATAAACTTTAAGTCCAAGCGTTCTGAAGTACCTGGCAGCATAAACGGACTGAATCCTGCTAACGGCATAGGGATCCCTGGCCTCAAAAGGATCAGACTCTTTCACCGGCTTACCATGGTTCTTAAACTGGAGTGCGCTGCCGGAAATGAACACTTTTGTTTTAGGTGAATGCAACCTTACAGCCTCCAGGATATTCAGTGTTCCTGTGCATATGGTTTCATGGTTCTCAAACATTGCATCATGCCGTGTGGTAGAATTAGCTGCAAAATGAAATATAAATGAAGGTTCATGAGTTTTGATCAGTTCTGCAACCTCGTTTAAAGAGGTAATGTCTGTCCGTAGAAAATCACCTCGTCTGCTCACTCCAATTACCTGGAAACCTTCTTCGCGAAGTGCATTAGCGAGATAATAACCATCCTGCCCGTTTGCTCCGAAGATGATAGCGGTCATTAGTCTAATTTTCTGAAAACCAGGGTTGCAAATGTGTATTGATATCTTCCAAGATAATTGAAATCCGGGTTAGGGCATTCCCACTGCCCTTTATCTATAGTTCGGGATTTCGGCAAATAGGACATTACTCTATGTTCCATATCATGCTTTGTATAAAAGCGTGCATCCACCTCCGGTTTAGGTTCCCCCAGTTTCCAACCATCCTTATAATCCATTGTGATCACTGCAAGCCCTCCCGGCTTTAATAAGCCTTCAACGCATTCAAGGAAAGACTTGTCGTCAGGATCATGCTCTATTACCGATGTAGAGAATACGATATCATAACTGTTCTTCTTTACTCCGGGCTTTTCATAATATTCCTGGAGAAAATAATTCAGCATTGGGTCAACCTCTTCCACATTGTATCCCATTTTACGAAGCGCCATTGACGCAGTATCCTCATAGCTTCCTACACATAAAAGTTTTGCTTCAGGATAATCATTAAGATGCCTGAAAACAGTGTCGAAAACAAAAGCCTGCTGTACATTGGCACGGCCAATCTTCTTTGCCATGGTTGCCGGGGCCAATTCCTTCAACTTTATCTCTGCAGACTTATAAATCTCCCTTGCTTCATCATCAAGGATGCGGTTAAAAACATAGTTTTCAGGAAGATTGACAGGGATATACCCAATAGACCTATCTACAGTTAAATCATCATCATTCTCTGCTTCAGTATTTCGCAACCACGTAAAAGTATTATCAGGCTGGCTAAGAAACCGGTTCATTGATTGCTTTATCTTCTTTCTTACACTTCCCCTACGTGGTGCACTTTTCCCGAATCTTTGAAGCACACTATTAAGAATACGCTCATATTCAAAAACGAGGTTTGGCGCATCCCAATCTTCGGATACTTTTCTCAATGGTTCAAATCCATTCGCAATTATCTGCTTTAAGGAATTATCTTCTATACAAACTGAGGGATTTGCCGCAAGGATATGCCTGAACATAGGACAACGTGACACTGCTATGGGTCTCTTAACAGCAAGAGCAAGGTCAGTAGCACTTGAAAGACCGCGCCCGGATTTGTCTTCATAAAGAAAGGCATTCAGGGTATTTCCTGCAAGGAAATCCAACACCTGTTCTTTATCCAGATAATCATGCGAGATCTCAAGGCATATTCCTGGTTTTTGGATGATACTCCTGCAATTTTCAGCTATCCTTCTTGCATTAATCCCATCCGGATCTCCAAAAGTTGCAAAGGGAATATTCAACCTGATGACCGCTTCATCAAACTCCTGCTGTACAATAGAAACCAGGTTCTCAAATCCCTTGTTGGGTGTTCCGAACCCAAAGCTTCCTATGGTTGTCCTTGGTGGAATAGCAGCTACTTTATTATACTGGGGAATCAATCTTCCTGTTTTATATACAAGGGGATTCTTTAATAATAAAGTTGGATCGGGTGCGATATAATAATCAAATAATGAATTGATCTTCTTGCTGTTTCTTCCAAGCAGTAGCCTGTTTCGATAACCAGTGGCATTATCCGCGATCTCCTGTGTCACTTCATGAATGATCCCGATTTGCGGCATCTTTAATCCTGAAATGTTATTTCGGAAAACCTTGCTGGCAATTTTCTTGCTTAACCATGGCAAAACAGAAGGATGATAATTGTAGATTATTGCAATGGGAGATTCTCTTTTAATTGCCAGGTTCAAGTCATCCATTGAAGCACATTCGGCCTTTACAAACCTGTATTTCTTCGAATTGGCTAATACTTCGAATACCTGTTGACCAAATTCATAAACTCCGCATTGAGTTGCGTTATGACTTACAAATAAAACAGTTTTCATTTTCATTTCTTGAATATCTCGACCTGCGGTACCGGGAAAATAAAGCCGGTTCCCTTTTCCAGCGCCTCCTTTTCCCTTTCCATGAATTCATCCTTAAAATGCCATGGAAGTACGAGGTAATAATCCGGATTCATCGCCCTGCTCTCAGCTTCACTTATTATAGGGATATTCGTTCCCAGAGTCATTGCACCATATTTGTCCGGGTTACGCTCGGCTGCATAATCAACTAAAGAGTTATCTATATCACACCATTGCAGTATGGTATTGCCTTTTGTTGAAGCACCATAAACATGCACCTTCTTGCCTTCCTTTTTCAGTTTAACCAGCAGTTCATGCGTGTCCTTCTTTAACTTCTCTATTCTTTGCTGAAATTCAACGTATGGCTTGTCTGTATCCAGTTCAAGGTCGAACTCCTTATGCCTGATCTCATTGATCAATTGCAGGTTTTCTTTCGTATCCCATTTGCTATTCTCTTTGTGGGTTGCATAGCAGCGGATGCTTCCGCCATTTATATCATTAAAAGAAATTTTGAACACTTTCATTCCACCCATAGCAAGGATCTTTTCAATTACAGCGAGCGAATAGAATTCAAGATGTTCATGACAGATTGTATCATAGCTATCCAGTTCCAGCATCCGGGGCATATAGCTCATTTCGAACACCCACACTCCTTTTGAAGCCAGAAACCTTTTAATCCCCTGTACAAATGAAACAGGATCCTCGAGATCATAGAACATTGCAATGGAAGTGATCACATCAAGCTTTTTCCCTTCAAGCATTCGGAAGAGTTCTTCAGAAGGAAAGATATCCTGCACCACTGTAGCTTCCTTTACTTCTTGCGCAACGTCGCTTGGATCACAGCCGTATTTTATAAAGTTCTTTGGGTAATAACTTAGAAGTGTTCCATCGTTACAGCCAATATCCAGTACAAGCGGATGTTTGTTGCTGCCAACGGTATCAACCACGCTTTCTACAATATTCTTTAGATGATTCCTCATGGTATTGTTCGTACCGCTTCTGTACCAATACGCTGCATAAAGAATCTCCGTCGGTACAGAATGTTCCATCTGCAGCAACCCGCAGGCGTTCTCATCCACCTCGGGATTACAACGAACAAGCGTACAATCGATCTTTCTTGAGCTTGGCATTTCCTTACCTGGTTTTACGAAACTGCCCTGCAGGTATTGCGGACCAAGATCAATAACTTTTTTCAATGATGCAGAACCACATACCCGACAGGTGGTTCTCTTCCTTATATGCATATTCAGGATTTAATTTTGCTTATAATCACCGACGCGAACTGATTGTTTATAGCGTCAATACATTTATTTCTTTCAAGATTAAGCACAGCGAGCTGTTTTACCACTTTATCCTTTTCTTCTACAGGCACATTTTCGAAATCATATACCTTTTCCTGTTCGTGCCAAAGCCTGCAATTCACATCGGCAAGCTGGTAAATGATCTCACCGAAATTACCGGCAACTTCTTCCACCCTGTTCCCTTCTTCCTTAAAAACCTTATTGGCAGCGAAAGTCATTTTTGCAGGATCTATCCTGCCACTGACTGCATCTGAGATATAAGTATCGATCTCTTCCTGTAACTGGCCAGCCTGAACTGCAAGGCTATCCAGGCGGGATCTATCCTCCGTGTGGTATTGTTTCAATTTAACTATGGTAAGCTTATCGCAGAGCATACCCAGGGTTTCGGCCATAAGTGTCAGTTTGAAATAACCGGCAGATGCAGATTAAATGATTTACATTTAGGTTTGCAAAAATACAATACCAAACGATACTAAAGGCGCATGGGCATAATTCAAAGGCAGGGCATCAGGTCCTCGGTTTTCCTGATCATGGGCTTTGCTATCGGTGGAATAAACCTTTTGCTTCTTTTTCCCAAGATCCTAACCCAGGAAGAGATCGGTCTGACAAGGGCCCTCATCGATGCTGCAACTGTGCTCTCGGTGCTTGCTACCATGGGTTCTATACCGGTGATCTATAAGTTTCACCCCTTTTACAAATCGCATATAGGAAATAAAACCGATCTGCCATTTCTAACCGGAGCTGTATGCCTTGCTGGCTTCCTCCTGGTTTGTTTTGGCGGTTATATATTTCATGATTTTATTATCCGAAAACTGGGGAAATCGCCACTATTTGCTGCGAATTTCGCCCTGGTTTACCCATTAACCCTGCTTATGCTGGCCTTCACCTGGATGGAAGCATTCGGCTGGGCATTAAAACGTTCAACTGTCACAAATTTTTTAAAAGAAACAATGGTAAGGATCATAACTACGGTTTTGATTCTGTTGGCGTGGGCCGGCTTTATCAGTTCCGGCGCTTTTATGAATCTGTTCAGCCTGATCTACCTGTTACCTGTGCTCATACTTGGAATTATCCTGATCAGGACAAGGAAATGGAGGTTTGATTTCAGGATAAGTAAGGTAACCAGACGGTTTAAACGAAAAATGCTCATATTCGGTGGGTTCGTTTTTGCTGCATCTTTCCTGAATATTGCCAGTCGTACTGTTGACTCATTTATGATCATTGGTCTAAAGGGGCTTGAACAAACAGCCATATTTACTTATGCAACTTACCTGGTCACTTTCATGGACCTGCCTTTGAGAAGTATCAATTCGATCGCAACACCGGTTCTTGCAGAATCATGGAAGGACAGGAAGTTCAGGAACATTGAAAATGTTTACAGGAAGAGTACAGTTACTCTGCTTGTTACCGCACTATTCATCTACCTTATTGTGTTGCTGAATATTCAGAACCTTGTTTCATACCTTGGTGATGAATGGGCCCAGGTGCCTATGGTAGTTGCTGTAATGGGCCTTGCAAAAGCCATTGACCTTGGCTCAGGTGTGAACGGGCAGATCATCGCAACTTCCAGCAACTGGCGGTTCGACTTCTTCACGAATGTTACATTAACACTTCTTGCTTTCCCGTTGAACTTTTTCCTTATTACATACTTCGGAATTATGGGAGCTGCCTACGCAAACCTGGCCTCCATATTTATCTTCAATTTCATCCGGTTCTTTTTTCTGTACAGGAAGTATAAATGGCAGCCTTACGGTTTTGCCCACATAAAGATCGTACTTGTAAGTGCCATTATTTTTATTGCTGTCTTCGCAATTCCCTTCATACACAATATTTATATCGACACCATATTCAGAAGTATATTGTTTGCAGGACTTTTTGTGCCGGCCATGATCAGCATGAATGTATCCGATGAATTCACCGGGATCGCGCGAAAAATGCTCCTACTGACCAGGATCCGCCGGAGGCAATAATGATAGTTTTTCCAGGAATAGTTTCATACCCTGCATCTTTCTTTCATCCAGTGTGTAATCAATATCCCTGGTGTAATATTTCATCAGGTCATATTCCGGGAAGTCAATCTTACTTACTATCTCTTCCAGATGATTGAAACCTTCAGCGTTTGTCTGGTTAAATGTGGTTACAAACTCGGCCGGAAGGGGCTTATTTGCAACCCAGGCAGCGAACACAAATGGAAGACCTGTATGTTGTTTCCAGGCACCGCCCAGGTCGTAAATATGGTTCACATGCCTTCTTTTCTTAAGTGCTCTATCTCCAATCAAAATCACACCTGTCTTGCCTTCGATCCTGTCTTCAAACCCGGGACCACCATTTACCAGTTTAATATCGAGTTTCCAGAATTCTTTAAGAAGTATCCTGAAAAGGTTTACGGAGGAACGGCTTTGGTAATCCAGGATAACAGTATCCAGTTCTTCTATCGGCTCATTACTGAACAAGCATACGCTGGCAACATCTCCATCACAACCAATGCAATAATCCGCGATGATGTAATGCTGTTTCAGTCGCGGAATTACAGCAACAGGAACGAGCCCGGCATCAATACTTCCTTCCATTAACCGGGAAGCTATCCTCGCCGGGTAATCGCCGGAAAGTTCGACCAGGTCACCAAGTGCCCCCTGTTCGAGCCCATATAAAAGCGGTTTTGTATTCAGGTAATTAACTGCGCCAATCCATATTTTATCCTGCATCACACAAAATTGAATGCAAAGGTAGGATCTTGATGAACATTAAAGCTCGCATTACTTTTCAGATTCAGATTAAATTCCTATTTTCAAAACCTGTTACCAATTCTGCGATGAGAATCAGATCACTTAAAGCTCTTAGTTTATTTTCCCTGGTCCTTTTTGCTTTACTACCTTACTGTGGTAAATCTCAAACAGATACAGAATTTTGGTTTGCAGCGCCGGAAGTTTCTTCTGCCTTTAATTATGACAGGCCTATTTTCCTTAGAATAACCGCGTATTCAAACCCTGCAAATGTTATTATTTCCCAACCGGCAAATCCATCATTCCCTGTCCAGACTATTGCGATTCCCGCAAATTTGACCCAGTCATTAGATCTTTCAGCATGGATCGATCTGATTGAATGCAAACCAGGAAATATTATCCAGAATAAAGGGATTAAAATTACGTCGGACAACAAAATTGCAGTGTATTACGAAGTAGATGCGAATGGCCCAAACCCTGAATTGTTTGCCCTGAAAGGAAGGAATGCCTTAGGCAATGAATTCCTGGTTTCATCACAATATTTACTAAATAACACAGCTACCCACAATCCTACACCCTATTCATCTTTTAATATTGTAGCAACGGAGGATAATACACAGGTTACAATAGTTCCAACCGCCAATATTGTTGGAAGGCCCGCAAATATTCCTTTTTCAATAATATTAAACAAGGGCCAGACATTTGCCGGCATTGCCACCTCTACCTTAGCAAACCAACATTTGCAAGGAAGTAGTGTAACCTCAACAAAGCCTGTTGCAATAACCTTATCGGATGACCTGCTGCAGGGAATTCCCTATGGAGGTCTGTGTGAAGATTTGGCAGGAGACCAAACCGTACCTGTTGGAATATTGGGCACTGAATATATAGCGTTTAAAAGCAACCTAAGTTCTCCTTATGATAAGTTATATATTACTGCAACACAGAATGGAACTATAATATCCCAGGACGGTGTTGCAGGTCCGGCAATAAATGCTGGTCAGAGTATCGAGTTATCTATTATAAATCCTACTACATATATTCAGTCTACATCTTCAATTTACGTGTACCAGATGGGTGGAGTATCATGCGAAGTAGGATCTGCAATTCTTCCTAAAATAGTCTGCACAGGAAGCAACTCTGTTTCGGTTACCCGCAGCACCGTAGAATCATTCATAATTACGCTGCTGGTGAAAAATGGCGGACAAAATAGTTTTCTTGTAAATAATAATCCGGGCGTAGTAACTGCTGCACAATTCAGCCTTGTTCCTGGAACTCCAGACTGGTACGGGGCAAAGGTGAATCTTCCATTATCCGGTTTTCCTAATGGATCTGTGATAAGAGTCCAAAATACAGCGCGTGTTTTCCAGATGGGTGTAATGCAGGGTGGACCGGCTTCAGGTGCAGCCTTTGGATACTTCAGTGATTTTAATTCTTTCAGAGCCCGGGCCAATGCTGCAGATTCTTCAGTATGTGTTGGTGAATCGATCAATTTATTCGCAGATTCTATACTTACAGCGAACTATAATTGGACTGGACCTTTAGGCTTTTCTTCAACTTCACCAAATATCTCAATTCCCAATGTTAACCTGGATCATTCAGGATATTATCATCTGGAAATGACCATACCTGGATGTGGAACATATTTAGATTCTGTCTTGATAAGTATTAACCAACCAGTTTCCAATACACTGGATGTTTCAATCTGCGAAGGACAGTCGTATCTCGGATTTAGTTCAACGGGTACGTACATAAATACATTTACAGGCTCCAATGGCTGCGATAGCACAAGAATATTGAACCTCACCATCAAGCCTAAATCATCAAGCATTGTAAATGCAGTGATCTGCCAGGGTAATAGTCTTTACGGATATTCCACTACAGGAACATATAGTGATGTATTTACCGGTGCAAATGGCTGTGATAGTACCAGGGTTTTAAACCTTGTTGTGAACCCCGCAACTTCAACCTCGCTCTCCGCTGCAATTTGCGAAGGCCAGTCGCACCTAGGGTACTCTGTTTCTGGAATCTATAATGATACTTTGACTGCAGCAAATGGCTGTGACAGCATACGGATCTTAAATCTTACTGTTAACCCTAAAACATATTCAACAATAAATCATTCAATTTGTGAAGGTGAATCATATTTAGGTTATAACCAGGCCGGATCTTATCTTGATACCCTGACAAACATTAATGGATGCGACAGCATTAGAACTTTGAATCTAATTGTTAATCAGAAGACCACCTCCTCCGTAAATATTGAGATCTGTGAAGGAGGAAATTACAACGGATATACAATACCTGGTATTTACATTGATACATTGTCCGGGACAAATGGATGCGACAGTATCAGAACGCTTACATTATCAAATCTTCCCAGGCAATACTCAAATATGTCTGCTGCTATTTGCGAAGGATCCAGTTTTCTTGGATATACTTCCTCAGGCTTTTATACCGATACACTGGTAGCAGCAAACGGTTGTGATAGCATCAGGAATATTAACCTGGTTGTAAAATCAAGAACTTATTCAGAACTAAAAGAAGCTATTTGCAGGGGACAAAGCTATTATGGATACACTGAAACCGGGATTTACAAGGATACCTTAACAGGTTTTAACGGCTGTGATAGTATCCGGACTATTAGACTGCTGGTTCATGAACCAATTACAGCCTACCTGGGTCCTGACAAACTAATTTGTACTGGCGACTCCATAGTCCTGGACCCCGGGAATTTCCCTGGAAGCATATACGCATGGAATAATGGTTCGATATCCAATACAATAACAGTTCGAAACGAAGGCAACTATTCAGTAACTGTTTCAAATATATGCGGGGATTCAAACGATGATATTTTCGTAAAAGTTTCAGATTGTGAATTACATATACCCAACACGTTCACCCCAAATAATGATGGCAAAAATGAAACCTTTAAAATAATTCATTCACACCCTCTGGCCGGTTTTCAGTTATTAATATTTAACCGTTGGGGAGAAAAGGTTTTTGAAACTCTTGATTCTCAAATTGGCTGGAACGGCATATTTAAAGGCAAAATTGCTGACGCGGGTGCCTATGTATGGCATTGCAAATACACTAAAAGAGGATTGCCCCAATACATAAAAGGAACAGTTTTATTACTCCGGTAGTGTTTACATTTCAAACAGAATACATTTACACGAAGGTTAGTTAAATTGATTGATTAATTTCGCCGCAAACCCGGGCTATGTCTTTAACTTCCCTTACAGCCATTTCGCCAATAGATGGCAGGTATCACCGCACCACTTCGGCACTTTCGGATTACTTTTCTGAAAGCGCACTGATAAAATACAGGCTTCATGTGGAAGTTGAATATTTCATATTCCTCTCCGAAAAGAAATTCTTCAGGCTCTCTCAAAAAACAAAAGAACTTTTACGCACATATGTAGATGAATTTTCAATAGTTTATGCCGAAACGATAAAGGAGACTGAAAGCGTAACCAACCACGACGTGAAAGCAGTGGAATACTTTCTGAAAAGCGTGCTTGAAAACAACGGCGGGAAAGACCTGAAGGAATGGATCCACTTCGGCCTTACTTCCCAGGATATTAATAATACTGCAGTTCCCCTTTCCTGGAAGGATTGCATGGAACGGGAATACCTTCCGGCTCTTATTAACCTTCAGCACAGCCTTTACAACCTTGCCATGAAATGGGAAGATATCCCAATGCTTGCCCGCACCCATGGCCAGCCGGCTTCCCCTACCCGGCTTGGAAAGGAACTTATGGTTTTCGTTGAACGCCTTGAAAACCAGGTGCAGCAGTTCAGCTATATTCCATTTATGGGAAAATTCGGAGGAGCTACCGGCAACTTTAATGCACATCATATAGCATTCCCTAAACATAACTGGCACAGGTTAGCTGATGAATTCCTTGAACAACTGGGACTGGAGCGCCAACAATACACAACACAAATAGAACATTACGATACACTGGCAGCTCATTTCGATGCTATCAAACGTATAAATAATGTGCTGCTCGATCTATGCAGGGATATCTGGACCTATATCAGCATGGATTATTTCCGCCAGAAGACCAAAAAAGGAGAAATTGGCAGCAGCGCCATGCCACATAAGGTAAACCCGATTGATTTTGAAAATGCTGAAGGTAACCTTGGAATGGCAAATGCTATCCTGGAACACCTGGCATCTAAACTGCCTGTATCGCGGTTACAACGCGACCTGACGGATAGTACGGTGTTAAGGAATATCGGTGTTCCTGTGGCCCATACTATGATCGCCCTGCGGTCTATCGAAAAAGGGCTGGGTAAGCTTATACTGAATGAACCCGCGCTCAAACAAGATCTTGAAAATAACTGGGCCGTAGTTGCCGAAGCAATCCAAACTGTTTTGAGAAGGGAGAATTATCCCGAACCATACGAGGCATTAAAAGACCTCACCCGTGGAAAAGGTCCAATTACAAAACAAAGCATCCATGCCTTTATTGCAAAGCTGAAGGTTAGTTCTGCTATTAAAAAAGAATTAAAGTCCATTACGCCCTGGAACTATACAGGCCTGTAGATCCTCCACCCTTATTTATGGATCTCAGAAGTAAAATGGAATTCAATCTCAGGATTGTTGGTTCTTTCTGTATTCAGGAACCACTCACTCTGCGCCAGGTATACAAGGTGACCATCCTTATCTTCTGCAATATTCGCCTGTTTGAATCGCACAAAATCTTCCAGCTTTTTAGGATCGTTGCTCGTGATCCAGCATGCTTTATAAAATGGCAGGCTGTTCATCTGAACTGAGGCCCCATATTCCTGGAGCAGCCTGTATTGGATAACTTCAAACTGGAGTTCGCCTACACAGCCTATTATCTTTTTATTACCTCCGAACTGGGTGAAAAGCTGCGCAACCCCCTCATCAGTAAGTTGCAATAAACCCTTCTCCAATTGCTTGGTCTTCATGGGATCCTTATTCACAACTTCTTTGAACAATTCAGGCGAAAAACTTGGAATTCCTGTGTAGAAGAAATCTTCCCCCTGCGTTAACGTATCTCCTATTTTAAAATTACCTGTATCAAACAACCCGACAACATCTCCTGGGTAAGCTTCTTCGATAACATCCTTTTGCCGTGCCAGGAAGCTGTAGGGATTACTGAAGCGAATATCCTTATCCAGCCTCACATGGTGATAAAATGTATTTCGCTCAAACCTTCCGCTGCAAACGCGCAAGAACGCGATCCGGTCCCGGTGGCGCGGATCGAGGTTAGCATGGATCTTAAAAATGAAACCGCTGAATTTATCCTCTTCAGGCTTCACAATACGTTCGGTTGTTTCCCGGGGTCTGGGTGTAGGCGCTATCTGGATAAATGTATCCAGCATTTCACGCACCCCGAAGTTATTCACAGCACTGCCAAAGAATACTGGAGCCTTATTTCCGGAAAGATATTCCTCCACCAGGAGGTTCCCGTAAACACCATCAATCAGTTCAACATCTTCCCTCAAAATTTCAGCATCCGCTTCACCGATGCGTTTCTCCAATACATCATCAGAAAGGTCCTTTATCGAAATAACATCTTCATCATTTGCCTTGGTTCCGGGGGTGAAAAGAACGAGGCTTTTGGTGCGCAGGTCATATACTCCCTTAAAATCCTTGCCGCTGTTAACAGGCCAGGTCATAGGATGCAATTCTATATTCAGCTCCTTCTCAATTTCCTCCAGAAGGTCGAACCGGTTTTTCCCATCCCTGTCCATCTTATTAATAAAAACAATTACAGGGGTCTTGCGCATGGAAATCACTTCCATTAACCTCCTGGTCTGTTCTTCCACCCCGTTCACACTATCAATTACAAGTACCACGCTATCCACCGCTGTAAGTGTGCGGTAGGTATCTTCAGCAAAATCTTTGTGACCGGGAGTATCCAGCAGGTTCACCAGGTGCCCGTCATATTCAAAGGTCATAACACTCGTAGCCACCGAGATGCCTCTCTGCCGCTCAATTTCCATAAAGTCACTTGTTGCATGCTTCTTTATCTTATTGCTTTTTACAGCGCCGGCCGTTTGAATTGCCCCGCCAAATAGCAGGAACTTCTCGGTCAACGTTGTTTTACCGGCATCCGGGTGACTTATGATCGCAAAGGTTTTTCGCCTGTTTATCTCGTTCGAATATTTCATAAAGGCCGCAAAGATAAAACAGTTCACAACCTTGCGGGCACGCCACTCCTGTAAACTTTCCTCCTTTTTCCTGTATTGTAATACCTTTATGTTATGCGAAAGATGCTCACCATTTTAGGAAGTTCGCTCAAACTCACCCTGAAAGAATTGAAGGTAAATAAGCTGCGTACGGCTTTAAGTCTCACCGGCGTGGCATTTGGCATCTTTTGCATAATCGGTGTACTTGCAACGGTTAACAGCCTCGAAAAGAACATCCAGGATGAAGTTCAGAGCCTCGGAAGCAATACGATCTATATCGATAAATGGGATTACAGTGGCGGACCTGATTATCCCATGTGGAAATACCGCGCCCGTCCGAATATGAAGTATGAAGAAGCAGGTATGATAAGGGAGAGGTCAATGCTTAGCGGTAACGTTTGCTATCTTTTGCAGGGAATGGGCAACTTATCTTACAAGGATTACCTTATAGAAAATACCGTGATCTACGGGATCAATGAAGATCAGATTAACATCCAGCCAATTGAATTCGAAGCAGGAAGGTATTTCTCCGGAAGCGAATTTAACCGGGGCACCAACAATTGCATCATAGGATTCTCAAATGCGGAAAATCTTTTTGGAAGTGCCGACCGGGCTCTTGGCCGCCAGGTGGATGTGAAAGGAAGGAAGGCAACCGTGGTGGGGGTTATTAAAAAAGAAGGAAAGAATTTCGTAGGATGGGATTATGATAATTGTATTATGCTGACCTACAGGTTTGCAAAGCAGCTCGTGAACGAAGACCAGTCAAACCCGATCATTATAGTAAAAGGAAAGCCCGAAGTAAGCACCGCTGCCCTTTCAGATGAACTAAAGGGAATAATGCGACAGGTACGAAGGATCAGCCCAACGCAGGAAGACAATTTTTCCCTGAACAGCGTGGAAGCTTTCAGCAAAGCCATCAGCCAGAGTTTTGTAACAATCAACATCGTGGGTGGAATAATCGGCGGCATTAGCCTTATCGTTGGAATGTTCGGTATCGCCAATATAATGTTCGTAACAGTAAAGGAGCGAACCCCGGTGATAGGACTCAAGAAAGCGATCGGTGCTAAAAAGAAGACCATCCTTTTTGAATTTCTTTTTGAAGCTGCATTTCTCTGTATACTTGGAGGTGCATTCGGTCTTTTCTTCGTATACATCTTAACGTTAATATTATCCGGGCCGCTGAATTTCCCGGTCTTCATTTCGCTTCCAATGCTTATCTCTACTGTATTCATCTGTATATCAGTGGGAGTTCTCGCCGGTATCATTCCAGCTTCACAGGCTGCAAGAATGGATCCTGTAGTTGCGATCAGGTCCTGATTAGCCTCATCGACTTACCTTTGCGGCATGCCTGTAATTCTTGCGATAGAATCATCATGCGATGAAACAGCTGCTGCTATTTGCAGGGATGGGATAATCCTGTCCAATGTGATCGCAACGCAGGCGATTCATGAAAAATATGGCGGGGTGGTGCCTGAACTGGCAAGCAGGGCACACATGAAGAATATTACTCCTGTTGTTATGGAAGCATTGGCTGAAGCAGGCTATGATCTTGAGAGAATTGATGCGGTCGCATTTACCCAGAATCCAGGTCTTATTGGTTCCCTCCTGGTTGGTGCCCAATTTGCAAAATCCCTTTCACTAGCTACAGGGAAACCGCTGATTGCCGTGAATCATATGCAGGCTCATGTTCTTGCAAACCTTATTGACGATCCGAAACCTTCGTTTCCATACCTGTGCCTTACGGTTAGTGGCGGGCATACCCAGATCGTTAAGGTAGAATCCCCTTACGATATGCATATCATCGGTGAAACAATTGATGATGCTGCAGGAGAAGCCTTTGATAAATCCGCAAAACTTCTTGGACTTCCCTACCCTGGTGGCCCCCTGGTGGATAAATATGCCGAATTGGGAAATGGAGATCGCTTTGAATTCCCTGAACCAAAAATACCTGGCCTGGATTTCAGTTTTTCCGGCCTGAAAACCTCGATACTATACTTCCTAATGAATGCTGGAACGAGTAATGTTTACAAAGAAGAATTCAGGGTCCCGGAAGAAGAAAAACAACAATTCATTAGGGACAACCTGAATGATATTTGCGCTTCAATAAGGCAAAGGATCGTTTCCATCCTGATCAAAAAACTTGAGAAGGCATCAGCAGAAACAGGGATCAGGGAGATCTGCATCGCCGGGGGTGTAAGCGCAAATAAAGGTTTGCGCAGGGCTCTTACAGAAACGGGCAAGCGCCTGGACTGGAATACTTATATCCCGGATTTTGAATATTGTACAGATAATGCTGCAATGATCGCAATCACTGGTTACTACAAATTCCTTAACTCAGAATTTTCTTCACTGGAGATCACTCCAAAAGCAAGGGCGGAATGGTAAAATATGGCTGACGTTTTTTCATTTAAGCAATTTTCGATAAAACAGGATAGGTGCGCAATGAAGGTGTGCACAGATTCATGTCTCCTTGGTGCATTGGTGGCAAACAAACTTGCATTACTCAACACCACCTCTAGTAAGATCCTGGATATAGGATCGGGGACAGGCCTATTGTCTTTAATGGTAGCGCAAAAAACCTCGGCTGAAATTCATGCTGTGGAATATGATGAGGCAGCGGCAGTTCAATCTGAACAGAATTTCAGAGAAAGCCCGTTCAGTGAAAGGATCCGGGTTTTTAATAAACCTATCCAGGAATTTCAGCCGGCTTTTCGATACGACTATATTATCTGCAACCCACCATTTTACGAGGAAAGTCTACCATCGCCGGATAAACTCAGGAATATTGCAATGCATAGTCATCACCTTAACCTTGATCAACTGCTGGGAGTCTTTAAAAAATTCCTCCTTCCCACAGGTTCCGCTTATCTATTAATCCCTTTCACCAGGACCGGGGAAACAGAGACCATGGCGCTGCGACAAGGCCTTCATGTTGAAGAAAGAATATTGATCCGGCATTCGAAGGAACACCCATTCACGCGATCCATACTGCAGCTTAATCTTTTTCGGTCCGTTGCAGAAAAAGAATCTGAACTGGAGATCAGGGAAGCGAATGGTGAGTATACGCAAGTATTCAGGAGGTTATTGAAAGATTATTATCTATACCTCTGATCCATTGTATGCATAATCGTGCATATAGGAAAAGTGATCAGTCAATTTTCCATTGGTTATGATAGTCGCCTTTTCTAACACAGGACTTCCACCCTTCTCAACATCTTCAAGAATGAATTTGATCAGCTGTTCTCCAAAATACCTGCTTGCGTCCCTGGGAAGTTCATTAGGAAGATTTCCCACAGCCATTATATCAATCGAATCTTTCAGATAAGGTTCCGTTCTTTCCAGGTTAAAACGATTCACTCCATATACAGGGTCCTCTATGGTAGAATCTCCCAGGTTGCAGGGCACAGAACCATGCATATCATCTGTTACATCCGCTATGGTCTGGATGCGAAAACCTGGTAATGCTATATCCTCCATTTCAAAAAGCCTTGGAATATGCGCATCCCAATAAACGCCGTTCATGAGAATATCTGTGCTGGAAAGGTATTGCCTGAACAGGCATTCATATTCGCCTGCATTAAGATGAAAATCTTCACGATCGTACGTACCACTGATCTTATGACGATACAGGTCTGCACCTTTAAGATGTACATATACAGGATAATCAAAATCCCGTTTTAAAAAATCTGAAGGTTCCACTTCGTGGATCTGCATCAGGTTCATGATCTCCAGTAAACCATGAGCTACCCTGCCACTCCCCGTAACAGCGATCTTTACCGGCGGGATCTTCAGGCCAAAATACGTATGAATAAGGTCGCGAAATCCCTTCCCGGAATTAACCCTGTCAAGGTGAAAGGCACCACTTCTTTTTCCGTAGGCCATCATGCCATTGTGTGCGCCTACAACCCCTGCAAAGAAACCAAACCCGATTATGCGTGTGCCATCCTTATGCTCCAGGCATTCATAATCGATAAGAGTAATTTTCTTACGGATGATCTCTTTCAGCATCTCCCGGTTATATGGCTGAAGTTTCTTCGTATGGGAAAAGAAAAAATAGGTCTTGCCTTCTATTAATTCACTTACTGGTACTTCCTTTATTCCAAGCAAAACATCGCATTCTGAAACGTCTTCCTTAACCTCAACACCCGCACGATTATATTCATCATCGCTATAACATCTTGTAGGGGAAGACTGTGCAATAACCCTGAAACCGGGATGATTCTTATGAAGCCACCTGCATTGAGAGGGAGTTAATGCAACCCTGTTATCGTGAGGAACCTTTCCTTCGCGGATCAATCCTATTCTGATCATTTCAGCCTGTTAGTTTTGTGCGGCAATTTACATTTTAGTATTTACATGGCTTTACCTTTACATCATGAATTACTTTGAGCTTTATGGCCTCACCCTTGCTCCGTCTGTGGACACATCCGTTATTCCCAGGAAATATTTCGAACTGCAGAAGAAATATCATCCCGATTATCATAGCACCTCCTCATCTATTGAGCAGGAAGAAATGATGCTAAGGTCGGCCGAAGTGAACCAGGCTTTTAAAATATTCTCCGATAGGGAAAAAACCCTGGAGTATTTTCTTAAAGTAACAGGGATGCTGGAAGAGAACGAAAAATATGAACTCTCTCCTGGTTTCCTGATGGAAATGCTTGAATTGAATGATACCCTGATGGATCGTTCCCCTGATGAGGCACGAAAGGAAATAGAAGCAATGGAGAAAGAATTATACGACGAGGTGAAACATATAATTCTTGATTACGGGAATTCAGCGGCGCCTACAGATGGTGCTGATATCATGAAACTCAAAGACTACTATTACAAGCGAAAATACCTGCAACGCATTTTGGACAGGATAGCTGATTAGCTTAATATTGCAGCCGGTTTTTGCCCAGATGGCGGAACTGGTAGACGCAACAGACTCAAAATCTGTCGTTCGCAAGGGCGTGCAGGTTCGATTCCTGTTCTGGGCACAGGGAGCATAAAGTTGATTCTTTATGCTCTTTTTTATTCCTTCTCCTTTTCCAGGAATTGTCTCAGCACATATTGCAAAATACCTCCATGCCTGTAGTATTCTATCTCAATATTTGAATCGAGCCGCGCGATCACTTTAAAATCGTATTCTGAACCATCTTCTCTTTTAATGGTTACCGTTAGCACCTTTAATGGAGAAACACCATCCTCAAGGCCAGTTACTGTGAACTTTTCAGTTCCTGTAAGTTTATGAGATTCTGCCGTTTCCCCGGTGAGGAATTGCAAAGGCAAAACTCCCATTCCCACAAGATTACTCCTGTGGATGCGCTCATAACTTTCCGCCAATACAGCCTTCACCCCTAATAGAAATGTTCCCTTTGCTGCCCAATCCCTGCTTGAACCACTTCCATACTCCTTTCCGGCAAGTACGATCAGGGAGGTGTTATCTGCCTTATACTTCGCTGAGGCATCATAAATACTCATTTCCTCATTACCGGGGAGATAACGCGTATAACCGCCTTCTTTCTCCGAAAGCCTGTTCCGGATACGGACGTTGGCAAAGGTTCCGCGGATCATCACTTCATCATGCCCTCTTCTAGAACCATATGAATTGAATTCTTCACGGGCTACACCCCGCGAAAGCAAATATTGGCCTGCCGGAGATCGTTCATCGAATTGGCCTGCAGGCGAAATATGATCCGTGGTGATACTGTCACCAACCCACAGCAAAACCCTGGCATTAAAAATGTCCTTTATAGGAGGCGCTTCGCGGGAAATATTATTGAAGAATGGAGCTTCCTTGATGTAGGTTGAAGCGTTGTCCCAGCTGTATAATTTTTCAGATGGGATCTCCAGCTGCTTCCAGATCTCATTTCCCTCGAAGATCTCATCGTAGCTGGCTTTGAAATCATTCGGCGACAACACCTCGTTCATAACCTTATAGATCTCTTCATCCTGCGGCCAGATATCCTTTAGGTATACGGGCTGATGATTGGGATCATAACCTACAGGATCATTAAGCAGGTCGACATCTACCCTTCCCGCAATAGCATATGCAACAACAAGCATAGGAGACATCAGGAAATTCATTCTCACTTTAGGATGGATCCTTGCTTCGAAATTCCTGTTACCACTGAGTACCGAGGCTACCACCAGCTCATGCCCGTCTACCGCCCTGCTCATATGCGGTGGTAAGGGGCCCGAATTCCCAATACAGGAAGTACAACCATAACCAACAATATGGAACTGCATGGCTTCGAAATCATCCAGCAGATCTGCCTTTTCGAGATATTTGGTCACCACTTTAGAACCCGGTGCAAGGGAAGTCTTTACCCAGGGTTTAACTTTCAATCCCCGCTCTCTTGCTTTCCTCGCAACAAGCCCTGCACCTATCATAACAAACGGGTTGCTGGTGTTTGTACAGGAAGTGATCGCAGCAATGGCCACAGTGCCGTCGGAAACCCGGAAACTTTCTTCGCCCTGTGTGATCCATACATTTCGCTGCCCATTCTCAACCGAAGCTTCAATCTCTGTGCCTGGTGTTTCCTCAGCAGACTCCTTTAAAGGCTGGGAACCCCCTTCCGCCATCCAGTTGCTTAGTTGCTTGTTCTCTATGTACTTACGGCCATAAGTTTCATGGAGTACATCAATAAAACGCTTCTTGAAATCCTTAAGTAATATTTTATCCTGCGGACGCTTGGGGCCGGATACCGTGGGCTGAACAGTTCCCAGGTCAAGCTCAACTTCTTTGCTGTACTTTATCCTCTCTTCACCGGTTCTCCAAAGCATATTTGCCTTGCAATAATCCTGTACAAGCTGAACCTGCCTTTCGGAGCGATTACTTCTCCGCATATACTCCAGGGTCTTTTCATCAATAGGAAAATAGGTGATGGTACATCCGAATTCAGGCGACATATTTCCTATGGTTGCGCGGTCAGGAACCGTTAGGTTATCCAGCCCCGGGCCATAGACTTCAACAAATTTTCCTACCACGCCTACATTACGCAGTAATTCTGCAATGGTAAGCACAAGATCGGTTGCATTCGACCCGAACGGAAGCTGGCCTTTTAGCTTCAGCCCGATCACTTCAGGCATTATGAAATAGATCGGTTGTCCTAACAGCGCTGCTTCAGCCTCAATGCCTCCTACTCCCCAGGCCACCACACCAATACCATTCACCATTGGTGTATGGCTGTCTGTACCTACCAGGGTATCAGGAAAAACTTCGCCGTTCCTTTCTATTACACCTTTCGAAAGGTATTCAAGATTTACCTGGTGGCAGATTCCCATTCCCGGCGGTACAACACTGAAATTATTGAAGGAATGTTGTGCCCATTTAAGGAATTGGTAACGTTCACGATTGCGCGAATATTCCTCCTCTATGTTCTTTTCAGTGGCATACTCTGTTCCGAAATAATCTACCTGTACACTATGATCCACAATAAGGTCAACAGGAATAAGTGGATTTATCTCGTCAGGATTTCCTCCCTTGCGCGCTACTTCCGCCCTTAGAGAAGCAATGTCGACCACGGCAGGTACGCCGGTGAAGTCCTGCATAAGAACCCGGGCAGGCTTAAATGGAATGTCCTTGTCAGAGGGTTCCGGAGACCAGTTGATCAGGGTGTCTACATTTTCCTTTGTTATGGCGAAACCGTCAAAATTCCTCAATGCGTTCTCCAATAGTATCCTTATCGAAAAAGGAAGCCTGCTAATCTTATGACCTTGCTTTTCCAGTTCAGCGAGACTGTAATAGGTGAATGTTCCGTTCTTTGTATCGAGCAATTTCTTTACCCGGTATGGATCTTTTGGCATAACATCAGGTTAAGGTGGTGAATGGATCTTAAAATTAACCTTATTCCTTTAAAGTGATTGAATTGTAACGCAGTGCTTAATTTGCATGCCATTAATTATTACTTTACATACATGAACATCGACTTTAATAAGAATGAGGATAAGATGAAACTCGCCTGGAGCGAGGTTCGGTCAAAGCTTGATAAGATCTATGAAGGAGGAGGAGAAAAATCTGCCCGGAAACAAAAAGAAAAGAATAAACTCACTGCGCGTGAAAGGATAAAATACCTCTGTGATGAAGGAAAACCATTTGTTGAAATAGGCGCTTTTGCCGGCTATGACATGTATCCTGAACATGGCGGTTGTCCCGGGGGCGGAACAGTAAGCGGTGTTGGATACATCAACGGAAGGCAATGCGTGGTAGTTGCGAACGACCAGACGGTAAAAGCCGGTGCATGGTTTCCGATCACAGGGAAGAAGAACCTGAGAATGCAGGAAATTGCCATGGAAAACAACCTGCCGATCGTATACATAGTTGACAGTGCAGGCGTGTATCTTCCCCTGCAGGACGAGATATTCCCGGATAAAGAACACTTCGGCAGGATCTTCCGCAACAATGCAAAAATGAGCGCGATGGGTATAACCCAGATCGCTGCGGTGATGGGCGCCTGCGTTGCCGGTGGCGCATACCTTCCCATCATGAGCGATGAAACGCTGATGGTAGAAGGTGCGGGATCGATCTTTCTTGCGGGACCATACCTTGTGAAAGCGGCAATTGGAGAAGACGTAGACGCTGAAACACTTGGAGGTGCAGGAACACATAACAGTATTTCAGGTATAGCAGATTATAAATTCAAGACAGAAGAAGAATGCCTGGACCAGGTGAAAAGGATCATCGGGAAATTAGCAGACCAGGAAAAAGCTGGGTTCAACAGGACAAAACCTTCAGCCCCTTCAAAAGCGGAAAATGTATATGGAATAATGGCGGAAGGAAATAGCCGTCCTTATGATATGACTGAACTGATTATAGGGATCGTGGATGCAGCAACTTTTGATGAATTCAAGAAAGACTATGGAAAAACTATCGTGTGCGGATATGCGCGTATTGATGGCTGGGCTGTAGGCATTGTTGCCAACCAGCGGTTGATCGTGAAGAATTCAAAAGGTGAAATGCAGATGGGCGGTGTGATCTATAATGATTCTGCCGATAAAGCGGCGCGGTTCATAATGAATTGTAACCAGAAAAAGATCCCCCTGGTGTTTCTTCAGGACGTGACCGGATTTATGGTAGGGAGCAGGAGCGAACATTCAGGCATAATCAAGGATGGAGCAAAGCTTGTGAATGCAGTTGCCAATTCGGTTGTGCCGAAGATCACCATCATTGTAGGGAATTCTTACGGTGCGGGTAATTATGCAATGTGCGGTAAGGCTTATGATCCGCGCTTCATTTATGCCTGGCCTACCGCCCGCATCGCCGTTATGGGCGGTGAACAGGCGGCAAAAACCATGTTGCAGATCCAGGTGGCTGGTATGAAGAGCAAGGGACAGGAAGTGACACCTGAAATGGAAAAGGAACTGCTTGATAAGATCACCGGCAATTACGAACGGCAAACAAAACCAGAATACGCTGCAGCCCGGCTATGGGTAGACGCAATAATTGATCCCGGGCAAACCCGGGCAATAATTTCGGAAGCGATCTCCGCTGCGAACCACAACCATATTATACCTGAATTCAGAACTGGCGTATTCCAGGTATAATGGATGAAATAAAGATATATACGGATGGTGCCAGCCGCGGAAATCCTGGCCGCGGCGGATACGGAGTTATCCTGATGGCAGGAAACCATATAAAGGAACTTTCCGCAGGCTTTCGGCTTACCACGAATAACAGGATGGAATTATGGGCTGTAATTGCAGGACTTAAAGCCCTCAGGCACAACAAACTTCCGGTGAATATTTACAGCGACAGCCAGTACGTGGTAAATTCAATCGAGAAAGGATGGCTCAATAACTGGATACGTACCGGGTTCAGGGGAGGAAAAAAGAACAGTGATCTGTGGAAGGTTTATTACGACCTAAGCCGGAACTTCAGGATAAAGATGCACTGGGTTAAAGGACATTCCGATAATCCATATAATAACCGCTGTGATGAACTGGCCACCATGGCTGCCGATGGAAAGGATCTGTTTGTTGATACAGGTTATGAATCCGGACTTTAAACATCCTTATTTTTACAACGATGGATTCGCTGACCCATATCGCGTTGGGTGCCTGCATGGGCGAAGCTTTTGCCGGCAAGACCGTTGGGCGCAAGGCAATGTTGTGGGGTGCCATGGCTCAGAGCATTCCTGATATAGATTTCGTAGCTGCATTCTGGCTGGGAACAACAGAAAACCTGCTCGCACACCGCGGGTTCACCCATTCCCTGCTCTTCTGCCTTCTGGCAACTCCTGTCCTCGCGTATTTTGCGGAACGATGGCACCGACCTCATAATATCTCGTTCAGAAGATGGCTGGCTTTCTTCGGCAGCGTGATATTCGTCCATATCTTTCTCGATGCCTTCAACAATTATGGTGTGGGCTGGTTTGAACCATTCAGTAAGTCGCGTATATCCTTCCACGTTATTTACGTTGTCGACTTCTTCTTTTCCATCTGGGGCTTCATCGCTCTCATGGCGCTGATCGTCCTAAAAAAAAGACATCGCCACAGGCAGAACTGGTGGAAATTCGGGCTTTTGTTCACAGGGCTGTACCTGGGTTATTCGATCGTGAACAAACTGAAGATCGACCATGATGTCAGGAAACTGCTCGCAGCAAAAGAGATCAAATACGAAAGGTACTTCACTACCCCGGCCCCGCTTCAAAACTGGTTGTGGTTCGTGGTGGCGGGCTCAGATACCGGTTATTATACCGGGTACAGGAGCATTTTTGATGATGATCCCGAATTAAAACTGAACTGGTTCCCCCGCAACGACACCCTTTTACATGATATCAGGAATAAAGAGGAGATAGAGAACCTTAAACGATTCAGCCAGGGGTTCTATACCGTCGATAAATTCAGTGATACCCTTGTCTTCAACGACCTCCGGTTCGGACAGGTGATCGGGTGGTACGATCCCAGGGAGCGATTTGCATTTCACTATTACCTGCAATTCCCCGACGAGAATACACTGGTGGTACAACGCGGACGCTTTGCAAAATGGAATTTCGAAGTGGCGAAATCACTGGTAAGAAAAGTAGCGGGGCTATAATCAGGCAGCAGCCTGTTCACGGATCTCTTCCATGGAAATGCCGGTATGGCTTTCATCGTAAACACATTCACCATTCCTGATGAGGATCACCTGGGGAGACTCATGAAAGACATCAAAAGTTTCAGCGATCTTATCCGAAAGACCTCGATACCTGAGAAGGTCGAGATAATAGAAGTCAACATTCCCCGGTATATCACTTCGCTCAAGCCTGCTTTTTGCCATGCTGCTTATAGAACAACGTGTGCTGTGCTTGAAAATGACCTGGGGATTAATGTATGAACGCTGAATAATGTCCTTCAGCTCTTCTTCCGAAGTAAGGGTTTTCCAATTCATAGGTGTGGTGGTAGGTGCTATTGGGCAACTGCAGGGCAGCCGGTACGACGACTGGATCCACAACTCGTTACAGTTGCAGCCAGGGAAACCAATAAAAGCGCGGCTATCAGAAATTTTTTCATTATTGAATTATTATAGCTCAAAGGTAGAATTTGTAGTACAAACACCAATAATCGCTTAAAAATTACTTTTGTTAAATTATTTCCGCACTTTTACAACCCGAAACGCAAAAACATCCACCGGCGTTAAATCATTACTGAGCCCATGTTACAATTATCACGACCAGTTGCTTTCATTGATCTGGAAACAACAGGAGTTAACCTAAGTACAGACCGCATCATTGAGATCGCCATTGTAAAGGTGCTTCCCGATGGAAGCAGGCAGGTTAAACGTAAACTGCTTAACCCAGAATGCGAGATCAAACCGGATAATTCAGCTATTCATGGCATTACCAATGAAATGGTAAAGGACGCACCTACCTTTAAACAGGCTGCAAATGAAATAAAACAGTTTTTGGATAATTGCGACCTGGGCGGATATAACAGCAACAGGTTCGACATACCCATGCTGATGGAGGAGTTTCTTCGCGCAGGACTTGACATTGATCTTACGGACAGAAAAATGATCGACGTACAGCACATTTTTTACACCATGGAACCCCGTACCCTGTCTGCAGCCTACCGGTTCTACTGCCAGAAAGAACTTACCAATGCCCACAGTGCAGAAGCTGATGTAAATGCTACCATCGAGGTGCTTGAAGCCCAGCTTGCCCGTTATAGTAACCTTGGGCATACGGTGAACAGCATCCTCTGCGCTATAGGTGAAGATAAAATAATAGATTATGCCCGCAGGTTCTGTTTTGATGATAAAGACCAGGAGATCTTTAACTTTGGAAAGTATAAGGGGCGCAGGGTCACTGATGTACTAAAGGCTGAACCCCAATACTATGACTGGATGATGAAGGGCGATTTCCCACTGCACACCAAGAAAAAGCTTACCGAACTCTTTAACCGCACCCTGTTAAAAAATAACTAAGGGACATTCATTATCGGGTGCCATCCTGATTTAATTTTAAATTTACAGGCGACACTTAGGCTTTGGAGAAAATCGTTATCATACCAACCTTTAACGAAAAGGAAAATATTGAAGCGATAATAGCTGCTGTTATCGGGCTGGATTCCGGTTTCCACATATTGGTGATCGATGATGGCTCTCCAGACGGTACAGCCTCTATCGTTAAATCCATTTTCCCAAAATATCCCGGCCAGCTTTTCCTGGAAGAAAGAAGAGGAAAGCAAGGGCTCGGAACTGCATATATTCACGGATTCAAATGGGCGCTCTCCCGCGGCTATCGTTTCATTTTTGAAATGGATGCCGACTTCAGTCATGATCCCCGCGATCTTGACAGGTTATATGATGCCTGTAAGGAAGGTGCCGGCGTTGCTATCGGTTCCCGGTACGTTAAAGGCGGGGCTGTGGAGAACTGGCCTGCCAATCGTATTATGCTCTCCAGGGGCGCCTCCTTATACACACGGGCAATTACCTGGATGCCTGTAAAAGATCCAACTGCAGGATTTGTCTGTTACCGCCGCGAAGTGCTGGAATCAATAAACTTCGACAAGATAAGGTTCGTGGGATATGCCTTCCAGATTGAAATGAAATTTGCGGCATGGAAACTTGGATTCAGGATCACTGAAGTACCTATCACGTTCCGCGACAGGAAACTTGGTTCCAGTAAAATGAACAAAGGGATCGTAAAAGAAGGGATCCTTGGTGTATTAAAACTTCGCTGGCACAGCCTCTTCAAGAATTACCGCCGGAGGGTAATCAACAAGGAATACGAGCCACCCATCTTTGGCCAGGCAGCTCCAACCGATATTCATGCCTGATCATTTTCTCCTGAAAGCCGGGTGAAATTCCTCAAGCGTTGTTCTTAAATATTCCCTGTCAAGATGAGTGTATATCTCTGTTGTGGTGATGCTTTCATGCCCCAGCATTTCCTGTACTGCACGAAGATCAGCCCCACCCTCTATAAGGTGAGTGGCAAATGAATGCCGCAAGGTATGTGGTGATACATTCTTTCCTATCTCTGCACGTTTAACCAGTTCTTTCAGGATAAGAAATATCATAACCCTTGAAAGTTTTGAACCTCTCCTGTTCAGAAAAATAAAATCCTCATTGCCGGGTTTTATAATGACCTGGTTCCGCACAGATTTCAGGTAAATATTCATATGCCTGATGGCATGCTCCCCCACCGGTATCAGTCGCTCCTTATCTCCCTTGCCGGTAACTTTCAGAAAACCTACATCTGCGAAAAAGTTGCTGATCCGGAGGGTGACCACTTCACTAACCCTCAGTCCGCAGCCATACATCACTTCCAGTATAGCACGGTTCCTTATTCCCTCGGGGGTAGAATGATCAATACAGGAGATGATCTTTTCTATTTCATGCAGGCTAAGAACATCCGGGAGAAGACGTTGCTGTTTTGGAGGCTCCAGAAGCACAGAAGGATCCGAACTGCATATTTCCTCCAGAACACAATATTTGAAGAAGGACCGCACCCCGCTAACGATCCTGCCCTGGGATGCATGGCTAAGTCCCAGTTCATTCAGGTATCTGGTAAAATCTTCAAGGTGCTTAAGGGTTACATCAGAAGGAGGTAATTCACCGAGGAAGGAAGAAAGCTTATCAAGATCCTGGAGATATGCCGATACAGAATTTCCTGACAGCGATTTTTCCAGCATAAGCCAGCTTCGGAATCCCTTCTTATAAACAGCCCACGACATCCTTCGGTTTTGAAATGTAATTAAACATTATTTTCGCGCACATCAAACTTAACTGCCGAAAATGCTTCCCATTAACTTTCGTTCGTACAGGAAAAAACTTTCACTTTACCGTGCTGCCTTCCATTCTTTCCTGAATAAAACAGAAAAGAATCCGCCACGCGGTATAAATGCTCTTACCATGTCGATCGAAAAGGAAGTATGGGCAGAAGTTGATTGCCTGAGCTGTGCTAACTGCTGCAAGAAGATGACTCCCACCTTTACAGAAAAAGACCTGAAGCGCATAGCCGCACATTTCAATGAAACACCCGAGCAATTCAGAAAAAATTGGTTGAAGAAGGACAGGAATGGCGACCTCGTGAACAAACAGCAACCCTGCCAGTTCCTGGACCTTACCACCAACATGTGCAGTATCTATGCCATCAGGCCGGTGGACTGCAGCGGCTTCCCGCATTTATCAAAAAGAAAGTGGGAAGAATATGCCTATATCCATAAACAGAATATAGATTACTGCCCGGCAACATTCCGTATGGTGGAGAAATTATACAAGAGTGTAAACATCTAACGCCTCGGCTCCACCAGGTACACGTCTTCAATCAGGAAGTATTCGGTTTTTTCACCGATAGTTATTGCAAGTACGTCAAACTGTACTTTCCTGTACTTAGGATTTCTCCTGCAGTAAATGTCTGCGGCGTTCATCAGGTTCTTCAGTTTTGTTTTGCTGATAGCGGTTTCCGGTGTACCGAATTTTTCTGACCTCCTGCATTTCACTTCAAAGAAGTGAAGCCTGCCATTTTTTACAGCTATCAGGTCAACTTCAAGATGACCGCTGCGCCAGTTCCTTTCCACAATTTCAAATCCTTTTTGAACCAGCCAGTTCTTTGCAAGGTCTTCCCCCTCCATTCCCGTTTCCATATTTGTTGCCATTCATTAAAATTAAAATTGCAGTATGAACATGGAGTGGATAAAGTGGGTAGTTTATGGGGAAGGCTTTAGAAAAATATTTACCTATTTTTGCCGCAAACAAATTGAAAAATGAAGCAGGACAAGTCAACAATAATTCTGGCATCTCTACTGGTTATCATTGCTGCGATCAGCAGGGTGGTAATGTATCCCGATAATTTCAGCCCTATAATAGGAATGGCCATCTTCGCCGGAGCAGTGTTCACCGATAAAAGGCTTGCCTTTGTATTGCCGGTAGTAGCAATGCTGTTGTCTGATGTAATGTTCGAAGCGTTCAACATCACCACCGGTTTCTGGGGATGGGGTCAGCTTGTTGGTTACGGCATCCTGGTCCTGATAACTTTTATTGCTTTCAGCATGAAGAAACACAAGCCTGGCTATATCCTGGCATTTTCTGTTGGTTCATCCCTCATTTTCTTCATTCTCAGCAACCTGTCTTTTTTCCTTATCGACAACAGGATTTACCAGCTTTACACCCAGGATGCGCAGGGCCTGATGAACTGCTATGTGGCCGCCCTTCCCTTCCTGAAAACGGGCATTATTGCCGACCTGGTGTACAGTTTCGTATTGTTCGGATCATTTCATTTATTACGTAACTACCTTCCAGCTGCAAAAGCAACCGCTGCATAATCAGCATTTCCAAAATAGTTAAAGCCTCCGAATCGGAGGCTTTTTTATTATGATCAACTTTAATATTTCATTGAAACCAAACCCCGTTGAAATGACGTAAATTTGCAGTTCAATACCCGGGGCTGACCGGTTTTGACAGCATAGTTCTTTGTAAGTAAGCATGTAGTGCCTTGCGTAAGTAGCACTTAAATCTGAATACGAAACCTTTTAAATGGCAATACTCAGTATGCCATGGCTGCCTAATCAGTGATTTGGTAGTCATTAGGGCCGACCGAACAGGCTTTCCCGGTGCCTGTTCCTCCGCCGACTCAAAACAAACCGGGTTGCTGCAATGGAATGAAGTGTCCATTGCCTAAGACCATTCTTCTAAGGGACCGTTTGGTTTGTTATGCTCCTGACGATCCCCGACAATTAATGCATAAATAAACATGTAGAAAGCTTATGGCGAATATGTTTGGACCAGGGTTCGATTCCCTGCAGCTCCACTAAAAAAGCTCCCAACGGGAGCTTTTGTTTTTTAATACCGGATTAAGATTAATTTTAATTAAGGGGATTAAAGAATTGATTTTCAATAATTAAAACTATACGTACTCTTTCTAAGTCCCGTCAAAAATTTCAACTTGTCACGATTTTTATTTTTTTTTGAAAAATCGTGACAAACCTCAAAAATTCCAACTTCCAACCTCCAACCTCCAACTTCCAACTAACTCCTTCCCCATCCAAACCAGTCATTCCCATTGGCATAAAGCATAAGTGCCAGGAGGAATACCATTCCCCCGATCTGGGCATATTCCAGGAATTTATCGCTGGGTTTACGGCCGGTGATCATCTCTATCAGGGTGAATAAAACGTGGCCGCCGTCCAGGGCCGGAATTGGCAGCAGGTTCATAAAGGCCAGAACTATTGAAAAGAAAGCAGTTATGGTCCAGAAATGCTCCCAGTCCCATTCGTTCCCTGAGAAAACAGAGCCCATGGCTTTGAATCCACCTACGCCCTTATAAGCCCCGGTTTCAGGCGAAAGGATCTTTTTGAACTGGTCCAGGTAGAATTGCAATTCTGCCCCTGCGCGCTTTACGCCTGCAGGAAAGGCTTCAAAGAAGCCGTATTTCTTTACGGTATACTTATAAATGCCGAGGCTATCATATTGTTCGGGCGAATTTGGAGCCGCAAAACCGATCTTACCGTCCGCGTATGTCCGGGTATTTACCGTACCCGGTACCCCGTTCCTTATTATTGACAGAACTATCGGCTCTCCTTTCTTTTTTGTGGCTACCCTTTCGGTGAATTCATCAAAATACATCGTCTGCTCTCCATTAAGGCCAACGATCTGGTCGCCATGACGCAAACCACTTTTATATGCATCTACCGTATCATTAATATCCATCACTATAACCGGGATACGGGGGCTTATCATCGGGCCATCAGATCTTTTCTTTTTTTCCACGAGGGTTCCAATAAGGTCTACCGGCATATTTATCTTCTGGATCTTTCCTTCACGCTCAATAGTAACATCGCGGTCCACTACAAGCAGTTTCTTCAAAACATCTGTGTACTGGCTAACGGGCTTTCCGTCAACCTCCAGAATTTTATCACCATTTCGGAATCCCAGTTCCTTAAAGATCGGGTCGTTAAAAGTTATACCATGCTTAAGCGAAGAAGCCGGCACCTGTTTTTCGCCCCAAACCATAAGGATCATAGCATAAATAACGAAAGCCAGCAGGATATTTACCGTTACCCCGCCGAGCATGATGATCAGTCTTTGCCAGGCCGGTTTACTCCGGAATTCCCATGGCTGAGGTGGCAGTTTCAATTGGTCCTTGTCCATGCTTTCATCCACCATGCCGGAGATCTTAACGTATCCCCCCAGTGGAAGCCAGCCAATACCATATACTGTTTCACCGATCTTTTTCTTTACTATCGAAAACCATGGATCGAAGAAGAGATAGAATTTCTCCACCCGGCACTTAAACCATTTTGCGGTTATATAATGCCCGAATTCGTGCAATACAACCAGGATGGAAAGGGAAAGAATAAGTTGAGCAACCTTAAGGCCAACACTTGACCAGTCTATTGCTAATAATGTGATGTTCATGAATTGTATTCGATATTAACAATCGGTCTTTTACAGCTTCAGCAGGGAAGCGGCAAAGTTACGCGCCTCACCATCGCTTTCAAAATAATCCTGCAGTGAAGGCTGCTCAATGAACGGGATGCTGGCCATTGTCTTCTCCACCACCGCGGTGATATCAAGAAAACCGATCCTGTTCTTTAAAAATGCCCATACTGCAATTTCATTTGCCGCGTTCAGCACACAGGGTACATTCCCACCGCGCTGCAAAGCCTCAGTAGCCAGTCCCAGGTTTCTGAAGGTCTTATAATCGGGCTCTTCAAAGGTGAGGCTTGGATATTTTCTGAAATTGAAACGTGGAAAGTCGTTCTGCAGTCTGTTTGGAAAACCAAGGGCGTACTGTATGGGAAGTTTCATGTCCGGGATACCCATCTGGGCCTTTATGCTTCCGTCCTCAAATTGCACCATACTGTGAATGATGCTTTGCGGGTGAATAATAACTTCCACCTGGTCGGCACGCAGGTTAAAAAGCCATTTGGCCTCGATCATCTCAAGACCTTTATTCATAAGCGTGGCAGAGTCGATGGTGATCTTCGCTCCCATGCTCCAGTTGGGATGCTGAAGCGCATGATCCCGTTTCACATTCACCAAAAAGTTGGGTTTTTTACCCAGGAAGGGGCCGCCGCTTGCAGTAAGAATGATCTTTTCGATCGGGTTGCGCGCTTCACCAACAAGACACTGGAATATGGCACTATGCTCGCTGTCCACAGGAATTATGGGCGCCCTGTTCCTTAACGCTTCCTGCATCACAATGTCGCCAGCAACCACCAGGGTTTCTTTATTGGCAAGGGCAACTTTTTTTCCTTTTGAAACTGCCTTAAGCGTAGGCTTCAGTCCTGCAAAGCCCACGATTGCTGCAAGCATTACATCATAAATATCCAGGTCTGCCACCTGTTCCAGTGCATCTTCGCCTGCATAAACCTTTATATCTGTTCCGGAGAGAGCCTGTTTAACGCGTTCATACTTTTTGTCATCGCCTATCACAACACAATCAGGCCTGTGTTCCATTGCCTGGGCAATGAGTAATTCGTCATTGGTTTGGGCGGTAAGCGCAACAACCTCGAATTCTGATGGATGGGTGCGAACCACATCAAGCGCCTGGGTGCCAATCGAACCTGTGGATCCAAATATCGCGATGCGTTTCCTTCCGCCCGCTTCATTCATAGTCAAGATTTAAGAATAAATTTTATATGACCAGCAATATACAGCTTAATACCCTGAGAGCTTGCAGCAGAATGGTAAAATTCCGATGTGCATTAAAGACATTATACACTGAATGCACTAAGTCCATCAGCGATCTTTCTGTCGTTACCCAGGCGTGGAACCTTGTTCTGCCCTCCAAGTTTGCCTACGCTCTTCATGTATTCCACGAATCCATTGCGCTTGATCCTTGTAACATTCAGAACGCTGAGTATATTTCCTTTTACCAGGTCATCATAATAAACATTCCGCTTCCGCAGTTCGTTGTCCAGGATGCTCCTGAATTCGTTCATGTCTGCAGGTTCCTTTTCGAATTCGATGAACCATTCATGATAGCTTGAACTTTCCTTAGAAACATAGGGGGCAACCGTAAACTCAGTTATTTTGGCGCCCGACTGTAAAGCGGCCTGCATTATTGATTGTTCCACCTCTTCAACGATCACATGTTCGCCAAAAGCGGAAATAAAATGGCGTGTGCGACCTGTAACCACCAGCCTGAAAGGATCGAGGCTGACAAACTTTACAGTATCGCCTATATCGTACGCCCAAAGTCCGGCATTGCTGGAAATGATCAACGCGTAATTCTCTCCTGTTGTAACCTGGCCCAGGTGAAGGCGCTTAGCACCAGGCTTCCCGTATTCAGACATCGGTATGAATTCAAAATATATCCCGCTGTTCGTATTCAATAACATTCCTTCTTCATTCAATGTATCCTGGAATGCGAAGAATCCTTCGCTGGCTGGAAACAGCTCAATGGTATCCACGGGTCTGCCTATGCTCTCCACAAGTTTTTCCCTGTAAGGTTCAAAATTCACCCCACCCTGCACCATTACGCTGAATTTTGGAAACAGATCTCCCACTTTCTTTCCTGAACGCTCTACCAGCTTATCAAAATACATCTGCATCCATGGTGGTATGCCGGAGATGAGGGTCATATTCTCATTAATGGTTTCATCCACGATCTTATCCAGCTTTGTTTCCCAGTCTTCAATGCAGTTGGTTGTGAAAGATGGAAGCTGGTTCGACCGCAGGTATTTTGGAACGTGATGATTCACGATGCCGCTAAGCCTTCCCGTTGGTATGTCGCCGATCCTTTCCAGTTCAGGCGATCCGCTTAAGAAAATGAGTTTACCATCCGCAAATGCCGTGTTCCCGGATTCGGCCATATAGCATAACAAAGCGTTGCGCGCAGTATTGATATGGTTGGGAATACTGTCCCTGGTAATGGGAATATATTTTACCCCGCTGGTAGTTCCGCTGGTCTTTGCAAAATAGATCGGCTGACCTTTCCAGAGAACATTATGCTTTCCTTCCTTTATCCTGTCGATATAACTCCGGAAACCTTCATAATCCCGTACAGGCACCGCCTGTGAATAAGCCTCGTGTGAGTTTAATGCTTTGAATCCGTGCTCTGTTCCGAACTGGGTGTGCGCTGCGGTTTTCAGCAGATGTTGCAGCAGGTGCTCCTGGTCAGAAACTGCATTTGCCATGTTTCTTTTGATCTGCCGATGTATATAGGTGGCAAAAGGTTTTGCCAGCAGGGATTTAAATTTCATTATTGAACCTTTTTATAGGTTAATCACATTCACAGGGCCATTCTTTGTCGAGGTCGATAACAGTAACCACCACCAGTTCTTCGTTATTCGGGGCAACTACCACCCTCACCCGCTGTTCATCCCTGGTTATTCCTTCAAGCGGATAACGTTTTCCGCGCTGGTCACTTTCCACTTTTTCATAATTGATTATGCCTTCGCGAACCATCTGGTTCACTTCGCCCTCATCAATATGACGGCATTTCATCCGGCACTTTGCATGTTCTGTATAAACAAGGGAGGTTGTATCCCTGGCGAAGGGATATTCAGTTACGGTTTTCTTTACTGTATCCTTTCCCCGCTGGTTGTCTTTTACCCAGAGGTATAGCAATACTGCAAGAACGAATATGAAATAGGGAAGATATCTTTTAAACACAGTGCAATTTAGAATATTTGAATTTCAGAACATAACAGGCCTGTACCGGCCATCACATTAACAAGAAGGTTTTCCCCGCTCACGGGGAATATAGTAATTTTGCGGCCTGTGTCAAGATCCGTTGCATTACATACACTGGGCTGTAAACTGAATTACAGCGAAACCACCGCCCTGGGAAGGTTAATGGAGAAGGAGGGTTTTGTGCAGAGGTCGTTTGAAGAGGAAGCGGATGTGTATGTAATAAATACCTGTTCTGTAACTGAAAATGCAGACCGGGAATGCAGGCAGCTGGTGCGGAGGATACAACGCAAGGCTCCAGGGTCAATGATCGTGATCACTGGATGCTATGCCCAGTTAAAGCCGAAAGAGATCGCTTCCATTCCCGGGGTGAACCTGGTTTTGGGAGCCGCCGAAAAATTCAACATTGCCAGCCACATAAAGGAATTGTCGCTTAACGATCCGGCAAGGATCTGCAGTTGCGATATAGAGGAAGTAAACCAGTTTACGGCAAGCCACTCAGTGAATGAACGAACCAGGATCTTCCTTAAAGTACAGGATGGATGCGATTATAATTGCAGTTTTTGCACTATTCCCCTCGCCCGGGGAAAAAGCAGGAGCGATGATATCTCCAACGTAATAAGCAATGTAAAGGAGCTTGCCGGTTCAGGCGCGAAGGAAATTGTGTTGACAGGTATTAACCTGGGTGACTTCGGGAAAGGCTTTACGGGAGGAAGGCAAAGAAATGAATCGTTTTTCGATCTTATCAGGTTGCTGGATGAACTGGATGCAGTGGATCGTTACAGGATCTCCAGTATAGAACCCAACCTGCTGAGCGATGAGATAATCGATTTTGTTGCAGGCAGCAAACGATTCATGCCACATTTTCATATTCCGCTGCAAAGCGGAAGCAATAAGATCCTCGCTGCAATGCGAAGAAGGTACAGGCGGGAATTATACCAGGAAAAGGTGGAGAAGATAAAGACATTGATGCCCCATTGCGCCATCGGGGTGGATGTTATCACCGGATTCCCTGGAGAAACCGAAACTGAATTCATGGAAACGGTGGAATTCCTTTCGTCGCTTGATATTTCCTATTTACACGTCTTCACTTATTCCGAACGTGACGATACGCTGGCCATTACCATGGATGGTGTGGTACCGCAATATATCAGGCAGGAAAGGAATAAAGAATTACGCAACCTGAGTTATCAAAAACTGCAGGAATTTACCTCCCAACATATTGGTCAAACGAGGAAGGTGCTTTTTGAATCGATGAACCGTAACGGCATGATCGAAGGATATACAGACAATTATATCAGGATAGTGGCGCCGTACAAAAAAGAGTGGGAAAACAGCATCCGCGACTGGCAGATCTAAACCAGAGATCCATTCCATTTATCACTTCCGGCGATCTCAGAATATATCCTCCTGTTTGAAGGATCACTTAATGCAGCGAGATGCCTGTCATGATGTAGATCTGTACCAAGAAAATCAGCCAGGCGCTGATCACAGATGAATTTTGCAGCCTTCTTTGCTTCTTTCCCGTAATAACCGGTCAATGAAAGAAGGTTGACCTGCAACCTGAATCCAAGGTCTTTAAGGTGGGAATATATTTCAGGGGTTTTGTAGAAATAAGGATAACGTTCAGGATGGGCAAGAATAGGAACATAACCCTCAGTCTGGATCATAAAACTGATCTTTTCTATATGCTCCGGCCTGCTCAAATAACTGAATTCGGTTAGTATAAGATCATCCTTGATTCGCAGTAACGGCACTTTTTTTTCCAGGAGTTCAAGGAAATGAAGATCTAACATGTATTCGGCAGCAAAGCGCAGATCAAAATCGATGTTCCGGGCAGTCAGCTCATTTTGTAAAAGTTTGAAGGCAGCGCTGATGGTTGATCCATCATTCCTGTAAAGATCTCCTATTACATGCGGCGTCGCAATTGCGCCTTTAACGCCAAGTTCGATCATACCTTCTATCAGCCGGATAGAAGTTTCAACATCCGGGGAGCCGTCATCAATTCCGGGCAGCAGGTGGCAGTGCATATCCATTGAGATCGGAAAATGCAATGATCCTTTGGCTTTATTTGAAAATAATCTGAACACTATCAGATATACTGGTGAAGTTTGCTGAGCGGTTTAAGCACTGATACGATCAATGGGAAAGGTATCCCGTTCTTTTTCATGGCCAGGTAATCACGCCTGTTGGCGCGCAAACGTTTTTTGAGGTTATTGTTGCTTTGCCCTCCCCGCCTCATTTTCACGATCAAAACCGGGAGATAAAAACTACTTACGCGGTTTTTATAGAGGTACCGCGCCATGAATTCATAATCGGCAGCACTGTAATAATGATTTTCATAATAACCAAACTTCTCAATGAGGCTGCGCTTTATATAAAATGTAGGGTGTGCAGGCATCCATCCGCTTCTGAAGAGCCCGCGCCTGTAGGGCTTTCCCTTCCAGTTACGGTAAATCCTTGAAAGATCTTCAGGGTCAACATACTGAAGGTCGCCATACAGGCTCTCAATATTATTCTTTTCGAACGCTTCCACGATCTCTCCTACCACACCGGGTGAAGCATAGATGTCATCGCTGTTCAGGATCCCTAATACGTCACCGGTTGAAAGTTTAATTCCTTTGTTTATCGCATCATACATCCCACGATCCGGTTCAGATATCCATTTACTGATCCTGCCTTCATACTTCCGGATAATGTCGAGAGTGCCGTCTGAAGACCCCCCGTCAACAATGATGTGTTCAATATCATTATGGGATTGCTGCATTACAGACAGAATGCAATCCTCAAGATACTTTTCAGAATTATATGTAACAGTTATAACAGATACCCGCATTCGCCAACTGATTTTACGGTTACCTTTCAACAACAAAATTCTCCATTACAAGCATATCCATTTCTGTTCTTTTAAAACAGAGCAGGGCTTCTTCCGGTGAATTAACGATCGGTTCGTTCTCATTAAAAGATGTATTCAGTAATATCGGAACACCCGTGATCTCTCCGAATTTACGAATCAGCGCATAATATTTTGGAGAAAGGGCGTCATCTACAGTTTGAACCCTTCCCGAGCCATCCACATGGGTCACCGCGGGTATGAGTTCCCTTTTTTCGATGCGAACCGGAAACACTCTTTCCATATAAGGTGAAGATTCTTCGCCTTCAAAATATTCATTTCTTGCTTCCTTTAAAACAGAAGGCGCAAACGGACGAAAACTTTCCCTGCGTTTGATCTTAAGATTAATTAGGTCTTTGGCATCTTTCCTTCGCGGGTCTGCGAGGATAGATCTTCCTCCAAGTGCACGGGGACCAAATTCTGCACGTCCCTGCATCCATCCTACCACCTTTCCATCAGCAATGGCCCGGGCAACTTTAGCTACCAGGGCTTCATCATCATATTTTATATGGCTTATGTTTTTATCCTTCAACAGGGATTCGATCTCCTCATTGGATGTCGATTTCCCGAGGTAGGGTGAAACACCTTTTTCTATCCTTGGGTGCCCGAGTTCATGATGCATATAATACAAGGCTGCTCCCATGGATATACCTGCATCGTGCCCCGCAGGTGGAATGAAAACATTCTTAAAAGCGGAATTCGACGTTATCTTTCCATTGGCAACGCTGTTTTGGGCTACACCACCAGCAATGCACAGATCCGTCAATCCTGTATGCTTATGAAGTGATTCCAAAAGATGAAAGATAACGAGTTCTGTCACACGCTGCACCGAGGCTGCAAGGTCCTTATGATATTGGGTGAGTGGTTCATCATTTAGCCTGGGTTTCCCGAATTCCCTGGTAAGTTTTTCAGAATACAGGGGTTTAACAACCGGCCGGAATAATTCATCGTAAGAAATAATTCCAGCTGTCCCTCTTCTGAAAAAACTAAGGTCGAGTTTAAAACCTCCCCCAGGAATAAGTTTTACCAGTTTAAAAAGCTGGTCAACATAAATTGGTTCGCCGTAAGGCGCCATACCCATCACTTTGTATTCGTCGCCATAATATGGAAACCCCAGCAACTGTGTAAATGCAGTATAGAATATACCAATGGAATGAGGAAAATCAACTGTATCAAGTACTTCAATTTTATTGCCTGCACCCTGGGCAAACATCGTGGTCGTAAAATCTCCGCTGCCATCTATTGATATGCATGCTGCCTCGTCAAATGGAGACGGATAATATGCAGATGCGATATGGCTCCTGTGGTGTTCCACATTTTTCACCTTTGGCCTGAAATCGAAACTGAAAAGCCCGGACGTTTCTGCCAGTTCCTTTTCAATGGACGAAACCTTGTTCCTGTTTTTAAACCGTGCAAGTGCAGTTCCGAATCCACGCACGGGATCTCCAGCCAGGTACAGCAACTTCTTAAATAGCTTGGCATCAGGTGCACGTCCAATAACGTAATGGTTCACATCCCGGAAGCGGACACCTGCTTCTGCCAGGCAGAACCGGAGTGCCTCGTGGGGGAAGCCTGCCTGGTGCTTTATTCGTGAAAAGCGTTCCTCCTCGGAGGCTGCCACCAATTTTCCATCTACATATATCGCTGCAGATGCATCTGCATGAAAAGCATTTATTCCTGCTATTATCACACTCAATCCTTTTGCGTTTTTCGTTCAAAAATGCCTGACCGCTCAAAAAAATAGATCATGAAAAAAATCACTAAGTATGCCACTATATTGAACCAGGTATGATGATCAAGCCCAAGGGGCATAGGCCAATTCCTGTTCAGTGCAATCAGCAATAGGCCGATCCTTAAAACATTTATGGTCCATAATGCAACAACTCCTGAAAGCGCCCACACTGCCTTTTTTCCAGCACTGCCCCTTGAGGCAAGCACATACGCAACCCAGAAACTATATACACCGTATCCTACACAACTATAAGCGATCCTGACGCCCGAACCATTCACCACCCTGATAATATGGTTAGGCACTTCATAGGTTTCATACCCGAAAAGGCCTGCAAAAAAGGCTGTCCCTTTTACAAGTGAAGTTTTTATCCAGCTAACGTAATCCAGGTAATGATCTATAAAGGGAGAATACAATCCACCAGGAGCAGCAAGCCCGATAACAGCGAGGGTTCCAAAGTAAAGAACCGCGAAGATCAGGAGAAACCGTATGACAAATGAAGTAAATGTTCTATCCTTCAGCAGGTTCATCGGTATCTAAATTAAACAATTCGCGGTATTGAGAGGTGATCACCCTTCGGTCAAGCATAGATGATGCATATTGCACCGCTCCCCTGCTCCATATTTCTAATTCGGCATTATCCATGGAAGCGAACCTATCGATCGCCGCTGCAATTGCGCCGGGGTCAGAATCTATATTCAATCCAGCATTTGCAGCTTCCAGTCCTGTCCATGGTGTAAAATGGCTTGTAATTACAGGCTTGCCTGCAGTAAGCGCCTCAAAAATTGAATGGCCAAAATTCTCACTTTTACTGGGAAGGATAAATACGTCTGCATTATTGTACACATCCTGCACGCTCATGGGATTAACTTCACCATGATACCGAACGGCTATGCTCACAGGCAGGGATTTCATCTGTTCTATACAAGCCTGCCAATACTCCATATCCTTTACCGGCCCGTATATATCGTAGTTCACAAGAGAGGTGACCTTTGAAAGCGCCTCAAGAACAAGGAGATGATTCTTCATCGGAGAAATAAGAGCAAGCGATAATAATCTTATTGAGCCTTTCTTCTTACCTGCAGGAAAATGCGGTTCCATCAACCGTGGATAATTCCCCGCCACCCTAATGCTCACATCGCCAAATACCCTGCGCACGTGAAGATCTTCCTGGAGATCACTTACCTGGAACACTACTTTTTTATGAAGCCTGAATAATTTAAAGAAGAACAGGAAAATCTTTTTCTTCGCAGCCTTTTGCGATAAAGCCCCGGGGTGCAGCATCCCTCTTACAGACAATATCTTTAGCCTCGCCTTCCCGAAGAATAACGGTACAATATTAAAATGCCAGTCGAAAAGCCCCGTTATATAAAGAATATCCGGTTTCAGTTTTTCAGTAACCTTTACCAGTGTATCGCTACGCATAGTTCGGGAAGAATAATAAACCATGGTGCGATCATTGAATCTCACCCACGCGTCCTTTGTAATCCCAGTTAACGGAGTATCATTTAGATCTGTGACTCCGCAAAAGACATAAAATTCTGTATCTCCCTCATATTCATTAACCAGGTTTATTGCCGACTGAACCGGTCCACCGGCTTTAAAAGCCGGGTAAAACCAGGGAATTGTGATCAATATCTTCAACGTAAAACTGCTTTTGAACTAAGATTTCTGTACAACCATGGAAAAAAGAATATACTCAGCAGAAAGAATACCAAAAGGCTAACATACAGTCGGCCAGACAAATATGTACTGTCCATTTCAAAAGCATAGAACTCCATGAAAATTGCGCCCACTACGGCAAAATTGAAAATATAATTTGAAGATGAATTCCTTAAAAAATAAAAATAAGTGACCCCATAAACGAATCCTAAGATGAGTATGGGCACAAACATCCCGATAATTCCGAAGTCGACATAACCATCCGCAAAATATCCGAGGCTTACCGATGTACCGCTGCGGGCACCGGCATATGCAAGACCTGTGTACTTTCGGGTCTTAACGGATGCCTCATACCTGGGCTTATCAGGATTAAGTATGCGCGGCGTGAATACAAAGTCCAGCGTTTCCCTCCAGTTCTTTCCATATTGATATGGAATATCTGCAGGCACTTTTTCCATCGCTTTCGCGAGATGATAGGTGTATTGAAGCCTGTTCAGGAAAATCTCAACCGATTCATTAAAAGTCTGGGCATCCTGCTCGGCGGAAAGTTCCGCGAGTTTTTCCAGTGCTTCTTCCCGGCTTACCACAACAACCTGTTCCTTCTGACCCTGGTTAAGAAATTTGCGGTATTCACCTTTCACACCAGACCAAAGCACTCCAATGAAGAAAGTTATGCATAAACAGATAATCGCCAGGACCAGGTGTCTTAGATAAACCCTCCGTAAAAAGGTGATCAGGATGAATGCAAGGAAAAAGAAAACTGTTTTAAAGTCAGAGAAGAAACTAAAGAAGCCAAGCATAAATTCGATGGCGATGAACAGGTAGAACTGTTTCTTCATCCTGTTCTTAATGAATACCTGGAATCCAAATAAAAGAAAGAGGAACCATTTAACCTTTATGGCAATCAGTATCACCTGGGTAAGCCCCGCAAAAAGAAAGGCGATCCCTCCCAAAAGATTTGCAAGAAAGAATGCTATTATATAGGCATAGAAAGTCTTGCTGATTGAAAGCCGGTTTGCATGTTCTCGTATCGTTTGTAACGATAGGGATGGAAATTTGTTCTGGTAATGAATTATTGGCAGCATCAGTACGATCAACCCGGCAAAAGAAATAATGGTTGCCGTACCTGTATTGGGTGATTTGAAATTTATATCTACTCCCTGGTAATTACTTAACCAAATTCCGGCAGCGATCTGTATAAAATGATAAATAAATATCATGGTGAAAACAGATGGCTTAAGAGGCTGCTGCAAATAATGGATTATTACCGCAAAGCAAATTGCAGCAATGAACAGGTAGATCCCGTTATTCAAAAACAACTGGCTTATCAGCAATAGCAGAAGCAAACCCTGTGCTCCCTCATCAAAGGATATCCTTTTCTGTGTTCTAAGAAGTTGCATGTATTGTTGCGTCCTCTATGGTTTTGGCAGCAGTTTCAAAATTCCAGGCTGATACCAGTTGCGCTGCCTGTTCTCCCATTTTCAATGCAAGATCCTTGTCATTTAGCGCTTTCATCTTTGCAGCAAGGTCGCCCAGATCATTACTCCTGAAAATAAACCCGGTCTTCCCGTTTTTACATAGATCGATCGCAGCACCACATGCATCACTGCAGATCACCGGCCTTCCGCATGCAAAAGATTCATTGATGGCCAGGCCCCAGGTCTCCGACAAGGATGGAAGAACAAACACATCCCCCAGCCTGTAAACACCCGGCATTTCCGCCTGGTTTTGAAAAGGAAGAAATTTTATCCGGGGATGTCTATTGTATTTTTCAAAAATCTCTTTCCTCGATGGACCTTCTCCTGCAATTACCAGGAAGGTCTTCAAATCATCCACTTGCAAAAATGCCCTAATTAGAAGTTCAACATTTTTATTTGGATCGATCTTCCCGGCATAAAGGTATACCATGGCCCCTTGGTGCAGACCAAGTTCCATCCTGAGTTTTTTTGCCACCTCCCCTGCTCCCGGTGATCCAAACCTTGCATTATCTACAGCATGGGGCATAAAGAATAGCTGTGCTTTCCTGATCCGCGATGCCTCGTAATACTCCCTGTTCCTTGTTCCCGCAAATAAGAAATAATCAGCATGCCTGTAGATCGCGGACAGGTACAGCTTTTTCAAAAAGCGCCTGATCCCGGTTTCCTTCATCAAAGTAGAATCACCCCTGAATAGCAGCGGCACCCTCCCTTTAAAATGTTTCATCACTGCCAGGTGGCTCTTGAAATTCCAGCCATAAACCAGGATTGCATCCGGATCAAGAGCTTCAAGGCTTTTGATCAGACCTGGGTTATCGATCCCATTATGATGATGTGACCCCGGATCCTTCGAAGTATTTTCGGGGAAATAATATTCATACCCACCGAGTAAGGGAATATCCCATTTTATTTCCTTTCCAAAGCCGGGATCAAATTTGGAGGCGAGAACACTCTTTCCCCAGGTATAATATACTACAGGTTTTATGATCTGCCTTTCAGTGAGGATCCTGAAAAGCGGAGCATTGTACTGGATCGGGTGAGTTGTAATTATGGCTAATACTTTCATCAGAATTCACTCCTTACGGCCCGGGCTATCCTTCTCAGCTTTTTGATAAATGAATTTCCGAAACCACGAATGTTTACAGGCCCGGGAGAAAGAAGATAGATCGCTGAATTTTCAATGTATTGAACCTGTAAATGAGCAATACTTTTAAAATCATTTGCCGACCAATGAGAAACATGATGTTCAAACTCGCTTTCATATAAATGCTGCTGGAAGAAATCGACCGGCGTAGCTACCAATACAGTGCTCCCGTTTTTGATAAAATGTTGTAACATTTCCAGGGAACTATCCTTATCAAGATGTTCAATCACATCAACCATCAAAACCAGGTCATACTTTTCAAATGACTCATAATTCACCAATACATCACCTTCATAAATTTTATTATAGAAATGAGGTAAATGAGGAAGCATCAATTCCGGATCAGCTTCGGCAGCATCCATTTTCAACCTGCTTTGCTCCACCATGCTGAGTGAAGGGTCTATTCTTTTACTATTATCAATTCCCAGGTATTCATGAAGCAGCAAACCATATTTACCAAAACCTTTCCCGATATCAAGGATTGATCGGGGGGCAAGTTGTCTTACAACATGAATTACCTGGGGGATCTGGAATGCAAATGATGAAGCCATCAGAAAATAGTTGAAAATATTTTTACCTGGGGTGCGGCCTGCAATCTTTCATTAACAACATTAACATCACGCACATAAATCGTATTGTGCGAACCAAAGCTTAAGAGCGGCTTTAAGGATCTCGAAAATGGATCATACTGGTAAGGAAGGAATTCATGGCTGAGCAGTTTTCTATGAATATCCTCTTCCTTATACCCATAGCGCATTCCGGATCCGTTAAGTTCTATGATCAGGGCTTTAAGTCTTGGGTCTGTAAGCACGCTACCCATTCCATTTAACACCTCGGTTTCAAAACCTTCCACATCAATTTTTACCAGGGATGGACAATCACCCTGAAAATAATTATCGAGACTGATCACCTCTACTTCAACCACATTATTTTCCTCCTCTTCATTTGCAACCACATGGTTGCCTGAATCGTTGCCCTCAGTGAAAAACATTTTGCTACTTTTCTGACCCACACCTTTGTTCTCTGCCCTAACGCGGTTACCCAGATCATTTATCCGGATGTTCTCCAGCAGGCTATTAAATGTTTGGGGAACAGGCTCAAAACATACCGATCTGCATCCAACATAACCTGATGCAAGCATAGTATAGCTTCCAATGTTCGCACCAATATCGGCAAACAAATCTTCCTTCCTCAGGAAATGAAGCAGGAACCCCATTTCATTGAATTCATGAAGCCCCGTATAGATGTTCCCGGTTGCACCTTCCATTCCTTTTGTTACAGATAATCTCACTTTTCCGATGAAAGGAACAATACGACGCCTGGGACGAATTGTTTGGGACAACTGCCAGGCAAGGAATTTCCTTATGCATTTTCCAGGGTTACGCCTCCCGATCGGATGCCTCAGGATAAACCGCGTGATCTTCAATAATTGCCTTGCCTGTTTCATTTAAGGAAAGCAGGTTTGCCAGGTGGAGAAATCTTTCCGCGTATGAAAGAAAGCGTTAGCAACAGGATATTGTCTGCCCTGGATAATTCTTTAAAATATTTTCTGGCATTTTTAAAATCACCTTTTAAAAAAGCTTTTGTCATCAGGGTATAATAAAAAACGTATTTGTGCTTTCTCAATAGTCTCTTCCCTGCCACACGCAATTCCGGAGAAACATAGCCCAGCAAATACCTGAACACTTCCATATCCTCTTTTACATGATAATAATAAAGCGATTCCTTACGACTTAGCTGACCTGTATGATCCCTTAGCTGGATCAGTTTTTCATTTGTGAAACCTACAGGATGATGTTCAGCCAGCCTGACCCACATATCAAAATCAGCCGATATCTTCATATCCTCACGAAATGGACCAACCTTTACCAGGGCTTTCTTGCTGATACAAACGTTTGCAATATTGCCTGCAATGGAACCGGTAAAAAAAGAGATGAGGGCATGCAAATCTGTTGATATAAGTTCCGGTGTATTATCAACAACCTGCCTTGTGCTAACTGTCCCGTTTTCATCAATGATGTCGCGCTGGCTGTAACTAAAGCCGACTTGCGGATATTTCTCATGGATCTCCTTCATTCTTGAAAGGCAATGAGGATACATGATATCATCCTGCGACCAAAGCTTTACCAATTCGCCGGACGATGCCTCAACCAATTTATTCAGATTGTAGAATAGTCCGCGGTTCCTGTCATTCCGCATAAGCGTGAATCTCTGGTCAGAAATGGTTTGCAGGTATTCATAACTGCCATCTGAAGAGCAATCATCAAGCACTATGAATTCAAAATCATGATGATCCTGGACAAGAACGCTTTCAACAGCCTCTTTCAGGTATTTTCCTCCATTGTAAACAGGCAATATGACGCTGAATAAGGGCATTATGATAAGATCTTGTCAAAGAAATCTGTCTGCAGCTTCGCATTGGTTTCGGCTGAATACTTTTCGAAAGTTTCAGGATCGTAGATATTGGCTGACTTTTTAGAAACAATATCAATCAAAATTTCCAGGCATTCCTCAACCAACTGGTTCTCCCGGGAATGTTCATTAAATGTGAGAACTGAGCCTGCACCTGTTTCCTTTATAACCTTTACCACAGAACTGGACTCGTGAAAAATTGCAAACAAAGGCTTCTTTGCAAGTATGTATGGATAAATTTTTGAAGCCGTATAGTTGGTGTCTGTTGAACCCGGTACAAATAATCCGTCTGCAATTTTCAAAAGTGAAAGGGTTTCAAAATAACCGATCCGCTCCGGGATCTCAGTTACAATACTTTCCAGGCCAGCCTCCCTGGCGATCGGCTTTATGGTATAGCCTCCTTTTCCAGCAGGTGCATAACTGGTTCCTACAAACGTAAAATGGATCCTGCCAGCCAACGAACCGGATTGAAAACCTGAATTGACCGCTTTGAAAAGAATTTTCAATGCAACTGCAAGATCATGCCCCCCTCGCCCGGCATAAACAAAATTGAAACATTCTCCCTGTAGTTTTACAGGCGATGCAACACCCGAAGCAATTTCATGGTCTGCCCCCGATGCCGGGAAGGGCAACTCAACTGCGGGAATGTTCCTGGGGGATGGATATCTATCCTTTAATGTTTCAATGTATCCTTTGGAAACACTGATCAATCCATCACTATGAGGGATTGTAGCGGCTTCCAGGTATTTGTCAATATTATAGGATAGAAAAAATTTTGGAGGACGCTGATCCCTGGGTTTATCCAGGTAAAAATCATTCCTCCATGGATCCTGCACATCGATAACAAAAGGAATATTGAATTTCTTTTTCCAGTAAACCCCTAAATGACAAACATGAAATGCGGTGGTACTGAAAAATACAAGGTCGAATTTCCCCGCTTTCAATAATTCGGAGCCTTTTTTCCTGATCTGAAAATAGGAACGCATCGATAAACTACCAAGTCCAAACTTGCGTGTGGATTTTGCATTGAAAGCCTTTACCTTATGCACTTTTACATCGCCAGGTATGGTCTTCAACAACAACTCCTCCCTGTATCCCTCCACAAATTTTTCATCAACACAGATAACCTCTGCCTGCCAGCCAAATTTCCTGTACCACGGCAGGCACATTCTTACCCGTTGCATATCAGGAGTATTAACTGGCGGAAAATGCGGGGATATTATCAGTACTCTTTTCAACCCTGGAATATCTAATTCGTTTTGATAATAGTTGTGATGGTTTTTCAATAACCTTATAGAAAACCCACGCTGAGAATATGGTGAATACGGTAATACCGATCAGTCCTGCCCAAACCACGAGCGGCGAATCATCATATCGGCCAAGCAGGTTTATTAATCTTCCCCCGATCGGAATATGTACCAGGTAAAGCGAAAAAGAGATCCTACCAAGAAAGCTTCCTTTTACATTTATCCTGTCTGCGAATGCAAGCACAATGCTGGTTGCTAACGCTGTAAATGGGATCAGTAATGATTCAGAGACAAAATAGCAACATACAGATGAAGCAATTAACATGATGCCATATTGAAAGGAATTCAATACCCCTCTTAAAAAATAAAAGGAGCCGATACCCATTACAAACAATGATATGTAATAGAAAAGGTATAATGGAACAATGAACGACAGCGCAAGTAAAACTGCAGACCCTGTGAAAAGCTGGAGTCTACCACGGTTCAAAAAAGGAAATATCAAACCTACCAGGATGTAAAAATGTAGCTCTACTTCAAGTGTCCAGAAAATAGGAAGCATCCATTCATATCCAAAATATGCAGGAGCATAAATAACATGGAGCAGGGCGCCTGCAATTGAAGGCGAATAATCTTCGCCCAGGTAACCGGGAAACAGCATGGATAGATAACCGAGGGCAATAACCAGTAGAATGGTGACAAGGTATGCAGGCTCGATCCTGATGCATCTTTTCAGAAGGAATTTGGGAAAAAGGGAAAGTGAATAATCATTTCGGTGCAAAGCATAGGGAATGATAAAGCCGGAAATGACAAAGAATACTTCAACACCAAGCCAGCCATACTTCGCAACACTTTCAAAGAGAGCAGAAGACCCGTGAAATTCAAGGTTGCCTCCTGTCCAGTGAAACAGGCATACCGAAAGGGCTGCCAGGCCCCTGAGCCATTCCACTATAGGCAGTTCTTTTTTCATTACAGTGAGTTCACAACATTAAGCAACGCAGAACTTTCCTTTTCCCAGTTCATAGAAGATTCAGCAAGATCCAGGGCTTTTCTTCTGCAGCTCAATAGCAACTCTCTTTTATCATACAGTTCCTCGATCTTTTCAGCGAGCGAATGTTCATCATTATGCGTATAAATCATTCCAATACCCGGGTATTGGTCCAGAAATTCCTTCTGTGCCCTGGTATCGGAGGCGAGGATACAATTTCCAGACATCAGGTAAGTAAATATCTTATTGGTGAGGCATATATCACGGTTTTCGCAATATGGTATCTCAGCAGCCATGCCGATATCGAACTGCGACGCTACTTCAAAGATTCCAGAAGGATCCACAGGAGGAATAAAATGAATTTTTCCGGGATCCCTTGCCAGGGATAGAAGTCCTTTCACATAGTCAGGGTTCTTTACATTTCCCAGCATATGGAAATGAATGTTCTTCTTGTGCACAAGATTAAGCGCCTTAATGATCACTTCCAGCCCCCTGTTGGGACCAATGATCTGGGAAAACCAGAAAATATTTAATTGATCAACATTTTGAGAAGGAAGTGTTTGCAGGTTTTTCTTACTGAAAACATTATTTATTGTTGTCACCTTTAATCCAGGGAATAATTTTCCATAAGCATCAGAGATGAGAGGACTGGCAGTAGTAAGCCAATGCAGGTATGGAAAAAGCCGGTTCTCTGTTTCGGTTACCTGCTTTATTTGCCTGCTAAAGTAAGGAGCCTCTCCTCTATGAAAATCCTCTGCATCAAAAACCAGCTTTGCATTATGCTTCCTTGCGGCCTTGATAGCTGCCGGCAAAGCGCCGAGGTAATGTGCAATGTATATATCGGCTTTAAACCGGGGTGCGCGTATGAGCAAAGGCATAGCCGCGCGGGCCATGCTCATTTCCTTAAAGAATGCGATCGGGATAAATCCATCGATCCGGATAAAAAAACGAAACATCATCCTGGAAAAATTCCAGACAAACCTGTGATCATATGGGCTTCCTCCTGCAAGAAGGAAATCGTGCCTGCGTAATTTACCTGCCCGGAATGTTGCTTCATCTATCTTGTATGACCAGTCGGCTGAATATGCATACATCACCTTTACCCTGTAACCGGAATTGACAAGCGCACTGTACTCTTTCTGAACACGGGGATTTGCAGCTGGCTGCCCTGTGGTAACGATCAATATCCTTTTTGGCCCCCCAAAGAACAATCCCAGGTATTGCTTTGCGATAACTGCAACATCAAACCTTTTTTCAGCCTGTTCGCGACAAGCATTTCGATTGATAAGCGGAAGTTTTTTTATAGCCCCCACCATCCCATTAAAGTCGCCAACTTTAAACCCGGTAACATTTTCATCAACTACTTCATTTACTGAACCCCTGTTGAAAGCAATAACAGGCGTACCGCACGCCATAGCCTCGATCATTACTATTCCGAAAGGCTCATTCCATTCGATCGGGAACAACAATCCCCTGCATCTCCCAAGATAATGGTCCTTAGCCTCATCATCAAGCTGGCCCACATAAATGACCTGTTCTCCATCAATGTGCGGCTCAATTTCTTCGTGGAAATACTTCTTCTCCTCCGGAAGCGGTGAGATATTTCCCGCAATTATAAGTTTACACCCGGCAGCTTTCACAGCAGCTATCGCGGTATGGCAGCCTTTGATCCTTTCTATCCGCCCCAGGAAAATAAGCGGTGCCTCCTCTTCAACCTGTGACTTTAAATTATACTTTGAGAAATCGATCGCATTGTAAACCGTTTCCCAGTCGCCGGAAACCCTGATCCTTGAAAGTAGATTTGAACTGCATCCGGTGAAAATGATATTCCTTCCCGGGATGGTATTCATGAACTTTACATTAAAGGAGCTGATCTCCCTTCCATAGGTCATGATCTTTTTTACAGGGTGGTAAAGTATCGGTAACAGGTATGCGAACCTTCCGAAATTATGAATGAGATCAAACCTGTTCCTGTTCTTCCACAAAAAATTCCATGCTTCGGGAATGGCAAGGGTCGCATCTTTTTTCTTTGGCGGAAATCCGGGTTTACCAAAGGAATGAATTGTACAGCCTTCTACATAAGATCCCGGAGTTACAAGAAGATGCACTTCGTGTCCCAGTTTCATGTATTCGAGAGCGAATATCTCTACCAGTCGTTCATGCCCGCCATACCCCGTTGGAGGAACCGCGATCCCCGGATCCATTATCAAAAGGATCCTCATTTTTCTGCTCGTGTTTTTGACCTTATCCTGTCATTGACCATCGCCATATTTGCAATACAGAGATAATTTTCCCGGTCAGCTGAATATGGTATTTTTTCCACCCGTCGTAGATCTACATTATACCGGCATAGTGAATACCCGAATCCTTCAATGAAAGATATAAGTTCATTCGCAGTTCTGCCACTGTTTTGGAGCGTCCTGTTAATTTCCAGCTGAATGATATCTATATTCTTACCTGATAACAATTCCGAAGCGCCTTCCAGGAAATCATATTCAAATCCTTCTATGTCAACTTTTACATAGGACAAGGAAGAAATGTTATTCAGGATACAATAATCATCCAGTCTCTGTGAACGAACTGTGATCATATTCTCACCGGTTTCATTAGAAATATGATTTTCGCCATCGAATCCGGTTGTGAATGAAAGTGTTCCATTAATATTACTTAAGGCTATCCTGTTCAGGTAAACCCTGTCAGATCCTTTATTAGCATTTACATTTTTCTTAAGCCTGTCGTAATTTCTTTCATCCGGTTCAAAGGAATGGATCGTTCCCGTTCGGATGAATTTCGTGAACCAGATAGTATAGAATCCCATATTAGCGCCAACATCGGCGACATGGTCATCTTCCCTTATAAAATCGCGGATCAGGTTGAATTCTTCCCAATCCACCTCGTAAGCATACATGATCCACATACTTTGAAATGAATCATGGTTCAGGTACATGACCCTGTCCTTCCATAACCTGAATTTCACATTTTCCAGCTTAAATGCTCTTATGATCTTCCAGTATATAAACCTGTATAAGGCATATATCTTTCTTTTTCGATTATAGGGAGCCCTTAATAAGTTGCGGAGAGACCTGATCATACGTTACCAGTTTCAGCATTATAGACCAACCTGTATTCATTCCAGATTTCATTGAAGTTCCTGTTTGCCGGCAGGGTTTTAGAAACTTCGTTTACCTGGCCCGGGTTTGAAACCAGGTTCTCAATTTTATTTCGCAGGTCTGATGCATCATTGAATTTAAAGAACCATCCTGTCCTCCCTTCCTGTACCATTTCACTGTTTGCAGCAATAGAAGATGCAAGAACCGGTAATCCTGCTGCAAAAGCTTCTGGGATCACCAATGAGGACATTTCCGATAAGGAGGGCAATACCAAAACGTGATAGCCCGATAAAGTGGAAATAACATTCCCGGATGGAATGCTGCCCTTCCATGTTATATTCTGTGATCCCTCGGATAATCCCCTGCATTGCCTGTTATAATCATCAGCATTCTCCTTTCCATATATATCAAGCAACACTTTCGCAGGGTCTGATCCATTCATCGCCTCCAACAGGAGATGCAATCCTTTTATAGGTGCGATCCTTCCAAGGTATACTAGCCTCAATGGAAGTTCAACATCCTTAATATTCTTTACAATTATATCTTCATGAACGAGTCCCTGTTGTATTGTAATGATCTTATCAACGGGTATTCCATTCCTGACCAGGATTTCTCTATACCAGTTATTCAGTATTACAATTTTAACTGAAGCTTTTGCAACCCTTTTCAGAATTTCGACTGCCTGTTTTACCTGGAAGGGAAAGCCTAAGGCAGTTCCTACGCTATTATGCCAGTTTGTTGTATTATGCCCCAACCTGTAAAAAACAGAGGAAACCAAATTGAGAATATTAGCCTTAAAAACCGGGAGTTCACGATGGACATACATACACCTCGTGCATTTTAAAGGCAATGCCACTCCATCACAGGCTTCTTTACCTTTGTACATCAATTCACCCGTCTTACAGGTATATCCTGCGAGGTGAAGCGTGACAATTACTTTATAATGTTTCGCAGCCGCGAGAACGTGATGATAGCTGACCCCATTACCCTGTGTGAATTCATGGAAGTGAATGATATCTGGCTGCAGGAGCGCCAATTTTTCAAGGAATTCATTTATTCCTTCAGGAGGCTTGTGTCCAGCCCTTACCTCCCTGCTGATATCTTTTTCTACAGGAAAAGTCATGACATGGATATTTTCATAAGTCCATTCTTCATTCTCTCCCCACGCGGGTACCAGTATAATTACATCATCCCCATCCCTTTGCTGAACCTTCGCGAGGTTATGAGAATAAACCTCAGTCCCTCCAATACTTTCTGGCAGATAATGATTTAAACAGTGAACGATCTTCATAGGGGCCGCTTTGCCACAATTCCGCAATAGGCTGAAAAGGAAGGAGACTGAAACCACAATATTTTTCGAATTCTGGGTATCAGCCTTTCAATAAACCACAAAAAAAACTTCTTAGCTTTCGATCTTTCTTCATTTCCTTTCCAAAACCAGAAATCACCAAAATAGCCGGACCATTCAACTACATGCCCCTGCTTTTCCAGGATATTTTTCCAGAGGGCAGGGTTCATGCTTTTTGTATTATGATGGAAAAGGTTCACTTTATCAAAAGTTCGATGGAGCCAGTGCTGGATTGACCCGCTGAAATTAGGAACGGTTATGAGTAAAGTGCCACCTGGTTTTAAAAGATCAATATGCATCCTGATAACTTCTTCAAAATTCTCAAAATGTTCAATGAAGCCGAATGAGGTAACAACATCAAACTTCTTATCTGTTGAAAATTCAAAAAAGTCCTTCGTATAGAATTCACCAGTGCAATAACCCATTGAATTCAGCCAACTGGGCAGGTCTCTTTCATTTCCCGGGTGAAAATCAATTCCATTTAAACAGTAACCAAGCTTTCCAAACGTGGACAGAAAAGGACCAGGAAAGCTGCCAATTTCAAGTACTGATTGGTTTTGTGTTGCGGGAGGTATGAATTTCCTGATGAATTTATCTATCTCATGACCATCGTGACTGCTGAATACAACAGGCTTAGCGGATATCCAGAAACTTTCATCAGTCAATCTTTCGCTGGCGGTCATAACAGAACCTGATTCTTCTTCCGTGATTTAAGGATATCTGCCGGCGTTAAAGCATGAAGCCTGTATAGTTGAAGGCTGCGTGAAACATTTCCTTTAAGGAATTCTCTCACTACCCTTCTTGAACGGATATTGTATTGATTCTGCAAAGCAATTGCTGCATCCTTTGCAGGCATGGGGCAATCGGGTGCAGTCAGCATTTGCTTGTAAAGGTTAAATGTATTCTGCTCGTAGAATGAATTATCGTGACCCTCCCTGTATTGCTGCCCTTCATGCTGCCGCCACCAGATAAGGTGTTCGGGCATGGCGACCACGCTGTATTTCTTCAACAGTTTTAACCACATTTCAAGGTCGCCGATATATGGCTTGCCGGAAAAACCGCCGGCCTCTTCAAAAACTTTTCTCCGTATAATAGAACCGCTCGGACCCATAGTCAATAAGGCACATTTAAAAAAGAATATCCTGTAAGCCTGGTCACCATTGAAACAAATCGGGTAACTATGGTCTGTATCCATATTCTTTGCCATCAGGCCGAATCCCGCATCCGGAAATGCATCCATACATCGAACCATTGCTTCCAGCCCCCATGGATAGATCGTATCATCTGAATCAAGATACTTTATATACTCACCAGAGGCAAGTGATGCAGCCCTGTTACGGTTTGGATAATCTTTTAGATTCTCTTCATTTATAAATACCTTAACGCGTGAATCCAATGCCTCATACTTCCTTGCAATGTTGACTGTATTATCTGATGATCTGTCATCAACGATGATTAGTTCAAAATCACGGAAAGAAGAGGCAAGCACACTCTCAATTGCTTCAGCAATAAATGCTTCCCTGTTATAAGCGGTCATTAATACGGATACTTTCGGCACACTCATCTTCCTGAATTAAAAATCATGAAACCAGTTCCAGTTCCTGTTGTCATCACTAATTTTCTGAATAGCAACTGCACGAGCATTGATCCCGAGCCTGTCATCAACATTCGTAAGGGAAGGCTTTAGTAGTTTTGAAGAAAACGGGATCAACGAGGCTAAAGACATAAGCTTTTGTTTACGCGATTTCGCCAATCTCTCCGGATACTTTGCAATTATTCTGTATGATGGATAACCTGCAATCAACCTAAGCAGTTTCCTTATGCCTGGGAAATCAGTATCATCAAAAACTATAATCCCACCGATGGATAACATTTTATCCAGGTAGAAGAAATTTACCAGCAGCCAGTCGAACTGTTTTGTTGAATCAATATATGCAAAATCGAATTTTCTACCGTCCTTCAGCAGCGAAGGAAGAACATTATAGCAGTAATCTTCGTGAAATTCCAACTGGCTCAGATAGCCTGCCTTTTCAACTAATGCCAGTCCATAACCTTTCCAGTCACTTATTTCGAATTTATCAATTACAACATGCCTGATCCCTTTACCTGATACGGCCTCCATTATCGCCAGGGCTGAAAGCCCGTAGGCAAAACCGATCTCTATTGTAGATGATAGGGAATACTTATTTATTATTCCCTGGATGAATTCACATTGCTCCCTGGATGTTTCAGAATGATATTCTACGAACTCTCCTGATTCAAGTGTAAACCCGTGATTGTTGAAGACATCAGAAAGGAATGGGCTCATTTTATATTTTTCCTTATAAAATAAACAAGGCTGTTAGGCAAAAATGGCTGGTCCAGTTTCGACTGGGATATCCTGTGTTTCTTAAACGGTCTCTTCAAATTTTCAAATTCGCTGAAAAGTTTAAAGTATTGGTCAGCATTCAAATTGATATCATATTTAGCCCTCCCAAGCATAAAGCAGTTCTTCTGCATAGATCTTAATTTATCGCGATCGTTATGCAATTCTGAAATGCATGCTGCAAATTCATCAACATCATTAAGCTTACACCGGAAGCCAGTCTCAGGGTTAACAATATCCCTTATGCCACCGGGAAGATCATTTGTGACAGTCACCACCCCATTTGCAAGGCATTCAAGTATTGAGACTGGTGTACCCTCGAATGTTGTCGGGAAAACAAATATATCCTGGTCTGCAAGTAAGTTATAAACCTCCTCGGTACTATCCGGTTCCCAAAAGGTAACACTTCCACCTTCAAACCATTGTTTTTGAAGTTCTTCCTTAAGCGGGCCTTTGCCAATAATTGTCCAGTTAACCCTTACCTTTCTTTGCTTCAGTTTTTCATTGATCTCATGAAGCAGCAATACGCCTTTTGCTTCGGTTAACCTTCCAAGGAATACCAGGTTTAATGGTCCTTCACTTTTTACAGGAAAAGAATCAAGCTGTTTAACTCCGTAAGGAATATAAAATGTTCTGCCGCCGTAAAGGGCAGGATTGGCAGCAAAAAGTGCATCACTGAAAAATGAAGAGTGAGCTATAGCAACATCACAAAGGTCGGTGGACATTATCGCCTGGTGCACATAATAATAATCATGCAGCATCATGAATGTGGTCTTCCTGTTCTTAAACCGGTGGGCAGCGTAAAGTGTATGAAGGTTATCAGTTACTATGCATCCTGGTTCATCACCAAGGAACCTGTTCAGTCGCTCCTGGACCTTATACTGGTTCTCTTTAAATGAATAATTAAAGACAATGGTTTCATCTACATTGAACCTGTCAGTAAACATCGGGTAATCTTCTTCTTCAGCCTTTAGCATGATCACTTTCGATGTAAACTGCTTTATGAGTGAGCTATGGTTTATGATATTATAATTGAAACTCGCCACACCACCCATTGTTGCCGGAAAAGTGAATACTATCTCTGGTTTCATGCGTTTTGTTTAAACCATGCTGCATAATCCTTTACACCTTCCCGGAGATTTACCGTGGGATTAAAACCCATGGAAGAAAGCTGCTCTATTGATGCTTTCCAGTTTACCGGGTCACCGGTTTTCTTTTGCCCGCTAAAATCAACTTCTGCATTAAAGTGAGCCGAAAGCATTTCTGCAAGGTCTTTAATCAACACCTCCTCACCCGAAGCAAGATTGTATACTTCCCCGGTAAACTTTCCTTTCTGTATAATTATTTCAATGGCCCTGCAGAGATCCTTTATATGAATAAAATCCCTTGACTCATTACCAGAGCCTTTCAATTGCGCTTTACCTGAATTCTTCATCATCATGCAGGTATCCCACAATAGCTGTTTGCGCAAGCCGGGACCATAAACTGAAAATGGCCTCAGGATAACTGATGGCACCCTGAATGCTTCACCGTATTCCCTGCAAAGAAGTTCACTCATCCATTTATGATAACCGTATGGAGAGACCGGGGCCGGCTTATGATCTTCCTTCACAGGCAACGAAACGGGATTTCCGTAAACAGCGGCACTGGATATCTGCACAAACCTGCAACCGGGCTGAAATTTCCTCAATGCATCAAGCACTCTTGCAACAACAACACTATTTGCTTCGAAATCGCTAACCGGGCTTTCAAATGAATAACCAACTGTGCTGCTGCCCGATGCATTTATGCATACATCGAACTTTTCAGAAGAAATATAACTTTCAAAATCGGGAGACAAAATTGAAACCTTCCGATAGGGATATGAAGGCGACGGCAATTCCAACAGGTCACAGCCCCATACAGAAGCTGTCTCCTGAAAATGTTTTACAAGGGAACTCCCGATAAATCCTGCAGAACCAAGAATGAGAATGTTCATCTTATCGTTTAAAAATAATTCCCTGGCCGGTAGGTAAACTTAAAATACTTATCCCTCTCTTTAATGCAAATTCATCATGCGCCTTCTTCTGGTTGATGTGTTGAGGAAAGCCATAATCATCAAGAATAATTATTCCCCCCGGCACAATCTTGTCATAAAAATATTCCAGGGCTGCCCTTTCAGGCTTCACCATGTTCATGTCTATTGAAAGGAATGCAACTTTATCTCCATTAAATTCACCAAGTGTTCCGGGAACTTTCCCCTTAACAAGCTGCACATTATCATTCCTGAATGTTTCCTGTACCTGTTCATAAACATCATGATATTGATCATTATAATTTTCCAGGCCGGCTTCCTTCTCCTCCATTGTCATCTGTTCTGATGGAAGACCCTCAAAGGTATCAAACAGGTAAAAGGTCTTATTTAAAGAATTAAGATCTGTATAAGTTATAACGGCTTTTGCATAGGCACCGGTATTTACCCCGCATTCAACAAAATCACCTTCAAGGAGCTTAGCCAGTTCGGCAAAATAACAGACGATATAAACTCTCCACTGGAGTGTATAATGCTTCCATGGATTCGTTGCATGCGCCGCCGCGTATGCTTTTGCGAACTTTGGGTCTTTTATAAAATCTGCATTCACGCATGTAGCCAGCCCGTCGGCATTATAGGTAACGGGACCATACATAAAAGCCCCGTAAAGTTTTGAGAGTTCATCAACCTTATCATGATTTCTCATGAACCAACGGGCATTATGGTAAAAGCGCTTTACTGATTCTGAAAAAGTAACTTTTACTTTCATTATACGGTAATCGTTTCCATTTCCTGCTTTTCCGTATTGAATACGGGCATACCGGCGATCGTTGCCAGCCTGTCACGATCTGACACCCGCATTCCAAGGCTATCCTTGGTTTCCCTGTATTTGGCATATTCGTAACCTTCCTCAACCGAAGGTTTCGGCAATCCGCCTGAAAGATCCTTTCTTACGAAGTAAGCATTATTACCTGCACTGTTGCAGCCGATGAAATCATATCCTTTCTTTTCAGACAATGCCGCCAGGCTGGCAAGTGACGCGCCCCAGTAATTCATCCTGTCATTATTCACCTCGCGTACAAAATCATCTTTATAAGGAATAGTCCAGTGGTTAAGCCGGAAATGTGCATTATACTCAAGGATCAAAATACAAGGATTTACAACATTGATCTTTTCCCACACCCAGTAGTCATTGCCATCTATATCAATGCTAAGTATACCGAGGTCGCGGCCGAATGGAGCCCTGGAAAGCAGTGCGTTAATATTTTCCCTGGTTATGAAGGCATGTACAGGATAAACGTGGTGGGCATAACTTATAATATCATTCCTGATAAACCGGATGTTCTCTTCTGAACCGTCAATCACCATTCCTTCCCAGTTATTGTTCATCAACAGGAAACGGGTGTTGCTTTCACGGTAATTCTCTACGCCAAATTCAATAAAGGTTTTGGGAGTTTTAATTACGTTCACCAGCCATTGTATAATACCATCATCGCCCCACTGGCTGAATACCTTGAATTCCTTCTCCTGTATACTTCGGGGTGAATTATTATTGAAATTATTCCAGTTTGCGAGCATCCTGCCCTGCAGAACTTTCAATTCGTCAATATCTTTCCTGTACCTCCTTTCAAGATCTTCCGCCCTGGTGAGGATCCTGTAAACAGATTTAAATTTCTCTTTCATGGGCCTTCCAGGTTTTAATGTCGTAATCGATCAGGAAACATCCATAGTTGATGCCTTCGAAAAGCGCCATGGGCGTTCCATTGTCTATTATCCGCACCGGGCAGATCATTTCTACAAGATCAAATGTTGTTATGTTATAGTGGAATAATGCAAGCCTGAATGCGTAGGAATTTGGCGCAAGCAATGAGGGTTTAAACCGTATAGTGAAACCCACCTCGCCTGTCTCTTTTGTAAGGGCACTTACATCTTCTGAAATGGTGGTAAGGAAATCACCATTCGTATTTTGAATGGTCACGGAAAGTTTAAGTCCTGGACTTAAATTATTAACCGCCATCTTAACTTCAAGGCAGATACTTTCATCGAAGAGGTATTCATCTGTTGTAAGGCCACTTTCGTTCACTGTTCTGATAGAAAGAAATACAGCTTCTTTATTATCATTATTCGATGCCGTGTATTCATTCTCACCACCCTGGTTCCTGATCATGTAATGATCAATGACCTGGCGTGTTTCGCCATCCATAAGGAGGCATCCCTTATCCAGCAAAAGCGTTCGTTTGCATAATTGGGAAATGATCCCCATCTGGTGACTAACAAACAACACTGTCCGGCCTTCATTCCTGCTTACATCTTCCATCTTGCCAAGGCATTTCTTCTGGAATTGTGCATCACCAACAGCCAGCACTTCATCCACTACCAGTATTTCAGGCTCCAGGTGTGCAGCTACGGCGAAGGCCAGCCTCACATACATCCCGCTGCTATAACGCTTAACAGGTGTGTCGAGGAATTTCTCTATTTCTGCAAATTCTACTATATCATCAAAATGTTTTCTTATCTCAGCCCTTGTCATACCGAGGATCGCGCCGTTTAGAAAAATATTCTCTCTTCCTGAAAGTTCGGGATGAAAGCCGGTGCCTACTTCCAGCAAGGATGCTACTCTTCCCCTGATCCTGATGCTTCCCCCTGTTGGCATCGTTATCCGGGAAAGAAGTTTGAGCAGGGTGCTTTTTCCTGCACCATTCTTTCCAATGATGCCAAGTCTTTCACCAGGCTCCACCTTAAAGGAAACATCATTGAGCGCCCAGAATTCTTCAACAGACATCTTTCCCCTGCGTTTCAGTATCCGGCCCGGCGCAGAGGCGATCACGTCGCGCAAAGCTGTGTACTTCTCCTGGGCCTCGTGCCGGAGAGGATATGATTTGGAAAGTCCTGAAACTATGATCGATGAATTCAACTAAATATAATTTTAAATGCGATCAGCAAATCCTGATTCAACCCTTCTAAAATACCAAACACCAGCAATACTGACCAATGCAGTAACCGCTGCGGAAACTGCCAGGGTATCCATTCTTAAAGGATCGCCCAGGATGCACCAGCGAAAGCCATCTATTACTCCAGTCATGGGATTCAGAGCATATAACATCTGGTACTTTTCCGGGATAACCGTGCTGCTGAAACCCACCGGCGAAATATACAGCCCGAACTGAATTATGAATGGAATTATATACCTGAAATCACGATACTTTACATTCAAAGCTGTAAGGTACAAACCCGCTCCAAAGGCACACATAAAACCCATCAGGAGGAAAAGCGGCAGGGCCAGGATCTGAATTGGCGGAAGGAATCTATACCACGCCATCATTAGCAGCAAAATCACGAAGGAGATAGCAAAATCTACAAGGCTGGTGATCACTGCGCTTGCCGGGATGATAAGCCTCGGGAAATAAACTTTTGTAATGAGATTTGCATTCCCTGTGAGGCTGTTGCTTGATTCACTCAAAGCGTTGCTGAAGAATTGCCAGGGCAGCATACCTGCGAACACCATGAGTGCATATGGTGCAGTTCCCGGATTTTCAAGATTCGCGATCCTGCTGAAAACAATGGTGAAGATAACGGTGGTCAGTAAAGGCCGGATAATACTCCAGGCTGCACCTAATACCGTTTGCTTGTACCGTACTTTTAAATCGCGCCAGGTAAGGATATAGAACAATTCACGGTATCGCCAAAGGTCCTTCCAGTAATTCCGCGCATTGCGTCCCGGTTCTATTACTAATTCCCAATCCTTATCCCTGCTCATCTGAAACAATTTCTAAAAGCTGAGTTTTGTATTTTTCAAAGCTGAAATATTCTTTCACTTTATTTTGAGAAACGCTGAATGCGGAAGGGTCCGCCAGGATCGTGCGGATAGAGTTCGCCAGTTCCTTTATATCACCAGGTTTTACCATTATGCCCAGCTCGCCATTCCTTAAAGCATCTGCGGAACCATCTGCATTGGATCCTATTACCGGCAAGCCATAATACATGGCTTCCACGAATACGATCCCGAAGCCTTCTTTTGTACTGGGCATCACATATAATGAAGCTTCTGCAAAAAGAGATGGAAGATCGTCATCATTTACAAAACCACGCATGTCCACCTGGTCCCAAACGCCATATTTTTCTGCTATGGCTTTCACCCTTTCATATTCATCCTGCGTATACTTTCCGGCAATGATATATTTTATCGTCGGATCTCCTATGGCAGCAAGCGCCTGAATAACTGAATCGTATCCTTTTGCTTTTTCTGTAGAAGCGAGCCGGGTGAGGGTTAAGATCGCCCTTTCCCTGCGGGCTTGCACAGGTGCCGCCAAAAACGGATCCAGGCAATTATTCAGTACCGTTATATTCCTGGTTGACACCCCGGCACTTTCCGAGAACCTATTCGCGGTAAAATTGCTTACAGCAATAAAATGATCACAATTTCCCAGCATTTTCTTCCTGTTTCCCTTCACCCCATTCCATACTTCTATGCCATGAATAAAAAGATATAGTTTTTTTGAAGGATACAATTTCTTCAGCAGCCATCCTGCAGGAAGCAGGTTAATGTGGCTCATGATTATCACATCATAATTTTTGCCGCAACGCAGGGTCTTTAAGAAGAACCGGAAAAGACTTCCTTTACATCCTTCAGCAAGCGTTCCTGGAAAATACCTGTTCGAAGTTTTATTATCATGTAATATCAGCATCCTGAAACGCCCGCCAAATGATTCAAACAATGCTTTGCCTGCGATCCTGCAAACTTTTTCTATACCGCCTGTAGCGGAAAACACTTTGAGACCGAGAAATAGTACGCTTTGCAAAAGGATCAGGCAATGAGGATATTCCTGTTTTCTACCTGCTGGATGTAGCTGTGATAATTCAACTGGAAATTCACATAAGTATCTTCAAGGCCTTCTTCAAGTTCTATAGAAGGACGCCAGCCCATGCCATATAGTTTTTCTACGTCAAGAAGTTTTCGCATAGTGCCGTCAGGCTTGGTCTCATCAAAGAGTATACTTCCACTGAACCCGGTGATCTTCTTGATCATAAGCGCCATTTCGCGAATGGTAAAGTCCATGCCGGAACCTATATTGATGATCTCGGGCGATTCATATTTCTGCATAAGGAAATAACAAGCCCGCGCTGCGTCATCTACATGAAGGAATTCCCTCCTTGGCTTCCCGGTTCCCCAAACGGTTACGGCTGTCTTATTATTAATGCGTGCCTCATGGAATTTCCTGATAAGCGCAGGAAGAACATGCGCATTATTCAAATGGTAATTATCACCCGGCCCATACAGATTTGTGGGCATCACACTTATGAACCTGCACCCATGCTGACGGTAATATGCCTGGCACATATTGATACCGGCGATCTTGGCCATGGCATAGGGAGCATTGGTTGGCTCCAGGAAACCGGTCATAAGGTAATCCTCCTTAATGGGCTGGGGAGCGTTCTTTGGATAGATGCAACTGCTGCCCAGGAAAAGAAGTTTTTCCACTCCATACCTGTAAGATGCATGGATCACATTATTCTGAATACTGAGATTGTCGAATATGAAATCTGCGGGGTATGACTGGTTAGCCATTATTCCTCCCACCCTTGCCGCAGCCAGGAAAACATACATGGGTCTTTCTTCATGGAAGAATTCGTTGACGGCCGACTGATCCCTAAGGTCGAGTTCGCGCGAATTGCGCACAACGATATTAGTGTAGCCTTTGCGTTGGAGAAGCCTTACGATTGCACTGCCTACCAAACCGGTGTGACCTGCAATGAATATCTTATCTGAAATTCTCATTAAGCTAATAGGTTTGGAGGCACGGATATCTAAGATAATAATAATAGTTACTTTTCACGCATTCAGTACCTAAAATATTTCGGATGATTTGAAAATAAGGTCCGGACATCGAAATGAAGCAGATAGAGCCTGAATTCGCGCTATGATCCAGTATGTTATAAATAAGTTTTAGTACTAAGATTACTCTTGTCAAAAAACGCGGTAAGCACCAACCCCATACTATCGATCAGCACCTTGGCCTTGTTCCCTGCAACTTCCAGGACAATGCCTTTATAATCCATCATCACACCCTGCTTTACCACCACAGCAGAGTTCACTTCAATATGTTCGCTCACCTCCACATTATCGAACTCGCGGAGGAACATCCTGATCTTTTCAATATCTGTATCACGCACCACGGCAGGCTTTCCAAGCCAGTACACATAGTTGATTACTCCATCAACGAGTTTAACGTTCCATTTCTCCTTATCGGGGATCCTAATGAAAACATATCCCTTGAAAAGTGGCTCCTCAATAACCTTTTTCCTGTCACTCCATTGCCGCATCACACGGTTCAGGGGACAATAATTCTCTATCCCCTTTTCGGATAAGGAATGCGCCACTTTCTTTTCCCACCGTGGCCTTGTATAAACCACATACCATTTTTCATCCATGGTCCGGCACAAAGCTTCGCTAGTCCTCAGTCACACTGAAGACGAAACATTTTAAATATTATGAAAGCTTCCGGCCTCAGGAGCGGCCTACCAGCTTTTTGATCTTTTTCCCAATTCCCCAAAGGTTCCTGAACCCTGGCGTTTCCCCATCGGAGGTATAATAACCTGCACCATCACCGGAATATCCATAGCCATAGCCGTATCCATAACCGTAGCCATAGCCATAGCCGTTGCCATACCCGCCAAATCCATAATTGAATAAGGAAACACCTCGCGGCTTGATACCGTTGAATACAACACACATATTGTTGAACTTCTTCTCCTTATTCAGCGATTCCACCATGCGGAGAAAAACTGAAGGTGTAACAGCATGTCTTACAACAAAGATGGTTGTATCAGCATACTTGTTCAGTAACTGGGCATCAGTTACCGGCCCGATCGGGGCAGAGTCAATAATGATAAAATCAAACCTTTCCTTAAGTTCATTCATCATTTCTGCGAATGCAGGAAGTGCAATGATCTCTGTTGGGTTAGGTGGGATTGCGCCGGCAGGAACAAGGAACAGATTTTTAAAGGTTGTAGGCTTAATAATTTCATCGATCGTTGCTTTGCCCACAAGAAAGTTACTTATACCTGGCGTACGGTCGATCTTTAATTGCTGGCTCAGCTTCGGTTTCCGGAGATCCATTTCCATTAAAGCGACCTTCTTCCCGTTAAGTGTTATGCTCAGGGCAAGGTTGGTGGCAATAAAGCTCTTACCCTCGCCGGAAATACTGGAGGTGACAAGAAGTGTATTCCGCTTCTCACTCATTCCCATAAAGCCCAGGTTTGTCCTTAAGGTCCGGAACTGCTCCGCCACAACAGTGCGCTTTCCTTCAGTGATGGCAATATTATCCCTGTTGGTAGTTTGAATGATCTCCGCAACTACGGGCACATTGGTCTTGGTTTCTACCTCATTCCTGAAAAGTACCTTGTTGTTGAACTGCTCCTGTATCTGCACGTACAGCAGGAAGGCGAGCAGGCCCACCAGGATTCCCATCAGGTAATAATTTCTTGGTACCGGGCTTATTGGTCCGTAACTATAGCCGTTCTCAAGTACACGGAGGTCGGCAGAAGTTGATGCCGAGGACAACGCCGTTTCTTCCCTTTTCTGTAAAAGATAGGTGTAGATATTATTCTTTATGGCTTGCTGCCTGCTGATCTCCAACAGCCCCCTTTCCTTTTGAGGCACCTGGCTCAGCAGGTTATTATTCAGGGAAATGCCCCGGTTGATGGCATTTCTTTCTGACATATAATTGTTCCTGATATTCCCTATGTTCTCACGGATGTCATCCCTGATCCGTGAAACCTTGTCTGTTGCCAGCAAAACAGTTTCACTTCGTTCTCCCGCAACAGCTTTTGCTTTGTCGAGATCAAATTCAGCAGTGTAAAGTTGCTGCAGCAGGTTACTGAGTATAGGGTCAGAAACCAGTTGAAGCGAAGGCACCGTGCCGGTATTATCCCGTTTGGAGTTTACATAGTTACTTATATCTCCCAACACGTCTATTTGTAGATCGATCTCCGCCTTTCGTTTATCCAGTTCCCTTACATTACTGAAATATGTAGATGCCTGGCTGCTCAGGTCAGTGACCGCCTGGCTGGATTTGTATGTTTGAATAGTGCGTTCCACGCTATCGAGCTGGCCGATTACAGTATTCAGCCTGTCTTCAATGAAACGAAGGGTATTTGTGGCGATCTGGTTCTTATCTTCTATTCCTTCGCGGTTATAAACCTCGAACAGCCTGTTCAGAACATCGATGCCTTTTTGTGGAACAGGCGTTTCGATCTTTAGATCAAGTACGGTAGATGAAAATGATAAGGGGGCGATCTTCATGGAGCCAATGATGGCACCGGCAGCGCTTTCAACTGTATTGAACACCACAAAGAAATTCTTCCCCTCTGCCTTCCTGTTATATTCAGGATTCACATTAACGGTATAACCTGCCCCGTTTATGTTCAGAACATTCCCGAATTTCACTTTTTGATTCCCCACTCGCACTTCGCTGGTTTCCCAATCCATCTCCAGTGAGAACCTTCCACCACCATGAATGTTTTTCTTATCCGTAGCAACGAACGTTACCGGCGCTGTATTCTTATAAAGTTCTTCTGTCTGTACCCTGCCTTCATTGAAAACGGTTGAATAAAGATCAAGCGATCTCACCACATCATGCATCAGCGTTGTACTCCTTAATACAATGATCTCGTTGTCCACTATTTTCTTTTCACTGAAAATATTAAGGGCATCCAACACCTTACTGTCGCCGCCACCTTTTTGAGGATCCTTGAGAAGCACCTTGGCTGTTGCAACATAAATGCGTGTTTGTGACCGCAGGTAAACAAAAGCGACTGCAAGGGAGATCGCTGTCAGCAATACATAAATCGGCCAGTACGGAAGGTACCGGTGTACGATCTGTACAAGAATATTCGATTGTGGTTTATCGCGAAAAAATTGGTCCTCACTCATAAATTCAGCTTATTTGATCAACCTGTCCAGTATGATCACAAATAATGACAGGCCTGAAGCAGCAAGTGAAAGCGTGGTCTGCAACCTTCTTCTCTTTTCCTCAGGAGTGCTTTCGTTCTTATCGGCAAGTACATAAACAATATCATTTGGCTGCAGGTAGAACCATTCCGAGGAGAAAAGTTTATGATCCTCCAGGCTCACGTATTTAACCTGTCTTTGATTTGAACCGTCCAGGGGTTGCTCCCTGATTATCATCAGTTTGTCCCTCATTGCTTTCTCCTTAAGATCGCCACTCATTACTATCGCATCTATCAGGGTTATCCTTTCACTTCTCAGGGTGATAACCTGGGGACTATTCACTTCTCCTAATACGGTCACTTTATGGTTCAGAAAAACCACTGTTACAATAGGTTCTTTCAGGTATGGTTCGAGGGCAGTCTTAAGTCTTTCAGATAGTTCCTTCCGGGTATATCCTTCCGCCATTACTTCACCCAGGCGGTAGATGACGATCTTGCCATCTTCCCGCACGAGGTAGGATGGAATTGTATTATTATTCCCAACAAGTCCGGCACTGTTGAATTTTACATTCTCCTCCATGCTTAGACTGGTAATGCTGATGCCAAGATCATCTCCTTTCCGGATCTTCAGTTCCATATCATTACCAACATAACCGGTAATTGTGGTATCGCTGGCGATGGTATTAAAATATTGGGAATTCCTGGAAGTGGAGCAGGAAGCCAGTAATATGATTACCGGCAGTAAAGCAGCCAGTTGCAGTTTTGAGGTAAGGCCCCCTGGATATGATAACATGGAAAGCAGCCCGTTTAAGTATAGTCTTACTGTAAATTTCGACAAAATATCTGAGAAATGCCTGTTCAGGAGGGCCTAATTAGGAAAACATTTCATTTAAAAACTCAACACATTGAATGTAAAAAGGCTGCCACATGGCAGCCTTTGAATTTATTCAGACTTTAGACCCTTCTTCTTTTGATACTGGTAAGATTTTCGCGCCGCGATGCCAACACCTGCGGCTATCAGCAAGCCTAGACCACCATCGATCGGGCATGCCGGATCAAGCGGATCACAACCGGGATCTCCACCCTGCGCCAGGGTTACCACAGGCAGGGCCATGACGATCATCAACAATACCAATCCCGCAAACAGGAAAAAAAAACGCTTCATCTTATTTCAGTTGTCCTGGTTAACAAAAGTAAGTTGTTTAAATTAATATACAATTTTAAAAATGTTGCGCTTTCGGTCAGGCCCCGTTATAGCAACAAGGTATGTGCCATGCGTTGTGAGCCCGTTGATCCTTAATGGATAAACTGCAGTACGTCCGGAATGTTCTACCACTGATCTCAACACTTCCTTGCCTGAAACAGAGGATATAACAATGTTATACCTTCCTGCCGGCATATTTGAAAGATTTACATTCACCATCCTGTTTTCACCCACCGGGTTTGGATAAAGCGTGATGAGCACCGGTGGCGCCTTGAACCTGACTTCCGCAATTGCACTGTATCGAATTTCTCCATTATTAGAAAGGCTCATGATCCTGTAATAGTTCATACCTTCCACGGGATCGTGATGCAGGGAAGAATAAGCCGACGTTTCCGCATTCAGGGAATTCACTGATCCAATAGAGAGGAAATCAGTTCCATTCACTGAGTGTTGAACCGTATAATTTGAAACATTCACTTCATCCTCTACACTCCAGTCAACTTTCACCTCGTGCTGCTGGTATGGAGTTGCATTAATGCTTATGAATTTAACAGGCGGTATGCGTTTAAACACTACGCGGAACCTGTCTGCAGCATTGGACCCATCCTGCGATGATACCGTAAACCGGTAGAATGTACTGTCTGTGAGGCTGATTATTGTTGAAGATCCTGTGAACAGGTCTTCCAGGTATGCTGTAAGGCCTGCCTCGGTGGCGAGATTCTCAGGAGCAAAACGCAACTCATATTCCAGGTTACGTAATCCTGAGAGTTTATAGAAAATTGTGTCGTTCCTGTTTACAGGGATTCGCGATTCTACCATTAGTTCGGCGCCAGGGCCGTTGATGCCGAAGTTTTCTGCACTATTCCTGAACTTATGAATATCCAGCATATCCATTTCATTGCTGAAGGATTCATCGAACGTAAGGCTGTTTCCATCCAGTACAGCATTGTTCTGGAACAGGTAGGCCTTGAATTCCTGTGCAGCATTGTTTGGACGAAGCAGGGTATCAAATCCGGCAACTTTAGCAGCTTCGGTAAAGCTAACCGTTCCTGCAGACCCAACTGCACGTACAATGAATGCCTGCCCGGATTGTATGTTCACCGGGGTGGCTATTGGATAGTATGGTGTATTCAGCACAGGGTAATACAGTCCGCCGCTGGGCAACAGGGTATTCCATGCACCCAAACCATAGGCGCCGTTAATGGATGGATCCCAAACATAGAATACATCCTGTACCGAGGCCGACCTGGTGATCGCTCCAGGATTTATTGCAGATGCATAAGGATTTCCTACAGATTCAAACTGGTTCGCACCAACAGTTGTAGATGCAGGCGCATCAGTGCCCGGGGCATACACTCTTCCTGTAATCCGCATAACCGTTGGAGATGCCGCCGTTGCTGTTGACTGCACACTGCGCGGCCCGCGCACCAGGATCATATAACCCTTTTTATTCGAGATCTCGGTACTCAATGTATTCGGCACCCCATCATAGCCGTTAGTTACCGGGTTATAGATCTTCATGCTTGAACCTGCAGGGGTATATACATCGAATCCCAGGCCGGTTGCACCGGGAAGATGACTGGTCATAATTGTCCCGAATCCCGGGGTGTTATTTCCGAGCGGAACGTTTCCTTCCTGCCATGCAGCATTTATGGTTTGGCCAAAAGCAGGTGTGGCAAGAAGCTGCCATGATCTACCATGCTGGCCAACACCGGTACCGGTATTTATATAGCGTTGCACCTCGAACCTTCCTGTACCATTATAGACAAAGGCGTTGGTTGTTCCTACAGTACCGATCCGTGCTGTTCCTGCCAGGGATGAGGCAAGGGTGATGTTATTATTTCCGAGAGTGATCGTTCCTGAAGTCGGCAACAACGCTCCACTGATGGTGATCGGCTTATTCAGCACCATACCTGCCGGGTTACTTACCTCCAGGTTGTACATCGCTGTGATTGTTCCTGCGGTACCCGGGAAGGTTTGTGCCGCTGTTCCGTTCAGCAAAATCGTACCGTTATTATCGATCGTACCCGTGTTGGCAACATTGCCTTTGATCGCGATCATTCCACCGGTGTTGATGGTAATATTTCCACCGGCATCGATGGTGAGATTACGCGCTTTAGGATTTGTTGAAGTAATGACCGGGTAATTAGGAGCGCTGGCCGGGATCACCACATTGGTAGTGAAGTTAGGAACTCCGCCACACCAGTTCACAGGATCATCCCAGTTGGTGTTCACTCCTTTCCATACACCATAAGCGCCGCCGGTATTCTCATATTCATCTGCTCCAACTTTCGGAGGATTATTCCTTACATCGCCATCAATATCATCTGTAACATCAGTAAGCGTTTGCGCCAGGCCGTCAAGACCGCAGTTATTATCCGGCTTAATGTGCAGGTCGTTCAATCCAGCATTCACGAAATCTACAGCCAGGTCGCGCGATAATGATTCCCGCCCACCAACTGCACCCTGGAACGCAGCCAGGGTAACATACGGTGTTGCGTTATGAACAAATAATGGTGTGTTGGATTGCTGCGTGGTATACCATAGATTATTATTGCTGGCTACATCCCAGTTGGCATAGGTTGAAGGCATACGCAATCCTGTTGCAAAACCAGAAGATGAACCTGGTGTACTTTCATTCACTACGATATTGTTCCGAATATCGACAATTGCCGCTGTGCTAGTTAAGTTAAATCCAGTACTTCCGAATGTAGCGCTACCACTCCCTGCCAATCGTATAGTGTTGTTATAAAACTTAACATCACAAGCTCCAGGAACTGCAGGAGGTATAACATCAATTCCCATTAAAGAATTAGAGCCGGACAAAACAGAATTTGAAGCAGGAGAAAACGCTTGAGAAAGATCAAGAGAAATAAAATTGTTTTTTATTATTGAAGTGCTTGATGTGGAATTTTGTGAAACAATTCCCTTTGCAAAGGACGCAGTTGCTCCATTCTGTCCCGGGAACAAACTATGGATCCTGTTCTTCTCAATAATAATATTGTAACCCACCTGGCTATGAATGCCCGTTATTTGCGCTGTTGAACCTGAATTGGTGTAAAGGCTATCCACCTGGTTATTTGCTACAATACGCATATGCTCGTTTGAGCTATTAGTGTTGTTGTTAATTCCCCTGATCGTATGAATACCCGTAGAGGTCCCGGTAATGAATAGATTGCGGATGATGTTATTATAAATATTTTCATTCCTTGCGCCGGAGGCATTAGTAAATCCATATAATGTTCCAGCTGCAGAACCGGTAAATCCGGTTATTGAATTATTGTAAATAACATTATCATTGAACACATAACCTGAACCAACACCTGTTCCCTGTGCCTGCATACAGTTGACGGTAACTGCAGCAGTAGCTGTAGCAACATTATTCTGCACCACGTTGTTATTATAAACTCCCGTTAAGGGCCCGCCAAACATCAACCAAACAATAGTTCCAGCACCATTCTTGGTGTTGCCTGAAACCAGGTTACCATTCATATTGAGTGTGGTCACAGCATTTGTGGTACCTATTGCATTTGAAATGGCAGTTAAGGCTCCGGTGGTTTGAATATTACAATTCAGAAGTTTGTTGTTATTGAAGTTTATGACCGGGCTTGCGAGCGAGCTGGAATTTGTATTGCTTATTCCAATCCAGGCTGCTGTTCCGGATGCTAATACATCATGAACATTGTTATTAATGATGTTCACAACATTGGCATTCGTTGAATTAACAATACCTGTCCAAACCCCCGATGATGTTGTAGACAAGGCAAGACTTCCGGTCACATCATTATTAGTAATCGTGACTGTATTAGAACCTGCAACGGTGTTAGAACCTATACCATTCTGTATACCAGTAGCAACACTTCCCACCGCATCACTTTTTATTGAGATGGTGTTATTGTTGATGGTAATACTTGCATTCGGAGTACCGGTATTCCCGGCCTGGGTTATAATTCCTCTCAGTGTTCCAAGGTGGTTAATGCCCGAACCGTTATTGTTGTTTATTATATTGAAAGAAATATTTGCATCCCATTGGCTTTCGATACGGATCGCATTTGATGGAAGGGTTGATGAAGCTCCTCCAAAATTGATGATGGTATTCCCAGTTTCGTCGCTGGAACCCCCGATATCATTTCCTTTATCCCCTAATACAGAAGAAGGTGCATCATAACCAATGATAGCAATACCATGATGCACATTCTGAATGGTATTGCCATAGAATTTATTGTATGAATTCGTTCCTGCGGCTACCGTTGGAACAAGGGCAGTTGTTGCAGCAGTTGGCGTAGCATTCACCACCCTAATACCTGTTGAACCTTCAACCATTGGACCAGCACCACTCGACCCATTAAGCTTATTAAGCGTAATGACGCAGTTTTGAATGGTATTATTCTGCGCGCCGTCATTATTATTTAGTTTGAAGATCCCGTAGCCATACTCCATCGGAGAATTTCCTGCAGTATTATTATCAACAAGGTCAATGGAATTAATAGTTACATTATCCACACCTTTCAGGTTCCATATACCATCCGGTATAACAGAATTTGCCAGCGCTGTACCTCCAGGATAAGCAGAGATCAGCGGGTTGGCGCCTCCGCCGATCCTGCTGAACGTTATGGTGAATGAACCCACCGAAGGATTAAGCGTTGCCGAACCAAGTGAAAGTCCGCCTGTTGGCGCTACCTCGGTATAACCTCCCGGCACATCAAACTGAACGTTGCCGCTGATTCCCCTTGTATTCAGATCATTGATCGCGATCTGGAAGGATTCATAATTCGTACACGTAGGCAGCCCCATTCCAATAGTATAGTTTCCGCTTAAAGGTGTATTATCCTGGTTAAGCACGAAGGGAGCTGAAGTGGTATTACACCCGTTTGAATTGGTTGCAACCACGGTGTAAGAGCCAGCCACACCGGTTGTAAGCACTGAGGTGGTGGCCCCAACTATATCTGATCCGCCTATTTTCCATTGATAGCTGTTTGGACCGAGAGTTCCGCTTCCCGCACTTGCAACGGCAACAAGGTCTGTTGAACTCCTGGTACAGAATGTTGGATTACCGCTGATGGCAACTACGGGCGCTGCAAAAGTTGTTATTACAACAGTATCTGCTGCAGTACAACCATTTGCCCCGGTTACCGTTACACTATATGTAGATGCACTGTTGGCAGTATATGTTCCCTGCGCAGGGCCTGAAGCTACCAGCGTGGCACCATTATACCACTGGAAGTTGGTGATATTCGTCGGGGTTCCTGTTGAATCTGCTGTTAATAAGGTGGTTGTTACTCCCGCCGCGCAAAGCCCGAGATTACCTGAAACATTCACCACCGGTGAAGGATTGATGGTTATCGTTACCTGGGAGCTTGAAGGAACACATGGCGCTCCCAAAGGATTGTTTGAAGTGAGCGTGAGCGTTACTGTTCCTGCAGTCACTTCCGCTGCTGAAGGGGTGTAAACCGCATTCAGCGTTGTATTATTTGGCGTAAAGGTACCTCCGCCTCCAGACCATGTACCTGCAGTGGCATCAATGAGTGAGCCCTGCAACGTATAGGATTGACCCGAGCAGATCGCTGCATTGGCACCGGCATTCGCCTGCGGAGGATTTGGGCAACCGGTAATGCAGAATACTGCAGTAATGGTATGCGGCGCTGTTACATTATTGAAGGTATAGGTATTTATCACGCCCATTGAAACGCCATCTACCAATACATCGCAAATTCCAAAGCCGGGATTGGGGTTTATGTTAAAAACCTGGTCATCTCCGCAGGCAACAGATACAGTGCCTGATGGTGTGATCGTACCATTAGCAGCGGGGATCACAGTGATATCATACGCTGGATGTGTAAGCACATGCGGCGCAGAGGTCTTCGGGCACGAAAGTGACTGGTTACCCGTTACAGTAACTGTATAGGATCCCGGCAACGTTGCATCATAAGTTGAACTGGTAGCGCCCGGTATCAGGATTCCACCATTATACCACTGATAACCGGAAATTCCGCCCGTGGTATTTGCAGTAAGGGTTGTGATAGATCCATTGCAGACCGTAGTGCCTCCGGTGATATTCACCGTTGGAGCAGGCTGCACATTTATAGTTATGTTATTGGATGTTGCAGGGTTATTGCCGAGACAAGAAGAAATAATTGTTGCCACAACATGGATTATATCGCCATCCGATGGCAAATAGGTCCAGGTGTTTGACACCTGGTCAACCTGTAAAATATTGTTGCGGTAAAATTTATAACCCTGCCCTGTTCCAAGGTTATTTACGGTTACAGTAAAGGTTACAGAATCGCCCTGGCAAACCGTAGTGGCGTTAGAAGAAAGAACAGCGCTAAGGGTTGATCCATTAGCAACAGTTATATTAGAGGTTGCAGAAGAGTTGCATCCGACGCCGCTCGAGGTTGCTGTAACATTATAGACATCAGGAGTTGAAGACATCATCCAGATAGTATCGCGAATAGTTCCTGGTACATAAGCGGTTAATGGAGTTGTAGAACTGTAAAGCGAAGCTCCTGTTGAAACGGTCCATGTTATCGGACGATTTGTACCCGTTATCCGGATATTATCAATGAGCCAACCATAATAGATGAGGCTTACATCACCGTTAACTCTGAACCTGATCTTCATATTGTTGGTGAGCGTAACGCCATTAAAATTCACTGCTTCGGATTTCCACAGGGAGGTAGCCGGGCCTGGTCCCGGTGTGGAAGTTCCATCAGTGAACTGGGTTCCCCAGTCAGGATAACTCCCCTTATCAAAACTCACTACACCGTTTCTCAACACCCCGCTTCCAAGATAGTTAGAGGAAGGGAATGTGGTCCATGAGGAACCTCCATTCGTACTGTATTCTACCCAACCAAAATCAAAATTCAATTCTGTTGCGCAAATATGATCGAACAAGAGAACTGCACTTGTAAAATTATTCATCGGGATGACCGGGCTTTCTACCCATACCTGGGAAGAGTTGCCATTTTGAACCCGGACAGAACCAGTACCCTGGCTGAAATAGGTTGTGTTCAGGGTTACGGTTCCTCCTGTACCTCCCTGGGAATAAGGAGCGATCGCATCAAGGGTATGCGAATGTGCCTGCTGGTTACTTAAATGCCCGCCAGTTGCAATGATCCTGATCGGTACATTCGGGCAAATGGTTGCCGAAGCTGGTGTAACAACTACAGGTGCGGGAGTTGGATTTATTGCTACGGTCACAGAATCTTTCCTTACACAGCCACCGGGCTCTGTTGCAGTAACAACATATGTTGTGGTTGATGTTGGGTTCACGGTATGGTTTGGTCCTACCAGCGAACCGGGCATCCAGGTATAGGTATAGGCTGCAGCACTGCTCACACTCAAATTCACAGGCACACTTCCGGAACAATGTGGCCCGGGAGGCGTTGCAGAGAAGGTGGTGAATGCAGGTGGTGAAGTTATGGTTGCTGTAACAGGTACCCTGTTTCCTTCGCATGATGTGGTGTAAACCCAGTCGTAAAAATAATAATAGGTAGTACTCGATCCGGAGAGATAACCACCGGTAATACTGCCGACTGAACCCAAGGCATAAGGAAAAGAATTCCCGCTGAAATCTCTCCAGAAACTAATGAAACCTGCATTTGCGAAAATGATCAGCCTGTGCCCGTTTCCTGCAGGAATGTTGAAGTTTAGTGGAACAACAATTCCTCCCGGAGCTGCAGCAGCGAAATTGACATTAATAGATGCTCCGGGTAATTGAGCGCCGGAACTATTTACAGCGCGGATAGTTATTGAACCGGCAGAGGTCGGGTACATTTTCACCGATAAAAGGGTAAAATCTGTCGCTGCATTGAATACAAGCCCGGTGTTAGTTCCGTCAAACCCTCCATTACCGCCATCGGTGCTTGGTTTACCCCCATTTCCATTGGAGCCAGGGGTTGAGGCGCTTACATAATATGTTGTAGTTGCCCCGATGCCAGGGGTAGTAAAGCTTGGTCCTGAACCTACCTGGTTTCCGCCCGTTGCTGCATCATACCACTTCAGGTTTGTTCCCGTGGCCTGGAGAGTAACGGTACCAAATCCGCACCTGGAAGCCGGAGTAGTGGTTGTTGGGGTTGGATTATTTACCGTAACGATAACCACATTGGAATATCCTGGCGCACCCGCGTTACAGGTAACCCTTAACCGGTAATGAGTGGTAACAGTGATCGTACCTGTGGCTGCCGTAAATGGATTTGTTTGTCCCGCAAGCGGGTTGAAGTTTGTACCGTCAGTGGAGAATTCCCATTGATATGCGGCACCGGTTCCAAATGCAAATCCGGTAGCATTAAGTACGGAGGAGCCGCTGGCACAAAGGGATGTGGTGGTTGCCGTTACGGTACCGCCGCTATTGCCGGTACATACGGGCGGCGTAAAATCATCTGCGCCGATATCTGTGGGAGCCGTCCTCGCATCACCATCAATATCGTTCGTAACCCCGGCGATCATTACCCCTGTTCCATTCAGGAATGAACCACCGCCAAGATGCAGGTCAGTGTTCGAAACAAAGCCAGGGTTTATTGCCACGGAATTTGCATCCATTGAGGTTGCAGCCTGCCATTGTGCAAGGGTGTTCCTTACACTACCCAGGAAACCTACGTTATCTGTTGAGAAATAATCGTTGTAATTGATATTGGAGAATGCAGCAATGGTCTTTTCACTATAGATGGCGAATTGTTCTCCGACCGTTTGCTGGTTTGCAAAAATATTATTGCGGATGTTAAGCGTACCCGGTGATGTTACATTAGTGCCGATATAGATCGCTGCAGTATTACCTTCAGTTTGGTTGGTAAAAAGGTTTACCGAATTTGAATAGATCTCATATCCATTTCCTGCAAGCACCCCTATACCATGGCCATTATCACTGAGGTTGAATTCCCATCCCACAGCGCTTACGTCATATATAAAGTTGTTTACAACCCGGACCCCGCTATTGGATGAGGAGGATTGAAGGGTGATGCCATGAGCGGTCCAGCCCAGTGATGCCGTGTTCCTGATATCACTTACAATGTTGCGCGAAACTTCGCCACCGGTAGTGGCGCCAACAATGGTAATTCCGGAGGTAACATTCGTATTTGACCCCTGGTTTCCGGAAACACCTGATACAGTATTCTGCCGAACGATCGGGTTGGTTTGATTTGAAATAAAAAGACCCTTGAACCCGATCTTGGCTGCAGGAACCGTAGAGCCAACAATATTTTCCAAAACCTGGTTGTTGCTTTCTCCGGACGAAGGGCCAACCAGGGCAATTCCATAATAAGCCCCGGTAACCCGGTTGTTCTGGTAGGTATTATTACTATTGGCAGTTTCTGCAATTCCGCCAAAGGTGGTACCGCTCGATTGTGCCAATGCCACCCAGGTATTTGAAGGAGAAGAACCGGTGAGGATACAATTCCTGACCGTATTATTATTAGCACCGTTGGAAGAGGAACTGCTGGCCACCCAGATCATACCGTCGCCATCAGAACTTGTATTGGTAATAGTTAGTGCCGGGGTATTGCCGGATACAGCGCCATCAATGGTAACATTATCTGCGCCGTTCAGTTTAATAATGGTAGCCAAAGGAAGATTCCCCGAAATGGTAAAGTTCCCGGTAGGTTTGATCAGGATTGATGTATAGTTCGCGGCATTCAGCACCGCCATTGCCGTTTCCGTAGTGTTCCCTGTAATGGAAATTGTGATCGCACCCTGGTGAGTAAACGCATTGACCTGGTCAAAGGCTTGCTTTAACGTGGCATAGTTTGTTGGTCCCACGTTCCCTGCGGTAGCAGTAACCGAAACCTGCGCCCTTAATGTTTGAACAAACCCGGTTATTACTAACAGGAGTAAAAATTTTTTCATAACGTCTTTTAGCTTTGAATTTGGCAAGCATGCGCGGGCAGGCTTCACAGGTAGCTACGCATTGCGCAGGTGTTTGTTAAGCAGCCACACGGGTACAACACAAGCATTTAGGCTTGATATACCTTTATTGTTCAGTTAACGAAGGGAACGATCAGACGGTTTTGAATGGATATACGGTATGATACCGGCTTTTAAAGCGGGCTTGAAAATAGTCATTTTTCATCATAAATTATTAATATTTAATTCACATAACGGTTGGAAGTTGGAGGTTGGAAGTTGGAGGTTGGAAG
>JAEZEI010000032.1 GCA_023417815.1 Bacteroidota bacterium | reverse complement strand
CGTCACCAGGTCGAGAATCGGCCGGGCGGCCGCCTGCGGGGACTGGCCCCACAGCGCGACCACGACCGGCAGGGCGCGCACCCGCTGCTCCATGCCCCGCATGACGGTGACCTGGCCGAGCATCTCGGTGCGCACCAGCCCGGGGTCGAAGCCGTGCACGCTCACGCCGGTGCCGGCGATCTCGCGACGCACGGCGCGGGTGAACATCTTGTTCCACGCCTTGGAGGAGGCGTAGGCGTTCTGCATCGGCACCGGCCGCGCGGAGCCCTTGCCCCACACGTTGACCACGTGCCCGTTGCCCTGGACGAGCATGGCGTGCACGGCGGTGCGGGTGCCGTGGAAGACCCCGCGCACGTTGGCGTCCAGGACCCGCTCGAAGTCCGCGGGGTCGAGCAGGTGGGTGGGGCCGTAGGGGCCGCCGGTCCCGGCGTTGTTGACCCAGATGTCCAGCCCGCCCACCAGGATCGCGGCGTCGCGCAGCGCCTCGACCTGGGCGAGGTCGGCGACGTCGACGTCGCGGCCCTCCGCCCGGATGCCGCTGCGGCGCAGCTCGGCGACGGCCCGCTCGACGCCGTCGCCAGGCAGGGCCCCGATCACCACCGTGGCACCGGCCTCGCCCAGCAGCTGGGCGATGGCCCGGCCGAGGCCGCGGCTGCCGCCGGTGACGACGGCGACCTTGCCGGTGAGCGGTGCGTCCATTCCCGGACCTCCTGGAGTCGTGATGCGCATTGGTCCGAGGACAGGCACGCAAGGCTAGCGGCTTAGGCTTCCTCGGTGCGCCTCGCGACCTGGAACGTCAACTCCCTCCGCTCCCGCATCGACCGCGTCGAGGCCTTCCTCGAGCGCCACGACGTCGACGTCCTGGCCCTCCAGGAGACCAAGGCGAAGGTCGACCAGCTGCCGATCATGGGCCTGCAGGCCCGCGGCTACGAGGTCGCCGCCGCCGGCACCAGCCAGTGGAACGGCGTCGCGATCATCAGCCGGGTCGGCCTCGAGGACGTGCAGGTCGGCTTCGAGGGCATGCCCGGGTACGGCGACCCCGTCGCCCCCGAGGCCCGCGCCATCGGCGCCACCTGCGGCGGGGTGCGGGTGTGGAGCCTGTACGTCCCCAACGGCCGCAAGCCCGACGACCCGCACTACGTCTACAAGCTCGACTGGCTGGCGCGGCTGCGCGAGGCGGCGCTGGAGTGGCGCGACGGCGACACCGCGCTGGTCGGCGACTGGAACATCGCCCCGCTGGACGAGGACGTGTTCGACATCTTGCAGTTCGCGCGCTCCACGCACGTGACCCCGCCCGAGCGCGCGGCGTTCCAGCGCTTCATCGACGACGGGTACGTCGACGTCGTACGGCCGCACACGCCGGGCCCGGAGGTCTACACCTACTGGGACTACTTCCGTCAGCGCTTCGAGCGCAACCGCGGCCTGCGCATCGACTTCGTGCTCGGCTCGCCCTCGCTGGCCAAGCGGGTCACCCACGCCTTCATCGACCGCGAGGAGCGCGCCGGCACGGGCGCCTCCGACCACGCCCCGGTCGTCGTCGACCTCGACTGACGTACGCCGCGGCGCGCGGCGGCTCGCGGGACTGTCGGTGGCGCCCGACATGCTGGGCCCATGCAGACGGTGACGATCTTCCTGGCGCTGGCCCTCGGGCTGGTCCTCGGCGTGCTCCTCGGGGTCCTGTGGGCGCGCTCGCGCCCGGCCCACGTCGAGGCGCTGGGCCAGGGCATGGTCGACCAGGCCGAGGTGATGCAGGGCCTCGACCGGCTCAGCGACCAGATGCAGGCCCTCGAGCACGCGCGGGCGGTGTGGCAGGGGCAGTTCGCCCAGCAGGTCGACGACATGCGCCACACCACCGACACACTGCGCCAGGAGACCCGCTCGCTGTCCACCGCGCTGCGCAAGCCGCAGGTGCGCGGCCGCTGGGGCGAGATGCACCTGCGCCGCGCCGTCGAGCTGGCCGGCCTGGTCGACCGCTGCGACTTCTCCGAGCAGGTGCGCCTCGAGGACGGCGCCCTGCGCCCCGACCTGGTCGTCCAGCTCGTCGGCGGCGGGCTGGTGGTGGTCGACGCCAAGGTCCCCCTCGACGCCTATCTCGACGCCACCGGGGCGAGTGACGACGACGAGCGCGCCGCCCACCTGGCCCGCCACGCCCGTCAGCTGCGCACCCACGTCGACGCCCTGTCGGCCAAGGCCTACTGGCGCTCGCTGGACCAGACGCCCGAGTTCGTCGTGCTGTTCGTCCCGGCGGAGTCGTTCCTCGCCGCCGCGCTCGAGACCGACACCACCCTGCTCGAGCACGCCGCCTCGCGCCAGATCGTGCTGGCCACCCCGACCACCCTCATCGCGCTGCTGCGCACGGTCGCCCAGGGCTGGACCCACGAGGCGATCGCCCAGCAGGCCCGCGACATCCACCGGCTCGGGCGCGAGCTGCATGCCCGCCTCGGCACCATGTCCGGCCACCTCGACGCCGTCGGGCGCTCGCTCAACGCCGCCGTCGGCCACTACAACTCCACCGTCGCCTCGATGGAGTCTCGGGTGCTCGTCGCGGCCCGCCGCTTCCACGACCTCTCGGTGACCGACGAGGAGCTCCCGGGGGCCCGCACGGTCGAGCTGCGCGCGGTTCCCCGGCGCGCCGCGGACGAGCCGGAGGCCGAGGACCCTACGGTGGCGCTGTAGCACGAGGCGGGCCCGCGACGTACGACCGGGCCCCGGCATCGAGGAGGTGTGCGTGAGCCGACGTCCCCGGACCCTGTGGGAGCAGGGTCGAGACCCGGGCGCGCAGGTGGCGGCACTCGCCACCGCCGTCACGCTCTCCGCGGTCCTGGTCGAGCTGCAGATCAGCAGCGAGGTCGCCTGGTTCACCGACGTCGTCTTCGTCGCCGCCTGCATCGCCGCGGCGCTGCTGGTGCGGATGCAGGACTTCTTCACCGTCGGCGTGATGCCGCCGCTGCTGTTGGTCGGGGTCTTCTCGCTGCTCGCGATCACCACCCACGAGACGATCGCCCATCCCCAGGACGGCTTCGTCCAGGCGGTCGTCGCCGGCCTGTCGAGCCACAGCCTGGCCCTCGTGCTCGGCTACGGCCTCTCCCTCGGCGTCCTCGCCGTGCGACACCGGGTCCAGGTGCAGGGCAAGCCGCTGATCAGCCCTCGAAGCGCGACGGGTCGCCCGCACCACGGCGGATGACCTCGGGCGCACCGCCCGAGAAGTCCACGACGGTGGTCGGCTCGGCCGGGGTCTCCCCCGCCTCCACCACGATGTCGACCTGGTGGTCGAGGTCCTCCTTGACCTCCCAGCCCATCGTCCGCGGCTCGGTCTCGCCGGGCAGGATCAGCGTGCTGGACAGCATCGGCTCGCCGAGCTCCTCCAGCAGCGCCTGGACGACCGGGTGGTCGGGGATGCGCACGCCGACGGTCTTCTTCTTCGGGTGCAGCAGGCGTCGCGGCACCTCGGGCATGCCGGGCAGGATGAAGGTGTAGGGCCCCGGCGTCGCCGCCCGGATCGCCCGGAACGCCGAGTTGTCGATCTTCACCAGCTGCCCGAGCTGGGAGAAGTCGCGGCACATCAGGGTGAAGTGGTGGCGCTCGTCGAGGCCGCGGATGCTGAGGATCCGGTCCCGTCCCGCGCGGTTGCCGACCCGGCAGCCCAGCGCGTAGCCGGAGTCGGTCGGGTAGGCGACCAGCGCGTCGTCGTCGCGCATCGCCGCGGCGATCTTGCCGATCAGCCGCGGCTGCGGGTTGTCCGGGTGGACATCGACGTAGCGCGCCATCGGCTCAGCCCTCGTTGGCAGCGGCGGCCGCGGCCTTGAGGTCGCGGCGCAGCTCCTTGGGCAGGGCGAAGATCAGCGACTCCTCGGCGCTGTGCACCGCACGCGCCTCGGGGAACCCGCGCTCGGCGAGGAACGCGAGGACGCCCTGCACCAGCTCCTCGGGCACGCTGGCGCCGCTGGTCACGCTGACGGTGCGCACGCCCTCCAGCCAGGCCTCGTCGATCTCGGAGGCGTCGTCGACGCGGTACGACGCCCGCGCCCCCGCCTCGAGCGCGACCTCGACCAGGCGCACGGAGTTGGAGGAGTTGCCCGAGCCGACCACGATCAGCAGGTCGAAGTCCGGGGCGATCTCCTTCACCGCGAGCTGGCGGTTCTGGGTGGCGTAGCAGATGTCGTCGCTCGGCGGGTCGAGCAGGTCGGGGAAGCGCTCACGGATCGCGGCGACGGTCTCGAGGGTCTCGTCGACCGACAGCGTGGTCTGCGAGAGCCAGGCGACGCGCTTGGGGTCGCGCACGGTGATCCCGGCGACGTCGCGGGGGCTCTCCACGAGCTGGATGTGCTCGGGGGCCTCGCCCGCGGTGCCCTCGACCTCCTCGTGACCGGCGTGGCCGATCAGCAGGATGTCGTAGTCCTCGGCGGCGAACCGCTTGGCCTCGTGGTGGACCTTGGTCACCAGCGGGCAGGTGGCGTCGATCGTCTTGAGGCCGCGCTCGGCGGCCTGCTCGTGCACCGCCGGGGAGACGCCGTGGGCGGAGAAGACCACCGTCGCGCCGGCGGGCACCTCGTCGAGCTCCTCGACGAAGACGGCGCCGCGGGACTCCAGGTCGGAGACGACGTGCTTGTTGTGCACGATCTGCTTGCGGACGTAGACCGGCGCGCCGTACAGCGCCAGGGCCTCCTCCACGGTGACCACCGCGCGGTCCACTCCCGCGCAGTATCCGCGCGGCGCGGCCAGGAGGACGGCCTTCTCGGCCTCCTCGGGGCTGAGGACGGGCGGGATGCCCACGTGGGTCGTCATGGCGCCAGTCTAGGGACGTCGGTGTCATCCCCTAATCTCGCGGCCATGGCCTTGGAGACCTCACTGGAGTCGCCGGCGCCCGTCCGCCAGATCGCCAACGCGATCTCGGGCTGGGTCGACCGGCTCGGCGCGGTGTGGGTGGAGGGCCAGATCGCCCAGCTCAACCGCCGCCCCGGGATGGCCACGGTCTTCCTCACCCTGCGCGATGCCGTCGCCGACATCTCGGTGACGGTCACCGCCGCGCGCACCTATGTCGACGGCCTCAACCCGCCGCTGGTGGAGGGCGCGAGCGTCGTGGTCCACGCCAAGCCGTCGTACTACGCCAACCGCGGCACGCTCTCCCTGCAGGCCCGCGAGATCCGGATGGTCGGCCTCGGCGAGCTGCTCGCGCGCCTTGAGCGCCGCCGCCAGCTGCTCGCCGCCGAGGGGCTGTTCGCCGCCCACCTCAAGCGGCCGCTGCCGTTCCTGCCCGGCTGCGTCGGGCTGGTCACCGCCCCCAACAGCGCCGCCGAGCGCGACGTCCTCGAGAACGCCCGCCGCCGGTGGCCCGCGGTCCGCTTCGAGGTCGCGTACGCCGCGATGCAGGGCCCGCGCGCGACCACCGAGGTGATCGAGGGCCTCGAGCGCCTCGACCGCGACCCGGCCGTCGAGGTCATCGTGGTCGCCCGTGGCGGCGGGTCGGTCGAGGACCTGCTGCCCTTCTCCGACGAGGGCCTGGTCCGCGCGGTCGCGCGGGTCCGCACCCCCGTGGTCTCCGCGATCGGTCACGAGCCCGACACCCCGCTGCTCGACCTCGTCGCCGACGTGCGCGCCTCGACCCCGACCGACGCCGCCAAGCTCGTGGTGCCCGACGTGGCCGAGGAGCTGCGCGCGAT
>JAEZEI010000123.1 GCA_023417815.1 Bacteroidota bacterium | reverse complement strand
TCACATGCTGGTGACGACCGCACCGAGCATGACCGTCCAGAACTTATCCGTGGCCTGGTCTTCGCGGTTGTAGAAGTAGTAGTCCGAAGCCATCTGGTAGCGGAACTCGGGGCGCAGCACGAGCGCTCCGCTGTTCGGGATGGGCTTGAAGTCCAGGGTGCCCGTCAAGGTAACCATGCTGCCGTCCTTGGCGGCGGTCGTCTGGGCCTTGTCAGTGGTCATCCCGAACAGGACGTTGGCGCTGTCCGACAGGTACTCGACGCGGGCCGCGGCGCCGAACCAGTTGGTGAAGGCGTAGCCGGGCGCGACGCTGATGCCCCACCAGTTCTCGGACGCCGCGCCGCCCGACTTGTACTGATTGAAGTCGAAGTTGGCGATCAGCTGAAAGTCCCCCAGGTTGACGGTGGCGACGACATCGAACAAGTTGTCGAACAAGCTGGCCTTCTCGCCATCGTTGTTCGGGTTGAGCGCGCCGAGGTAGCCCACCGCGAAGAACAGGGGATCGATGGGCGTAATGACCACCTGCGCGCCGACGCTCGGGCTCTTGTTGTTCTCGAACAGCGTATTGACGCCGTTCACGAGCATGGCGTTGACCGCGATCTTGTCGGTGATGGCGTAGTTCGCGCGCAAGCCCGTGTGCCAGAAGGGCTGCATGAGGTAGTAGAGGCTACCGCGGGAGTAGTTCAGGTTGCGCCAGCTCTCGGCGACCTCGGCACCGTACAGAGTACCGAACTGACCCATATCCAGGGTCAACGCCTCGAAGGGCTTCCAGGTCAGGTAGGCTTGCGTGACGTTCGCGATACCGTAGTCGCTCTGGTTGCCGAAGAAGCGGACGACACCCGGCCCGTAGCGCAGGTTGAGGGTCGCGCCGAACTTGTCACCCTCGTAGTTGACGTCCATACCGGCGAAGGCCAGGCCGAAACCGCTCGCGTTGACGTAGCCCTGGTCGGGGTAGTCACCGAAGATGGGGTTGTCGCCGCCACCGGTCAGGGCAGCCGTACGGAAGTTGTTGTTGTCGCTACGGAGCGCGACGTAGGAATCGGCGAAGGCGCCCACGGTGAAGTTGTCGAGCCAGGAGCTCTTGGCTTCCTCGGTTGCTTCCTCGGCGTGAGCCTGGTCGGCGAAACCCAAGCTGGCACAGCCGGCGAGCAGCGCCGCCTTGAGCGTACGGAACGTCGAACGCATATCTCTTCTCTCCCTGCTCCACCGGAGCACTGCGCCGTTGTGTGCGGCTTGAGTCGGAGGTTGGTTGAGCGAGATTTCTGAGATGTTTCCCACGCGCAAAAAGGAAACTTTGCCGAGCTTTTCGACCAAAAGAGGGCGTCCCTAGCGCGGAAGTCGGAAACAGAGTTTCGAGTCGAGAGCTGCGGTTTTGACGCGGTCTTTGCGGCACACGGGGAGGTCCGCTATCTAGGGCCGCATGGGACTTTCCGTCGGTATCGTGGGCCTGCCCAATGTGGGAAAATCGACCTTATTCAATGCGCTTTCTTCGAAGCAGGCCGAGGCCGCAAACTATGCTTTTTGTACCATTGAACCCAATGTAGGCGTGGTCCCGGTTCCGGACGCCCGTTTCGACGCGCTGTGTGCCGTCGTCGAACCCGAGAACGCCGTCCCGGCCACGGTCGACTTCGTGGATATCGCGGGCCTGGTTCGTGGAGCCAGCAAGGGCGAAGGCAAGGGCAACGCGTTCCTGAGCAACATCCGAGAGTGCGACGCGATCGCCCACGTGGTCCGGTGCTTCGAGGATGAAAACGTGCTCCACGTGGACAACCGGGTGGATCCCGCCGCGGACATCTCCACCATTCACACCGAGCTGATCCTCAAGGATCTAGAAACCGTCCAGAAACGTCTCGATCGAGCCCGGCGGGCGGCCAAGGGCAACGACGCGCTCGAAAAGACCGCGGTGGGGCTCTGTGAGCGGCTCGAGAAGCTGCTCGACGCCGGCAAGTTGGCGAGCACCTTGGCGCCCGAGAACGAGGACGAGGCCAAGATCTTCCGCGACCTCAGCCTGATCACCCAGAAGCCACTGTTCTACGTGTGCAACGTGAAGGAGGAGCAGCTCGCCGCGGGCTTCGCCGATCCGCTGGTGGCGAAGGTCAAGGCGATCGCCGACGAGGAAGGCGCCGAGGTCGTGGTGATCTGCGCGGCCATCGAAGCCGAGATCATGCAGCTGCCCAAGGAAGACCGCGGGGACTTCCTGGCCTCGGTCGGGCTGAGCGAGCCTGGGCTGAACAGGGTGATCCAGACCGGCTACAAGATGCTCGATCTGATCACCTACTTCACCGCGGGCAAGAAGGAGGTGCGCTGCTGGACCATCAAGCGCGGCACCAAGGCCCCGGGCGCGGCGGGCAAGATCCACTCGGACTTCGAGCGCGGCTTCATCCGCGCGGAGGTCACCTGGTGGGAAGACCGCGTGAACCTCAAGACCGAAGCCGCCTGTCGTGCTGCCGCCAAGACCTCCACCGAGGGCAAGGAGTACGTGGTGCGCGACGGCGACGTGATCTTCTTCCGCTTCAATGTCTGAGCAGGGCGCGCAGCGCGGCTCCGAGCACGAGCTCGAGGTTCCCTTCTTCGCCACGGCGGCCAAGGGCACCGAGGGGGCGCTGCGCGACGAGTTGCGCGAGCTCCGCGTGCCCAAGGTGCGGGCCGACCGTGGGGGCGTGCACTTCGGCGGTCGGCTCGAGGACGCCATGCGGGTGTGCTTCGAGAGCCGCATCGCGCTGCGCGTGCTCTGGCGACGGGGTTCGTTCGAGGCACACAGCGCGCAGGCGCTCTACGAGGGCGTGCGCGCGGTCGACCTGAGCGACGTGCTCGATCCCAACAGGAGCCTGAGCGTGGTGGCCACCGTGAAGCACGGCGCGCTGACGCACTCGGGGTTCGTGGCGCAGAAGACCAAGGACGCCCTGGTGGACTCGCAGCGGGTGCGCTTCGGCGCGCGCTCCAACGTGGAGCGGGACGATCCCGATGTTCGGGTAGCGGTGCACATCGCCCGTGACCGGGCGGACCTGTTCGTGGATCTGGCGGGAGAATCTCTGCACCGGCGCGGCTATCGCGCCGAGGCGCGCGAGGCCCCGATCAAGGAGACGCTCGCGGCGGCCATGTTGCGGCTCGCGGGCTGGGATCGGAAGCGGCCTCTGATCGACCCCATGTGCGGCTCGGGCTCCATCGCCATCGAGGCGGCGCTCTGGGCGCGCAACGTGGCGCCAGGGCTCTTGCGGAGGCCCTACGGGTTTCAGCGCTGGGCCTTGTTCGAGGATCACCGGTACAAGGACGCGCTGATCCAGATCCGCGAGCAGGCGGCGGCCCGTGTGCTCTCCGCCGAGGCGGCCCCCTCGATCATGGCGCTCGACTGCGATGGACTGGCGGTGAGCCTCGCGCGCAGGTTGGCGAGCAAAGCGGGCGTCGCCGTGCACGTGGAGCGCCTCGACGTGGTGGACTTTATGGGCACGGATCCCCCGGGCCACGTGGTCACCAACCCGCCGTACGGCGTGCGCATCACGCGCGGAGAGGATTTCGAGACGCGGCTCGCACGCGCCTTCAAGGGGCTCAAGGGCCATCGGGTGTCGGCCATCTGCCACGACCGCAAGCTCGCCCAGGCCATGCACAGAGCGCCGATTCAGGAGCACGCGCTGTGGAACGGCGATCTCGAGTGTCGCCTCTACTCGTGGGATCTGTGAGCGCTGCGCGTCGGTGAACGAGGAAAGCTGCGCCCCGCGATGCGGTGCGCTCGGGCGCACATCGCCCCCGGACGGCGAATCGTGGTAGAAAGCCGGGTCATGGGACCAAGCGTGAAAACACGAATCTCCCGCCATTTTCAGCGCGCGTCACTGTCGGGCGGGCTCTTGGTTTTCGTCGCGGGCGGCCTCGCCCCCTCCGACCTGTGCTGCAGCACGGCGGCGGCCCAGGCAGCGGGGGCGGATGCTGGCGCCCAGGTCTCGGAGATGGCCGTGGTGGCCGACCCGGCGC
>JAEZEI010000111.1 GCA_023417815.1 Bacteroidota bacterium | reverse complement strand
CGCAGATCTGTGGAGCCTTGAGACAGCCACGGACGCGGGGACCTACGAAACTCAGCTGCACGTCTTGGCAGCGAAGTTTGCCCGGATCGAGTCGGTGCTGAATTCGAAGCCGTATTTCGCCGGGACGTCGTTCAGCATGGTGGATGCAGCCTATGCGCCTGTGTTTCGCTACTTCGATGTCTTCGACACAATCACCGATACGGAAGTTTTCGCGAACACGCCCAAAGTCCGTGCCTGGCGAACGGCGCTGGCGGGTCGGCCGAGTGTGGCAAAAGCCGTTCCGGCCGACTATGCCGACCGCATGCGAGCGTTCCTCGCGGAGCGCAACGCCCACCTTCTCAAGATCGCGGCGTGAGGAGGCTGAACGTGAAGTCAAAGCGCGCTACCTGATAGACACTGGGATTAGGGGCCTGATCAAGCCCCAGTTGCAGCGAGCGCATGACAAGATCACCATGTCGGCTCACTCTGTCTTCCGGGCCATTGTCCGGGGCGCATGTGCTCCGGAGTACCATGGGCAACGAAGTAATTGGCGAGGCGTTGAAGCACGTCGTCGGCTCTGCGCCTGTCTCCTCAATCGAGATCGGAAATAGCAGGATTCGCTCACTCAGCCCGGAGCCACTTTAGGTAAGCAGGCCACCGCAAGTCACGTGCATGGTCATTTCAAATGTCGAAGTCGGACAGGTTACGATCGGCGGTACGGATCGCCGATCTGACCTGTCGATGCCTTCGCTGAAGATTGGAATAACTCAGCGCCGCTAGCCAGACACGCACCACTACAGTGCCCCAAGAGCAGTCGGAATACTGCCGATAATGTGCCGTTTCATCAGGCCAACCGCATCGGCGATCGCATTCTTTCGCAATAGGGCAACAAGCTCATCGTGTTCGTCGACGGCACGGGTAGACAGCGTCCGATTTCTCAGCATCGCGTGCCGCAACGGCTCTCCAAGCTCGTTGATACTATTGATCGTCCGTTCAAGAATTGGATTCGGCGCGTGGCGAAGAATGAGCGCGTGAAAAACCAGATTGCTCTGTAGATATTCTTTGATTTGCCGGGCCTTGAGGTGACGGCGCATTGCGGCGTTTGCAGCATTGAGTTCGTCCAGCAGTGCCTCTGAGATGTGTCCCTCCAGGCCCTCTACCGCGTGACTCTCCAGCACAGCTCTGAGATTGTAGAGCTGACGGATATTCGTGGCAGTGAGCGAAAGAACCCGGAAGCCGCGCCGGGGCTCATGGGTGACGAGGCCGCGATGTTGCAGCAGCCGCAAGGCCTCACGGATGGGACCGCGGCTACAGCCGAATTCCTTCTCGAGGCCCTGCTCACGCAGGGAGCTGCCGGGCGGATATTTGCCGGTAATGATCCCCTCTCTAATTTGCTCCATGAGGTGATAGGGAATCGGCTTGGGGACGCTTTTCTGCATCTCGACTCGATTGGAAGAACGTTGCGGACTGGCCTGTGTAAAGCGATTACGCGCACTCAGGGAGAGCATTTAAGCTGGGTGCGCACAATAGCTTGGATGATCCACACGGTTCCACACGGGACGGCACTCTTAGCGTACAGCTAATGCGTTCGGTGGTGAACCCACTCCTCCGCGCAGGTTGAGCGGCTTGGAGACAAACAGCGACGTCCACTCGCCTGTTGCGGCACTATCGTTTGCCAGAGCTTCCAGGTCGAACATCTCGCCCAGTGTGAGACCAAGACGTGCGATCGCCAAGTGCAGCGATGGCTTGCCCTCAAATATCGGCCAGACCTCGACCGTGACGGTATCGCTGGCAATGGCGCCCACCCGGTTGTCCCAGAGGAATCGCCACATGTCCTCGCCACCGGAGACGCCGGAGTAATCCCGTCCCGCGAATAGCCGGATCTTCCCCTCGGCATCCGCCGCGCGATAGGCCTCAGTCCAACCGGTCCGCACCAGCAAGACGTCACCCTTCCGCAGCGACACACCCTGATGACGCAAGCACGCCTGCAGCGTCTCCGCATCACAGACCTGACTGCCGATCGCGCTCCAGTTCCGCCCCGAAGCTGCAAAGAAGCGAGGTAAATCCGCGAGCACAGCCCGCGTGACGATGCCAAATTCAGCGAGGTGCTCGACGCCGTTGCGCGTACCATCCAGGCCAGTAATCTGTTCGGCCTGCACGCGGTTGTAGAAACCGTGCACCGGATCGCCGACGTGCGTCAGGCCATCCCATTGCGAGGAAGCCTGCGGGTAGATGGTCACGCAATCATCGCGGACGCACAGACCGACATGATGGGAAGCCGCGATTTCGTGGTGTGGCCCCTTCCTGAAACGGTGCGAGCCGACAGGCAGCTCTCCCAGGGGAATATGCAGTGGCAGGTCGAGGTTGAAGCGGATACCGCGACGAACCAAGCCAGCGGCAGCGATCGCCACCTCTTCATCGATATTGTTGAGCATGCCGAGCTGATCGCCCGCACCCCAGACGTCCCACGCAAGCGGCAAGGTTTCCCCCTGCGGGCGCGGCAAAGCATCGTAGTCCACGTATCGCATCCGTCCACTATCGCTCCACGGCCTATTTTTGTAAAGTGTCTACAAAATTATTGTAAAGTGTCTACAAACGTATTAGCTGCTTCCCCGTCGCACAAACGTCTAGGGATGAACAGTTATGCCGACACGCCGCAAATTCCTGGCAACGGGCCTTGCAGCCGCCAGCGCCACCATCTCCTTTCCCAGCGTCCTTCGTGCTCAGCAGATGAAGCTCCGGCTTAATCACGTGACCGCGGCTGGCTCTGTCTTCGATCAGGCGGCCCACAAGTTTTCCGAACTCGTCGAATCCAAGACTGCTGGCGCGATCAAGTTCGACATCTACCCGGGCGGCCAGCTCGGTCAGGAGCGCGAAGTGATGGAAGGCATGCCGCTCGGCATCGTCGACGCTCACATCTTCGGGACTTCGACGCTGACAAGCATCACGCCGGAAATCGGTGATAGCGACCTGCCCTTCCTTTACACGTCGAAGGAACACGCTGACCGCGTCCTCGAAGGTGAGGTAGGCGACCGCTGGATGAAGCTTCTCGAGCCCAAGGGCATCAAAGGCATTGGTTGGGGCGCCGGCGGCTTCCGCTCGTGCATGAACGCAAAGCGTGAGGTTGCCAAGATCGAGGATTTCGCGGGATTGAAGTTCCGCATCGCCGGCGGTCCGGTATTCCTCAGCATGTTCAAGGCGCTGAAGGCAAACGCGATCCAGATGGCCTGGGGCGAAGTCTATACGGCCATCCAGCAGGGTGTGATCGACGGACTCGAATGCCCTCCGAACGTGATGCTCAGCTCCAAGCTTCAGGAAGTTGCGAAATATGTGACCCTGGATGAGCACACCTACTCCGCACTCGTATTCGGTGTTTCCATGCCGACCTGGCGAAAGCTGTCGGCCGAACATCAGAAGGCGGTTCTGGAAGCTGGTCGCGAAGGCGGCCGCTACATGCGCGATCTCGCAGCCAAGCTGGACGCCGATGCCGGTGCAGAACTTGCGAAGGCAGGCGTCAAAGTCAGCACGATCGATAAGAAGCCTCTGATCGCGGCCATGGACGAGACCTACAAGTCGCTGGCGAAGAACCAGAAAATCGTCGCGCAAATTCAAGCGATGCGGTGATCTCCTAACATGCTGATCGGTCTTCTTGTTGCCAGTTTCATTGGCTTCGTCGTGATTGGCGTGCCCATTGCTTTTGCAATGGGCCTCGCCTCCATCGCCTTTCTGGCGGTCGAAGGAAATCTGCCGCTGGCGCTCGTTGCCCAGCGTCTGTTTTCCGGCATAGACTCATTCCCACTCATGGCAGTGCCCTTCTTCGTGTTCGCCGGCCTGCTGATGGACGTCGGCGGCATATCGGAGCGGCTCGTCGCGCTCGCCAAGGCCCTCGTCGGGCATATCCGTGGTGGCCTCGCGATGGTCGTCATGGTGGCGGAAGTGTTCTTTTCGGGAATTTCCGGATCAACCACCGCGGATATTTCAGCAATCGGCTCCACCTTGATTC
>JAEZEI010000093.1 GCA_023417815.1 Bacteroidota bacterium | reverse complement strand
CAGGCCAGCATCCAGACCAGCTTGCCGGCGCAGGCCTGGGACCCCGGCTTCACGACCATTCTCGATCAGCCGTCCTGGCTGATTTTCGGCATCGTCGGAACGATTTTCATCCTGCTCGGACGCAAGCGAAAGCCACTGATCGGCTATGCCCGGTAGGGGCGTCTGGGCCGCCCCTAGCTGCAGACTTATCGGCTAGGATTCTCGATTGCGGCCAGGCCGGCACGGGCGATCTGTGCGTCCTGGGCCGAAAAGACCCCGGCCACGCCAATGGCGCCGATGATCTTGCCGTCGACGATGATCGGGAAACCGCCTTCGAAGGGCGCGACATCCTGAAGCGCGAGGAGGCGGGTACCGGCCCCGCCCGCTGCCACGGCATCTTCCAGCATCTTGGTCGGCAGCCGGAAGCCGAGAGCGGTCTTGGCCTTGCTCTCGGATACGCGGATCGAGACCAACTGGGTGTTGTCCAGCTTCTGGAGCATGACGAGATGGCCGCCGCTGTCGATGACGGCAATCGACACCTGCCAGTTGTTCTTGACGGCTTCAGCCTCAGCAGCCGCCACGACCTTCTTGGCCAGGTCCAGCGTAATGGGCGGTCCGTAAGGTGGCGGTGCCGACTGCTGGGCAGCGGCATGTCCTGCAAACAGGAACGCGGCAAGCGCGAGCGCAGGCAGCTTGAACGTCATGGCATCTCCTGAACGGGCCGCGGGCCGGGCGGCCGAGTCGGCGGGCAGCATAGGGGGAACAACGGACAAGGGGAAGACGGAGCGGCCTTTCGCCATAGAGTCTATTCGTTGCCAACCGGTGTGCGGAGGCCCCGTGCAGACCGGTATCTTCGACACTATATTAGCATCAGATTTTGGAGGGTCTTTCATGCTGATGTTCAAAAAATCGCTGACCATTCCGACGAAGGCCGAGGCATTGCCCGGCCGCGCCACGCCCATTCCGACCGCGACCCATCATTTCGTCAACGGCAACCCGCTCAAGGGACCGTATCCGGCGGGCGCGGAAATGGCGGTGTTCGGTATGGGGTGCTTCTGGGGCGCCGAGCGGAAATTCTGGGAGCTGGGTGACGGCGTCTATGTCACCGCCGTCGGCTATGCTGCCGGCCATACGCCGAACCCGACCTATGAGGAAGTGTGCTCCGGCCGGACTGGCCACAACGAGGTTGTGCTGGTCGTGTTCGACCCGAAGAAGATTTCCTATGAGACGCTGCTGAAAACCTTCTGGGAGAGCCACAACCCGACCCAGGGGATGCGGCAGGGCAACGATATCGGCACGCAATATCGATCGGGCATCTATGTCTTCAACGATGCCCAGCGCAAAACTGCGGAAGAGTCGAAGGCGATGTATGCCAAGGCGCTGGCCGACAAGCGTTATGGCGACATCACGACGGAAATTCTCGATGCGTCGGAGTTCTTCTTCGCCGAAGACTACCACCAGCAGTATCTCGCCAAAAATCCGTTCGGTTATTGCGGTCTTGGCGGAACCGGCGTGAGTTGCCCGATCGGCACCGGCGTTGTCGCGGCCTGACCAGTGCAGGCGATCGCTTGAGTAGCAAGCAGGTGGGGCTTTACGCCCCACCTTTTTTATTGCGACAAAATTTGTGGCTGCGCGGCAGACATTGCCCCGTCACGGCATTGGTGCCATCTTTTTGCAGTGAGGGGCACATGCGAAAATACGAGTACTTTCTCGAAACATTTTTGTTTCAGAGCCGCTGGTTGCTGGCGCCGTTCTATATCGGTCTGGTCATCAGCCTGTTGTTGCTGCTGATCCATTTCGTCGTTCAGCTCTTTATGTTCGTCGTCAAGATTCACATCGCGTCCGAATCCGAAGTCATCCTCGGTGTGCTGGCGCTGATCGATCTCGTGCTGGTCGGCAATCTGGTCCTGATCGTCATCTTTTCCGGCTACGAGAATTTCGTCTCGCGGATCGAGATCGAATCGCACGATCGGCCGGAATGGATGACCAAGGTCGATTTCGGTGGTCTCAAGATGAAGCTGATGTCGTCGATCGTGGCGATCTCGGCCATCCAGGTGCTGAAGGCGTTCATGAATATCGGCAGCTACGACGACAAGAAGCTGTGGTGGCTTGCCGGTATCCACGTCGTCTTCCTCGGTTCGATGTTGGTCATCGCGATCTCCGATCGTGTGTCGGAGAAGAGCAAGCCGCCGGAGGAACACCCGCCGTCAAAGCGCAAGCTTGCGCGGGCCGAGGCAAAATAAATCCGCGGGTGAGATTTTATTAACCATGCACGGCGTTAATCAGGGCTGAACTTTTGCCCGGATTCGCCGATGCGGCCTCATGTCCAGTTTTGCCGCTTCTCCATGACCGTTGCGGTCGCGCTGGCTTTGGCTGGCTGCGCGCAGCGGCAGGCGTATGTCGAACAGCAGGTCGTCGTGGAACAGGTTCCGGTCCAGGTTGCGGCTGGCGGCCCGTACACACCGGCTGCGGCTGTGACCGGATATGATGCGCCCTACCAACTCGATGCCGGCGACCGCCTACGCGTGCAGGTGTTCGGGCAGGACGGTCTGACCAATTCCTACATTGTCGATGCGGCGGGCAATGTTTCGATATCCTTGATCGGTTCCGTGCCGGCCCGAGGCCTCACCACCTCGGAACTGGCGCGGGCCATCTCGG
>JAEZEI010000077.1 GCA_023417815.1 Bacteroidota bacterium | reverse complement strand
AACAATCGCCCTTTCTACTTTGCGTATTAAAGGATATTTCAATTCTTATTCTATCTTACAGTTACTTATAGCTTCATTTTCTTGAATGTTTTTCGTTGTTAATTGTTTCTTCAAATTACCGCCAACGCCTGCGGCTTTATGCAGGCAGGGATTAGAATTACCAAAGCCCGGTCGGCGCCGTAACTTATTAAAACACGGCGCCTTCCTACAGCCGAATATAGATAAAATGTTGAAGTGTCCGCACTGCAGCCCTGCTTGCAAAAAGCCGTTGTTATGCGACGTTTACTGCTTGATCGGCTCCCATTTGCCTTTGATAAAATACATATTGCCAAACTTAGGAGAATTGAAGACCAGGTAAAAACTCCTGGTTCCTCTATAAATAGTGGGGTTGCTAGTCAAAATGTGATGAGACGGCTTCTCCATATTTAGAACAAGTCTCTCCGAATTAAATGGTTTAATGGTAGTGATAAAACCCTTGTATACTTTTAGGATAGTATCGTTCCTTGTCTCATAAAAATATATCGAATCATTATTTTGAATTTCAAATCTAAAATGTTTGTATTGCCAATCGGCCTGAGTTCCGGGAAAGAAATTTCTATTTATAATATAGTTTCCATAATAGTCACTCTTTTTCAATTCCATTTTTCCAGTCAATGATTCAACTATAAGCGACAAAGTAGCTATAACGAGCATACCAAGCCAAACAAACCCGAGCAATTTACCATAAGCTCTCTTTCTTGTTATGAAAAATGTGATTATTAGAATTACACTGACAGGAATTACGATAAATAAAAAAAATAGATTAAACCCAAATCCCATTCAGCTATTGATTAGATTATATGAAAATGTCGCATAACTCTTAAATATATGCAGAACTTCGTTCTCCTCAGTCACATTCAACCGAAGCATTATAGTAGAGTTTCAATCCCTGAAGTAACAACATTTTATATTCATTTTATACCGTATAAATACCCGAAATGCGCGGCGCAATTAATTTGCGGTGACGGGTAATGTATGCGAAAAACGTGCAATAACTAATCCCCGTCAGGAGAGGGTTTTATGTTTAACCGGTCCAACGGGCTCTCGATCTTGCCGATCGCACTCTTGCTCACATGGGTATAACGCATCGTCGTCATAACATTCTGATGACCCAGCAACTCCTGGATATACCGTATGTCGGTACCCGACTCTATTAAATGCGTGGCATAACTGTGCCGCAAACTGTGCATCCCGCCGGGCTTCTTTATTCCAGCCCGCTGCTTAGCATCCTTTAATACCTGTTGCGCACTCCTGGTGCTGTACGCCCCGCCATCCTGGCCTTCAAAAAGATAATCCTTCGGACGGTACCGCAAAAAATATTCCCGCAACTCAAGCAATAACTTGCGCGACAACGGCACCATCCTGTCTTTCTTCCCCTTCGCCCTACGCACATGTATCATCATCCGCTTGCTGTCTATGTCCTTTATCTTCAGGCTCACTACCTCGCTTACACGTAAACCGGCAGAATAGGCGGTCATAAGTATGCACCGGTGCTTCATATTCCCGATCGATTCCACCATCTTCACTACCTCCGATTCATCCAGTACCACGGGCAACTGCAACGCCTTCCGCGGCCGCGGAAGATCGATCTCCTCTTTCGGCCTCCCCAAAACTTTTTCGAAATAAAATTTTATCGCATTCACCAGTACATGCATATAATGCTCGCTGCAGCCCTGTTGCTGAATGAACCATAACAACAACCCATGCAGCTCCTGGTTCGTGAGTGTATTAATATCCTTCTGGCCAAGTATCCGCAATACACGGTGAAATGCATTGCTGTAAAGCGAAATGGTCGACCCACTGTACCCTTTCATGGTAAGCAGCTTCAGGTACTTTTCATACGCCTCCAGGTTGCCCGCATGCGGTATCCCTCCCTGTATCTTCTTAAAGGTCGACTCCCTTACTTTCTTTTCATCCGGAATCAAAGCCTGCCTGTTCTTAAGATACGCCGATAATTTATTATATGCAAGCTCAACCTTCCCTTCAAGCCTTTCGCGCAATTCCTTAAGATGCGCCTCATCACACGGAATATACCAGCATCGGTACGTCCTGCTCCATTTTATATCCCTTATCCCTCGCACAAGCGAATCACCGAAATGCCCATGAAGACTTATACTTTCCTGCCTCCGGTGAAAAAACGGTCTTAACTCAACCCGGTTCATGCCTCAACCTACAACAAACACGCAGTTGATGTTTTATTATGGAGAAGGAATTTCGAGGTATACCCTGGAAAATACCCGGATGGGGAAGGGGAGATAATTATACTTCTGAATGGGGCCACCTCACGTGAAATATCCAATTTAAATTTGCCCGGCAAATCAACTTTTATTTTCATTGCCTGCCATCTTATTTAAATAATTTAATTGGGCCTGTAAACCTTCTCTTTGAAGAATAAGCTCCAAATGCTTCTTTGAATCAACAGCCTGTATTTTTCTTGTGAGACCGTCTTTAGCCAGGAATCGAAGGAAATTTTCATTTTGCGACTCATTTTCTTTCTTTTCAAATTGTATGTTCCTGGCTCGGGCGTTTTTCTGCATTATGAATTCAGTCTCCTTTAATAATACTTCGCATTTTCTCAGGTAGGCCGTCAATTCGAAAATTTTTGACTCCACTAATGATTCCGGAAAATCTGGTTGAGCCGGATTAGATATCGCTTCCTCCTGGTTCTCCTCTAAAAATTTCTCCAGGATCTCAAGCCTTTCCATGATCCTGTCTGACGGGGTCCTTGCACCCATTTCCAGCATTGCGAGAAAGCTTCTTGAAACATCAAAATAAAGAGCCATGTCTTTTTGCGAAATGCCATATTTATCCCTGAATCGTTTGATCATTTTAATGCCTTTGTGACAATTAATTTGTGACAACCTGGTTTGTGTCACAAAAATTATGTCACAAGGCTGGTATTTCATAACTTTTGAAGCAATTCTGGCTCGGAGATCTTATAATTTGTGCGTTAGACCTTATAAAGTGAAGAATATTAAGCCTTGAATTAAGAAAATTAAGCATAGAAACTTGGAAATAAAAAATGCCGAATCAAGGTAATTGCCTGGTATTCAATAATTCACGAACTTCACTGCGGGGAGGGGCCGGAACGGCCCCGCATGGGCTCCATGAATTCTTTCCAGCTTAGAAACTTATTTAGCCTGCCGCCCGACCTGCCGGCTTCCGCCTGGGTCGCTTCGTGCCTGGATAAACAGCAGGGAACATAAAACTAAATACTGTCACTTACTTTTTCCTTCATCGGTCAGGATACAACCTTAAGCCCTATGATCGAGGCGATAAGGGTGAAAAGAAAGAATACCCTCCCGAAGGTGGCGGGTTCTTTAAAGAAAAATATCCCGAGAAGAACGGTTCCTACCGCCCCGATGCCGGTCCACACCGCGTAGGCTGTGCCGACAGGGAGGGTCTGAACGGCCTTATATAATAATATCATGCTAATGGTGAGGCAAACAAAGAATCCGGCAAGCCACCAGTTGCGGCTACTACCGGCCGATACTTTCGCCATGCCGAGGCAGGCGGCAAAAGCCGTTTCAAACAGCCCGGCTATAATGAGGATGATCCAGTTCATGCGGCAAATTATTCCTTTTTCAAAACCACCTGAGAACCTCAACAAAAAAAGGGGACCTGATAGAAATCGGGTCCCGTTTTAAATCCAATATCCTATGAAAAACCTGACTACCTCTTTTCATTTATTATGCCAATGCAAAAACCGCTGTAATACTGCGTTTCAGCAGGCCGACATGTGAATATTATTCCTCGGGATATAAAATGTGATGATTTTATTCCTGCAATCGGTTCCACGGATGAGCCATTCATCCAGAAAAGTTGGCGTTTTCCACATTTTTTTTATTTCTTGTTCGTCGTGATGTATGGCAGCATTTGTGCATAATGTATTGAAACGGGAATTATGAGTAACATTATTTATCTGACTGTGGACGGAGTTGAGACCTTTGCCTGGGTCACTGAAATATCTCACCGGAATCACCTGATGTATAAAGTTTCTTTCAAGAATGAATATGAAAATATTTTCTATACTGATGTGGAATCAGGACGCTGGATAGAGGAAGACCTCGGCTTCACCGAACTGGCCCGCGAAGTGGGAAAACAGATCTCGAATTTCCACCGCAACCCTATTCATGTTCCCAAACTCTTAATATGGCATCACCAGCACAGCCTGGGCGATAAATTCATCTCCTTCGGATTCTTCAGCTTCCGCAAGGGAAAACATAAAATGTACGAGATCTATAACAGCAACCGGAAATACATGTATACCCTGGTAGACATGGAAAACGATGAATGGCAGATCCTGGGGAATTCAACTTCCGTGATCAGCCAGATCGACCCGGTTTTCGTTGAGCAGGTTATACAGATCCTTCCGCTATATTCTGCAGATTACCGGTAGCCTCAGCAAGATGATTGAATGTGAGTATGAAGCTGGTGCCTTCTCCCAAACGCGACTGAACCTCCACATCTACATTATGCGATTGCAGGATGTTGAGCGTGGTTGCCAGCCCTAACCCCATACCATTACGCTTCGCCGTAAAATAAGGTTCAAACAGTTTCGATAGGTTCTCATCTGAAATTCCGCAGCCATTATCTTTTATCGTTAATAGCGCATTATCCTCCGTTCTTTCAAGCGTTATCTCCAACACTCCCATATCAGCCTCCATGGCTTCCACTGCATTGATGATGATATTCAGCAATGCGATCTTAAGCTTCTCAGGATCGGCCTGTATGGTTAACGGTGTTGATGTGATGTTGGCAATGAGACGGATCTTCTTCAGCGTAAGCCTGTCCTGGGCCGTGGCTATGCTTTCATTGATAACGTCCTGCAATTCCGTGGGCTGCTGAACAAGCTGTGCAGGCCTGCTGGAATTCAGCAGTTCTTTAATAAGGCTCTCTATCCGCTTACTGTTTCGGTGTATGATGTCGAGGAATACTTTTGATTCGTCAGCACTTGTTTCAGGAGATATCTGCTCAAGAGAAAGATTGATATTATTAAGCGGGTTCCTCACTTCATGCGCAAGGATTTGTACCAGCCTTCCTGCAACGCCCTGCTTTTCTGTTCGAAGCGTAGCCTTCTCCGCTTTTTTAAGCGCGGTTATATCATGAATGATGCCCTGGTAATAAGGGCCGTCATTATCATTCTCCTGCGAAAGGGAAAGAATACAGTATTTCGCAACACCCTGCTTTGTTTTCAGGATGATCTCTTTATTATCCACATCCTCCTTCTCCTGCAATTCGGATTTCAGCGCTTCGATCTGATCAGCATGTTGCACCAGGTCGTATAGCGACATGGCAAGCAGTTCCTCTTTTTCATATTCAAATAGCCTTGTGGTTGCATCATTGATGTCGCGGAAGTAGAGATCGATATCTGCAAGGAAAACTGCATCTGCTGAACGCTCGAACATATTCCTGTACTTCTTCTCATTAGCCTTAATTGCTTTCAGCGAGCGGGAACGCTCTACGCTATACCGGATGCACCTTTCAAGCTTTTCGCTGTCGAGTTCATTCTTGATGAGATAATCCACGGCTCCTGCCTGCATCGCCTGGCGGTCTACCTGCGGATTTCCTTTACCAGTAAGTAATATAAAGGGTTGGTCGATCTTATGGTCTACCGCGATCTTGATCAGGTCGAGGCCTGTCTTTGCGCCCAGCAGGTAGTCCACGAAGTAGATATCGAACTCATTGTTCATTACCCGCTCAACAGCCTCTTCATACTTATAGCACCAGTTGATGTTGAAGTTAGCCGCCGGGATATTTTTCAGGTATTCAGAAGTAATGAAGAAATCATCTTCATCATCATCAACTATCAATATGTTAAGTGAAAGATCCTCTGCCTTCATTAAATTCTTAGTGTTTATTATCCAAAGATCAATTGTTCGTCCCTGTCTTCCACGGGAATTTTACGGATGAAGTCGTCGTACTTATCGTCATCATGATTGCTGTATGCCCCGTAAGCATCCAGGCTGTATCCTACAAGCCCGTCACTGGCCTCAATAATATAAATGATCACGTTGTCGGCCGGATCAGATTCACCTTCAAACCTGTAGGTCTTTATGATCTTGAGGTCGGTAGGCTCGTAATATTTCCCGGCACATGTGCCGAATCCTTTTTCCGTTAGCAGGAATTCATTGTCCTGCTTTTTGATACGCAGTTTTTCCATTACATGCGTAAGCGTGGTCATCTCAATTTTATTTTCCTTCGACATAACAGGTTATTTAATGAATGTGTGATATATCACCCAATTCTCATACCGATTCATTCAGCCCAACCTCAAACTTCCAACCTCCAACCTCCAACCTCCAACCTCCAACCTCAAACCTCCAATCTTCCTGTGTAAACTTTTTGAGACAAGTATGCGTCTCTTCATTATCTTAACAATAAACTTTAAACAATAAACCTTAAACAACTTCCAACTTCCAACCTCCAACCTCCAACCTCCAACTTAGTTGTTCGATTCCTCATAACTCTTGATCTTATTATACAGCGTTTTTCTGTCAATCCTTAGGATCTCTGCAGCGCGGGTCTTGTTAAAATTCACCTCCTTCAAAACTTTCATTATCGCTTCGTATTCTGCGCGCGTGGCAGCATTCTTCAGGTCGAAATCTTTCTTGGCTGCCGGTTCTTCCTGTGGCGCTGAACCAGTAGTTTCTGCAGTTGAAGGAGCATTATCCTGCGCATGCGGATTGGTGATCTCCCATGGCAGTGTTTTAGCGCTCACTTTTCCTGAAGTGGTCAACAGTACGGAACGGCGCACTACGTTGCGGAATTCGCGCAGGTTACCGGGCCATGAATAATTGATGAACATATTCATTACCTCATCATCAAAACCATCGATATCTCTTCCAAGTTCTGCCTGCGCCTTTTGCAGGAAGAAGTCTGCGAACAGGGGAATATCTTTTTTACGGTGACGTAATGGCGGAAGGTTAATAGAGAATTCATTGAAACGATGATAAAGATCCTCCCGGAATTTTCCTTTGCGATATGCTTCCTGCAGGTTTTCATTCGAAGCAACAATGATGCGCACATCCACCGGCATTTCCTTGTTACCACCTACGCGCTTGAACTTCCTTTCCTGTATCACGCGAAGGAGGGAAGCCTGGATCTCGTAGCTCAGGTTGGCAACTTCATCAAGGAACAAGGTACCACCGTTGGCAAGTTCAAAATGTCCCTCCTTATCGCTGAGCGCGCCCGTGAACGCACCTTTAACGTGGCCGAAAAGCTCACTGCCCGCAAGTTCCTTTGAAAGGGTTCCGCAGTCCATGGCTACAAAAGGTTTGTCGGACCTGTCGCTCAGGCTGTGAATGGTCTTTGCGATCACTTCCTTACCCGTACCGCTTTCACCATAAAGGATGATGCTGTAGTTCGTAGGCGCCACTATCTCTATCTGGCGGTAAAGTTCCTGGGTGGTTCCTGCTTCGCCCACGAGGTATTCATTATTCAGCACCACCTGTTTCTTGTTCGATCCTTTTGATGCCGGTGAACTGGCTGCCGACAGTTTTGGCTGTGGTTCAGCGCCTTGGCTGACCGCGGTGTTCAGCACATTAAGGACCTCATCCGGAATAAGAGGCTTGGTGATATAATCGTATGCGCCAAGCTTAATTACATCCACTGCAGTTTTAATATCCGAATAACCGGTAATGATCAGCACAATGGTGTTGGGAGAATGGTTCTTTATCTCCACAAGCACATCCTTACCATCCTTATCGCCCAGCCTGAAGTCGCAAAGAACAATGTCGAAATGTTCTTCCTTGAATTTTGCAATGCCTTTAGCGCCGGAGTGGGCGGTTTCTACAAGAAAGCCTTTCCGGGTCAGGAACTTGCTGAGAAGAAGGCACATATCCAGGTCATCGTCGATAATTAAAACGCTCTTATTCATAATCGGTTATTGTTATTAAATATATCTATTTTACTTCATGAAGGGTAGCCTTTGCCACCGGTATCTCGCTCACTTTGATCCATGTTGCATATTCATTGGGCCTGATCTTTCCACCGAAATTCATTGCATACACCTTGGTGAAAACCGCGCCCAGGTAAAGTGTGGCCGAACTGTAATAAACCCATAGCATCACCACAATAAGCGAACCTGCTGCACCAAATAAGCTGGCAAGATTACTCTGGCCGAGATAAAGCCCTATCGCGAACCTGCCCAGCATAAATAATACAGCGGTGATGAGCGCGCCGATCATTACATCCTTCCATTTAATATGCGCATCAGGCAATATTTTAAAGATGCAGGCAAACATCAGGGTTGTTATACCGGTTGCCACCACCATATCAGTTACCGCCAGTATCCTTCCTCCTGCGCCGAAGAATATATCGATCCGGTTGCTAAGCGCCGTAGCCACAGCATTCAGCGCCAGCGAAACCACCATTACGAACCCCAGGCTTATAATGATGCTGAAACTGATAAGCCTGTCGAGCAGGATCTTCCACCATATCCTGTAATTGGTGGTCTTGAGCCCCCAGATCTTGTTCAGCGAGTCCTGCATTTCTCCAAAGATCCCCGTTGCACCGAACAACAGGATCACAACACTGAGGATGGTGGCTACAGGGGTTTCGCGGTTCAGGTGAATATTCTTTATGATATCCTGGATGTGTGCTGCTCCCTGGCTCCCCATCAGCCCCTGCAATTCATTATACACTTCCCCTTCCATTGCATTGCGCCCAAACAGTATCCCGCTCACCGCGATCACTATAATTAACATGGGTGCTATGGAGAGCGTAGTATAATATGCCAGTGATGCGCTGTATTTTAAAACATTGTCAGCAACATATTCGGCAAACACCTGGCGGTTGAAATGGAATATGCTGATGACCTTTTTTCTCATATCGGTTAAAAACTGCTGACCTACTCTAATCGATAATTATACCATGTAAGAAATTCCCCATATTTAATTTAGAAAAATTTTTCAGACAGGGTAGAAAATAAAGTCTTTGAAAATTTTTTCTATTATTTAAATGATAGATTACCAGTCATTTTACACTAAAACCCATCCATTTAGCGTTACTCTACCGTATTTATACGCTACGGTATGTTTTTTGAACATCAACCGAAAACCCGGTAAAAACGCCTTCCTGATTCCAGATAAAGATTGTTGGCAATGAAATTGACCTGCATGAAGTGGAAATGCCCATAGTATGAGATATAGTACGAGTTTAAACAGTGATATTTTGAAAGTTTTGATAATTGACGATGAAACGGACATTTGCTACCTCCTGAGCACGCTCCTTAAGCAAAAGAACCTGGATGCCGATTACGTGAATACGCTTACTGATGCGGCAATGATACTGAAGGAAAAGACTCCGGAAATAGTGTTCCTCGATAATCACCTGCCAGACGGTCTGGGTGTGAATTTCATTGAATATATCAAGTCAAACTACCCTGGCGTAAAGATCGTTATGATCACCGCGCACGATAATGTTGATGACCGCCAGAAGGCCCTCAACGAAGGCGCTGATTATTTTATCGGCAAACCTTTTACCAGGGATGTAATTTATAAGACCGTAGAGCAACTGATGAACTGAGTTGCAAAATCTACAATTGTAGAGCTTATTCCTCGAACAACCTCAAACAAAGATTTTCAGTCCCCGGCCATTTGCCGGGGATTTTTTATTGGCAAACTTTTTTCAGGCTTAAGAACATGACCATCACCAGCGAAAAAGAGGTTCAGAAACTGACTGACCTTATCTTCTCTTTAAGGAATACCATGGAACAGGTAGGCACAGTTGCCGATGAAGTGGATGACCGCAGGCTGCGCATCGCGCTTAGTGGGCTTGCTGATGAAGGATGTAATTATGCAGATGAATTAAGGTCGCAGCTTGCTGTGCTTGGCATATCCACCTGGGTGAACAGCGAATACTTTGGAGAACCGGGAGAAGTAACAAGGGGAGAGAATGAATTGCAAAACCTTTGTAACAGGTTTGAGAATTACCTGGCCAATGCCTATAGAAGCATTATATCGGATTCTCTTTCGCTGCCATCCATTAAACAATTGCTCATTTACCAGTACGAATCTATAAAAGCGGGCTTCCAGAAAGTGCGCTTACTGAATGAGACCAGGCCGGTTGCATAAACTTATTCACATGTGCTGAAGGCACGAATTCCGGAGCGAAAAAAAATATAATTTGTTCGCACCTAAATGCGGGATAAAATATCAGCTATGGACAACTCCTTATTGTTTGCGATGAAAGACCTGCAGCAAAACGGGTATACCTTTAATTTTATTAAGAACCGCGACTATTTCTTTTGTTGCGAAACAAAAATGAACTTCAAAGGCCATGAGCTGAACATAACGGAGATGTTCCGTTATGAGAATAAGTCGGAACCCAGCAGGAACGGGGTACTCTATGCTATCGAATCGCCGGAGTACGGGTTGAAGGGAGTGCTTGTAAACTGACCTATCTCCTGATCCTGTTAATGATCCAGATAACGAGGGCCACCAGCGCCACCACGATTATAATACCTGTCCACATCCCTACTTTAAAGATGCCTTCAATTGCTTCGCACCCTGTAAGCATGGTTGATGCAATGATCAGCATCATTAAAAGAGAAAGTTGATTGAGCTTCATGTTGTTGTTTTACCCTATCTATTCAAATTGCCTGCCGTGGTGAAGATGCTGATGAGTCGTGAAGCTGCGAGGGCAAAAGTGATTGTTTCTGTGGAATAAATTGCTCATCTATTTTACTGCGAAGGCCATGAAACGTTAAGAGTGTGCAGCAATGCATTTGGCAGGTTTTTAGTTTATTGAGAACTACAGCATTTATTCATAATTAAATCAAGCAACATGAGTAGCAAATTATTGACCGGCGTATTGTTAGGCGCTGCTGCAGGCGCTGTGCTTGGAGTACTGTTCGCTCCCGACAAAGGAACTGAAACCCGCAGGAGACTTTCTGAGAAAGGCGGCGAGTTAGGACAGGCAGCACGTAACAAATTCACTGAATTCGGTGAAACCATCTCTGAAAAGTATGACAGCATCCGTACAGAAGCGAATGAAATGCTTCGCAAGACACGCGATGGCCGTGGTACAACACAGAACACAAACAGCCCGGCAGGAAGTCCTGCTTCAGGCGCATCTAATGAAGGTCAGCGCAGTTTTGCATGATCCTAACCGGTTCAAAAAAAGTCAATGATGGAAAAGGAAGAACAAGTGCATATTGAAACACCAGCCGATCATTTCGAGCAGTTATTCTCACGCGGAAAGGATTATGTGGAAACGAGGATAGACCTCATGAAATTGCAGGCGATCGAGAAATCGAGTGATATAGCATCTTCCGTGATAAGCCGATTGGTGGCAGGTGTAATATTCTTCCTTTTCTTCATTCTTTTCAACATTGGCCTGGGCCTGCTCATCGGCGACTGGGTTGATGAAACCTGGCTGGGGTTCTTTATCCTTGCAGCATTCTATCTCCTGGCCGGCGTGGTCATTCATGCCACCCGCGATAAAATGATCAAGGAACCGGTTACAACAAAGTTGATCAGGAAATTCTTAAGCAATGGAAAGGAAAATCACAAATTCCAGGGAACTCAGGGAAGCAATAACTGAGCTTGAAAGAAGAAAGGTTGTGCAGGAGAATATTCTGAAACAACAATTTCGCGCTACCCAGCATAGCCTGAAGCCTTCCAGTTTGTTCAATACTGCCGTGCAGAAAGTTAAACACTCACCTGCCATGCAGAATGGATTGTTCAAAGCCGCAGCAGGTGTAGGCATCGGATTACTTACAAAGAACCTATGGCTGGGAAAAGCAATGCCGGTGATAAACCAGGTGCTTGACAATAATGGTTCAGCAAACGGCCGTGGATCTGTATTGAAGACCTATGGCGCAGCAATATTAAAGACCCTCTTCACAAAGAAAAAAAACACCCTATAACCCTTACCGTGTAAATCTTTTATTCATCACCTAAAAAAGAAAAGACATGGAAAGGACAAACAATCCCGGACAATCTTCCAACCAGGGAGATCAGAATTCAAACCGCAGCGGAATGGGTCAGCAATCATCACAATCCCAGGACAGGTCACGTGACACTTCGATCCGTGGCAGGGAAGAAGAAGTTGTGAACCAGCAGGACCAGGGTCGTACGACGAATTCTGACAGGGACATAACAAACAGGGATCTTGGAAGTGAAGGTTCTTCACGCAGTGAAAACGAATGGGGAAATTCATCTGGCCGCGGAGATAATATGAACACCGACAGCCAGAACACTTCACGCGAATCAGGATCAACTGGCCGTCAGTCTTCTGACCGTTCAAGCGGTCTTGAAGGAGAAGACAGCTACGAACAAGGCCTCGGCGATAACAGCCGCAGATCTGGTGAAGGTGGTTCTACCAGGCAGGAAGGTAACAGGCCAAATCCTGAATTGTAATCGTACATCACCACCAAAGGGCCGTTTCAAAAGAAATTTTGTAACGGCCTTTTTATTTGGAAATGGTTGGTGATAACACTACCCACGCATGATGCAACGGCCTTTTTTTTAGCAAATGTGTGGTGATAACACCAACGTTATGCCTCAGCGGAAACCTGCGAACCAACGGGAAATATATTTGCACCTGGTTAAAACGGATATCCCAACGCAATATTCAGCACCAGGTTCTCCTTCCTCCAGTCGCGGTTAAGGAAATTGATTTCATCCATGACCCAACGTTCGCCATCAGGCAGGTAAGGCTTTCTCAAAGGAATTCCAAGATCGACACGCAGCAGCAGCACGGTGAAATCGAACCGCAAGCCGAAACCGGTATTCACCGCAAGTTCCTTGAACCATTCGCGGGAGAATTTGCCCTGGTGTCCGAACAACAGCGTATCCTTCGTCCAGATATTTCCCGCATCCAGGAAAACTGCCCCGCTCATCGTTTTATTGAATGGGATCCGCAATTCCGTATTACCGAGTATCTTATAATCGCCGCCGATGATCTGGAAGAAACGCTGATCTTCTATAGTTGGCTTATAGGTTCCTGGACCTATACTTCTCACGGTAAATCCGCGCAGCGAACTTGAACCTCCTATGATATACTGCTTCGCAAAGGGAAGCAGTGCAGAATTATTATAAGGCATCCCTATCCCTACCTGCAGCCTGTTTGCAAGACTCCACCCGGTCTTAAACGCGCGGGTATAATGAATGTTGAGATCGGTCTTTACATATTGCGCGAAAGGAGTTCCCAGTATCTCTTTCTCGCGGAATGATTTCGCACCCGTTATCAAACCGGCAATATTTCCCGAAAGATCAACGCTACCATTCAGGTACCAGCGGTTACGAAGGTTCGGGCGGGTATCATTATATGTATAGGAAAAGAAAGATCCCAGTATCGCTTCATCGTATACATTCAGGAAAAGCGACGGTGTAACGAGCGCCTGCTTAATAAAGGTATCGGTTACATGACTTGCATTGAGGTAGCTCAGGGAGATCGGTGCCAATGTATACTGGTTCCTGAAATTTCGTTTCCACGTAAATTCATACTGCGCGCGGAAAAGATGCTTGGAATAAAAAAGCTGTTTGCGCATCAGTTCATAACCAAGCAGGATGCTGGTATTAGGAGGATAAAAATTATTCTCGCGTATGTCAAAGAAGGGGATCGCATACCGGGGGATCTTCAGTGTTGCTTCGGCACCAAGCCTCAGGTTATTATTCTTTTTTAATGAGTCTGCAAACGAGGTTTCAATACCTGCATAACTTCTTATTATAAGCTGCTCGGCCCCTCTCATGGCGTTGCGGTTCTTCCAGTTCACACTTAGCTGGGTTCCCAGGTAATTATTCTCTTTTGAGAATCCATCTATCGCAGCCTGTATCGATTTCTTTTTCTCCGGGGTGAGATAATAGAAGACCTGCATCCTGCGCTGGCCTGCGGTGTCACCTACCGGTTCAAAAGTGTTCTTTACAAATTTAAATGCACCCAGGTTAATGAAGCGGTTGAGCGTAGTATTCTGCTGCCGGCTGCTGTACATTGACCCTGGCCGGTAAGTGATGGTATGCGCGAAAAGTTTGGATCTGAATTTTTTTGTGGTGTCGCGGATATGAAGACTATCATATACTTCCGTGACCCTATGGCTGGTGTCAAGCTCGCCAGAGGCCAGGGTGTAATTAGGGAATACTGTGATCCTGCTTATCTGGTAGGGATGCAGGGCCTCTTCCGGGGTTGTCTTTTTCAGGTTAAGAAAGAGATTCACTTTCCGGCCACCCACGGTACTGTCGGCATAAGCCATCAGGTAATCCGGGTTGAAGTAGTAATAACCCCTGGTCTTAAGGAAAAGATCAAGACGGTCGCGCTCTGCAGTGATATTACTCAGCCTGTATGGATCTCCCGGTTTCAGAAGACCATTGGGTTGTTCTGCCGCAAGGAGTTGCATGATGGGCGTACTGTCAGAAATCCAGCGTATTGAGTCTATATGATATTGGGGCTGCACATTCACATCATAGATCGCCCGGGTAAAATATCCTTTGTTAGTAGTGTCGCCCGCAGCCGTAGTATGAAAGTAGCCCAGGTTTTCCATGAGGGCTTCCATGTTCTCCGAAACAGCTTCAGGATTTACACGGCTGCTTAAAACCGGAGGTTCTCCAAGCCTGTTGCGCAGGAAAGCTTTAAGGCCACGCTCCTTCCGGGGTTCGCCGATCACGTACCACCACCATACCTTCCATGGTTGCCCGAGTAAGAATTTGTTAGGGCGCGGTGTTGCCGCTACGCGAAGTTCACGCTTAAGCTGGCCCCGGCTGGTTTTGGTTTCCGGGTGCTTTTTTACATTAATGGTTGCACCTCGATAAAGCCTTTCACCCTCGGGTAAATACCTTTTTACGCTGCATGAACCCAGCGCCAGTACACATAATATGATCAGGATCCTTTGCATCATTTTGCCGGCCGGTGAAATAACTCCCTGAATTTTTCATAATTCATTGTAACAACGAAGCCCACACCATTCTCCACGACATATCCATCAAGCACCACCTCAAACTGGTTTCTCCTGTAGGCACGTATCATGTATCTTCCATCCTTGGTAAGCTTATAAGCAAGGGTAACATCAGGCATGAAACTGTAATTCGATCCGGCCTTTGCTGCTGGATCCTGCCCTTCAATACCAATGTTTGTGCCTACGCTTACAACAAGCCTGTCGTCCAGGAAGGATTTACTAAGCGCGATGTTCAGATCAGTACGCTGTGAATTCCCACCATTGCTGAAATCACGGTAGGTGTTCAGGTTTAGATCAACATCAATTCCCTTGAAGAGGTCACTGGCTATCTCGTCAAGCGCAGCAGACAGGAACTGGCTCACACTCTGCCTGGCAAGGTCGTTGAAATCACTGCTGTTGCCCTTGAAGAAATCACTGCTTTGCTCTCCCACAAAACGGTTGAACAACAGCAGGGAGAAAACCTGCTTGTTGGTTGCCGATTCATCACCACGGATCTGTATCAGTTTATTTTCTACAGTGGTACGCAACTCGCTGTTGATGGGCGCATCCTCATCCGGAAGTTGTATGTCGAAATCTATATCAGGCTTGCTTAACACCCCTGTAAGATGAAGCATAACCCTGAACGGTATACGCTGGTTGAAAGAATTGGCCAATGAAGATGAAACAGTGCTCACTTCGTTGGCAAGGAGTTCCCGCGAGGAGGTATTGGCGATATATTCCGCCCTGATGTCCACTATGGCATCCATAGGATCGCCCACAAAGAAAATGGTACTGCCCTTGGTAAGTGTGAACCGTCGCTGCAGGAACTGGTAATTGAGGATGTAATGTCCTTCTTCCAGTTCATAATTACCAGCTATGATGAGGTTACCTCCAGGATCCACCCCGGTATTGAGCTGGGCATCGCCTTTAACCCTAAGCTCATCCCCGGTTACCGGATCAACAACAATTGTGACGGCCGAATTGCGCGTGATCTCTATATTAAGATTATAGTTCAGGAACCTGCCGAAGGTCATACCCGGGTCGCGCTCAGGTTCAAACAATACTGGTTCATTAAGGTTGAAGGTATCCTGGTCGATGAACCGCACCACTGTTCTTGCCGCATCCTTGTTAACAGCTCTTTCCGGGATCACGAGGGTGATATCGCTGTTGTCATTCACGAAAATATCGCCTTCGATCTCCGGCACTTCACTGTTGCCGGTGATGGTCAGGTTCGCATCCACCGAAGCGAATCCATAAATTTCATTGCCGATAGCCTTGGGTGCATCTATAACAATAAAATCCGCGGTGTTCAGGTATAGGTCCAGGTCATAGTTGGTGAGGGTGTTGGCAATGATAGCCCCATCGATCGTAAGTTCGTGTCCCAGCGAATCTTCCACCTGGAAGTCGTTGAAAAGAATGTCCGGGTGATCGAGTACGATTTCTTCCCCATCAATATAATAGGGTGTACCGAATTCTGTGACCACGAATTTGGTGGAATCGAATTCGAGTGAACCCTGCCAGTCGGGATTGGAAAGTTTGCCACCCATAGTAAGGGTTCCTGAAATATTTCCGCGCGCATCAGAGATCATGTTCCCGATCACCGGCTGAATGGAAGCCACATTAAAACGCCTTACATCAAGGTAGGCATCAAACTGGTTTTCCGCATTGTTCAGGTAATACCTTCCTTCTGAATAAATATCATTTCCATTGCCGGACAGTTGCAGGTCGGCTGCCATTTCATTATCGCCGGTCTTGGCTGCGTTTAGCGTGAGGTCGCCAAGTAGTCCATTCATTACCGTTAGATCCTTTACCGTTGCATTACCACTGAAGCCCGGGATCTGCTTGTTCCAGTCGGTTACGGCCATTTGGGCGTCAAGGATACCGGCCAGCAAGATCGTATCATTGTTAAGGAAGGAGCTTACACTTTTCAGGTTGAAATTATCGATTACCATGTCTACGGGACTGTTCATCACCGGCTCCCTGCTGTTTAGAGAAATAGATGCGGTATCACTTCGCATTACAAAATCATTCACCAGCAATCCCTGTGGAGAATAAACAATATAATTTCCTTCGTTTACTGTCCATGGCTCATAATTAAGCAATAACCTGTCGTTGAGCCGGAAAGTATATTCGTTGTTATTGGTATAGAGTGATGCATCAAGGGCAAACCAATCCTGTGCATTCTTATCCTGTGTGAGCGCCGCCACTTGCAGGCTGTCATTGGATGCCCTGCCATTCAGCGTACTTCCGTAAAATATTCTTCCGGGAGTATGAAGGGTATCAAACACTATGTTGAAGCCCAGACCGCCATTCGCTGAATTAATATCTGCAGTTGTATTTCTCACCACGTACTTATCATATGCCACATAGGGTGCACTGGCATTAAACACAAGGGCACTATCGCCATACCCGGAAACATATCTTCCATTCAGCGTTACCGAATCATAATCATGAAGACCAGGAATGAGCACGGTTACAAGTGGATGATAAAAAACCTCTGCATTGAAATCAACCTGCTGGTCCTGGACAGGCGGGGTGAAACTTCCTATATCATAATAAGAATCGACATAGGCGCCAATAGAACGGTGCAGTTTATCATACTGGAACCGCCCGTTCATGTCAACATAGGCAAATGGAGAACGCAGCCTTATATCGTCCACCCCATCCTGTGATGTAGCTATCAAAGAGATCGTATCAACATAATAAGGTCCCTGATCATTTCTTACAGTGAATGAATCAAGAAAGAATCTTGCATCGAGAGAACCGGGCTGCAGGCTTTGCGCATTAAGGTCGGCGTAGCCGGAAATATCAAGCTGTGAATCAAAAAAGTTCAGTGGCTGGAGCCGGGCAGTATCGATATCCATAACCAGGTCGAAGGCAGGATATTCGGTTCGTACGTTTATGTTTCCTGAAAAATCCACTACCAGGTTGCTGTCTGCAACATTGCCCTGCGCATAGATATCACCGGCATTGAAGCGGGATTCAATATTGGCATTATGGTAATTATAATCATTAAGGCCTATGTAGGCTATGTCTGCATTAATATTCGACTGCATCGTTTTATAATCCAGTCCAGTTCCTTTCGCATAGGCACTAAGGGTGGTTATGCCTAGTAGGGTATCGGTCAGCAGGGTTCCCAGGTCAAAATCCCTCAGGGTTATGTACATATCATATACGGCGCGGCCTGGATCATTCATGTTTCGCATATATCCTTTCAGGGTCGCATTACCGTAGGTGGTAACGAGGTTAAGGTCAGATTCAAATCCAGTTGCCGTGCCCCTGAACTGCCCGGATGCCGTTATGGAGGGAGGTAACTTCACATTCGGTGGAAGTGATCCCGCCGGCATGAAGGCCATGATCACATCGCGGGTCATTGACACCTCCCTTGCATTGATCGCATACTTTACTCCGCCCGGATCATCCAAACCGCTTAATGCCACTACACCGCTGAAGCGCACATCACCTCCTGCGGCCCTTATGTCCGCAACGAGTTCCCTGGTATTGCCTTTTATTCCTCCTGATAAATTAAATACCGCGGGTATATTTCCTGCAGATTGAACATCCACGAATTTCAACAGGTCTTCGCGTGTTATCGTGCTGTTGGCAATGTCAATATTATATCCAAGCTTCTGAGGATCGTGCAGGTTGGTCAGGTATCCTTTCCCGTTTATCACGCTGCCTGATAATCCTGAGATCCTGAAGAAGGGCAGGTATACCTGGGCGAGTGTGCCCCTGAGCTCCGTATTTACAAATATCTTTTGCCCTGCGAATTTTTCAGGAGGAAAGGATGTTCGTAATGTGGGCAGCAGGAGGTAAAGATCATTCATGGCAATAGTGCTGTTAATGATCTTCGCATTCACATAACTCTGGTCAGGGTTGGTGGTGAGTGCATCCAACCCGTTATACAATACAATGGTCTCATTCCTGAATTCGGTGACAGGGGTTTTCATATAAACGCCCGACGCCACTATGGCTGAATCAGCAAAGAGAACATCTGCAAACAGGGAATCGAGCTGGAAACCGCTGGTATCCCTGAAGGCAAAATGCTTAAGGACAGCCCTGGTGGTATCTGCACCCATGTTGAAGGAGCCATCCATATAGATCTCCTTTGCATTGAGATGGGAGAAGTCGAGCCCTGCTGCGCGGGCTATATTCGGATCATCAAAACGGAAACTGTTTTTAGTAAGTTTTATCTCGGGAACCTTAATGATCCATTCATCCCTGTCGGCAGTATCAATAGCACTTTGGGTTGCCTTAACCGGTAAACGGAACGCCACATCCGAACTGTCAAGTTCAAGCCTGTCGGCATATGCCCTGGTCTGTATCGCATCAAAATATGTATTCACCAGGTTGAGGTGGGTTACTTCATTTGAATAGAACATTCCGTTCACCCTGTTATCAATGGTAACATTCACGTCCCGGAGATCCAGCAGCCCGGCTGTCAATAATAGTTTCGGGGTGGGAAGGCTTAGCGTATCCCTCCTGGCTGCAACTTCCTTAATTACAGGTGGAGGTTCACGGAAAATGCTCATAAAGAAATCGACACCCGATGCACGGAATTCTTTAATCGCAAATAACAACCTGTCTGGCTGAAACCGCTCCATGGTTGCATCAAGATATTTTATCCGCGTAGCGAAGTCGGTTCCACCATAACCATCCTTAAAGCGCATGGCCACATTGTCGAATATCAGCCTGTCGAGTGATAGTTTCAATGCTGCCGTATCCGGATCAACATTAGCTGCTGGTTTGTTCCCGGTAAAGGCATCAATTACAAACTGGAAATTGAAAACGCTGTCTGTTTCTTTTCGTGAAACATTGATAAGAATATTCCTGAAAAATAATTTCCCTATATCCGTGTTCCCGCGCAGCAATTTGAACATGCTGATATCGGCAGAGATCTCTTCTCCATAAATTAGCGTGTCCCTGTATTGATCTTCGATGTATACATTCCGGATCTCGATCCATTTAGGAAGACTGTAATCCACTGCGCCTATCTCCACTTTTGTTTTCAGTTTTGCAGACAGGTAAGATTGTACACGATTTTTTACAACGCGTTTACCGTAAGGAATGTTTATGAAAAAAATGAAAGCGCATACAAGCACGAGTACTATCAAGAGAAAGTACAAGAAACCTTTACCAATTTTTTTTAGCGCTTTTCCTGTCGACATAAGGTAGTGCCGCGTCCTCAAAACCAGCGGATTATCAGATTCGCAGTGTATAAAACTAAGAAAGATTTATGCCTTTATTGCAGGGTGGGAAATGCTGCAATAGATTGAATATCCGGCGGTTCCATGAGGAAGAAATTCCCCATTTTATCCTCCAAGTGTGGCAATGGCCTTAATGATATCGGCGCCCTTCCCCAGCACTCCTTTGAATATATCGCCCTTCTTTTCGATCCTTTTAAGGGTGTTCCGGATATTAAAATCCTGTGGTGTTAATCCTTTTTTTACCTCTTTCCATTCAAGCGGCATGCTTACCGTTGCACCTACTTTCGGACGCAAAGAATAAACGGAGGATATGGTTTGACCTTTCCTGTTCTGAAGATAATCCAGGTAGATATGCGACGAACCGCGCTTCTTTAAATTACGGGTAAGCGTTGTAAAATCAGGTAACTGTTCCTGCACGAGCATGCATAATAAATGCGCAAAATTCTTTGCATCCTCATAATTATATTTTCTTGCTGTAGGAATGTAAATATGCAATCCACTTGCTCCCGATGTTTTGCAATAGCCATCGATCTTCGCCCTGTCAAGAAGTTCTTTAAATGCACGGGCAGCTTCTATCACCTGTTCAAACGTATTATTATCTGAAGGATCTATATCAATGATAATATAATCTGGATGATCCGGTTTTGCCATTACAGAATGCCAAGGATTAAGTTCAATACAACCAAGATTATTGAGGTAGGCGAGCGTTGCCCTGTCGTTGCAGATTATATAATCAATGATCTTATCAGATGAACCTGATTCCACCGGGAAACTTTTCACCCATGATGGAGCACCTTCACCAGCATCCTTATGATAAAACCCGGAAGCATGAATCCCGCTCGGATTCCTGTTTAATGATTGCGGACGGTTCTTAAGATATGGCAGGATGTAATCGGCAACCGACTGGTAATATTCGATCACCATTCCTTTGGTGACCTTATCTTCCGGGAAATATATTTTATCCCTGTTGGTTACCGGAACTTCGATATTACCAAACCGGAGGGTCTCCTTATTCTCTTTTTCTTTTTTACCGGAGGTCACTCCCTTTGTCACTTTCGTTTCGGACCTTTTTGACGCTTTATTCTTTGGTGCAGCCTTGACTGGGGCCGACTTTTTTGAAGCAGGGGCTTTTACAGGCTTGATCGAACTCATATCTGTTTCTTTAGTTGTTTTATCTTCCCTAAGGCGGAGAAAAACCGGATGGCGCAATTTTCCATCGCGGGTCCATTCGGTGAACTTCACTTCACAAACAATTTCAGGAACTACCCATGTAACTCCTTTAAGTTTTATATTCTCTGATATGGGAGAAGTTTTCCTCCTTAATGGCTGAAGCATGTTGAAAATACTTTTCAGTTTCTTTTCATCATAGCCAGTTCCGGCATTTCCTGCATGCCTTATAGTGTCGCCGTCTTTCATGCCCAGCACCAGGGATCCGAAAAAATTTCGTGCCCCTGCCGGTTCAGTGTATCCGCATATTATCACATCGGCAGTCTTGTTGTTCTTGATCTTAAGCCAGTCGGTGGTTCTCCGTCCTACATGGTAGGTGCTGTCAACACGCTTGGCCATTATACCTTCCAGGTGTTTCTCTGCAGAAAGATTGAAGAATTCAATACCATCTTCATGTATATGATCGGAATACCGGATCACATCATTTACAGGCAGGAACTTTTTAAGGATCTCTTTTCTTTTCAACAGCGGAAGGCCGGTGAGATTCTTTCCTTCCAGTTCCAGTATATCAAAAGCATAATAACAGATCTGGTAACCCGGGTTGCGTTCATAGTCCTGTATCTTTTGAAAATCAGGGAGACCTTCTTCATTCAGCACTACGATCTCGCCATCAATAACAGCACGCTTTTTAATAGCAGATAAGGCATCGGAAACTACAGGGTAGGTAGCTGCGAAACTGTTCCCATTCCTCGAATACATCCTGAAGCGACTCCCTGTTTCGGCAATGGCCCTGTAGCCATCCCATTTAATTTCGAAGATCCAGTCTTTACTATTGAAAGCCTCCGTCGCATCCTTTGCCAGCATGGGCGCAGTGTAGTCAGTTACCTTGCCGCTTTCGTACGGCTGCGCGCGGACTTTTTTTTTACCGGTGCTTTTTTGGCTGCCTCCTTTGGCGAAGGAGTTCTCTTAGGAGCGGCTTTTGGCTTAGCTGTTTTCTTCGTTGCAGTCTTTGCAGCAGCTTTTACTTCCTTACCATTCTCTGCGAGCCATTTATTTATCGGTGAATTCTTTGGAGTGTACTCTTCGCTGTCGTAGCCTTCCTCTGCATAATCATCGCGGTGCTTTATCAGGAGCCAGGCATTGTCTTCATTCCCTTTCAGTTTCACCAATGCAAATTCACCTTTCAGCTTTTTTCCTTTCATGGTGAATTTCAGGTTGCCTGCCTTCAGGCCTGCACGCAGGGTTTTTACTGCTGTCTTGTGGTCCGGAGCATCCAGGGCGGTATACGTTCCTTTATCCCAGATCTCCACTATGCCTGCGCCATATCCCGAAGGGATCACGCCGCTGAAATCTTTATAATCGTAAGGATGGTCTTCCACCATCATTGCAAGCCGTTTGTCAGAAGGATCCAGGGACGGGCCCTTGGGGACAGCCCAGCTTTTCAGAACACCATCAAGCTCCAAACGGAAATCATAATGAAGTCGCGAAGCCTTATGGCGCTGGATCACAAAGATCAATTTTGAATCTTCTTTCGGCTTGCCTGCTTCCGGCTCCGGTGTTTCCCGGAAATTCCTTTTTTGCCTGTACTTCGATAAACTCATTAAGATGCTTTTTTACGTTTTGTTCCCAGGCTGGCTTTGAGTTGTTCCATAAGATCGGTTGATTTGCTATGAACAACTTTAAGTTGCGGAGCAGGGGTCTTGATCCCTTTCGATTTGTCCTTGATAACTTTCATGAGCTGCTCGGTGTACGTATCCTTATACTTGCTGATATCAAATTTCCCTGTGAGCTGGTCGATCAGTGAAACTGCCATCTTCAGCTCGGCAGGTTTTACTTCCGATTTTTTGGGGAGGTTAAGATCGCCCGTATCCCTGATCTCCTGGGCAAACCTGATCCGGTTCAGAATGATCACGTCATCCTGCGCCCGCAATATTGCAAGGCTTTCCTTATTACGCATTACAAAGGATGCCACCCCGGCCTTACCGGTCTTGAGGAGCGCCTCTCTTAAAAGGGCGTATGGTCTGACCCCGCTTTTATCGGGTGCGAGGTAATATGGGGTTTCATAATAAACGCTGTTTATCTCTCCTGCATCTACAAATTCTGTTATGGATATCGTCTTTGTTTTTTCTGCATTGGCTTTTTCAAAATCCTTCTCGTCGAGCACCACGTATTTACTTCCGACAAGATATCCTTTCACGATATTCTCCCACTTCACCTCCTTCCCGGTCTTTTCATTAATGCGCTGGTACTTGATATTGCTGTGATCTTTTTTGTCCAGCATGTCAAGGTTTAAACTGCTTGCTTCAGTAGCGCTGTAAAGTTTAACCGGGATGTTCACCAGGCCAAAACCGATGGCGCCTGTCCATATTGGTCTCATAACAATAAATTTTATCCGGGGGATCAGGCCTTCTCAAGAATCTTCATGATGATCCGCTCTTCGCAGGATAATCCAGAATTATCTTCCCGGCCTTCTTCTTCAAAAAATACTTTTAACCCCTGGTTCTCATACATAGAAAGAATCACGGGGTGTACATAATACTTTTTGCAGATGGTTCTGCTGTTTCCAAGATTGGCGGCAACCCGGTCAAGCGCCTCTACGATCGCTTTCTTCGTTGCTGCCTGATTTTCAGCTATCCCCAGGTCTTTTAATGCTATAAATGCATTTACTGTGCCAGCCCATGTCCTGAAATCCTTTGCAGTAAAGTCTTCGCCGCTGATCCTCTTTATATAGTCGTTCACCATCCCGGAATCTACCGGCCTGCGGTTCCCTTCCTCATCATAATACTGGAACAATTCCTTGCCGGGGATCTCTTTAGCTGCAGAAACCAATTTTGCCAGCTTCTTATTCTTGAGCGTTATATCGTGCCGGATGCCTTTCTTACCTACGAAGCTGAAGCGCAGGCTGGAACCTTTTATGTCTACATGTTTGTCTTTCAGCGTGGTAAGGCCGAAAGAACCGTACAGCTTTTCATAAACACTGTTACCCACCCTGATATTCGTGCGTTCCATGAGGCTGACGATCACTGCAAGTACTTTATCCAGCGGCATACCCGGCAGTTTAAGGTCTGCCTCAAGCTGTTTGCGGATGGATGGCAGCGCACGACCAAAATTCATCAGCCGGTAGAATTTGGTATGGTTGCGAAGTGAATTCCAGAGAGGATGGTAACGGTACTGTTTTCTTTTGCGGGCATCAAGGCCGGTGGCTTGCAGGTGGCCATTCTCTTTATAACAGATCCATACATTCTCCCATGCCGGTGGAAGAACCAGGCTCTTTATCCGGGAAAGAATATCCTGGTCGGTAACTTTCTTTTTTCCATAATAATAGCAAAAGGTGCGGCCTCGTTTTTTCCGGGAAATACCGGGAGTATTATCAGATATGTAGACAAGGTTGATGGCTTCAGCCGTTTTCACAGGATCATTTATGATCTTCCTTATCCGGGTCTCGGTAAGCTTTTCGATGACCATTTCCATATTATCCATTTACGATCTCCCCTCCATTTGGATGTATTACCTGCCCGGTTATATAACTGCTGTCTGCCGACGCAAGGAAAAGGTAGGCCGGCGCTACCTCAGCAGGTTCTCCCGCTCTCTTCATCGGCACATCACTTCCATGCTTCGCAACTTTCTGTTCATCAAAACTTGCAACGATCAGCGGGGTCCAGATGGGTCCCGGCGCTACCGCATTCACCCTTATACCTTTATCAACCAGGTTAGCTGAAAGGCTTCTTGTAAAACTTACGATAGCCCCTTTTGTAGAGGCATAATCTATCAGGCTGCCGCTACCGCGGTAAGCTGTTACGGATGTTGTATTTATTATAGATGCACCTTTCTTTAGATGGGGTAAGGCTGCTTTTGTTACCCAGAAAAAAGAAAACACATTGGTAGCAAATGTTTTAGTGAGTTGCTCTGTGCTTACCTGGCCTAATGATTCACTTTCATAATGCAGCGCAGCATTGTTAACCAGTATATCCAGCTTACCGAACTTCTTCATGGTTCGCTCAACGATCTTTTTGCAAACGGCCTCCTTACTGATATCTCCTGGCAACAGCAGGCATTCTTTCCCTGTCTTTTCCATTACCTCCTGTGCAACTTCTTCTGCATCTGAATGTTCCTTAAGATATGAGATGGCAACATCAGCACCTTCCTTTGCAAAAAGCAGTGCAACCGCACGCCCGATGCCGCTGTCGCCCCCTGTGATCAGGGCCACTTTGCCCGTTAATTTATTGGACGAATTAATTTCAGGGCGGTCATAAACGGGCTGAGGCTTCATCTTCGATTCTATGCCTGGCCGGTTTTGTTTCTGGGGTTTGCGGATATTCTTCTTTGGTGATGATTTCTGCATATTATTATGATTTATTGCGCAGCAAATCAATAGAAAGTATTATGCCCATGCGCTGAAAAGCAGTCCAGCAAAGGGTTTTAGAACATCTTTCATTGCAAGGTTATCTCACAACGAGGAATTAGTTCTACAAAAAGCTTTAAAATCCGATTAATAATCAACCAAAATCAATTGGTACATGCTTTGAAATTTTAGAAGTGTTCACTTAAACCAAAAACACATGTTCTACGATAAAGATTCAGACGAAAACCTTGACTTTATAAAAGAGAGGATCGCAGATATAAGGATCGCACTTTTCAAGAGCGAGATCAATTCAGAATTACAACTTCCGAATAACATCATCCAGACATTAAAGGTAGATGATGATGGAACTGTATGGTTCTTTACTTCATGCAGCGGGGACCACGCAAAGCATGTTGACAGGTCATTCTACGCCTATCTTGATTATTACAAAAAAGGAACGGATTGCAGGCTGCAGGTTAGCGGCGTAGCTAATATAGTTGAGGATGAGAACGATATGCTGTCAGTAAGTAATTATTCAAAGAATATTGCGGGCAGGCTTGTACTGGTGAAAATGAAGATCATGCAGGCTGAATACTTCGAAACAAAGCCCCAGGTACACGAATCATGGTTCGATCGAATGAAGGTTGCCGTTTCGCAACTGTTCATCAACCCTTCTCACCGTGTGTACGACTTCACCTCCTAACATTATTACTCTACATATATAAAAAAGGCCGGGTCATAATGATCCGGCTTTTTTATTATAAGGTGATTAGTACATCAAACAAGAAATGTATGATGTTCGCCTGGCACTTACTTAACCTTTTTGAATTTATTGATGGCCTCCTTGGAGAAGCTGCTCAACACGAGTTTGCCGCTGATGGCTGCCCTTTCCTTAAGCAGGATATCCCAATGTTCTGTTCCCTCCCAAAAGATCTTTTTTAATTCAGCCATAGCCTGGGGGCTTGAATGCGCAAGCGTATCGGCAAGACGGTGAACAGCTTCGTCGAGTCCCTCGATATTGGGATGTACTTCTGCAAAAAGGCCTTTCTTTTTTGCCCAGTCGCTGTTTCGCCAGCAGGTAGCATCTATAGAAAGCGCACTGAATGCCGAGCGGCCGATCTTTCTTTCAACGGCAGGACCAACAACGAAGGGGCCGATACCAACTGCCAGTTCACTTAACTTAATATCTGCGCCCTCCACGGCAATAGCGTAGTCGGCAGCAGCCGCAATGCCAACTCCACCTCCAACACACTTTCCCTGGATACGCGCGATAATAAGTTTGGAGGATCGCCTCATTTCATTGATCACGTTGGCAAAACCGCTGAAGAATTCATGACCTGCCTGCTGTGTTTCGATTGAGATAAGTTCGTCAAAGCTTGCCCCGGCACAAAAGGCTTTCTCACCGGCACTGCGCAATACGATCACCTTAGTTTCCGTGTGGGTGCCTGCATAATGTATTTCCTGCGCAAGAGCAGAAAGGATCTTCCCGGGAAGCGAATTGCTTTGCGGATGATAGAATTCAATGGTGGTAATTCCCTGGTGGGTTTCCGACCTTACATAACCAGACTGGTATTCGGTGATCATTTTACGAGATTTTATTTTTCATTCTAACCATTGTAAGAATTGTTCCAACTCCTACCGGTTCGTCATTATCATTAAAGATTTCAACATACCATTTAACGATCCCTCTCGGAATATCTGCGCCCTTGGTAACGGGGGCATCGGGATTCTGCTCCTTGAGTTCCTGGGCCGTTTTTTCCTTGCAGGTGAAACGGATATAAATAGAGGTGCCGGGATAAACCGGGCTGGTGAACCTGAGTTCATCTATCCCATAGTTCAGGAGCACCGGGTTCTTGTCATAACTGTCTACGAACAATCCTGCTGCTGCGCTCATTATAAAATATCCATGAGCCACCTGCTGATCGAACATGGTATCAGCAAAATCAGTGTCTTTAATATGAGCATAAAAATGATCTCCGCTCAATTCTGCAAACCGGTCAATATCTTCCGAAGTAATGATCCGCTTATCTGTGATCAACTGGTCGCCCGGTCTCAGGTCTTCAAAATATTTCCTGAATGGGTGCACATCATCTTTAAACCCTTCGGCATGCGGCTGGTATACTTCACTGATGGCGGTTATCATATCAGGAGAACCCTGGATGGCAGTTCGCTGCATATAGTGCTTAACGCCGCGAAGCCCACCCATTTCTTCACCACCACCAGCTCTTCCTGGTCCGCCGTGCACCAATAATGGCAAGGGACTACCATGCCCCGTGCTTTCCTTCGCGCATTTAGAATCCAGCACCAAAATCCTTCCATGGAAGCTTGCTGCTCCCAGCACATATTGCCTCGCAATGTTGCGGTCGGCAGTAACGATCGAGGTTACCAGGCTTCCCTTTCCCTGTTTGCTTAATGATATTGCTTCTTCTGTATCCCTGTAAGGCATTATGGTGCTTACGGGGCCAAAGGCTTCTACATTATGGGGTTCCTGGTTTTTATGCGGATCTTCATTCATTAAAAGCAGGGGACTGAGGAAGGCGCCTTTTTCAGCATCAGCATCAATTACATTAACGCTATCCAATGACCCATATACGATCTGGGAAGAAGCAAGGAGTTTCTGTACCTGTAGTTTCACTTCCTCCCTTTGCTGCTTCCCGGCAAGTGCACCCATCCTCACTTTTTCATTCGCCGGGTTTCCAATAGTTGTTTTCTCCAGTTCCGATGATATTGCCTTCCAGGTATCTTCCATTTTATTCCCGGGAACGAAGATGCGGCGGATAGCTGTACACTTCTGGCCGGCCTTTACTGTCATTTCCTTCTTCACTTCCTTTATAAATATATTCCACTCAGGCATCCCTGGTTCAACATCATTTCCGAGAATGATGCAATTGAGCGAATCCGCCTCCATAGTAAATGGAACACTTTCGGCAAGAATCGCAGGATGGCCTTTCAGTTTCAGTCCCGTTGATGCAGAACCTGTGAATGTAACAACGTCCTGGCTGGTTACGAAATCAAGAAGATTGCCGGCGCTGCCGCAAAGCAATTGCAGCGAGCCTTCCGGAAGTATACGCGATGCAATGATCTCTTTAACGACTGCCTCTGTAAGAAAAGAAGTGACTGTAGCAGGTTTAACTATAGCCGGCATTCCTGCAAGTAGATTCACTGCAATCTTTTCCAGCATTCCCCACACCGGGAAATTATATGCGTTGATATGAACTGCAACACCTTCTTTTGGAACCAGGAGATGATGGCCCATGAAAGTATTTCCTTTACTAAGGGATATTGGATCACCATCAAGTGCGAAGAATGTATCCGGCATTTTTCTTCTTAATGACGCATTTGAGAACAGGTTCCCGATCCCGCCTTCAATGTCTATCCAGCTATCGATCCTTGTCGCGCCGGTCATAGCGCTGATGGCATAGAACTTCTCTTTTTGCGATAGAAGGTGAAGCGCCAGGGACCTCAGCATCCTTCCTCTTTCCTGGAAGGTCATTATACGCAATGCAGGATTCCCGGTATTGCGGGCATAGGCAAGTGCCTGTTCCATATCGATACCACTGGTGGAGGCAGTGGCAATAGGCTCACCCGTAACGGCATTGTATAACTCCTGCCCATCGTCTTCTCCCTTTATCCATTTTCCTTTTATATAATTCTCTAATTGCTGCATGCTGTTATATTGAAGGGCAAATCTAAGTAATAAGCCAAAGTGAAAGGGGAAAAGTAAAATTGAGCGAACCAGGATTTCTGCAAAGTTTTTGCTGCATCATTCCGAATAGCGAATATTTTTAATTATCCCTTAATTTCCCGGCATGATCAGGAATATCATCGTCATCTTCGTTATCCTGCTAAGTTTCCAGGGTACCTGCAAAAAGACCTCTGATCCATGTATCGGGGAAAAGAAAGAAGACTGTATGTGTACCATGCAATACGACCCGGTATGCGGGTGTGATAACAAGACCTATGGGAATGCTTGCATAGCAACCTGCGAAGGCATCAAAACCTTTACAAAGGGAGAATGTAAATGATCAGGCAGTGAATTGCCTCAGGTGATGGTTTACATGTTTATAATGCAACATCAGCCAGTCTTCGAACGAAAGCCAACCAAAAACAGGATGCAGGGTTTTGGCGCCGGGTTCCATGCTGAAATGCTCCAGGAAGCCATCTATGGATAACTTCAACTTTTCCATGGCATCTATAAGAGAAGGAAGTTGAGCTGGAAGAGGTTCTACAGGGATGATTGATTCAGGTGCTTTTGTATTTTCCCTGAATTCTTTATCACTGTAAAGAAAATCACGGTATTTAGGAAGATGTTCTTCGGGCGTTACCAGGGTAGTCTGGATCTTTCCTGCAGACATATCAAAAAAATAAGCGAGGTGTTCGATCATCTGCTGTGCATCCATCTTTCCCCATCTTGCTTTTGCATCTGCATTTACTTTTTCAAGAAGCAGGAGCAATTCTGTACGAAGGAAATTTATTTTGTCTGCACTCATTATTGAACCGGCGGGGTATTTACAATAGAGGCGGGGATCCTTTTATCGATCTCATCACATAACAGCCCGAAGATCTCATTTATTGAGCCTTCACCTTTTACCAGCACTACTTTATTGAACCTGCGGTAATAATCTGCTACGGCTTCGGTCTTATTCCTGTATTCCTCTATTCTTGCCCTGATAACGTTCTCATTATTATCATCTGACCTGCCGCTGGTCTCACCACGTTTCAGGAGGCGCTTTATAAGTTCCTGTTCACTTACATCCAGCGCAAGCATAACTGAAATGGATTCATTTCGCAGATCGAGCAGCCTGTCAAGAGCTTCAGCCTGGGCAGATGTACGGGGAAAACCGTCGAAAAGAAATCCTTTTGCATCAGGATTTTCTTCCAGCGCCGAGCTGATCATTCCGATCACCACCTCATCCGGTACAAGTTCACCTTTGTCTATGAATTTTTTGGCTTCGATCCCCAGGGCGGTCTGCCTGCTTATCTCAGAACGAAGCAGGTCGCCCGTACTGAGATGCATTAATTCATATTTCGCAATGATCTTTTCGCTTTGCGTACCTTTTCCACTGCCTGGAGGCCCAAAAAGTATTAAATTGAACATAACTGATTAAATCCGGCCTAGTACCGATATTGATGATAACTAAAACAAAGGTAACCGCTTTTCATTTAAAGGCTCGTGCTATAGGCACAGCTCTTGTTGCAGTTATAGTAAATATAATGATCGGCTGCCATATTTCAATTGATCGCGACCGTTCAAATTCAAAAACCGAAAAAATTCCAATGAAAACAAACCCCTGGTTCTCAAGAACTGATTCCGGAAAAATTGAAGTAAGCGAAGATGAGTGGAAGAAGGTATTGCCCGACAGTGTCTACCACATTGCACGCGAGAAAGGAACCGAAAGACCATTTACCGGGAAGTTCTGGAATTCTTCAGACGTCGGCGAATATTATTGCGTAGCATGTGGCAAACTCCTGTTTCGCAGCGATGCAAAATTTTCCAGCAGTTGCGGGTGGCCAAGTTTTTTTGAACCTGTTGAGAAGAACAGTATTATATATAAGGAAGATAATACCTACGGAATGAACCGTACCGAAGTGCTTTGCGGGCGCTGCAATGCACACCTCGGTCATGTATTCGACGACGGGCCTCCTCCAACAGGTTTGCGCTATTGCATCAATTCTGTCAGCCTTGGATTTGAGCCCGGTTAATTGGTCAAACGGGTCAATATCCTTTATTTTGTCGTTTCAGCCCTAAACCATTCAGCATGGGAAAATTAAAGCTTAGCCGGTTTGCAGAAACCCTGATCCCCTCAGAGATCGTTAGACTGGGTGCTGCAATAAAAGAAAAGATCAGGAGCGGACAACAGGTATATAATTATACCATTGGCGACTTTGACCCCGGGCAGTTTCCCATACCAGCAGAACTTGAAACGGAGATCATCAATGCTTACAGGGACCACCATACTGCCTATCCGGCAGCGGAAGGCGAACTGGACCTGCGGGAAGCGATCAGCCATTTCATTAAATCAAGAGAAGGAATAGATTATTCTACATCAGAGATACTTGTAGCTGCAGGAGGGCGTCCGCTCATTTATGCTATTTACCGCACCATAGTTGATCCGGGTGATAAGGTCATTTATCCTGTTCCAAGCTGGAACAATAATCATTATGTTCATTTTAATCATGGTGAACATATATGTATCGAAGCAACCCGCGAGAATAATTTCATGCCTACGGCAGAACAGATAAGGCCTCATGTAAAGGGCGCTACCCTTATCGCTGTTTGTTCCCCGCTGAATCCTACCGGCACCACTTTCAGGAAAGAGGAACTTGAAAGAATATGCGACCTCATACTGGAAGAGAATGCTACGCGTGGGGAGGATGAAAAGAAACTGTACCTGATGTATGACCAGATCTACTGGACACTTACTTATGGCCAGACGGTTCATTACAACCCTGTTTCCCTCCGGCCTGAAATGAAGAAGTACACCATTTTTGTGGATGGAATAAGCAAGGCATTTGCCGCTACCGGCGTAAGGGTAGGCTGGTCGCTCGCTCCTGAAGAAGTGATCATAAAGATGCGCGGACTTAACAGTCACATTGGTTCGTGGGCTCCAATGGCAGAACAGAAGGCGGTGGCTAAATTCCTGGTGAACGATGCCGCAGTTGATGGCTACTTCAATAATTTCAAGAAGGAAGTGGAATTCCGGCTCAATGAAATATATAAAGGATTCCGGAACCTGCATGAGGAAGGACTTCCCGTAGATGCAATTGCTCCACAGGCAGCCATATACCTGACCATCCAGATCTCCCTCGCAGGAAAAAGAACTTCATCAGGTAAAGTGCTCGAAACGCAGGAAGACGTTACCCAGTTCATACTCGATGAAGCTAAGCTTGCGATCGTACCTTTCTATGCATTTGGTGCTCCCCGCAGCAGCGACTGGTACCGGTTAAGTGTTGGATGTTGCAGGAAGGAGGACATTCCTGCCGTATTGGAAAATCTGAGACTGGCACTGGGTAAGATCGTGGATTCAGTTCCTGTTGAATAGAAAAACGAAGTTTTTCCTGCGACGAAACCTTATATGGTCGCGCACTACATGATGTTTATGGATCACTTTGGACCTGTTCAGGTCGATAAGTTCGAAAGCAACAGCCAAATTATCTGTGCGTTCTACATAGTATAGCAGCTCATGGAGTTTATGCACCTCGTGCTCCAATGCCTGTTGCGACATTCGCTCCTGGTTCAGAAGCACAAGCAGATCACGATTGTGGTGGTTCATAATCATGTAATAGCTAATACCCTACCATTCCCTGCCTGTTCGGGCAACCGCACTTACTTTTTTTTGTTGCCGAACAACCGGAAGCCACAGACCCCGTGATGAGAAGCAGGAGAAATATCTTTATTATTCGTTGCATATTTTTACCGTTACAATTTAAACTATTTATCCAAAACATTATTGCCCGGGCAAAATGATCGGCGAAAATATTAACAAATCAGGCCCAAGGGTATTGGTTGCACCGCTCGACTGGGGCCTGGGCCACGCCACGCGGTGTATTCCCATCATTTACGAGCTCATAAGGCAAGGATCCGATGCGTGGATCGGTACAGGTCAATCAACAAAAAAGCTCCTGCAGGCTGAATTCCCACAAGCAAATTTCCTTGAACTGCCTGATTACAACATAACCTATTCCAAAGGAAGCAGTCAATGGGCTCACCTGCTTAAACAAGGTCCAAAAGCCCTCAAAAACTCAAGGCAGGAACACAGGTTGTTGGAAAATTATATTGATAAATACCATTTTGATGCAGTTATAAGCGATAACCGTCCGGGACTTTGGAGTAAGAAAGTTCACACAGTTTACATTACCCACCAGCTCAATTTCGTTACGGGCAATACATTTCTTGATAAAGCTTTGCATTTCGCGCATAAAAAAGTGATCTCACATTTTACCGAATGCTGGGTACCGGATGATGTATCGCATTCCCTTTCAGGGATGCTTTCCCGAGGCGCGGGAGTTAAATATTGCGGCCCTTTATCCTCCCTGGAAAAAAAGATAACAGAAAAAAATATTGACTGGTTATTGCTGTTATCGGGCCCTGAACCTCAGCGGTCTCTCCTTGAATTAAGATTGCTTGAAATTTTCCAGGGACAAAATGCGGTATTGGTAAGAGGAATCGATGATCCATTTGTTGCAGATCATCACATGGCTGAAGTGCGTGGAATTGCCTCTCGAAAAGAAGTTGAGGAACTGATCAGCCGGTCAAAGATGGTTATATGCCGGGCCGGGTATTCTTCTATTATGGATTTGAGCGTAATGCAGGCTGAAGCGGTGTTGGTGCCCACACCAGGCCAGGCAGAACAGGAATACCTTGCTAAACTTCATTCCGAAGCAGGTGTGGGAATGGTAACGCAAAACGAACTTTCATTTGAATCTATCAATAGAAGATCAGGGAAATTAACCGAAATTAAAAACAACCTCCTGGTAAAAAGGATCACTGATCTCCTGGCTTCGCTATAACCCTTCCCTGCAGGTCCCTGTCTGTACTTCCTACAATTGCTGATCCACCACCTGGATGAAAAAGAAATTCGAGTTTCCTTTTGTATTGATGCAGAATATTTATTGCTGAATCGAAACCTATGTCTTCACAACATACCAGCAGTGTGTCAAACTCCTTCTTGCGTAAACACTCTCTTAACCGCGACAGGGAGCAAAGTGCACCCGGTTCATCCTGAATAGACACTCTTCCTGCAAGAAAAACCGGGGGGTCGGCAAACTTAAGCTGGTGAACTACCTGTTGAAAAGTATTATCATTTGCAAGGATTGCTAGGGTAGAAGTCTTTTGTGCCATCACCCTTTTTTTAGGAGTTGCCAATCTGGAAGAAAGACCGATCCCTGCATTCAGAAAAAATGATTCCAAACCTTTTGAATAATGCTTCTTCACAAACAACTTCATGGCGCCATAAAAATGTTTGCGATGTCCGGCGCTGAATTTCTGGACAGATTCACCCTTAAAATGAATTATTGTAACCTCCGGGAAGTAATAATTCTTTAACCCTTTGGCCTGGATACGATAGGAAAGGTCTATATCCTCCCCGTACATGAAAAAATCCTCATCAAATCCCTTCAGTTCCATTAAGGTTTTGCGAGCCGCAAAAAAGAATGCACCAGCGATCACATCTACCTCGCTAATTTTATTTTCAGGAAGATGGCCAGCATAATAACCTGAAAATACCCTGCTTCGCGGAAAAATCCTGTTTAAACCGGTTAGCCTGAATACTGATCTTGCAGCCGTTGGAAATAACCGTTTGCTTTCCGGCAGGAATACCCCCGACCCATCTATCATTTTACAACCCAAAGAGCCAAAATCCCTGGTCTCATCTGCGAAACGGATACAGGCAGAAAAGCTTTGCTCAGGAACTATCGTATCCGGGTTGAGAAATAGTACATACCTGCCTGTTGCTTTGTGAAGTCCCTGGTTGCAGGCTTTACCAAATCCAGGGTTATTGGAATTTGCAATGATAATTACATTAGGAAATCGCTTCTGCAAATATTCCACGCTGCCATCACTGGAATTATTATCAACCACCAAAACCTCAGCATCTATATCCTGAGCAGCCCTGAGCACGGAATGCAGGCACAGCTCAAGGAAATATTTTACATTATAGCTTACTATGATTACTGAAAGATCCAGGGCCGTTATTTAGCCGCAAAATACATTCTACAGCGCATTTCCATTAACAATACCAAGCAATTCATCATGGATCTTCCCGTTGGTGGCAAGAATATGAGGCTGGTATGGAGAATATTGATCGCCTTTAAAGTCGGTAACCCTTCCACCTGCTTCTTCAACAATTAAAAATCCTGCAGCGCTGTCCCATGCCTCAAGCTTATGTTCATAAAAACCATCAAACCTTCCTGCAGCAACCCAGCAAAGGTCAATGGCCGCACTTCCAAGGCGCCTGACAGGAATTCCATTCCGGATCAGTTTTTCGAAGATCTGAACAGGACCATTGGGCATATCGAGGTAGGTATAGGGGAACCCTGTTACAAGGCAGGAGGTGGACACAGTTTCTTTATTGCTTACCCTTATCGGCTTACCATTCAGCGTAGCTCCCTTTCCTTTTTCAGCGAAGAACATTTCACGCATAAATGGATTAAAAACCGCACCCTGAACCATCTGTCCGTCCTGCTCTACCGCTATGCTAACGCAACAGATAGGGATCCCATTTGCAAAGTTTACCGTACCATCTATGGGATCAATGATCCATTTATAGTTGCTGGAAGTCTTCATTTCACCGGTTTCTTCACTTAATATGAAGTGGTCGGGATAAGCTTCCCTTATAACCTCGATGATGGCTTTCTCGGCAGCATGATCAGCTTCTGTTACCAGGTTGTTTATGCCCTCCTTGTTTGAAACACTGAATTCTCCCTGGAAAAATCTTGTGAGCTGATCAGCGCCCGTATGTATGGCTTTCAGCAAAACTTCGTTTATCATTTTCTCTGCTTTATAATTTCACGAACCACCTGCATTTTTTTATCGTATCCCTTCAGCAAGGCCTCATAACTTGTGCCTACATAGATATCAGGAATGATACCGGTTCCGCTCTTCGGTACATGTTGATATTGCACCAGCCGGTATAAGGGAACCCTGATTCGGGTTCGGGTATTCGGCAGGGTTACATCCGGAATAATGATGCCATTATTTCCGTGCCACCCGCCTCCTGTTTCTTCTCCAATAAGTGTTACGTGCGGCTGCCCTTTAACTGCATTTGCAAACAGTGTTGCTGCAGAGAAGGTAGGGCCGTTTGTCAATACATATACATTTCCCCTGAACCGGTTCTTTTTAGGCTTGTACACCTTCCTTTCGAGATGCCTTATATGATACATACCATCTTCCTGTCGACTGGAATAAAAGAACATCCCGATATTATTTATCCACTTGCCTTTGAAATAACGGGAATAGGGTGCAAGAGAGCGGGATTTAGCATACAGGCTGTCGGCCACACGGAAAGGCTCTGACGAAATATATTTCGTGAGGAGGGTTGATAATCCTACACGCCCCCCTCCATTGCTACGTATGTCAATAACCAGGTTCTCCATATTTCCTTCCCTCATTTCCCTGAAAGAGCGTCTGAAGAACGTCCGCATATGTCCTTTGGTGAAACTGTTCACCGTCATAAAAGCAGTTTTGGTCTGCAGGTCTGTTTCCATATTCCTGTAGCGCGTAAATCGTTGCTCACGGGAAGGTCGTTTTCTTTTTACACGCGGTGCAGGTTTCTTCCTGGGTTCCGTGGTATCTCTTACAGGTTGAAAGGGCTTAATGTTTACTCTTGAAGGCCTGCCCGCACTATCTATATAATCAACCAAGTATTCCTTACTGATCCCATAAATATTCCTGTGATAATATGGAAAGTTGCCACTCATCCGGATGTAGTTGATATTATTTGCATATCCATCCTGCGGCAGGTAACTGAAAATAGTATTTACCAGTTCCTGGTTGCTTTTACCATTTATACCTGTTATTAAAGTGCCCCGTTTAAAGATGCTGTCGTTTTTTATAAGGCTGCCTGTTTCTGCCCTGTCTCTTATAAACAAATAA
>JAEZEI010000058.1 GCA_023417815.1 Bacteroidota bacterium | reverse complement strand
CGCTGGCACTGGGCGGCGAGCCCGACGAGGGGTTCGACCCGACGCTGGGCTGGGGTCGCTACGGCTCGCCGCTGTTCCAGTCCACGCTCCTGCAGCGCACGGGCGACCTCGACGTGACCGGCGACCTCGCGACGGACTGGCAGGTCAGCGCGGACGGGCGGGTGTGGACCGTCGAGATCCGCGACGACGTGACGTTCTCCGACGGGTCGCCGCTGACGGCGGAGGACGTCGCGTACACGTTCAACACCGCCGCCCGCTCCGGCGGCCTGACCGACGTCACCGTGCTGGAGCGGGCCGAGGCCACGAGCCCCACGACCGTCGAGCTGCGCCTCGTCCGGCCGCAGAGCACGTTCGTCAACCGACTCGTCAGCCTGGGCATCGTGCCCCAAGACACCCACGACAAGCGCTACGCCCAGGAGCCGGTCGGCTCCGGCCCGTACACCTTCGTGTCGTGGCAGCCCGGGCAGCAACTCGTGGTGGAGCGCAACGAGGACTACTACGGCGAGCTGCCGGAGTTCGAGCGGCTGGTGTTCCTCTTCACCGACGAGGACGCCACGCTGGCCGCGCTGCGGGCCGGTCAGCTCGACGTGGCCGGCGTCCCCTCGACCCAGGCGGGCGAGGCGATCTCCGGCGTCGAGGTGGTCGCGGTCCCCAGCCTCGACAACCGGGCGCTGTCCTTCCCCACGGTGCCCGACGACGGACGGACCACCGACGACGGTGCGCCGATCGGCAACGACGTGACCGCCGACGTCGCGGTCCGCCGCGCCGTCAACCTCGCCGTCGACCGGGCGGCGCTGGTCGACGGCGTCCTGGACGGCCACGGCTCCCCGGCGTACGGCCCGGTCGACGAGGCGCCGTGGTTCGAGCCGTCCACCGCCATCGAGGACGCCGACCCCGAGGGTGCCGCCGACCTGCTGGAGTCGGCCGGCTGGACCGACGAGGACGGCGACGGCGTGCGGTCCAAGGGGGGCGTCGAGGCGGCCTTCACGCTGCTCTACCCGGCCGGGGACTCGCTGCGCCAGAGCCTGGCCCTGGCCGTGGCCGATATGGTCGCCGAGGCGGGCATCGAGGTGACGCCCGAGTCCGCGGGCTGGGAGCAGATCGAACAGCGCCTGCACAGCGAACCGGTGCTGTTCGGATGGGGCAGCCACGACCCGCTGGAGATGTACAACCTGCTCGCGTCGAGCCAGGCCGGCGTCGAGTACAACAACCCCGGCATGTACGCCAACGACGAGGTCGACAGGCACCTCGAGGCGGCCCTGGCGGCGACCAACCCCGAGGAGGCGACCGGCCACTGGCAGGCCGCCCAGGTCCCCTCCGGTCCGGCGGCCGACGCGCCGTGGGCGTGGCTGGTCAACCTCGATCACACCTACTACGTCGACTCCTGCCTCGACCTCGGCGAGCCGATGGTCGAGCCGCACGGCCACGGCTGGCCGCTGACCGCCGGCATCACCGGCTGGCGTTGGATGTGCTGACGGCCCTGCGCGGAGTCTCGGCCAAGACCGGGCAGCTCGCCCTGCTGCTGGCGGCGGTCGCCGTCGCCTCGTTCGCCCTGATGTCCGCCTCTCCGGTGGACCCGGTCGACGCCTACATCGGCGCCGAGCTCAACGCGGTCGGGCCCGAGCAGCGCGCCCTGATCGAGGAGCGCTGGGGCCTGGACGCCTCCGCGCCGGAGCGCTTCGTGGCGTGGGCCGGCGAGGTGCTGCGCGGCAACCTCGGGGAGTCGCACGTCTACGGGCTCCCGGTCACCGAGGTCATCGGCTCCCGCCTGATGGCGAGCCTGGGCCTGATGGCCGGCGCGTGGGTGCTGTCCGGGATCTTCGGCTTCGCGCTCGGCGTCCTCGCCGGCGCGCGGCGCGGGAGCCTGGTCGACCGTGTCGTCACCTGGTGGGCCTACACCCTCTCCTCGGCGCCGACCTTCTGGGTGGGGCTGATCCTGCTCTACGTGTTCTCGGTCTGGCTGCAGTGGACGCCGGTCTGCTGCGCCGGCCCGATCGGCGTGCTCCCAGAAGACGTGACCGTGTGGCAGCGCCTGCACCACATGCTGCTCCCGATGGTCGCGCTCAGCGTGGTCGGCGTGGGGCCGATCACGCTGCACACACGCCAGGCGGTCACCGAGGTGCTCGCCTCGGACCACGTCGCGTTCGCCCGCTCGCTCGGCGAGACCCCCCGCGGGGTTCTGGTGCGGCGGGTGCTGCGCAACGCGGCCGCCCCGGCGGTGATGCTGCAGTTCGCCAGCATCGGGGAGCTGTTCGGCGGCTCGGTCCTGGCCGAGCAGGTGTTCTCCTACCCCGGCCTCGGCCAGGCGACGACGCAGGCTGCGCTGCGCCAGGACGTGCCGCTGCTGCTCGCCATCGCGCTGGTCACCGCGGCGCTCGTCTTCGTCGGCAACGCCGTGGGTGACCTGGTGCACCGCCGGCTCGACCCCCGAGCCGGGCGCGGCGTACCGGCCGAGGAGGTGCGCAGGTGAGCGTCGTGGACGTCGCCCTCCCCGTGCCGAACACCCGCCGGCGCACGCTCGTCGTCACCCTCGTCGCACTCGGCCTGGTCCT
>JAEZEI010000131.1 GCA_023417815.1 Bacteroidota bacterium | reverse complement strand
AACCTCCAACCTCCAACCTCCAACCTCCAACCTCCAACCCTTACAATCCCCCCGGCATTTCCTTCTTCCTCCGTAAACTTTCCAGTGAAGGATCCATTTCGATCGCCTTGTCGCACATTTGCATGCCGCGGTCTTTCTGGCCCATCTTCTGGAAGTTGAGACCTGCCTGGTAGAGCGCCTTCGCATCTTTAGGATCGGCCTCCATCAGTTTCTGGCAGTAAGTAAGTGAGCGTTGGTATTGTTTCTTTGAATGCAGGATCTCTGCCGCATCGCGCAACAGGTCTTTTGCGCCGGGCTTGCGGCTGAACACTTCCATCACCAGCTTTTCACCAAGATCATAGTCGCCGGCATAAAGCGCGGTGATGCCCATGTTCTCCTTGAAATCGTTGGAAACGGTATATCCTTTTTCAGCAGCAGCCTGGAAGGAAGACAATGCCTTCTTATAATCGTAGTTGTTGAAACTGATAAGTCCCAGCTCGTACCTCCAGTTGCTTTTTGCAGGGTCGAGCTGCAGCGCCATTTCATAATATGGAACGGCCTTCTTGTAGAATTCCATATCGATATAGGTGCGTGCGAGCGTGTACACTGCTTCGGCATCCTTCGGATCATCCTTGATGGCTGCAAGCAGGTGCTTCTCCGCTTCAGGATAATTCTCCTGCTGGTATTCGCTCATGCCCAGGATCTTCTTTGCATTCGGGCAGTCTTTGCATTTCAGCGCAAGCTCGCTTGCATTATTGTACTGGCGGTAGTTGTAATACAACTCCATCAGTCCCTGGGTGGCAGGCTTATTATTCGGATCGAGTTTCAGTACGGCCTTGAAATTCTCCATGGCCACATTGGTCTTGCGCATCTCGAGGTTCACCCTGGCATTCTCGAGGTAGGCTGCAGTGAAATTCGGGTTGAAGCTGATGGCCTTGTCGAAGTGCTTTGCAGCGACGAGGTATTTCTTCGCCTGCATCTCTTCCTGGCCTTTGTTGAAATAATATTGGGAGCTGTCGGACAGTCCTGCAAAGGCCTGGCCTGCTGAAAAAATAAGTACGGGTAGGATAAGGTATTTCATAGTAGGTTATCGGATTGCGGCAAAGTTACTCTACCTGCCGGATCATTACTCCCGATAACGGCGCAAGAGGCATAAATATTTCACAAATCCGGCGCTTTTTATCAACCATTTCACATCTTAACAAAGTATCTTCAAACATGCCGGAACCCGCGTATTTCCTGCTGTCTGAGTTGAAGAACACTTCCCACTGCTGCTTCCCTTTCACTTTCAGCCCGTTACAGTCTGCCACCTTGCCGGAAACATTCAAAATAACCACCACGTCGTCCTTTCTTTTCCTTCCTTTCCGCCGGTAGGCAATGATCCCCTCTTCCCTCCTGTTCAATTCGATCCATTCGAAGCCTTCGCCGGAGAACTGCAATTCAAACATGGCGGGGCAACCGCGGTAAATATGGTTCAGGGTGCGCACGCATTCCTGCACACCATTGTGATAATCATACTGTAAGAGCGGCCAGTCGAGCTCCGCTGCAAAATTCCATTCCGAGGTCTGGCCGAATTCATTTCCCATGAAGAGCAGTTTTGCCCCGGGATGCGTATACATATATGTATATAGCAGGCGCAGGTTGGCGAATTTCTCCTGCTCATTGCCGGGCATTTTGTAGATCATAGGGCTTTTGCCGTGCACCACTTCGTCGTGGCTCAATGGCAGCATGAAGCGTTCATCGGTGAAGTACATCATGCTGAAGGTGAAGGTATCCTGGATGGCAGGGCGGTCGGCCGGCAGGGTTTTGAAGTAGCGAAACGAATCGTGCATCCATCCCATCATCCATTTCATGGAGAAACCGTAGCCGCCTTTGTTCACCGGCGTGGTTATCCCCGGCCAGTCGGATGCATCTTCGGCGATCATATGCACGCCTTCGAATTCATGGCTTACCATTTTGTTCAGGTTGCGGAGGAATTCCGAAGCTTCCAGGTTTTCATTCGTACCGAGATCATTCGGTTTCCAGCTTCCTTCTGCCCTTCCGAAATCGAGGCGTACGATGGAATTCACCGCGTCAACCCTCAATCCATCTGCATGGAATTCGTGCAGCCAGTAATGCGCGCTGCTCATGAGGAAGGAACGCACCTCGCCGCGGGCATAATTAAAGATGTAGCTATTCCAGTCGGGGTGGTAGCCTTTCTGCATATCACCATATTCATAAGTATGCGCGCCATCAAAACGGTAAAGGCCATGGGCATCGCCTGGGAAATGCGACGGCACCCAGTCGAGCAATACTCCTATACCATGGCGGTGGCATGCATCAATGAAGCGTTTCAGTCCTTCGGGTTCACCATACCGCGCTGTTGGCGCGAAGTAGCCGGTGAGCTGGTAGCCCCAGCTTGCATCGTATGGATATTCCATTACCGGCATCAGCTCTATATGGGTGAAGCCCATGCCGAGGCAGTATGGAATGAGCCGCTCCACTGTTTCATCATAACTGTTGAACCGTTCGGGATCATCCTTATCGGGGCGCATCCAGCTCCCGGGATGTACTTCGTAAACACTCCATGGTGAATGATAGCCGTTGCGGTGCTTACGTTGCGAAAGCCATTCATCGTCGCCCCAATGGTAATGGCTGTTCCACAGAACAGAAGCATTGTTCGGGCGCATCTCGCTGTAAAAAGCGAAAGGGTCTGCTTTCAAACCTTCTTCCCCTCCTGCCCCGGTGATATGGAATTTGTATTTCAGCCCGGCATGCAGCGCGGGAATGAAACCTTCCCAGATGCCTGAGCTGTCGAGCCGTACATATAAAGGATGGATCTCCTTCTTCCAGCCATTGAAGTCGCCCACTACTGAAACATAGGTAGCATTCGGCGCCCAGACAGCAAAGTAAAAGCCCTCCTTTTCCAGCACGGTCAGCGCATGCGCGCCGAAATACCGGTAGGCGTCGAAGCACTTCCCGGCGCGGAAACGGGTGATGGTTTCTGCGCTAAACAGCGAATAGTTCCAGACCATCCGGGTAGAATCTATGAAATGTTCATGTTCGTATGCCACTCACACCTGATTTTTGCTGTATATATAATTTCCGGCAACCCTAAATTAAGCAACAGTTATCTTGCCGCCGTATATAGAATTAATTTGTACCAACACTTATGACCAGACTTTCACTGCTATTATTACTGATATTTTCAGGCAATGTGCTTTTTGCACAAAAACAGGAGATCAGGGGATCCGTTAAGGATACTGCTGCCGCTGTTTCGGTGAAGAATGCCGTTGTAGCCCTTCTTGCCCCGCAAGACAGCGCCCTTAAAGCGTTTACCCGCACCGCCGCCGACGGAAGCTTCACCCTGCAGGCCGATCCGGGCCGCTACGTGGTGATGGTTATGCATCCCTCCTTTGGCGACTTTGTTGACAATGTTACCGTGGAGAACGGAGGGGTGAACCTGAATACCCTGGCGCTTACCCCGAAGAGCAAGCTCCTGGAAGCCGTGATCATCAAGAGCGGATCTCCCATCAGGATAAAAGGCGACACCACCGTTTACACTGCCGACAGCTTCAAGGTTTCGGCCAATGCGAACGTGGAGGAACTTTTGAAAAAGCTGCCGGGCATACAGGTTGACCGTAACGGGCAGATCACCGCTATGGGACAGACCGTTGAGAAAGTACTGGTGGATGGCGAGGAATTCTTTGGCGACGACCCGGGCATGGCGGTGAAAAACCTTCGTGCAGACGCGGTGAAGGAAGTGCAGGTGTTTGATAAGAAGAGCGAGCAGGCTGAATTCACCGGCATTGACGACGGCCAGACACAAAAGACGATCAACTTAAAACTTAAGGAAGATAAGAAGCGCGGTCACTTTGGAAAAATTGACCTGGCAGCGGGCCCGCAGGATGATATCAGCAACCGCTTCAACAATAACCTCATGTACAGCTCCTTCAAGGGCAAGCGAAAATTATCTGCCTTCCTGCTGAATGGCAATACCGGCCAGGATGGCCTGAACTGGCAGGATATGGAAAAGTACGGCATGAGCGACAATACTTCCGTAACGATAGATGAAGAAGGCGGTGGTGTAATGATCTATAAAGGTGGTTCAACCGATGATGAACCTTATGTGAATACGCAGAATGGTTTCATCCGCAACGTGAACGCCGGCCTGCAGTACATCAACAAATTCGGCGAGAACATGCTGAACCTTTCACCACGCTACAACGAGCAGGACTATACGAACAACAGGCAGTCGTTCATACAGACACAGGTTTATGATACGGCTACCGGCCAGTATGAAAGCCTGAACGAGGTGAGCAATGTACTCTCGAACGTAGACCGCTTCAATGTAAAGATGACGGGCAGCTATGATATGAAGCTGGATTCAATGAACAGCCTGAAGATCACAGCCAACCTTAATTATTATGAAACGGAAAGCGAGGATATCCGTTCCGGATCACGCACCGGCAAGGATGGTCAGCTTATCAACACCAGTACGGGCCGCAATACGATCAGCAGCGAGAAGATGGCCTTTACCGGTAACTTCCTCTTCAGGCATAAATTCAAAAAAGTGCGCAGAACCTTCTCGGTTAACGGCGACTGGAGCATCCTGAATACCGACGGCACGAATTATAACAAATCGCTGAATACCATATACGATCCGTTGAACCCGTTCGTGTTGGATGTGGACCAGATGCTGAACTACGACAAGGTTAACCGTCGCATCTCCGGCAAGGCAACTTATACCGAACCACTGAATGCTAAGTATGCGGTGGAATTGTCGCATGAAACAAGCCTCAACTCCGGCGTGAACGACCAGGTTACCTATACCTACTCTGCTTCCACAGGGAAGTACGATGAGCAGGTGGATTCACTCACCAACCGTTTCGACCAGACGATTTTGGTGAACAAGCCTTCGGCAAGGCTTTCTTACAGTCATAAGAAGATCAAGTTCAGCCTCGGTTCCGGCTTTGCATTCACCCACTTTAACCTGGAGGATGTAACGTATGGCAATACCTTTAAGCGGAATTTCACCAATTTCTTCCCGCAGGCGAACTTCACTTATACTTATAAGAGCAACCACATGCTGCGGTTAAACTACTCAGGCTTCACCAGCCAGCCTTCAATGAACCAGTTGCAGCCGCTGAGGAATAACAACGACCAGTTCAACGAATATATCGGTAACCCTAACCTTAAGCCAAGCTTCACCAATTCATGGAGCATCTCGCATAATGGATACGACTTTTTGAAAGACCGTTGGATGTACCAGTCGCTGAACTTCTCTACCACTTCCAACTCGATCAAGAATGACAGGAGGATCGACCTGGCAACGGGTAAGACCGTTACCATGCCGGTGAATACGGATGGAAACTTCAACCTGAGCTTCTGGAGCGGTGTGGGACTGAAGAGCAAGAAGCTGAACACCCGCTTCAACATCAACCCACGCATTATGTATTCACGCTTTGCGGATGTGATCAACAACAAGATCAGCTATTCCAGGACCACGAATACCGGGGTAAGCTTCAACATCAACAAGGCGAAGGATAAGAAGTACGACATCTCACTTTCAAATGATCTCTCCTACACGCATAATATAAACAACCAGGCAAAAACCAAGTTTGATTATTATGTGAATACGCTTACAGCGGAAGCAACCGTGTATATCAAAAAAGTATGGTCGATCTCCTCTGATTACAATTTCTATTCGAGGGAAAAGACCAGTGAATTCGACAAAGGACTTAACAACCAGTTGTGGAATGCAAAGATCCAGCGCACGTTCAAGAATGATGAATTCACCGTATATGCCATGGTTCGTGATATCCTGAACGAGAATATCGGGATCGACAGGAACTTCAGCGGCAATACTTTCAGTGAGATCAGGAACGACAGGCTGAAGCGTTATTTCATGCTTGGTTTCGCCTGGAACTTCCGTAACAAAGGCACTTCAAACAATAATAAATAATGATGAAGAAATATATAGTAGCAGCATTCCTAACCATATCATGCGTTTCGCTGAAAGCGCAAACCTTTATCGACAGGGCTGTTGTGGAGTACGAGGTACGCACCAACGTAAAGAAGACCATGGGCAACAGCAGCTGGGCTGAGATGATGAAGAACAGCATGCCCGATTTCAAAACGGCGTATTATCATCTTACGTTCGATAATAACAAGAGCATCTACAAATTCCACCACTGGCAGCCTGAAGCGAAGCTCCCGGATTTTTTAAAGCGCGGTGAGGATGAGAACATCTGGTATTTCGACCACAACAAAGGTGCGTTCAGCATGCAGAAGAATGTGGTTGGTTCAAACTTCCACATCCAGGATTCCATTCCGCAGATCGAATGGAGGCTTACGAACGAGAACAGGGTTATTGCCGGTTTCAACTGCCGCAAGGCTGTGGGCATCATCATGGACAGCATCTATGTATTTGCCTTCTATTCCGAGGAGATCATGTTGCCGGGCGGGCCTGCATCCATTAACGGATTGCCGGGGCTGGTACTCGGACTGACCATTCCACGCTTATACACTTCATGGATCGCCACGAAAGTAATGGTGAATGATGTGAACGTTTCGGCCATTCAGCCACTGGCGGCAAAGAAGCCGATGACCAGGAATGCGCTGAAGGTGAACATCAGGGAGCGTATCTCCGAGTGGGGCAATGCTGACGACCCGGATTCTAAATTCTGGATGGACCAGTTCGTTTGGGGCGCGATGCTTTAGATCTCGAAATTATCGTTGAGGATCGCGCCTTTCTTAATGACCACGATGCCGTCTTTAATGCTGAAGAGGCTGTGGTCTGAATCAGGAAGGTGGCTTCCACCCTGGATCTTCACGTTGTTCCCGATCCGGCAGTCCTTATCCACGATCACGTTCGAGAGCAGGCAGTTATCGCCGATCCCGAGCTTCGGTATCCCGCGCTCATGGTAATAGGCGATCTCTTCAAGCGTTTCATAAAAATCATTTCCCATGATGTAGGAACTGTTGATGACGGTTCCTGAACCTACCCTGCTTCTTATTCCAATAACGGAGTTCGATATACGCTCGGCGTGAATGATGGAGCCTTCTGCAATGATGGTGCGCTCCAGCGTGGTGCCGCTGATCTTTGAAGGAGGCAGCATACGCGCGCGGGTGTACACCATCTTCTTGTCGAAGAGATTGAACAGGGGTATATCCATCGTTAGCGCAAGGTTTGCTTCGAAGAAGGATGATATATTCCCGATATCAGTCCAGTAGCCTGCATATTGATAGCTGTAAACTTTGTGTTTGCCCAGCGCATTAGGAATAACCTGTTTGCCGAAATCGGTGGCATTCTCCTGGTCGAGCAGGTTGAACAGCACGTCCTTGTTGAAAATATAAATACCCATGCTGGCAAGGAACACCCTTCCCTGCCCTTTCATTTCATCGCCGGTGTCGCTCACCCAGTTCGGTAGAATATCGGGCCCGGGCTTTTCGGTGAAGGAAAGGATCTTATTATCGCCACTTGCTTTCAGGATACCGAAGTCGGATGCTTCGCTTGCACCGACGGGAATTGTTGCGATGGTGATCTCTGCCCCGTTGTTCTCATGGTTCTGCAGCATTTCATCGAAATCCATCTGGTAAAGCTGGTCGCCGCTAAGAATGAGGATATAATCAAAATTATGCTGGTTGATATGTTTCAGGCTGCGGCGTACGGCATCGGCCGTACCCTGGAACCAGTGCTGGCTTTCAGGAGTTTGCTCAGCCGCGAGAATGTCCACGAAGCCGCTGCTGAAGCCACTGAACTGGTATGTGTTTTTTATATGGCTGTTCAGGGAGGCAGAGTTGTACTGGGTAAGTACGAACATCCTGCTGATATCACTGTTGATGCAATTGGAGATGGGAATATCCACCAGCCTGTATTTACCTGCAACGGGAACGGCAGGTTTACTGCGGAATGCTGTAAGCGGGTAAAGCCTTGTACCGATTCCCCCGCCAAGTATCACTGCAACAACTTTCTTTCCTATCATAACAACAATTTAGTGATTATAGATGCTGATATATTTCTGAACGCTTTCTTCCCAGCTATGGTCGATCTCCATCACGGTCTTCCTTAAACGCGTAAAACCTGCCTGCGATGAAAATAATTCCCTGGCCCTGCCAATGGCATTGCAAATATCCTGCTCACTTGCCTGTTTGAATGTTATCCCGAATCCATCATTGCCCACATCGATCACCGTATCTGCGAGCCCGCCGGTTTCACGCACTACAGGAATAGTGCCGTATCGCATGGAATAAAGCTGGTTGAGGCCGCATGGTTCCACCCTGCTGGGCATCAATAAAAAATCGGCCCCTGCATAAAGCTGGTGGCTCAGCTTTTCATTGAAGGCGATCGTAGTATGGCAAAAGCCCGGATACATATCGTTCAGTGAGAGCAGTGCATTCTCCAATGCGGGCATGCCGCTGCCGAGGATGGCCACGGAAAATGTCTTCCCGAATTTATGGAAAGCCATGTCTAGCGCGCCCGGAAGCAGGTCGGCGCCTTTATCCTTAACCAGCCTGCCGATGAAGATGAACAATGGCAGGGCCTTATTAAGCCCCATGTCCTTGCAGATCTTTTTCTTGTTCAGATCCTTGCCCTGGCCTACATCAGTAACCGAATAATTATCGAGGATGAAAGTATCGGTGCCGGGGTTCCAGATACCGATGTCGATGCCGTTTATGATGCCCGTGCATTTAAAAGCTTCATTGCGGAAGAGGGACTCCAGCCCGTTGGCATTATGCATAAGTTCCTGCAGGTAACCGGGGCTAACGGTGGTGATATGATCAGCGCATTTCACCGCGGCCGCAAGGGAATTGATATTATCATCCCATTCAAGCATTCCCCACTTCCATGAATCCCATGCAGGGAAAAGTTGTGCAGCATCCCATCCCATGATGCCCTGGTACTGGGCGTTATGCACCGTTAGTACCGTTCTGATGTTGCTGAGGTGCCCATAGGCCAGTACAAATTTTAAAAAGAAAGGTATGAGCCCTGCGTGATGATCATGCACATGCACCACATCCGGTTTGTGATTCCATTTGGAGAGCCATTCGCATACGGCAACCTGGAAAGCGATGAAGCGCATGGTGTCGTCGTCATATCCATAGATCTTCTCCCTGTCTAATAACCCGTTGATGTCAATGCAATAAAGGTCGAAGCCCAGCCTGTTATTCTTTTCCTTTATTACGGTGAACTCTGTATCGGTGTAAAGTTTTATATGACCCTTGTGAACCACTTCCCATTCATTCTCATAGAGGAAAGGAGTACGGTGCATGGGCATCACGACTTTTGCAATATGCCCGGCCCTGTTGAGGTATACAGGTAATGCGCCTGTTACATCGCCCAGCCCGCCGGCCTTCGCCACAGGATAACATTCAGCGCATACGTGCAATATCTCCATGAGGAAGTTTTTTGTAAAATACTTACTTTTCTTTTGTCAGGCTATTCCCGGATCAAAAGCATCCATCATTCCATGATCCACCAGTTACTCCCGCTGTTACCAAAAAAATGTAATAAAGAACTGCGCCTCTGCAGAATTTCATTATTTTCCGTTCATTAAACCAACATCTATGCAAAAAGCGAACGAGAAAAGTTCTGCTATCCCAACAAATTACGGCGCATTAACCACCCTCATTACTGTTTTCTTTTTCTGGGGGTTCATCGCGGCCGGTAATAATGTATTCATCCCTTTTTGTAAACAATACTTCAACCTCGACCAGTTCCAGAGCCAGCTCATCGACTTTGCCTTTTACACTGCATATTTCGTGGGGGCGCTTGCGCTCTTTGCCTATGGATCATTTGGCGGTCGCGACCTCGTGGGCAAATGGGGATATAAGAAAAGTATAGTGTTCGGGCTTTTATTCTCAGCGCTGGGCGCAGTAGCCATGATCATGGCCGTGCGGGGCAATACTTTTCCGGGGATGCTCATGGGCTTCTTCATCGTGGCGCTGGGATTTTCCCTTCAGCAGACCGCCGCACAACCGTTCTCCATTTTGCTGGGTGATCCGGCCACCGGTGCCAGCAGGGTTAACCTTGGGGGCGGTGTGAATTCTTTCGGAACCCTGATAGGCCCGCTCATCGTGGCCATGGCGCTCTTCGGCGCCGATGTTAAAGAGATCACCGACGAGCAGATCGCATCGCTGAGCCTCGATAAGGTTGTAATGCTTTATTATGGTGTGGGCGCGCTGTTCGTTTTCGCGGCAGCGTTATTTTATTTCTCGAAGAAGGTGCCGGCAGGGATCATGCATGAAAGAACAGAGAAGGCCAATAAGGCGCTCATCACCCTGGTGGTGATGGGAATATTGCTGTTCCTGATGTTCGTTCCGGTGTTCAACAGTTATAAGATAGATCTTTCTGCCGCCAGCGCAGAAAGGATAGACGAAGTGGAAATGACGAGAATGAAATGGCTGCTTGGTGCCCTGGCTGTTGTGGTAATAGGATTGCTGCTGGCAAATTTCAGCGCGAAGAAGAACAATGAAGGCTGGGGAGCCATGAAGTACCCGCAGCTTGTGCTGGGTATGCTGGCCATATTCATCTATGTTGGTGTTGAAGTTGCCATAGGCAGTAACCTCAGCGAATTATTGAAACAGGAGGAATTCGGCGGGCTGAATGCATCGGAATCCATTCCTTACGTCGCGATGTACTGGGGAAGCCTGATGATAGGCCGCTGGGGCGGTGCCGTTTCAGCTTTTAATTTCAGCAAGACCACCAGGATGATGCTGCAGTTCGTGATCCCTCTTGTAGCTTTCGGCATCATCATCGCTGTGAACAAGCTCGCGGATCACGAGGTTACACCATTATATTATTATGTGCTGTGCGTGATCGTGCAGGTGATCGCTTCCTTCATCAGTAAAGATAAACCTGCGAGGACCCTGCTCATTTTCGGTTTGCTGGGGATCCTGGCAATGGTCATCGGCACGCAGACAACAGGGATGGTTGCAGTATATGCTTTCCTCAGCGGCGGGCTTGTATGTTCCATCATGTGGCCATGCATATTTAATCTCGCGATAGCCGGCCTGGGAAAATATACCACCCAGGGCTCTGCATTCCTGATCATGATGATCCTTGGCGGAGGTATCATTCCTCCTATCCAGGGAAAGCTTGCCGATGTGATCGGCATACACCAGTCGTACTGGATACCGGTTGCCTGCTTTATTTACCTTACCATCTTCGCAGTAGTGGTCAGGCGTATCCTTCTTCGCCAGGGCATAGATTATGACAGGCAGGTGGAAGATCCTGATCCGCTGGCGGCATTCCCGCAATCGGCACTGGAAGACCCGGATCCCTATATAAAAAAGAATGATGACGATCGGAATTGATATCGGTGGAACGAATATAAAATGCGGTGTTGTTGATGATGCCGGCAATGTTAGCGACAGGTTGAACCTGGTTACGGCCGATTACCCTTCCATCCCGGAGCTTGCCGGCGACCTTCGCGAACGCTACAATGATCTGCTCACCCAAAAAAAGATCAGGGGGATCGGTATTGGTGCACCCAATGCAAACCTGCATAGCGGGAATATTGAACATGCTGCAAACCTGCAGTGGATGGGCATTGTGCCGGTGGCAAAACCTTTCTCGGAAGCTTTTGGTGTACCCTGTTCCCTCACCAACGATGCTAATGCGGCGGCTGTAGGCGAAATGAAATTCGGGGTGGCAAAAGGGATGACAGATTTTATTGTCATTACCCTGGGCACGGGTGTGGGCAGCGGCATTGTAGCCAACGGGAAACTTATTGTTGGCCATGATGGCTTTGCCGGCGAGCTGGGACATTGCGTGGTGGTGCGCGGCGGGAGATTACACCATCGCACAGCACTTCGCGGTACGCTGGAGAGTTATGCCAGCGCCACCGGTGTGGTTGAAACCGCCATCGAATTACTGGATGCCGATACCAACAGTACGAACAGGAAAAGCGAATTGCGATCCATACCTGGTACGGAACTCACCAGCAGGAAGATCTTCGAGGCAGCGCAGCGCGGGGATGTGCTGGCACAGGAGGTCTTCGAATTCACCGGGAATATTTTAGGAGAGGCGCTTGCCTCCTTCGTGCATTTCAGTTCACCAGAAGCGATCATTTTCTTCGGCGGATTATCGCATGCCGGTGAGTTACTGATGAAGCCTGTACGTGAAGCGATGGAAGCCAACCTGCTGCAGAATTTCAAAGGCAGGGTGAAGTTGCTGCAAAGCAGCCTCCCCGAAGCCGACGCCGCGATCCTTGGAGCAGCATCGCTGGTTTAACCTTCAGTGCAATAAAAAAGGCTGCACAATGCAGCCTTTCCACGATTGCCTGCCAGGTCATAAGACCCTTAGAACAGGATGAAGCCTGTATCCGCCGTTGCCTTGCTGGCGCACCGACATAGCGGCGGATTTAAAGAAAATCGTGCCATACACCTGTTTTGGGGAAAAGAAAGCAGTAGACAATTTTTTTTTGAGACGCAAGTATGCGTCTCTACATTATTTCAACAATAAACTCTAAACAATAAACGCTGAACAGCTTCCAACCTCAAATTGCTGTGCAATTTTTCTGAGGCCGGCCATCCCGATCTAAAAAGCTAATCCGCGAACATCTGCGAAACAATCCGCGAGCATCTGCGGGAACCCTTTTTTATTAGGACGCTCCTCCGGAGCGGGATGTTTGTATGGTAAAATTTTTTCTATTGTCAGGGCGCTCCTCCGGAGCGTTTCGTTCATTTTAATTAACCTCCAACTTCCAACCTCCAACCTCCAACCTCCAACTTCCAACCCAACTTATTTTTTTTCCGAAAGCCACTGGTTTCTTCCGTACCCTGGTATCACATGTTTTTCGCTGCGGTAGGATGAGCGTACGAGGGGACCGCTTTCAACATAGTCGAAGCCGATCTCGTACCCTTTCTGGCGCAGCATTTTAAATTCATCGGGATGAATGAAGCGCTGTACGGGTAAATGTTTAGGCGTGGGCTGGAGGTACTGGCCGATGGTGACTACATCCACCCCACTCTCACGAAGATGCACAAGGGTATCAACAACTTCGTCTATGGCTTCGCCGAGGCCCAGCATGATACCGCTCTTGGTGCGCATGCCTCCCTGTTTCAGGATTCTTAATGTGGTTAGACTTTGCTGGTATTTTGCCTGGATGCGTACCTGTTTTGTAAGTCGCTCGGTAGTTTCAATATTGTGGCTCACCACTTCCGGGGCAGCTTCGATGATCCTGTCGATATTCGTGCGGTCGGCCTTAAAGTCCGGGATAAGTGTTTCCAGCGTTGTTCCGGGATTGAGCGCTTTTACGGCGCGGATGGTGTTCTGCCAGATGATGCTGCCGCCGTCTTTCAGTTCATCGCGGTCAACGGAGGTGATCACCGCATGCCTGACCTTCATCAGGTGAATGGCTTCAGCCACGCGCTGAGGTTCATCCCAGTCTACGGCATCGGGCCTTCCCGTTGCTACGGCACAGAAGGCGCAACTGCGGGTGCAAATATTTCCGAGGATCATAAAGGTTGCCGTGCCTTCGCCCCAGCATTCACCCATGTTCGGGCAATTGCCGCTTTCACAGATGGTATGCAGTTTATGCGTATCAACAAGTTTGCGCACATGCCTGTACTCTTCTCCAATTGGTAATTTTACACGCAGCCAGTCTGGCTTCTTCGGCTTCGGCGCAACAACTTCTTCTTCCATATTAATTATTTCCTGCGGCCAAACATGATCGCCACATATCCTGAGAAAAACATCTTTTCCTTTTCAAGGAAAAACATCTGGTCTATACCCTTGGTATAATATTCCGCTATCAGTCCCACTTCTATCGCGTTCACCATTTCATTATACTTTCCATAATCGAACCTCAGTCCCGGTTTGGCATAAATGCCGGGAACCACCTTCAGGTTGCTCCAGCCTTTTCCAAAGCCGGGGCCGCGAAGATAAAGTGCAGGGTTTTTAAATGATGTACTGTCGCTGTAATAGCTCACCGATTTCCTTTCACCGTCCAGGTCAACATCTATCATATAGGGGCGAAGCAATCCAAGGATGAGCCCTCCTCCCCAGTTGCCGGTGATGCTTACCCCGTTCTTATTGCTCTTATTCCCGAGCAGGAGCTGCTGTTGAACGCCGAGCTTTACCGGGTAAAAGAAATTCATTTTACCATATATAAAAGGCGTGGTTGCTGCAAAGTTCACCTGTTGCTTTTCTTCCTTGGGATGTTTTCTTTCAGTGATCTCAAACTGGAAAAGCAGTGATTTACGCACCGAGCGCGCACGGCCAACTTCCACAAACCCACCGTATCCATCCGATGTAAGCTTGCCGCCGAAGATGGTATGACGGGTATAGCGGATCACTCCTTCCTCTTCCTGGCGCGAGATGGCATCTATCCTTTGCCGCCTTTCCTCTTTTTTGTTCCTTTTTGTTTCCTGGGCAAATGCAGGAGAAAGGGAAAGCATGGCTGCAACAGCAAATAATATTTTATGCATGAAGGATTTTTACTGCCGTAAATTTAGGCAAAATTAGGTGCACGGCCCCACCCGTTCATACTATAACCTGTAATAATATGACTGCTACCATCCTATACGAGGGCGACCTGCGCTGCCGGGCCACCCACCTGCAAAGCAATTCATCTTTCGAGACCGACGCGCCCACCGATAACCGCGGAAAAGGCGAGAAGTTCAGCCCGACCGACACCCTCTGCGTTTCGCTCGCCACCTGCATGATCACCACCATGGGCATTAAGGGCCAGGATATGGGGGTCGATCTCCGCAATACCGGTATTGAAGTTACCAAGCACATGAAGGCTGATCCGCGTCGGGTAGGAAAAATAGAAGTGGTGCTGAATATGCAGTGCACCCCGGCTCCTGATGAAAGAACAAGAATGGTACTTGAAGCCACGGGCGATAACTGCCCGGTCATAAAAAGCCTTCACCCGGATGTGGAGATCGTGGCAACCTATAACTGGTGATCGCGTAAAATGTGACTGCCTACAGCGCACTCCAGGCATCGCTTCCTGTCGCAATACTGCTGCTTTAACTGCAGGAGGCCCTGGGAATCGAATGCACTATCATTCGTAAAAGGCGTTTCGCGAAATACGGCAGTGATCCTGTTCCGCTCCGCCGGAATTTCAAGAAGCCACCTGATCGCTTTCTGTGTTAGCCCCGCATCGTCATGCATTCTTCCATAAGCGTGAAGCATCACTGAAACTGTGTTGGTGATAATATTATTGACAAGCTGCTCTCCTGTCTTCTTCACCAGATACCCGCTTTCTTCATCCGGCCGGTAATGATAGCTCCAGTAATCATTTGCCTGCACTTCAAAAAGCTGCTTAACCATTTTTACATCATCGGCTTCCCTTATCATGGAAAAGATCGAATGGCTTTTACAGATCAGCGCTGCCAGTTGTGCGAGCCTTATCGCGGGAAAATTTGCGGGGCGCATCCTTAGGTAATTAAGCGGGAAATGATTTTTAGAAAGTCGATATTTCTTGCGGAGAAATTCATATTCCCTGCGCAGCAGTACAGGATATTTATCATTGAATTCCTTGTCAATGATCCCGGCCTGGCCAAGCAGCAATGCCTCAACCTGGATAAGCTGGCTGCGATGTTTCGCCAGTATTTTTAATGGAATACAGGATGCGATCTGTTCAAAGGCATCACTGTTCACCCCGTTGCCGAAACTGCGTGCGATCATCCGCCAGAACACTTCTTCCCAATGTCCACCCGTAGCTTTGAGCATCTCAAGCACCTTACCCGACCTTTCTTCAAGTCTTTCCGCGACGAGCCTTTCCTTCCACGCAAGTAATTTCAGTTCACCCGGGAGTTGAAGTATGGCATGACACGGAAGTTTATCGGTTGAACTCATAAGCCCTGCATATTTATCCAGCATCAGTTTGCTGATCCTGTCATGAAGTTCGAGTGTAGGAAAAGGAAGTGAAGGCGTTTCATCATGGATCCATACTACGTGGAGGATAACGTTTCGGTATTTTGGATCATGCTCATGTGCATGGCGGAACCAGTCGCTGGTTCGGAGGTGCATCTCTACGCTGCCCACCCAGGTCTGGCCATCTATCACCAGTTTTGCATCCTGGAAATCAGGACCCTGGTCGTGGTTCCAGGTGCCATGATTGATCACCCTTACTGGTTTGCCGCAGGTGGTGACCAGGTTTGCAGAATTATAGAATGAAAACTGCCAGATGTATTGCAGTAACCGCTCGTTCACCCCGTAAAAGTAAAAGCATGATGAGGGGGATTGAAGGTGATACCATTTAAATACACTAATGGGTTACCACTCCCTTAGCGCTTTCACCACCCGGTTCACGGGAAGGCCCATTACGTTGTAAAAGTCGCCGGAGATCCTTTTGATCCCCACTACCCCGATCCATTCCTGGATGGCGTATGCCCCGGCTTTATCGAAAGGTTTATAGGTGCGGATATAATGGCGCAACTCATCTTCACCGAGTGAGTTGAATTCCACCGTGGTTGAATCGGCGAACGAAATTTCCTTATTGGGAGAATGGATAACCACTCCTGTGATCACTTCGTGCGTATTCCCGGAAAGCATTTTCAGCATACGTAATGCATCCTCTTCATCCACCGGTTTTCCCAAAAGTTCATCATTGCAGATCACTATGGTATCGGCTGCGAGTACGGGAAGGGAGGAATGTGAGATGGCGCTCACTGCCTTTGCTTTTTCGCGGGCGATATGAATGGCTGCCTCCTCAAAATCCAGTTCTGCAGGAAAAGTTTCATCCGTGTTGGATACGATCACATCAAAAGGGATCTCGGCCCATTCGAGGAGTTGCTTGCGGCGTGGCGACTGGGATGCGAGTATTATCCTGTTCATATCCAGAGGAAGAATAGCATTGAAAGAATACCTGTAAGCATGATGAATTTTATCCAGTTGCTCAGGTGATTGTATTGTGCAGGCTGTTTGGCCCTGAAGAGTAATACTATGGCCCATGCCATAGGCAACACCACTAAAAATACCGCGTAAGCAGCCAGCGGCCAGTAGTTTATTTGAAGTGCGTATACCGTGCAAATCACGGCTGCTGCAAGTATCACCACCAGCCATACGCCGCAGAAAACCTTGCTTGCCGGGATTCCCCAAACGATGGGCATGGTCCTGCATTTATATTTTGCATCACCGGTAATATCTTCCATGTCCTTCACGGCTTCGCGAACGAGAGAGATGATGAAGGCGAAGCCTGCATAGAGCATGGTAAGTTTGAATACCCTGCGGATATCAAAGGGATATGCCGTTTCCGGCCAGCCGTAGAGGCCGATGTGTGCCCCTGCAAAAAAATAGACCACCATGATCACCCATGCGGTGAGTGCTGCTATGAGTACGTTACCGATAAGCAGGCTTTTCTTGAACCAGGTGGAATAGAACCAGAGTGCAAGCACACATATAATATTACCGATCCCGATCACGAGGGATCTGGTCTTCCAGGTAATGTAAACGCTGATGAGGATGCCAATGATTGAAAACAACAGATGCCAAACGATGGCCCACCTTCTTTTTACGATACGGTCAACCACCACCCTGTCGGGTTTGTTTATCCTGTCTATCTGCAGATCGAAATAATCGTTGATGATGTATCCTGCCCCGGCGATGAGCACGGATGCGGTCATGAGCAGGTAGAAAAGGGTCTTCCGGTTTTCGAAGAACGGCGCTGCGCCATCCGGGGGGAAACTTGAGCCAATGATACAGAAATAATATACCGCCTGGGTGAGGATGATGAAGAACAGGTTCTGCCATCTCAATAACCGGAGAAATCCTTTGATGACCTTCATACCTGGCAGATTTACCTTGCGGCCACACCGGAAACGTGGCTCCAGTCGCCATTCAGTTTAAGAACTTTTTCAATGATATCGCGTACGCATCCCTTGCCGCCGCGGGCGAAACTTATATAATGTGCCACTGCTTTTATTTCCGGCACAGCATCTTCGGGACAACATGCCAACCCTGCCACCTGCATGGCATCCAGGTCGGGAATATCATCTCCCATGAAGAGCACATTTTCCTTTTGCAGCCCCTGTTTTGCGATGAATTGCTGAAGTAATTCCTTTTTATCGTTCACCTCTAAATGAATGTTAGTGATACCGAGGCGTTCCAGCCTTGTTCTCACTCCAGAGGATGATCCGCCGGAGAGTACCAGGATGTGATAACCTTTTTTAATGGCAAGCTGCATGGCATAACCATCCTTGATGTTCATACGCCGAACCTGCTGGCCATCGTCGAGCACAAGTATGGTACTGTCTGTAAGCACACCGTCTACATCCAGTACAAATGCCTTTATGTGCCGGAACGCACCTAATACATTCATGGGAAGATTATTTCTGGTTGTCGCGCCACTCGTAAACCCATGTACTCTGGATCATTTCGAGATGGCCTTCGTTGCTTTCCGCTGCGGTTCCTTTGAACTGGGGGATCTCCAGCACCCATTTAAGCAGGTCGGTGAAGCGCACCCTGTAGATCTTTGCTTCGTTGAATTCATCGCCAAAGCGTTCATACAGTTTCATTGCTATATCCTCGTAATCCGTCCAGTAAATGGGAAGATCGTAACTCATATTCTATTATTTATTCACCAAGGAACTGGGTCTGGTCCGGCAGGGTGACTACAATATCACCGCTTTCCTGGTTCATTACGCACTGGCAACCGAGCCTGCTGTTAAGGCGGGGGTTCACAGCCCTGTCAATGAAGTCTTCTTCGCGGTCAGAAAGTTCCTCCACGAGGTTCTCCCCTGTTTCAACATAAAGGTGGCATGTACTGCATGCGCAAACTCCGCCACAGTTATGGTGAAGTTCGATGTCATTCTTGAGGGCCACTTCAAGCAACGACTGGCCTGGCTCAACATCACTGATCGTTACCGGATCAAGGCCTTTCTGCTCAAATTTAAACGTTACCGTATACATGCCCGCAAATTTCGGATTGCAAACCTAAAGTAAATTACCAATTATGGAAAACTTCATTTTTGGCATAAAAGCAGCTAATATTACGTTATCCAATTAAAGAAATTCATGCATATCAATATCCGCACGATGAAATTGAGTCTCCTGGTATCATTCCTTCCTGTATTGATCGCGTCATGCGGATCAGGCGAAGAAGAAAAGGTGGTGGTAGATCCATCCGAAATACAATATAAGACGGATACCCCCGCAGCCGCACAGCAGTTACCAGAGAACAGGCCTCCTATTATAAATATAGTGGATACGGTTTCACTGAAATACGTTGTACTATTAATGAAAGACAGCGTTTCCTCGAGCGAAAGGCTGGGTTATAAAATGGACAGCATTTACAACAAGGTGCTGCGAAAGGTGATCAGCGATAACAACCTGCAGGTTACAGGCCCGCGCATTGCATGGTACCGCTCCAGCAGTGCACCGTTCTTCTTTGAAGCTGGCATACCAGTTAATAAGAAACCTTCTAAAAAACTTCCGAAAAATATCTCCATACGCAACATCGGCGGCGACAGCTCCGTGATCGCGCATTTCTACGGCCCCTATCCCCTGAGCTTCCAGGCCTATGAAGCCGTACGCGAATGGATGGCTTCGGGGAAGAAAAAAAGCAAAGGCATGCCTTACGAGATCTATGTAGATGAGCCTGTGGACACCAACGGTGTGCTAAAGGATCCCTACCGTGTACGGACGGATATCGTTTTTCCGCATAAGTAAATTATGCTAAACAGCAATTGCGTAAAACCTGGTGGAGAATGAATGCCAACCGGGGGCTTTCTGTGCTTTCAGTGAAATTCAGTGTTTTCAGTGTAACCTAAATCGTATACTATTTGTAATGAATGCATATACCTCCCTCAACCTTTCATCATCCCTAAGTAATTGCAGGTGCGCATCAATGGTTGTTGCATCATTCCGAACTGCAGGACCTGTTTGCAAAGCAGAAGGAGAAGCATACTTCAACCGCGTAGCCGTTTCCTCTATCAACGGGTGCAACAAGGAGAAGTCCGTATTGCTTTCGTTGCAGAATTTTTCTGCGAGCGCATAAAGATGATTCGTGAAATTGCTGACGATAACTGCCGACAGATGGATACGCCTGCGGCTCTCATCATCACACCTTCTTGCCTGCGCAGGCACAGAGTTGCAGAGTTCTTCAAGCACCAGGGTTACGGTCTCATCTGAACCATTCACCAGGAAAGGGATCTCCGGCAGATATTCCATTTCCTTTCTCAGGCTTTGCAATGGATAAAGCACACCATGCTGTTCCGAAAACGGTCTCAACACTGCAGAGGGAACCGATCCTGCTGTATGCACCATGGGGCATTTATATATGATCTCCTTTGCGCAGTCTTCTATTGCCCCGTCAGAAACTGCTATTATAATTATATCCGCATCATCGATCGCGGCAAAACTGCAGGCCTTAGCGCCAAGTTCCTTCGCCAGGCATTCCGCATGAGCCAGGTTTCTTCCTGATACACTGACAATGTTATGCCCGGCCCGACTGAACAGCCTACCTAAAACAGTTGCAACATTCCCCGTGCCGGCAAGGGCTATCTTCATAACCTATCTTTGATGAAATGAAAGTACAAAAAAAGATCGCGCTCAAATATTTGCGTACCCGGTTTAATATGCTCGCTGCATTAAATCCGCGCCTTGCCGCAAAAGAAGCCTTCAAATTATTCTGCACACCTCCGATGCGCTATGGCGGTCCTTCGCTCAGCGGCGGCGAAGAGCTTTCATTTCAACTCGATGGAAAAAAGATCCATGGCAACCGCTTTTTAAAAGAAGGTGCAAAACGGGCAATGGTGCTGCATGGTTTTTCATCGGCTTCCGGAAACTTTGCAGATTATGTGAATGAACTGGGAGCGCTGGGTTATGAGGTCCTGGCCTTTGATGCGCCGGCGCATGGCAAGAGTGAAGGTTCGCAGGTAAATGCGTTGGATTACAGGAATATGATCATTGAAGCATTAAAACGCTATGGACCAGTTGATGCTTTCATTGCACATTCCTTTGGAGGGTTGTCGCTCGCGCTTGCGCTGGAAGACATTCCTCATGATGAAAATACCAGGGTTGTATTCGTCGCCCCTGCCACCGAAACCACTTCTGCGCTGGAGCAGGCCTTTGTTATGGTAGGTTTGGATAATCCCCGGCTGCTGAATGCAGTGAAGGATGAGATAAAAAGGATATCAGGGCACGATGCATCATGGTTCAGCATCAGGAGAGCCATTGCAAACATAACAGCACAGGTTTTATGGCTCCATGATGAAGATGATGATATTACTCCTTTGAGTGATGTACTACCCGTTAAGAATGACAACCCTGCAAATGTGCGGTTCGTTTTCACGAAAGGTTTGGGCCATCGGAAAATATACCGCGCAGGCCCTGTTAAGGAGATCATATATAAATTTCTGCAGGGGGAATAATAAGGGGGTTGAAAACTGAGTTTTTAATTTTACGCTAATATTGCACAATTCAAGGATGCACTGAAGGCATAATAATATATGGCAAAGAACCTGTTGATAGTTGAGTCGCCGGCCAAGGCAAAAACGATAGAAGCCATTCTCGGGAAGGATTTCGAGGTGAAGAGCTGCTATGGTCATATACGCGACCTGGAGAAGAATGATATGGGGATAGACATCAATAATAATTTCAATCCCAAATACATTGTGCCCGCAGAAAAGGAGAAGGTGGTTAAAGAACTTCGTTCCCTTGCAAAGAAATCGGGTGAAGTATGGCTGGCTTCGGATGAGGACCGTGAAGGAGAAAGTATAAGCTGGCATCTTGCCGAAGTGCTGAACCTGGACCCCCGCACCACAAAAAGGATCGTGTTCCACGAGATCACCAAACCTGCCATTGAACGCGCTGTTAAGAACCCGCGCACCATCAATATGGACCTGGTGAATGCACAACAGGCACGCAGGGTGCTCGACAGGATCGTGGGATTTGAACTCAGTCCCGTCTTATGGCGAAAGATCGGGCAGTCTGGCGGATTAAGCGCAGGCCGCGTGCAGAGTGTTGCGGTGAAACTCATCGTGGAAAAGGAAAGAGAGATCAATAATTTCCAGCCATCCTCTTCCTTTAAACTGGAAGCAATCTTAACCGCAAAAGATATTTCCGGCAGGAATGTAAACTTTAAGGCTGAAGGCAGCAGGTATAATAATGAGGAGGATGCAAACAGCTTCCTGGAAAGCTGCAAAGGTGCAACCTATACTGTAAAAGACATCCAGGTAAAACCCGGCAAACGTACGCCGGCCGCGCCTTTCACCACCTCTACACTTCAGCAGGAAGCAAGCCGTAAACTTGGGTACGGAGTAAGCAAGACGATGTTGCTCGCACAACGGCTCTATGAAAGCGGTAAGATCACTTATATGCGTACCGACAGTGTTAATCTAAGCGATACTGCAAGGGAAAGCATAAGCAAAGAGATCAGGTCTTCCTACGGAGAAAAATATCACCAGGAAAGAAGATTCAAAAACAAGAATGAGAGTGCGCAAGAGGCGCATGAAGCCATCAGGCCAACATATATAGAAAATCATTCAGTGAGCGACCCGGAACTGAACCGCCTGTATGAACTGATCTGGAAGCGCACCGTTGCCAGCCAGATGGCAGACGCGGAACTGGAAAAGACCACGGCGAAGATCAATATCAGCACCAACAACAGTGAACTGGCTGCGAGCGGTGAAGTGATAAAATTTGATGGCTTCCTGAAATTATACATGGAGAGCACAGACGAGGAGGAAGATGGCAATGATGAAAGCAGGCTGCCTAACCTCGCAGTGGGCCAGCAACTCGACTTCGTGGAGATGACCGCTACGCAAAGGTTTACAAGGCATTCCGCTCGGTATACGGAAGCAAGTCTTGTAAAAAAACTGGAGGAACTGGGCATTGGAAGGCCGAGCACCTACGCTCCCACTATATCCACGATCATTAAGCGCAATTACGTTGAGAAGAAGGATAAGGAAGGCGTAAAGCGCGAATACCGCGTGCTTTCCTTAAAGAATGACCGGGTAAATTCCAGCACCGAGTATGAGATGACCGGGGCAGAGAAGCAAAAACTTTTCCCTACAGATCTGGGACTCGTAGTAACGGATTTCCTTAACCAGCATTTCAATGAAGTGATGGACTATTCCTTCACTGCAAATATTGAAAAGGAATTTGACGAGATCGCTGAAGGAAAGGTGCGCTGGAATAAAATGGTCCAGGATTTTTACCAGCCTTTTCACCAGGATGTGGAGCATACCCTTGAGAATGCTGAACGTGCTGTTGGTGAGCGCGCTTTGGGAGATGATCCGGAATCGGGCAAGCCGGTGATCGCGCGTATGGGACGGTATGGCCCGATGGTGCAGATTGGAACCCAGAATGATGAAGAGAAGCCCCGCTTTGCAAAACTTAATGCAAATCAAAGTATAGAAACGATTTCCCTCGAGGAGGCACTGGATCTATTCAAACTTCCACGGGTGCTTGGTGAACATGAAGGACTTGAGGTTGCAGTGAACATCGGCCGTTTCGGGCCGTATGTGAAATTCGGGGAACAATTCATCTCCATTCCCCGCGGAGAGGATCCGCTGGAGGTTGACCTGCCCCGTGCTGTTGAGATCATAACAGCCAAACAGATCGAGGATGCGCCGATAGCGCACTACGATTCCCTGCCCGTTACAAAAGGAAAAGGAAGATTCGGCCCTTTCATTAAATGGAATGACCTGTTCATAAATGTTCCGAAGGCATACGATTTTGAGAATCTCAGCCAGCAGGATATTGACCAGCTGATCAGCAAAAAGCTTGAAAAGGAAGCAAACAGGTTCATTAAACAATGGCCGGAGGAGAAGATATCGCTCGAGAATGGACGCTGGGGACCTTTCATCCGTTTCGGCAAAAAAATGCTGAAGCTTCCTGCAGGCGCTGATGGGAAGTTCACTTCCGAAAAAGCGGCTACGCTTGAACTGGAGGATGTTAAGAAAATGATCGTGGCACAGGACCCTAAAGCCTTCGACAAAAAGAAACCTGCCCGCAAAAAGAAATAGCGCACCTGTGTGGAAAAAATTAACACCGGATTTCTGATGTTAATGCCGAATTTGAGCCAAAACAATTCGTTGATCCCACAAAAGGAAATAAAAGCATTATTCAGGCTGCTCGATGACCCGGACCAGGATGTGTACAATGCCGTAAGCGATAAGATCGTTTCCATCGGCAAGGACATTATCCCAAAACTGGAGAACTATTGGGAAAGCATAACCGACCTGGATACCCAGGAGCGCATCGAATTGCTTATTCACCGCCTCCACATGCGCGAGCTTACGGAAGATTTCCTTACATGGAAAGATGGAGAAGGTTCATTGCTGGAAGGAGCCTTATTGGTGGCGCGCTATCATTATCCTGAACTGAATGTTACTAAGGTGAAGTCTACCATTGAAAAGATCAGGAAGAATATCTGGCTTGAGTTGAATAATTACCTCACCCCCATCGAAAAGATAAACGTCTTTAACAGCATTTACTACAATTATTATAAGCATAAAGGCATTGAAATAAGCTATGACAGCCCGGATGCATTCCTGGTCAACAAAACGCTTGAATCGAAGAAAGGGAATGGACTGAGTAACGGTATCATCTACCTGGTACTTTGTTCCCTGCTCGATCTGCCGGTACACGCGGTTAACATACCCCGCCAGTTTGTGCTGGCCTATTTTGATAAAATGCCCGGAACAGAAGAAGTTGATCATCCTTCCGCAGGAATAAGCTTTTACCTTGACCCTGCAAGCGGGCAATTGTACAGTAATAAAGACATCGAGAATTATTTCCGGAAACTTTCTGTTCCTCCTGTAGCGAGTTACTTCAGGCCTCTCGATAATAAAAGGGTGATCCAGTATTTGCTGGAAGAACTGAGCAAGTGCTACGATAATGACAAGAACTCGTACAAGATGACCGATCTTCTTTTTTTCGCGAATATGCTGGAACCATGATCCATGTAACCCAGGCGGAACGCTGGAGAAAGTTATCCGGCACCGGATCCTATACGCCGCAAGGCTTTGAACAGGAAGGCTTCATACATGCCTGCAGCCCGGAGCAGCTCAGCGGAGTATTGGAACGGTATTATAAAGATCAAAAAGACCTGTTGTTGCTTCACATAGATCCTGAAAAAGTGAAGGCACCGATCAAGTATGAAATGTCTCCTTCGGTGCAGGAGGAATTCCCGCATATCTACGGTCCGCTGAATACGGATGCTGTTATAAAAGTTGAAGAGATCGCTTAGCTGAATTTCTTCAGGTATTCGGAGAGCTTCCTAAAATTTTCCTTGTTAAGGGTGAAGTAATTGTTCCTGCCTTCCTTCCTGCATTCGATGAGGGAAATATCTGCAAGCAGTTTTATGTGGTGAGAGCAGGTTGGTTGTGAAAGCCCTGTCATGTCAACCACATCACTGCATCTTATGCAACCTTTTGAAAGGATCTCTTCCAGGATCTGCATCCGGTAAGGATCTGCGACTGCAGCCATTGCCTTTTTGATGAAATCATCCTGCTTGGTCTTTACGGGCATTTGCCAAAGATACGGCTGAACCCATTATTCAAATGGTCTCATTAAGCGGCAAATCTGCGTACCGGCCGTGAAAATGCCCGCGCGATCTCGTTGAAATTGAGGAAGTCGTACGCTATCGATGAGTAATATCCTGCATGAAGGCGCGCCATTGCAGGTAGATCATGTTTCAGTTTTATTTGGGCTCTCGAACAGGCACCGCTCCTGATAATGCTTTCGATGTCGCGGAAATTGATCCTGTATTCCGATTGCCAGTTATGGCCTGAATAATAAAAATGATCATACTCCACCCTGCTGATAAAAACAGATTGCGAGATCCGGTAGCTGCCTTCCTTTGAAATGGCCTGCAGTACCTGGGAAATATATTCGCCGAACATATCCAGCTGAACCGGCGCGAAACTAATGGAATGGATCTGCTTTTTCATATCAGTTATAATTTGAAATGGTTTTCTTTAATGTCTTCATAATCTCTTTACGTAACCATGATGGCTTCTCTACGATCACTTCATCACCATAACTCAGGATCTCCTTTTTGAAATCGTGTGCTATTACAAGATCGAAGGTGAATTCGGTCCTGTCTTTTGAAACTGCCCCGGTTCGCTGGCTGTGATGCAAGGGATAAGATTCAACAAATTTGGCTGCCCTGTTACCGAAGGATAACACCACCCTTTCCACCTGCTGGTCACCGGCATTCATAACGCCAAATGCATTGCGGAAGAGAGTGGCTATATCATGCTCATATTTTTCACGGAAAGGGCGTTTATGCAATTCGGGAAGACTGAGCCTGTCGAGCCCGAAAGTCTTCAGCACCCCGTCCTTTGTATCCACGGCAGCAAGGTACCAGCGGCCTATCGCTTCTTTCAGGGCAAGCGGATGAACCACCCGGGTGGTATCGCTGTCGTCTGAGAATTTGGAATAGGAAAATTCCACCGGGAATTTATTCAGGATTGCATGCAGCAGCACATAAAAATGCTCGATACCCTTAGGCTGGCGCGATTCAAGGAATACCACGTCGGCATATCTTGAGCTTGAGCCGATGATGTTGATCAACTGGTAAGATTCCAGCAACCTGTTCCCCGTGTTCAGATCCTGCGGACGCTCATTTATAAAATATCTTTTGTCGCCCTTGCGTTCATTGAGGATCTCGAAGCCGGTCTGGTTAAAGATATCCTGGATATCCCGCTGCAGGGTGCGCTGGCTTATCTCCAGGTCTTCCCCGCTCATTTCACCTTTTCGCCTGAGATGATCGAGGATCTGTTCGTAGGTAGCGGGCCCTTTTTCGAGCCGCTCGATGATGTAAGAGTAACGCGATAAATAAGTTTGCTTCGACATAACATTCAATTACGAAACAAACTTAATACGGAGAAGCGACAAAGCGTGTCGCGATAAAATTATTCTTCTTCGAGGTCTTTCAGGATCCCGTTCACATCGCCCTCCACTGCGATCAGCTTACTTTTGCACAACCTGATCAGGAAAGCGGCGCGCTTCACTTTTTCGGAGAGTTCATCTACGGAGATCTCCCCTTCTTCCATGCCGGAGACGATCTCTTTCAATTCTTCAAATGCCTGCGTATATGTGATATCGTTGCTCATGATTGCTGATTAAAGATACCCGGTTTACCGGAAAATGATTCTACCCTGCCCTTAACGGACCCATCCTTCAATACTGCTTCGATCTCATCGCCTTTTTTTAATCCGGATGCACCAGTGATGATCTTTCCTTCATGCAGGATCACAGCATAGCCTCTCTGCAATACCTTATCGGGATGAAGATTGGAGATGCTGCGCTCTTCCGCCTCCAGTAATCGAACCGAACCTGCTAAAAGCTCCTTTGAATTTACTTTTATACCCGTGCGGCTTGAATCGAGGCTATTCTTCACACGAACCATATTGTATTTGGCTGCATGATATGTCCCTGATCTTGCGGAGGTGAGATCCTTTTTGGATGCATTAAGTATTGATGCGGCATTTGATCTTAACATGCGTTGTTCACCGGCAAGAAGACTTTGTTCTTCGCGAAAGGTGCGCCTGCCCAGGTTTATGAGCTGGGCACACAATTCATTTATCGCGGTATTGAAAATGCGGTATTTATCAAGAAGGAATTCGGCCACCTTGGTCGGAGTGATGCAGTTAGTATGTGCCACCATTTCCACCACGGTTTCGTTCGTTGCGTGACCGATACCGGTGAGTACCGGCAAGGGAAAAGTTGCCACCTCCCGGGCAAGTCCAAAATTATTATAGCAGGTTAGGCCAATGTCGCCACCTCCACCCCTGATGATAGCCACAGCGTCGAACCCGTCGGCAAGTTTCCTGATCTTTTTTAACTGCTGCATGATGCCATGCACCGCTCCATCGCCCTGTAACAGTGAGGGGAAAAGCGTTCGCGAAACGCGGAACCCGGAATTGTTTTCATCGAGTATCCTGTTGAAATCTGCAAACCCTTTGCTGCTTTCCACGGAGATGACTGCGATCCTTGATGGCACCAGGGCGATTCTTAAGTTGCGGTTAAGATCATACAATCCTTCCTTCTTCAGGGTTGAAATACTTTCTGCTTTTTCCTTCTCCAGGTCGCCCAGTGTATACGACGGATCTATATCCATGATGCGCAGGGAAAGTCCGTGCACCGGGTCAAAGGTAACTTTGCAAAGGAACAGGATCTTTATTCCATCCTTTATTGGCTCCTTCAGCGTTTCCAGGAAGTGTTGATTGATCCTTTCATAATCATTCTTCCAGATCACTGCACGGGATTGCGCCACTACCTGCTTCCCCGATTTCTCTACCAGTTCGGGATAACAATGGCCGGAATGATGATAGTGATTGAGTTTATTCATTTCTGCCATTACCCAGTACTGCGACCTGAAATTGTGCTCCAGGGCTGCGCGGATACTCGACATTACCTGCAGCAGCGAATATGTTTTGGGGATGTTCACCGGGACAAAGATAAATCGCCAGGCGGCAAAGCATGTCGGCCACAAGGTTCTAACAACGCAAATCATTAATTACCTAACTTGGGTTGTTTTAATTTCAGCGGCATTATTTAAACATGGATCAATTCTCAATTTCGCAGCTCGCGCGGTTTTCGGGGATAAAAGCACATACCATCCGGATATGGGAACAACGATACAATGCACTAAAACCTGACCGCACGGAAGGAAATACCCGGCTGTATAATGGATCCCAGTTAAGAAGACTGCTGAATATTGTTTCCCTTTCGGAGAAGGGACACAGGATCTCAACGCTCTGTGGATTGCCGGACAAGAAGCTGTCTGTATTGGTTGCCGCGGAATTAGTAAAGAAAAATGCTGAACCAAAAAATGAATTTTTCATCAGCCAGGTCATATCAGCCGGCATTACATATAACGAATCGCTGTTTGAAGAAACTTTCTCCGCTTGTGTCGGATCAATGGGAATGCGGGAGGCTTACCTCCAGGTGATCTACCCGGTACTGGAGCGGATCGGGATCCTGTGGGCTTCTGAAAATATTATTCCCGCCAGCGAACATTTCCTCAGCAATCTTATCAGGCAGAAAATTTTCAGTGCAATTGATTCCTTACCGGCTGCAAAAGAAAATTCCAGGTGGCTTCTTTTACTTCCACCTGGAGAATACCATGAGTTGGGTCTTCTTATGGCAAATTATCTTTTGCGCCAGGCAGGTTACCCGGTGATCTATTTGGGGCCGGACGTGCCGAATCAATCAGTTCATGATGTGTTGGCCGTTTCAAAGCCTTCCAACATTCTTGGTTTTATTGTTCACCGCGATGATGAGGGATTTACCAGTAATTGGATGCAGGAAATGTCTTCAATATTCAGGGGGAATATTTATATCGCCTGTTCACCAGGCCAGGAAGTCACCAGGCGCAGCAAACGCCTCCACTTCATTCATACTCTCCGGGAGTTGGAAGCACTATTCCGCTAGCGGTTCAAAATCGAATTTTTGGCCGCCAATTGATGCTTCATACATCAGTCCACCCTTCTTCTGTGTAAACACCATTACACCATTACGATAATTCACATTAGCGGATGCGCCTTTATCAACCGCGACTGCAGAAGCCTGCGCTGCAAATTCAAAATTATCGTCCTTGAACCTGTCTATAGCCTCCTCGCTTTGAAAGAAGATAACCTCCCGGTAGGCCTGCCCGCCAAATTGAAAACCGATGCTTACCTGTTTCATGCTTGCAGTTCCAACCGGGGAGCCATTCTCGAAAAATACACCATTACCTGCAGCCCCGCCGATCCCAATCGCACCTTTCCCCACGTTAGGAAAGATCACGTAAGCAGGAGCATCATTGAATAAAGATGCCATCAGGCTGTCTGTCTTTATGAATTCAGCTTTGGCCTCTTCACTATCGCGCAAAAGTTTCTCATACTTGTCATTCTGTGCAAAGGAGATGAGAGAGAAACATAGTAAAGCTGCTAATAATTTGATACGGACCATTTGTTTGATTTTTGAGTTCTCTGCAAGAATATTGCCACCGAACCCATTAAGAATTCGTTTAACATATTCGGGTTCCTATATACTCTACCCAAAAATTACCCGGAATCAGGTACTCTGCCATTGGGCAATAAAAATTAATATTGCGTTCCGGGATAATGAAAATTCATTATCTGTTATCCGTTCCTTCCGAAAAGCCAGAATTACTAAAGCTAAACTCTGAACCATGCTAAAGCACCTACTGCTTCTGACAACTCTTTTTTTTGCATTATCTGCAAGTGCCGATGAAGGTAAAAATCCTTCCCTAAAAAATTTCCTAAATCCGGACGGTACAATAAGTTCAAACGCGAGCGGTTCCTTTGACGCAACCGGTTTCAGGATGAATTATGGCAAGGGGGGAAAGCCTGTGTTCAGTCCGGCCGGACCTGGTGACAATTACTGGGAGGATGGCTTCGGTTACAGCGGTATCAACGGAATTATATATGCTATTGCAGTGAGCGGTAGTGATACTTATGTAGGCGGATCGTTCACAGATGCAGGTGGGGTTGCTGCAGCAGATTATGTAGCGAAATGGGATGGATCACAATGGAGTGCATTGGGCCAGGGAACCGACATGTATGTAAGAGCCATTGCTGTCATAGGCTCTGATGTTTACGTTGGAGGCCAGTTCAACAACGCTAAGAATGCCGACGGTTCCAATGTTCCGGGTACAGGAAATATTGCACGATGGAACGGCACCGAGTGGAATGCCATGGGATATGGAATGGAAAATGATGTTCTGGCCCTGGCCGTTTCAGGCTCATTATTATATGTGGGAGGAAATTTCGGCGCTGCTTTATCTGCCCCGGGAACTTACGTGCCTTCAACCAATACGGGCGCCATCTGGGATGGTACATCCTGGTCGTCGATGCATAACATTAATATAAACGGGGAGATAAATGTTATAACAGTAGCCGGCACTAAAATTTATGTTGGAGGTGCGTTCAATAACGCGGGAGGAGTAGCAGCAGCAGACTGGCTGGCATGCTGGACAGGAAGTGCATGGACCGCCCTGGGGACAAGCGTGAACAGTTCAGTTTATGCAATAGCCGTTTCGGGCTCAACAGTATATGTAGGTGGAAATTTTACTGCAGCAGGTGGCGTAGCAAATACCAGGAGAATAGCGCGTTGGAATGGTAGTGCGTGGAGTGCGATGGGTGGTGGTATTTCAGACGTGAATTACCCTTCAGTAAATGCAATTGCAATTATAGGAACAGACGTTTTTGTTGGTGGTACCTTTCAATATGTAAAAAGCAATGCAACAACGGATGTTTATTACACTTCGGGAATAGCAAGGTGGAATGGAAGCTCATGGAGTGCCATGCAGCGTGGAGTGTATGGTTCTGTATATTGCCTTGCAGTAAATACAAATCTCATTGCAGCTGGCACGTTCCATGCAACTGATGCAATTGGAAATTATGCAAGCAACACGCATAATCTCGCGAAGTGGACCGGCTCATGGCAGTCGGCAGGTATGTATTCTCCCAATAAGCACGGACTTAACAGTGATGTAACTGCGATCCACGTTTCCGGAAGCGACGTATATGTGGGTGGTTATTTCCGTGATGCAGGTGGTTTACCAAATGCTGATTATGTCGCACGCTGGGATGGTAGCCAGTGGCATGCGCTTGGAACAGGAACTAACGGAACTGTAAAAGCTATTGTTAGTTTTGGAGGTAACGTTTATGTAGCGGGAGAGTTTACTGTGGCCGGGGGAATTTCTGCAATCGGGATTGCCCGGTGGAACGGTACTAACTGGAGTTCCCTGGGTTCAGGCACGTCAGGTATTCTTGCCCTGGCGCATAAGGATGGAATTTTATATGCTGGAGGCTATTTTAACAGCGCAGGAGGAGTAGCTGCGAATTATGTTGCTAAATGGAACGGCACTGCATGGTCGGCCCTTGGAACAGGTACCTCAGGGCAGGTAAATGCGCTTGCTGTTTCCGGGAATGATATTATAGCCGGCGGTCAATTTACCTCTGCCGGTGGGATAGCAGTTCAGAACATTGCGCGCTGGAACGGTACTGCTTGGGCCCCTATTGGTACTGCCAATTCCGGGGTGAACGGGGTGGTAAGAGCTATCGCAGTAAGTGGAAACGATATTCATGTAGGCGGTGATTTTAACACCGTATTCAATAACAACGCAGGATTCTCATCTTATTACTATTCAAAATTTGATGGAACAAACTGGATACGTTTCAGTGAACCACCTGGACAGATTTATTCCATTGCACTAATAGATGATAAAGTTTACCTCGGCTCTAACAGCAGCAATAATAAAGGACTTATCATGTATAATGGCACTGATGTATTGCTTCCGGGCACTGGTGTAAATAATTACGTATTGGTGTCTGCACTGGCATCTTCAGGGACTAAACTTTACGCAGGCGGTTCATTCCTGGGCACTAATGACGGGTCAAAGGCCATGTCAAAATTTGGGATCTTCAACGAATTAAGACCTTCAGTAAAGACCACTGAAGCAGCAAACATTTCTTTTAATTCTGCTGATCTTGGCGGAGAGGTTACGATTGATGGAGGACTACCAATTTCTGAAAAAGGGATAGTTTGGTCTGCTTCCAACACCAAGCCCGACACCACCAACATGAGAATTAGTTTTGGTTCAGGTGGCGGAGTTTTCAACCAGAACTATTCTCCCCTGCCGGCTAATAATCCTGTTTATGTAAGGGCGTATGCGAGGAATGAAGCCGGATTCGTATATGGTAACGCAATAACTTTCAATACGGGTTCAGTTGATGTGACGGTTATAACTTCATTCAGTCCGCAAACAGGGGTTGTAGGTTCAACTGTTATTATTACAGGACAGAATTTCAATACTACCCCATCCGGTAATATAGTTTATTTCGGCGCTTCGCGGGCTGAGGTAGTAAATGCTTCGGCAACCTCCCTTGAAGTGATCGTCCCTGCCTGCGCTTCATTCCAGTCGATCTCGGTGCTCAATAAAGATCTTCCTGCCGCAGCATGGTCGTTGAAACCATTCCTGGTAACTTTTACCTCGCCAGGTATTATCACCCCGGCCAGCTTTGCCACTTCAGTAGATTTCGAGGTGCCTGCAACCGCATACGCAATGCAGGCGGCAGATATTGACAATGATGGCAAAACAGACATTGTTATCCAGACAAATTCTCAAATCCTCGTTTACAGGAATACCAGTACCACGGGTGTGATCGATGCAAATTCATTGGCTGCACCGGTTGTAGTAGCCTCCGGGAATTTTTTAAATCTTGGCCTGGTGATCAGCGACCTTGACGGTGATGGCTTATTTGATTTTGCTGCAGGAACAACTAATTACAGGATCCAGGTTACCCGCAATGCTTCTACACCGGGTAACATAGCCTGGGATGCCCCGGTGGAAGTGCAGGCCAACAGTAATATCCAGTCTTTACTGGCAGCGGATCTTAACAACGACGGTAAACCGGAATTGCTTTACCGGTACAACTATACTTACTGCTATTATTCCTGCTCATACTATGGTTACCTGATGGTTCATACCAACATGTCCGTTCCAGGTGTTATTAATAAAGAATCATTCTCTCCTTACCGCCAGGCTGGGTTTGTTCATAATGTTACCAACCTGTCTGCCGGGGACCTGGACAACGATGGTAAGATCGACCTCGTAGGAAGGGTAAATAATATGGTCTACCTTTTCAGGAACCTTACGGTTCCCGGCCAGGGAACAACTTACAGCTTTGACCAGGTAGGTTTTGCTACCGGGACAAATTCAGGAGATATCGCTATTGCAGACCTGGACGGTGATAATAAACTGGACCTGGTAATGCAACCCCTGGTTGTTTACAGGAATAATTATGCAGGAGGATACTTATCCGGCGCATCGTTCTCTTTAATAGGAAATTATGGAACGCAGGGCAAGATCGGTTTAAATGATATTGATGGCGATGGTAAAGCGGACATAGTACTTGCTCAGAATTCCCTCTCTGTTCACAAGAATATTGCGGATGCTGCAACATTCGACAACACTTCCATCCAGGATGCTGTTACCGTTGACCCGACGGGGAATTTATATAATACTTTAGTTACGGATATTGATGCCGACTCAAGGCCGGAACTGGTGGTTACACAAGCCAGCGGCGGTATTCTATTAAAAATATACAGGAACATCACCCTTAATGCATTGCCTCTTACCCTAGTGAACTTCAATGGAAGATTGCAGGGAAAAGACGGCCTGCTTTACTGGACCACTTCGTCTGAGATCAATACCCTCGATTTCGAGATCGAAAGATCAGCAAACGGCATAGCATTCGTGAATGCAGGAAGGATAAACGCTTCCGGGAATTCTTCAACAACCAGGAATTACACCTTCACTGATCCTAATATTGCTGCACATGGCGCAAACGTGGTCTATTACAGGTTGAAGATGAATGATGTGGATGGAAACTTCAGTTATTCAGGCATCATTGCGATTCGTCTGGATCATTCACCAGCTACGTTTACGGTTTATCCTAACCCGGTTGAAAATGCAGCAATGGTTTCTATCAATGCTGAAAAGACGGGAATCGCCACCCTTTCTTTGACCGACCAGGCAGGAAAAGTTGTGCTTCGCAGGAATGCCGGTGTTCAGCAGGGAACCAACAATATTGTTCTTGATATGTCCCGTTTAAGTGCAGGGATCTATGACTTGCGTGTATCCATAAACGGAAGCCTGGAACATAAAAAGATCATCAAGAAATAATCTACGCCTGGCAAAAAGAAGATGCGCCTCCGGGCGCATTTTTTTTATTTGATCAAGTCAACAAGTTGATCGAGTAAGGGCTGTTGCCCCGGGAGAATCTTTTCACGGGCTTCTTCAACCGTGAACCATTCTGCCCTGTCAACTTCCGGAACCGTGATCCTTTTCCCCGAGCGTGGAGGCCATTCCATTTCAAAAATATTGCTCACAACCTTAGATGCATCCACTTCCATTTCCAATGCCCAGGCATGAACTGTCTTTGATGGATTCTGTTTCACAGGGGAAAGCTCAATGAAATTTCCGCTGGCCTTCACCCCAAGTTCTTCTTCTGTTTCCCTGAGTGCCACCTGGAAAAGATCTTCATCCTTTCCAGGTTCACCTTTTGGAATGGACCATACACCCGCGTCCCTGTTCTTCCAGAATGGTCCCCCGGGGTGTACAAGCAGGACAGACAAGACAGGCTCGCGGCGGAAGAATAGTATCCCGGCAGAATGTTTCATTAATTCTTCAGGGCCTCTACCGCGGTCTTGGCTCGTATCTCCTCCTCCACTTCATTTATGGCCCTAACGGTCTTCACCAAAGAATCCGGAGTCACCGAAATACTGTCAATGCCAAGTTCAACCAGGAACTGCGCAAAATCCGGGAAATCTGAAGGGCCCTGTCCACAGATACCAACTTTCACTTTTTTCTTCTTCGCCGTGGTGATAAGCATTTTGAGCATTCTTTTCACTGCAGGATTGCGTTCATCATAAAGGTGCGCCACCAGCGATGAATCCCTGTCGAGCCCGAGTGTTAGCTGTGTAAGGTCGTTGCTGCCAATTGAAAACCCGTCTACATGATCTGCAAATTCTTCTGCCATCATGATATTCGATGGCAACTCGGCCATCAGGAAAACTTCCAGCCCGTCCTTTCCGCGCTCGAGCCCGAATTCTGCCATCACTTCCTGCACTTTAATGCATTCCTCCACTGTGCGACAGAAGGGGATCATCACCACAACGTTCTTCAGTCCCATTTGCTCCCTAACTTTCTTTATCGCACGGCATTCCAGCCCAAAGGCCTCCTTGTATTCCTTCGAATAATATCTTGAAGCCCCCCTCCATCCTATCATAGGGTTCTCTTCTGAAGGCTCAAAGTATTTACCACCAAGGAGGTTGAAATACTCATTGCTTTTAAAATCAGAAAAACGAACTATCACCTTATTGGGATAGAAAGATGAAGCGATCTTGGCGATACCAAATGAAAGTTTCTTGATAAAGAAGTCTTCCTCATTCTCGAAGCCATAGATCATTTTCCTGATCTGTGCCGTCAGTTCAGGATCGCTCAGTTCATTATGATGCAACAATGCCAGGGGGTGCGCCTGGATATAATTATTGATGATGAATTCTTCGCGCGCAAGTCCAACGCCTGCATTCGGAAAATGAGAGAACCTGAAGGCCATATCAGGTGAGGCCACATTAAGCATTATTGGTGTTCGATGCGGAGGCAGGTCGTTCAGATCGGTCTCGTTACGTTTGAATGGGATCTCTCCCTCGTAGATCATTCCCTCCTGGCCTTCCGCGCAGCTTACCGTGATCATCTGGCCGTTTGAAAGTATTTCGGTTGCGTTGCCGCAACCAACGATCGCAGGAATTCCCATCTCCCTGGCCACGATAGCGGCATGGCAGGTCCTTCCACCCTTATTGGTAACGATAGCTGAAGCCATCTTCATAACAGGTTCCCAGTCGGGGTCGGTCATATCGGTGACCAACACATCGCCTGGGGTAAATGTATGTCCTTCGGTAACCCTCTTATCCATAGTAAACAGGATGCTGGCCTTACCTGCACCTATCCTGTCTCCCACCGCAATTCCTTTTACAATTGGTTTCCTGTCGCCCGCTTCCATTACATATTCCACTATCGTATCCATATCCTTCTGAGAGTGGATCGTTTCAGGCCTGGCCTGCACTATGAACAATTCCTTGGTAAGACCATCGATGGCCCATTCCACATCCATCGGGCACCAATGACCTTTCAGAGCGCAATAATATTCTTCTATCTGCACGATCCAGGTGGCGAGCTGAAGTATCCTTTCGTTGGTGAGGCAATAACGGTGCTGCAGATGTTTTTCTGCAGGTATGATCTTTACGCGTTCATCCGGGTCGTCGCCATATACCATCATCCTGTCCTTGTTTCCCAGTTTTTTTTCGATCACGGCATCGAAACCTTTTTTGAGCGTAGGTTTAAAAACGATGTATTCATCCGGTGAAACAGCGCCCTGCACAAGCATTTCACCCAATCCAAAAGTTGCATTGATCACAACAACATCGCGGAAGCCGCTTTCGGTATCAAGCGAAAAACCTACGCCAGATGCGCCAAGGTCAGATCGCACCATTTTCTGCACGCATACAGAAAGCCCGATATTAAAATGATCATAACCGGCAGAATTCCTGTAGCTGATAGCCCTGTCGGTGAAGAGTGAGGCAAAACAGTTACGCACAGCATTTATCAGCGCGGCTGGTCCGCGAACATTAAGATATGTTTCCTGCTGGCCGGCGAAAGACGCATCCGGAAGATCTTCTGCGGTAGCAGAAGATCTTACTGCAACGTCGGTTCCTTCCTGGCCGTATTGGGCAGATATCTCGTAATATTTATCAATGATGGCTTTACTTAAATGCTGCGGGAATTTTGAATTCCGGATCAATTGGCGAACCTGCAGGCCACCCCTTCGTAAACTTTCCAGGTCCTTGAAATTGATATCACCGATGGTCTTCCTGATCGTTTCACCCAGCCCGCTGTATTCCAGGAATTCATGATAGGCCTCTACGGTGATCACAAATCCATTGGGAATATTGATACCGAGCTTGGTAAGGTTCTGCAACATTTCACCAAGTGAAGCATTCTTTCCTCCTACAAGAGGAAGATCCTTCAGTCCAACCTTATTAAGGTCGGTGATGTAAAGCCTGTCAGCCATAGATTATGTATTAGATAATGAAAAATAATAATTACAATCTGGAACTTCAAAGGAATATTGGGCTATTCATTCAGTGGATAAACTGCAAACCTTATTTTTATGCCCATGATATACAGAAGCAAAGCGCCTTTGAGGATCGGTTTAGCCGGGGGTGGAACCGATGTAAGCCCTTATTGCGATATATATGGAGGCGCAATTCTAAATGCTACGGTCTCCTTGTCTGCTCACGCCACCATTATTCCGGTCAATAACAATACCATTATTGTTGAGGCGCTCGACCGCGATGAGATGGAAGAATATTCTTCCGGGGAGGAATTGCCGGTAAATGGCAGGCTGGACCTTCTTAAAGGGGTGATAAACAGGATCAGGAAAGATCATGGATTGCCGTCTTCCGGTTTTCGTTTATCCACTTCCGTGGATGCTCCTGCAGGCTCGGGGCTGGGAACATCTTCCACACTTGTGGTTGCCATCATCGGCGCATTTGTGGAAATGCTGAAACTACCGCTGGGCGATTATGATATCGCTCATTATGCATACGATATAGAACGCAATGATCTTAAACTTGCCGGCGGCCGCCAGGATCAATACGCAGCTACTTTCGGCGGTGTGAATTTTATGGAATTCTATGAAGGCGATAAGGTCATTGTGAACCCGCTTCGTATTCGCCCGGAATATCTCCACGAACTGGAAAACAATCTTGTATTGTACTTCACTTCCACTTCGCGCGAAAGCGCAACCATTATAAAAGAGCAGGTAAAGAATGTACAAAGCAGGAATGAAAAGAGCATTGAAGCGATGCACCAGCTTAAGGAACAGGCCCAGCGAATGAAGGAGGCGCTGTTAAAAGGCAAACTTGGTGAATTCGGCGAAATACTGGATTATGGATTCCGGCAGAAGAGAAATATGGCACAGAACATCAGTAATGAAGGCATCGAAAAAGTTTATGAGGCGGCAAAGGCAGCCGGCGCAACAGGGGGAAAGATAAGCGGTGCAGGAGGCGGGGGCTTCATGATATTTTATTGCCCAGGTAACAGCAGGCATAAAGTGATAAACACCCTTCAGCAATTCGGAGGAGAAATAAAGAATTATTCATTCACGAAATACGGGCTCACAACATGGACGGTTTAGATTGAACAATTTCTTCCTTAATGCCAATTTTTAAATGACCTTTGCATCCATGAATAAAATACGGGATATTATTTCTGCCTCCATTGCAGTTAAACAGGAAGTGCTTGGCAATGAAACCCTGCTGGGATCTGTGAAAGATTGTGTGGAGGTTATTGTAAAAGCATTCCGGAATGGGAACAAGGTATTATTCTGCGGCAATGGTGGCAGCGCTGCCGATGCGCAGCACCTGGCTGCAGAATTCAGCGGCAGGTTCTATACCGACAGGGATGCCCTTCCCGCCGAGGCACTTCATGTGAATACCTCCTACCTTACCGCCGTAGCAAATGATTACAGCTATGATGTTGTTTATTCGAGAATGATAAAGGGAATAGGTAATAAAGGTGATGTGCTGGTAGGCCTGAGCACCAGCGGCAACAGCGTGAACATTGTAAAAGCATTTGAAGTTGCGCGGGAAAAAGGAATGCACACTATAGGATTTACCGGCGCTACCGGCGGCCAAATGAAGTTACTGAGTGATCATTTGCTGAATGTACCTTCCGGCGATACACCGCGGATCCAGGAGTGCCATATCATGCTTGGCCATATCATTTGCCAGCTCGTTGAAGAAAAATATTTTGGCAAATGATCAGGGAATGTATCATTCTCGCAGGTGGATTAGGAACACGAATAAGGTCTGAAATTCCCGGGATCCCAAAATGCCTCGCACCTGTTGCAGGTAAACCTTTTCTATCTTTCATACTCGACCACCTCATTGCCCAGGGCGTTGAACGTTTCATTTTTTCTGTAGGATATCTTCATGAACAGGTTGAAGACTTTATCCGCCGGGATTATCCCGCGACCGATCATGTTTTCAGCATTGAAGAAAAACCGCTGGGTACCGGTGGAGCCATAAAACTTGCAGCCAACCATGCAGCATCAAAGGATGTATTTGTTGTGAATGGAGACACCCTGTTCCGGACGGATATGAATAAGCTTTCCTCCTTTCATCTTTCTCATGACGCATGCTGCACGCTTTCATTGAAACCGATGAAGAATTTCGACAGGTATGGAGTGGTCGTTACCGGGAAAGACAGCAACATCATTGATTTCAGGGAAAAGAAAAAATATGATGAAGGGCTGATCAATGGCGGTGTGTATGCGCTTAACCTGCCTTCCTTCATGGCAAAACCTCATGCTGAAGTTTTCTCATTTGAAAAGGATTATCTCGAAAGATACTTTCAGTCCGATAAAATGCTTGGCCTGGTACAGGATACCTATTTCATTGATATAGGTATTCCGGAAGATTATAAGCAGGCAAATGAAGACCTTAAGCAACATTGCTTTAACAAGGCATTTCCGCAAATTGATACAACCTGGACATTATTCCTCGACAGGGATGGGGTGATCAATGAAGAGAAACACCAGGACTATATTCATACCTGGGAGGAGTTCCGGTTTTACGACCAGGTTGTGGCAGCGATGAAAACTTTCAGGGAGAGATTCAAACGTATAATTATTGTAACGAACCAGCGCGGCATTGGAAAGGGACTGACAAAGCCGGAGGACCTTGAGATGATACATTCTAATATGAAACGGGAGTTTGAAAATGCCGGAGGAGGTGTTGATGCTGTTTATTATTGCGGGGATCTAAACGACGACCATCCTGACAGGAAACCCAACCCTGGTATGGGGCGGCAGGCTTTTAAGGATTTCCCCGATATCGACAGAAACAAAACAATCATGATCGGCAATACACTAAGCGATATGGAATTCGGGCGCAACATTGGAGCATATACTATTTTTCTGCCCACCACAAGGCCGGAGGTAGACCTTAAAGACCACAGGATCGACGCAGTTTTCCCTTCTTTATATTCTTTTTCAAGGACCTTATGAATCATAAGTTAAAGTAGAGCCCATTAACCTTAACAATACATAGGATTGGCTATTTTAGTGATATGAAATATCCCGGTATCCTTGTCCTGCTGCTTGCATTTTCCTTTGCAGGCAATGCACAGGTAAATAAGAAGGTACTTTCCGCGAAAGAAGACTCGATGAAACTCAATGCCCTCCAGATCATCAGGGGCATTAACCCGGCCGACCGGCTTGGGGCCGACAGTATGTTTACCCGCCAGTTGGTGCGCGCTTTAAAGGAGCCTTATTCATTTGATTATCGATTTGATTCCCTCATAACTATTTCACAGCTTTACCCACCCGACAGCACGTTCAGGATATTTACCTGGCAGCTCGTTATCAGCGATAACCTGGTTCGTCAGCATGGTGCCATCCAGATGCGGACCCGTGATGGTTCTTTGAAACTTTTCCCGCTGATCGACAGGTCGGATATAACCCAGAACATCTCTGATACCATTGGTGACAACACCGGGTGGATCGGGGCAGTCTATTACAAACTGGTTCAAAAAGAAGCCCGGGGCAAAAAATATTATACCCTGCTGGGCTATGACGAGAATAATATCCGCAGCAACAAAAAAGTTATCGAGATCCTGACCTTCAATGAAGGCAAGCCTCAATTCGGAAACAGGATCTTCAATGCCCCGGATAACCAGTTAATTCCAAAAAGTATTTCCAGGTATGTTATGGAATATAAGAAATCGGCAGGGCCTCGACTTACCTATGACAGCGAACTGGATCTTATCATAATGGAGCACCTGGTAAGTGAATCCAACCAGCCTGCAAAAAAATGGACGTTGATTGGTGATGGCGATTACGAGGGATTCAAGTGGGCAGACGGTAAATGGGTGTACATTTCAAAAGTCTTCAACGAAGTCACCCCGGAAAATCAGCCTCCTACTCCTATGACCATTCTTGATGCTGAAGGAAATATCGACGAAAGCAAGCTTGAACCCAAGGACTGATCCATATTTGATACTTTATTAGAAAAAAAGGCCGGAGTTACCGGCCTTTTTTCATAGATAATGCGAAACCATTCCTATTTGTATTATCTGGAATATCAAACTGCTCATCAGTTATACTCATAATAATAATCTCACTGGTTATGAGTAAAAAGTGCCAACAAATTCCAAAGGAACAGTCTTTGTAATATCCCCACCTGTAATGCGAACAATCATCTTCATATCCGCACTTTTCTGTTGTATCAATACCAGTGCACAGGATTCGGTGATCATATCCGCGAGCATACGCTATGAACATCCTTCCCTGTTCCGGAAATTTCTTCTCGGTTCCAATTATCGTGATACATGGTCCGCACCCGTTAAGATGCCTGTATTCAGGCTCGATACCTCCCGGGCAAGGATAGTAGAAATGGGAGGCGGACAACAAACCAAGAGCCTTAAGATAATAGATAGCGACAGTATTGAATGGGTGCTCCGGACAGTTGATAAGGATGTAGAAAAAGCGCTTCCCGGATTTTTCAGGAATACCTTTATAGAACGTGTTGTCCAGGACATGATCTCCGGGGCTCACCCCTATGCTGCACTTGCCGTGGGCGAACTTGCCCGAAAACTTGATCTTGCCGCACCCTATCCGCAGGTATATTATGTGGCGGATGATCCCGGCCTTGGACCGTACCGGGAAATCCTTGCCCATAAAGTTTGTATGCTGGAAAAATCAGAACCTACATATGATGATTCTGAAGCAATAGATACGGAGGATATGCTTTCCCTGGTAGATAAAAAGGGAAACAGAAGCATTAACGATACGCTATTGCTTAAAGCCCGGCTTCTGGATATGCTGGTGGGTGATTGGGACCGGCACCATGAACAATGGAAATGGGGCGCCTCAGGTGATGAATATTATCCTGTTCCGCGCGACCGCGACCAGGCTTTCTTTTATTCGAATGGTTTCCTTGTAAAGCTTGTCGGGCTTTTCTCCATGAAACATCTTGTTGGATTCCGGCCGCAGAACAGGAAAGTAAAACACCTTAACAGGAAATCGTGGAAGTTTGACCGGTACCTGATGAGTGAACTGGATGAAAATGACTGGCTCAGGGCAATTAATCAATTCACTTCCACCCTCACAAACGATGCCTTGCATCAGGCCGTGCAAAAGCTGCCGAAAGAAATTTACAAAAGAGACGGGCAAAGAATATTGACGACGCTTATTGAACGAAGGGATGCAATTGGCAAAGATGCCATGAAATATTATTACTGGCTTAGCCGCAATATTTACATCCGCGGATCAGATGATCCCGAACTGGTGAAGGTTACCCCAGGCAAAAATGGCTTGCATGTCCAGGTAGTGAACTCCTTAACGAACCATGTTACATATGACCGAATCTTTAACCCCCGTATCACCAAAAAGATCAATCTTTATTTAATGGACGGGAACGACCGGTTCATTGCGCAGGGCGCAGAAAAGAGCCGGATAAAGATCCTTCTTAACGATGGTGAGGGCGAAGACCATGTGCAGAATAATGGAAAGCTGGACCTGACAACCCATAATAATGCTTTGCCATCAATCGCCTGGCGGGAGTAGCCTCTTTGCTGTCCGCAACTCAAGCATGTTTAAGGAATTAGGCTGGAATCCTGAAATACCAGGCTGAACCAGGTGGATCACCATATCATACCACAAAGGCACTACATATGCATCCTGGATTATCATACTGTCCATTGAACGGTACAATGCATATCGTTTCTGATCATCCAGTTCTTCGAGCGCCTCTTCATAAAGCCTGTCGTAATCAGGATTGTTATACCGTGTGTAATTCGGCGGAGCCGGGTTCCTTCCATAAAATACAGAAAGATAATTTTCCGCATCAGGATAATCAGCGATCCAGCTTCCCCGGAAGAATTGAGATGCGGAACGGCTGGTCAGGTCCAAAAGAACGCTCTTTTGCACCGCCTCCACCTTCAGGTTTATACCAATATTCCGAAGATCATTTGCAATGAAGGTTGCCAGGTTTGCATATTGAGGAATTGTATGAAGAATTATCTCTTCATTATTATAACCGGATTCCTGCAGCAGCTTCCTTGCTCTTTCCGGGTCAAAATCATATCCTTTTAACTGTTCATTGAAAGATGGAAGTCCTGCCGGGATAAAGCCGCTGCCTGCCGCGGTGCCTATCGAGTTGCGCAGGTACATCATCATCTTTTTCCGGTCTATCGCATAATTTATCGCCTGCCGGATACGCTTTTCCCTAAGTGGTGAATTACTCATGAGTGAGTGGCCGGCATTTAGTATTCCAAGGTATTCTGTATTCAGGTATGGATGCTTATTGAGCCTGATCTTTCCTTCCCATTTCGATTTCAGTTTCCCGGTACGCGTAAGCACTTCATCCTTGAAAGATGCTTCTATATCGTTAATAAAATCGAGCCTGCCCTGCCTGAACTCTACAAACTCTGTTGCCTTGCTGTCGAAAAAGGATATCTTGATCCCGTCAAGGTATGGCAGGGCTGTTCCGCCAGGGTCTTTTAAGAAATAATGCTCATTCCTTTTCAGGAGAAGTACCTGGCCTTCATCCCATACATGAAACCGGAAGGGTCCTGTTCCTACGGGGCGTTTCCGAAAATCGCTTTTATAATATTCCACTGCTTCGCGTGGAATTACGGAACAGTATTTCATACTGAGGATACCCAGCATTGGTGGAAAAGGTTTGCTAAGCCGAAGTATGAAAGTGGTATCATCGATCGTTTCGAAAGGCTTTAATCTATCCACCCTGTCGTTGAACACCCATGCACCAGGGCTGGCTGTAGCAGGATCCATGAGCCTGTTGTAGCTGTATTCAACATCCTTTGCTGTAAGTAATCTTCCCTTTCCTCCCGGGAAGCAGGGATCATCATGAAACCTTACATCATTCCGCAAATAAAACGTGAGTGTTTTTTTATCGGGCGAGGCGATCCAGCGGCGGGCTAGGTGTCCTTGTATTTCCAGGTTTTCATCAACTTCCACCAGGGTGGAATAAAGCTGGTTCACTGCCCACATAATGCTCTGGTTCCGCGCAAATGCAGGATCAAGCGAAGCGATACCACTCGACTCATTATAACGAAAAATGTTCGTGGCATCATCCCTGCCGGCGCAGGATGAGAGGAAAAAAGCGAATATGATAATAGACCGTTTCAATAGCCAAGGGCGCTTTGCTGAAGCAATATAATCCAGGATCTAAGATTGGTTCGAATAAAATCTCCCGCTCATGTAATCCTTCGGGTTTCCAACTGCGCAATCCTTAAATTTATCATCACAAACCAGCATTAATGAAATTTCTTTTCACGCTTGCATGCCTCGCATTGCTTTCAACTTCCTTCGCCCAAACAAAAAACAAAACCTTCACCCGCCAGGACACCCTGCGGGGAAGTGAAGGGAAGTACCGGCAAATGTGGGATGTGCTCCATTACGAGATCACAGTGCAGCCTGATATTCCTTCAAAAACGATCAGCGGCCAAAACAAGATGCGCTTTTTTGACAATGGCGCTACCCTGATGCAGATAGACCTGCAGGAACCCATGCAACTCGACAGCGTAATTCATGATGGGAAAAGGCTTTCATTTTCCCGGGAAGGAAATGTTTATTGGGTTATGCTTCGGGATACCGCGGCGCGTTATAAGATCAAACCGGGCGAGAATATGATCACCATGCATTTCCACGGCAAACCTGTTGAAGCAAGAAGACCACCTTGGGATGGAGGCTGGATCTGGAGAAAGGATAAAAACGGCGCTCCTTTCGTGAGTGTTGCCTGCCAGGGCCTGGGAGCCAGCGTATGGTATCCGTGCAAAGATTACCAGGGAGACGAGCCGGATAAAGGTGCCATCCTGAATATCATCGTGCCCGACTCCCTGACCGGGGTTGGAAATGGCAGAATGACCGCAAAATCTTCATTAGGCGCAGGTCTTACCCAATACAGCTGGACCGTTACGAACCCGATCAATAATTATAACATCATTCCTTATATCGGGAAGTATGCTCATTTCGGAGAAAAATTCAAAGGACTTTCCGGGAACCTGGATATGGATTACTGGGTACTTGAATACAATTCCGATACTGCCCGCAAACAATTTAAAGATGCCGCACGGATGATGAAGGCCTTTGAGCATTGGTTCGGACCTTATCCTTTTTACAAAGATGGCTTTAAACTGGTTGAGGCTCCTCATCTCGGCATGGAACACCAGAGCGGTATTGCTTATGGAAACAAATTTCAGAATGGATACCTGGGAACAGATCTCTCCGGCTCCGGCTGGGGATTGAAATGGGACTTCATCATTGTTCACGAGGCCGGGCATGAATGGTTCGGTAATAACATCACAACGCGGGAGATCGCCGATATGTGGGTGCACGAAGGTTTTACAAACTACAGTGAAACTCTTTTTACCGATTACTATTATGGTACGGAAGCAGGGAATGATTATGTGATAGGATCTAGAAAGAACATTGCGAACGACATTCCCATCATCGGGCATTATGGTGTTAATGAAGAAGGAAGCGGTGATATGTATCCCAAGGCGGCCAACATGATCCATATGATCAGGCAGTTGATGGACAACGATGGAAAATTCAGGAAGATGCTGGTGAAAATGAACCAGGCCTTCTACCATAAAACCGTAACAGGGTTGCAGGTTATGGATTTTCTTCAAAAAGAATCGGGCGTGAACCTTACAAAAGTGTTTGAACAATACCTTACCACTACAACGGTTCCGGTTTTGGAATACAAATTCAGCGGGCCGAATGTTATTCACCGCTGGGTGAATGCGGTTGATGGTTTCAATATGCCGGTGAAGGTGAGCTTTCATGCGGAAACCGGGGTGGAGAAATGGATAAAGCCCACTACTGAATGGAATACAGAACCTATGGGTTCATCCTTCGATGGCAAAACCCTGAAGGTCAACCGGAATTTCTACGTGACTTCGCGCGAGGCGAAATAAAAAAGGGCGTATGAAATACGCCCTTCAAAACCATAAAGGGTTTTATTAGAGTAAAGTCTTTGCAAGCTCACCCGGGGTTGCAGTAACCCTGCCTGCTCCGCGGTAGCGTTTCCTGAAGTAATCGTCCTCTAAATGACTGATGGTTACCCCTGTACTGCTTCCTGCATGGAAGAAATATCCTTTATTAAGATATACACCTACGTGGCTGATGCCGCCGGTTGTGTTGAAAAATACGAGATCGCCTTCTTTAAGTTCATCCTCTTCAACTCTTTCTGTTGCCGCATACTGCTCTCTTGCCGTCCGGGGCAGGAATAATCCATACACCCCGGCCATTAACTGGAGGGACAGGCTGCTGCAATCAACTCCTTTCCGGGTGGTACCACCATAACGGTAGCGTGTCCCCATCCAGTCGTCAATGAATTCATACAGGGAAAGGTTGGTGATATTCTCCACTTCTGTATCCAGCAGTTGAGCATACTTAAACTGGATGAGTGAAAAAGCCTCTGTGGATGCCGGAACAACGGTGCCCGCAGAAGTTAACACACTTGTGGATGGCTTAACCGGTAATGGCGCATTTGTTGCCACGGCCGGGCTGCCATAAATTTCGATGTTGTCGATAAAACTTACTGATCTCTGCGCTGTCGCAGAAATTGATGTTCCTGAAAAAATGCTGATCGCTACAGAAACAAAAAACAAGTTTTTCATACGTTAAATGGTTGGTTTACACGTATGTACAACTTAGTCTTGTGTTTTTTACGCTCCTGGTTTTTCTTCCTTCTTCTTTCGTCTTAGCCTGCCTAACGTTCTTTGTACAAACAATTAATAAATAGGTTTCTCTGATACTGTGTTCGCGAAAATAGACAAGCACAGCCTTTTAAGCAAGAAAAACGGCCCTTTTTATTGTTTTATTGTGGAAAATTGAACCCTAATAGTAGCCTTTCGTTCACGATATTTGCAATGATCAGCCTGGCCTCCAGGAGTTTGCCGGATTTTTACCACTTTTTGTTAAGATTGTATTCCACCTCGTATGAAATTCTCGCACCTGCATGTTCACACCCAGTACTCCCTTCTCGACGGTGCTGCCTCTATAAAAAACCTGTATAAAAAGGCCATTCGCGACGGTATGCCGGCCCTCGCCATCAGCGATCACGGCAATATGTTCGGGGTGTTCGAATTTGTAAAAGAGGCCTATAACCACAAAAATGATGACGGGTCCCTGAAGATAAAGCCTATCGTAGGTTGCGAATTCTATATTACGCACGACCGCACCCGGAAAACCTTCAGCAAGGATGAACGCGACCCCAGGCATCACCAGATCCTCCTCGCCAAGAACTTCCAGGGTTACCAGAATTTGATAAAACTCACTTCCCTCGGTTATATAGAGGGTATGTATTCAAAATATCCCCGTATCGATAAATCACTGATCCTCCGTTACCATGAAGGTCTCATCGCTACTACCTGCTGCCTCGGCGCACTGGTGCCGCAAATGATCATGAAAAAGAGCGAGGAAGAGGCGGAAAAGGAATTCAAATGGTGGCTCGACATTTTTGGCGAGGATTATTATGTTGAACTGCAGCGGCACAACATGCCTGAACAAAATAAGGTGAACGAGGTGCTGTTGAAATTCGCGAAGAAATATAATGTGAAGGTGATCGCGAGTAACGACAGCCATTATGTAGACAGGGAGGATTCCAATGCTCATGATATATTGTTATGCGTGAATACCGGGGAACTACAGTCAACCCCTCCCCTGCGTGACTTCACCGACGATGACACCCGTACCAAAACCGGGCGCTTCGCTTTCCCGAACGATGAATTCTTCTTTAAGACCTCTTCGGAGATGGCGCAGGTTTTCGATGACCTTCCGGAAGCCATCGACAATACGAATGAAATAGTGGATAAGGTGGAACTGCTTTCTCTCTCACGCGAGATCCTCCTGCCTTATTTCGAAGTGCCTGCAGGATTTGCATCGCAGGATGATTACCTCGCAGAACTTACATGGTCCGGCGCCCGCAAGCGTTACGGCATATTCACCCCGGAGCACGAGGAAAGGATCTCGTTTGAATTAGGAGTGATTAAAGAAATGGGGTTCGCGGGATACTTCCTCATCGTATCAGATTTCATAAAAGCAGGAAAAGACATCGGCGTTTTCGTGGGGCCCGGCCGGGGCTCAGCAGCAGGAAGTGTGGTGGCCTATTGTATCGGCATCACCAATATCGATCCTATCAAGTATAACCTGCTTTTTGAGCGTTTCCTGAATCCTGAACGTAAAAGCATGCCGGATATCGATACGGATTTTGATGACGAAGGAAGGCAAAAGGTGATCGACTATGTGGTGGACAAATACGGAAAGAACCAGGTGGCACAGATCATTACCTATGGTACCATGGCAGCCAAATCGAGCATAGCCGACGTGGCCCGTGTTATGGGTCTTCCCGTGAATGAATCCCGTGATCTTACCAGGCTCGTACCGGAAAGACCGGGCATTTCACTCAAACGACTTCTTCATGCACCCATTCTTAAAAAGGATGCCTCTGGTGAAGAGAAATCGCTTGAAGAAAAAGAATCGCTCGGACCTGATGAAATAGAGAACGCAAAAAAACTTCGCGACTTCTATAAAAGCCCCGATGTTCCGGGCAAGGTACTTCATGAAGCAGAAAAGCTTGAAGGCTCTGTACGAAGTACCGGTGTGCATGCTTCTGCAATTATCATTGCGCCAAAAGATCTTACAGAACTGATCCCTATTGCTACATCAAAGGATTCTTCTTTATGGCTTACCCAGATAGAAGGTAATTCGATCGAGGAAGCCGGCGTTATCAAGATGGACTTCCTTGGATTGCGAACGCTGAGCATTTTGAAAACAGCCCTATGGCTTATTAATAAGAATCACGGGGTGAAGATCGACATCGACTATCTTCCTCTTGATGATGAAAAGACCTATAAACTTTACCAGGCAGGCGATACCAACGGAACATTCCAGTTCGAGAGTGTTGGCATGCAGAAATACCTTAGGGAACTTAAACCGGATAAGTTTGAGGACCTTATAGCCATGAACGCACTGTTCCGCCCGGGGCCACTTACCTACATCCCTTCTTTCATTAACCGTAAGCATGGCCGTGAGCCGGTTACCTACGACCTTCCTGAAATGGAGGAATACCTGCACGAAACTTACGGTATCACGGTGTACCAGGAACAGGTGATGCTGCTGTCGCAGAAACTTGCCGGCTTCAGTAAGGGACAGGCAGATATATTGAGGAAGGCGATGGGTAAAAAGGACAGGAAGACCCTGGACAAAATGAAAGGCCAGTTCATTGAGGGAGCGCAGGCAAAGAACCATCCGGCCAAAATCCTTGAAAAGATCTGGACCGACTGGGAAGCGTTCGCTCAATATGCATTCAATAAATCCCACGCAACCTGCTATGCTTTCGTGGCCTACCAGACCGCCTACCTGAAAGCCCACTATCCGAACGAATACATGGCTGCACTGCTGAACCATGCATCCTCCAGTGAAAAGATCACCTTCTTTATGGAAGAATGCAGGAAGATGGGTATACGTGTGCTGGGGCCTGATATAAATGAATCGCAAAGTGTTTTCGCGGTAAATAAAAAAGGAGAGATACGTTTCGGGCTTGGCGGTCTTAAAGGTGTTGGTGAAGTGGCGGTAGAAAACCTGATCGAAGAAAGAGAAAAGAATGGCCCCTACCTCGATGTGTTCGACCTGGTTAAACGGGTGAACCAGCGCACGGTAAATAAAAAGACGCTGGAAAATCTTATCCTTTCCGGCGCCTTCGATTCGCTCGGTGAAATTGACAGGGCCCAGTACCTGCATGAAACCCCGGGATCCCCAAACTATCTCGACAAAATCATCCGGTACGGAAATATTGTACAATCGCAGGCTGCAACCTCTTCCAACACCCTGTTTGGAGAGATCGACATGCCTGAGATCGAGAAACCCAGGCCCCCACTCTTTGAAAAGTGGTCGCTGCTGGAAAAACTCAACAAAGAAAAGGAAGTTACCGGCATGTATTTGTCCGGGCACCCATTAGAGGATTATGATTTTGAACTGAAGAATTACCAGTTCGTACCGCTTAAGGAATACAATGCAATGGAAGCTGCGGTCGCTGAAGGCAAGGCGCCACATTCCAGGACGATGCGACTCGCAGGAATGATCAGCGACGTAGCGCACCGCACCACCAAGACCGGGAAGCTGTTCGGAACTTTCCAACTTGAAGATTACCACGGTTCCGCAAGGTTTGTATTATGGGGTGAAGATTATGTGCGCTTTAAACAATACCTGGAGAAGGAACAGATCGTTATGGTGGAAGGCTATTTCAGGGACAGGTTCAATTCCGGGAAATTTGAGTTCCAGGTGAACAGGATGTGCCTGCTTGATTCAGTGAAACCCATGATGACCCGCCAGCTCAATGTGGAAATAAATGTTGAAGCTGTTGACGAAGAACTGGTGGAATTCATGGAGCAGAACCTGCGCGACAACCCGGGCAATACCCAGCTTCGCATTCATGTGGTGGATCCTGAAGGCCAGGAACGCTATATGCTGCAGACTGAGGGGCCTGGATTAAAAATGAATGATGAGCTTGTGCATTATCTTCAGAACAAACGGGAGGTGTCTCTTTCAGTTTCTTTAACAACTAACTGACAAAAGCCCCGCTTACCTGCCATGCACAGGTGTGGATATGTCAATTATTCCGCTTAAGGTGAATGGCTATAAATTTGCAAACAGTAGATAACATTAAAATCATAACTATGGCACTCGAACTAACAGATGCGAACTTTAAAACAGAAGTTCTTGATTCAGATAAATTAAGCGTAATAGATTTTTGGGCAGAATGGTGCGGTCCCTGCCGTGCGATCGGCCCGGTTATCGAGGAGCTTTCGAAGGAATACGAAGGAAAAGTGAAGATCGGTAAGGTGAATGTTGATCATAACCCGCAGGTTTCGATGAACTACGGCATCACCAGCATCCCTGCGATCCTGTTCGTGAAGAATGGCCAGGTTGTGGATAAGCTTGTAGGCGCACAGCCAAAAGCAAACTTTGTAAAGAAGATCGAAGCGTTGAAATAATCAGCAATAGTGATAATGAAAGAGGCTGTTTCGAAAGAAACGGCCTCTTTTGCTTTAATAAGCTTTTCGTTATATAAATAATTCTCGCAGAGTTACTCCCTAATGACTGAACCGCTCTGCTACAGACGGGTCATGTTTATGGCGGAACAAGAGCGCAAACAACACAGCCACCACAGCAGCATATCCGGCGAAGGCAAGCCAGATATCCTTCCACATCTTGTTTCCTTCGGCATCCAGGAAATAACGCTGGATAAGGTAGCCGCTCACCAGGCTTCCTAATATAGCTCCGAAACCATTCGTCATCATCATGAATAAGCCCTGCGCTGAAGAACGTATACTTTGATCGGTGCTTGTTTCAACAAAGAGAGAACCCGAAATATTAAAGAAATCGAAAGCCATTCCGTACACAATGCAGGAAAGAATGATCATCCAAAGTCCGCCTGCCGGGTCGCCATAGGCGAAAAGCCCGAAGCGCAAAACCCATGCAACCATGCTTATCAGCATTACGGTCTTGATACCAAAACGCTTCAGGAAAAACGGAATGGCAAGAATGAAAAGCGTTTCCGAGATCTGCGAGATAGACATGATGATGGTAGAATATTTCACCACGAATGAATCTGCATATTGAGGGATACGCTCAAAGTCTGAAAGGAAGGTGTCGCCATACATATTTGTAAGCTGCAATGCAGCCCCAAGCATCATTGAGAATAGGAAGAAAAGGGCGATCTTATAATTCCGGAACAGGCGGAAGGCGTTTAGTCCAAGTACCTCCCATATGCTCGCACCCTTCCTGGTAAGGTTTAACGGCGGGCATTTAGGAAGGGTGAATGAATACAGCCCGAGGAGCACAGCAAAAGCCGCGGCGATATAAAACTGGTCTGCCGAGCCTTTATTCCCGGTGAGATTCGTCACCCACATTGCAACAATGAACCCGATGGTGCCCCATACCCTGATGGGCGGAAATACCGTCACAACATCATAATTGTGCTGTTTTAGTATTGTATAGCTGATGGAATTTGAAAGCGAGATGGTTGGCATATAACAACACATCGCAGCGAGCATCACCCAGAAGAATGTATCCGGATCCTGTACAAATGGAAGATAGAATAAGGCAATACCGTAACCTATATGAAGAAGTCCATATAGTTTTTCAGCGTTCAGCCAGCGGTCGGCGATGATTCCGGTAATCGGCGGCATAAAGATGGACGCTATTCCCAGCGTAGAGAAAACCTTTCCGAATTCCTCCCCACCCCAGTTCCTCGTCTGGAACCAGTAAACCCCGATGGTGATAAGCCAAGCTCCCCACACAAATAGCTGAAGGAAACTAAGAACGGTAAGCCTTAATTTGATACTCATATGCTGTTTTGGTTAGACGTGAAAGTTAGTGGGTTTTATGCAAATGGAACAAAGGATTAGTTAAAATCAGCGGAAATCCGTGGCTGTATTTGCGGGAATCGCCTGTAATGGATTTGAATCGAAGAAGGAGGTTAGAAGTTTTGTAATTTCGCGCCATGTTCCACCCTGCCCTTTCCACCACAGACAATGAATTAAAAAGGATCGCCGAAAAAGTACTTGCCGGCGAAAGGATCACCGATGAAGAGTGCATCATTTTGTTTGAAAAAGGAAGCCTGGGTTTCACAGGGGCACTGGCAAACCACGTACGCGAAAGGTTGCATGGCAACACCACCTATTTCAACCGCAACTTCCACATAGAGCCAACCAACGTTTGCGTTTTCAGCTGCAAGTTCTGCTCCTATTCAAGGTTGTATGCAAAGAAGGAAGAAGGCTGGGAACTCAGCATCGACCAGATGCTTGATATCGTGAGAACCTATGATGGAAAGCCTGTTACGGAAGTGCACATTGTTGGAGGTGTTCATCCCAAAATGAACCTCTCTTACTTCATTGAATTGATCAGCAAAATACAGGCCCACCGGCCCGACCTTCACATAAAAGCATTCACGGCAGTGGAACTGGATTATATGTTCCGCAAAGCAAAGGTGAGCGTGGAAGAAGGAATGCAGATGCTTAAAGATGCAGGACTTCAATCACTGCCGGGTGGTGGCGCAGAGATCTTCCATCCTGGGGTGCGGGAGATCATTGCGGGCGATAAGGTTTCAGGCGAAGGATGGTTGCACATTCACCGCGTAGCGCATAACCTGGGCATGCACAGTAATGCAACCATGCTCTATGGCCATATAGAAAAATATGAACACCGCGTAGACCATATGAGCAAATTGCGCAGCCTGCAGGATGAGACCCGGGGATTCAACACTTTCATTCCCTTAAAATTCCGCAATGCAAATAACGACATGAGTGATGTGCCGGAAAGCACGCTCACCGAAGATATGCGCATGTATGCTGTTGCACGGATATACCTCGATAATTTTCCTCACCTGAAAGCTTACTGGCCCATGCTTGGCCGCCATAATGCGCAGCTAACGCTGAACTTTGGCGTGAATGATATTGACGGAACCATTGATGATTCAACCAGGATCTATTCCATGGCAGGCAGCGAAGAGCAAAGCCCTACCATGACCACAGAAGAACTTGTGAACCTTATCCGCCAGGCGGGCCGTAAACCCGTGGAGAGGGATACGCTTTACGGAGTGGTGAATGAGTTTGAGGAGGTGACCTGAGATTATTTCTCACCTATTGCAACAACCATTTCGCAAGGACCTGTAAAACCTTCCCCAGTTTCAAATTCGGAGAGCGCAGTTTCAATTTCCTGCCAAACATTTTCCTTTTCATTAGCCGGTAGACTGCTCAGCATCTGGTGCAAGGCTCCGAAAGATTCCTTTTCAAATTGCACACATTCCCTGGCGGAAGACATCTTTAAAGGTGAATCGATCCGCTCAGCCCTTACATTTCTGAAGCCTGCCCTGGTGAATGCTTCCTCTATCACCCCATCAGCCCCAAGGCTGAACGGACCCGGCTGGCCCGGCAGCGGCGCCGGCAGGTTCGCACGGTTGCGGATAATTGAAACAGGAATGGAAAAGAATTTATTCTTATCAGGTGTAGAATAAACAATGGCAGCCATTTTTCCACCTGGCTCTTACCTGCTCTTCATTTGATACATCAACGATATGAACTGAAGCAGTGCCTGCTGTAATGGAAGCCTGCAATGCGGAAAGTGCTCCGGGATCTTTATCAAGCAATGCAAGCCGGTATCCCAGTTGTGAGAATTCTATCGAGAGTGCTTTTCCCAGCCCGTGCGCAGCACCGGTAATGACAACAGTTTTATCAAGATTGGTCTTCATTTTTTTATCCTTCCGATCCTTAGCATTAAAGGAAAGCAAACTTCTCTTTCCTCAACGCCCCAGAATTTTCTCAGACCAGGTTCGATCTCCTTCACCGGGTTAAATGAATTCTTTTTTATAAAATGCTTTACCGCCGACCAGGTATTCAGATAACCCAGGAAATGATCAAGACTCCACATATGCCTGGTAGAAAGGGATGGCGCATTAATTTCTTCAAAAGGGAACGGGATCGTTTTATATCCTTCATCAATATAATGTCGTTCTTCATCCCAGTATTTACCGATAATATTAAAATAGAAGTCGTCCACGATCCGGTCAATTTCCCCGGCGATCTCCACCCTTCCATAACCCACCAGGCATAAAACAGCTTTGTCTTTGGCTGTACGTCTTACTTCATTATAAAAGCGTTCAAAATTGAACCAGTGGACTGCCTGCGCTACAACAACAAGGTCGAAAAGACCGGCAGGATAGCTTGTTTCTTCCGCAGGTTGAACGGAATAAATGATATTGGTGGCTTTCGTTGCGTTATCAAGCTGGGACTGGCTGATATCGCTTGCATAAACCTTTTTGAATTTCCCTGCCAGTTCAACGGCGACCTGTCCATTACCCGTACCGCAGTCCCAGGCATTATCAAAGTTGTGGACCAGGGAAAAAAGATGATCGTACATGCTTTGCGGGTAGGTGGGCCTGTACCGCGCGTAATTATCAGAACGCTCCGAAAAATTATCCTTGGCCATCACTCCTGTTTATGACCTTTCTGCAAAATCCTTAAAGGCCTGCAGGTACTTCATCGATTGCTTTTTAAAAACACCAGGCATCAGGAAGGCTATCACTTTCATGAAACCTTTAAACTGGAATTCCTGCTCATTAATGTACTTTGTTCGTGTATCGGAAAGCCTGGCGAAACGATTGGTAACTGTATTGAACGCACCGTTCGCCTCATAGGTCCCGGTGAATTCGTGCGGAAGATTTCTGGTCTTTACCGTTTCGATCATTTCCATTTCACGGTTCTTCATTTTGAATTTCAGGCGCGACTTCGCTCCTGGCTGCCCGGGCGTTCCGCTGATATGTTCAAAACTCTGCAGCCCTTCCATCCAGTGGGGAAGATTCTTTGGATCATCAAACAGCTCGATCACACGGTCAATAGGCCGGTCGATCTCTATCTCGCAGGAATATTTCATAATTGCAAGTTTAGTTTTTGGAATTCAGCTTTAAAATAAGCAGATAATCTTCATTAGCACAATTTTAGATGAGTTTTCCATAGATGGAATCCAGGATCTTTCCAGGATCGGGCTCTTTCTTTACAATGTCAGATCATGAAAATACTGGTGATAGAAGATGAAAGGGATATGCGGGAACAGGTTGTTCAATCCCTGCAGGATGAAAAGTTTACTGTGGAAGAGGCCGAAAATTATGACTCCGCCCTCGAAAAGCTGCTCGTGTACGATTACGACTGTATCCTGCTGGATATAGGATTACCAGGTGGAAACGGATTGCAGCTTTTAAAAGTTCTTAAGGATGAAGGAAAGGATGGGAATGTGATCATTGTATCCGCAAAGGATTCGCTTGAAGATAAGATCACCGGGCTGAATCTTGGCGCTGATGATTACCTGCCCAAGCCCTTCCACCTTGCCGAACTTCATGCACGTGTACGTTCGGTGATCAGGCGAAAGACACTTAACGGCAGCCAGCATATCGAGATCAATAACCTCGTGATGGACCCGGCAGAAAGGTGGGCAAAGGTGAATGGCGAAGCCCTCACCTTCAACAGGAAAGAATTCGATGTACTTCTGTACCTCGCAATAAACAAAAACAGGCTTGTGAGCAAGCATGCATTGGCAGAACATGTCTGGGGCGACAGGATTGACGAGGCCGATAGCTTCGATTTCGTGTATTCGCAAATAAAGAATCTGAGGAAAAAACTAAAGGATCACAATGCAGAAGTTGAAATAAGCGCGGTTTACGGCATCGGCTATAAAATGACCGGATGAAACTTCAAAATATAACAGCATCATGGTTCGTAGCGGCACTGCTGCTGCTCATCTCTATATGGGCTGCAATATTTTACTATGCCATGCTTGACGAAATATACGACAGCATTGATGATGGTCTTGATAACCAGAAGCAGCTTATCATTCAAAGAGCAATTTCGGACACCAGCATTTTTTTAAATACTGATTTCAATGAAGGTGGCTATACGATAAATGAAATTCCGGCGGCAGGAGGAATTGAATTCGTAGATGAATATATCGACACCACCATGTATATGCTGAATGAAGATGATTTTGAACCGGTGCGTTTGCTTACCACCGTATTCACCCATAGAGGAAAATATTATAAGCTAAAGGTTGCCACTTCTATGGTGGAGGAGGATGATCTTGTGGCGGAGTTGCTCTACTCTTTGCTCTGGCTTTCGCTCGGGCTTATCCTTTCAATATTAATTTTAAACAAGATCCTTCTTGCACGTATCTGGAAATCGTTTTACCGGCTGCTCGACCAGTTGAAACGCTTCAAGCTGGATTCGCAGGATGAGATAAGTTTCTCTAAGACGCGAATCGAAGAATTCAGGTTGCTGAACGAAAGCATCAGGACTCTCCTCGAACGAAACAAGGCAACTTTTAACAGCCAGAAGCAATTCATTGAAAATGCCGCACATGAATTGCAGACCCCGTTAGCCATCAGTATAAACAAGCTGGAGGCACTGGCAGGTAAGAACAGGTTTACTCCGGAGGAATATCATCTTTTGGAAGGCGCGCTGGATAACCTGGAAAGAATGACCCGGCTTAATAAGGCACTTTTATTACTCACCCGGATCGAAAACAAGCAATATGCGCAGGTGGAGCCGATCAATATGAACCGGCTGATCCGCAAACTCTCAGAGGATTTCAGCGAACAGGCCGGCTTCAGCGAGATCAGCATTGAAATCAATGACCATGACGAATCCATAATAAAAATGGACCCCAACCTTGCAGATATAATGATCTCAAACCTTGTCAGGAACGCGGTCATCCATAATAAACCCGGCGGTTTCCTGCATATAAATATTCACAAGGAGATGATCATATTTGAAAACACGGGAGATAATGAACCACTCGACCCTGAGATCATTTTCACAAGATTTTATAAAAAACATCCCTCCTCCTCGTCAACCGGTTTAGGCCTTTCTATACTTCGTGCCATTGCCAATTTGCATGGATTTACTGTCCAGTACGAATTCAATGGAAATCACCGGTTTCTGCTGAAATTCTGATCACCCTAAATCGACCACCTTATTAATTTTTTATATCGACAGTATGAAATCTTTCAAGTATTGAAGTTTTGTGCGCTTCAAATGAAATCTTCTTTCCCAAATGTTTCCTGATTTCCCTTCGAGCTTTGTGTTATCATTTAAAACAATCGTTATGAAAATTCTAGCATTAGGTGTGGCCTTACTGGGCATTACATCAACAGGCTGTAGCCAGGATGTATCAGCATCCAAAGTACCATCGGTGGTTTCCAACACGCTGCAGGCTGCGTATCCTGGTGTAACCACGGTAGACTGGGACAAGAAAAAGAACTTTTATGAAGCGGAGTTCAAACAAAACAACCGCGAAGTGACCGCTGAGATCGATGCAAACGGAAAATTGATCAGGCAAAAGGAAGATATTACCCAACAGGATCTTCCTTCAGCACTTCAGCAGGCTATCCCGGCATCGGAAGGTTACGTGGTGGATGACATAGACAAGGTGACTTTAAATGGAACAACATTTTACCAGGTAGAACTTGACGGGAAAGGAAAAAACAAGGATAAGAAACTTGTATTTGAAGCGAATGGCCAGGCCAGTTCTTCAACCTATTGGGATTAATTTCTAAAATGATGGATCATGGAAGCTAAATTCTGGATAACCGGTGCAGCGGTGGCTGCAGTAATATTCTTTGCAAATCAAAATACAGACCTGTTGCAACCTGCACCGGACCAGGATCTTCCTGCCGTGTACGCCGATCCAAAAAGTGAAAAACTCCGGCAATGGGAACTCCCTGGAGAACTAAACGAAGTTTCAGGCATTGCCTGGATCAGCAAAGACCTCTTTGCCTGTGTGCAGGATGAAGATGGTACAATCTTCATCTTCGATACGAAAGACCAGGAAGTGAAGAAAAGGATCACATTCGCAGGACCCGGAGATTATGAAGGGATCGCTTTAAATGGATCAACTGTTTATATAGTACGATCAGACGGTATGATCTATGAAGTAAGGGATTATAATACAAAACCTTCAGTGAAGCAATTCTCCACCCCCTTCACCATTGAGAATAATATTGAAGGTCTCACTTATGATCCAAAGCAGGACATGCTTCTGCTCGCGGTAAAGGATAAGGATCTGGCCAGGCCGGGTTCAAAAGGAGTTTATGCATTCGCTTTAAAAGATATGAAGCTGAATACTACGCCTCTTTTTTCCATAGATGTTTCTGACCCGTTACTGCGTGCAGGTAAAAAGAAAAAAGAAGTCCGGCCTTCAGCTATTGCCATACATCCCGAAAGCCATCACTATTACGTAGTGGACGGCCCTTCCTCCCGTTTATTACAACTGGACCCTGAAGGGAAACTGGTTGAGGTGAAAGATCTCGGGAATGATTTCGCAAAGCCTGAAGGTATTACGTTCGATCCCGGTGGCAGGATGTTCATCTCGAATGAACGTGGAAAGAAAAGCACTGCGAACATCATCGAGATGGCTTCCGAATAAACTGTTTATTCCTTTGGCAGATCAAAATACTCATTGATGGTTTCATCAAGACGGGCAGAGATCATTTTGAAATTTTCAGGCGTGGGTGCCAGGTCGATGAATTTATCTACGATCCTGCTGCGCTTATAAAGCAGGATCGTATTTTTTGTTTCCGGGTCTATCTTGTTCAGGTCAACCTCCGATTCGCTGTCGCGGAATGAAGGCACAAAGGTGAGCGCTGTTTTTTGCAGCCCGAGTTCCTGTCCCAGTTTTTCAAGCTCTTTTTCCCGTGCAGTTCTGTCATAGTCCTTCTCATTTCCATAAACAAAATAGACCTTCAGGTGCTTTGCTCTCTTCCTGCTTTCGCCTTCCAGGAAAGTAAGCCAGGAGCGGATCTCCTGCCAGTCGGGATGATTCCCCACAAAATAAAGTATGCCATGATACCAGCCGTATTTGCACACGGGGCAAACCCTTGTGCCTTTGTCTGGTCCCCAGGCATGATATGGAATAAAGGAGATCACATCCTCACCGACATTTCTTCCCGAAGTATTTTTCTGCGCATTGGCGTATCCAGGAATGTTCAGCCCGAGAATAATATTTCTTTCACCAACCTGCAGACCATCTTTGGAAACCATCCGTAGCACACCACTTCCGCCCCGGTTTTCCATTTTCAGTCTCCGGGCTGTGTTCAGGATCTTGTCGTCATCAAAAACAAAATCATCCAGGTAGTATTCCCGGGTGTTGTCAGGCTCTTTCACCGTGATGTGAATATGAGCGGGTTCATCATTGGTAGGATATGCGCCGGGCCTCGTGGTATAGATGCTGTATTTCCCTTCACGATCGGTGCTCACCCAGCCACGGATATAACCATGGGTCTGCCCGAGTTCATTCGGCGGCATGCTCCTGCTTTCATTCGGTTTGTGCAGGTATCTTCCTTCACCATTGGTCTGGTAATAATAAAGAAGCACATCCGGCGCAGGCGTTTTACCGTCGGCCTTGTAAACAATTCCAGTAAGCAGGATCCTTTGCCCGGCCTCCTTCCAGGCAGCGCTGGTATCCGTTGATGCAACGCCTTGAGGCATTCCAAAGAATGACGGCGCTTCCACCGTTCCCTTATCTCTTGATTGCCCCTTGCAGCCGGTCAGGGCGCTGAGGGAAAGAGCGATAAAAAGCAACTTTGCAAATGGAATGAACCTATACGTTTTGATCGGGAACATAAATAAACATAGTAAAAAAAACGGAAGAGCGCATATGCTTGCCATCCGTTCATTCCCGCTGCACCACCAATTCAGAATGATCAGGTGTTCGTTAAAGGATACGTATCAAAAAGTTCCTGCCCAGTCAGTTGTCTTCCTCCTGCATCCAATACATTTTCGTAGGAAATATTCACCGTTGCAGGTTTCCCCTGCGAGGTATTCTCTACTGCATCCTTTCCTGTTTCATCTGAAATTTCTGCGACAGTTTTTGCTTCAAGTTTTGCGATCTCCTCCATGGTATAATTCTCTTCTGCCAGCAAACCTTCCAGCTTTATTTTCAGCCTGGTGGTCACCACCGGCGAACATTTCTGAAAAATGGTTCCCCCACCCGAACGCCCGCCTGAACGGATTCCTCCGCGGTTCCGTCCGGTACGGGCGGGCGCAGATTTTCGGAGATGTAATCGCAGATTTCCGGGGACACAGGGACGAAAGACCCCTATAACTAAAAAAGCCTCCCGGTCGGGAGGCTCTTTTTAATATTCCACGAGGAATTAATAATTCCTTGCTGTCATTTCTGTGCGGCGGTTTTTAGCGCGGCCTGCTGCAGTTTTGTTGTCTGCAACTGGTTTTGATTCGCCATAACCTACTGAATTCAGACGGCTTTCATCGATACCTTGTTTTACGAGGTATTCTTTAACCGCGTTTGCACGGTTTTCAGAAAGTGTCTGGTTGCTTTCTTCAGAACCAACGTCATCAGTGTGGCCTGAGATGTCCAGGATCAGTGATGGATCATCCTTCATCAGCTTCGCAACTTCGTTCAGTGAAGCATTTGATTTAGCTAGAAGGGTGTATTTACCGGTTGCGAAGAATACATTCTTAGCAGCGATGTTGATCCTTTCAACTACTTCTTTAGAGATCTCTGGGCAACCCTGGTTGCTTGCAGGACCCGGACGTGAAGGACATTTATCTTCTTCGTCGTTCACACCGTCGCCATCAGTATCCGGAATTGGGCAACCCTGGTAACGTGCAAGACCTTTTTCGTTTGGACATTTATCTTCTTCGTCGTTTACGCCATCGCCGTCAGTATCAGGGATAGGGCAACCGTCGTATTTAGCAAGACCAGCCTGGTCAGGGCATTTATCGTCGCCATCAGCTATACCATCACCATCACGGTCTGGGCAACCCTGCAGGGATGCAAGACCCGGAGTGTCTGGGCATTTGTCGCTGTCATCAGGAACACCATCATTATCGCGGTCAGCAACCACTGGTGGTGGTGGTGGAGGAACAACTGCAGGAGTTTCAGGACCGAAGTTCTGAAGCAGGCCCAGGGAATAGAAAAGATTGTCTTTCAGGTCATCCTTTGTAAGGGTAAAGCGGTACTGCGCCTGTAACACCAGGTAGGTTACGCTTTTGAAATTGAACTGAAGACCAACGCCGGCAGGTACATAAGCACCGAATTCACCGGTATACCATCCACCGCCAACACCGGCAGTAAGGAATGGGTTGAAGAATACATTATCATTAAATGGCCTGATGTTGATAGCTGGTTCTAATTCAAGGCCCATTTCAGTTTTAGTGGTTGCTTCATTCCTGTCGCCGGCATAATCATGAAGCATTGCAGTAGCTTTCAATGAAAGGTCGATCTTGCTGGTCAAACCTCTCCAGTAAGAAACCGAGAAACCAAAATCCATGTCTTTTGGATCAGCAAAGATCCTTGAACTTGATGTGTTCTTAAGGGTTTCCGGGGTTTTGAAATCGATCGCATTAAGGTGAATACCAACCAACGCTGGTTTTTTCGCTGGGCGGGTATTACCAGGCGTTTGAGCCATCGCACCTGCGGTCAAAACCGCAGAAGCCAATACCAACGCAAGTTTTTGTTTCATAAACGCTAAGTTTTAATTATTAATTCTCTCTAAATCAATGATGGAGAATTTAAAATGGGTTTGTTAAAGCAAATGTAATACCTAAAATTATACCAATGAATCTTTTTTAACAATATTATAGTTTTATTTTCATTGGTTTATAAAGGCGATTTCGTATCGTAAAAGGAATGATTTGACCGGTGAAATGAATTTTTAACCGTGCATTCTATCTATATTTGCACCCGCTTTCCAGTGCGGTCCGGTAGCTCAGCTGGATAGAGCATCAGCCTTCTAAGCTGAGGGTCATTGGTTCGAATCCAATCCGGATCACATTCAGCCTTGCCTGCAAGGCTTTTTTTATTTGCTTATGGACGTACAGATCCATCCTTCCTGGAAGGAAATGCTTAAAGAAGAATTCAAGACCACCTGGTTCAGCCAGGTAGTCACCTTCATTAAAACGGAGATCAATGCAGGAAAAACGATCTATCCTCCCGGCCCGCTTATCTTCAACGCCTTCAACCAAACCCCGTTCGATGAAGTGAAGGTGGTGATCCTGGGACAGGACCCGTATCACGGCCGGGGTCAGGCGCACGGGCTCAGCTTTTCCGTTCCCGCAGGAATTAAACCCCCACCCTCGCTGGTGAATATTTTTAAAGAACTTCGGCAAGATACAGGCGTTAGTGTTCCACCCGGCTTCGGTAACCTTACCGCGTGGGCGAAGCAGGGGGTGCTGCTTCTGAATGCCGCGCTAACGGTTCGTGCGGGCGAACCTTTCAGCCATGCCCGCTATGGCTGGGCCGAATTCACCGACGCGGTCATAAAAAAAATCTCCGACCACAAAGAACATGTTGTTTTCCTGTTGTGGGGAAAGTTCGCGCAGGAAAAACAGCCATTGATAGACGAAACAAAACATTTCGTGCTGAAGGCCGCCCACCCCTCTCCCTTCAGCGCCGATAAAGGATTTTTTGGATGCAGGCATTTTAGTAAAACGAATGAATTGCTCCAGTCCTCCGGGCAAAGCCCGGTGGACTGGAAGTTGGAGGTTTGAGGTTGGAGGTTGGAAGTTGGAGGTTTGAGGTTGGGGTGATTAATGTTTATTGTTCAGGGTTTATTGTATAGGATTGATCAATAAAAACTTTCTGCGCAAGTCTGCGCTGTCAGCGGGAACCATTATTAGCGGAATGATCATTTCATTCATGCGTTGAGTGAATCAAGGTTTAAATATAAATTGGCATAATGAAATTTATCGCACGACTATGGGCAATATGGGGATTGATAACCTTTACCATTACCTTCCTCCTGTTCTTCCCGTTTTCGATGATCGCATATCTTATTCCCGGTATTAAGGGCCAGCGCTATTTTATTGCGCTTGCGCGGGTTTGGATGCGGATATGGCTGTTCCTGGTGGGCTGCCCGGTAAAGGTTCGCGGCAAAGAAAATTTTGCTGAAGGAAGGAACTACGTGGTGGTGTTCAACCATAATGCCCTGCTGGATGTTCCGCTGAGCGCACCATTTGTTCCCGGTGCGAATAAGACCATCGCCAAGGATTCATTCGCGAAGGTTCCCCTGTTCGGATGGTATTATTCAAAAGGCTCTGTGCTGGTGAACAGGAAAAGTGAAAAGAGCAGGATAAGGAGTTTTGAAAAAATGAAGGAAGTGCTGCGCCAAGGAATGCATATGTGCATCTACCCAGAAGGCACACGCAACCGAACAAACGAGCCGCTGAAGCCTTTTTATGAAGGCGCATTCCGTCTCGCCACTGAATCAGGGAAGGATGTTATTCCGTGCATCATCACCGGCACCAAAAAGGCTATGCCGGTGCACGAAACATTCTACCTTCTTCCAACAAAACTTTCAATGACCTTCCTGGAGCCTGTATCCTCTGCAGGTAAAACTTCTTCCCAATTGAAGAATGAAGTGTTCGAAATAATGAAGGAAAAATACCTGGAACTAGGTTTCCCTGGAAAAGTCAAAAAGAATAAGTAGTAGAAAAAAGTTCCCGCAGATCTCCTGCGTGGATCTGCGTTAAAATCTGCGTAGATCAGCGGGAACTATTATTAATAAACTGCCTATTTAAAGATCGTAGAAGTACCTCGTACGATTAATTTTCAGGTCGCGGAGAATAGGCGATTTGGGACTGATCGTAATATTAAAGAACCTGAACCTGCCCACCGGCGAAAGGTTGATCGCCATTTGCCAGCAGTGCATTTCGCGCGACAAATACATGCTGATCGTTCCCAGTTCATTGTCGGTGATATTATAGAAGCCCGTCACCCCGATCTTCCATCGCGGTGTAAGGTTAACGGAAGAATTCCAGTTCACATCCTGGAAGAAGCGGGTCATGAAGCCGGTATAATCAGGCTTCCTCACGCGCTGAAAACGCAGCGAATATGCGAAGTCGATACTCCATGGAATGGAAAAATCCGCGTACTGGCCGGGATTGTCCCTGATGTATGCCGCTTCCATCTGGTAATCATCCAGCGGGAAGCCGCTGGCATCCACATTCTTCGGGTAATCGCTTACGGTATTCTCGCCCGGCGAGGTTTTATCGCCGCCCCGGAAAGAACTCTGCACCGAAACATTTCCTGTTGTTAACCGGCCCAGCGAAGGTCTTTGAGTCCAGATAAGTTTATCGATACGCTCTCCCCTGCTGTTGGTGAGATATGGATCGAGCAGGGCATTGGCGGTGATGTTTATCTTATTGAAAAGATTGCTTCGCATGTTAAGGCTGATACCGCCGAACTTAAATGAATCTGCCAGGAAATTATAACTGCCATTGATGCTGAATCCATCTACCAGGGAAACTTTCCGAAGAGAAGCTTCTCCTGTATCCTTCCTGTTCCGCACCTTCATGCTAAGGTTATTGTCTACACCAAAGGCAAGTCCTCCAAAGGTTCCTTCACCAAAAGGACCGTAAACCGTTCCTTCATAGACTGAGAAGCGCGCCACATTTCCGAAGGTATCTATCTGTGAATCGTAATAATTATGCTTGTTCAGGTTAGGTTTGTAATTGATAGAAATATTTGGCCGTATCTCGTGCCTAATTGCAGAAACCTTGCTTCTTTGTCCGAAGGTGAACATCCCGAAGATCCTTGTAGAAGCCCCCATTCCGAACTGCATATCGCGCGCGGTGAATAAACCCCTTTGAATTACGGTATCCACCTTTCGTGTTACAGGGTTCCATTCGCGGGTAAGCCTTTGCTGGTACCATCTTTCCTGGTAGCTTACGGATGGGGATACCTGCACCGGGCCCAGTTGCGGAAGGGAAAGGGTTATAGGCACATTGTGATTCGCTCCCCACTGCAGGTTATCAAAGATCTGCTTCCCGATATTCCCGGCTGTATCTATAAAGGTGGTCAGGCTTCGCGCGGTGGTATTAAGCGCCACGCCAAGGTTCTCATACCAGCGGTAACTGCCTGTTGGTTCCTTTCTCCGGAAAGGGTAAAGGGTGTTAAGGTTGAAGGCAACATCAGGAAGGTTCAGGTTTATCCTGCGCTGGGTGGTATTCTGGTTATGATTCGCACTCACCGATAAATTGAAAGGCTTGTCTTTCCAGACCTTCGACCAGGTAATGGAAGATTGCATTTGGTTGGTGAAGTTTCGCTGCGGGCTATTCGGCACCTGCGAATTGAATTTGCTGCTGCCGGCATTCACATTGGCGCTGAAAGAAACCCCCGGCCTTGCTTTCATATCTGCATTATGCGACCACCGTATATTAAAGGTGCGGCTCGAAGAATAATCCGGGTCGCCTTTAAAATTCGTTTTGAACCGCTGCATGTCGAGCGACAGGTTTCCCTGGTAACGGTAACGCTTAAAGTATCTCGGACTTACATTGGCCGTCCACCCGCCATAGGAATAAACCGTAGCACGAGCCACTACGTCCCAGTTATCATTAAGTATCTTATAATAACCAAGACCTTCAAGCGCCAGGCCTAATTGTTCATTCGCTGTGAATGATGGAGCGATGAGCCCCGAATGCCTGCCCTGCTGTAAAGGAAATATCCCGAAGGGCAGGTATACAGGAACCGGAACCCCTTCAAACTCGGGATGCACCGGGCCGCTATACGCCATCTTCTCATTTATGAATTTTATTTTGCTGCTTACGAAAGCGAAGTGAGGTGTATCGAGATTACAGGTAGTGAACCTTCCGCGCAGCGCATAGAAAACATTCGGTGAAACCTTTTTGATCTTCTCTCCATAAACATACATCTCGCCCTGCTGGGTGTAGGTACTTTTGGTTATACCCTTCCCCGTTTTCATATTGAAATAAATGGTATCGCTGGTAGAAGTAAAATCGCCCTGTTTGAATGTCGGCATTGATTCCACCTGGCCCAGGCTGTCGCGCACCAGGTATGCGCTTACCAGGTTTGAATTCTGATCATAGATGATCCGCGGCGCTTCAAGATCATTATCCTTGTACTTTACGTTCGATCCTTTACCATATAAATAAAAACGTTCACCGGGAATATCCATCACCGCGCTGTCTTCTGCATAATATGAAACAGGCGCATCAAGTCCATCCGTTGAGGTACGGAAAGAAAAAGTATCTATAACCGGGAGAACGGTGGTATCCGTTCGTGAAGGAATGTTGCTGCGTGAAGTAAGATCTGTGGCACGGTTGCCCTGCAGTTCGAGTGAAGGAGCAACCCCGGTTGCAGCTACCGTATCGCCTCGCTTTGGAATAGTGTCGCCCTGCGGAATTGTATCATTAATTAGTACTGAAGATTCTAAAGGATTGTGAAAAGCGAATTTTGTTGTTCCTGAGAGGCCGGAATAAAATGTTAACATTGCCAGCACTGCCACAACAGGGAAGACAAATATGCTTTTTCCATTACCTTTGTAAGTGTGGCTCATAGCTGTATCAGGCAAAAGTAATCCATAATCATTTACCGTTTTTTTGAACGGAAAAACGAAATAAAAACCCTTTTAAATTCCATTGTTGATGACTAAAAGCAGGCTTCTTCTCTCTCTTCTGGCCATCACTTTCAGTATCTCCGCAATAGCGCAAAAACAGCTCCGAACCATTGTTGTTGATGCAGGTCATGGCGGGCATGATGTAGGCGCGGTAGGTCAATACGAAAATTCCCTGCGCAGCAAGGAAAAGGATGTGACACTCGCTATCAGCAAAAAGCTGGTTAATGAATTAAAAAAACGTTTGCCGGGAGTGAACATCGTTCCTACCCGCACCACCGATATTTACCAGGATCCCCGGGAAAAGGCGCGCATCGCCAACGAAGCAAAGGGTGATCTTTTCTTATGTATCCATGCCGACAGCGGTCCGCTCAAGACCGGCAAAAGGCAGGTTGGCACCAGGATGGTAACGCGCTACAAAGTAACTTATACCGGCAAGGGCAAGAGCCGGAAGAGAAAATCCACACCTTACAAAGTTGAGGAACCGGTCTATGAATATTTCAAGCAGCCGCTAAGGGCGCAGGGGACCAGCGTTTACATCTTCGCTGCCCATAAAACCAGTGATAAGCTGAAAGCCATCATGAATGATGTTGGTGAATTTGAGATCGAGACCGGGAATGCGGATTCATCTTTCAACAGCTTCGACTTTAATACTCCTGAGGGGCGTGCACTTGCGCAGGTTTATGCAAAACGTTACCAGGAAAAGAGTGACCGTATTGCAACCTATGTAAATGAAGAGGTGGAGAGATCCGGCCGCCCGGCACTTGGCGTGAACCAGCGGCAGACCGGGATATGGGTATTGCAGGCCACAAATATGCCGGCTATCCTGATCGAGACCGGGTTCATTAATAATCCTGAAGACGAAAGATATATCAACAGTGAAGCAGGCCAGCAGGAGCTCGCAGAAGTGATAACCAGTGCGGTTATCCGGTATAAGAACCAGCTTGAGAACCCTCGCGGCGCCGTAACCAAATAGGCTTTCCCAACCGCCACTGGAATAGTTTTTGGCTTTATTTCCTGTCCGTATAAACTATTGTTTATTTTTATGCGGCCGACCTGTACAAATCCTTAGATATTAAGGAGTAAGGTGTGGCCAAAAACAAAACCCACGAACAGTGAAGATATCTAATGAGACGAAGGTTGGCGCCATTGCGGTTGTTGCTATTACACTTCTGATACTTGGTTTTAATTTCCTGAAAGGCAAAAAACTCTTTACAGACAGCACCTCTCTTTACGGGATATATAATAATGTGCAGGGGCTGCAGCCTTCCAACCCCATCATCATTAACGGGCTGCAGGTAGGTACAGTTTATAAGATTTCGACCGATAAGGATATGAACAGGATCACGGTGGAAATGAATATTACCCGTGATATAAATATCCCGAAGAATTCAGTGGCGCTGATCAAATCCAACCCCATTGGATCAACATCGATGGAAATAAAACTGGGGGATGCCAATACTTACCTGCAAAACCGCGATACCATTTTTACCGAGGTGAATGCCGGGGTGTTCGATGCCGTTTTGCAGAAGATAGACCCGGTATTATACGAGGTGAAACGTGCGGTAAGTTCGCTGGATACCCTGCTCGTAAATATCAATACACTTATCGATCCCAATGCAAAGAATAATATCGGCGCTACGCTCGAAAACCTGAAAATGGCTACGTCCTCCATGGTAGCTTCTTCCGCCTCTTTGCAGCAATTGCTGAATACGCAAACGGGTTCTCTTGCAAAAACGCTGGATAATATGAGCGCGGTTACAGGCAATCTTGCGAAGAACAATCCGAGGATCAATTCAGTGATGGAAAATCTTGATGTCACTTCCCAGAAACTGGCTCGCATTGAACTGGAAAAGACAATGGCTACCCTTGACCAGACCGTTACCGAACTTAAAAGCACCGTAGATAAACTAAACAGCAAGGATGGTTCGCTGGGCATGTTCCTGAACGATACCAGGCTTTATAACAATCTTGCTTCTACGGGCAATAAGCTGAACCTGCTTTTGGATGACATCCGTATGAATCCGAAAAGATATTTATCTATTTCTGTGTTTGGAAGAAAAGGAAGCAATTCGCCATTGATGACTCCCCTGCCCGACACTGTTAATTCTCCCTACATCATTAAGCATATAGATGACTAAGGTTTTATTAAGAACGGTCATCGCATTCTTTCTGTTGATAACAGGCATCCATGAACTTCTTGCACAGGATACCACTCAACGTATTTCCATCCTGGGCGCGCAAAGCCTCAGGCAGTTCTCATCCGCTGATGGAACTGTATTGCAAACCCTTGCGGGGAATGCCAGGGTGAGGCAGGGAAATACTATACTGTCGGGCGACAGCATAGTTCTGAACCAGCAGACAGGTGTTGCAGAAGTTTTCGGAAGAGTGCATATAAATGATTCCGATACGGTGCATACCTATGCGAATTACCTGCGCTATGTTGGTAACCAGCGCATGGCCTTCCTGAAAGGAAATGTGCGGCTCACCGATGGCCGCGGCCAGCTTTTCACCAATGACCTGACTTATGATCTTGCAACAGGGATCGCCACCTACTCTGGGGGAGGAAGAGTAGTGAATGGCCCGACCGTGCTGACCAGTACGAATGCAACTTATTATAGCGATACCAAGGATGTTTTCTTCAAGAAGAATGTGCATCTTACCGATCCTAAATACAACATTACTGCAGATAGTTTAAAATATAATACGCATTTCCGCACGGCAACTTTCATTGCGCCAACCAATATTGTAAGCAGCAGCGGGATAATTGAAACCACATCCGGTTATTACAACCTGGATACGGGCGAAGCGGTATTCTTCAACCAGACAAATTTCCGCGACAGCACCAGGTCGGCAACAGGCCAAAGCGTTGCGATCGATGAGAAGTCGGGACTGGTGAATATTGAAGGAAACGGAAAACTTGTAGACAGCCTGAACCAGGTGATCGTGCTGGGGAACCAGATATTCCTGGACAGGAACAAGAATTCATTTCTCGCTACGCGAAAACCGGTCATGATCCTTTACCAGGACCGTGACAGCACATATATTTCAGCAGATACTCTTTTCTCCGGCCTGAAGGTTTATGACAGCACTGCCAAAAGAGATACGGTTGTTGCTGATACACTTGGAGGTGTTTCAAGGGTTGCGACAAACGACAGCATACGTTATTTCCTCGCGTTCCATAACGTAAAAGTGTTCAATGATTCATTGCAGGCAGTAAGCGACAGCCTGTATTATTCCACTGAAGACAGCACATTCAGGTTATTTTATGACCCGGTTTTCTGGAGCGACAGCTCGCAGGTGAGCGGTGATACCATGTACCTGCAAACAGTGAACAGGAAACCTTCCCGACTGGATGTTCACGGGAGAAGTTTCGTGATCAACAAGCCAAAGGAGCCTTTATTTCACCAGATGGCAGGTAAGGATCTTGTTGCGGAATTCAGGGAGGGGAATCTTGACAGGATAACAGTTACCGGTCCACCTGCCGAAAGCATCTTCTACCCGCAGGATGAAGACAGCGCATATGTAGGAATGAACCGCAGTAAGAGCGAAGTGATCGAGATCTTCTTTGCAGATAAAAAACTGAACAGGATAAGATTTCTAACCAAGGTTGAAGGAACATTGTTCCCGATGGATAAGATACCTGCAGGCAGCAGGTACATCAATGGATTTCACTGGCAGCATGCCCGCAGGCCCAAACATGCGCTTGAGCTTTTTGAATGATCAGTATCGTTTCTTTACTTCCGCTGGCCTGCCTGCAAAAACCTTTACAAGGAGCATCCCTGCAAAGAATCCTCCTATGTGCGCCGCATAGGCAACCCCGCCGCCAGAACTACCAAGACTTCCCCACCCGCTTAACAACTGGAGAATGATCCACAGGCCCAGAGAAATGAAGGCAGGTACATGAATGATCGCACCAACCAGGAATACCCGCACATTATTGCGCGGGAACATAAGAAGGTAACCGCCTAAAACACCCGAGATTGCTCCGGAAGCGCCCAGGCTCGGGATCAGCAGGTCGGAACCCGTGAACCATGAAACAAAAACATGACTAAAGGTTGCGATCAGCCCGGTAAGAATATAAAAGACAAGGTATTTTACATGACCCATTACATTTTCCAGATTATCGCCGAATACCCAGAGGTAAAGAAGGTTGCCGCCCAGGTGACTTAGGCTGCCATGCATGAACATGGCTGTAAGAAGGGTTATGTACACCGGGAAAGGGTTTACCCCAAGCCCGTTATAGGTAATGTCGTTTCCGCTGAGAATTTCTTCGGGTATTGTTGCATAGGTAAGCAGGAAGGCCTCATTGGTACCCATTTGCTGAAGAAAAATAAATACGAGTATATTGGCCGCAATGAGTATATAATTAATATATGGAGTCCGGATACGGTCGTGGTTGCTGTCGCCAATAGGGATCATACAAGCTATATTGATGGATTAATAATAATAACAAATTAATTGCCATGGTACCGAAACCTTGTATTCGCTGTTTTCCCCTTATTTTTGCCGTCCAAAAATTTTAGACAGTCGTTATGGAAAATTTGATGTACGTAATACCCGTGCTGGGGCTTGTAGGCCTGTTGTACACCTTTATTAAGTATAACTGGGTGAATAAACAGGATGCCGGAACACCCCGCATGCAGGAGATCGGGAATTATATCGCGGAAGGCGCCATGGCATTCCTTAAAGCGGAATACAGGGTTCTCGCCTACTTTGTGGTGATCGCTGCAATGCTGCTGGGTATAATGGGATACAGCAATACGAACAGTCACTGGACCATCGCCATTGCCTTCATTATAGGTGCAGTTTTCAGTGCATTTGCAGGTTTTGTGGGAATGAAGGTGGCAACACGTGCAAACGTGCGCACCGCCCAGGCAGCACGTACCAGCCTGAAGAAAGCCCTGAATGTTTCCTTCACCGGCGGTAGTGTAATGGGTATGGGTGTTGCCGGGCTGGCGGTACTGGGTTTGGGAGCTTTATTCCTGATCCTGAAGGCTGTATTTGCACCGGATGCTTTGGTAGACAGCCTGGAAATGGAACGCACCATCGAGATCCTCACCGGTTTCTCCCTTGGAGCAGAATCGATAGCACTCTTTGCCCGCGTGGGTGGAGGTATTTATACGAAGGCAGCCGATGTGGGCGCTGACCTTGTAGGTAAGGTTGAAGCGGGAATCCCTGAAGATGACCCGAGGAACCCTGCAACCATTGCAGATAACGTAGGAGACAACGTGGGTGATGTGGCTGGTATGGGAGCAGATCTTTTCGGTTCATATGTGGCTACAGTGCTTGCAACCATGGTGTTGGGCAGGGAAACTTTCTCGGATGATAATTATGGTGGTATGGCCCCTATCCTGCTTCCTATGCTTATAGCAGGTATCGGTATCATCTTTTCAATTATCGGTACATTCTTCGTGCGCATCAGCGAGAACACCGGCCTTAATGTTCAGAAGGTACAGAATGCCCTGAACATGGGTAACTGGGGTTCTATTGTGTTAACTGCATTTGCAAGCTTCCTGCTTGTTACCTGGCTTCTTCCTGAAACCATGGTGCTGCGCGATTTTGAATTCACCCGCATGGGTGTTTTTGGCGCAATTGTTATCGGCCTGGTGGTTGGTACCTTAATGAGCATCATCACTGAATACTATACGGCAATGGGCAAACGCCCGGTGAAAAGCATCATCCGCCAGTCATCTACCGGCCATGCTACCAACATCATTGGTGGTCTTGCAGTAGGTATGGAAAGTACTTTCCTTTCTATCCTGGTACTGGCAGGTGGTATATATCTTTCCTTCTGGGCTGCCGGTCTTTACGGTGTTGCCATTGCAGCAGCAGGAATGATGGCCACTACAGCAATGCAGCTTGCGATCGATGCATTCGGACCGATAGCTGATAATGCGGGTGGTATTGCAGAAATGAGTGAACTTCCTGCTGATGTAAGGGAAAAGACAGACATCCTGGATGCTGTTGGAAATACAACCGCCGCTACCGGTAAAGGTTTCGCCATCGCCTCGGCAGCCCTTACTGCGCTTGCCCTTTTCGCAGCTTATGTAGGTGTGGTGAACCATAACGGATTTGAAATGGTGGGCATCGATATTTATAAAGCACCGGTGCTTGCAGGGCTTTTCGTGGGAGCCATGATCCCTTTCCTGTTCTCCTCGCTTGCCATAAGAGCGGTAGGTGAAGCGGCTATGGCTATGGTAGAAGAGGTTCGCCGCCAGTTCCGTTCTATTCCCGGCATTCTTGAAGGAACAGGTAAACCTGAATACGATAAATGTGTGGCTATCTCCACCCAGGCAAGCCTGAAAAAAATGATCCTTCCTGGTGGTATAGCGCTGATCGTTCCTCTTATCATTGGATTTGGTTTCGGCCCTGAGGTACTGGGCGGTTTCCTTGCCGGTGCTACTGTAAGCGGGGTGCTTATCGGTATGTTCCAGAATAACGCAGGTGGGGCATGGGACAATGCAAAGAAATCTTTCGAAAAGGGAACAGAGATCAACGGCGAGATGTACTATAAGAAATCAGAACCGCATAAGGCTTCAGTTACCGGGGATACCGTTGGCGATCCGTTCAAGGATACTTCCGGTCCTTCAATGAACATCCTGATCAAGCTGATGAGCATTATCTCCCTGGTTATAGCTCCTACCCTGGCGAATCTTCATGGGGATGGCTTAAGCCCTATTGACCGTGAGATCAATTCCGTTCCTGGAAGGGAAATGAAACTGATCCGTGAAGATGGTTCAGAAGTAAAGAACTTCAACCGCAAGCAGGAACTGAACGTAGATGCCCAGAACCTGGTTACGGCGCTCGCAAAAGATGGCCACATCGACATACTTGATTACACCCTTTCGGTTATTAACGGTGAAATGTACATTAATGGCGAAAAACAACCTGCCAGCATGAATGTACGCTACCAGGCTTACCTGGCCCCATTCCGGAATACTGATCTGAACATTAATATCTACCGCAAATAGTTGCTGATAGTTAATTCATCAATGAATCTAAAAGTTCCCGACAGGGAACTTTTTTTATGAGCGGTTTGTATGATTTACGAAATAATTCATACTTTGCGCTACGAAATAAATCGTATAATAGATGAAACCCAAATCTCTGAAGCCTACGGACAGTGAACTGGAAATACTGGGAATACTGTGGGATAAGAAGGCTGCAACGGTTAGGGAGGTTCATGAAGAACTGGCAAAGAGCAAGGAGGCCGGGTATACCACTACCCTTAAGCTGATGCAGATCATGTTCGACAAGACCCTGGTTACCCGTGATGACAGCAGCAAGACCCATATTTACCGTCCTGCAGTGTCGCGTGAAAAAACCCAAAAGCAATTCCTGAACCGCATGATAAATGGCCTGTTCGCGGGCAGCTCGGCCGACCTGGTTTTACAGGCGCTGGGTAATAAGCAAACCTCTGACGAAGAACTGGAAAAAATAGAAAGCCTGATCAGGGAACTTAAACAGAAAAAATAGGTATGGGCGTTTTCGCGTATTCCTTTATTATGATGCTGGTGCACAGCCTTTGGCAGGCCGGGCTCCTGTATTTGCCATACCTGGCAATAAACAGGTTCCCCCTCCAGCCCCTTACCAGGCGGAATATTCTCCTGGTATTAGCAGGTTCTCAACTCCTGTTGTCAGCATTTACTTTTTTCTATTATTACAATGGAATGGAAAGCACTGCTTCCTTTTTACCGGGAGTGCTGACCTCCGTTTCCCTTGAGGAGATACCATATGCCTATACGGTATGCAACTGGTTCCTGTTGTTGTATTGTGCTGTGATCATTTACAGGGCAGCAATGCACGTGAGCCAATGGGTTGGTTTCCGGAACAAATGTGATGAACATCTATTGAAACCTTCTGCCACTGTGCGCAGTTTTACCGGGCATACTGCAAGGGCATTTGGCATTTCACGCAAGGTGAATATCTGGTTCCATTCCACCATCTCCGGGCCACTTACCTATGGCGTGCTGAAACCTGTGATCCTTATTCCCCTGGCCCTGGTGAATAACCTTTCGCCAAAGGAACTGGAATCGTTGATCATTCATGAACTCACCCATATCCGTTACCATGATTATGCTTTCAATTTCATGGTGATCTTCCTGGAAACAATATTTTTCTTTAACCCGTTTGTACGAGCCATGGTAGGCGGAATAAGGCTGGAGAGGGAGAAGAACTGCGACCTGCAGGTGATCAACTTCAGGTATGATCCTCTGCAATATGCAGAAACCCTCCTCAAAGCCCTGAAGATGAGGCCAGCCATAGCCGGAATGCACCTCGGCGCCGTACATCGCAAACATCATCTCTTGAAAAGGATAAAATTCTTTACATCGAACCAGGAGAACACAGGATGCCGCAAATACCTTGCAGTTGCCTACATGGCCATCATCCTCTTCTTCTGCATCAACCTGTTCACCCTAAACGGTATCAGGAATTCAAATTTGATGGAAGCTACTGCCCTTACGCCGGGGTTCTCCACGCGGATAATGTTCGGAGATGGCATCCAGGGTAAACCGGTGAATACAGCGCCGGTGAGGGAAGATCATTCATCTTTTGCAAAGGTGGAACAGAAGGAATACCTGCCAGACAGTAAAACCCTGCAGGGCGTAACCGTAACGGCCACCCTACCCGAGGAAATACCCGGGCTCCCTGTATTTCATGTGAATTTTGAGCAGCCCGACATCAAGGAAATGGTGATATCCGATACGGACCCGGTTACCGGCAATACGATTACTACCGTATTCAGGGTTACCACGGTTAATGGTGAAGTGCACAGCGAACCAGTTCTGATCTATGTGGAAGGAAAGCTGAAAACAGATAGTATCCAGCTTAAAAAGGATTCGATCAGGGCATTTAATATTGAACAATAGTAATTCTAATAAAACTTTTAATAAGCCCGGGCAAACACCCGGGTTTTTTAATGCATTGCTTTACCAGGATCCTGTAAAAAGAATAAGCCGTATAGAAATACGGCTTATGTTAAGAACCTTTTTGGTTCTGTAACCCCCAAAGAAAACGAGGTTTGCCTTTCGGCGATTATTTTGCAACCATAACCACGTTGCTGGCGGCTATGGCCCTTTCAGATCTCATTTCAACCACCCTGAAATACTTCAGGCCCTTCTTCATCCTGCCCAGTTCCTGCTTAAAGCGGAAACCAGCCTTTGGATCTGCTCCCATTACATATCCCACAACATTCATTTCTGCAACAGATCTTCCTCCTTCAACCACCCAGTAGGAATCAGTTGTCGATTCTCCCTTCCATTCCAGGTAAACATTCCTGTTGTCGGCACTTGCAGTAAGGCCAAAAGCCTTGGGATCACGATCAGATCCCTGGGCATATCCTGCACTGGTAAAACCAGCTATCAGCAGGGTTATAATAATTTTCTTCATGTTCATTGCAGTTAGTGGTTTGCAATGAATATGGGATTTCTTGGTTTTGGGATGGATATCAGTAAAAAAGGAAACCTCCTATCGGTGGGTGGGAACAGCTATAACCTGAACCTTATACTCCGGAATGAAAAATAGATTGGGGACCTGGATGCGGTAACGCATGGCTAGCAGAATGCTGTAGATCTTGTTCATTTCGTTGTGGTTTAGAATTAAGCGGTTACCAGGCCGAAGCCATCGTCAGGGAGGAATTGGAAGAGAAAAGAAATGATAACCGAGGTAATGATCATCATTGATTTCGAGGCAAACATAAGATCGATATTTTTATAATCCAAATTTTTCGACAGTAATTTTACTAATTTTTTATTCCCTCCCAATTTCTGCCACTTTGGCCATTGTAAGCTTAAAATCATTTTAAGCGTATTTAAGCCTTCAAAGAAATCATTTCATCATAATCCTGTTCAGCCGGAAAATAATCGAAAAAACGGCTTTTGACATCTCCCTTAAATGGTATAATAACCACATGCATGGCAGTAGTTGACATTATTTATTAGATAAGCCCAATAATTATTTAATTTCCAGTTCTTTATTTCGATATAGTATGATATTTTTGATATTATCTTATAATCATTGTTCCAACCATTATTTCCTGAGTTTTGCTCTGGCAAATTATGAACTGAAATTTTACTTTAGGTAGTTATTCTCGTTGAAAAACAATACGTAACAATCATTTTCATTTTGATAATTTACTTAGTACGAGTTTTTACCTGCGAAACATCCAAAAAGCGAAAATACTTAGCAGTGTTTTTCAACATCTTCAAAAACTCGTTTTCCATTTACTACCCTCTTTTCCCTATATTGCTTTATATAATTCGAATGAAAATGAAACCCAGGCTTGCCCTACTCCTTTTATTCCTGATTCCTTCCTTGATCCTGTCATCCTGTCGCGAGCCAAAGGATCTTGAATTCCGGGATTTTAAAAACCTGAAGGTTGAGAACCTGGGATTTAATTCGGCTACTTTATTGGTTGACCTGGTCTATTATAACCCGAACAACTTCGGCCTTGAGCTAAACCGTACCGATCTTGATATATTCGTAGACAGCCTTTACCTGGGCCATAGCAGGCAGGATATACAGGTACATATCCCGAGCAGGAAGGAATTCACCATACCCCTGAAGGTTGACCTGGACATGAAAAACCTGCTCAAGAACGGGATAAATGCCTTCCTGAATAAGGAGGTGGATGTGAAAGTGCTGGGTAAGGTTAAGGTGGGTAAAGCCGGGATCTTCAAGAATTTCAACGTGGATTATACCACCCGCCAGTCGTTTAACCTGTTTTGACAACAGGAATTCCTTCGTTCCGGTACAAAAGAAAAGCCGCCCAATAAGGCGGCCTATCTCTATTCATCAGTAAAAATTATTCAGGTTTAGTGGTCTCCACGGGCTTTTTACAGCATTTTGGAAGCTTTTTATAGGCTTCTGGTTCAGCAGCTTCATCATCGGCGTCATAGCCCGCATTAGCGATCATAACCCTGATAGTTTCAGGATTGGTGCGATCGGCTATATAATTCACCGTAGTTTTCTTTTTCTTTAGATCAACCTTATATGAACTGATACCAGGCTGTTTAAAAAGAGCCTTTTCGATCTTGGCTACGCACATTTCGCATTGCATAGTGGGCGTATTTATCTCCACTTTCGTGGTCTTCTGCGCCATTGCAACGAAACCAAATCCAAAGCAGGCCAGTAGGGTAAGTTTAAGTTGTTTCATACCAGGTTTTTTGCAAATTTAATCGATTCCGGTCCAATGAGCAGGGTCCTTCCGCCATTTTAACAAGGCATGCAGGTGATCCGGTCCTACCAGGTTCCTTGCAGTTGCAACCTCAACAAGATTATTATAGTCAGAAAGAGTATATAATGGTATCCCGGCTGTTTCAAAGGCTTCCGTAGCCTCCGGGAATCCATAACTGAATATGGCAACCATTCCAACCACATCGGCTCCCAGGCCTTTTAAAACTTTCACTACCTCAAGGCTGCTCTTCCCTGTACTTACCAGGTCTTCAATAACAACCACCCTGCTGCCGGGCTTTATTTCCCCTTCCAGCTGGTTACCCAGGCCGTGTTCCTTTGGCTTTGGCCGCACATAGGAATATGGAAGCTTCAACTGGTCGGCTGCCATAGCACCCCAGGCAATACCTGCTGTAGCTACACCCGATAAAGCATCAGCATCAGGAAATCGATCAAAGATCACACTGCACAATTCACTTTTCACCAGGTCACGCGCCACAGGATGGGATAAAACTTTCCGGTTATCACAGTAGATGGGACTTTTCCAGCCACTAGCCCATGTAAAAGGCGCTGCGGGACTAAGTTTTACCGCGTTGATCTCAAGAAGCCATGCGGAAATCGCTTTTTCGGTAGTCATATCCATGCAAGCAAAGTTCACGCTTCAATTCCATATCCTCAACAAATTCTATTTTTGAACAATGCATGTAAAGATCTGTTATGGCGATAAACCGGTATACCTGTGCAACGCGTTAGACAGTAACATTGAGGAACTGCTTCATCACCCGGATGTGGTTTATATAGATGAACTTTCAAGCGCCGCTGTAAATTCAATGACCCATGAAATAAAGAAAGAAGAATTTCATGCAGGTGTTATAAAACATGAAGACCTGGAGGCATTGAAGAAAGAATTCTTCCGGCATTTTACCATTATTGATGCCGCTGGTGGTATTGTTCAGAATGAGAAAAAGGAGCTTCTATTCATTTTTCGGCGGGGAAAATGGGATCTTCCCAAAGGTAAACTGGAAAAGAACGAAGACCCTGCCACGGGCGCTCTTAGGGAAACGGAAGAGGAAACCGGGGTAAAAAACTTAAAGCTTAAGAAAGAGATCGGGACTACATATCATATTTATGATGAATTTGGGAAGCATATCCTAAAAAGGACAGTATGGTTCCTCTTTACCTGTAAAAGCGTCCAGGAACTAACTCCCCAACTTGATGAAGACATAACAGAGGTGAAATGGATAAGCACGAAAGAAATAAAGAAGCCTATGTCAAATACCTACGCCACCATAAGGGATATTCTCACCGTTTATTTTGATACACCCTGAATTTAAAAAGACCACCTATTGTTTCGGTTTCCATAATTCAAAGCGCAGGAAGATATTGAGTGAATGAAGCTTGCGGGAGCGCGATGATCCGTCTGCATCACGGTAACGAATAAACGGCTGCAGGCCTGAAGCATACCGGGCTCCAATGGAGAAGCGTTTCCACCTATATTGACTTTCTGCCATCCATTGCCAGGTATTCCGTGAAAATGCAGAATCATATTTAGCATCCACAAGACGTTTTTCGAGTATTGTATCTACAGGGGTGCCAGCCACGCTCAGCTTTAATGATCTCTCGCTGATCGTACCATTGAAACGGTTGTAAACTATTCCTGCCCCTACTGACCATCCTGGTTTAATGGTATAATGCAGGCTAAGCGGAACCTGGTGGTAATAGCTTTTACGCAGGTAGTACGAGGTGGCAAAGGAAACACCCTGCACGGTATCCTGGTTAATGGTGCGGTAGGTGAATCCCTTTCCATATTGTGGTGATCCGTATTTAAATTCAGATTGCATGAACCATTTGCCCCTGTGAAGTCGCACATATACCGATGGAACATAGTCGCCCCAGTCGGTCCGTTTTTCCAGCAAGCCGGTGCTGGCACGGGAACCATTAAGAGACAATGCATGTTGAAAGGCTATGCCTGCAGCAACAGAAAATCTTTGTTTTACCTTCTTCTTCCCGGGTTCTGAACCTGCCATTGAATCAGCAGGGGTTTCTTCAATTTTGACTATTTCTGCGGAATCAGTATTGGTCTCAGACGAATCCTGTTTACGACCAGGTTCTTCCCGGAAAATTTTCTCTTCCTGTTCCTGGGTTACTACTGCAAAGTCCTGGTCATTATCTTCCTGGGTTGCCACCTCTGCGTTAGTAATTGCCGGCTTAATGTTTATGTTTCTCCGGGACTGTGTTCGTGAGGGTCTTTTCTTCTTTTTTACCGGCAACGGTGTTTCGCCATCTTCTATAGACCGGCTTAGATTCGGCCGGGATCCGTTCACTCCTGGTTGCACTTCATTATTTACAGACTTATTGCCTGTAGAAGCTACATCTACAGTGCTTTCGGGCTGAGTTTTATTATCATTGCCCTGAAGTGGTATGCCCGATCTGGTTTCCTTTACCGGTATTGTGCTTGCGACCTGTTCCTTTTCATTTTTCCTATCAAGGAAATAGTAAGCAGCGCCTCCTGCCAGCAGCACCAGGACCATAATTGCGATCCATCCCCTGCAACCCTGGAGCATTATTGGTATAGCGAAAGGTGGTCGCCTGTCGTCCTTTTCATTGAGCATGTGCTGCATTGCCGCCCATGCCTTGTCCTCATCCGGGAGTGGAAGTTTCTTCAGCTCTTCGGCGAGTTGCTGTTCGTATGATGTTCTCTTATTCAAGTATTTTTTAATTGAGCTTCGATTAATCCTTTTAATTGTTTTTTTGCTTCGCTGTAATGCCATTTGCTCGTTCCCTCGCTGATCCCCAGCATGGCGCCTATCTCTTTATGCGCATACCCTTCCACCGCATACAAATTAAAGACCGCCTGTGTTGCAGGAGGCAGGTTGCGGATAAGCTGAAGCAGGGCCCCCTCCTCCATTCTTTCATAAGCATGGGGCTCCACTGCACGTTCTTCCCATTCATTTAACTGGCCTGTGGGGATCTGTTTTTGTTTTGAACGGATATGGTCGAGGCAGGAATTCACCACGATGGTACGGATCCAGGTATAAAGGCTGCCCTGGTTGCTCCTGTACCTGTCAATGCTCCTGAACACCTTGAAGAAGCCGGTATTCAGCACTTCCATGGCAGCATTGTCATCACCGGTATAGCGGAGGCAAATGTTCATCATTGCCTTGTAATAATTTCTGTACAATAGCTCCTGGGCCTTACGGTCTCCCTTAATGCAGCCCTCTATCAGCTTTTCGTTATTTACCTGGCTGCTATTCAATAGGCTTTATCATGTTTGGAGCGAACGTTATAATATTTACTCCCCCGGCTGGCAAAAGGTTGGGTACTATTTCCGGGGAATGATAGCTACTGTAAGGCGGGAAACGCAAACCAGCTTTCCTCCATCGGAATTGATCCTGATGTCCCAAACATGGGTACTCCTTCCCAGGTGAATGGGCATGGCCCTGGCAGTTACATAGCCACTGCGCACGCTGCCGATGTGATTTGCATTGATCTCAAGGCCGACGCATAAGAACAGGGAACTATCCACCGCAAGGTGAGATCCTATACTGCCGATGGTTTCCGCCAGGGCGCAACTGGCTCCCCCGTGCAGCAATCCATACGGCTGAATGGTATTCTCATTTACCGACATCTTCATTTCCAGGTAATCGTTGCCTACAGATACCCATTCCATACCCAGGGCTGCGCTCATCGTACCTTTTGAGAGGTCAGGCAGATCTCCAAGGGATAGGTTGGGCTTGAACCAGATGCTCATTTTGAAGAACGTTTAATGGCGCGGTTAACTGCATCGGGCAGAAAGCGGGATACATCACCGCCATTTGAAATTACATCACGCACAAGGGTGGATGCCACCGAAGTATATTGCGGCAGGCAGGTGAGAAAAATGGTTTCTATATTCCCTTCCAGGCTGCGGTTCATATCTGCTATCGCTTTTTCATATTCAAAGTCGTTTACGTACCGTATTCCCCGCAGGATAAACCCTGCACCAACCTTCCTGCAGCAATCTACCGTTAGCCCTTCATAGATGAGCGCGTCCACTTTGGGTTCATTTGCATAGATCTCCTTGATCCATTCCAGCCGTTCCTGGTCGCTGAACATGGGTTTCTTGTTGGCGTTATGCCCTATCCCGATGATCAGTTTATCAAAGAGCGGCAGGGCACGGTCTATGATATCCGTATGCCCCAGTGTTACAGGATCAAAGGTTCCGGGAAAAAGGCAGATTCTCATAAAGATCAGTTTAAGCTTGCGGTGGTTCGTTGTGAAAGCAGAAAGAGAACAGCCATTCTTACCGCCACCCCATTTTCAACCTGTTGCAGGATGATGGAATTATTGCTGTCGGCGATCTCGCTGTCGATCTCAACCCCGCGATTTATTGGACCGGGATGCATGATCAGTATTTCTTTACCAGCCTCTTCAAGCATTTTACGCGTTACTCCATAAGCAAGGTTATATTCCCGAAGTGATGAGAACAGTACCTGGTTCTGCCGCTCCAGCTGGATGCGCAAAATATTGGCAACATCGCACCATTTCAGCGCTTTTCGAAGATCATATTCCACCTGCACACCCAGTGCCTCGCGAATATGAACAGGAATGAGGGTTGGCGGACCTGCCACCATAACTTCGGCGCCCATCTTCTTCAGCAGGTATATATTGCTTAGCGCTACGCGCGAATGCATGATGTCTCCCACCAGCAGCACTTTTTTTCCTGCCAGTTCCCCCAACCTTTCTTTGATGGAAAATGCATCCAGCAATGCCTGTGTAGGATGTTCGTTTATTCCGTCGCCGGCATTTATGATAGCGGTATTGTGAAGATGTTGAGCAAGAAAATGCGGTGCCCCTGAAGCGCTGTGGCGCATCACTACCATATCCACCTTCATGCTAAGGATATTATTTACCGTATCTAAAAGCGTTTCACCTTTTGAGACCGAAGAACCGGAAGCGGAAAAATTCACCGTATCAGCGCTTAAACGCTTTTCTGCAAGTTCAAAAGATATCCTGGTCCTGGTTGAATTCTCATAAAAGAGATTAACTATGGTAACATCACGAAGCGATGGAACCTTTTTGATCGGTCGCTGTAGTACTTCCTTGAATTGTTGTGCGGTAGACAGGATGAGGGAGATATCCTCTGCTGTCAGGTCTTTAATGCCCAGAAGATGTTTGGTGGAAAGTTGCATTAAAAGACAAAGCTAAAGTAAAATGGTCAATTCATGGAAGAAAGCCTAATACATTACCACTTCAAATGAATCCTGTATCACCTTCACCTTTTGAGACACGTTACTGTCAATGGCAAGTCCGCAGTAATCGGGCTGTATGGGAACCTCGCGGTTATAGCGGCGGTTAACAAGGGTGCACAGTTTTACATTCCTGGGCCTGCCAAAGTCGACCAGCGCTTCCAGCGCAGCGCGGATCGTTCTGCCGGTATAGAGAACATCATCCACCAGCACCACGTTCTTATCTTCCATTGAAAAGGAAATATCTGTTTCACTCGCAGTATGCAACTCCTTGCGAAAATCATCACGGTAAAAAGTGATGTCCAGTTTCCCATACAGAACATTACTGCCCTGCAGTTGCTGCATCTCTTTCACGATCTCATCGCTGATGAAAACTCCGCGCGGCTGAATGCCTATCACTACAAGGTCATCACCAGGCAGGGTTTCTTCCAGCAACTGGTGGGCAAGTCTTTTAATAACGAGCCTTAGCTGTTTCTGGTTGAGCAGGATCTGTGAATTTTCCCTGGTTATCATTTTTCAGCCATGAATGGATAGCGGTAATCTACCGGTGGTACAAAAGTTTCCTTAATGGTACGTGCACTTAACCAGCGATAGAGATTCAGCATGCTTCCCGCTTTATCATTCGTACCACTTGCACGTGCGCCGCCAAAAGGTTGCTGTCCTACCACTGCCCCGGTTGGTTTATCGTTGATATAGAAATTGCCTGCTGCATTGCGAAGCCTGTTGGTAGCCAGTTCCACTGCATAGCGGTCGGTGGCGATCACAGAACCTGTCAGTGCGTAAGGCGAAGTTGAATCTACCAGTTTGAGGGTTTCTTCGAACTTATTTTCATCGTAAACATAAATGGTAAGTACAGGCCCGAAAAGCTCTTCACACATTGTTACATACTTCGGATCGGAAACTTCTATAACGGTAGGCTCTATGAAGTAGCCGACAGATTTATCGCATTTGCCACCGACCAGGATACGTGCACCTGTACCTTTCTTACGTGCATTCTTTATATAGTTCTCAAGCTTATCAAAACTCTTTTCATCTATCACGGCGTTTATGAAATTGGTAAAGTCCTCCACGCTTCCCATCTTCATGGTCTGGATCTCTGCCACCAGTTTCTTTTTCACTTCTGCCGCAATGTTTGAAGGAATGTACGCCCTGCTTGCTGCAGAACATTTCTGTCCCTGGAATTCGAAGGCTCCGCGTGCAAGCGCAGCTACCACTACTTCCGGGTCGGCACTTCTATGTGCTATCACGAAATCCTTTCCACCTGTTTCACCCACTATACGCGGATAGGACCTGTATATCTTCGTATTCTTTCCTATGGTTTCCCACATGCTGTTGAACACCCCGGTACTTCCTGTAAAATGAAGCCCAGCAAACTCCGGATGATTGAACACCACCTCGCCAACAGTAGGGCCATCAACATATACGAGGTTTATCACGCCATCAGGAAGACCGGCCTCCTTCAAAACGCGCATGAACATTTGTGCGCTGAATATTTGGGTGTTGGCACACTTCCAAACAACTACGTTTCCGCACATGGCCGCACTCGTAGGAAGGTTTCCACCTATTGCCGTAAAGTTGAATGGCGTAAGAGCGAATACAAATCCTTCAAGTGCCCTGTATTCTACCCTGTTATAAACCCCTGGGCCGCTGATCGGCTGCTGGCGGTATATCTCGCTCAGGTAATGAACATTGAAACGGAGGAAATCGATTAGCTCACATGCGCTGTCAATTTCTGCCTGGTAAGCGTTCTTGCTTTGTCCAAGCATTGTGGTGCCATTGATATAAGGCCTGTATTTGGTTGCCAGGAGATCTGCGGCCTTTAAAAAGATATGGGCACGGTTCTCCCAACTCAGGTTGCTCCATTTTTCACGCGCCTTCAAAGCAGCGTTGATCGCTTTCTTCACATGACCTGCATCACCCTGGTGAAATCTTCCCAGTAGATGTTTATGTTCATGCGGTGGTCTTATATCTTCCAGGTTATTCGATCTTACCTCCTCGCCACCAATGTACATCGGTACATCAGCCTTTCCCGATTTCAATTCTTTCAAAGCCTTTTTCAGTGCTGCCTTTTCGGGTGAGCCTGGTGCATAGGAAAGCACGGGTTCATTTTGAGGAAGGGGATAATAAAAATCACCGTAGTTCATAAAAAGTTGATTTTAGATCTGCAAAGTAAGTTCTTTATTCAGTTTCTTTCTCGCTCATAAGGTAAGCCTTGATGAATCCATCGATCTCACCATCCATTACCGGCCCCACATTCCCCACCTCGTAGTCGGTGCGGTGGTCCTTGATCATTTTATAAGGATGGAAGACGTATGACCGGATCTGGGAGCCCCACTCTATTTTTTTCTTCTTGCTGTTGGTTGCATCAATGGCTTCCTGGCGTTTGCGCATTTCCTCTTCATACAGGCGGCTCTTTAGCATTGCCATGGCTTTTTCGCGGTTCTCTCCCTGGGTACGTGCCTGCTGACATTCTATGATGATGCCGGAAGGCTTGTGGGTTAGCCGAACTGCGGTTTCAACCTTGTTCACATTCTGACCTCCACTTCCGCCGCTGCGGAAGAAGGCCCATTCTATATCTGCAGGGTTGACCGATATCTCAATGCTGTCATCGATCAAAGGATAGACATATACACTTGCGAATGATGTATGCCTGCGGGCATTACTGTCGAAAGGTGAGATACGCACCAGCCTGTGCACGCCGCTTTCTGCCTTTAAAAAACCATAAGCGAACGGCCCGTCAAACTGGAAGGTACAGGTCTTTATACCTGCCCCATCTCCCCATTGCCAGTCAAGTTCTGAAACCTGCCATCCCTGTTTCTCCCCATACATGCGGTACATTCTTGCAAGCATTTCTGCCCAGTCCTGGCTTTCCGTACCTCCGGCACCACTGTTTATCTGCATAACTGCAGGTAGGGAATCGGTTGGTTCATTCAAAGTAGATTTGAATTCGGCCTCCTCAATGCTTTCGATGGATTTATCGTAAGCTTCCTTAACCTCTTCTTCAGCGGCCTCTCCTTCCTTCCAGAAATCAAATAAAACGGCCAGGTCTTCGACACTGTTCTGCACCTGGTAGAACATGTTCACCCAGTATTCATTTACTTTTATTTCCTTCAGAATGGAAGTCGCCCTTTCATTATCATCCCAAAAGCCCGGGGAAAGGGAAAGTTGCTTGTCGTTGTTTATCTTGGCTTCTCTGTTAGCGACGTCAAAGAAACCTCCTCAAGACCAGGATGCGGTCTCTCATATCTTTAATTGCTTCTGCTGTCATGCCGCGAAGGTAAGGAAAAGTAGAGCATAGTATAAGGGTTCGATGGAACGCTGTTCATCGGTGCCATCGAACCGCTTTCTTAATAGGTGGTGGTAACGGAAATACCTGTCGGCCGGTCTGCCCCGGCGATGATACCCGTAGTGTCTTTCATCACATTACCGTCAACAGTGATCTTCAGGTTCACCGTCGCACTTTCTGTTGAATTCACCCATTCTTCCGGGGGAAAGACCTCGAATTGTGCCACGCTGGGCGCAGATCTTTTCACGGCTGTGAATGTGCGTGAATAGTTCTGGGTAACAATAGAATCATCCGTTACATCCGTTCCTCTTTTGAATACAAAGAAGTATTCGGCGGGAGTGGATGCTGTAAAATCATAACGGATCTCTACGTTCCCCAATCCAACATCATTGTTGTTTGAACCGGAATTTTCCTTTTCGCAGGAAGTGAGTGCGACCGAACCAACCACAACAAAGGCTAATAACAGCTTTTTCATATCGGTGTTTTTTCAGGTTAATGAATAATCAGCCCTAATCCATTTTAATACCAAACAATTCAAGCTCATGGATTGCTTGTGCATAATGGATTGATCTGCAAAATTTTTTAATGCAGAAAAGCAGGATTAGTATCAAATTTGCTTTTAGCTCAGCATGAAAACGATCCTTTTAGCCGCCACGCTGCTGGCAGCCACCTGCAATGAAAAAAATACCCCGCCTCCTGATTCCTTTGAAGCCGGGATCTATTTCGGAAGTATGTGCTGCGGAACGGCAAACGACAACTTTCTTAAGCCAATTGTGGAGAAGTATGCTGACCGCATCAGGACCTACAAGATCGTGGGGTGCGGGAAGGAAGGAGAATTCAGGGTTCTTTTCTCCGCTCCTTCTTTACCTGAAAACGAGATGAATGATTTTGTCAAAGAACTTACCTCCCTCGTGGAAAAGCAGGATGCGGTTAACCGTGCCGAAAATGCTACGATAGGGCGTATGAACATCGAACGTATGATCGGTAAGGAACAATATGAATTTTGCCGTGATTCAATAAAGGCCTGGAAACAGGAAAGCCACCAGTAACGGTGGCCTTCCTCCAATAAAACCTATTCAGATCATTGCACCAGTAATTTTTCTGAAGACACCAGTTTTCCATTCTCTCCTGTAACCTGCACCAGGTAAGACCCTCTTGCCATTTGTGATAGTGCAACTTCAACCTGTTGCGACTTTGCATTGATGGTAACGAGTTGGGATTGATACAGCTTACCATTCATGTCAAGAATATTCAGCCTGTACCTTCCTGGCTCATGCGAAGCGAAGGTTACATTTACCGTGCTTCCGGTAACAGGGTTTGGAAATACTTTCAGGCTGGGAACCACTACATTCTCAACTGGGGGAACAATTTGATCTTCGGTGAGCTTAACTATTGGTTGCTCCACTATTTCCTTTTCTTCTTCCGGAACCACTTCATCCTTCACTTTAGACGCTTTGACCAGGCTTGCATTTGCAAAGTCTGATGCGTTGAAAACTTTTTCTGCCTCGGAATATTTTGTTGCCTTCAGGTCGTTGAGGTCGAATATATAATAACCGGAAGTGCTTGTAGAACTGGTCACTACTATTTTAGTTCCTGATTCCACAGCCGCTCCATTGGTGGTGAAATTTTTAGGCAGCCCCTGGATATGGCCAAGATAAGTGGCTATCCTGCTCTTAATATTGATCCTGTACACAGCCCTGTAAGCGGTTATCAGGTAAAGATTTCCTTTATCATCTGCAACCATATCGCCGCCATGGCTTTGTCCGCCAAGAACGTTATTATTTCCGTTTGATCCATCATTGATCAATTCTCCAAGGTCTGTGATCTTTGGGTCCTTTCCTGTGCTGAATTGAATAAGATGTTTGCCATTGTTGGTTAATGCATAACCTTTATTATTTGCGATCACCATCCTGGTTACCTGGTTGGCATGATCATAAGAACCTTTCACCACTCCAAAGGCTTCATCCTCGAAATAATAAACTACAGGCTTGTCGCCCTTCAGATCAATGTACCTGAGTTGGTTTATACCCATCGGCGTATAATATAACCGCTGGTTCTTTTTATCATATGCACAGGCAGCGCTATTGGTTGCGAAAGGTGAATTGCCATTTTGTTTCATTATCCTGATCACCTTTACATTCTTTGGAGCCTCAACAGGAGTGCCTGCGGCTTCCTTTTCAGTTATGTATACAACAACATTTCCATCAGTTTGCTGGTAAACGGCCCTACCCTTCACAACCATTGGTTGCGGGTCTTTTATTGTTATCTCTTTCCCTGTACGGGCATTTAGCACTGTGGGCTTATCCGTTGCCAGGTAAGAGGTTTTCAAAACTTCACCTGTCTTAAGATCAACCTGTCTTACTTCAGTCCATTTGCTCTGTCCCATTTGGGGAGCAGTAATAGCATAGGTAACCGAACGGTCTTTCTTTTTCTGGGCAAAACTTACAGTGACACACATTAAGGCGATCGGGAATAGTAGAATTTTTTGTTTCATGGCTAATGATTTTTTGATATTCTAATATACGACGCCTTTCGTGGTATTATAAAAAAAATGGATGAACGGTCAGGGGTTGGAGGTTGGTTAAGGTTTATTGGTTAAGGTTTATTGTTTAAGGTTTATTGTTTATTGTTGGGGAAATGTAGAGACGCATAATTGCGTCTCAAAAAGTTTGAACATGGAAGACAGTTAGAAGTTGGAAGTTTCCTGCCCCTGCATTACTGCAGAGGCAGGAGTTGCAGGTTAAAATATTTTCCTGAAGAATTCTTTCATATCATTCCACGATGCTGAATCGGCTGCGGGATTATAAGCGATGGGTATGTCGAACTTCTGCCCTTTCTCTGTAGCACCAGGATTGGTGAATGCATGTGTTGCACCAGGGTAAGCTTTAAAAGTATAATCAGCACCTATAGAATCCATTTCTCTTTTGAAATTTGCGACTTCCTCTGCGGGCACAAATTCATCAGCAGCACCATGGCATACCAGTACACTGGCCTTTAATTTGTCTTTTTCTGCCGGTACTCCTGCAAGGTTGCCGTGAAAGCTGACAACACCTTTCATAGGAACGCCCAAGCGCGCCATGTTCAGCACCTGGGTTCCACCGAAGCAATAACCGATTGCAGCTACCTTATCAGCATCTGCCACGGGATGTTTCTTTATTTCATTTAATGCAGCTTCAAATCGCACGCGTGCCATTTCAGGTTCTTTGTAGAAGGGCATGGCCAGGTTGCCGGCAGCGGTGGGATCTTCGCCCTGGGTACGGTTGCCATACATATCAACCGCCATGGCCAGGTATCCCATTTCAGCCAGTTGTTTTGCACGGCCCATAACATAATCATTCAAGCCCCACCATTCGTGAACGATCAGGACAACAGGTCGCTTGTCCTGTGTAGATTCATCCCAGGCAATGAAACCTTGCATTGCCACTGTGTCGGCTGAATAGCTGATGTCGGAAGTTGATATCTTCATTTCCTTTTCAGTTTTGTTACCTGAACCATCACTGTCGTTTTGGTTACAGGAAATGAGAAAAGATGTTGCGAGCATTACAAGGAAAAGTTTTTTCATATTCGTTGTTTCAGTAAAAATAAACAATAGGCTTAAATGGTTTCAATGACATCTTTGTGAAGCGCCCAAAAATTGTCGAGCAATATGATCTTCTCTTTAAGAAAGGAGATCATCGCCGGCCAGTCGTCCCGCCTGAAAATATTCAACCGGTCATTCTTCCATTCCACCATGGAAATATTCTTACCGTCGATGTTCACATCATGGAACCAGGATGGAGAAAGTTCACCCTGAAGGTCATCAGCAAGATTTCGGACAACACTTAAAACTGAGGAACGGTATTCATCATCGCCATGGATCTCTATTCTGGCCCAAACTCCCTGGTTGGATGCATCCAGCCTGAAGCGAACAGGTTTAAGCCGGGTATTATAATTCACCCAGTTTACCTTTTCGCCTGTGGCGGAAGGAACAGGCCGCATATATATTCCAAATGCCGACCAGAATTCCTGCCTGATCTTAGAAGCTTCTTCCCTTGTGTACATTTCTTTAGTTTGAAACTACAAAATCCGGGCGGCGAATGAAGGTGCTGTTGTATTTGAACCTTACCCTTGTGCTTATATCCACTCTCCAGTTTTTTATGTCGGGGAGTGTGGTCCTGGGGAAATAATACCCGCGAACCTCAATTGTTCCGAAAACAAGGTTTTCATTCCTGGTTCTGAAGCCTCCGCCCAGCACAGGGTAGCCTACATATGATTCCTCATCGGAAATATGCCGCAGTACTGTTACATCTCCAAATACAAACGGCGCAAAACCAAATCCAAGGAATTTATTCATGTTGAAGAAAACAGCTTCCGACCGGAAGGTTCCCCTTACATCCCCTTCTGAAAGACCGTTAGGAAAATAAGGCAGGCCAAATTCACTTTCAATGAATAAAGGGCTGTTCAGTTCGGTTCTGAATTGCCTTGCAAGGCCCAGGCTCAGGAAATAGCGGCTGCGCCAGTTTGTCCCCAGTTTCCTTAGCCGTGTGAAATGGTCAACGCTGGCCAGTACGTCTATATCTTCAAGCCGGTTATTGTGGCTAAACCCGCCCGTACGAAGTGTATAGGCAAAGTACCTTCCCTTTTCAGAATACGTGGTATACTCGCCAGACAGACCATAATAGTTTCTCTTTCTTCCATTCTTATTCGTCCAGCCCCCGGTTATGGTCCCATTCAATCCTACGGGGATATCCTCGTTCCTTCCGAAACCATAAATAAAATTCGTTTTATAAAAATTCTGCCTGAAGATCGAATAGGCAAGGAGTACGCCGTTTATGTCTGCATAATTATAATTATAAACTCCATTATACTTATCTGGCTGCCGGTAAAAGTGATGATAGAAGGTGCGTGCTCCTACGAAGTGCCTGAACCTGCCCTCCGTATCTTCCAGCCTTTTTCTGCGGGAGGCAATATTGATACCACCCCATGCATCCACTTTCAGCAACTTATACCTGAAGTCCTGCGTAAACAGGCTATCAGTGATGTAACGGTTCTTTGAACTGCTATAATCTGCTTCAATGGCACCGGTAAGCGTGGTGTACCTGCTTACCAGGGGTTTTTCAATTGCCGTATAATATCGTTCCTCTTCTTCCCGTGCGCTGTTAAAAGCATCATTATAATTCTTGAAACCCAGTCGCCAGTTCACAAATTTCCCCTCCAGGTTACGAAACAGTATCTCCCCGCCAAAACCAGTTGCAGGGTTTCTTTCAGTATCATACAAACCATTAAAAGCAACCCGGATGGCCTGGCCGTTGAGATTCTCTTCTCTTATTTCACCGGAGAATTTATCCAGAGAACTGATACGCTGGGTGCCGCCGATAGAGAAAACGTCCTTGGTGATCACCACAACATTCACTTCATCTTTGTTCGAGATCTCAGGAAGAACAACGATCAAAGCGTCGCGGAAAAAATCCTGGTCGCGCAAAAATCTTTCATTGTCTGAAAGAAGGAATGGAATAAGGATATCACCCTCACGGAAAAACAGGTGCTTACGGATCACTGATTCCCTTGTATTCTTATGAAATGCGTCAGCTATCTCCAGCACGAAAGTTTTCTTTGATTCAGTCGTATCATAAACATTCCTGTTCAGTCCCAATCCTACGATCTCAACAGATTTTATCCTTTTCCCCGCATAGGGCAAAAAGGGGTTCACGTTCTTTACGGGATCTATGGCTGTGTTGGTTGAGATACTTCTTCCTAAAGTTCCTATAAGTCCCTTCTTTTTGGCGAGGAAGAATGTATCATTCTGCTGTGCAGATGAAATCTGTGTAACCAGGCACAGGATGGATAACACGAGCAGCGGGGATCTTCTCACAGCGGTAAAGATAATCAGAGATGGAGAAAGAATTACCGGGGCATTCAGGATGCGCTTTCTCCGGCGGCAGCCATCCTCATTTTCAATGCTGTTTCATGGCCAAGGTAAGCATCCAGCCTGTGATGAATTAAATAAATAAGCGGTGTAAGCAACACGGCCACCAGGAATTTATATGCATAATTCACCATCCCGATGGCAAGTACCCTTTGATACGACCAGTCGTTGCCAATTTTAAAGGCAATGAAAAGTACCACTAAGCTGTCGATCAGTTGCGATACCAGTGTAGAACCGGTAGCCCGAAGCCATATCCGTTTTTCGCCGGTAACTTTCCGGATACGATGAAAAACAAAAACGTCTATAACCTGGCTTACGAGAAATGCAACCAGGCTGCCTATGATGATCCACATTCCCTGGCCAAAAACAGCATTGAAAGCCCTGGACATATCTGGCACTCCCCTGTTCACCCCCGTTCCGTGCCAGAAATCGGCCGCAGGAACGCTCATGGCCATATAGAACATTAGAAAGGCATAGGAAATAAGTGCCACGGTAATGTAAGAAAGCATCTTTACCGCCTTCGGTCCATAGTATTCGTTAAGAATATCCGTAATAACAAATTGCAAAGGCCATAAAAGCACACCACAGGTCAGGCTTAAAGCAAGGCCTGGTTCACCAAGCAGGGAAAAACTGAAAGGTTCGCTCCCGAAGAGTTTTTCCAAAGAAAAAATCTTGATGCCTATACATTCTGCTATGAGCGCATTAGCAACAAAAAAGCCCGTAAAAAAAATGAATATCCGGGCCGGCCTGTCACTGAAGATTCGCGAAATCATGCTTTAAGGTAATACAAAGAAGTAGAAAAACTGGAGTACCAGCAGTATAATGTTGAACCATATTATCCAACCCGGCACCGCGAAAGATCTTTTAAAAAGTTTCCCGGTCCCTGTTACAAATACAAAAATGAAATTCAGGATAATTGCGCCATAACCCAGGATGATAAGGGAATTTTCAAGTGGCTGAATGGCAGCCAGACCATCGGAAACAGGGTTGGATCCTTTTCTTTCGAGGAACCGGAGCACTACTGTGATCAGGAAACAGATATTGCAAAGGAATACAAGCCGGGCAAAGATTCGCATATCAATTTGATTTACCGCTAAGCATTGGAACGAAGCTGAAATTACTGAATGCCTCTTCATGCCAGCTACCATCTTCCAGTTTTGTTATTCGCAACATACGTTGATGTTCTCCTTCATCAACAGGAACTACCATTATGCCCCCTGGCCGGAGTTGCTGAACCAGTTTGGGAGGAATGAAGGGGGCTGCTGCGGTGATAATGATCTTATCGAAGGGGGCAAAAGTTGGAAGCCCTTCAAATCCATCGCCGTAAAAAAATTTTATGTTCGGATACCTCGTGCGGAATATGAATGACTTTGTCTTTTCAAAAAGCTTTCGCTGCCTTTCAATAGTGTATACCATAGCGCCCATTTCAGCCAGTACGCTTGCCTGGTATACACTTCCTGTTCCGATCTCCAGCACCTTCTCCTTCGGTTTTACCTGAAGTAACTGGGTTTGATATGCGACAGTATAAGGTTGGGATATGGTCTGACCCTCAGCAATGGGAAACGCCCTGTCTTCATAGGCAATATTGTCCAGGGCTGTGTCCAGGAAAAAATGCCTGGGTATGTTATTAATAGCTTCTAGCACACGCTCGTCAGTGATGCCTTTCTCACGGATCCCGTCTACAAGTTTTTTTCGCAAACCTTTGTGACGATAAGTGTCTTCATATTTCCTCATTGCAGGTGCAAATTACTCTAATTCTTTCCTACGCCAAACCCAGCTGCTGAATGATCCTGGCGATCTTTTCATCAAGTTGCTTTTCTACTTCATCAAAATCTGAAGCGTTGCCAAGGTCAGCATTCACACTGAAATAGAATTTGATCTTTGGCTCCGTGCCGCTTGGCCGTGCAGAGATCTTTGTACCATCTGCAAGAATGAACTGGAGAACATTACTTTTTGGAAGTTCGATCGTCCAGTGATGATTGTCCGTAAGTCTTGTGCCTTTCTGTAATTCATAATCCAGCAGTTGTTCAACCGGTATCCCGTCGATCATTGCGGGAGGATCTTTTCGGTACCCGGACATCATAGCTGCTATCTCTGCTGAACCGTTCATGCCTTTCTTAGTAATGCTTACGAGTGCTTCTTTATAGAAACCATATTCAATGTACAGTTCAATTAATTTTTCAAAGAGGGTTCTGCCGCGGCTTTTCTCAAATGCTGCCATTTCGCAAAGCAGCGCAACGGCGCTCACCCCGTCCTTGTCGCGGATCTTATCCCCGATCATGAGTCCGAAGCTCTCCTCCCCGCCAATAATATAATTCTCCTTTCCTTCCTTGGCTTTGATCAAGGATGATATCCATTTAAAACCTGTGAGCACATTATAACAGGCAACCCCATTACGGCTTGCGATCACATCAATCATATCAGTGGTAACGATGGTTTTGATAACCATATCATTTGGCTGGGCGATCCCTTTCCTTTTGCGTGCTTCGATCATATAATTGAATGCCAGCAAAGCGGTCTGGTTTCCATTAAGCAATATCCATTCGCCTTTGTTGTTCTTCACTCCAATGCCTACCCTGTCTGCATCCGGATCTGTCCCCAGCAGGATATCGGCATCCAGCTTTCTTGCCGTTTCCAGTCCTATGCTCATGGTCTCTGTTTCTTCCGGGTTTGGATATACCACCGTAGGAAAATTTCCATCTGGCACTGCCTGCTCTTCCACGATATGAACTTCACTGAAGCCAAGTTGCTTTAAGGCCTGCGGAACCAGTTTGATCCCTGTGCCATGTATCGGTGTATAAACGATCTTCAGGTCGTGTTGCTCTTTGCAGATGTCAGGGTAAACACTCAGGCTTTTAACCATTGCGAGGTAAGCGTCATCTATCTCTTTCCCTACCGATACGATAAGGTGCTCATTTCCCTTCCACTTTACATCATTGATCGAATTTATCTTCTCCACCTCCAGGATCACGTTCTTATCGTGCGGTGGCACCAGTTGTGCTCCGTCATCCCAGTATGCCTTGTAGCCGTTGTATTCGCGTGGATTATGGCTGGCGGTGCATACCACCCCGCCCTTGCATCCAAGGTGGCGTATTGCAAAGCTTAATTCCGGGGTTGGCCGCAGCTCTTCAAACAGGTAAACTTTTATTCCGTTTGCAGCAAACACCCCGGCGGTGATCTCTGCGAATTTCCTGCTGTTGTTCCTTGAATCGTGGGCAACAGCAACGCAGATATCACTTCCAAAACTCTGAAGCAGGTAGTTCGCATATCCCTGGGTCGCCATTCCGACAGTGTACTGGTTCATCCTGTTCGTACCTGCGCCCATGATGCCCCGCAGTCCGCCGGTTCCAAATTCCAGGTTGCGATAAAAAGCATCTTCCAGCATTGAAGGATCACTCTGCTGCAGGCCACGTATTTCCGCGACAAGTTCTTCATCAAATCCCCCGGCTAGCCAGGTATTTATCCGTTCAGTTGTTTTTTGTTCCATATCGTTCATTAAGGGGTGTCAAATTTAGTATTCATTACCAAATACTTTCAATACCGTTATTTTTGTTTTGATGAGGATGGGAAAAATAATTGTTGTATGCCTTCTCCTGGCCGGCCCGGCCTGCATAATACCAACAGAAAGTTATTCCCAGGTCGATTCCACAAGATATTATCCTTACAGCAAGAAGCGCGTAAAAATTATTACTGCGGCGAATATTGGTGGTTACAGTGCTGCAATGGCTGGATTGTATGCAGCATGGTATAAAGATTATCCGCAGTCAGGTTTTCATTTCTTCAATGATGCATCTGAGTGGAAGCAGGTCGACAAGATCGGGCATGTATACAGCGCATATGCTGAAAGTAAGGCAAGTATGGAATTGTGGAGATGGACCGGTATAAGCAGAAAAAAAAGAATATGGCTTGGTGGGATGAGCGGGGCAGCCTATCAAACTGTGATAGAGGTTCTGGATGGTTTCAGCGCTGAATGGGGATGGAGCTGGGCAGATTTTGGCGCCAACATTGCCGGCAGTGGTGCTCTTGTTGCACAGGAACTGGCATGGGATGAACAACGCCTCCAGTTCAAGTGGTCGTTCCACCGTAAGAATTATTCTGATCAATCCCTGAACGAAAGAAGCGATGAACTTTTTGGATCTTCCGCTGCAGAACGCTTCCTAAAGGATTATAACGGCCAGACCTACTGGCTAAGCGCCAACATAAGCTCCTTTCTGCCAGACACGAAAATCCCAAAATGGATTAATCTTTCAATCGGTACCGGGGCAGAAGGTTTATTCGGTGCGGAAGAAAATTATTCTATCGATGATGGTGTGACTACTTTCGACAGGAGGGATATTCACCGGAGAAGGCAATGGTACCTGGCCCCTGATATAGATCTGACCAGGATAAAGACAAAGAAGCGGGGGATCAGAATGGCGCTTGATATGCTGAATGTTATAAAATTCCCTACGCCGGCTGTGGAGTATTCTTCAGGAAAACTGAAATGGCACTGGCTATATTTCTAAGGACTGCCTAATACATCCCAGGGAGTCTGAATTGGTGGTTCACCTGGAGAAGGCTCCTGGTCTTTTGTTGCTTCGCCTGGCTCTTTCTCATCCTCATTATTCAGATCAACCCTGTAATGCGGGTTAGGTTCCGTACTTACATTTCGAATATCCTCCTCCGTTATTTCATCCTCCGGGTTACTGAGGTGTTCGTCGATCCTCTTCCGGGTGTTTTCATCGTTGAAAACCGGGGGGAGTTTGGGGTCCTTGTGTTCCTCTGGTTCGTTAGCCATATCTCGGTTTTTAATTGTAATAGGTTGCGTCCAGTGCCAACCCGGCCAGCGCAATTGCCAATGCCAGCACCAGGGCTGCCTTAAATCCCTTTACCTCAAACCCGCTGAATAATTTATCTACCACCTTTATCATTACCGCACTCACCAGCACTCTCACAATAAAGGTCAAAAGGAACAACGTGACCACGTTCAAAGGAATTCTCAACAGCCATCCTATAGTAGCATTAAGGATTCCCAACACAAGAGCCACACCAACTGCAGTTCCGAAACTCCTGATCACGATCGTTTGCATGAAACGGGCCAACAGTAATATAACGGCTGCTTCCACCAATATTTCAAGAATGAAGTGTACCATGATCAGTTAATTAATTCCCATCTCCCGTTCTTATCCCTGGCATAGGAGAAGCCGTTACTCATCCTGTGCACCTCCCTGCCAGTTCCCTCTTCAATAAATGAATTAAGTTCATAAACCCTGACACCGTTGTTTTCCCGGGTAAGGTAAACGGTCAATGCATGCACTGTAGGTGAAACATCGTGCAGCCATTGTTCATCACTTTCTCTTACAAATGCCTGGCTCATGAGTTTGAATAAGCACAAAACGTACCAAGGAACCTGAATAAAAAGGCAAATAGCTGCCTAAACGAATATAAAAACCCCGGGAAAGTTCCCGGGGCGATACTATCAGTTACAAACCAGCTATTTGTTGCCGCCGGTCTTTGGATGAACGATCTTCATTTCATCGATAAGGTGTTTTGCGCCTGCATACTTGTCTACAATGAAAAGTACATAGCGGATATCTACCATTATATTCCGGCAAAGCGTCGGATCAAAATTGATATCGCTCATTGTCCCTTCCCATACCCTGTCGAAATTGATACCGACCAGGTTTCCATAAGCATCGAGGGCAGGGCTGCCCGAGTTGCCGCCTGTAGTATGGTTGGTAGCAATAAAGTTTACAGGCATGCGTCCGTCTTTGCGTGCATAGCGGCCATAATCCTTGTTTGCCCAAAGCATTCTAAGTTTTTCAGGCACATCAAACTCATAATCGCCCGGAACATATTTCTGCATCAGGCCATCCAGGTCTGTATAATACTCATACTTCACCGCATCGCGGGGAGCATATCCTCTTACATTTCCATAAGCCAGCCTCAAGGTGCTGTTTGCATCCGGGTAGAATACCTTCTCTTTCATCACCTCCATTTGCGCTTTCATATAAATGCGCTGCAGCCTGTTGATATTATCCTGGATACCGTTTAATTCAGATTGAACTTTTCCCTGGTAGGTGCGTTGTATCTCGCTGAAAAGCGATGCAGTCCTGTCAGCCTTCAATGCTGCAATCACATCTGCGGCTGGCTTGTTCAGCAATGCCGTAATAGCATCATCATCATCCATGCTGGTTTGCTCATACAATGCGAGAGCTGTAGCCTGCGCACTGCCATTATTTGTTGCAAGAGCTTGTTTCAACGAAGGAGCTACGAATGTTTCCGGTTGAGCCGCATACATTTCCAATAGGGCTTCCACTACCCTGCGGTCAACCTCTGGATTGTATTCACCATAAATATTCTTAAGGTTATTCTTTACAGTTGCAAGTCTCTTATTGTACCCGGCCTCTCCTTCCTTCTCATAAGCAGTCACCAGCGAATTGAGGTTCGCTGCGATAGAGAACAACTCCATCTTGCTCATGATCTCCTGGTAATAATCCCTTGCAAGTCCTAAAGGCTCCAGCGACCTGTATACAGACTCCAGGTCGGACAGCAAAGTACCGTAGGATGCCTTCAGCGCGGGATCTGCATTTATACGCTGCTGGAAGATGGCTTCATACTTCTTCTTTTTCTCAACAGCATTGGTGCGGGTCAGGCCTAAAACTTCTCCCTGCCATTTTTTATACGCATTCTGAATGCTGGCATATTTTGCTGCATACTGGATCTTGGTCTTTTCATCCGCACGCATATATCTCCCCAGAACGTCAATCGCCTTTGCACGGATAGCGATCTTGGCAGGGTCATTCACCTTTACGATCTGCTCAACTGCCGCGCTGTGCAGGTATTGCATCGTGCGGCCGGGGAATCCGAATATCATGGTGAAATCGCCTTCCTCAACACCATCAAGGGAAATAGAAAAAGATTTCTTTGGTGTGAAAGGAACATTTTCCTTTGAATATTCGGCAGGCTTGTTATCCTTGCCTGCATAAATGCGGAACATGGAGAAATCGCCCGTATGACGGGGCCACATCCAGTTATCACTATCCACACCGAAATTCCCTATAGCAGAAGGTGGCGCTCCCACCAGTCTTACATCGCGATAAGTTTCCGTTACAAAAAGATAATATTGATTCCCCTCGAAGAAGCCTCGCACAAAACTTTCCTGGTGCTGTTCCTTCTTTACATTCTTTCTTACCTCTGCGAGGTTCTTATCGATCGCAGACTGTCTTTCGCTTTCACTCATCCTGTCTGTAACCCCTTTCATTACCTGTGCAGAAACATCATCTATTCTTACGATGAAGGTTACGAACAACCCTGGATTGGCAATTTCCTCACTGTGATCCTTAGCCCAGAAACCGTTTTTCAGGTAGTTGTTCTCCACGCTGCTGTGATTCTGGATGGCATCAAATCCGCAATGATGATTGGTTAGAATAAGGCCCTTTGACGAGATCAGTTCTCCTGTACAGAATCCGCCAAAACTCACCACGGCATCTTTAAGACTTCCGCTGTTAATGCTGTAGATATCCCTGGCGCTTATCTTCATTCCAAGGCTTTTCATTTTGCTTTCATTCAGCTTTTGCAAAAGCTGGGGAAGCCACATTCCTTCATCTGCCCTGGCAGGAATCGCCATCGAAACAACTACCAGCGCTGTAAAGAGATATTTCAAAATCTTCATATGGAATAATTTTTTGCGACTAAGGTACTGAATCAGGCCTAAGTGGGTGAACCGCTGTTGTGCAAATGGATAGGCGGCAATTATATATTTGATTTACTTTGTGGCTGAAATGATCTCACAATGAATGACCGGAACTGGATACTCAATGCGGATGTTGCCGAAAGAAAGCTGAGAAGAATGGCGCTTGAGATCTCTGAAAAAAATCCTGACAGCGAAGGCCTGGTACTGATCGGTATAAGGGGAAGTGGTACAACAGTGGCTAAAAGGATCGCCTTCCACCTAAAAGATTGTTTTTTCGGAAAGGTGGAAATGCTTGAGATAGCTATCAATAAAAGAGCGCCTGGTGATGCCAGGCCGGACCGCGAGCTCGATTTTTCCGGGAGAACGATAGTGCTGATCGACGATGTTGCCAACAGCGGCCGAACCATGTTATACGCATTGAAACCCCTGCTCGAATTCTTCCCGGGTAAGATCCAGACCCTTGCGCTGGTGGAACGTTCCCATAAATTGTTCCCGGTATCTATCGATTATGTAGGACTTTCTGTTTCCACCTCGCCGGGTGAACAGATCATAGTTGAAATTGATGGCGAAGATGTAAAAGGCGCCTATATCATTAATAAATAAGTAATCTTATGCAATACATACCCCAGGTTCTTTTTGTATTACTGGCGGCATTTTCGATCTGGCTTTTTGCACGTAATATCGGGCGCATACGAAGGAACATCATGCTCGGCAGGGATGAATCCCTGAACGATAATAAAGGTGAACGCTGGAAGAATGTATTGCTCCTCGCATTCGGGCAGAAAAAAATGTTCCGCTACCCGCTTGTTGCGTTCATGCATTTTATCATATATGCCGGTTTTATCATCATCAATATCGAAGTACTGGAAATAGTTCTTGATGGCCTGCTGGGCACCCACCGGTTATTCCTTGAACCATTGGGAGGTATTTACACCGGGATCATAAATTTCTTTGAACTGCTTGCTGCCGGAGTGATACTGGTATGTATCGCTTTCCTTGCCAGGAGGAACATAATTAAGCTGAAAAGATTTATAAGCCGCGATCTTGATGGCTGGCCGCGCAGCGATGCAAACTATATACTCATCACCGAGATAGTCCTCATGAGCCTGTTCCTCACAATGAATGCTACCGACAGGGCATTACAACTGCAGGGACATGAAGGGTACACTGAAACAGGTAACTTTATAATTTCCGGTGTCCTTGCCCCGCTCTTTTCGGATATGCAGGGGGCATCCCTGGTTTTCATAGAACGCACAGCATGGTGGCTTCATATCATAGGAATATTTGCCTTCCTGAATTACCTGCCATACAGCAAGCACCTCCATATTCTTTTTGCCTTCCCGAACGCGTATTATATGCCGCTACAGCCGAAAGGCAGGATGGATAATATGCAGAATGTACAGAATGAAGTATTGTACATGATGCAACCCGAGCTTGCTCCTTCAGGCGAAGCGCAGCCAATGAAGTTCGGCGCGAAGGATGTTCAGGACCTGAGCTGGAAGAACCTGCTGGATGCTTACAGTTGTACAGAATGCGGAAGGTGTTCAGCGGCATGCCCTGCTACACAAACCGGGAAGTTGCTGAGTCCCCGTAAAATAATGATGGATACGCGCGACAGGTGTGAAGAGGTCGGGAAGGCGCTGAACAGGAACAAAACCTTTGAAGGTGATGGCAGGTCACTTTTGCACGATTATATCACCACAGAGGAGCTTCGTGCATGCACCACCTGCCAGGCCTGCGTTCAGGAATGCCCTGTAGGCATCAGCCCGCTCGATATCATCCTTGAACTCAGGAGAAGCCTGGTAATGGAAGAAAGCAATGCCCCGCAGGAATGGAATGTAATGTTCGGTAATATCGAGAATAACTTCGCACCCTGGAAATTCAATCCTGAACAACGGGATGAGTGGACCACGGGATAGAGCTTATTCTTCTTCCGGCTGCGGAGGAATATCCTGGTCTTCGATCTTATGGATCTTATCTGCCGCATCTTTATGAGAAAGTATCTTGTATACCTGGATTATTGCAGAAAGGGTGAAGATGCAACCGATCACCCAATTGATGTAGGTTTCACTGTTCTGTATCTTTTCCACCAGCAGCCTGCCACCGAAGATGAATACGCAGTTGCCCATTAGTGTTCCTATCCCTATCCCGATTATGTAAAGATTGTATTGCTTCTTCTTTGGTTCCAGGATCTTCTTCGAAAAAAGCACAGAACTCCACCCAAACCAGAAAGGGATCTGTACAGGATTCACGGCGCTCATCATCATCCCCAGCATAAGCCGGTTCATATTGTTCTGCAACACCGCATTTTTTGCTTCAGGATCATCATGACCCGCTGCCCAGAAGCTACCGATTGCAAGTGCAACAATGATTGCAACAGTGAGCCATTCCATTATCCTCATAATCTTCTCCTGCCTGCGTACCCAGTCTATCGCCACCAGCGATATCCTTACATAGATCATTTCAACGGTAAGGCTGCCCGTAACAAAAAGAAATGCATTTCGCAGGTTTTCAGAAATGCCTATCTGCATAGCCGTTATATTCAACGTACCCATTGGCAGGCTCCCAAGAAAACTGATAAGCATTCCCCACAAAAAAACGGATAACAGCTTCGGCATTCGCCAAAGATAATCTCCCCATACAATCGAAGTTCATTCGGTGAAAGGATGTATTAAAAAATACAGGTAAGCATCATTTACGATTTGTTACTTACTTTGTTGCTTCAAAACAGCATTATGCAGGTTCCAACCATGGCGGAATTAGCCTCAAGAGGAGAAACCCCGGAGATCCTTTTCTGGGTAGGGTGTTCAGGAAGCTTTGATCAGCGGGCGCAAAAGATCACGAGGGCATTCGCGACCATCCTGGAAAAAACAGGAACAAAATATGCCATACTTGGAAAGGAAGAAATGTGTACTGGAGATCCCGCACGCCGTGCCGGCAACGAGTTCATGTTCCAGATGATGGCCTACCAGAACATCCAGGTGCTTAATGGTTATGGCATAAAGAAGATCGTTACCGCGTGCCCGCATTGTTTCAACATCTTTAAGAATGAATATCCTGAACTGGGAGGTACATACGAGGTGATCCATCATTCAACCTTCTTACAGCAACTGATAGACGAAGGAAAAGTACGGATGAATGAAGATGGCGGGTTCAAAGGAAAGAAGATCACCTACCACGATAGCTGCTACCTTGGCCGGGGGAATGATATTTATGAAGCGCCCCGGAAAGTACTTGAAGCCCTGGATGCAGAACTGGTGGAAATGAAACGCTGTCGCAGTAACGGGATGTGCTGCGGTGCCGGCGGAGCCCAAATGTTCAAGGAAGAGGAGAACGGCGATGTCCGTATCAATATTGAGCGCAGCGATGAAGCCCTTTCAACCGGGGCCGCCGTTATTGCTTCTGCCTGCCCCTTCTGCAATACCATGCTTACTGATGGTGTGAAGAACCGTGAAAAGGAAGATGATGTGAAGGTTATGGATATAGCGGAGCTGATCGCTGCCAGCATGAAATGATCAATTCCCGATGGGCCTGATAAGATCAAAATGCAGGTTCGGACCATCCTTGCTGAAACCATACGCCACGGTGGCTGCGATCTTATTAAACGGACTTAACAGCAAGCCAAGCCCATAGCCCATATGCCATTTGTCCGATTCTTCATCATCTATCCATGCCCTGCCTGCATCGGCAAATCCGAAAATGCCAAATTTTCCGCTGTAGATACGCCCAGTCACATCATTGATCCAGCGTAGGTTGAACTGGTTATACTGCACTGTTCTGCCATGGAACCTGTCGCGCTCAAAGCCTCTCAGGTTATCTGTACCTCCAACCCTGTTCAACTGGAAGAATAACGGATCACCGGTAAGCGTCGCCGCTCCCGACCGGACATGAATTCCAAAATCACCCGCCAAAGGAATATATCCGTTAAGTTCACCTGTAAACCTTGAGAAGTCATTATTCGTTTTACCTATACCGAAAGCCGGGATTGCAGACAGATCCATAGTGAAGCCCTTCTCCGGCAAAACAGAATCGTTCGTGTTCTGGTAGATATACCGCGCCATTCCTCCAACATATTGCTTTGCATTATATAGTTGCGGAGCCGGGGCCATAGTATGAGCAATGAACCTGGCTGTGTCATGCATCAGATCTGTTGACCGGAAGAAGGGCATAATGAATACTTTGTGACGGTTACCGATCACCCGGGTTAGACCCGACATCACCGATATCTCCCGCGTACGCATCCTTGTATAATCCTTGTCCTCCTTTTGAAAAATGCTCTCATTTCCCAGGCCGTAAAAATTCGTCCATAATTCACGATCAAAATTTGCAAACGTCTCTATCCCCCATTTCCCGAATAGCATCGGGAAATGATTCTCATAGGTAACGCTTGGGGCTCCCTGCGAGATGGAATACCGCGGAACCAGTTTGTGCATGCTTTTATATGGTTCCTTATTCCAGGCATAACTGACCTTGCTGATCCGCAAGGCAATGTGCACCTTATCTTCAAAACTGTAAAATGGATAAGGCAATACGGAGAACTTGTCTGCCTGGTACCAGTCAAACCTGTAATTCTGCTCCTTATCCTTCCCTACAAAGATCACAGGCACTGAAGGCTTCCCTTTCACTTCATACTGGTCGGCACCTCCTATCCCATATATCCTGATCGCGGACGTTTCAGAAGGAACGAATTCCCTGCGAAAGACCTGCTTTTGTCCATTCATTATCTCTACAACGGTAATTCCTTCGCTACTGGAAACAGTTATCTTTTCATCGTCATTGGACAATGGAATATCGATCTCACGTGAAAGCACTTCATAATAATCACCGGCAAACTTCTCCAGGTTATTTCTCCGCGAAAAAAGGTGGTGCGCTACCTGGTCGCCCGTTAGCGTATAAACAGTATCCGGCATTCTTTGCAGGGCAAATCGTATAACGTCGTCGGTTAAACGGTTTTTCAGATCCCGCGCTATGCTGATCCATGTTTCCCTGGGAACGGACGTAGTGAATCTCCTGTCGAGATAGCGTGCAGGGAAATTATAATCGGCTATATCCTTTATATCTCCGTCAAATGATTCTATGTGTGAAGCGCCTGCAACAGCGAGAGCTGGCCTTAGAAATTTTCCTTCGAACAGTGAGAATGCCTGGTCGCGGTCTCGCGGCACGGGTAGATATACCACATCTTTACCGGTTTTCTTTTCCGCCCACCGCCACTGGTCTTCATGACGGCTCCAGTCCCCGATCAGCATATCGAAAAGACGCGATCTTACATATAGCTCTTGGTCAACTGTATTCGTGCTGCTTTCTTCAAGTTTCTCAAAGAGCTTTTCTGTTCCTACGATGTTCTTTGAATTTGACAAGTGGGGCGCTATACTCCAGTCCTCGTCAGGCCTTTCTTCAAAAAGAAACAGACGGTCTCCGAACGATTCATTGAATTCTTTCAATGCAGGTTGTTTGGGAATAAATATGATCTCCGGCCAGGTGTGTAATATCCCTGCTGCTTCGGCAAGACTTGCGACAACAGGGGCAGCATAAGGATGCCCTGAAGATGCCTGGTCATTTAAAATATTCTCAACGAATGATCCTTTCGCTTCACCTTGCAGTATGCTGCTGAATGATTTCTCGACGCTTCTCAATACATACTCACGGCCTGATTTATCGCGCAGCCTGAGTGTCTTGCTCTGCCTGCCTCCTCCTTCCTGGTAAGGCACCAGGCCTCCTCTGAATGTATCAAGATCAACCCGCCGGAAAGTTACAGGTGCACTCCATACATCGCGGTAGTTCTTTCCCCATTTTTGCTGGTAAGCTTCTGAACGCCTGAATTTTTCAGAAGCCGGCATGGTCACCGTGTCCTGCTGTGCACTTGCATTTTGCAGGAACAGGTAAAAAAAACTGATCAGGATCAAGCGGATCATACCATCGTCTTTCGCTCAATAATATTGAAAATCATGCCGAAGCGCGCTTTTGCAGCACTTTTTCTGTCGTTCATTAAAAACGTAAATTTGCAGCATGAAACTTCCAAGATTTTTCGGCATCCTCGTAGTGCTCGGGGTGATAGTGATCATCGTCCTGATGTTTGGACTACCAAAGTATAATGTATGGCAGCAGGAAATGGCCGGTAAGGCTGAAATGGCAAAAGCAGAACAGAACAGGAAGATCCTGGTAGAAGAAGCCAAGGCACGCCTGGAAGCTGAAAAGCTGAATGCCCAGGCTGAAATTGAACGCGCACGCGGTATGGCAGAAGCTATGCGGATCGAGAACGGGACACTTAACGAAACTTATAACCAGTATCTCTTCATACGCACACTTGAAAAACTCGCGGATAAGGGTAACCTGCCCCAGGTGATCTATGTTCCTACCAACGGTCTCATCCCCGTAATGAATATGGACAAGACCGCAAGCATGCCCACGCCCAAACAAACCTTAGCACCTTAACTCTTATTATGGACTTTGACATAAACAGTCATTTGCCTGCAGATTTCTCTCCTCATAGCAGGGTGTGGGTTTACCAGAGCAACAGGCAATTCTTTATAAGCGAGGCATTGCAGATGGAAGACGATCTCAAGGCATTCGTGGATCAATGGAAAAGCCATGGTGAACCTGTGAAAGGATATGTAAACCTGTTCTTCGGGCGTTTCCTCGTGTTCATGGCCGACGAAACGGAAACTACCGTAGGCGGTTGCAGCACCGACAGCTCTGTCCGGTTCGTAAAAGAATTGGAAAGAAAATATAACACTGATTTCTTCAACCGGCTTGCCCTGGCCTTCCTCATTAAAGATAAAGTGGAGATGGTGCCTTTGTCACAGGTAAATTATGCTCTCGAAAACGGTATCATAGGCGAAAACACCCTCTATTTCAATAATACCGTGCTAACCCGAAAGGAACTTGAGCGGAACTGGATCATCCCCGTTAAGGAGAGCTGGCTCGCCCGGCAACTGGGCATCTAACCTCGCTGCCATCCTGTCACTTTTCGTTATATTTGCAGCTCAAATTTTGTGATGGAGCTCACGATCAACAATAAAGTTCACGATGAAGGCAGGCAGGGAGAAGCGCTGGTAATGGAAGTTCCTGTCCGACCGGGACAGAAATCATTTTATATAGAAAGTTATGGCTGTGCCATGAATTTCGCCGACAGCGAAGTGGTGGCCTCCATACTGCAGTCGGAAGGATTTACCTGCACCCAGGATACCTCCGAGGCCGACCTTATCCTTATCAATACCTGCTCAATCCGCGAAAAGGCTGAACAGACCGTTCGCAAAAGACTCACTGAATTTAAACGCCTGAAAAAGCAGAAGCCGGAAATGCTGGTGGGTGTGTTAGGCTGCATGGCGGAAAGACTTAAAGCTTCCTTTATAGAACAGGAGAAACTTGTTGACCTGGTGGTTGGCCCTGATGCCTATCGCAGCATACCTCAATTGGTGCAGGAAGCGGATGGCGGTCAGAAAGCGATCAACGTTCTTTTAAGCCGCGAAGAAACCTATGCGGACATCTCCCCCGTTCGACTGAATAGTAATGGTGTAACGGCTTTCGTGAGTATTATGCGCGGTTGCAATAATATGTGTTCTTTCTGCGTGGTGCCGTTTACAAGAGGAAGGGAAAGAAGCCGCAACGTTGATAGCATAGTGGAAGAATGTACCAGGCTTTTTGAGGATGGTTTCAGGGAAGTGACCCTGCTTGGCCAGAATGTGGACAGCTACTACTGGCAGGGTGGGAATGAAACAGTAACCTTCGCAGCCTTGCTGGAAAGAGTTGCACGGATATCGTCATTGTTGCGCGTTCGATTCTCAACTTCCCATCCTAAGGATATAACCGACGAAGTACTGTACACAATGAAGCAGTACGATAATATCTGTAAATACATTCACCTCCCGGTGCAAAGCGGGAGCACACGAGTATTGCAGCTTATGAACCGTACCTATAGCCGCGAATGGTACATAGCAAAAGTGAACAGGATAAGGGAGATCATTCCTGAGTGCGGGATCTCAACGGATATGATCGCCGGCTTTTGTACAGAAACAGAAGAGGACCACCAGGATTCGCTGAGCCTGATGGAATATGTAAAATACGACCTTGCCTACCTGTATTTTTATTCGGAACGGCCGGGAACCCTTGCTGCACGCCGGTTTGCGGATGATGTACCGCTTGAAACGAAGAAGAGAAGACTACAGGAACTGGTTGACCTTTACCGGGTGCACAGCCTTGAAAGCATGCAGAAGGAAGTAGGTAAAACATTCAGGATCCTTGTTGAGGGGGTTTCCAAAAAAGACGACTCCATGTTGTTCGGAAGGAATGACCAGAACAAGGTTGCGGTGTTTTCTGCAGGTAAGGCACAACCCGGCGATTATGTGACCGTAAAAATCAATTCATGCACCTCCGGCACCCTGCTGGGCGAAATAATCTGATATGGATCTGCAGACGATAAAGAACAGGTTTGGAATAATCGGGAACTCACCCGGGCTTAACCATGCGCTCAACGTTGCGGTGCAGGTTGCCAATACTGATCTCAGTGTACTGATCACCGGTGAAAGCGGGGTGGGTAAGGAAGTATTCTCACAGATCATCCATGCACTCAGTTCGCGCAAGCATAATCCATTCATCGCCGTAAACTGCGGCGCCATACCGGAAGGAACGATCGATTCAGAATTATTCGGGCATGAAAAAGGTTCCTTCACCGGCGCGGTCGATAGCAGGAAAGGATATTTTGAAACAGTGAATGGCGGTACCATCTTCCTGGATGAGATCGGGGAAATGCCGCTCGGAACACAGGCCAGGCTGTTACGCGTACTTGAAACGGGCGAATACATCCGCGTGGGGAGCAGCAAGGTGCAAAAGACTGACGTAAGGGTTATCGCTGCATCCAATAAAGACCTGCTCGAATTCACCTACAACGGACGTTTCCGTGAAGACCTTTATTATCGCCTTAATACCGTCCCTATCAGGGTTCCTGCATTGCGCGACAGGAAAGAGGATATCCTGTTGCTGTTCCGGAAATTTGCCGCCGATTTCTCCGACCGTTATAAATCACAGCCAGTTTCTCTTTCTGATGATGCACGCGAATTGCTGATGAACTATCCCTGGCCGGGAAACATCCGTGAGCTGAAGAATATTGCAGAACAGATTTCCGTACTTTCTAAAGATAAAGTGGTGGGCGCTGCCAGCCTGCAGCAATTCCTTCCCGAACAGAATTATGCAAAGCTTCCTGTGCTTGCACAGGGGCACGGACCTGTGAGCCAGACCGAATTCGCAAATGAACGCGAGATCATTTATAAACTTTTCTTCGACATGAAAAAGGACGTAAATGAATTAAAGAAGATGTTCTTTGAAGTGCTGCAGAATCCGGCTCTTGCGCAAACCCATTATATGAACGAGGCGCCTGTTAGGGAACTTAGTCCGCATCCTGCCGCTCCCATCATGAACCCTTCCGCCCCTGTAATATTGCGTAACGATAATGGTATTCAGCAGCATGAAGATGTTGAAGAATCACTCAACATCGTGGATAAGGAAAAAGAACTGATCATAAAAGCACTCAGGAAGCACCGGGGAAGAAGGAAGGATGCATCGCTCGACCTGGGTATAAGCGAGAGAACGCTTTACCGGAAATTAAAAGAATACGATATCGAGGATCTATAACCATTAGCATGAAACTTAACAGGATCCTTTTATTGTCGCTGCTGTGCTTTCTCTTTTCTTATGCAACATGCAAATACGGATTCAGGGATGCAGCACCAATTCCCGAAGAGGTGAAGACCTTCAGGGTGAATTACCTTGAGAACAAGGCGCAATATGTGAACACGGTATTGAGTCCGCAGCTTACTGAAAGACTGAAGCAAAAGATAATAAACACCACCCGGCTGCGACAAACCAATGATGATGAAGCGCATTATGATATCTCCGGCTATGTGAGCCAGTATTACACCACAACCATTAGTATAAGCGGGAATAATGCAAGCGGCAACAGGCTTACTGTAGGCTTTCACCTGGAGTTCAGGAACCAGCTTGATGAGACAAAGAATTTTGAAGCAGAACTTACACGCACCTTCGACTTCCCTGCCAGCCAGGGATTGCAGGAAGCAGAATCGGTGCTCAACGATGAGATCGTGAGAAATATAGTCGACGAAATTTTTAACCGGATCTTTTCTAACTGGTAAAGTATTGACCATGGCACAACCGATCATGAATGAACAGGAGATATCAGCGCTTTCAGCGGAATACCCGTGGTTCAGTTATGCGCACCTTTCCACCCTGGCTTTCATGAAAGAGGATGATCCGGGATATATGGAACTTGCCTCAAAGGTATCCCTGCACTATCCAGACCCTGTTCTGCTGGAATACCTTTTACAGAAGATCAGGAACACCAGGAATGTTCCCGAACCCATGGCAGAAGCTTCGCCTGCAGCGTCACCACTTGCCGAAACAGGACCACAGCAGGAGCCTGTTCGGGACGCTATCGAAGAACCGGCAGAACAGCCCGCTGAAGAAACGCCGGCAATTCCAAAAATGACCATTTCTGAAGTTCCAGCAGGTGATCTCGTTTTCGAGCCCCTTCATACCACGGATTATTTTGCTTCCCAGGGAATAAAGCTCAGCGAGGAACAGCAATCGTCCGACAGGCTGGGCAGGCAAATGAAAAGCTTTACCGCATGGCTCAAAACCATGAAGAAGGTACATACTGAGACTGTGGCACCGCCGGAGGATATCGCTGTGAAGATCATCGCAGAAAAAAGCAATGTGGATGAAGAGGTCATAACCGAATCGATGGCAGAAGTATATGCCGGGCAGGGCAAGATCGATAAGGCGCGCGACATATACCGGAAATTAAGTTTGATTAATCCTGCCAAAAGCGCTTACTTTGCGCAGAAAATTGACCTTTTAAATAACTAGCATGTTAGTTCTCTTTGGCATTCTGATAATTGCGGCATCGGTGATCCTGGGCCTTATTGTATTGATACAGAACCCAAAAGGTGGCGGTCTTACCGGCGCTTTGGGTGGATTCAGCAACCAGCTGATCGGCGTTAAGCAATCTACAGACGTAATGGAAAAAGGAACCTGGATCTTTGCAGCAGTTGTTGGACTGCTCTGCATCGTTTCACCAGCCTTCATTCCCGGTGATGGTACGTCCTCTGCAGAAAATGATGAATTACTGAAAGGCGTTAATACACGTCCCCAGACCAACCCTGCACCGGCGCAGAACAATACCACTACGCCAATGCCTGGTACACAGCAGCCACAACAAGCGCCAGCCACTACCCCGGCTCCGTAAGAATTTTAATTAAATTATACAGCCCTGCCCTAATCCGGCGGGGTTTTTTATTTACTTTGTTCCAACCCGCTGAAAATGAAAAGAATCTTACTCGTACTCGTTTTTCTCGTACTTGCTGCAGGAGCCTACTTCGGTTGGCAGCTTTTTGGCCCCGTGGTTAAGGCCCCCGAAGGGAAGTATTTCTATATCAATACAGGTACCTCCTTTACTGACATGCGTTCTGCCCTGCTTCACCAGAACATCATTCCGAATGGATTTGTGTTCGACCAGGTTTCCAAACGTGCAGATTTCACCCTGCCTAAACCCGGCCGCTACACCATTGATGATGGCAGCAGCCTTGTGGAGCTTGTGAGGATGCTTAAACACGGCCGGCAGTCGCCGGTAAGGCTGGTAATAACCAAACTGCGAACCAAGGAAGACCTGGCGGGAAGGATCGGGAAGAATTTTGAGGCCGATAGCGCAGATATGATCCGCATCCTGCTCAACAACGACAGCCTGAAGACTTATGGAGTAGATACCCATACCGTAATGACTCTCGTGATCCCTAACACTTACGAGGTTACCTGGAACGGAACACCCGATAAATTCCTGAAGCGTTTAAAAACGGAGCACGACAAATTCTGGAATGAAGAGCGCAGGAAAAAAGCAGCATCTAAAGGTCTCAGTCCTGAACAGGTATATACAATGGCAAGTATTGTTGATGAAGAGACCAATAAGCGTTCTGACAAACCGCTTATTGCAAGCGTGTACATGAACAGGATAAGGAAAGGAATGAAGCTTGAAGCTGATCCCACGGTTAAGTATGCCATGCGTGCATTCGGGCTTACCAGGATCTATTTTAACCACCTGAAATATGATTCACCTTATAATACTTACCAGTATGCCGGCCTGCCTCCCGGACCGATCTGCACTCCTTCTATCGAATCAATAGATGCGGTGCTTGAGGCCCCTGAAACGGATTATATTTTCTTCGTTGCCAAGCCAGACTTTAAAGGCTATTCGAATTTTGCATCAACATATGAACAACATAAGGTGTATGCGAACATGTACAGGAAGGCGCTAGACAGCCTGGTAGCTTCCAAAAACAGATAGATGTTATCCAGGATAGAAAAAATATTCGCCACCAATCCCCCGGTGGCATGGTTCCTCCGGAAAAGCAAGAACTGGTACCTGCCGGGTTTTGAAGGCAATTCATTATTTGATGTGATCAGGACCTTTTACCGGCAGGTGAAGATCCAGGGCATGACGGAAAGAGCATCCGCCATTTCATACAATTTCATCATGGCCATTCCGCCCTCATTGCTTTCCCTATTCACGCTTATACCCTACCTGCCCTTTGTAAGCATGAGCAGCATCAAACTGCAGCTCCATGAACTCATTTACAATATGATCCCCGCTCGGCAGTATAACGTGGAACTGATCCGCTTCGTGGATGGGTTCATCGATAACTCGCGGATTGGCCTACTTTCCTTCAGCCTTGTACTTTCGATCTTCTTTGCTTCCAGCGCCATGATGGGACTTATGCGTTCCTTCAATAAGAATTATGTAGGATTTTCCCGCAGGAAGTCGATCGTGAAAAGGTGGACGGCCATTAAGCTCACGTTTATCGTATTTGGTCTGGTGCTTACCTACCTGCTTGCGCTGATCATGCAGGGTGCATTTTTGGAAATGATCGTTCCGGACAGTGGCTGGCGCGAAGCGATATCCTACCTGCGCTGGGTTTTCATTGTAGGCCTTGTTTATTTCGTTATCGCCTTCATCTATAAATATGCCCCGGCCGTTGAAAAAAGATGGAAGATCCGGTCCCCGGGAACCATTCTTGCGACGTTCCTGAGCCTGCTTGCCTCGGCCGGGTTTGCAGCATTCGTAAATAATTTCGGAAGATACAATGCATTGTATGGCTCCATCGGAACCATCATGGTCTTCATGGCTTTGATATACATAAACTCTTTTGTACTTCTTATAGGGTTCGAATTGAATGTGAGTATAAAAACGCTCAAGAGCCATAAAGATGCAATTCAAGAAAAAGCTTAGAAAGAGTTAATAAAAGTTACCTTCGCGACTGCAACCTTATTTAAAAAAACAAAAACACCCGGTCACATTCGTTTCCAATGAATGACCGAAATGCTTTTGAAACCTTTTCTTCTTTTTTTATTGTCCGTCAGTTTGGCTGGCTGTAGCAAATCAGACAACACAAATGCGAACAGTTCAAAAACTGTTCATGTTGTTGGAGACGAAAATACCACGGGCTTTTTCGAAGCTGTTTATTGGAATAACGGCGTTAAGACAATTCTTACACCAGGAAATTCCAATGGAGTGGCTAATTGCATAGCCATTTCAGGTAATGATGTATATATAGGAGGAAGTGAAACTTTACCAACTCTCCGGTATGCCACCATTTGGAAGAATGGTGTTCCAATTAATCTCAATCATGATAATGGACATGGAACTGTAAATAAATTATTCATTTCCGGCCAGGATGTATATGCAGCAGGCACCTATAGAAGTAACTTAAAGGAATATATTATTCTCTGGAAAAATGGAGTGCATCAATTCATCGATAGCTCAAGTGGGGCGACAGTAGTGTCTGGGTTCCAGGTTGTTGGAAACGATGTTTATATACTTGGACACATTGGGTCGCATAGTAAATTATGGAAAAACGGAACTTTAATAGACATGTATGCTGATTCTGATCCGGTAAGGCGTATATCAATCCGTATATCTGGCAATGATGTATATGTATGCGGGTCTATGATAATGGGTTCTGAAGAAGTGCCAACAATATGGAAAAATGGTATACCAACTTATTTACCCTGCTTGTCAGATAATGGAAGAGTTATGCAAATTGAAGTTATTGGGGAGGACATTTTTGCATCAGGAAATTATACAGCAAATAATGGAAATTCTGTAGCCGTAATGTGGAAGAATGGTGTTATCACTCCACTTTCAGGGGAGGAAAATATGTCAGAAGCTCTGGGTTTGTCCGTTTCAGGAGAGGATGTTTATATCACCGGTAGAATGCGAACTCCACCCCCGGTTAAATTATACGCAATGGTCTGGAAAAATGGCACACCAATTCAGCTTTCAGACGGTATAGGTGGAGCAACTGGTTGGGATATTATTGTAAAATAAGAAGACATATACCATTATAAAAAAACCGCCGGGGCTTCCGGCGGTTTTCGTAATTCGTATTTCGTTTTTAGAAATTCTAATTCTTATTCCTTTTTATCGTGCAACCCACGCTCCTGCTTTCCTTTACAGATATCTCCTTGCCAGAGGTCAGTTCAAGGATAGCTTCGCGAAGGTGTTTGCGATTCACGCTGGATGCATCTGAAGGATTATCATCGATAGCGCCGTGGTAAACCAGTTTCAATTCTTTATTGAAAAGGAATACTTCCGGTGTGCGGTTTGCACCAAAGGCATCAGCTATTTTGTGGTCTTTGTCCACTACGTAAGGCCAGTTATACTTCTGGTTCTTTGCATAGCTTACCATTTCCTCAAAGCTGTCGTCTGAAGAGCGGTACGCTTCATTGCTGTTCAGCAGGATCACACCGATGTCCATCTTGCGGGCAAAATCAGCTATCGCAATGGTACGCTCCTGGTTTTTCACTACGTATGGGCAGGTATTGCAGGAGAACATCACCATAACACCATGCTTCATCATTGCGTCCTTCATGGAGAGTTCCTTCCCGGAAACATCTTTCATTTTATGCTCAGCCATAGGCATTGTGGCTCCCAGGGGAAGCACCTCGGCTATTTTAAAGGCAGAAAATCCCAGCGCAAGTACTGAAAGGGATGCAAACATCAGTTTTTTCATTTTTGAGAAATTTAAGGCTATGAAGATAAAGCATCATGGGTTTTACGCGAAACCGTTTATGTAAAACCCACTGCGAAAAATATTTACAGTTGTCAGGGCCGGAGCATCCCGGAAATGATCTCCTGCAGGCGTTCCTCTTCCATCTCTTCCTCGAAGAATAACCGCTTCCCGGTGCGGGTATTCACGATAAGGGTTGCCGGGATGGCCCCGCTCCATTTAGGATCTATTTTCGGGCAGAAATAATCAGCATCCGTTTCATTGAGCCAGGCATGCTGCGCATTGAAATTGTGCTTCCTGATAAAGGCCGGAACATTCGGGTACTGCGATGGCATGTCCAGGCTCACCAGAAGAAGTTTAACGCTGTCGGCCCTGTGCTTTTCCACCACCCGGATAAACCCCGGTATCTCCGCAATACAGGGTTTGCAGAAGGTTGCCCAGAAGTTTATGACCAGCACATCGTCCTTTGAGGAAGCGATATAGTTCTCCACATCAGTGATCTTCCACTTAGGCAACTGGGCATGCGCCGGCAGGGAAAAACAGAAAAAACAGGCGAGCAACAATGTTCTCATTCTCTAAAAATAATAATATAGACCGTTCTATATGTAAAGCTTTTGATAAATGGTTGC
>JAEZEI010000066.1 GCA_023417815.1 Bacteroidota bacterium | reverse complement strand
CCTGCTTGGCGTAGTAGTGGTGGTAGGCGTAGTGGCCGACGTCGGAGGCCTTCAGCCGGTTGAGCACCAGGCCGAGCAGGTTGGCCTCCACCGCCTCCAGGCTGTCGATCGCAGCGGCCAACTCCGGATGGCGGACGGTGCCCGCCCCCACCACGACCAAGGCGCCGCCGCAGAGGCGGGAGAGCACCGCCGCGTCCGTCACAGGCAGCAGCGGCGGGGTGTCGATGATGACCGTGTCGTAACGATCGGTGGCTTCGGCCAGCAGACGCTGCATGGGCTGTGACCCGAGCAGTTCGGAGGGGTTCGGCGGGATCTGGCCCGACAGCAGGACGTGGAGGTTGCCGTGCCCGACCGGCTGCACCACGTCGGGGAGCGCCGCCCGTCCGATCAGGACGGTGGTCAGGCCAGCCGAGCGGTCCAGGTTGAGGAAGCTGTCGACGGTGGGGCGTCGCAGGTCGGCATCGATGAGCAGGACGGACTGGCCGGCATCGGCCAAGCTGCTGGCGATGTTGATGGCCGTGGTCGATTTGCCCTCGTTCTCGATGGAGGAGGTGACGACGATCGACCGTCGGCGTCCGGCCAGGTCGAGGAACTGCAGGTTGGTGCGCAGCCGTCGGTAGGCCTCGGCGCGCAGCCCGTGCGGATCGGCCTGGAAGATCAACGGATGCTCAGCGGCCCCCGGGTCGTGAACGATCGAGCCGCCGACCGACCGGTCGGTGACCTCGGCGACATCCTTCTCACCGCGGATCCGGGTGTCGAGCCGACTGCGGAGCACTGCCTGACCGAGCCCGATCATCAGTCCGACGAGGGCGCCAAGGGCGAGGTTCAGGGTGACCCGGGGCGAGGTCTGCTGGGTCGGGACGGCAGCCGGTGCGACGATGGTCGCCTTAACGGCCTTGTCACCGTCGGGGGTGCGGGGCGAGAGCTGGTCGACGACGAGGATGAGCTGTTGGGCGACCGCATTCGAGGTGGCGGCAGTCTCGCTCGGGTCGGTGCCCGTGACGTCTAGATTGACGATGGAGGTGCTCGTGGGCGCGGACGCCGACACCCGCCCGGCCAGCGCTCCGGAGGTGTCCGGAAGTCCGAGCCGCTCAATGACCGGGTCCAGCACGATCGGCGTCGTGGCCAGTTCGGCGTAGGACTTCACCTGGCTGGCTGCGTACGCGGACCCTTGGTTCAGTTCACCGGCGGTACCGCCGGTCTGCACGGTGAAGAAGATGGACGTCGACGCAGTGAATGTTGGGGTCGTCAGCATGGATGCCCCGGCCGCCGCCGCCATCCCTACTAGCGCCAGCGCGACAACGCTGATCCAGTACTTGCCGAGGACTCGCAAGTAGTCGAGGAGTTCCATAAGTCAGCCTTCACGCGGAGCAAGAGGGGACAACCGTTTCATTCTACGAAGCACAGCCGGATTTCCTGTCAACCGAGGCTGATCCGACCGGTCTACTGCGTGTTGAGTCCTCACGCTATCGCGACGAGGGCACCGCCTGGCCGGTGACGGAACCAGCGTCCTACCGACCGACGCGCGAGTAGCAGAACCCACGGCGCACGCCTTGCGCCGCAGGTAACGCATCCGCACCGCGTCCGTCTTTCCGCGAGACTCAGTAGCCACCGACTTTCACCTTCGTTCTTGAGACGCGGCGCGTAGATAGCGGCAGGACTCAACGACCTGGCGGCGATCGGCCAAAAGGACGATCACCAGAAGGATGGCCTGAATGCCGACACCCAACCACGCGGGCGACGAATAACCGAGCGCCATAAATGTCATCACGAGGATGCTCCACACCAGCGATCTCCCGGCCGTCGAGACACCTAAGGTCCGACCCACCAAGGCCTCACCCACCATACTGCGGAGGGCGACAGTCACGATGATCCCGAGAACACACAGGTCTAGACTCCCGAATACAAACGCAGCCACGGCCGACCAAATTGTGGCGAATGCCACAGCCGCCAAGTTCAGCCTCGCCATCAAACGCTCTTTCCGCATCGCCTTCCAGAAGGAGCTCACAAGCAAAGCCATCTTTCCTTCATACAGGCAAAGTGGAAAGAGCAATACTAAGTACCGCAGGCCGTCTGCGTACGCCGACAGCCAAGTCGAGAGGAACTCACGCAGCGGGAAGTACGCCAGCATTGCGGCAAGTGCGGAATACGTCAGTACGCTTCGGATCGCGACGAACACCCCCGGCAGCGACGGGACCGAAGCGCGCCTGAGCAACGGGAACGCCACTATGGCGACGGCAGAGACAAAAGCGATTCCCAGACTCGAGACGCCCAGGACAAGCGACAGTTGTCCGAACGCGTCTACACCCCACTTCAGTTGGATCATGAGTCGCGCGACACCGATCACACCAAGGGATGCGAGATTCGCGATGAGTAGCTTGAAGCCCACCCGAACGTTATCAGCGATCTCGCGCAGGTCGCTCTTGGAGACCTCAACGGGCAACTTTGCGATCTCTGGGCACTGGACGGTCAGATAGATGAAGCTCGCGGACCGGGCAGCAATCTCGGCGCCCAGTAGGTAGTAGAAGTCACGCAGACCCATCGCCACAGAACTCAGCACTAGGCAGGCAAACACCGAGCGCTCGATCACCGTAATCTTGGCATACTCGGTGATTCTGCCAGTGGCTTGCAGAGTAAAGTTCAGAAATGTGTTCGAGCAGACGAGAACAATCCCGGGCCCAAGCAAGACGAAGAGTATTGATAGCTCCGGATCCATCCCTCCCGGTGCGGATATCCCATAGGCTGCGACGCCCACACCAAGCAGGCACATCCAGACGAGACAGCACCAGAACTGCGTCCCCAACTTGCGGAAGTCAAGCGTGTCGTAAGATGTGCCAGCAACCTTAAGGTAGACGCCGTCTATCCAGCCAAAGTGCAACACTCCCACCCAACTCAGGCAGAACGAGTACAACTGCCAGTAGCCGTAATCCGCGACGCCCACCATCCTCGGAACAACCAGAACGAGGGCTGTCGAGAGAGTCAGGGAGAACACATTGGCACCGACAGCGCGGGCGACGTTCTCGAGCACGGTGCTCTTGCGCAGACTACCGCTTGCCATGATCCTCGATCTCAGATGACGCCCTGCGGAACACGTGCTCGGGCGGGCACTTGACACAAGACAATCCGACCAGTGCCCCGCGAAGCCGGCTGAAGCGTCGCGTCAACAGCGGGTAAAGCAAGTTCGCGCGCAGGGCTTCGACCGTCCATGCGAATCTCGATCGGGCCGGTTGAGAACCCGCGATCAGAAGGGCGTTCCGTGCCATGAATGCTGCCCCGAGGATGCCAGCGGTTGACCCTGTCGTTGCGCCACCCTCATGGTCGACCAAGAATCTCTTGACCAGCACTGCCTTTGCACGCGGCGCACGAATCTGCCACTCAAGCTCCTCTTTATAGAGAAAGAGGTTCTCATCCAGTTCCCCTCGCCGCACGATGGCGTCAACCGGAAACACCATGCTGGCTCCGTTGATCCAGTCCGTGAGTTCGCTGCCGCCGACTGGGAGTGATTCCACTGGGGCGCCTGCGTGCTGATGCGAAGGGCGACCCCACCTCCAGTCGAAGCCACCACCGCCGAAGTAGCATCGCGAACCACTCGCCACATACGACCCGACTATGTCTGCGTCCGGGAACTCTCGAAATGCCATAGCGAAGTGGGTGAGGGCGTCCGGCGCTACGGTCACGTCGTTGTTGAGCACCCAGACGTGTGCGAATCCACGCTGGCTCGCGACCGCTGCGGCGCGGTTGACTGCGCCGGCGTACCCCAGGTTTCGTCCGGGCCGAATCACCTTGTCCTCGGGGGTGACTGCACTCGCCCAGTTCCCTGAGTTGTCGAGCACGAAGATGGCTCCCGGGCCGACGTCAAGCCCCCGGCAGGAGGCTACAGCCTTCAGAGTCCGCTCCGGTGGACCGAAGTGCACCACGACAATGGCGAGGGCCGCTCCGAACTGGGTTACGTCAGTCATCTAGCGAGTTGCCGTCAAGTCAGGGCAAGTTGAGTTGCTCAATTCGCCGCCTCGCTCCCCACACCCGCCGGATACCGCGCCGTCTAGCACTAACGCTAGGAAGAGCCACAAAGGGAGGAGGGACTGGTACCCGGTAGCCGCCCCGATGCTCACAATCCACGCAACTAGCGCCGTCTTCACGTAACGGGTAGATGCTCGCCGCCAAGCCATGCTAATGACTGCCGCTACCCCCGCGGCGACGCCCAGTCCGCCCTCGAGCCACCAAGTGCCGAGCAGAGAGTACACACCGCCGAGATATGGGTTGAAGTCCCGCACGACGGCTACCCCTGAGCCAGGGCCGTACCCAAACAGAGCCCGACCGACGCTTTCGAAAGGCAGTTGAACAGCCGCCTCCAGGGCGCGATAGCGCGTCGCCATCGATGTGTTGACGTCGATATCCAGACGAGCAAGATCGGGGCTCGCCAACCAACCCCACGCCACTCCTGTGGCAGCGAGGACCATGCCCGCCACCGCCACGCCCCGCAGGCGGCTGCGCAGGAGAACGACCGCGTACAGCAATACCATCACCGCCGCGTAGACTGAAGCGCTCAGGCTTACTGCAGACGCTGCGCACACCGCCCCAATCCAGCACGCGGTGGTGTGCTTCCCGTCTCGAGCCACGGCTCGTCCGAGCAACATCACTCCCCACGGGCCAATCGCCGCAGCCATCGCCGACGGTTCGGGAAAGATGCCCATCGGGCGCCCCACATACCGAGCATAGTCACCCGCAATCTGATTCAGATCCGCGAAGCTCGGGTTCTGGAAGTACCAAAGGAACGGGAATGTCCCGCTCCTGAACTGGATCGCCTGATATACCGCCACTCCGAGGTTGACTACCATGACTAGTGCAACCGGCCTGACGAACCAATCCCGGTCGCGTCCTTGAAAGATGCTGCCAAACACAGGTAGGGCCAGCAGTGTGACGCCGAAAGTCAGGAAGGCTCGCACGCCCAGATCCGGGTCCCGCGTCTGACTAGCGATCGAAACTACCGCCAAGGACCCGAACATGGGCAGAGCTAGCCATAGATAAGCATGGACTGAGCGCGTGGCGGAGATCTCGCGATAGCGGAGGGCTACAAGAATGATAATCACCAACTGAGCGGCCTGAATGCCCCAGCTATTGCCCAGGGTAACTACTGCGGGATACGGGAAGAAGCTGGCGAATACCAACAGACTCGCCCAGCGCGCTCGCGATTCGGTTCCCGGAAGACTCCCTGCAATCTGGCCGCGAATTGCCGTCACCGCCGCCCCTCTGCCAGAGAATCGTACACTCGTGTTGTGGCTTCGGCTATAGCGTGGACCGAAAGGGCTTCATGCGCAGCATTGAAGCCTGTCTCGTAGTACCCTGAGCGCTGACGCGTGGCGGCAGTACGCATCGCCTCTGATAGGCCCTCCACGCCCTCCCCCGCAATCTCCCCGACGCCGAACGTCTCCACGGGTTCTGCCAGCCCACCGACATTCGAGACCACGACCGGGCGGTGATGGGCGATCGCTAGGTGAGTTACCCCGCTCTGCGCGGCAAACCTCTCATATGGTGCGACGAGGACCCGGTGGGCTGCGAACAACCCTGCCACCTTCTCCTCTGGCAGGTACCCTGGCAGAAACTCACACTGGCTTAGTCCGCGCTGCTCAAGCCAGCGCCGCACGTCGGCCACCATTTCCGGGGATCCCGAACCTACAATCGACGCTGGGGGGTTACCTAGCTGAGCCAACGCATCCACAAAGCGTTGGATGCCCTTGTTCTCGCGCAGAAGTCCAAAGAACAAGAACTCCTTTTGACGCCCCACATCAAGCGACCGTCTTGCCGGCCAAAGTGGATGCTGTATCACCTCAATGCTGGCGGAGGGCAACCACTGCCGGAGTTCCAGTTTGAGGTGATGCGTGTGAACAATGAGCGCATCCGCGGAGGACCAGGCGCGCAGCGCATCTCGCTGCCTTAGCTGACTTGTCAGTCCGGCGGCGTGAGGGCGTACGTTGTGCACTGTTATGACGACTTTATAGCCGTGAGCCCGGGCCATGCGCACCGCAGCACGGGCGGAGAAGGTGGGCAACTCCTGGAAGTGAACGATGCGTACGCCGTTATCGCCCGAGTCGTGCGCCAGGAAGCGAGCGAGTTCATCTACATGCCGGCGGTACGCCCGGATGCGGTCGAGGACGCGCCGGGCACCAGATGCGTGCTCGTCGATCGGAGAGAGCACTCGCCGCACTTCCAGGCCAGGCGCCTGGTCCGATCCCTCTGCGCAGACGATTGCCACCCTCACCATGCTGGAGAGAGCCTCCGCTAACTCGCGTGCGTAGCGCCAATGACCGCCGCCGCGGGTGTGCAGGTAGATAAGCACCCTCATCCTCGTGACCCCTTGGAGCCGGTCGCCTCCACCGCTTCTTCATACATCGCTGCCAACCGAGCGACAGCGGTCGACGTGTCAAACCCTGCAGTTCGTACCTGATCTGCGCACATCTGGCGATCCCATCCAGACGTCCAACGCTGGGCCGCGATGCGTTGAGCCCAGGTCGCTGACCCAAGCGACAAGGGGAGGTACTCCACGTGCGGGGTTATCGCGGCTTCGAGCGTAACCGAATCCGAGACGAGCACTTGGAGCCCGTTTGCCTGGGCCTCGACGAGCGATACCGGAAAGCCCTCGTACAGGGATGGCATCACGAGCACATCCATAGCGGCCAGACACGCCGCGACATCAGTCCGGGCGCCGGCGAACACAACGCGATCGAACAGCCCCAACTCCGCCACCTGACGGCGGACCGCAGGCTCTAGCGCGCCCTTGCCTACAAGCAGCAGGCGCGAGTCCGGGTCCATGCACGCAAGATGTGAGAACGCGTCCACCAAGAACCGGTGGTTCTTCATGTCGGCGAACCGTCCGACGTGACCCACAACGAAGGCCGACGTCGAGAGCGCGAACTCCTCGCGGACTCGCTCACGGTCTTGGCGACTGAACCCGAACGCTGCCACCTCGATCGCGTTCGGCAAGACCACAGCACGCGAGGCCGCGCGCCGAAAGACTGACTTTGCGGCGAGCGCCGAACAAGACAGCATTCTGTCGCTGAGAGGAGGCAGCAAGATGTGTGACACCTTCTTCACCAGGCCCTTCGGAGACTGCTCCACACCAGCACTGTGGCTGTGACTCCACACAGTGCGGCCCAGTACCTTGGCAACAGAGAGATAGACGGGCGCAGCGGTGGTGTGGTGTGCATGGATGACGCGCCATTCCGGATGCTCCTTGAGAAGACGCCACCACCGGAGAGCGTAAGCTCCCACGTTCAGCGGCGTCAGTCGCGGCAACCTGAAGATGCGCCCCCCTAGGCGCCGCACCTCTTCCTCATAGTCATATGGTCGCTCCCGTTCGTTGACCACGAAGTCGAAAGCGATGCGTTCCCTGTCCATGGCGCGAAGCCAGGCCATAACCACGGTTTCAGCACCCCCCTGATCAAGACTGGCGAGTGCTTGTAGAACCCTAACGGCCATGACATCCACCTCGAGTCCAATATCCGAGAGAACGGCCCCCCTGCCAAATAAGGCCAGCGCCACAGGCCAGAGATTCAGCGGCGAGCACGCGAGTTGGGAGCCTACTCTCGGGAGCACAGACGACGGGCAACCTAGGTGCGACATGACGCACAATCTCAGGAGCAAGTGCCGCGCACGTTGCTCGGGAGAGTCTCACGGTCGACCCCCGAATGGCGAAAGCAGGGCGTGCGCGTTCTTCCGCCAAACGGCGGCCTGATCAAAGTGCTTCTCTGCTCGATCGCGCGCCCGAGTGCCCAACTCTGAGCGGAGCAATGGATCGTGCGCTAACGACGACAGGGCGATAGTGAGGGCCGCAGAGTCCCCCACCGGAACAACTAGACCAGTCACGCCATGCACGACCGAATCGATGGCGCCTGTGGCGTCCGACACAATGGCAGGTACCCCCATTGCTGCGGCCTCCAGTACGACATTCGGAAAGCCTTCGCGGCGGCTGGGCAGAACCAAGACGTCCATCGCCTCGTAGTACGGCCGAGGATCTGAGACTCGACCGACGACCCGCGCCGCGACTCCTCCGTCCGCGAGGTGGCGCTCCCAGTCAAATCCCTCGTCTCCGCCTACAAGAATGACAGCCACGTCCGTGCCGCTGCGGCGGCAACCTTCTGCCGCGTCGAGTAGTGTGTCTACTCCCTTGTCGGGGTGCATCCGCCCAACGAATCCTATCCGCAAGCCCTGATGATTCTCAAGGTATTCCTTCGTCGCGTCATCCAACTTGGGAACCTCTGCCTTCCGGGAGAATCTCTGCAAGTCAACTCCGTGCGAGGATCCTGCTCCAACCACCTCAACCTGCCTGCCACAATTCAGGCCCAATCTAGTATAGGCCGCCGCAAGGCTGGGGCTGTTGGCGATAATCGCTGACGACAAGCAGCTTGTAAGCCGCTCCGCTAAGCAGAGAACGCTCCTCCTCATCCCGCCGACCGTCTCCAGGCGAAGCCCCCAGAGTTGATAGACGCGCCTCGGGACGCGTAGCGCAAAGCTGGCGACAGCGGTCAGCAGCGATGCCTTCGGCGTAGCATACGCGACAACATCCGGACGGATCGCTCTAAGGGCGCGAATGAGCAACACGAGCGAACGGAGATCCTTAACGGGATGCGGGTCTCGTTCAAATGGCAAGGGCACATAGTGAGCCCCTTCTCCTTGGATGTCCTCGATATCCTCGACAGCGCCGGCAAGGACGAACACTTCATTGTTCCGGCTGGCGAGGAAGTTGGCAAAGCCCGACACAAACCCATGCGCCGTGCGACCAGTCGTGACCACAAGCGCGATCCTCGTGCTCTGTGTGGCTGGCCGCGTCGAGCCACGCGACTCAGTCAACTCCGCCCTCCATGCTCACGGTGCTCGGACGACCCTTCGTCTGCCCCGAGACAGCCCGGATCCTTAGTGGCACTGAGCGATACCTCATCGTGGCGACTTGAAGGACTCGGATCGACTCGGCTACTCCGGTCAATGGGCGCGGGATACCGCCGTTGGTTGGTTGCGCTCGTTTCATGACGCAGCCACCCTGAGGAGACGTCCGGGTGAGCCTACGTAGACCCCGTACGGCTCGGTGTCGCGGATGATAACTGCGCCCGCACCGACAAGGGTGTGCTCTGCGATGTTGGCTACGCCGGTGGAGGTGACCGACCCGATTCCAAAGAAGGCCCCCCGGCCGACGTTGATTGACGCACCGATGTTCGCGCCGGATGCGGCGAAGCAGCCCTCACCGAGCGTTGTGTGATGAGCGACTGTTGTCCCTGGGCTCAGAACAGACCCCAGACCTACTCGGGCCTGCGTCCACACATGACAGCCGGGGTGTAGGTGCACGCCATCGCCGATCTCGGCGCTCGGGCTGACAGTTGCCAGTGGGCTCACCAACGCCGGAACTCGGTAGCCGAGCTGTCTGGCAGCCACTAACCACTTCGACCTAGCGTCGTTGTCTCCTAGGGCCACGGCGACCGCGACATCGCGGGGGATGGCCGGCAACCCTGCAGCGATCGGCCCACGGACGGGGACACCCTGCACGCTCGTGCCCTGCTTCCCCGGATCGTCATCGAGATAGCAGACAACGTGATACCCGCAGGTTTCGGCGAGTTCTGCGACCAGAGCTGAGTACTGGCCAGCCCCGATGATCGCCAGTTCCGGTGCGTGACTGGCTCGCTGATCAGTCACGCTCACTCCCGAGAAACGGGGTCATCGTTGCGGAGCCCTCGGCACTGATGCCTCGCCGAGTCACTACCGCCACGACGGTGCGGGCCAAGATCTGGAGGTCGAGCAGCAGGGATCGGCGGTCCACGTACTCAACGTCCAGTTCGAATCTCTCCTCCCAAGACAGGAGGTTTCTGCCCGAGACCTGGGCCAACCCTGTGACGCCGGGGCGGACCTCATGGCGGCGAGCCTGCTGCGGTGAGTACCGGCTGAGGTAGTACACCCGCAACGGACGCGGGCCGACCAGGCTCATGTCGCCCTTCAACACATTCCACAGAGTCGGGAGTTCGTCGAGGCTGGTCGCTCTCAGTACTCGCCCTACCTTCGTGAGCCGCTCCTCGTCCGTGACATGGGTATCGTCCGGATGGCGCATTGTCCTGAATTTCACCAACTCAAAGACGACGCCATCCTTGCCTGGCCGCTCCTGGCGAAAGAGCACCGGCCGGCCGTGGGCCACCAGCACCGCGGCCGCCACGCAGACCTGCACGGGCGCGGTGACCACCAGACCGACGCCGCTCACAACAGCATCGAGAACTCGCTTCACGATGTCGTACCGGGTGCTAACGGGAGGCACGCGAACCCTCCAGGATCAGGCGGACGGCGGCATCGATTCGCCGCCACTGCGGGTCGGCGAGAGCGGATCCGCTCGGCAGTGAGAGCCCCGTCCGGTAGAGCCGTTCCGAGGTGCCATCCACATAGGAACGGGCGGCAAGGAAGACTGGCTGCAGGTGCATCGGCTTCCACAGTGGACGCGCCTCGATGTCCTCCTCACTGAGGGTCGCTCGAAGATCCTCGGCAGTGAACCCGGCCAGTTCCTCGTCGACCACGACCGACGTCAACCACCAGTTGTCGCGGGTGGTGCCGCCGTCCAGCCCGGAGGGCTCCCCGAACACCGAGACGCCAGGCCGGCCAGAGAACAACTCGCGGTAGTGCAGACGAGTCTGTCGGCGACGCTCGATCATGCCGTCCAGCCGCTCCAACTGGGCGCGCCCGAATGCGGCGAGCAGGTTGGACAGTCGGTAGTTGTAGCCGATGTCCTCGTGTTCGTAGTGCACCACCGGCTGGCGCGCCTGTGTGGCCAGGTAGCGCACTCGCTGGGCGAACGGCTCGTCGTCGGTGAGCAGGGCACCCCCGCCGGAGGTCGTCATGATCTTGTTGCCGTTGAAGGACACCGCCGCCGCCTGCCCGAATGACGCGGCAGGTCGGCCGCCACGGATCCCGCCCATGGATTCGGCGGCATCGGCGAGGACGGGAACCCCGTACCGCTCGGCGATGGCGCCGATCCGCTCGTGGTCGGCGACCTTCCCGAGCAGGTCGACGGGCACGACCGCCTTGACCCGGCGTCCCAGTCGGGTGAGATCAGTGAGTGCCTCCTCGAGCAGGTCGGGGTTCATGTTGCCGGTCTCATCGCTGTCCACGAAGACCGGCTCGGCCCCGGTGTAGACGATGGCGTTTGCGGTTGCGGCGAAGGTCATCGATGCCGTCACGACGACATCGCCGGCGCCGACACCCAGGGTGAGCAGGCCGAGGTGCAGCGCGGCCGTCCCCGACGACAGGGCGACGCAATGGCGTCGCC
>JAEZEI010000085.1 GCA_023417815.1 Bacteroidota bacterium | reverse complement strand
AGCCCGGGGCGAGCGACGTCTTGACCCAGGGCGGCGTTTGGAGACCCAGGGCCACGGCCTTCTGCGCCACGAGACCCGCGGCGATCATCAGTCTGGGATTGGCGGTGTGGGTGCAACTGGTGATGGCGGCAATGGCAATTGCACCATCGCCCAGTGCGTGGGGTCGCCCACCCGCCACGGCGATATCGGGGAACCGCTGGCGCAGCGAAGCTGGTACATTGCCCAGATCAACGATGTCTTGCGGACGCGACGGGCCTGCCATCACCGGAGCGATGGAGCTGAGGTTCAACTCGGTGCTGCGGGTATATAAGCGGTCTTCGGCGTCGTCGCGCCACAACAAGGTCTGCCGCGCATAGGCGGCGTAGCGTTCGATCTGCCCCGGATTCCGGCCCATCAGGGATAGGTAGTCCAGCGTTGCGTCATCGACTGGAAACAGCGTCGCGGTGGCGCCGAATTCGGGCGTCATGTTCGCAATTGCGGCGCGGTCAGCCAGATCCAGGCTCGACAATCCAGGGCCGGTGACCTCTATGAAATGGCCAATGACATTCAGGTTGCGCAGGAGCCTTGTGACGTGAAGGGCTATGTCAGTGGCCGTTACGCCTGCCCGACGGGCTCCTGTCAGATGAAGTCGGGTGACCGGGGGCAGCGCGACGCCAATAGGCTCGCCCAGCGCAACCAGTTCGGCCTCAACCCCGCCAACGCCCCAGCCCAGGATGCCAAGGGCATTGACCATGGTGGTATGGCTGTCGGTCCCGATGACCGACTGACCGATCAGGCGTGATGGATCATTGGGTGAGGGCGCGGCGATTTCGCTGAGTTGCTCAAGGTTGATCTGATGGCAGATCCCGTTGCCAGGTGGGAAGATACGCAGGTTTTCAAAGCTGTCTTCGGCCCATTTGAAGAATGCGTACCGCTCGGTGTTCCGCATGTGCTCGAGGGCGATGTTCCTGCTCAGCGCATCAGGGGCACCGTAGTGATCGACGGTAACGGAATGGTCGACCACCAGATCTAGCTTCACCTTCGGGTTGACCATCGCCGGGTTGCCGCCGCGCGCCGCAACGACATCGCGCAGAGAGGCAAGGTCGACCAGAACCGCAATGCCTGCGGTGTCCTGCATCAGAATCCGGGTGGGACGAAAGGGAACATCGCCACCGGCGCTATGACCAGCCATACCTGAGGCGGCTACATCGTGCCAAGCCTTGAAGACGCCGAGCCAATAATCCTGGTCAGGTTCAAATTCAATAACGTTTTCAAGAAGTAAGGTGATGGATCGAGGCAGACTGGCTACCCATGGATGGGCCGTTCTGATCGACTCGTGCATTTCGTTTTGACCGCCATTGACACCGCATCACGCTTGCTGAATATTCTATCTAGCAGAATGTCGTTCTGTCTATCAGGATTTTGACAGGCTAGCTGACCTGTAAACTGCGAGAACGCAGCAGGTCTTCAGAGGAGGCGACCCCGAAGCACGGGTTATTGCCGATACCGCGACACTGAGGAGGTAGAGCGACTTGAAGTTTCTAAGCGTTTTGATGGCGAGCGTGATGCTCGTTGCACCGGCCTTTGCCCAGGATGACCTGACTGAAGTGACCATCCTGTTCCCGGGCACCGGTACAGTAACGAATTTCCCGCTGGATGTGGCCATCCACGAGGGCTACTTCGCCGAAGAAGGGCTCAGCGTTAAGGCTGAAGCTGTCGATGGTTCGGCAGCGGTGCTGCAGGCGATCATCTCCGGCCAGGCCGATATGGGCGCTGCGGGCATCGGTCCGGTGCTCAATGCCCGTGCGCGTGGCGAAGACGTCATCTATTTCTATAACCACAACGTCCGCTCCACGATGGGCATCGCCGTTAAGGCCGATTCCGGCGTCGAGGATGTGGAGGGCCTGCGCGGCAAGACCATCGGTGTCGGCACGCCGGACGGCTCGGAAGTGGCGTTTGCACGCTCAGCCCTGCAGGAATCGGGTCTGACAGAGAATGTCGACTACACGTTTCTCCCGGTTGGTCCGGGTGGCCTGGCTGCGGCGGCATTCCTGCGTGGCGATATTGACGCCTATGTCGGCACCCGCGTTGACGCTGCGACCCTGACTTCGAAGGGCGTTGTCCTTAAGGATATCACCCCGGAAAAGTATCTCAGCTTCTTCGGCAACGGCTATGTGACCACAGAGAGGTTCATCGAGGAACACCCCGAAGTGATCGAAGCCTTCGGTCGCGCCTATGTCCGCGCTTCCGAATGGGGCATCCAGCCTGAAAACAAGGACGCTGTTCTGTCCTACTCCGCCATCCGCAATCCGCTGGAAGGCGAAGACAAGGAATATGCCGGCAATCTCTATGAAGAGACCAAGAGCCGCATCATTCCGACGGATCGGTCCACCTGGGGTATGCACCACGAAGCCGAGTGGGATGCCTGGCAGGAAAGCCTGATCGCCTCGGGCTCGCTCAACGACCCGTCGATCGACGTGCATCAGGCCTACACCAATCAGTTCATCGAGGCCTGGAACACGCCGAAATGACAATCCAGGGTCAGTCACAGGAAGCGTCTCGCGAAGCGGTTTTCACTTTGCGAGACGTGAGCAAGGTCTATACCCAGCGCAAGATTTCGGCGCTGGCGCCCACCACGATCTCCCTGGCGCGGGGTAGCTTTACCTCGGTTATCGGGCCTAGCGGTTGTGGCAAGTCGACCCTTCTCAAGATCATGGCGGGGGTTCTACCCCCGTCAACCGGATCGATCATCCTCAAGGACAAGCTGCTCGACGGCGCCAGCAGGGACATCGGCATGATGTTCCAGCAGGCCACGCTGTTCCCCTGGCGGTCCGTTCTGGAAAATATCCTGCTGCCGATCGAAATCGTGCATGGCAAGGCCAAGACGCGCGAGTATCGTAACAAGGCGCTCGACCTGCTCAAGCTGGTTGGCCTTGACGGCTTCGCCGATGCCCAGCCCTCCGAACTTTCGGGCGGCATGGCGCAGCGTGCTGCGATCTGCCGCATGCTGGTGAACGATCCCGAAGTGCTTCTGCTCGACGAGCCCTTCAGCGCTCTCGATGAAATCACCAAGGATTTCATGAATATCGAGTTGCAGCG
>JAEZEI010000061.1 GCA_023417815.1 Bacteroidota bacterium | reverse complement strand
GGTCTCGTGGGCTCGGTGATGTGTATATGAGACAGCCACGACGTCGACGCGCAGCAGGTGCGCGCCTACTTCGACTTCGGCCGGGTCCGGCAGGGTCTCCTCGACGTGACCGCCCGCCTGTTCGGGCTGGACTACGACCCGGTGCCGGATGCCCCGGTGTGGCACGAGGACGTGACGGCGTACGACGTGCGGCGCGCCGGGACGCGCATCGGGCGGATCTACCTCGACCTCCACCCGCGCGAGGGCAAGTACAAGCACGCCGCGCAGTTCACGCTCGTGGACGGCCTGGCCGGCCGGCAGCTCCCCGAGGGGGTGCTGGTCTGCAACTTCTCGCGCGGGCTGATGGAGCACGACCACGTCGTGACCCTCTTCCACGAGTTCGGCCACCTCGTCCACCACGTGCTCGCCGGGGCGGGGGAGTGGACCCGCTTCTCCGGCGTGGCCACCGAGTGGGACTTCGTGGAGGCGCCGAGCCAGATGCTCGAGGAGTGGGCCTGGGACGCCGAGGTGCTGCAGACCTTCGCGGTCTCCGCGGCGGGCGAGCCGATCCCCGGCGAGCTGGTGGAGCGGATGCGCGCGGCCGACGACTTCGGCAAGGGCTACCACGCGCGCACCCAGATGTTCTACGCCGCGATGTCCTACTGGTTCCACACCGAGCGGTCCGCCGACCTGACCGCGGCGATGCGCGAGCTGCAGGAGCGCTACTCGCCGTTCCCGCCGATCGAGGGCACCCACATGTTCGCCAGCTTCGGCCACCTGGCGGGCTACTCCTCGGCCTACTACACCTACATGTGGTCGCTGGTCATCGCCAAGGACCTGTTCTCGGCCTTCGACCCCGACGACCTCTTCGACGCAGCGGTCGCCGGCCGCTACCGCGACCGGGTCCTGGCCCCCGGCGGCTCGAAGGACGCCGCGGACCTGGTCGCCGACTTCCTCGGCCGTCCCTACACCTTCGACGCCTACGCCGCCTGGCTGGCGCGGTAGGGGATGGATCCCGGCCCGCCCCGCTTGTAACGCCCGGTTATGGGCTGTGGCCCCCTGTAGCAACGGGGTGGGTACAACGCCTAACCCGGCGTTACAAGGGGCGGAAGGGGGGCAGCTGGTCCAGATCGGTGGCTCAGACCAGGTGCGTAGACCACCGCCGGATCTGCTGGCCGGGTCGCGGAAGTCCACCTAACCTGACGAGGCCGGTCCTGGGGGCAGCCGGCAGGAACGATCTCGGGACGACGTGCTCAGGCCTCACCAACTCGTCAACCAAGGAGATCCTCCTCATGACGGCTCAGTCCCGGTTCCGCATCGCGGCCGCCGTCGGAGCGCTGATCGCTCCGCTGGCCCTGGTCACGGCCGCTGTCGGCCCTGCCGACGCAGCGGTCAAGAAGCACAAGCACGACGTCTCGATCTACAAGGTCGAGAAGTGGGTGAAGCTCAAGGGCGTGGCGACCAGCTCCCCGGAGAGCCCGGTCTTCGACGGCGCCCTGAGCTGCAACGCCGGCGACCACGCGCTGGACGGCATGTGGCTGGTCCAGCACGTCGACCGGTTCGAGCCGCCCTACGTCGACCCGACCGACCCCGACGACGACCCCGACTTCCCGCCGATCGGCGACCCGACGCCTCCGGCCGGCGGCTTCAACGACGAGCGCGACGTCTTCGCCTGGTGGTCCTACCCGGAGACCGGCGCCGGCAACGGCGCGAAGTGGGCCTTCAAGCTCGAGAACTTCGCCCAGGGCGATGCGCAGGTGAAGCTGTTCGTCACCTGCGTGAAGGGCCAGACGGCCCACGCGCACGGCCACTCCCACGCGGTCCGGGTGAGCGAGGCCGTCGCCAGGACGACCGATCACGTGCCGGCCGCCGGCCGCCGTGTGATCGCCTGGGGCGGGACGGGATGTGACGCCACGAAGGCCTACTTCGCCGCGCCGGGCTTCAAGATCACCAACGGTGCGAAGCCCCGCCTGGTGGCGAGCTTCCCCTGGCGCGATGGCACCCACGAGAAGTGGAAGTGGGAGTTCGACGCTCCCGCCGACGCGCAGATCAACATCTACGGCAAGTGCATCGAGCGGCGCGTGGACCCGGCGAGCGGTCACCGCCACGCGATCGTGATGAGGCACCTCCCGACCTACGAGGGGCACCGGGTGAGCATCAGCCCGGCGGCCGACCCCAAGACGGCGAGCTACTCCTGCGACCAGCACAACCCCGCCAACCACGGCCACAAGGCGGCCATCGGCTGGTTCTGGATCGAGGACGCCCACGAGCACTGGTTCCTCGGCATGGAGCCGCAGCCGAAGACGCGCGTGTTCTCGTTCTGGAACACCTCGGGCGGGCACCGCGAGGTCGCGCTCGGTGCGTTCTGCGTCAACAGCAGGACCGGCAACCCGATCAACCCCTAGCGAGATCTCGTCCTGAGCCCGTCCCGTCCAGCGGGGCGGGCTCCGGCACGTCCGGGGGTCCGGCGGCGGATGCGCCGATCCTCGCCGCGACCACCGACATCCGTGGCGTCCCGCCGCTAGCCTCGGCCCATGACGCCGTCGTTCGAGCTCGGCCAGGACCACCGCGACCTGCGTGACTGGGTGCACGGCTTCGCGGCGGAGGTGATCCGACCGGCCGCGGCCGAGTGGGACGAGCGCGAGGAGTTCCCCTGGCCGGTCGTCGAGGAGGCGGCCAAGGCCGGCATCTACTCCGTCGACTTCATCGTCGCCCAGGCCCTCGACCAGACCGGGCTCGGCTTCCCGATCACCATGGAGGAGCTGTTCTGGGGCGATGCGGGCATCGGCCTCTCGATCGTCGGCACGTCGCTGGCCGCCGCCGGCGTCCGCGCCAACGGCACCGACGAGCAGGTCGCCGAGTGGGGGCCGGCGATGTACGGCGCCCCGGGCGACCTCAAGCTCGGGGCGTTCTGCTCCTCCGAGCCCGACGCCGGCTCCGACGTGGGCTCGATGCGCACCCGGGCCACCTACGACGAGGCCACCGACGAGTGGGTGCTCAACGGCACCAAGACCTGGGCGACCAACGGCGGCATCGCCGACGTCCACGTCGTCACCGCGGTCGTCGACCCCGATCTGCGCACCCGCGGCCAGGCCTCCTTCGTCGTTCCGCCCGGCACGAAGGGCCTGAGCCAGGGCCAGAAGTTCCACAAGCACGGCATCCGCGCCTCGCACACCGCCGAGGTGGTGCTGGAGGACGTGCGCATCCCCGGGCGTCTGATCGGCGGCGGCAAGGAGCGGTTCGACGCCCGGATCGCCAAGGTCCGCGAGGGCAAGCGGGCCGCCGGCCAGGCGGCGATGGCCACCTTCGA
>JAEZEI010000127.1 GCA_023417815.1 Bacteroidota bacterium | reverse complement strand
CCACCACCCCCTCCTGAGATCAACCAGGTAAAATTCGTTCCTCCCAAGATCGTAAAGGATGAGGAAGTTAAGCCTGATGAGAAGATCGAAGAGATCAAGGAAGAGCAGGTGATCAGTACGAAAACCATTGAGAGCGAGAATACCGTTCAGATAGTTCAGGCTCCCGTGGAAGATAAAGGTACCCAGGTGGTAGAAGTACCTCGTCCTGCAGAAGATGAGAACAAGGTATTTACCAAAGTGGAGGTTGAAGCCGGCTTCCCTGGAGGAGAAAATGCCTGGAGACGTTACCTGCAGAATAACCTGGATCCAAATGCGCCGCTTGATAATGGTGCGCCTCCCGGGGCTTACCAGGTGATCATCCGCTTTATAGTAAGTAAAGATGGTACCATCAGCGATGTTCAGGCTGAAACCAAACATGGTTACGGTATGGAACAGGAAGCAATGAAGATCATCCGTAAAGGTCCAAAATGGACACCGGCCCTTCAAAACGGACGTCACGTAAATGCATACCGCAGGCAGCCGATCACCTTCGTGGTGCCTGAAGGATAAGGATAGTATAATTGGTTATAAAAAAAGGCCGTATCGAAAGATGCGGCCTTTTCAATTGGAGGTTTGAACTACTTCTTGTTTGCCCACCAGGAGTTGTATTCATCCACAATAGAAAATACATTTGTCAGGCCATAACCTTTTTCTTTCCCGGAGATCTTTGAAGACAATTCAGGATGATCATCCATTAAAGCACTGAACTTTTTTGCAAATCCAAGGATCAGTGTCTGGTGCTGAATTACTTTTCCATCAAGCCTTTGCCAAAGGATCTCGTCGGTGTGTGTGCGTTCATCAAACTGCGCTGCAGTTTCATTCTTACCCTGGATGCCAATTCCGTCTTTTGTTGTATAGTAATAATATCCGGTTATTCTGCCCGGTTTTGAAACCAATACAAAAGAAGCTGGCTTAGAAAAGCTGCCGCCGCCAAATTCAACAAACCTGTAATTTTTATCGGCTACGCCATATCCCTTCAAATCTGCCGGTTTGAACTTTTTCCTTTCCTTTTTCGAGGCATCGCTGTAAAAGATCACCTGCTTCTGCATTGAAGAACGGTTTCCATGCTCTACATAACCATGGCTTGTATCCCCGGATGGAGAAATGATATAACCGGGGTAGATCTCGTAATATTTGTATGTATTGCCTGACCAGTCCTGGCCCAAGGATGAAGAAGCAAACAAGCTGACAACGGCCAGCAAACAGAAGCGTCTCATAATAGTAGTTTTTCTAAAGATAACTTATTACAGGCATCCTGGTCCTGGTTACTTTGTATCGGGTACTACTACAAATTTTGCAAGCGGTGCCATCCTTGCCCTGAATAATTGCAAGGTGTCATTCCGTAGATGATAACTATCTGTTTTAGAAAGCATTTCAAAAAACAGGGATTCTGTATCCAATGCGGGGCACGCCATTTTTGTAGAACCTATCGGTGAGAAACTGATACGGCCTTCGTCTTTCAGTTCATACGTCCCGAAAAAAGAATTGCAGCCGCCATTCCCATTCACCCTGTTTTCTGCAGTATGCAATACCATATAAACACCTTTGGTATTCTCCCTGGTCTGTACTGCATTCCCGTTCAATTCAAATAATCTCCAGTGTTTATCCCTGATGTCCTGGCTGGAATCACTAATTGGTTTGGGAGATCTGCAGGCAAGAAGCAATAATAAAGGGATCAGAATTCTCATGATATTTTTTCATATATGCATCAAATTAAATGCCTTAAGTTGATCAAAGCGTGTAGCTTTAAGTATGAAAATAATTTTCATTTTCCTAGGCTGCATTTTCAGTGCAACTTGTTTTGCCCAGCCTGTTTTTGCCTGGGGTGATGCTCACACAAAGGATAATAAAGCTGAAATTGCAATGCTGCCTGCAGCGAATGGCTTCTACATATTATCTAAAACCTCCGGTACATTTAACCCTGTGCTGAACCTGGAGTATTATAACGACAACCTGGAAAGGATCTATGTGAAGAATATCTCTTCCACCAACCAGGAGGATCATGTTGGGCTTGCATTCTTTAACGGCGATCTTTACACTTTCAATGCTCTTTTCTCAAAATCTGCCCAACAGAATATTTTGTCCGCACAAAAGGTGGGAACAGGTGGTAATCCTGGTGCGCCATCCAATATAGGTTTCATCGCGGCAGATAAGATCGCGGCCCGTGGAAATTTCAGGGTAGCGGCATCTCCAAATGGTCAATACCTGGCTGTAGTTTCAATTAAGCCTTCAAAGAAGGAAGAAGCCGGAAGCGTGACAGTAAATATTTTTAAGAATGGATTTTCAACTCCTGAAACTGCGCAGTTTATTCCCGCAGAAGGAAGGATACCACTGTACGAAGTTTTTGTAAATAATAGCGGGGTTACATTTCTCGTATCTGAAACTTCGGGAAAAGGAATTCCCCCAGGCTTCTCAATTAGATCAGTAGCTGGCACTGATATAAAAGAACATATACTATCCTTTGATGGCAAGAAAGAATCCTATAAACATCATGCACAGTTATTAAGCAATGGCGACATGGCTGTTGGCGGATATTTTACCGAGGAAGGAAAAGTGAGGGCGGGCATGGGCACTGCATTAAGGGGCGCTTTCATGCACGTTGTAAAAGGAGATGGTAGTTCTGAAGTCATATCCTCAACCTACCCATTTGAAAAAAGAAAGAATGTGGAGCCGAGATATATCTACCAATTGGGCGACAGGGTAGTAATGGCGGGAGAAGATTATTCTGTTATTGACAAGGCTCCTGAGCGTGATCCTTCCAAACCGGTTTCCTCTTCCCAGCTTATGGAGCGCGACTATGAATATTATGGTTTTGATATTTTCCTCGATGGATTTACATCTTCAAATGGGTTGGTCTTCTCTGCAAAACTGGACAAGGATATGCGTTCGAAAAATGACCAAGGTGGCCCGGTTTCCTTCATGGCCGTGCCTAAGGACGGGAAACTTCATTTGCTCTATAATGATGATGGTCATAAATATGCGGAAAAGAAAAAATGGATCGTGGTAGGAGGAAATAAGGTAGTTGTACACTCGATACTTGACCCCATCACGGGAGTTGTTTCTCCTCCCGATGCGGTGGATGCCGGTTCAGCTGGCGGGAAACAGGGAGATATGCTTTTGCGCCCTGGAGCATTTTTGGTGAAAGATGGAAACATAATTGTGCGCGGTGATAATCCAAAATTTTACCGGGCCGGGAAAATGGAATTGTAATGGTTTTAAAAAGAACAGATTCTGCGGATCCTGACTTTATCCCCCTGGTGCAATTGCTTGATGCAGACCTGGCCATTCGGGATGGTGATGATCATGATTTTTATCACCAGTTCAACAACATTGATTCCCTGAGACATTGCATTGTGGCCTATGATGATGGTATTCCGGTTGGGTGTGGTGCATTTAAGAAATATGGTGATGGTTTAGTAGAAATAAAACGTATGTACACCCTGCCGCAATCAAGGGGAAAAGGGATTGCGAAGCAGATCCTGGCAGCCCTGGAAGTATGGGCAAGGGAGGAAGGTTATGATCATGCAATTCTCGAAACCGGTAAAGCCCAGCCCGAAGCCATTGCATTGTATAAAAAATGCGGTTACGAAATAATTCCGAACTATGGCCAATACACCGGGGTAGAGAACAGCCTATGCTTTAAAAAAAGTTTATAGTTCGTAAAAACCTTAAACACTAAACGATAACGTAAACACTAAAAAGCCACTGGGCATCGTACAGCAGACGCAGAACTGTTCCGCATGTTCAGGAAGTTATGGTATTGTAATGTCACTTCAAATCCACCCCGCATTTGGGAGGCAGTTTTTAGTTTACTGATGTTTACATCGTAGGTCAATCCTATACCCCAGGTATAGTGATCAAACTTGATCACTGGAACCACGGCATCGTTCCACCGTATGAAACTGCCTGCCGAAATACTTATCGCCTCATTTTCATCATACTGGTAAAGGTCGTGGCGGAACATGAATCCGCCCTGAGCCTGCGAGTTTCCACCCTGTGTGAAATAATCTGCATATAAGATTAGATCATTTTCATCACTCATCGGAGCCGATAAGCCTCCATTGATAACTATTTTCTCATTGAGAACAATATCATTTTGCGGACTGAAAGCCACCCTAGGTTTGGTAAGGTGGAAATAGGATGCACCAACATATACTTTCACATTGCCCCCCACCATATTGCTGTATAGCATACCCACCGAAGCATCCCAGTAAGTAACATTGGTGTTACTGAAAGTTTGCTGGGTTGGATTCGTTGGGCTATAAGCTCCATTCACGAACTGGTCGTCGAATTTAAGTTTTGAGGGATCGAACCTTTGCTGTACCGCTCCACCTATGAATCCTAACGAAATATAAGAATCATTGTCAGGATTCAGTGATTTGTGAAATGTGACCACGGGCAGCAGTTGCGTTTTACCTAACCTGGAATCCCCTGCGATATCATTGGTTAACTGAAGGCCAAGCGCTAAATAATCGTTGCTGTGTTGAGATAGTGCAAATTTAAGTTCCGTCCCTAGCGCCTGTGTCTGGTAAGGCATATTGCTTACACTTGCCCATTGAGAGCGCATGGCAGCTGTGGCGCGGAAATCTCCATAATAGAGCCCGGCAAGTGCCGGGTTACGCAGCAATGGCAATTCATAGAATTGCGAAAAATTTATATCCTGGCCCTTCACTGAAAACAAGGAAAGAATAATACAGCCTGTTAGCAAGATCTTTTTCATGTTGTTCCTATTTGAGTATGGAAACATTTCCTTTATAAATGAATGACTGGCCGTTCTCGCAGACCACATCTGCAGTGTAAACAAATACATCCGGCGGGCCTACAACACCTTTTATCCTTCCATCCCATCCAAATGCTGGCAGGTTGGGAGCAAAATTGGCTTTTTCAAATACCACTTCTCCCCATCGATTGAATATTCTGAATGAGCGAACGGACACTATTCCTTTTCCTCTCACCATAAGGATATCATTGATCCCATCCCCGTCAGGTGTGAAAGCATTGGGAATGAATACCTGTGATTCTTCGCAGAAAACTTTAATGTTTATTGTATCGGATGCCGCACATCCGTATACGTTTTCAATATTTACGATATAGGTAATGTCCTTTTTAATGAACGCAGAAGGCAAAGGACATGTATTGCAACTCAGGTCAGTGGATGGAGTCCACATCCATGTGCCCACAGGACCGTTGGTTACGGTAGAATTTAACGGGTGTATAGTTCCTGTTGCAAGTGTGAGATCAGGGCCAAGGTCGATCGTTGGATATTGACCCACCCCTACCAGCACAAATGCGGTATCAGTGAAGCAATTAAATCCATCATAGCCAACTACGCGGTATATGGTTGTTTGTTGCGGAGTAGCAACGGGGTTTGAAATATCTGTTGCTGAAAGTCCTGCAGCGGGACTCCACTGGTAAGTTGCTGCGCCTGATGCAACCAGTTGAAGTGATTCACCAATACATATACTGTCGCTCGGTGATACTGTCATATTTAACGGCTGTATCACTGTAATGATCACTTCTTCAATATCGGAGCAGCCGAATGAATTGGTGCCGGTAACTGTATAAGGTGTGGTTATAGTTGGTGTTGCAACAGGATCAGGGCAGGTTGTACAGGATAATCCCGCAGAAGGAGCCCATTGATAATTCAACGCACCGGCCGCATTTAGCGGAACATTGTTACCAAGGCAGATCGTTCCATCTGCGCTGGCAGTTACGATGGGTGATGGATTGACTGTAATATTATGATATGTCGTATCATAACAGCCTGAGGTAGTTCCGGCAATGAACCTGATGGTAAAGATACCTGAAGTTGCAAAGGTGTAGTTAAGATCTGCCCCTGTAGCCGTCACTCCATTCGAAATACTCCAGTCAAGTATGCCTACTGGATCAATTGAGGTCACTTGTCCCGTGAATATTACTGGTTCACCGGTACATGCAGTTGAAGGTCCGGAGATCTGTACATCAGGGATGGTGTTCACCTGTACCACCAGTTGAAGTTCGATCGTATCGGCACAACCACTATTTCCGGTTATGATCATTTGTACAGGGTAAGTGCCTGAAGCTGTATAGTCGTGCGTTACCTGGCTTCCTGAGCCGGTCTGACCATCTCCAAAATTCCACTGCACGTTTGAAATACCGTAAAAAATATGCGACGTGTCTGTGAAGATCACTCTTGTATTTCCGCACACCTGCGAAATGGATGTGGTGAATCCTGCATCAACCTTATCGATCCTGATGGAATCTGTTCCATTAACGGGGAAGATGCAGCCTGCAGCATTATTAAAGCTGACAGATGGAAGGTATACTCCAGGATTCTGGTATTGATGGAATACCACCAGTTGGGTAGTTGTTAGTGTTTGACCATCTCCGAAATCCCAGGTTATGTCCGTGTATCCTGTTCCTGTGGCCTCAAGACGAACGGTGTTTGGTGAACAGTGATATCCTGAAGTGTAGGCCAATGATCCCTGCGGGCCGTTCACCGTTACCACCTGGGTCGAGATGTATGTACATCCTCCCGGTACAGTAACAGTCAGCGTAACAGTATAAGAACCCGGTAAAGTATAAGTATGGGTGGTATTATTCCCGGAACCGGTAGTACCGTCACCGAAATCCCAGCTTGCTGTAACAGATGGCAGGTTTTGATTGGCAAACGTTACGGTTAGCGGAGCACAGGGAGCATTGGAAGGATCCATACTGAACGATCCTTCAGCCTGTGATGTTACCTGTATCTGTTGTTCTGTTGAATCCACGCACACACTGCCGGGTGCATTCGCACTGTAAACCAGAAGCTTTACGGTATAAATCCCGGGATTCACATATGTATGCACCGGGTTCACTAACGTGGAAGTATTTCCATCGCCGAAGGTCCATACATACGATGTGCCGCCTGAAGAATTATTGGTGAAGTTTACCTGCAGCCCCTGGCAGATAGTATATGAACTTGCGGTGAAATCTGCATCAGGTTTTGGATAGACCGTGATCACCATCTGTGCTGTCGTATCGCTGCAACTGTTTTGCGCTGTCAGCGAAACATTATAAATACCGGGAACGAGATAGACATGGTCCACTGTATCCACGCCTTCGGTCGTACTCAGGATATTACCGTCTCCAAAATCCCAGGAGAAAGTAGAAGCGCCAACTGTGTTGTTTATAAAAGAAACTGTGTGTGGCGCACACCCCGAATTCTGCGGACCATTCACCGCGAATAAAAGGTCGATGGTATTTGGCGAAACAATTATGTCGTATGCAATTGTATCCGCTCCGCATTCATTCACGGCAACCAGTTGCACTGTGAATGTATCTACGATACCGGTATGGTAAACATGATGTACAGGGTCATTGCTGGTGGTGGTATACGTTGTGCCATCGCCAAGATCCCAGTAATATGTATTGTTATTTCCTGCAGATGTATTGTAGAAAGTAATGTTCATCGGGGAACAACCTGTTGTTGCTGAAGGAGTGAACAAAGCCCTGGGTTTGGATTTCACCCGCACCGTTTTTACTACCGTTATTATATCGCAAATAGAGAATATCTGGAGAGAAACATTATAGACCGTATCATAATGTGTAGGATTCGGGTTGAATGTAATGGTCCCGGGTTGTTGCTGGGTGGAAGTTTGGCCATTCCCGAAATCCCAATGATAGGTGAAAAGCCCAATGTTCGGTGTGGTATTCAGCACCAGCACATCAAGTGGACCGCACCCCACCGAATCGATCACCTCAAAGGAAGGATGAGGAAGATTATAGGTATTGAATACCTGGCTTACACTATCAGGTTTGCAACCAAATGGAGAGATAGCTTTCACTTTTATAATAACCGAACTATTCTCATTCAATATAGTATAACCTGGGAATATGGTACCCGTTCCGATTAGTACATTATTCGCATACCATTCATAATTGCCGTTCAGTGCAGGGTAATCCACGAGACCTACAATTGACGGGGTCAAAACAAATGGCGGGCACCCGATCGTATCGGTTGGATCAAGTTCCGCAAGTGCATCAGGATTTATGATCACATCAATAGTGTCCCGGGGGCCTTCACACCCAAATGAATTTGTCTGGCTCACGTAATATGAAGTGGTTCCGGCAATTGCGGTAGATGGTATTGGTGCAGAAGGTAAAAGAGTCCCGCCTGCAGGAACATCATACCAGTTCAATGGATTGCCTGGTGCAGGAGTTGCAGTCAGGGGAACTGAAGTAGTGTTTATACAATAGTTCACAGGAGTGATCACCGATGGTGCAGGTGGTAATGGGTTGATCACTACCGGCAAAGATGCAGCTGGAGATGTACAGTTATTGATCGTAACTGTAACCTGGTAGGTTCCTGCCGATGCGGCCGTGGTTGTTGCAATGGATGGTGTTGCAGATGTACTGATGAAGCCATCAGGGCCTGTCCAGTTATACGTTGGCACACCAGGTTCATTTGTTGCAACTTGCATGTTTAAAGTCTGCCCTTCGCAAACAGGAGAATTGCTGTTCACCGTTGGTGCTGGTGGAGGTGTTGGATCTGTTAGTGTTACTGACGCCACAGGGAGTGACCGGCAATTGTTGATCACTACATATATATTGGTATAGTTTCCGGCAGGTAAATTTGGAATGATCAAATTGCCTGAACCATTCGCCACAAGAGAAATAGTTTGAGGACTACCATTATACAGGTAATTAACAGCATATGTTGAACCCGGCTGAAGGCCCTGGATCGTAACTGTACCGGTCGGCGTATTACATTGTGTTGGATTCGTGAATGAGGTTCCCGAAATTACCGGTGTAGGATTGATCACAACGTTAGCAGTGCCCGGTTGGGACGGGCAATTACCAGAAACATTGGTTGCGATCACAGAATAATTTCCTGCGTTGGCAGGGGTGGTATTAGGTATGGAAGGTGATTGCTGGGAACTTGAAAACCCTGCCGGGCCCGACCATTGCCATGTAATAGTTCCGGAAGTAATGGTTGAGGCGGAAAGGTTCAAAGTAGAATCGCTGCAAACCGGTCCGTTTGAAGTTATCACCGGTATCACAGGAGTTGAATCTACCACAACTGTGATCGTTCCCGGTAACGAAACGCAGGAGGCAATGGTTATTGTTACCGAATAAGTTCCTGACGCTGCTGTGGTGATCCCTGTGATCACCGGGTTTTGTGATGTACTGATAAATCCATTTGGTCCGCTCCAGCTATAGGTTGGAGCCCCGGGAGAATTATTTATTGCCTGGAGGGTTAAAGTACTTCCACTGCATAGATTATTGCTGCCTGTCACATCCGGAGCCGAAGGCGGATTAGGATCTGAAAGAACGAACGGGCCGGCGGCCGGAGCGGAAGAACAACCGGTGAGTTGAACCACGATATCTGTATAAGTTCCGGCTGTTAATCCTGTGATAACCACTTCACCGGCCGAATTCGCCGTGAGTGTAACGTTTTGCGAACTACCATTCTTTATATAGCTGATATTGTAAGATGCATTTGCTGTAAGGCCCGTTAGAGTCAATGATCCTGTGGCCGTATTACAAGCTGTAGGATCTGACGGGATCACACCGCCAATTACCGGGGTAGGGTTAACTACTACGTTTGTTGATATGGCTGATGAAGTACAGCCTCCTGCAGGGTTGGTGACTATTACTGAATATGTTCCACCCTGTGCAACAACAGCGCTGGTGATCGATGGGTTCTGGTTGGTATTGCTGAAACCTGAAGGACCGTTCCATTGGAAACTTACACCGGGCGTGGCAGAAGATGCATTCAGGTTTATTGTTCCTCCTGTACAAACAGGACTGTTACTTGAAGCTACCGGGTCCGCAGGAGTGAGATTTACTGTTACGGCAGTGGTTGAAACCGGTGAGGTACAACCATTGATTGTTGCAGTAACAGTATAGTTTCCTGTTGCAGCCACGGGTGCATTTATGATCTGGGGATTCTGTTCGTTGCTTGAGAACCCGTTCGGTCCATTCCAGGAATATGTTGCACTCCCGGGCGTTGCCGTATTTGCATTTAGCTGTATTGTCTGGCCGCTGCAAACAGGTGTATTGGAAGAAACAACTGGCGCATCAGGAGGCGTAGGGTCAGTAAGCGTAAACGGACCTACTGCATTGGAAGGGCAACCAGCGAGTGTTACAAATATGTTGGAATAGTTCCCGGCATTTAATCCTGTAATTGTAAGTGCCCCGGTTCCGTCAGATGTAATAGTTGTTGTAACGGTAGAACTGTTACGGATATAACTAACGGTATAAGTGGTATTTGCAGTCAAACCCTGTAAAGTGATACTTCCTGTTGTGGAGTTGCATTGGGATGGTTGTGAAGCGCTCGCACCTGAAATGGCTGGAGTTGGATTAACAACAACATTAGTTGAACCTGGCTGGGAGACACAACTTCCCTCGGTAGCGGTAAGGGTTAATGTATATGAGCCGCTATGTGCCGTGGTTGCATTTGTAATCACCGGATCTTCATCGGTGCTGGAGAATCCGCCTGGTCCGCTCCATGAATATGAAACTCCTGCTACAGTTGGGCCGTTAAGGTTTATGGTTTCTCCCGAACAAACAGGTGAATTGCTGTTTACGACCGGGGTGGCAGGAGTTTGATTCACCAAAACATTCACACTAGTGCCTGGAGAAGTACATCCATTTACCGTTACTGAAACATTATAGGTTCCTGATGCCGCTGTGGTAACGTTTGTAATGGTTGGTTCAGCCAGGGTGCTTGAAAATGCGTTGGGCCCGCTCCAGTTCCAGGTTGCTCCAGCTACAGGGGTAGAAGAGAACGTTAGTGTCTGCCCACTGCACACCGGGGAGTTGCTCGATGCGGAAGGAGCTGCAGGAGAACTTGGATCGGATAATGTAACTGAAGGGATCTCATTCGAAGGGCAGTTATTCAGCACTACATATATATTAGTGTAGTTTCCTGCATTAAGTCCTGTAATAATGATCTGCCCGGAAGCATTGGAAGAAAGTGTAACGGTTACTGCACTTCCATTCCTGATATAATGAACAGTATAGCTTGTATTCGGCGTTAACCCTGTAAGTGTTATTGATCCGTTTGATGCGCCACATTGTGCCGGGTTTACCAATGTGTGTCCTGTAATATTCGGGCTTGGATTCACCGTAACTGTTATCGCCCTTCTTGGACCTTCACAGTTAGTGGTCGAATTTACCTGGCTCACGTAATATATAGTGGAACCTGCAGAAGCGGTTGAAGGCGTAGGTGCAGTTAAATCTCCCGAGCCTCCTGTTGCAGTGGTGTACCAGAGCAAGGTATGTCCTGCTGCCGGGGTTGCAGTCAGCGGCACAGCAGTATTTCCCTGGCAATAATTAACCGGTGATGTTGCAGCAGGCATTGCGGGCAGCGGGTAAATAGTAATGGTAAAAGTTCCGCTAATGCTGCAGCCATTCAACAAACCGGTAACAGTAATGGTGGATGTTATCGCCGACGAAGAACTGTTGGTTGCAGTGAATGCAGGTAGATTTCCGGATCCCGAAGCAGGCAAACCAATAGCAGTATTACTGTTTGTCCAGGTAATTGTAGTTCCTGAAGGTGTTGCCGAAATCGGGGTGGATGCAATACTTTCTCCTGCGCAACGCGTAATGTTGGCCGGAAGATTCAGTTGCGGAACGGGTTTTACCGTGATCGGTTCCGAATCTGTTGTTGTTCCGCACTCATTTGTTGCGGAGAGGGTAATGGTCTGGTTACCCGGGGTGTTGTAGGTGATAGATACAGGTCCGAGAATACCTGCGGAGGATGGTGTGGCTCCCGGGAAACTCCATGTATAAGTGGCATTCGTTACATCGCATGATGCCGTTGCATTCACATTGAAGGAAGTGCCCTGACAGATATCCGCGGGGAGGGTCCCGATATTTATATTCGGCCTGCCTTTTACAATGATCGTCCTGGTGTCAACCAGCGTTGAACACGATTGCGCAGGCGCGATAAGCCAAAGGTTTAATGTATAGATCCCTGGATTAGTGAAACGGATATCAGGTTCTGCAGACGTTGCCGAGGTTCCCCCGATGAAAGTGTAACCTGATGAAGCAGGCGAACATCCTGCCGTTGGTGCATAGGAAATTGTCCATTGGTATGTATTCGCTCCGCACAACGGTGTATTTGTAGTGCTGGTTGTAGAAACATCAAGTGGAGCGCAGCCGGTAATTTCGTTGACAGTGAAAGAACCGGTAGGTGTTGGGTTTACGCAAATAGTGCGGATAACTGAATCAAGTCCGCAAGTAGCATTCCCGGTCTTTAGTTTAATAGTATATACACCTACCGTGTTGAATGTGATATTGAGAATGTCGGAACCAGGTTGCCAAACGGATGGATCGGTAAAGCCAAAATCATTTCCCAGGGTTCCGCTTAAAGTATATCCGGTAGAAGGTGAAATTGTCCAGATAATCGGAGCAGTATTGCATGTTCCATTGTCAATACTGTAATTGCTTCCGGTAGTATTGGTTATCGTTACCGGTGTATTAACGCAAACTGTATCATTTGGACTTATTGTGAACGTTGGGGATACATCCTCCGAAACATAGATCGGTACAACGATGGCAGTTGAGGAAGCGCAGGGATTGGAAGCCTGGATCGATGCATTGAATGCGTTATTATAACCTGGGCTAACTGCTCCGCAAGATGATAATGTAAATGTGTGTGAAATATCCGCAGGAACCGGATGTGTCAGGCTGATCGGTGGTGTACCATCATTGAAAGTTACTGTATAGACAGTTCCCGGTGGGTTAGTTGCCGTTCCCGAGATAGGAAAAGTTAATGTATTGTTCGTGCAGATCGCTGTATTCCCGGGATTCTCCAAGCCCACTGCCGGATTGCTTCCTACGAAGGCATAATAGGTTGCTGTATCTGTGCAACCATTTGTGCCGGTTACAATAAAAAGCATTTGTGTAATTCCAACGTTGAAAGTATGACTTACAGGAGCACTGAAAGTTGTTGATACATAATCCGGAGAGCCATCTCCCCATTTGATAATATAATTTGTATTGCTGGTAGTTGAAAGATTGGTAAAATTGAAATTTGCTGAAGGAACATTACTGCAGACCTTGAAATATTTTTTCCCATCGTATGTCACGAGGCCCGGACCCCCAAGAGCTGTACTGGGGTTTTGAGTGGTGGTTACTGTTTGTGTTGAAGTTTGAATACAAACGCCACTTGTGGTTGTCAGTGAAACTGTGAAGGATTGGTTACCATTGCCGGTAGTTCCTATGAATTCATGCGTTGGATGTGTTGAAGTACTTGTATTTGCTGCTCCGGAATTTGGATCTCCAAAATTCCAGGAATACGAAAGTGCAGTACCTGTAGAAGTATTAGTGAAGACAACCGGAATGTTACTGCACTGGTTATTGGGATTAAATGTAAAACCAGCCGTCGGCATTTGGGAAATCGTAACCGCCACGGGACCTAAAGTATCTGGTTGCGGAGTCCCTGAAATAATTGCTGTATAACTGCCCGAAACAGTTGCAGTATGCGTTGCTGAAGTAGCCCCTGCTATGTCGGTGCCATTAAGTTGCCATTGAACAGTGCTGGACCCGTGGCCGCTTACGGTTAGTGGTCCTGAAACACAATAAGAAATTGGTCCTGACGGTGTAATGGTTTGGGAATACGCAAAAGTGCTGCAAAGCAGTAGGATACAGCCTAAAATTTTTCTCATGAACACAGTATTAGGGTACGCGGTGGGTAGCCGCTGGTTTTGGTTCGCCCTGGAAATAAACCGGGGTCTTTCGGTTTATGGATGTTTAAAGAACGCCTTCCGGCCTGGATTGTTTGGTAAACGTGGCGCTAATATATAATATAAGTCTTGTATTTTATAGCCTGGGCCCGTATTTGGGCCTGGGAATACCGGGAAGTAGGTAGGTGGGCAGGCGAACGTCCTGGTAATGACAATTTCTAAATTTGCACAAATCATGCTGACCACTCACCAGTTCATCGATAAATACCCGGTTGATCCGGCAAGCGAGAATCTCATCCTGGGCACCATACACCCGGCTAACCCCGAACGTTTTCCCTTGCAGTTCTTTTATGGCAGTGCCGGAACACTCTGGAAAATATTCAGTGATGCTTTTCCGGCGGAATTAAAGCGACCTGTTACCGTAGAAGGGATCCTAAAATTTCTGAAAGAAAGAAAAATCTCGATAAGCGATGTGATAAGATCGTGTTCCAGGAAACGAGAATCTGCATTTGATGAGGACATCATTCCCATAGAGTTGAATCATGATATTGTGCAACAGGTAAAGAATTCTGCGATCCATACCATCTTCTTCACCAGCGGCTTCGGAAAGAACAGTGCATTTAAGATATTTTACCAGGATATCATTGGTAAAAAGATCTCAAATGAAATTCGCCGTGATAGGGAGATCACGATCAGTGAACCATTCGGCAGGCCTGTGAGGCTGGTCATTCTCTACTCACCATCGGGAGCAGGAAATATTGGCCTTGCTCAATCGAAATTATATAAGGAAAAAAAAGAAGACTGGGTACCGGCAGGTTCTGCCAGGCCAGTCTACGATTTTAAAGTGGAATATTACAGGAGAATGTTTACCCCAGGCCCCTAAGCCATTTGATCAGGTCATCTTTTGCTTTGCCCGTTTTGTTCTGGATCTTTCCCCAAAGTTCATCTTCCTTGCCGTCTTCGTATTTCAGATCATCATCTGTAAGGTCGGCATATTCCTGTTTCAGTTTTCCTTTCCACTCATTCCATTTTCCTTTTACTTCTAACTTGTCCATAATATTAAGTTTAGAATGTAGAGTAACAAAATGATGCCAGAATTGAACGACTGTTGGGGCAGAGACGCATAATCATGCGTCCCCACCTATGTTTATTAACCTGATTTCAAAAATGGATGAAATGGTGATATGCGGGGTGAGGAAGACATAATCGATTGACCAAGCCTCGGCAGAGACGCAAAATCTTGCGTCTCTACAAGCCCCTTATTCAATAGAATGCAGAGACGCATAATCATGCGGCTCCACCGATGTTGTTGATCAGTAAAAGCATTTTAAGCAACATTTTGCGATAGCATCCCTCAAATTCATCGGGAACTATTGTTTCCTTAAAATATTTTTTTCATTTTATGGAATCTGATCCCTTTTGCTTCTCATTAACAAACCCACTGTTATGGAAGCACATAAAATACTCCACGCAGAAATCTTAGACATCATCTTCGAAGGCCGGAATAAAGACTATGGTGCGTATGAACTACGCAAAGCATACAACTCGCGGTTGATGGGGTCCCTGGCCATCATGTTTGTAATGGTTTGTATTCTTCTCTATTTTTTTACAAGACCTGTAATCACTCAAAAGGTATTGACTGTTTTTATTCCTGAAACACAAACAACGGCAATAACAGATCCGGCTATTCCAAAAGATCCTGTAAAGAAATCTTCTGCCCAGGCAGCAGTCAAACCTGCACAAAATCGAACCAACCCTGTTATCGTTACAGATCACACACCAGTAGCTCCCGTTCCAACGGTCCAGATTTCGGCGGGCAGCGGTGCAGACCCGGGGACCGCAACAAACTTTCCTCAAGGTCCGGGTGGTCCAACAGGAGATACAACCACCACAGTAGCTGATGTAATTCCACCATCTCCTGCTGAACCTGCAGTGTATACGAGTGTGCAGGTACAGGCATCCTTCCCGGGAGGCGTGGAAGCATGGCGGCGATATCTTCAGAAGAACCTGGATGCAGACCTTCCATTGAACAATGGCGCACCTGCCGGAACATACAGGGTGATTGTTCGTTTCATTGTAAGCACTGATGGCAGCATTAGTGATGTTGAAGCAGAAACAGATCATGGATATGGCATGGAGAAAGAGGCTGTTAACGCTATCAGGCGCGGGCCATCATGGACACCTGCGCAGCAGAATGGAATTTCGGTAAAAGCATACAGGCGGCAACCAATAACTTTTGTTGTGCCGGAGTAAATATATTTTCCGGGGAACACAGATCACGCAGATGAAACAAGTTTGCACGGGTTGTCTTAATATCCAATGAAAGCTTAGTTCTTCCTGTAACCTGTGTGCATCCCAGAAAACCCGCGTCATCCGTGTTCCTCTAATCAAAATGAATTTTTTATGGCAGAAATATTAAACAACTCCACAGGCAAACGTAAGTTTAAGATCCGTTCAACCAGAGTTGACCTGACACCGATGGTGGATCTCGGGTTTCTTCTTATTACATTCTTTGTATTCACCACATCACTAAGTGAACAGAAGGTTATGGGGATGATGGTGCCGAATGATTCTAATAAAAAAGTATTTGATGACATTCCAGGGTCAAAAGTGATCACGCTTAACCTTAAAGCAAATAATGTGATCGAATATTTTGAAGGAGATGATCTTAATAATCTACAGCGAACAGATTACAATTCAACCGGGATTCGCACGGTGTTAATTAATAAGCGGCAGAAGGTTTTAAAAACAACCGGCAAGGATGAAACGATCGTGATCATAAAACCGACCGATAGTTCAAATTTCAATAACCTTGTTTCGGTGATGGATGAACTGGCGATATGCGGGATCAGGAAGTATTATGTAGAATGAAATCGTTCGCAGTGGTTCCCGCAGATCTTCGCTGATACTTACGCAGATCTTCGCTGATTGGGATTCCACTTCTTTGTAAAAAATATCTGCGTTCATTCATCGTTTAGGTCTGCGAAAATCTGCGGGAACTATTCATGATTTCTTGAATTAACTTCGTTCCATGAACAAACTCTCCGGCTGGGACGATACCATTGTTGCACTCGCCACACCACCCGGTGTAGGCGCCATCGGCGTGATCCGTATGAGCGGGCCGGAAGCTTTCCGTATCATAGATGAGCTCTTTTCAAAAAAACTTTCAGGCCAGCCAGGCAATACCATTCACCACGGGCTTTTAAAAGATGAAACACCAATTGACGATGTACTAGTTTCGGTATTCAGATCGCCAAAGAGTTATACTGGCGAGGATGTGATAGAGATAAGCTGTCATGGCAGCCCGGTGGTGCAGCAGCAGGTAATCGAAGCATGTATCAGGCATGGCGCACGTGCTGCCAGGGCAGGGGAATTTACCCAGCGTGCATTCCTGAAAGGTAAACTTGATCTCACCCAGGCCGAGGCAGTCGCAGATCTTATTGCTGCCGATACACGGGCTGCAGGGAGAACTGCATTGCATAATGTTCGCGGCGGATTTTCAGACCAGCTGAAGCAGATGCGCGAGCAACTTCTGCAGTTCGCTTCGCTTATAGAACTCGAACTCGATTTTGCAACGGAGGATGTGGAGTTTGCAGACCGCGGAAAATTTTACGCTTTCGTAGAAGACACTGAAAAGCTTGCAAAGCAGCTTTCAGAAAGTTTTCGCCTGGGAAATGTAATTAAGAATGGCATCAGCGTGGCGATCATCGGAAAGCCCAATGCCGGTAAATCAACCTTGCTGAACAGCCTTCTGAATGAGAACCGCGCCATAGTTAGTGACATTGCCGGCACAACCCGTGATACCATCGAAGAAGCCCTTAATATCCACGGCATACTTTTCAGGCTGATAGATACCGCAGGAATTCGTTCGCACAGTACAGACACAATAGAACAAATCGGGATTGAAAAGAGCCGTGAAAAGATGCGCTCCGCCGACCTGGTGCTTTATATCTTCGATGCAACCACCGAAACAAAGGAGAGCCTTTCTGCCGAAATAGAAGAACTTGAAAAGGAAGGAGCAACTTACCTGCTTGTCGGCAACAAGGCAGACGCCATCACCGGGAAGCCTGTCAGCGAGAATGTAATATATATATCCGCCAAGCAGGGCCAGGGTATAGATGAATTAAAAGAAGCAATTTTTAAGAAGATGGTCGCCCGCGAGCCTTCATCAGAAGACACCATCATTACCAGTGCACGGCACTTCGAGGCACTCGAAAACATCTGCTCTTCGCTTTCCGCTATCCGCTCCGGCCTGGACTCCAACCTGCCCGGCGACCTCCTCGCCCTCGATATCCGTCGCGCCCTTTTCCACCTCGGCGAAATCACAGGTGAGATCACCAGCGAAGACAAGCTGGATTATATTTTCAGTAAGTTTTGTATTGGAAAGTAGATAAACTTGCCGGAAGGTTCAGCTACTCTAAAGCCAATTTGCCTATCAAAGCCACGGCATTAACCTTTTCAGATGGAACCCCCAAAGCAGAAATAACGCTAGGTGTTATCGGTACAAAGTTTATTGATGGCACACCATCTGTCAAATACCTCTATGATATCTATGCTTTCGATAGCCCGCTTGAAAAAGAAAACTTAATGGTTGATGGAATAGATGAAATTATTGTCTATGGCAAAATTCCTAAAAGCAGTATTGCCATACCAACTATTACAGGCCAATCTTACAGCCCCGACTTTATGTACGTCGTTAAGAAAAACAACGGTGAAAAGATTTTGAATGTAATCGTAGAGACAAAGGATGTAGAAAACCAGTCATCTTTAAGAGGAATAGAGCAGGCGAAAATTGAGTGTGCAAAGGTTTTCTTCAATCAATTGACGATTGATGGTTATAAGGTTGAATTTGGTACCCAATTAAATAATAAAAAAATAAGGCAAATAATAGACGAGGTTTTACAATAAAACTAATGTAGTTCATATTCAAATTGATACAATAAACTATCTGCCTATGCTTCAGCAATCCTTACTCTTAAACATCATTCCTTTTTCCGCACCTGCAGGAAAGAAGACATTTGCTTTTTATAGAGAAAAACTGCCTGGGTATTATCCAATCTTTAAAGGCGACTTTGCGGACCTTTTACAAGGTCATTTTACAGCATTGGAATTATTTGAGTTAGAGAAGCTGTACACGGATTTTGAAGCAGCTAAGGAGGGTGCTTTGTTGTTAGATATTGATCTTTCAAAAACCCCACGTTTTGCCAATCATTATTTCCGTTACCTGATCCGCAAGCATTTCACCGGCATTGCCGACATCATGCACCAGGACTTTACAAGCGAAACCGAAGTTTGGTTTCATAATCCATCAGAGAGTACACAGAAATACAATTTATACAACCAGTTCACCTTAAAGGTGCAGCATGGTAGAATGACTGATAAGCATGAACTGGTATTGTCTTACGATGGTACAACCAAAGTGCTTACACGAAGCATTGCGAAGATTTACAATTTTCAAACAGAGCTGTACAATTGGGTGAATTGTGGTGGAGTGCTACACAAATGGCGTTTTATTCCGCAAGAGTGGAAGAGCAATTTAGACAAGTGTTTTCCTGTGCTTAGTAATACTTTGAAGCCACACTTTGAAATAGCTCACGACATACCAAACCTAAAAAACAGGTATCCAAGGTTCTTGCAGGTGCTGCAATCGTTCTATGAAAAGCATTTGAACAACGGTGCATTCCGAAACATTATTCCTCTTGATACGGCTGGTTTCTATGCACCAACAGAGCAACAGGCAAGAGTGATTAACCAATCTTCCAACGATTTGATGTACGGCAGAAAATGGAATAGCACGGATCATCACACTGGCAAAGAACCGAAGAAGGATTTCAAATCAAAAGGTCCTTACCAGTTGCCACAAAAACCGGCAAATTTCAAGTTCTTCTTCATTTACCAGGCATCGGATAAGCAAACAGCAGTAAAGGCATTATATGGCTATCTAAACAGCGGTTTCAAACATGAACGGTTCCCATTTCCTAAGATGCAGGATTACATCAAAATGCCATTTGAATTAGACGTTACCAAGAACGTAGAATTTACCTGTATTGAAGATGCCGTAAGTACCGTGAAGAATATAGTGAAGAATGCCGACTGGCGAACAGATACAAGATACATGGCAATCTTTGTTAACCCAGTCCCTAAAGCTGACAAGGACGAAGAGCACAACGCCATTTACTACCGCATAAAAGAGATACTTCTTTACGAGGGAATTTCGTCACAGGTAATCAAAGCAGAGCACTTATACAAGAACGGCAACTATAACAACGATTTCAATACATTCCTGCCACACATTGAAATAGCCATGTTGGCAAAATTAGGTGGAGTTCCCTGGCGTTTAAACAGACCAACAAACAATGAATTGATTGTCGGTATTGGTGCTTTCTATTCTGTTACCCGTAAATCAAGATTTGTAGGTTCAGCATTTTGTTTCAACAACGAAGGCATCTTCAAAGGGTTTGACT
>JAEZEI010000121.1 GCA_023417815.1 Bacteroidota bacterium | reverse complement strand
ACCAGGGGCGATGCGCCCGAACAGCGAGGGCCGGTAGGTCCACAGCGGCTAGCCCGGCTTCGGCTTCTGCCCGGTGTAGTTCTGGAACCAGTCCCGGGGGACGTCGTCGGCGGCCAGGGCGGGCTTCGGGCTGCGCACGATCCGGCCCGTGACGTAGAGGTCGTAGCCGACCGGTGCGGACAGCCTCACCTTCAAGCGCGCCGTCTGTCCCTCGGCGATGGTCCGCTTGACCGCCTTCACCTGCAGCCGCGGGGTCGGGTCGTCGTCGACGACGACGAGCTGTCCGATGTAGGCGTCGGTCATCACGTTGTGTGCGGCGAACGCGTTCGCGTAGGTGAGCAGCTTGTCGTAGTCGTCGCGACGGTCGGGCTGGTAGCGCACCGGGATCGAGCCCTCGGTCTGGCCGGGCGCGAGGTCGATGGTGAAGCGCTGCCGCTCCGATCCCAGCTGACCGACGGTGGTCACCATCAGGCGCGCCGGACGGGTGACGTCACCGACCACGGTGAACGGCACTGCCGCGGTCACCCGCTTCGACCCGTTGCCCTCCACGATCTCGGCGCGACCCAGGTTCACCGTCGGCAGCCGCACGTCCGGTACGGCGGCCAGCTCGGCCGGCGCGGCGGCGAGGTCGGCCACCCAGACCTGTCCCCGCTCACTGGCGCTGACCAGGTCGACCTGCTCGATGCGGGTCAGGTCGACGCCCTCGGCCTCAGCCGGGTCCACGACGAGGGTCTGCGCCCAGTACTTCCGGGTCTCCGCACTCTCCCCGAGGCCCGGCAGCGTGCCGCCCCCGGCCGGCGTCAGCAGCGCGGTGGCGCCGTCGGCGTCGGTGATCCGCACGCGCAGGTCGACGTCGCCGGCGGCGGGGTCGACGATCGTGCGCAGCTCGAGCCGGTCCTCGGCGAGGTCGAGCGGCTCCTCGAGCAGCACCCCGCCGGACTGGCCGGGCGCGTCCCATGACATCTCGAAGAACGAGCGCGTGGGAGTCGTGCCAGGCTCGGTCCAGTGCGGCCAGACGGCCCAGTCCTCGGTGCTGGACGCACAGGAGGCGATCCGGCTCGCGTTGGTGATGCCCTGGCACATCCGGGTGCTCGCCCCGTCCGGCAGCGCCCGCGCCAGGTCGCGGTCGGGCGCCCGCACGTCGCGGCCCCCGCCGATCGTGTGGCTGAGCACCTGCGCGTCACCGATCGAGTCCACCCGGGCGCGGGTGCCGTCGAAGAGCGGCAGCACGTCCTGGTCGCCGTCGGCGAACAGGTGCACCGCGCCGGCGACGTACGCCGCCCCGACGGCCTGCTGCTCGGTGGCGCTGAGCCGGTCGGGGTTCCTACTCCCGCACTCGGCCTTGCGGGCTCCGCCCCAGTCGTCCCACGCGGGGGCGACGGCCTGGCCGGGCGTCCACGCGGTGTTGAAGAAGTTGTGGTTGGCGCCCATCACCAGCACCGAGCTCTTCAGCGAGGTGTCGCCGGTAGTCAGGTCGCGCGAGGTGTCGGTGAACTGCTGGCCCTGCAGGTCGAAGACGTCGCCGTCGCAGAACGGCAGCATCGTGACCGTCGGGACGTACGGCGCGGTCTGGGCGGCGAAGTCGGTCGGCGCGATCAGCACCTGCCCGGCGATGCGGTACGGCGCGCTCAGCGGGATCTGGATCGAGGCGCGGTCGACGCCCTCGCCGCCGCGGCTGTGCCCGACCAGCACGACGCGGTCCATGTCGACCTGGTGCTCGGCCGCGAGGCCGACCCAATGCTGGAGGTGCTCCTCCACGACCGTGGCGCGGGCGTCTGCGCCGCCGTCGTCGAGGCGGTAGTCCTGGGCGTTGATCCCGTTGATGCGCACCGACACGGTCGCGTAGCCCTGGGAGGCGAGCACCTGCTGGGCGTAGTCGTAGCCGAGGTGGCTCGGGATCTCCTGCTCCGGGGGCTGGCAGGGCCACTCGCCGCCGCCGCCGTTCTCGTCGCTCGGGTCGTAGCAGACCGAGTGCCGCCCGTGCATGAACAGCACCAGCGGACGGGGTCCGGTCTCGGCGTCCGCGACCGGCTCGACCACGTGCCCGACCATCTCGATCGGCTGACGCATCCGCGGCAGCTTGACCGGGTCGAGGTCGTAGTCGCTGGTGGTCACCTCGTAGGGGCCCGGCGTGGCCGGGTCCTCGTCGAGGGTGATCGTGCCGGGCAGGTCGAGCTCGGCGGCCGCGGCGCCGGCCTGGACCGGGTCGTCGCCGACCTCGTCGAGCCGGTCCCCGGACAGGACGACATCGAGCTCGTCGGGTGTCGGGGGCGTCGCCGAGGTCACGATCGCCTGCACGGTGCGGCCGTCCTCGGCGATGGTGGGCACCGAGATCAGCAGGTCGGCCGGGCCGGTGATGGTCGGCCGGTCCGAGGTCAGCGGGAAGAGGCTCGGCGAGCGCCAGGAGACGTCGTAGCGCCCGTCGCCGAGCGACCGCACCTGCCAGGAGCCGACGTCGCCGTCGGCCGGCGCCGCCCGTCCGCCCGGTGCTCCGGGCGCGGAGTGGCTCGCGCTCCCTGTGACCCCGACCCCGAGGACGGTGGTGGCGGCGGTCGCGGCGGCGACCAGGACGGCGCCCATGCGCCTGCGTGCTCCCATGACCGGCATCATGCCGCGTTCGTCTCCTTCGCGTCCTGGCAAAGTGGTGTTCCCTCTCCTAGGACGCCTGCGCCACCCGATCGGTTGTCGTGTCCCAGCCATCGGCACCATTTCGGCGCTGTGCCCGCCGCGACCTAGGCTGGGCGATCGTGAAGGCGTTGCTGCTCGAGAACATCCACCCGGTGGCCGTCGAGGTCCTGGAGGCCCGCGGCTTCGACGTCGAGCTGCGC
>JAEZEI010000082.1 GCA_023417815.1 Bacteroidota bacterium | reverse complement strand
GTTTATTGACCCGCTGTCGCTCGAGCGGCGCCATGCTCTGCGTGACCGCCTGTGCGGCGCGCAGTCTTTGGGGGCCATCGCCCCACATGCGCTTGCCGTGATGATGGGGCATACCTCCCCACGCCGTACGCTGTTTAGCTACGCCCATCATCTTGAGGTGATGGTTGCCGCCCATGTGTGCGCAGCAGCCGAAGAAAGGCCGGCATTGGCGCTGTCCAAATCTTGCTTCAGGCGAACGACGTCGCTCAGAAAACGTCAGGCTGAGGCGCTGATCGGCGAAGCCTGTCATGCCACGGGCTGAGCTTCGCGCGCCCGCACATTGGCCGCTGCAGAGGTGAAAGTCTGATCGAGCAGCTAAGTGTGCACAGCCATGCACAGAACGCAGGCTGGATGCTGTCACCGCTGATGGCATTTGCCACGCTGCTGAGATGTCGCTGGGTAATGGCTATTCTTATCGCGCGCGCTTGCTGATGCTGGTGCGCTGGTGAGTGCCCTCGCCCTGCGCAGGCCGCAGGCGCAGCGCATAAGCGGTCTCCACTGTAAGGAACCAGAAACGACCGCTGCGGCACGTCCCGGTATCCGGCGCCCCGTTGCGGAGGCGCCGGAAGATCGGCTTAATTGCTGTCAGAATCGTTGTCGTCGGTACCGTCGACAATGGCATAGATGATGCCGCCTGCGATCAGCACGCCCAGCGCGATTCCGGCGATACCGCCAGCACCGGCTGCAGCCTTGTTCGTACCGGTCGTCGGGGTGGCGGCGCGAACCGACTTGCCGACCGACAGGCTCGATGCGGCGTTGGTCTGTGCAGCAGGCGCAGCCGAGACGGCGACAGGGGCGGCAACCATCGCGGTCGCGGCAGCAGCAGTCAGGAACTTGGTGATCATGGGCATCCTCTTCGTCAGACACACGACATCCGTCGCCCACCAAGGCGAAATGTGCGTCAACAGGTAACGTTGGCTTTACGACTTTGTTGCATCGATACAATCATAAATACGTCAACATGATTTGAGATAGTCATGTTTACACAACTTTGGATTCTATGCCGACGCATCTATTTTGTTGATGGTCGACTGTCACAGTCTCGACATGCCTGTCTAAGCGAAGAAGAGGGATTCTATCTCTGTTCCATGCTGCTAGGCTGGCGTTATGGCTTCGCTCCTTTCCCAGCCCGCGCATCGCGTCGCGTCTGAACTGTCGTCGCCCCGCCTTGCCCTGCCCGTGCCCACCCTCCCCCCGATCGTCGCGGCCAGCGGCGCGCAGGCACAGCGGCACTTCCTTGAATTCTTCGCCGCCACGATCCGCAATCCGCACACCCGCCGGGCCTATGCGCGCGGGGTGGTCGACTTTCTCGACTGGTGCGCCGCGCGCGGGGTGACCACCCTGCCCCAAATCCAGCCGCTGCACGTCGCCGCTTGGATCGAGGAGCTCGGCCGCCACGTCTCCGTCCCAACGGTCAAACAGCGGCTCGCCGGGATCCGGCACCTGTTCGACTGGCTGGTGCGCGCACAGGTGGTGGCGCAGAACCCGGCGATCTCGGTGCGTGGCCCGGCGTATAGCGTGCGGCGCGGCAAGACGCCGGTGCTCGACCCGGCAGAGGCACGCCAGCTGATCGACGCGATCGACGTCTCGACCCCGATCGGCCTGCGCGACCGCGCGCTGATCGGCCTCATGGTCTATTCCTTTGCGCGCATCGGCGCGGCGCTGGCGATGCGCGTCGACGATGTCTTCGTGCAGAACCGCCGCCTGTGGGTGCGATTGCACGAAAAGGGCGGCAAGCGGCATGAAATGCCCTGCCACCACAATCTCGACGATTATCTTCACGCCTATATCGACGGCTGCGGCCTGGCGGACGAGCGCAAGGGGCCGCTGTTCCGGACCATCGGGCGCGGCACCGGGCGGCTCAGCCAGACCCCCCTGCCCCAGGCCAGCGCCTATCAGATGGTGCGCCGGCGCGCGGCCGCGGCGGGGATCATGACCGCGATCGGCAACCATTCCTTCCGCGCGACTGGCATCACCGCCTATCTCAAGAATGGCGGCACGCTGGAACGCGCCGCGGCGATGGCCAACCATGCCTCGACGCGCACGACGCAGCTCTACGATCGCCGCTCGGACGACGTGACCCTCGATGAGGTCGAGCGCGTCATGATCTGACGTGTCGACACGCCGACATATCGACTTGTCGTCGCGCGGCCCCGAACGGCCATGCATTCGGGGCTGATGGAAGAACCTTTGTTACTGCCTCGGCTCAAGCAGCGGCGCCGGCCGCGGCTCTGTGATTTCCGTCACAAGTGGCTGGTACGACCAGCCGTCGAACAGGAATCGGCTTCGCTCTGGGGCCACGCTGCCCTGCTGCGGTTGCGGCGCGGTGTTGAAAATCGGATCGAACACTGGATCGTTGCTCATGGACACCTCCCATGCCGGTCTTGCGCCGGTTAAGCGGTGACGTGCAGCCTTTTGCTGTACATCGCCCTGTTCGTGCGTCAGGCCGTGGTGCTCTGAACGTGAGCCGTCACCGCCCGGACCAATCGCGAAACCTCGCCTTCGCTGCGTCCCAGCCGCACGCCGATCTGTTTCAGCGTCAGCCCTTGCGATCGCAGGTGCAGCGCACGACGGGCAAGTTCCTGTCGCTCGTTCCGCATTCTCGCCCCCTTAATATATTCCTAACGATTGATCCAGATCGGCGGGGTCCGCGCATAGACGTGGCCGTATCGGTGCTTCCAGTAACAACGTGTGTCGACAATCCGACACGGCAGTACCTTTTCCGTTTCTCGCCATTTCCTACTCGAAAGCACGAATCCAACAGCATTCGTCGCCCCTCGCCCTCGGCTGGGCGGCACTCCCTCCCCAAAGTTCGTGCTTTCGAGTAGGAAATCCAACATGCCCAAGACGCCCGCCGGCTCACCCCCCAAAACCGCCGCCTCCAAGTCGAACGGGGCCAAGTCGCCGGCTGCCAAGCCATTAGCGGCCAAGTCCCCCGCACGGCGCCGCGACGTGCCGCAGCGTGACCTGTTCCAGCTCGACAGCCCGCTGACCGGGGAGATCCGCGGCGAACGCTCGCTGATGGCCTTCCCCTTCTTCGCGCTGGCCAAGAGCGCCTGGATGAAGCCGCTGTCCTACCATCACGGCCCGGTCTCGATCGAGGTGCGCCCCTCGTCCAATGGCGTGGCGACGATCTACGACAAGGAGATCGTGCTCTATATCGCTAGCCTAATGGCCGCGAAGCTCGAGGCGGGCGACACTGTCGAGCAGGATTTCGTGTTCACCGCGCACGATCTGTTCTCGGTCACCGACTCCAACCATTCGGCGCGCTCCTACCAGCGATTGTCCGAGGCGCTGGAGCGGCTGCAGGGTACGCAGATCAAGACCAATATCGAGGCGGGCGGAGAGGGCGAGGAAGGCTTCTTCTCCTGGCTGTCCGAGGCGCGGCTGCATTATTCCAGGACGCGCAGCGGGGAGCGCCGGCTGAAGGCGGTCAAGGTCCGCCTGTGCGACTGGCTGTACCGCGCGATCCTGCGCGATCGCCAGGTGCTCGATTATGCCGCGGCTTATTTCCAGCTCGGCCCGATCGAGCGGCGCATCTACGAAGTCGCCCGTGCCGCGAGCCCCGATACCCTTGATGGCGAGCGGCTGGAGATCGATCTCGCCACCTTCCGGCTGCAGATCGGCTATCAGAACCCGCTGGCCAATTTCCGCGCCGCGCTGAAGCAGATCGCCGGGACGGACATCATCCCAGACTATGATCTCGCGCTGGTCGAGGGCGAGGCGCCGGCCGAAGGCACGGCCGGGCGCGGCCGCGGGCGCAAGGCGGCGCCGGTGAGCGTCGTCATCACGCGCCGCGCGCCTCCATCTGGCGATCAGGCCACGCTTTCCGATCAGGTTACGCTTTCCGATCAGGTTACGGGCGAGGCGGCGTGACGCCCGGCCGCTGCGGCGCGAATCACCGTTCGAATCGAGTCACCGGCACGGCAAAGATCCGCATCAATTGATACTCGAAAGCACGAAGTATTGACGTAATTCATACTCGAAAGCACGAATTGCGGCATCAATTGATACTCGAAAGCACGAACTTTTTCGGCATTTCATACTCGAAAGCACGAACCGTAACGTCTTCCGATGATGGAATTAACCTGCAAGAATATCGCTGGAACGCCGGCATGGGGCCGGCGCGAAGCAAGCAGGTGGCCGTGACCTCATAAAGGAAAGCCCGGCAC
>JAEZEI010000072.1 GCA_023417815.1 Bacteroidota bacterium | reverse complement strand
GCTCACCTCCATCTGCACGCGTATGAAAGGTCTTACCCGATGAACCTGATCGAGCCCGCTGGGTCGACGGCCACCCCTGATTGCGTGAAGCTGCTGATTGTCGATGACATTCCGCAGAACCTGGTCGCGATGGAAGCGCTGCTGCGTCGCCCGGGCCTGGAGATCCTGTGCGCGCTGTCCGGCGCCGAAGCGCTCGAGCTGCTGCTGGAGCACGAAGTCGCGCTCGCACTGCTGGATGTGCACATGCCCGAGATCGACGGCTTCTCGCTGGCCGAGCTGATGCGCGGTTCGCAGCGCAGCCGCGATGTGCCGATCATCTTTCTGACTGCCTCGCCGAATGATCCGGTGCGTGCCTTCAAGGGCTACGAATCCGGCGCCGTGGATTTCCTGCACAAGCCGATCGAGCCGCAGGTGATCATGAGCAAGGTCAATGTGTTCATCGAGCTTTACCAGCAGAAGCAACTGCTCAAGGCGCGCAACGAGGCGCTGGAGCATGCGCTCACGCTCAACGAGACGATGATGGCCGTGCTGACGCATGACCTGCGCACGCCGCTGGCCTCCATCCTGCTGTGCGCCGACAAGCTGTCGCTGGACCTGCCCGACGATGGCGCGGTGCAGCGCACCCTGGGCCATCTTGAAAACAGCGCGCAGCGGATGGCGCGGATGGTCGATCAGCTGCTGGATTTCTCGAAGATCCGTACCGGCGGCCTGCGCCTGCACAGTACCGAATGCGATCTGGCTGACGTGGCGGCGTCGGTCGTGGCCGAGATCGGCCGCGCGCATCCACAGGCCACCATCGAGGTGCAGGTCCAGGGCGATGCCCACCTGCAGGGCGATCCGGACCGTCTGGCGCAGCTGCTGTCCAACCTGATCGGCAACGCTGTGCTGCATGGTGGCGATGCGCCGGTCGTGGTGCGCCTGGAGGGTGAGCGCAACGCGCCGTTGCGGCTGCAGGTGCGCAATGCCGGGCAGATTCCCGAGGCGTTGCTGCCGCGGCTGTTCGAGCCGTTCAAGGCCAGTTTCCACGATAGCCGCGGGCTTGGGCTGGGGCTGTTCATCGCCAGCGAGTTCGCGCGTGCGCATGGCGGCAGCCTGGTGGCCGCCAACCAGGAAGGCACGGTCCTGTTTGAAACCCTGCTGCAGCGGCGGATCCGCTAGCTGCCGCAGGAACCATCCCGGCGCATGGCCGGGAGGGTCGAGTGCTGGGTTACAGCGGATCGCAGCACAGGTACACGCCGTGCCCGCCATAGGTGCAGTTCGGCTGCTCGGCACATCCGGCCAACGGCTTGGGCTGGCTGGAGGTGGCCAGCGCCTGGCTGGATGCGAACGCCAATGCGCAGACAACGGCGATACCACCAAAAACCGAGATGAGTTTCTTCGACTTCACGGTGTTTCTCCTTGGGTAGGTGACACGGGGACAACCGGTGGTGCGCGAAACGGCTTACCGGGCCGCCGGGTCCGTCAGCGGGCAGCAGGTGCCGTCCGGATTGGCGCCGTAGTCGCAGTGTGGCGCGGCCTTGCAGCCGGACAGCGCAGCGGGCGAAGCGGACGTGGCGAACGCCTGGGCGGAAGCGAAGGCGAGCATGCCGGCGATGGCGAGGCCGCCAAGCAGGGACAGCGTGTGTTTCGACGTCATCGTTCAACTCCTTGGGATGGGAAGGACAACTGACGGAACTGTCGATCCGCCCCTTGAGCGGCGCGGAGAGACCTGGGATGCGCCGCCCGGTGGCGACGCCAGAGGGAATCAGCCTGCCGGCGCGGGCACCGCACTGCGCGCCGCGTGGATCACGAATGCCCCGGTGATGGCATCGACCGAACGGTCCTTGAGCTGCCCGACGTGGCGGTAGATGATCCGGCCGTCCTCGATCACCACCACCATCGGCACCAGGGTGGTGTTGTAGCGCTGCCGGATCCGGTCGTCGGTATCGTTCACCACCGGAAACGCGAAGCCATGCTGGCGTGCGTAGTCCTCGGCGGTTTCATGCGGGGGCAGGCTGACGCCGACCATCTCGAAGGCGCGTTTGCCGTTGTTGCCGGCGGCGGCGTCCAGCGCCTGGATCTGTGGTACCGAGGCCAGGCAGAACCTGCAGGCAGGGGAGAAGAAATACAGGACCTGGCGGCCGCTGGCCGGGCCGGCGAGGGTGACCGCCTGGCCGTCCAGTGCGGTGGCGTCGAGTGCTTCGGGCTGGGCGCCTTCGGGCAGACCGTGCACGGCCTTGGAAATCTGTTCGACCTTGCTCACCAGCAGTGCCTGCTGCTGCCGCAGCTGGCGGTTCTGCACCGCCAGCGCTGTCATCAGCGCGGCCAGGACGACGATCAGAGCGAGGCTGCCGTACTTCCGTAATGCGGATGCGTCCATGCTGCTCCTTGGCCTTCGGCCGGATCCATGGCTGAGTAGGTGGGGTATATATCCGGCAACAAAAATCATTTGTCAAACACAAGCTCCAGTGAATGAGACATGGGTTTCATTCCAGGCGTGGGCTATCAAAAGATCGGGGCGCGCCGGGCCTGCCGGGCCGCGCCGGATCAGTCGCAAACCCCCGTGAGGTAAACTGTCCGGGTGCCGCAGCCCTTCGCCACCGGCCATTGCTGGAGCCACCATGCCGCCCTCGACCCGTAAAGCCACCTCGCCCCTGATCGATGCCCAGGTGCATGTCGAGGGCTTCGTGCAGGTGCGTGAAGCGCGCCGGTCCGAGCTGGTCGAAGACTACGTGGAGCTGATCGCGGACCTGATCGCCGATGGTCGCGAGGCCCGCCAGGTGGATATCGCCACCCGCCTCGGGGTGGCACAGCCCACCGTGGCCAAGGCACTCAAGCGGCTGGTCAAGGAAGGCTGGGCGATCCAGCGCCCGTACCGCGGGGTGTTTCTGACCCCGGCCGGCGAGCAGCTGGCGGTGGAGATGCGCGCCCGCCACCAGACCGTGGAGCAGTTCCTGCTGGCGCTGGGCGTGGACGCCGATTCGGCGCGCCGCGATGCCGAAGGGATCGAGCACCACGTCAGCGAAGCCACCCTGGCCGCGTTCGAGGCGTTCGTGCGCAAGGCCAACGGCCATGGTTGAGCGCCTGGCGCCGCCGCCACCGCTGGGCGTGCCGGTGCACGACCAGGACGAGTACTGGATGCGCCACGCGCTGGGGCTGGCCGAGCGTGCCGAGCGTGAGTTCAACGAAATTCCGGTTGGCGCGGTACTGGTCGGCGCCGATGGCTCTGTCCTCGGCGAAGGCTGGAACCTCAACATCGCCGATCACGACCCCAGTGCGCATGCCGAAATCGTCGCGATGCGGCAGGCGGGCAGGGCGATCACCAATCACCGGCTGATCGGCAGCACGCTGTACGTGACGCTTGAGC
>JAEZEI010000106.1 GCA_023417815.1 Bacteroidota bacterium | reverse complement strand
GCCGCCAGCAGCTCGGCGTCCGGGCCCCGGTCCGGCCCGACCTCGACCAGCTCCTCGCTCGCCTCGAGGACGGCGTACCCGAGCACCGCGCACCAGAACTCCGCGAGCCGGCGCGGGTCCGCGCAGTCGACGTTGATCTCGGTCAGCCGGGAGGTCATGGACCGAAACTACCCAGCCCGGTCCCGCTGGTGTCGAGGACGCCGCGGGTGGCGTCGTGCCGGTGGTTGAGGAAGGCTCACGGGTGGTGTCGTGCCGGTGGTTGAGGAAGGCGCTCTGGCGCCTGTCTCGAAACCACCGAGGTCGCTGTCATCCACAAGCCCCGCGCCTCGGGTGGCCGCCGTTCCTCCCCAGGGAACCCTTGGGCCATGCCATGGACCTACATCGTCGAGTGCGCCGACGGCTCCTACTATGTCGGCAGCACCGTCGACCTCGAGCGCCGGCTGTGGGAGCACAACCACGATCCCGCGGGCGCGGCGTACACCCGGAAGCGGCGACCTGTGCAACTCGTCTGGTCGGCACAGTACGACTCGATCGAGCAGGCCTTCACCTACGAGAAGCAGGTCCAGGGATGGAGCCGCCGAAAGCGGGAAGCGTTGATCCGGGGCGAGTTCGACCTGCTCCCCGGGCTGGCGGGGCGGCGTACCAGTTCGACCGACCGGTGGTTTCGAGACAGGCGCTAGCGCGCCTTCCTCAACCACCGGGCGACGACCTGCGAACGCTCAGGCGATCGGGTTGACCAGCGTGCCGGCGTAGAGGAGCGACTCGGCCTGGTCGGCGAGGTCGACCATCTCCAGGGTGTTGCGCAGTTGCAGGCGGTTGAGGCAGCTGTGCTGGAACTCCGCGCGCCGCAGGTCGTACGCCGCCGCAGCGCCCTCCAGCTCCGGGTGCTCGTCGCGGTGCCGCTGCACGCACGCGCGCACCTCGGCCCAGAACACCCGCTCGTCGAGGACCCCGTCGACGTGCAGGATCGCCGCGAGGTGGCGCAGCACCCCGTCGAAGACGTCGGTGTGCAGGGCCAGCGACTTCACGTCCTGGTCGATGTCGACGCGGACCCGCTCGACCTCGGCCGGCAGCGGCCGGTCGGCGCTCATCACCGCCACCTCCTCGCCGATGTCCTTCATGATCGCCCGCACCGGCACGTGGTCGCGCAGCACCAGCACCAGGTTCTCCCCGAGCGGCATGAACGCCAGGTCGTGCGCGAGCAGGCAGTGCACGATCGGCCGCACGTAGACCTCGAGGTAGCGGCGTACCCAGACGGCCGCGTCGAGCCCGGATGCGTCGATGAGCGCACCTGCCAGCGAGCGGCCGGCGGCGTCGCGGTGCAGCAGCGCGGCCATCGTCATCAGGCGCTCACCGTCGGCCAGCGACGGCACCGGGCTCTCGCGCCACAGCGCCGCGATCATCTTCTGGTACGCCGTGCGCGCACCGGTCCGCTCGGCCAGCCGGTGGTAGGCGTCGCCGGTGTAGCCGACCGACGCGATCTCGCGCAGCACCGAGAAGCCGCACGCCCGCAGCGCGGGGTCGGCCGACACCACCGCGTGCACCCAGTCGTTGATCGCCGGCGTCGCCGCCATGTAGCGAGGCGACAGCCCGCGCATGAAGCCCATGTTCTGGATCGACAGCGCGGTCTTCACGTACGGCTGCGTGGGGTCGGTGACGTTGAAGAAGGTGCGGATCGACTGCTGCGCGCGGTAGTCGTCGACCCCCTCGCCGAGGTGGACGAGGTCGCGCCGCGCGAGGTCGGGGGCGAAGGTGATCGCGATCTTGTTGTGCCACTGCCACGGGTGCACCGGGACCAGGTGGTACTCCTCGGGATCCAGCCCCGCGGCGACCAGCAGATCGGGGTCCTGCACTCCCGCGTCGCCGGCCAGCAGCGTGTGCTCGCGCCGCGCGGCCCGCCAGTGCAGCCGCACGGTGCTGCCGGTCTCGGGGGCGTACGCCGCGTAGTCGTCGGCCCCGCACCCGATCCGCCCGTTGTTGGCCACGAAGCCCGGGTGGCCCTCGGTCATCGCCGCCTCGACCTCCTGGTAGCCCGCGGTCAGCAGGTCCGCGACGGTCGCGGTGGAGTGCGTGAGCTTCCAGCACGCCGCAGCCACGGTGGCCGCGAGCTCCTCGAGGTAGGTCGGCAGCAGCGCGTCCGGGATGCCCAGCACCTCGGCGAACTCGGTGACGAGGTCCTGCACGTCCAGCGGCGCCGGCTCGTCCTTGATCGTCCGCGTCAGCGTCGAGGCGCCGACCGCCCAGTGGTCGAGGGCGAGGCGCTGCGCGACGAAGGAGTACGTCGTGTCGCCGGCCGGGGTGGTGAGCAGCCAGCGGTCGCCGTCCCGGACGGGCGCGAGCAGCCGCTCGTGGGAGTACTCGGAGATCGCCTTGGCCACGAGGTGCCGCTGGGCGAGGTCCAGGCTCTCCGGCGTGAGGTGGTCGCGGTCGCGCACCGACAGCATGCCCTCCTTGGTCGGCAGCGCGATCGTGCGCAGCTCGCGGAACCCGAAGGCCCGGTTCAGCGCACGGATCCGGTGGTTGCGGGCGTCCGGCTCGACGACCACGCGGCGCACCGCGGGGTCGGCGAAGCAGTGGTCGAGCACGGCGGCGAAGACCGCGCGGGTGAAGCCGTGGACCGGGGTGTCGGTCGGCGCGACGAGCACGTGCATGCCGAGGTCGCCCGGCCGGACCTCGGGCAGACCGGCGATGGCGGAGTGCGCCGAGCACGCCGGGTCGTAGGTCTCGACCAGGAACGCCGGCTCCCCGTCGACCCGGCCCCACCAGGCCTGGTGGTGGGGGTCGGCCGCGATCCGGGCGTACTCCTCGCGGACCTCGTCGACCGACGCCCCCGCCATCTCCCAGAAGACCGAGCGCGGGTGGGTGACCCAGGCGTGCAGCAGGGCCAGGTCGCGGTCGAGGTCGAGCGGTTCGAGCGTGGCCTCCATCAGCGGGCCCTCCTCAGGTGGTCGGGGACGCCGAAGCTCTGCACGGCGATCCGCTTCTCGATCGGGTAGACCT
>JAEZEI010000104.1 GCA_023417815.1 Bacteroidota bacterium | reverse complement strand
GATTGGTCATGGCAATCGCGGGCATTTCACATGGTGATCGGTCGCACGCTGGAACGTGGCGCCGATGGTCAGCAGTGTCGCTTCATCGAACGGACGTCCGACGAGTTGCATCCCGACCGGCAGGTTGGCCTTGGTGAAACCGGCGGGGATCGAGAGCGCGGGCAGACCGAGATAGTTGATCGGCCGCGTGAAGCGCGTGATGCGCTGGATCAGCGCTTCGGCACCCAGGCTGTTGCCGACATCGGTTTCCGCGATGGTCGGCGCCGCCATGGGCGCGACCGGGGCCAGCACTGCATCGACGCCCGTGACCGCCGCAAGATGGGCGGCGAGCGCGGGGCCACGCCAGCGCAGCGCTTCGAGATAGGCAACGCCGGTGATGGCGAGGCCGTTCTGCAGGCGCATCAGCACCTGCGCGCCGTAATCCTGCGGGCGCTCGATCATCCAGCGCTTGTGCATGGCAGCGGCTTCGGTGGCGAGCACCAGCTGGCAGGCCGCCGTGAGCTGGCCCTGATTGGGCAGATCGACCTCGACGACCTTGAGGCCCGCATCCTTCAGCGCAGCGATGGTTGTCTGCAGGATCTCTGCCGTCTCGGCATCGAGATCGTCCACATAGAAGGCCTTGGGAATGCCGACGGTCATCCCCTTCGCGGATGCTTTCGTCGCGGCCATGTAGTCCGGCACGGCGCGGGTGCTGGTGGTGGGATCGCTCGGATCAGCGCCGGCCATGAGGCCGGTGAGCAGCGCACAATCCTCGACAGTGCGCGCCAGCGGGCCGACCGTATCCAGCGTCTGTGACAGCGGCATCGCACCGGCGCGGCTGATGAGGCCGACGGTGGTCTTGAGGCCCGACACGCCGCAGAAATGCGCGGGCATGCGGATGGAGCCGCCGGTGTCCGAGCCGAGCGCCGCAAAGGTCAGACGCGCACCGACCGCGGAACCCGAGCCCGAGGGCGAGCCGCCGGTGACGTGGTCGACATGCCAGGGATTATGCACGGGGCCGTAATGCACGTTATGACCGAGCGGGCCATAGGCGAATTCGACCATCTGCAGCGAGCCGAGACGCACGGTGCCGGCATCCTTCAGGCGCTGCAGCGAGGTGGCGGTGGTTTTCGCAACCCAGTCCTTGCGGATCAGCGTGCCGCAGGTGACCACATGGCCTTCGTCGTAATACATGTCCTTGTGGGCGAGCGGCACGCCATGCAGCGCGCCGCGGCTCTCGCCTTTTGCCAGCGCGGCGTCGGCGGCGTCGGCAGCCTTCAGCGCGCTATCGGCCTCGATGGACATGTAGGCGTTGAGATGCGGCTGCCATTTCGCCACGCGATCGAGGCAGGATTGCGTGGCTTCGCGCGACGAGATTTTCTTGTCGGCGATGGCGCTGGCGACTTCGGTGAGCGACAGCAGTGCGGGTTCAGTGACGCTCATTTGCCCACCTTCGCGTTCTGCACGGCGAGGAAGGTGGCGGGTTCGAGGTCGATGGGCAGCGTGCCGGCGATGGCCGCAAAGCCTTCGAAGGCCGGGCCGACCGAATTGGCGATGCGCTCCGCCACCTCGTCTGTCACCGGCAGGCCGGAGACCTCCGACATTCCCTTGATCTGTTTCGGCGTCGGGTGCGTCATGCGGATGCTCCTGCAGCGGGGGCCTTGCTGTGACCGGAACCCGGGATCGCCATGAAGCAGGCCGCCTGATGGCCCGATGCGGTGATCTCGGTCAGCGCCGGCTTGCTCTCGCCGCACATGGCCTCCGCAAAGACGCAGCGCGTATGGAAGCGGCAGCCAGACGGCGGATCGATCGGGTTGGGCGGATCGCCGGTGATCGGCGGCTCCTTGGTGCGATTGTCGGGATCGGTCGATGGCATAGCTGCCAGCAGCGCACGCGTATAGGGATGCGCGGGTGCATCCCACACATCGTCGACGGGGCCGAGTTCGACGACCTCGCCCAGATACATCACCAGCACGCGGTCGGAGATGTAGCGCACGACGTTGAGGTCGTGGCTGATGAAGAGATAGGTCAGACCGAATTCGCGCTTGAGATCGACGAGCAGATTGAGCACCTGCGCCTCGACCGACTTGTCGAGCGCCGACACTGCTTCATCGAGGATCACGAGACGCGGCGACAGCGCAAGCGCGCGGGCGATGTTGACGCGCTGGCGCTGGCCGCCGGAAATCTCGTGCGGATAGCGGCCGGAGAATCGCGACGGTTCGAGGCCGACCCGGTGCAGCAGGTCATGCGCGCGCCCAATGGCGGCGCGCTTCGACAGGCCATGGATGCGCGGACCGAACGCGATCGTGTCTTCCACCGTCAATCGCGGGTTCAGCGACGCATAGCTGTCCTGGAAGATCATCTGCACCTGCTTGCGATAGGCCGTGAGGCTCAACGCCGTCGAGCCGACCGCCTCTCCGTCGAACAGGATTTCGCCCGCATCGGGCGCGACGATCTGCATGATGAGGCGCGCGACGGTGGACTTGCCGCAGCCGGATTCGCCGACGATGCCGAGCGTCTCGCCCTTGGCGACCACGAAATCGACGCCGTCCACCGCCCGCACCACGGCGCTGTTGCGGGCAAGCCAGCCCTTCTTCGCGCCGAAATGCTTGACCAGCCCTCGCACGCCGAGGAGCGGGGTCGCGGGGCCGCCGCGGTCGAC
>JAEZEI010000021.1 GCA_023417815.1 Bacteroidota bacterium | reverse complement strand
AACCTCCAACTTCCAACCTCCAACTTCCAACCTCCAACTTCCAACCTCCAACCTATCCCCGTCTCCATTGCATTCGCAAAAACCATCCTGCCAGCATGAACCACATAGTGCCAAGGAGCCAGGAAGCAAGGATATCGCTGGCATAATGCACTTCAAGGATTATTCGGGAAAAGCCAACGGAAAATGCGAGAATGAAGGCAATACTGATCACCAGCCACCGCGCAGGCCCGTGCATATACCGTATGGCAAAATAAGAGAGCAGGCCAAAGAACATCATGCCGGTGAAAGTGTGCCCGCTGGGATAGCTGAATACTGATGCATCATCACCTGCAAAGGATGGTCTTTCCCTTTTTACAAGATGCTTGACCAGGTAAACCAGCCCGTAACCGGAAAGAGAAACCAGGACAACCTTCCAGGCATAACTTTTTCTGCCGTTAATGAACAGGAAAATAAGTGCCATCAGGATCACGGCGGGCACCAGGAATTTCCCTGAACCCAGCCAGGTTATTACAGCTGCGGTTTCAAATAACGAATGGTGCCGTGGAAAATTTATGGCATCATCAATAGCGGTATCCATAGGTAACACCCCGAAAGTCATAACCCTGTAAGTAAGGAACAGGAAGATGGCAAAAAGAACGGAAAAAATGCTGAAAGTTACCGGCCTGTACTGCATTGGTGAGGTGATTTATCAATTATCCACAGCGCGAATACCGGTCTTTTCCAGGGTGATCTTTTTTTGTTTGAAAAGATTTCCGATCGCCATTTTAAAGGTCTTCTTGCTCATTCCGAAAAAATCGTAGATCTCTTCAGGATCCGACTTGTCGTAATAGGGAAGATAGCCATCATTTTCATGCAGCAATCTCATGATCTTTGATGTTTCATCTTCCACCCTTCCATATCCGGGCTTGCCGGCAGCCACATCGATCTTATTATCGGGATAGATCTTTTTTATGAAACCGCGGAATCTGTCGCCTTCGGTAATGTTGCGGTAGATCTCATTATGATGAAGCACCCCGGTATGTTGATTGTTGATGATGACAACATAACCGATATCTGTTCTCCGGTAAACAATAAGATCTACTTCCTCCAAAACTTTTACTGAAAGATTCTCATTGGAAAGCGAATTTTCAAATCGCTCTGTCGCGGCAACTCTTCCTGTCTGCTCATCGATATAGATCTTAACCATATATTCACCCTTTGGCCGCATAGGTGAGATCTGTTGCGAGCGGGGTACAAATATGTCTTTCATCAATCCCCAGTTCATGAATGCGCCCTGCGGTGTGGTGCTTACCACCTGTAATTTTAATATGTCGCCTGCAACACCATAGGGTTTTTGCGTGGTGGCGATAACCCTGTCTTCGCTATCGTGGTAGATGAATACTTCCAATGCGTCTCCTTCTTTTGTGCCTGGTGGAACGAAGCGTTTGGGGAGCAAGATGCCTTCCTTGCCATCATCAAGGTAGGCCCCGAATTCGGTGAACCTTAAAACGTTGAGCCTGTTATATTTTCCAACTTCTACCATAAGCGGGGTTTGTTCAAAGATAGCAAAGAGGCTGCCACTGCCTTCTTTGATGTATCTTCACCTTATAAACCACAATAACAATTGGATTTTAGTTCATTTGGCTTCGATCAGCGCCTGCAGGAAGGTATCGAAGCATCAGGATACGAAGTACCCACCCCCGTTCAGCAACAGGTGATCCCCCTGGTACTTGAAGGAAAGGATGTTATCGCCAGTGCCCAGACAGGCACAGGAAAAACCGCCGCATTCCTTTTACCATTGATAAACAGGATCATTACCACTCCGCACCCCCAGGATATGATCAACGCCATGGTGATCGTTCCCACACGGGAGCTTGCAATCCAGATCGCGCAGCACCTGGAGGGGCTTTCATATTTCACCAATATAAGTTCCATGGCGGTGTATGGTGGCGGTGATGGAAATGCTTTCGTACAGGAGAAAAAAGGCTTAAGCATGGGAGCAGATATCGTTATCTGCACCCCCGGAAAAATGATGGGCCACATAAAAATGGGCTATGTAAAACTACAGGCCCTGCAATACCTGGTGCTTGATGAAGCAGACAGGATGCTGGACATGGGATTCTTTGATGACATAATGTTTATCATCGATCACCTGCCCGTTAAAAGACAGAACCTGCTTTTTTCCGCGACCATGCCGCCGAAGATCAGGGAACTTGCCAGGAAAATATTAAAGGAACCGGCAGAGATCAATATCTCCATCAGCAAGCCTAATGAAAAGATCGTTCAACAGGCTTACATGGTCTATGATCAGCAAAAGATCCCATTGATTCTACACCTGCTGAAAGAAAAGGATTACAGGTCTGTACTGATATTCTGCAGCAGCAAGCTAAGTGTAAAACAGCTTACGCGCGACATGAAGCGGAACGGGATAAAAGCCGGCGAGATCCACAGCGATCTTGAACAGGATCAGCGTGAGGATGTACTTATACAATATAAGAGTGGAAGATTACCGGTGCTGGTAGCAACAGATATATTAAGCAGGGGGATCGATATAGATAATATTGACCTCGTAATCAATTTTGATGTACCTCACGATGGTGAGGATTATGTACACCGGATAGGGCGGACAGCGCGTGCTGCAGCCGAAGGTTCAGCATATACACTCGTTAATGAGAAGGAACAGCGGAAATTTCACGCTATAGAAACGCTTATCGGGAAAGAAGTTCCAAAGGGAACAGTGCCTGAACGACTTGGTCCCGTACCTGCTTACAATCCTCAGAAAACCGGAGGCTCACGAGGGAGGAAGTTTTACAGGAGGAAATCGCCGGGAAAAGGATAATTCCTGTGATATTCTGCAGCCCTTGCAGAGGTTTATATTTGTAGGAAAATTCAGAGATAGAAAGGACGGCTCACATACTCAGTTCTCCGATTGAATATCTTACCGGTATCTCCGTTCAACGGGGTGATATGCTTCGAAAGGAGCTGAATCTACATACGTTTGGCGACCTGGTAGAATATTTTCCTTTACGGCATGTTGATAAAACGAGAGTTGATAAGATCTCTTCACTTTCTCCTTCACAGGAATACGCCCAGGTAAGCGGGGTGCTGGCGCGAAAGGAGATCCAGGGCGATAAGCGTGCACGCAGGCTGGTGGCCTACCTGAAAGATGACACCGGGGTGCTTGAAATGGTATGGTTCCAGGGAATAAGCTATATGGAAAAACTCCTGGTACCGGGGCAGCGCTTCATTGTTTTCGGACGGCTTGGTTTCTTCCAGTCGAGACCTCAAATGGCGCATCCGGAAGTGGAAGAATACACACCTGCAGCTTCAGGAGGGAAAAGTTATCTTGAGCCTGTTTATCCTGTCACGGAGAAATTAAAGGCGCGCGGCCTTCACGGTAAGATCATCGGGAAATTCACCCGCGATATATTCTCCCGTTTAAAGCCAACGGATCTCCCTGAAAATATTCCCGCTCCTGTATTGAAAAGATATCGGCTCGTTTCACGATATAAAGCTTACTGTGATATTCATTTCCCGGCAAATACCCAGGCCTATGACCAGGCCGTGCGGAGGCTGAAATTCGAAGAACTTTTTTTCTCCCAGCTTCGCATAAGCATGCTGAGGAATGAAAGGCACCGATTCAGTAAGGGTTGGACATTTGAAAAGGTTGGCGACAGGTTCAACACTTTTTTTAAGGAATACCTGCCATTCCCGCTTACCAATGCGCAGAAAAATGTGCTGAAGGAGATCAGGAAGGATACAGGTTCCGGGAAGCAGATGAACAGGTTGCTGCAAGGAGATGTCGGAAGTGGTAAAACCATTGTTGCTTTATTAAGTATGCTTATTGCAGCAGATAATGGATTCCAGAGCGTAATGATGGCCCCAACAGAGATACTTGCACGCCAGCATTATAATTCCCTTTCCCCGTTGCTCGAAGGAACGGATGTACATATTGAAATATTAACCGGTTCCACTTCAGGAAAACAAAGAAAGGAAGTGCTTGCAGGATGCGAGAGAGGCGATGTTCATATCCTTGTCGGCACCCATGCGGTGATCGAAGAAAAAGTGATTTTCAGGAACCTTGGATTCGCAGTGGTGGATGAACAGCATAAGTTTGGTGTGGCGCAGCGTGCAAAGCTCTGGAAGAAGAATTCGCTTCCCCCGCATATCCTGGTGATGACGGCCACACCGATTCCGCGTACCCTTGCCCTGACTGCTTACGGTGACCTTGATTATAGCATAATGGACGAATTGCCGCCCGGACGAAAACCCGTAACCACTGTGCACAGGTATGAATATGCACGGCCGCAGGTAATGGATTTTATAAAAGAAGAGATCGCAAAGGGACGGCAGGCCTATATTATATATCCATTAATCGAGGAAAGCAGCAAGCTGGATTATGAGAACCTGATGAAGGGGTATGAAGAAGTGAAGTCGTTCTTCCCGGAACCCCGGTACTGGATAAGTATGGTTCACGGAAGACAGGCACCGGATCTGAAAGATGCCAACATGCAGCGTTTTGTTCATCACGACACCCATATCATGGTGAGCACAACAGTGATAGAGGTGGGAGTGAATGTACCTAATGCTTCGGTGATGGTGATTGAAAGCGCGGAAAAGTTTGGTTTGTCGCAGTTGCACCAGTTAAGAGGAAGGGTAGGAAGAGGAGCAGAACAGAGTTATTGTATTTTGCTGACGGGCCCGAAAATATCGGCAGATGCCCGGGAACGGATGGCCATTATGGTTGAAACGAATGATGGTTTCAGGATAGCGGAAAAGGACCTTGAGTTACGCGGGCCCGGCGAAGTGGAAGGAACCCGGCAGAGCGGGATGCTGAATTTCCGGCTTGCAGACATTGTCCGGGATAAGGTAATGCTGGAAACAGTTCGATCAGAAACAGAAAAGATCCTGGAACAGGATCCTGACCTTGAATTGGCAGAGCATTTGCCGATAAAAAATCATCTTCGCCAGCATAAAGGAAAAACGCTCTGGAGCAAAATAGCATGATTTCCTTTAATTAGTTAAAGCAAGTTTAAACCTGGGCATGCCAGAATGCGTATCCTGTTTATATTGCTTTAATGCGGTAAATTGTATCAATAATTGCGATTGAAACGTTTTTATTCAATATTCGCCAACCTTCTGCTGATCGCTGGCCTGCTTGCACCTCTTCATTCCGTTGCACAGATGGAGTTTGTTGAGAACAAAGGCCAGTGGCATTCCAATGTAGATTTTCGCGGGGATTTCAAAACCGGTTCATTCTTCCTGGAGCCTAAGGGATTCACGGTGCTGATGCATAATGCAGATGAAATAAAGAACCTGGGCGAAATAATTCACGGTCATTCCAATGGCCCGAATATGCTGAAGGAACAGGTTGTTTTGAACTCGCATGCCTACAAGGTAAAGTTTCTCGGTAGTACTAACGCAAAGGCACAACCCGACAAACCTTTGCCTACCTATAATAATTATTTCCTGGGAGCTGATCCTGCTAAATGGGCAGAGAACTGCAGGATCTTCACTGCTGTGACCTACAAGAATATCTATCCCAATATTGACCTTCGATATTATTCTACAACCGATCACCTGAAATATGATTTCATAATTCACCCGGGAGGAAATCCTTCAATGATCGCCTTGCAATATGACGGTGCGCAGGTTTCTGTGAAGAATAAAGAACTCATTATCACCACGCCTGTTGGGGAGATGAAGGAATTATATCCTTATAGCTACCAGTCTTTATCCGGGAAGCGTGCAGAAGTGGACGTTAACTACCAGGTAAGGAACAACGTGGTAACATTCAATGTGAAGAAATATGATCCATCGCAAACCCTTGTGATCGACCCGTCGGTGATATTTTCAACATTTACAGGAAGTGCCGCAGACAACTGGGGCTATACAGCTACTCCCGGCCCCGACGGCAGCTTTTTCGCCGGTGGGATAGCTTTTGGTTCCGGGTATCCAACCTCGCCCGGGGCATTTCAGTCGGCATTTGGCGGTGGTTCCAATGAAGACAATTTTGCAGGGTACGATATTGCGATCTTCCGCTTCTCACCAAACGGTTCTAACCGTCTTTATGCAACCTATATCGGCGGTTCCGGCAATGAGCAGCCCCATAGTATGATCGCTGATGGCCAGGGCAACCTGGTTGTTGCAGGACGGTCGTCTTCTTCAAATTTCCCGGTAACCCGGCCATTGATAGGACCGGGTGGTGGATATGATATTGTGATCACCAAACTGAATTCTTCCGGAACTGCCATGATCGGTTCCATAAAAATGGGCGGCTCAGCATCAGACGGGGTGAATATTCGTCCGAAATGGACACCACCCAGCGGACCTGATGCAACACGCAGGAATTATGGCGATGATGCACGCAGCGAAGTGATCCTTGACAATGCAGGAAATATCATTCTTGCTTCCTGCACCCAGTCATCAAATTTTCCAATGCCTGCCGGGTCACCCATCCAGGCAACATTCGGCGGCGGCAGGCAGGATGGTGTCATCCTCAAATTCAACCAGAACCTGTCTGCACAGCTTTTTGGAACTTTCTTTGGCGGTAGCGGTGACGATGCATGTTTTGTAGCCAGCATCCATCCTATAACCGGTAACCTTTACATTGCCGGCGGTACTACATCAACCACTCTCCCGGGCCTTGGTGGTGGTGTAATGACTCCAACATTCCAGGGTGGCCCGACGGACGGATTCATCACACAATTATTACCAGACGGTTCGGGGATCATTTCTACAACCTACCAGGGTACGACCGGGATAGATATGATCTACGGCCTGAAGTTCGACAGGGCTGGATTTCCATATATCATGGGAACATCTACCGGCAACTGGCCCGTACTTAATGCGGCATACAGCAACCCGGGCAGCAGGCAGTTCATAACGAAACTTCAGCCCGATCTTTCAGCGCATATATATTCAACGGTATTCGGAACCGCAGGTCCGCAACCAAACATCTCACCCGTAGCATTTCTGGTAGACCGGTGTGAGAATGTATACGTATCAGGCTGGGGAGGCGGTATCAACAGCGAACAGAATTATTCCTCGGGAAATACCTCCAACCTTCCGGAGGTTTCACCATTGCCCGGCATTCCTGCGGCAGACGGTGCAGATTTTTACTTTTTTGTACTTGAAAAAAATGCATCAAGCCAGTTATTTGGATCGCATTACGGGCAGTTCGGCGGAACCGGGGACCATGTGGACGGCGGAACCAGCAGGTTTGATGAAAATGGTGTGATCTACCAGGCAATTTGCGCCAATTGTTTCGGCGGTGGAAACTTCCCGACAACACCCGGTACATGGTCGCCACAGAACGGAAGCCAGAGCTGTAATGAAGCCGCAGTAAAGATCGAAATGAATTTTGCCGGCGTGGGATCAGAGATCCGCTCATCAATCAATGGAGTTCCGGGCGATACATTGGGGTGCATTCCACTGGAAATTAATTTCAGCGATTCGCTGCAACAGGGACAAACCTATTACTGGAATTTTGGAGATGGTTCACCGGTCCAGGTTACCTCTTCACCGCAGATATCTCATACCTTCACGAACGTTGGTTCATATACGGTAATGCTGATCTCTGAAGACAGCACTACATGCAATATCAGGGATACTTCATTTATCACCATTCGTGCCAGTGATAATATTGCAGGTGTTTCTTTCACGTCGCAAAAACTGGCGCCCTGTGAAAGCCTGAGAATGCAGTTCACCAATACTTCGAATGCTGGTGCAGCAACATTTGGACCTGCTTCCTTCATTTGGGATTATGGAGATGGCAGCCCTCTGGACACTGCCGGTTTTTCACCTCCACGCATACACGAATATGCTGCTCCCGGCACCTATATAGTTAAACTCACTTTAATAGATGATCAGTTCTGTAATGCCCCCCAGGAATTTTCAGACACCATAAGGATTAGCCCGTTGGTAAAAGCGGTGATCGCAACTGACTCGGTGGGTTGTGCGCCTTATACCGTGCAACTTGGAAATGAATCCCTTGCAGGAACAGGTTTTCAGTGGGATTTTGGCGATGGCAGCCCGGTTTCAAATGAATTTGAGCCGGTGCATACCTTCAATGAAGGAACCTATACCATCAGGCTGATTGCATCAGATCCAAACACCTGCAATCTTATAGACACCACCTACTTTACGATCAGGGTGTATCCTAAACCAACAGCCGCCTTTACCTGGTCGCCGGATCCACCGCAGGAAAACACACCAACCCAGTTCACAAACCAGTCATTGAATTCAAATGCCTGGCTGTGGGACTTTGGTGATGGCACCACTTCAACGGACAGGGATCCTGTTCACCAGTTCAATACTACAGGAACATTTAATGTAGCCCTGGTAGCATTTAATGCTGCCGGATGTACTGATACTGCAAGGCTTGATGTGCCTGCAGTGATACTTCCTTTGCTGGATGTACCAAATGCATTCACCCCGGGTAAGTTCGGCGTGAACAGTATTGTTTCCGTAATGGGATTCGGGATAGGCAAAATGAACTGGACCATCTACAACCGGTGGGGACAGGTCATGTTCCGCACCCAGGATCCAAGGCAGGGCTGGGATGGAACATTCAAAGGAAAATTGCAACCAATGGATGTATATAGCTATACCCTTGATGTTGAATTTACCGACGGACAAAAACTGCGCAAAACAGGAGATATAACCTTATTACGATGAAGCAGTTTTTAAAAATATTATCCTTTGTTCTGCTGCCGGGAATGCTGTGCGCACAAGACCTGCATTTTTCGCAGTTCTTTCATTCCCCGTTAACGACCAACCCGGCAAATACTGGTTTCATTCCTAATGCGGATTACCGCATAGGAGGGAATTTCAGGAACCAGTACAGTAATATTATGTCGGCCCCTTATAAAACAGTAAGTGGATTTGCAGACTTCCAGTTATTCCGCGACAGGCTGGAGAATGGCTGGCTTGGCGTGGGAGCGATGATCTTAAGTGATGTTGCAGGAGCAGGTTCACTGCGTTCAACAAAAGCATACGGGTCAGTTGCCTATCACCAGATGCTGGGAAACAGCAGTTTGTTAAGCGCCGGTTTTAACCTTGGCTGGGCAAACAAGAGGATCAACCAGGAGAACCTGAAATTCCCGGACCAGTTTGATGGCAAGTTCTTCGACAATACGCTTCCTACATCGGTGGTGCTGACCAATAATAATGTGAGTTATTTTGATATGCAGGTTGGGATGAACTACGCTTATTTTCCTCAGGAGAATGTATACATAAACGGGGGCTATTCCATTCATCATGTAAACAAGCCCCGCGAAACATTCTTCGCAGATGAAAGCAATGATGGTACGATCCCGATGCGCCATATCGCTTTTGCAAGTGCCATCCTGAAAGTGGCTCCAAATGTGATCATTCAGCCAAACGCATATTATACAAACCAGGCCGGATCCTCAGAACTGAATGGAGGTATGTTTGCTCATTTCAATCTTTCTGAGGCAGGCGATAAGCAACTTATCGCAGGAGCGTTTTACCGTTACAATGATGCGGTGATCCCGATGGTTGGTTTTGAGATCAGCAATATCCGGTTCACCTTCAGCTATGATGCTACCATGTCATCACTGAAGAATTTTAATAATTACCGTGGTGCAATGGAATTTAATCTGATCAAGTATGGTTTTTACCCGGATAATGTGGACAGGCAATCTCTTTGTCCTACCTTTTAATATCCCGTATAACTTTACAGTATGAAAAGCCATGCAATTCAGGATTGGAATGTTCATGCTGATCATTTCAGAAAGATAGCAGGGGCAGAGAATGTAACAGTGTTGGAAGAAGATCTTGATCGCTACGGCAGGGACCAGACCGAGACCCTTTTCTTCAGACCCGATATTGTGCTTCGGCCGCGAACAACCGATGAAATAAGCAGGATACTTTCTTATTGCAATAAGCACCTGATCCCGGTAACGCCACGTGGTGCCGGAACCGGTCTTGCCGGTGCAGCGCTACCTCACCTGGGTGGAGTGGTTTTATCGATGGAAAGGATGAACAGTATTATCAGCATTGATGAAGCAAACCTCCAGGTAACAACGGAACCGGGGGTTATCACCGAGATACTGCAGAATGCAGTCATGGAAAAAGGCCTCTTCTATCCTCCTGATCCAAGCAGTAAAGGAAGTTGTTTCATCGGAGGGAATGTATCTGCAAACAGCGGGGGGCCCAGGGCTGTGAAATATGGAGTGGTTAAGGATTATGTTCTGAACCTGGAACTTGTTCTTGCTGATGGAAGCGTGATCTGGACGGGAGCTAATGTCCTGAAGAATTCTACAGGATATAATCTCACCCAGCTGGTTGTAGGAAGCGAGGGCACCCTGGGGGTCGTTACTAAGATCGTCCTGAAATTGCTTCCCCTTCCGAAATATGACCTGCTTATGCTGGTACCTTTCAGGCAATTGGAACAAGCTGGGGCAGCGGTAAGCGCCATCTTCAGGGCAGGCCATATCCCAAGCGCACTGGAACTTGTTGAATACAATGCATTAAAGATAGTCGCAGCCTTTGTTGACAGTTCAGTGGTCCCGGTAACGGATGATGTGGAAGCACACCTGTTGATAGAAGTTGATGGAAACGATATGGATGTTCTTGCCAGGGAAATGATGCAGATCGCCGGGCTTATGGAACAATACGACTGCGGTGAGATCCTATTTGCCGAAGATGCTTCCCAGAAAGCTGAGTTATGGAAGCTCCGGAGAAGAGTGGCAGAAGCAGTGAAGATCGCGGGATACACTATTGAAGAAGATACCGTAGTGCCACGGGCTGCCCTGCCTGCATTGATAAGAGGAATACGGAATATGGAAGAAGAAGGTCGCTTCAGTTCGGTGTGCTATGGCCATGCTGGCGATGGAAACCTGCATATCCGCCTTAAAATGGAAGGGAACAAGGATAGTTTTGATAACCCTGAAGTTGTTCCCGTGCTTAGGAAATTATTTTCGCTTGTGCATTCGCTTGGCGGTACCATTAGTGGTGAACACGGAATAGGGCTTATTCAGAAGAATTACCTGGACGTGGTTTTTTCAGCGCCTGTATTTGATCTCATGAAGGGGATCAAAAAAACCTTTGATCCTAATAATATATTGAACAGTGGTAAAATTTTTGACGCAGGTTAACAAATTCAAATTATGAAAAAGACGCTTCTCGTATCATTCATCCTTTTTTCATTCATCGCAAGTGGACAGGATGATTCAACCCGTTCCCGGGGTTTCAAAAAGGAAAATCTTTTCACCGGGGGCGGGGTTACACTTTCGTTCGGTAGTAACGGAACCGTGCTCGGTATAAGTCCTGTATTTGGCTATAGTATAGCCAAATGGGTGGATGCCGGGCTTGGAGTGAATTTCGTTTATTCTTCCAACAGGCATGTTACTTATTATAATCCTAATACCGGCCAGTATTTCATTAGTGATGACAAACTAAAGCAAACAACAATTGGTCCTGCAGCATTTGTAAGATTATATCCTGTTCGGTTTTTATTTGCACATGCCCAGGGTGAGATCAATTTTGTAAACCAGAAACTTATCTATGCAGATGGATTTCCAACAGAGAAGCGAAGCACCTCGGCGCCGAGCTTTCTTGTAGGGGGAGGCTATTGCAATGGTAGGGAAGGAACAGGAAGTCTTTTTTATTACGTTTCGATCTTATTTGATATCGCTAAGGACCCTAATTCACCATACGTTGAGAACCTGTCGAATGGTGATGTGAATGTATTGCCTATAATCAGGGCCGGTATCCAGGTACCGCTCTTCCAGGGCAAAAGACTGTTATAGGAAGGCGATCAATTCCTCCGGATGTGTAAGTATGGTCATGGTATTATCAGGGTGGTCATATAAAAAACCATCTTCATGCATCCGGGCAATATGACGGATCATATGATCATAAAATCCATCGGAATTCAGAATGAAGATCTGTTTCTGGTGGATCTTAAGGGCATTCCAGGTCAGGATCTCAAAAACTTCGTCGAGAGTTCCGAATCCTCCCGGCAGGATGATGGCAGCATCACATTTTTCATAAAGCATTTTTTTCCGGGTATGCATGGTGTCCACGATAAGGAGTTCTGAAATACCCGGATGATGATGTTCCCATTGCTTTAATAATTCCGGTATGATGCCCATCACCAATCCATTTTGATCCAGGGCTGCATCGGCAACAGCTCCCATAAGTCCTTTGCTGCTGCCTCCGTAGATCACCGCAATGTTTCGCTGTGCGAGAAGCTGTCCCAATATGCGGGTATGATCTTCATAAATAGGGTTTGTGCCGTTCTTGCTGCCGCAAAACACTGCAATGGCCTGTATCATGTTCTGGAGGATTAGGTAGCAAAGACACAACGTTTTTGCCTATTTTCAATTTTATTTTTACATCAAAACCTGTATATGTCTCCCTATGTCCTCTTATCCTTTGTAATAGGCTATTTTATTTTACTGCTTGTAGTGGCATGGTACACGAGCCGCAATTCAAATAATGATTCCTTTTTTATCGGTAATAAGAATTCCAACTGGAAACTGGTGGCGTTTGGGATGATAGGCACCTCTTTAAGCGGGGTGACTTTTGTGAGTGTGCCAGGAAGTGTCGGTAATGTAGGATCGCTGACGGGGCTTCCGAATGCGCTCGGTTATTTCCAGGTGGTGATTGGGTATCTCATCGGGTATTTTGTTGTGGCTTTTGTTCTCCTGCCACTGTATTACCGTCTTAACCTTACTTCTATTTATAAATACCTGGATCAGCGGTTCGGAACATGGGCATATAAAACAGGAGCATCCTTCTTTATTTTGTCGCGCACAGTCGGGGCAACCGCAAGGCTTTACCTTGTGATCAATATCCTGCACATTTTTATCCTGGCCCAGCTCGGGATTCCCTTCTATGTTTCTGTGGCAGTTGTATTGCTGATGATATTGCTTTATACTTTCGAGGGTGGGGTTAAAACAATCGTATATACCGATACCCTGCAAACCACCCTGATGGTGCTGGGGCTTATTGTTTGTGTGGGTTATATCCTGTCTAATCTGGGTCTTTCCATACCCGAAGCAATTAATGGCATGGAATCAAAGGATCTTACACGCATCTTCAATACAGACGCGAACAGTAAGGGCTTCTTCCTGAAGCAGATCATCGGGGGTGCATTCATAACCATTGCCATGACGGGGCTCGACCAGGAAATGATGCAGAAGAATATCAGTGTTCGTACTTTGAAGGATTCACAAAAGAACATGATGACCTTCAGTGTTATCATGGTTATTGTGAACCTCCTTTTCCTGTTGCTGGGCGGTCTTCTTTACCTGTATGCATTCGAGAACGGTGCTTCCTTTGCAACCAGGGTTGTTGATAACCAGGAAGTCTTCGGCTTGTTTGCAAATGACCTTAATATAACCGGCGATAATCTGTTCCCATCCATAGCACTTGGACTGTTCCAGGAAATGCCCGGGGTAATTTCGGTGATCTTTATAATCGGCCTTATTTCCGCATTGTTCCCAAGTGCTGACGGAGCACTCACTGCACTTACATCGTCTTTCTGCATCGATATCCTGGGACTTAAACAACGGGAAGATATAAACGAAACTCAGAAAAGAAAGATCCGGTTAACAGTGCATTTATCCATGACTGTTGTTTTCTTTCTCTGCATTCTTGTTTTCAGGGAAATAAACAGCCGCTCAATAATTGATAAGATATTGGACCTTGCCGGGTACACCTATGGCCCGCTTCTCGGCCTGTTCGCATTCGGTATCCTGTCTAAACGATCACTGCCGGATTCCATGATCATAGGAATAATAGCGCTGCTAAGTCCTGTTCTGTGTTATTTGCTCCAGGTGAATTCTCCGGAGCTTTTCAATGGTTATATAATCGGGATTGAGATCCTTGTGATAAACGGGTTTATCACCTTCCTTGGACTATTACTAATCTCAAAAAGGAAATTAAACGATGGAACTCCTGAACCCGTTAGCTGAGGAATACGCAGGAAAGTTCACAACGGCGCTCGACCCCCTGCTTGCCATGAACGAAAAGCAGACGCTTGCAGAAAATGAACATGCGGTAATGCATAGTGGCCATGTACAGGGAAAGGCCCTCGAATTCTTAAGCAGGATGATCAGGCCGCGCCGCATCCTTGAAATAGGCACATTTACCGGGTTCAGCGCTGTGTGCCTCGCAAAGGGTTTACAGGAAAATGGGATGCTGCATACTATAGAATTAAGAGAGAAAGATGCGGAGGCCTCAGCTCGTTTTATAGGTGAATGTGGTTATGAAAATTTTGTGAAAGTTCACCAGGGAAATGCATTGGATATAATACCAGCACTTAATGAAACGTGGGACCTGGTGTTCATAGATGCCGATAAAGTGAACTATATTAATTATTACGAGTTAACTTTGCCACGGCTCAGCAGTGGAGGATGGATCATAGCCGATAATGTGCTGTTCCATGGCCAGGTTCTCGAACATCCTGTAAAAGGAAAGAACGCTACAGCCATCCATGCTTTTAATGAACACGTAAATTCTGATGACCGGGTTGAACAGGTACTATTAACCATAAGGGACGGTCTGCTGATCATAAGAAAAAAATAATATGCGCTTTGTTTTAACTCTCCTCGTGGCAGTTTTATTTTCAGGCACCATCACTGCACAAAGAGCGGCTGTAGAAAAATATATAGAAACTTACAAAGACGTTGCGATCAGGGAAATGAAAAGGAAAGGCGTTCCAGCTTCCATCATCCTGGCCCAGGGAATACTGGAAACTGAAAGCGGCAGAAGCAACCTGGTTCAGCGATCCAATAATCATTTCGGCATTAAATGCAAGAACGACTGGACCGGGCCGACCGTATCCCATGATGATGATGCTCGCGGAGAATGCTTCCGCAAATATGAATCCGCCGAGGACAGTTACAGGGATCATAGTGATTTCCTGAGCCAACGCCCACATTATGCCTCGCTTTTCCTGATCGATAAAAAGGATTACAAAGCATGGGCAAAAGGTTTGAAGAATGCAGGATATGCAACAAATCCAAAGTATCCTTCCATACTCATAAGTACAATTGAGCGCTATAACCTCCAGCAATACACGCTGGCAGGGCTTGAAGAGGATGAAACCGGGGAACCTGTTTTTGAAATTGCAAAAGAAGAAGTTGCACCCGGGCCTGTTCCTGGCAGCCAGGATGGACGAAAGGCAGTGTTCGCTGTTAAAGGCACCTCACTGCTTTCGATAGCCATTAATAACAATATCAGTCTTTCAAAACTGATGGAGTATAATGATCTTCAAAAAGATGGCCTGCTGGAAGAGGATCGCTGGGTATATCTCCAGAAGAAACACAAGGCAGAGGAAGAAGAAAGAACCATAGTACATGAGGTGTTGCCAAAAGAAGGATTATATTCTATCAGTCGCAGGTACAATGTGTCTATTGAAGAAATAAAGGCATTGAATAACCTGAGATCAGATAATCTGCAGGCGGGCCAGAAACTAATCATATCCAGGAAATGATCCAGGTACACGATAAAAAATTCGAGCCATACCTTTCAGCGGCGGAGATCGGGAAACAGGTAAAGCGTCTTGCCGAAGAGATCAACAGGGACTATGCAGGTAAGAAGCCCCTGTTCATTGGTATACTCAACGGCGCATTCATGTTTGCATCAGATCTGTTTAAACATATCGAAATTGATGCGGAGATCAGTTTCATAAAACTTGCTTCCTATAAGGGAACAAAAAGCACCGGCAATGTGATCACCTCCATTGGTCTTGATGAACCACTGCGGAACCGCCATGTGATCATCGTGGAAGATATTGTTGATACCGGCAAGACCTTCAAGGAATTTCTCCCCCAACTGCACGACCAGAATCCTTCATCACTTAAGATTGCAGCGTTATTACATAAGCCCGAAGCGCTCCAGCACGATCTTAAGATCGATTATCTTGGATTCAGTGTTCCCAATAAATTCTTGCTGGGTTATGGGTTGGATTATGACGGCCTGGGCAGGAACCTCCCTGAAATATACAAGCTGGCAGAATAACAATATGGATCAGGATGCAGGAGGTTACGAATTAATTCGTTATATTACCTGTACATTGATCCATTGAAAAAACTGGCTATATACCTGCTGCTGCTGTTTTCGTCCGGCTCCGGGCTGGCGCAGTACTACCTTCGTGGTGAGATAAAGGACGAAAAAGGAAAGGGCATAAGCAATGCCCGCATCTATATTCACTCCGCCCGCACCATCAATTACTCCGGTTCCTTTGGCAGCTTTGGTTTCAATGTGCTGAACCTTCACGACTCCCTAACCGTTTCTTCAGAAGGATATGAATCCAAAACGCTGAAGATCCGCTCCGACCAGTGGCAGGAGATCATTCTTAAGCTTTCAGCGGCAGATGCCAACAGGAACAAGCATAAACTGATCTCCGTTACAAGAGACCACCGCCAGGAGGCTAAATTCAAATGGTTTGTTGGAGATGAAACTTATTTCCAGTTGATCGAGAATGATTATATCAACACGGGGCAGTTCCCGGGCACCGGCTTCTCCCTTAATGTAAATAAATCTTCCTACAGCAATATCCGTCGTTTCCTGAATATGGATGCTTCCGTTCCGCCGGATGCAGTGCGCGCCGAAGAGATGATCAACTATTTCAACATTGGTTATGAAGAGCCGAAAACAGGGGAGACATTCTCGGTTTCGAGCATATTGACCGGCAATCCTGTAAAAAAGGATGAACAGTTGCTATTCATCAATGTGAATGCAATGAAACTTGACCTTCACGAAGTTCCCCCCGGGAATTTTGTATTTCTCATCGATAATTCCGGCAGCATGGACCATGAGAAGAAACTGGGTCTTTTGAAGGCTGCATTCCAGATGCTGGTAAAGAACCTCAGGACTGAGGATACTATTTCCATAATAACTTATGGCGGGGGAGTTTCTGTCTGGCTTCCTCCAACAGGAGGTGCTGAGAAGGAACGATTGAGCAAAGCAATTGAAGAACTGACCGCCCAGGGCGATACGCCAGGAGAGTCGGCTATTCGTGCGGCATATAAACTTGCCGAAAGTACCTTCATTAAGAATGGAAACAACAGGGTGATACTGGCAACAGACGGCGACTTTAATGTTGGTGAAACTTCTGAGAAGGCCCTGGATGAATTGATAACCCGCTACCGCCAGTCAGGAGTTTACCTTACCTGTCTCGGAGTGGGTATGGGAAATTTCAAGGATTCGAAATTGCAGACCCTTGCAAAGAAAGGGAACGGCAACTATGCATATCTTGATGATATCCTGGAGGCCGAAAGAGTGCTGGTGAAAGAACTTACTCAAACGATGTATGCAGTTGCAAATGATGCAACGATAAATGTAAGGTTCAATCCTTCAATGGTTAAACGGTACAGGCTCATTGGTTTCGATAACAGGAGAGAGGCGCTTCTTGATACTACTACGTCACTGGAAGGAGGGGAGGTGGGAAGTGGGAACAATACAATGGCTATCTTCCAGATAGAACCTACAGAACAAAACCTGCTGACCTGCGGAATGTCGGTGGCAGATGATATTGCATCGATCGCCATTTCATGGTCGCATGGAAAAGATACAGCCCACACCATCCTTAATTATAATGTGCCGGCAATACTCCGGGACTTTTCTGAGATCCCCCGGGAATACAGGTTTGCAACCGCGGTGGGCATATTCTCACTTAAACTAAAGCAGTCGAAATATCTGCCTGCGGTTCCATGGCAGTATGTAGAGACCCTTGCAAAGGAAAATGCTGAACCTGGCAATTATCTTCAGCAACAGTTTGTTGAACTGGTGAATAAGGCCTGGAAGATATATGAGCCTAAAAAGAAAAAGAAAACAAGAGGCCGGGTTAGCTGAACATTTCCCTTACCTTATCAAAGAAAGATTTCTCATTCTTCTCTGGATGGGGCTCAAAGTTTTCAGACTCCTGCAACTTTTCAAGCATGATCTTTTCTTCAGGAGTTATGTTCTGGGGAGTCCATACATTCACCTGGATAAGCTGATCACCCTTTTCGTAGCCATTGATCTGTGGGAAGCCCTTGCCCTTAAGCCTGAAGATCTTACCGCTTTGCGTACCTGCCGGGATCTTGATCTTGGCCCTGCCATCTATGGTTGGAACTTCCACCTGGGTGCCGAATACAGCATCCGGGAAGGAGATATAAAGGTCGAAGGCAACATTCAGTCCTTCGCGTTGTAATTGTGGATGTGATTCTTCTTCGATCAGTACGATCAGGTCACCGAAACTGCCTCCTCTTTCTCCTGCATTTCCCTTACCGTTGATGCTTAACTGCATTCCTTCCTGAACACCTGCAGGAATATCTATGGTTACAGTCTCCTCTCCATACACCCGGCCGTCTCCTTTGCAGGATGAACACTTGCTGGTAATAGTGGTTCCTTCCCCGTTGCAGTTTGGACATGTTGTTACGGTCTGCATTTGACCCAGGAAAGTATTCTGAACCCTTCTTACCTGGCCACTTCCTCCACAGGTTCCGCACGTTTGAACACTTCCCTTGTCTTTCGCACCGCTACCTGAACAGGTTCCGCACCGTACATGTTTCTTTACCTTGATGGTCTTGGATGCACCATGAGCTATTTCTTCAAAATTGAGCTTGATCTTAACCCTGAGATTACTTCCCCTGCTTCCCTGTCCGCGCGACTGGCTTCTTCTTCCACCTCCAAAGAAACTTCCGAAGGCATCATCACCGAATATATCGCCAAACTGGCTGAAGATATCCTCGGCATTCATTCCGCCAAAACCACGGTTACCGGCGCCAAAGGCATTATGCCCGAACCGGTCATATTGTGAACGCTTGTCGGGATCGTTCAGAACCTCGTAGGCTTCCGCTGCTTCCTTAAACTTGTCTTCCGCAGCTTTATCCCCGGGGTTTCGGTCGGGGTGATATTGCATGGCCACTTTGCGGTAGGCTTTCTTTATCTCCTCCTGGGAAGCACCTTTAGACACTCCCAATACCTCGTAGTAATCTCTTTTCATGTTTAGGGTCTATTAGTTGCCTACCACCACTTTGGCGAATCTTATAAGTTTATCATTCAGGTAATATCCTTTCTCCACTTCATCAAGCACAATATCTTTCTTTTCTCCCCCTGTGTCAACCTGGGTTATGGCTTCGTGTTTTTCTGTGTCGAAACCTGTTCCCACACTCTCCATAACCTTCACTCCACGGCTGTATAGAATGTTACGCAGTTTTGTAAATACAAGTTTATTTCCTTCGATCACCTGGTGCGCGTCAGCCTCATTCACATTTTCCATCAGCTTTTCGGCGCGGTCAATATCATCAAGCACTTCCAGTAAGGGAATGATGGTATCCTTTGCAGCCGTCTGGATCAGTTCCACGCGTTCGCGTGCAGTCCTTCTTTTATAATTCTCAAATTCCGCCATCAGGCGAAGGAATTTTTCTTTCTGTTCATTCAGTTCAGTGGTAAGACGAGCATTTTCATCGTCTTCCTGAACGGGGTTGCTTAGATGAGTATTTCCCGGGATATCTGCATCAGAATTGATATCCATTTCTTTCTCTTCGAAAGGAGCGTTTTTTTCTTCCATGTCTCAATAAAATAGTGTGCAAAGGTACGATTGTCAAACTGTTTGCCAAGGCGGCAACAGCGTCAAATTGGCACTAAGAAAGGATTATTTGATCACCTGGAACTTCCCTGTTTGCAGGATGACACCATTCCTGTCACGTAACTGGAAGATATAGATGCCACGATACAGATCGTCGAGGCGGAGATTGGTTCGCTGGCTGGGATTTTTGATATCCATAACCTGCTTTCCCATAAAGTTGAAGATTACAATGGAGTGCGATTTATCATACCCCCGCTGGAAATCAAAATTGATCGCCGAGGTAGCGGGATTTGGATAGAAATTCAACAGCCTGGACTGATTCCTGGAGGGGTCATCGTTTTGAGCTGAAGAAGTAAAGTTTAATCCAAATAGTAAAATTGATATATAAATCAGTTTTTTCAACTAAGTAAAAATAATATAATCTTTTAATTACACAACTTTTTACACCCTAATTTAATGCCAAAAAGCGGAAAATATTGTGCAAAACCCTTCAAAAATATTTATTGCAGGGCTTGAATCTCAATGAATTGAAACAAGAAGCCCCGCATTGCTGCAGGGCCTCCGTTATCCAAACAATCCATAAAAACAAAATCTTCAAGGCACGGACATGGATAGTATCAGAACCGCGGGCATCTTACTGCATCACGGCTGGTATTGTAACGGTCTAGGTATCGTTGATAGATCAGTGAAAGCTCGAGTCCGCCTCTTCCGCGGCTGCCGGCTGATAGCCCGCTTATATTTACATCATAACTCACCGCAACTGCCACCGGGCGGAATTCGATCTTCGCAACAGGGATAATAGCATCCTTCCACCGCAGGTAAGCCCCGCCATAGATCAGGTACTGGGGTTCGTCAGGGCTGTCGAGCTTCAATCCATACATGATCCCTCCAAGTGTCTGGCTATATGCATCCTGGATGGTATGATCCGCTTCAATGGTCACGAAAGTATAATCGGTCAGCGCAATCTTAACCCCGGCAGAAGCAACCCACTTGGGTTTCATTTCAATGCTTTCATCAGAAAAGAAGGAGTTTCCGGCAGGACGGTTAATATGATGATAGGCTACCCCTAAGAACATATTGTCCTCGGGATTTGTTCCGATCTGGCTGTTAAAACTCATACCTGCTGATCCGTCCATATAGGAATACCCGGGTTTCATTGACTCTCCCGAGGAAATACCATCATTGAATCCTGATCCATCGTACTGGTTGTTGGTCGTCATCTTCGACATATCGATACGGCGTTGAACAAGCCCCCCGATGAAACCCATACTCAGGTACATGTTTCTTTCCGCAGACAATGATTTGTGGTAGTTTATTGCCGGCAGAAAATGGGTTGTTGTCATGGCAACCGTTCCTGCCTTATCATAAAGCACCTGGGCGCCCAGCGTTAAGAAATCATCTCCACGGCCTACCGGTAATTTATATTCCGCATTCAGTGAAACGGTTTGATAAGGAACAGTAACCGAATTCCACTGGTTGCGGTAAACCGACTGAACCCTTACGTCTCCATTGAACAATCCTGCAAGGGATGGATTACGGAGCAGCGGGGTTTCAAATGCCTGGGAAAAATGGATATCCTGGCCTTTCAGGCTCATAGTACCGGCCATTACGGCCAGCAAGGTCATACAGGATATTAGTGGTTTCATGAGGTGTTTTCCGGGAATCTTCCCTTTTTATTAAACGGATTAACTACTTGATTATTTTGATAAGGCTCACCTACTTATCCACATTAACGGATCAGGGCAACATTACCTTTCATAGGCATAATGGTCTTATTCTCACACACAATTTCAGCGATATAGACAAAAACATCGGGCGACAGGGTCTTTCCTTTATAGGTTCCATCCCAACCGGAAGAATAGCTGTTAGGTGTTACATTATTCTTTTCAAATACCAATTCTCCCCAGCGGTTATAGATCCTGAATGACCGGATATTGAACAATCCTGATCCTCTCGGGTAAAACACATCGTTATTGCCATCTCCATTTGGAGAGAAGGTATTCGGGATGAAAACATTTGCATTGTTGCAGATCACGTGAACCGTAAGGTTGTCTGCAGCCCTGCAGCCGCCGGCATTTTCCACCTCTACGCGGTAGGTCGTTGTTTCGCCGGGCTTTACCGTTATGGCAGGATATTCACTCCTGAAAATACTGCCTGTCGGTGTCCATGTTACAGAGGTAACATCTGGCGAAAGTTGCGGAACCAGGTCAGCCATCTGCCCTGCATTGATTGTAATATCTTCTCCTGCTTCTACCTGGGGAATGGGGAACACCGTTACAGGAATTTGCATCGTATCCCTGAAGCAACCATGGGCATCGGATCCGATCACGCTATATACTATCGTCTGCCGCGGCGAGGCGATCACGGTTGCTGCAGTAGAATTATTCAATCCTGTTGAAGGGGTCCATTGATAATGATCGGCTCCTGATGCGGTAAGGGTAAGATTTCCTCCCGCGCATAAACTATCTCCACGCGAAGCGATCATATCGAACGGCTGGATTATGGTTAGTGAAACTGAATCTGTAGACGAACATCCGGCAGCATTGCTCCCGGTAACATGGTAGGTTATGTTTTGAGCCGGGGTCGCAACAGGGGAAGCACAATCTGTACATGAAAGTGTTGAAGATGCATTCCACGAATAGTTAAGGGCACCTGTGGCATTCAACTGGAAGGTGCTGCCCAGGCAAACAGTTGAATTCACCCCGGCGTTAACCTGCGGAATGGCATGCACAGTTATAATCGTGCTTGCCGTATCCCGGCAGCCAAGGCTATCGGTTACGGTTAATGTAGCATAATAATTTCCGGGCTCGTCATAAGTAACGTTTCCGCTTGTTATGCCATTCAGTACAGAACCATTGCCTGTGGTCCACTCATAGGAAATGATACCTGAATTTAAATTTACCTGCGCCTGCAGTGTTGTTTGAAGCGGCGCGCAGGCAGCATCCACCGGCATTACAGCTACATCAGGCCTCGGGTTTATAACAACCGGAACATTAAGGTAGACAGTGTCGGTACAGCCGGCAGCGCTTGTAATGATCATTGAAGGCACATACTCACCAGGCGATGAATAAACGTGCACCGGGTCTTCATCTGTAGAAGTTGCACCATCTCCAAAATTCCAGAGAATGGACTGTATGGGCGATGTACTGTTGATAGTTGAATTGAATTGTACTTCGCCTGATCCGCAGTATAGTTGCTGATTAAAACCTGCAACTGCTGAAATACCATCCACCCTTATCGTGTCTGGCCCCTGCACAGCCACTGTGCAACCACCTTCATCTATAAGGATCATTTTCGGTACATAAGTGCCGGGGGTTATGTAAGTATGAGAAACCGAAGTGTTCGGTGTTGCCATTGTATTTCCGTCACTGAAGTCCCAGATCAGCGAAACATTATTCTGGGTAACTGCATTAAAGTTCACGTTATGGGGAAGACATCCCGAAAGGTTATCATAGGAGAAATTGCCTGTAGGACCTTTCACTACAATGGTTTGTTCCTTCGTGCGTACGCACCCGCCTTCAGCAGTAATGGTAAGCCGCGCAACGAATGTTCCGGGAAAGGAATAAAAATGGGTCGGGCTTAATGTGTTTGAAGAAGTTCCATCACCAAAATCCCAGTGAAAACTGTCATACCCGCTTGAGCTGTTCTGGAAATTAACCACCAGTGGAGGACAAGTACCAAAGGTGTCGCTTGCCACGAAGTTCACCTGCGGGTCGTTCACCGTAATATGGTTTTGCATTAGCAATGTATCTGAGCACCCTGAAGGCTCTGTTATGATGAGCTGAACACTGAATACTCCTGCCGAAGTATAGGTATGAACCGGGGAAGAAGCTGTTGAAGTATTTCCATCTCCAAAATTCCATTGGTATGAGGGCGTTTGTGCCTGGCTGTTATTCTGGAATGAAATTGTGTTTCCTATACAGATCAGCCTTTCAGACTGAAATGCAGCAACAGGCTTTGAAATATTTACCAGGTTCGTATGGGTCACCTGGTCCGTGCATCCTGAATTATCCGTCACAGATAAGGATACATTATATGACCCGGTATTCTGATAAGCATGCGAGAAGGGGCCGGAAGAATGGGTCAATATTGTGCCATCGCCAAAATTCCACGTCCAGGAAGTTATTGGATGTGTTCCATCTGTAGTTGAATTATCATTGAATGTCACAGTTGCGGCGGTACAATAATTTGAATTATCCACTGCAAAGGCTGCCGTGGGACCATTAACCGTTATGTGATTTGGTTTTACCAGGGTGTCGGCGCATCCGTGCTGGTCAACGATGATAAGTCGAACTGAATACGTTCCGGCCTGTGAATAGCTATGGGTAACCCAATGTCCGAATCCTGTGGTTCCGTCACCGAAGTCCCAGTTATAGCTACTCAGGTTACCCGGCGCTGCAAGGCCGGTGAATGTAACCGGCTGGTTCCGGCAAACCGTGGATGCAGAAGTATTGAATTGGGCTGATTCGTCGATTATCCATACCTCTTTTGTTTCCTGGAAAATACAGCCGGAGGTATTATTCGTCACCGTAAGTATCACCTGGTATGTGCCCGGTGAATTATAAATATGTACAGGGTTCTGTGCGGTTGAAGTGCTTCCATCGCCAAAGTCCCAATGCCAGGTATGTGCCCCGATAGACTGGTCGGTAAACCTTCTTTTATACGGTTCTTCGCAATTGAATGCAATACTGAATTTAGCGATAGGAGGATCGATATAAATATAATCGGGTATCTCCAGGGTGTCTGCGCAGCCATTATTCCAGGTTATGAGCCGTATCCTGAAATAACCTGTGTCCCCATAAATATGTTGCGGGTTCTGCTGGGTGGAAGTTCCGCCATCACCAAAATCCCACAGCCATTTATCAGGATTGCCCGTAGTAAGGTCGGTGAAGGAAATGGGTGTGTAAGCACAGGCTCTCGTGGGGCTGGCGCTGAAGGCCGTATTTGGTTTTATCCCGGCTCTTACAGCCTGGTTCCTCGTTACAGTATCTGTACATCCATCTGCTGTTACAATGATGAGGCGTATGTCATACACCCCCGAATCGTAAACATTGGAAGGGTTTGAAATGTTTGAGGTAACACCATTTCCCAGGTCCCATTGGTAACTGGTTACAGGGCTTGTTGAAGTAACACTTGAATTGAACTGCACCTGTAACGGGGCGCAGCCTTCAACAGGCGATATGGTTATGGAAGCCTGTGCTCCTTTAATGTTAATGGCATTGCTCACGGTAATGGTATCGCTGCAACCTGAAGAGGAATACGCGATCAGTTTAACCGTGAAACTTCCTTCAGCAGTATAAGTATGGACAGGAGATGCGGATGTGGATGTGGTGCCGTCGCCAAATAGCCACAGGTAACTTTGTGCGCCTGTAGAGGTATTATTGAAGGTAACCGTGATTGGTGCTGCGCACGATGCTGTAGCAGAACTGTTGAATCCTGCAACAGGCCTGTCGGTAACAGTTATGGTCCTGGTAGTGGTATCGAAGCATCCGCCAAAATCAGAGACCAGTTGCACCTGGTAAGTTCCGGGAACTGGATATGTTCTTACCGGGTTAGCCTGGGTAGAAATAGTGCCATCTTCAAAGGTCCAGAGCGAGGATATGGCAACAGGTACAGAATTATTCAGGAAGGTAACCGGGGTATTGATACATACGCTGTCCGGAGCGCCGATCATGGCATTCACCGAACCGATCACGATCCCGCCCTGAACCTGGTACGTTGCTGTGCAACCTGCATTGGTTATCACAGTCAACATCACATTATACGTACCGCTGTTTGCAAAGGAATGAACCGGGTTTGCGTCATTCGAAGTTGTACCATCGCCAAAATCCCAGGTGTAGGAATTTATCCCGGTGCCGGTGCTCAGGTTTTGAAATGTAACCGTATTTGATACATTACAACCCTGCGGAACCTGGAAGGAAAATCCTGCTGTTAAAGGTGGTGTAATCGAAATGTATTGCTGCCTTGTAATGGTTTTTGTACAACCATGAACATTCGTTACCCTGAGGGATACATTATAGGTTCCCGGTGCTGTATAGGTGTGCGACGGGTTTTGATCACCGGATATATTGCCATCACCAAAATCCCATTCCCATTGTACGTTAGCTCCATATACCGTAGAGGTGAGATCAGTGAACTGGATGGCTGCAGGAGCGCAACCGGTTAAAGCCGACGCAGAGAAATTCACTTCCGGTGTTCCATATACATTTATGTATGCTGCGCGTGAAACCGAATCTTTTCCCTGGGCATTCTGCACTACCAGTTTTACCGTATATGCGCCGGGAGCCAGGTAGGTTACAGACGGATTACGGAGGAACGAGATGGTCCCGTTTCCCAGGTCCCATTTCCATTGGGTGGGATTTCCTGAAGAGAGGTCGGTGAAATTTACGTGAAGGGGTGCACAGCCACTACGGGGTGTCGCCGTAAAGTCTGGTATTGGTTGGCCTTTCGCGATGAACGAGATAAAAGCCAGGAATACACAATAACTGGTGCGGACCAGGTTTGTGTTCATAGGTTCTTGGATTTACAGATTGTCGGATAGCGGTGGATAGCCGCGAACTGATAACCGCAAACTCCGGCGAATATTGTATAGTGTGAAAAACTTCCCTTAAAAAAAATGTTAAAGACGCTCCATGTGCAACACGTGCGGATCCTGGCTTCCCCATGGTGCGAGTTCCATGATCGGGATGGCCTTTTTTGTGAACCTCCACGACCTGTTCAGCCAGACAAATTCGGCAGGTACCGAGGGCTGGTTCAGGGTGATGATCAGTTTGCTGTAATCATCATTACTGCTCCATGTTCCGTTGATAACCACACCATTCCGCGTTGCGGTCATAGGGCCGTCGTAATAGGTGTTCTTTAAAAGCCTGAACCGGTAACCTTCATATTGGGACGTAAGATCCGAACCATTATCGGTCGCAAGTTTCACCCTGAAATCAACATTGAGAATATTCGTTTCAAAATATTGTTCATATATATTCACCACGTACTCAGGGCCGGGCTTTTTGCACTTGACCGCCAGTAATACCAGGGCTGCAAGTAAAACAATTATGAAACGGGATCTATATATCATGGTGCCCAGATCTTTTGATCTCTTATGTGTAAATATCTGAAAATTTTTCCGTGGCATAATCTATAAAATATTGGATCCTAAGCGGCTCGCCCGTGGCTTGCCTGCATAAGTCCTCAGAGGTATGATAACGGCCAAACCGGTGAATATGTTGCCTGAGCCAGGTCAGCACCTCCAGGGTATCACCTTCGCCGCTTATTACAGACGGTATTTGACGCTGAATGGCTGCATAGAACTGGGCGGCGTATAAACTCCCGAGACTATACGTAGCAAAATAGCCGAAACTGCCATGGCTCCAGTGCACATCCTGCAGGCATCCATTCCTGTCGTCCGGAACATCCACTCCCAGGTAACTTTTGTATAATTCGTTCCAGTAAGCCGGGATATCTTTCGTTTCCAGGCTTCCTTCTATCAGTTTCTTTTCAAGTTCATAGCGGATCATAACATGAAAGTGATAGGTAAGTTCGTCGGCCTCTGTACGGATCAATGAAGGACTTACCCTGTTGATCCCTTTATAAAAATTTTCAACCCCGGTAGCACCGAATTCCGGGAAGTGATCTGTCAGCAGGGCAAAATTCTTCTTCCAGAAATCATAGCTGCGGCCTACATTGTTTTCCCATAACCGGCTCTGGCTTTCATGAATACTAAGACTGCAATATTCCCCGGAAGGCAAACCATATTCTTCTTCAGGCAGACCCTGTTCATATAATCCATGGCCCACTTCATGAATGCAGCTCCATGTCATGTTGCCAAAATCACTTTCGTCTATCCGTGTGGTTATCCTTACATCCCTGCAATTAAAGCTAACGGAGAATGGATGTTCACTGAGGTCCTGCCTTCCTGCTTCCATATCAAAATGAAGTAGCCCGGGGATCTTCATGGCAAATGCCCATTGCTTATCCTTCGGAAAATTCCCCTGCAGGAAACCGGCATCCACCTGGGGCCTTGAGTTGATTTTTCCTAGAAGGTCGAGCAGCCGGGGCTTCAGTTCACTGAATATATTATCCGTGATGCGAACGGTAAGTCCCCTGTCAAATTCATCCATCAATGCATCATACGGATGGTGTTCATAGCCGATGATAGATGCCTCTTCGCGTTTCAGTTTAATGATATCATCCAGGTCGTTTCGGAACAGTGAAAAATCCGATTGTTGCTTTGCCTTTATCCACGAATGAAAGCTTCGGTTCACCGTTTCACTCATCTTTCTCACGAAGGCAGGTGAGAATTTTGTGGCTTTATCGTAGTCTCTCCTGGTGAGTAGTACATTTTTCCGTTGTATATCCGTGAGTTCCCCGGAAAGCAGGGCATCCAGCAATTCCCTGGTTTCTTCTTTTATGAATAATGAATGTGCTGCCTCTGTTAGCGTTGCAACCTGCTGGCCGCGGAAGGCCGCTCCTTTTGGTGGAAGATAGGTTTCCTGGTCCCATTGCAATAATGCTGCAGAATTCCGGATGTCTGCGATCCTCCTCAACAGGGACCTGTACTCTTCATATGTATGCTCCATATTCACTCTTTTTACAAATGTAACCGGGGCAGGTGTATCTTAGTTTAAATTTTGTAGCTGTGCAATTAAGATCTGTCATAGAAGTGCTTGAAACCCTCGCGCCTCCCGGCTTCCAGGAGTCGTACGATAATTCAGGCTTGCTGATCGGCAACCAGGAAACGGAATGCACGGGCATCCTGGTGAGCCTTGATATTACCGAGGCCGTGCTCGATGAGGCCATAGAAAAAAGAGCCAACATGGTTATCGCTCATCATCCCCTGATCTTTCGGGGCATTAAGAGAATAACCGGTAAGGACCATGTAGAGCGATGCATCATCAAGGCAATAAAGAATGACATTGCCATTTATGCTATTCATACCAACCTGGATAATATCAGTAATGGGGTTAACGCAGCCATCGCCGAAAAGATCGGCCTTGTGAATACTTCAGTATTGATGCCCAAGGAATCCCTTCTTCAGAAGCTGGTGACCTTTGTACCGGTAGACCATGCAGAGAAAGTGCGTGCTGCAATTTTTTCCGCCGGCGGCGGGAACCTGGGAAAATACAGCGAATGCAGTTTTAACCTCGAAGGCGAAGGAACCTTCATGGCGCTGGAAGGCGCAGATCCTTTTACCGGGGAGATCAATAAAAGGCATGCTGAGAAGGAGGTGAGGATCGAGATCATTTTTCCATCCTTCCGTCAGCAGGCTGTCATCAATGCCATGAAAAATGCTCATCCCTATGAAGAGGTCGCTTATGATATCCTGGCATTAGGAAATTATTTATCGGATGTGGGAAGCGGGATGTTGGGTGAACTGGAGACCGAACTTTCCGAAGCGGACTTCCTGCATCACCTGAAGAACGCATTCGGCATTTCCATGGTGCGGCACACCGGTTTCAGCGGGCGAATGGTGAAAAAAGTTGCTGTTTGCGGCGGGGCGGGCGTATTCCTGTTGCAGAATGCCATCCGGGCAGGAGCCGATGTGTTTGTGACGGCGGATGTTAAATACCATGAATTTTTCGACGCTGATGGCAGGATAATGCTTGCCGATATAGGCCATTATGAGAGTGAACAATTCACGATAGGCCTGTTATATGACGTTTTGGTTCAAAATTTTCCTAACTTTGCCATCCTTAAAACGGGGGTGAACACGAATCCGGTTGGATATTTTTAGTGTCATCTCCAACAAAATCAACCATTTATGGCCTCTATCAAAGAATTTTCAGTTGAAGAAAAGCTTATATCACTGATCCGTTTGCAGAAAATTGACAGCAAACTCGATGAGGTTCAGATCCTTAAAGGCGAATTGCCTATGGAAGTTAAGGACCTGGAAGATGAGATCGAAGGGCTGCACGCCAGGCAAACCAGGGTAGAGGAAGAGATCAATGGCATCACTGAATTCATTGAGCAAAAAAAGGAAGGGATCAAAGAAGCCCAGGCGCTTATCAAGAAATACGAAAAACAAAGCGAGAACGTAAAGAACAACCGTGAATTCGAAGCCATTAACAAGGAGATCGAAATGCAGCAGCTTGAAGAGAAGCTTTGTGAAAAGCATATAAAGGATGCTACGGAAGAAATAGCGGAAAAGGCGCGCCAGCTCGAATTTGCAAAGAAAGCTGTTTCTTCGAAGGAAGCAAACCTCGAGGCTAAGAAGAACGAACTGGAAAAGATCATCAAGGAAACCGAGAAGGAAGAAAAGCATTATAATAAGGAAGGCGGTGATGCACGTTCACATGTGGATGAAAGGCTTCTTCACAGTTATGACCGCATCCGCAACAATTACCGTAACGGGCTGGCGGTTGTTCCGGTGGAAAGAGATAGCTGCGGTGGATGTTTCCATGCTATCCCTCCTCAGAAGCAAAGTGAGATCAAGCTTCACAAAAAGATCATGGTTTGCGAAAACTGCGGCAGGATCCTGGTTGATGCCGATCTGAATGACTCCGTTGAAGTGAAATGATCCCTTTTAAAAATAGTGAATGCCGTACCCGAAAAGGTGCGGCATTTTCATTGAAGAATAGCCCGAAATTGACATTCCGATCTTTACTTCTCTCAAACTATTGAACTAATTTGCCTCCGTGCTCAGGAAACTCCAGATTTCAAATTATGCGATCATTGACGGCCTCGAGGTGGAATTCACCAAAGGCCTCAACATCATTACAGGGGAGACCGGTGCAGGAAAGAGTATCCTGGTAGGCGCACTGGGCCTCGTCCTGGGCGACCGCGCCGAATCTGCCGTACTTTACGATAAACAACGGAAATGCATAGTTGAAGCAACATTTGCAGTTCCGGCAGATCATCTTTCACAGGAGTTCCTGTCGGCCAATGATATTGAACAGGATAATGAGATCATCATCCGGAGGGAAATAGCAACCAATGGAAAGTCGAGAGGCTTTATCAATGATACTCCCGCCACGCTGGCACAATTAAAAGAACTCGCCGAACTGCTGGTAGATCTGCACCAGCAATTCGATAATGCGGATGCAGGTAAAAGTGATTTCCAGCGTTCGGTACTGGATGTGTTTGCGAAGAACGCAACCCTGCTTGCAGAAATGGGCAAAAAGTTCTTTACCCTGGCTTCCTCCAGGAAGGAATTATCTGCCCTTGAATCTGCACGGGCCGAAGCGTTGAAGGAGCAGGACTATAACCAGTTCCTTTTCGATGAACTTGAAAGCCTTTCGCTGAAACCTGGTGAACTTGAAGATCTTGATGCAGAATTAAAGATGCTTTCAAATGCAGGGCAGATAAGAACTGTGTTCGATGAGGCACAGTTCATCCTTTCCGGCGCGGATAATCCCGTGCTCAGCCAGGTGAAGAATGTGATCTCAAAACTTCAGCATGCAACTGATCATCCTGATGCCGGCGAAATAGGTAAACGCCTTGATTCTGTACTTATAGAGTTGAAGGATATTTCTGCTGAACTGGAAAGCGCCGCGGAATCGGTAGTGTCCGACCCCGCAAGATTGGAAGAAGTGAACGAGAGGATCGCCGCTGGTTATCGCATGCAGAAAAAGCATGGAGTGAATTCAACCAATGAACTTTTAGAAATAAAGCAGGCGCTGGAATCAAAGCTTCAGCAGCTTGAAGATGCTTCAGGAAGGATAGAGGAACTTAAAAAAGCTCTCGCAACCCAGGAGGCTGAATGTTTTAAAATAGCGGTTAAGATAGCCGTCAACCGTAACAAGGCTGTTCCGCTGCTCGAAGAAAAGGTGAACGAATTACTGGTGAAAGTTGGAATGCCCAATGCCCGCCTTAAAGTGGTAATTGAAGGTGATGTGTTGAGTGAAACAGGCACCGGAAATGTTTCATTCCTTTTTAATGCGAACTATGTTTCAGGAGGAAGGGAGAAAGATTTCGAGCCGCTTCGGAAGGTGGCAAGTGGAGGGGAATTAAGCAGGGTGATGCTGATCCTGAAATCACTGGTGGCAAAAGAGATAAGCCTGCCCACGCTGATCTTTGATGAGATCGATACCGGCATAAGCGGTGAGGCTTCCCGCCAGGTAGGGGCCATAATGAAAGGGCTCGCCGGATCACACCAGGTTATCTCCGTTACTCACCAGCCACAGATCGCTGCCAGGGCCGACTCGCACTTTTATGTTTTCAAGAAACAAAGCAAGGACAGGATCATCACTTCAGTTTCTCTTCTGAATGATGATGAAAGGGTGGAAGCCATAGCCCAGATGCTGGGTGGCGACAATCCTACAGATACTACCATAAGGAATGCCCGCGAAATGGTAAAGGGCTGATGTACTTTCCCTAATTTTGTGCCTCACGAAACAGAATCATCATGGCAAACGGTCTCTTAAAAGGTAAGAAAGGAATCATATTCGGTGCGCTCGACGAAAAATCCATCGCCTGGAAAACTGCTATCCGCTGTTTTGAAGAAGGTGCGCTGATCATGCTTACCAATGCTCCCGTAGCAATGCGGATGGGTGAGATCAATAAACTTGCAGAACAGGTAAATGCGCCCGTGGTGGCCTGCGATGTCAGCAATTCGGAAGATGTAGAAAAACTGGTAGATGAAGCAATGAAGCATTTTGGCGGGAGCTTCGATTTCATACTTCATTCTATCGGCATGAGCCTGAACGTTCGTAAAGGCAAACATTACACGGAGATCGATTACGGTTTTAATTCAAAGACACTTGATATTTCTGCCATGAGCCTTCACAGGGTGCTGGCAACCTGCATGAAAAAGGATGCACTGAATGAATGGGGCAGTGTAGTGGCCCTTACCTATATTGCTGCACAACGTGTATTCCCTGATTATAATGAAATGGCTGATGCCAAGGCGCTGCTTGAAAGCGTTACACGCAGCTTCGGATACCATTACGGGATAAAAAAGCATGTAAGGGTAAACACTATTTCGCAATCCCCGACACGCACCACTGCAGGCAGCGGGGTAAAAGGATTCGACGGCTTTATATCCTATGCCGATAAAATGAGCCCTCTTGGAAATGCGAGCGCGGAAGACTGTGCCGGTTACGTGGTAAGCCTTTTCAGCGACCTTACAAGGATGGTCACCATGCAGAACCTCTTCCACGATGGCGGCTTCTCCTTTACCGGGGTAACCCAGGCTGTTATTGAACAGATGGAGAAATAATTACCTGATAATTGTTGTAGTTCCTTTGCGCTGGATAACATTGTTCCTGTAATCCACCGCTTCAGCCATCCATACAAAGGTCCCCGTGTTCTGTGCAACTCCCTTTATCTTACCATCCCAGCCCTGGCGTGGATCTTTCGTAGTGAAGATCAACTGGCCATAGCGGTTATACACTGAGAAGTAACGGAACTCTTTCATGCCTACTGAGATCACGCGAAGCTGGTCGTTGTTTCCATCGCCATTCGGCGTGAAGGCATTGGGTACATACAGTTCTGGTCCGCGGTAGGTCTTGATCACTATGGTATCCACACCTGCGCATTGCACCGCGTTGGAAGCGGTCACGATGAACTGGTTGTATTCAGCATCAAGAACGGCAACAGGGTTTGCAATATATGGATTGCTCAATCCTGTGGATGGGGCCCATTCGTAATTAATGAAGCCTGTATTGTTCACATCAACGGAATAGAGTTGCACCGGCTGGTTCATGGCTACAATGGTATCATTGCCCACAAACAATTCTGCCGGGGGAGAAACCACCACTTTCACTGTATCCTGTACCAGGGAATTACAACCGTTATTATCCGTAACATGCAGGTAATAGTCGATCGTTAAAGGCTGGTTCACCATCGGGTCTCTCACGTCTGTGGCAGAAAGATACCTGTCGGGGCTCCAGTGATATTCCACCCCGCCGCTTCCCTGCAGGCGCAGGCTTGCACCAAAGCATATCGTGGAATCCGGGCCGGCATTTGGCCGTGGCGCAGGATTCACTATCACCGTTACAGAATCCAGTCTCTCGCAAATGCCGGTAGTTGCAGTAACATAATATGTTGTGGTGACAACAGGGTTGGCAACAGGACTCAGCACATTGGTAGCGTTGAGGGTTGCCGCCGGGCTCCATGAAAAACTTTGTGCATTGGAGGTAACCGGCAGCGGTGTGCTCAGGCTTTCACAGATCACAGGCGCATCACCCGTAACAAGTTCTACTGTATTTACAAAGTCGACCACAATGCCTCCAAGAGATGTTGCACACCCGTTGGCATCCTGGGCATAAACCGTATGGGTTCCCGGGGCGGCAACAAGGGTAGGGTCGCTCTGCCAGGTTGTACCATCCAGGGAATACTGATATGCAGGGTTACCGCCATTAAGGGTAACCGTTATATTCCCGTTCTGCCCCCCAAGGCATGAACCGGGCTCTGTATTCGTGTTATCGATAACAAGATCAGGATAGGCCTGCACAAGTGTTGCCTGCACACTGTCTATACATCCCGAGGCATCCCTCACCTTTACCCAATAGGATCCTACGGGCAGTGAACTGAATGTTCCGGAGCCCTGCCATGTTGCTCCATCCAGTGAATACTCCATCGGGGCCACCCATTCCGGTCCGCCATCCACCACTATCTGCCCGGTACTTCCGCCGGGACAATTCACATCTACCGTGGAGATCAGTTCGGGCACCTTCCACTGGAAGGAAATGGAATCCCTCGCATTGCAGGTCCCGATATTCGCTGTTGCGATAATGGTCACAAAGTCGGATGTTGGAGTGGCAACGGGGTTAAAGATATCCGGGTTGCTCACATCGCCGGCTGGTGTCCACGAATAGGTAGTATAAGATCCTGTTGCCTGGAGTTGTATGGATTCATTCCTGCATATTACATTGGTATCATTGTTTGGCAGGATACCAAGGGTATCATAATCGCGGATCTCGAATACGGTGCTGTCGATAGGAAATACCGCGGCACATCCTGCGAGTGAATAAACCTTCACGGTTTCAATGCCCTCAGAAAGTCCATCTATGACCGGTATGATAGGAACAATTACTTCCGTTTCGAACGCAGGAATGGTAATGGTTGTAGGCATGGGCTGAACATCCGTTCCGTTGATGGCAGTGCCGCCATATTGTAATGTTACGGTGAGGGAATTCGGATCAGGCCTTGGACGACGGATGGTGAAGGAACCCGGAACACAACCTTCAACAAGGTAATCTGTTCCGCCAGCGGTAGTCTGCATATTGTTGATCAATTCAACAACATTCGAGGTAAGACTTTTTGCTTCCAGAAAAACGCCGCTGTCCCATTGGTCGTCTACGTTATCAGCGATTACGATTTTTAAATGGTACGTTTCGCAAGGCGTAACCCGGGAAATAGCCGTTAATACAGTTGTATGTCCGTCATGGGAAAAGAAGCTGTTGGTATTATTATCAACATAATAGGCAGTATTGGTCTGGCAAAGGTTTGGATTCCAGGGGTCAACATTATTCACGTTCATAATGGAAACCGGCATGGAAGTATTTGGTACCAGGGCAATATTTTGCTGGCCTGTTATTCCGGGTCCTGAAATGAAGAAGCCGAATGCATCATTAAAAGAACAAACAAAAGCGGAGGTATATTCTTCTGAACTAAAAACATAGTTGAAACGCACTGTATCGCCTAAAGGCACAAAATCAAATTCCAGGACACAAGCATCACCCATATCCGATACGGGAGATGAAATTGCATTTGCAAGTGTAATGTCACCTGGTAAACCCCATCCATTATCTGCAGTGCCACTGGCTGCAGCATCCACGCCCCTGTTCGTTCCGGATGTTTTTGCCCGGCCGGTGGTAAGTACGATACCGCTGTCGATGTTGATGTTTGTTCCGCCGATATTTTTAAAATGCCCGGCCATCAGCATCTGTGCATCACCGGTAAAGGTTACATTACTGATGGTCACGCCCTCACCAACCAGTTTCTGTGCAAGGGCCATTGCAGAACCGGCAGGAGTTATCTCGATCTGGGCGGTGGAACAATAAGAGATCAGCAGGAAAATGCAGGCGTGTAGGAATTTAAGCATGCAGGGTATTTAGAAGGTGAATCGGGGCTTTCAAGGTACAAAAAAAACAAATGCCGGGTAATATTACCCGGCATATATTTTAGGTGATGGTAATTTATACCGCCATTTCGGATAGCACCCCGTTCATATTCCGCACAGCATCAGCGCTTTTGGCCATGGCTGCCATCTCTTCTTCATTCAGTTTGTAATCCACTATCCTTTCCCAGCCGTTGCGGCCAATGATCACCGGTACCCCGATGCAGATATCATTAAGCCCGTACTCGCCTTCCAGCGATACGCAGCATGGGAACATTTTCTTTTCGTCCCTTACTATGGCCTCAACCAGCGCTGCCCCTGCAGCTCCCGGAGCATACCATGCCGAAGTTCCGAGGAGGCCGGTAAGTGTGGCGCCGCCTACCATGGTATCAGCAGCTACCTTCTTCAGGGTTGCTTCATCCAGGTAATTAGAAACCGGGGTTCCGCAATACGTTGCCAGCCTTGTCAGCGGGATCATCGTGGTATCGCCGTGCCCGCCCACTACGGTAGCCTGCAGGTCGTTCGGTGAACAATTCATTGCCTGGCTCAGGAAATACCTGAAACGGGCGCTGTCGAGAATGCCACCCATACCTATGATCCTGTGCTTCGGAAGCCCGCTCGATTTTAGCGCGAGGTAGGTCATGGTATCCATCGGGTTGCTGATAACCACTATAATGGCATCAGGTGAATATTGAAGAATGTTCTGCGTAACTGTTTTAACGATGCCGGCATTTATTCCTATCAGTTCTTCGCGGGTCATGCCCGGCTTGCGCGGAATACCGCTGGTGATCACCGCTACGGCGCTCCCTGCAGTTTTGGAATAGTCGTTTGTTGATCCAATGATACGGGTATCAAAGCCTTCGATCTGGGCGGTCTGCATAAGGTCCATTGCCTTTCCTTCAGCCACACCTTCCTTGATATCCAGTAATACAAGTTCATCACACAGTTGTTTCCTGGCGATATTATCGGCACAGGTGGCTCCCACAGCGCCCGCACCAACCACAGTTACTTTCATATATTTAATTATTGAAGGTTAAAAGATGCGCAAAGGTAGGATGAATAATACTACTTTTGCATTCGCAAAAAACTACTTATGGCTACTACAGCAGATATGAGAACAGGCCTGATCCTGAAAATTGACGGGAACCTGTATTCAGTGATCGAATTCGGTCAGAATAAAACAGCACGTGCCGCTGCAAAGGTTTGGGCAAAGCTGAAAGGGGTCGACAACAGCCGCACCATCGAGGTTACCTGGAACAGCGGTGAAACCATTCACCCTGTAAGGGTTGAAAAAAAGGCTTACCAGTTCCTTTATAAGGATGATACCGGTTACAGCTTCATGGACAATGAAACCTTTGAACAGATCACCGTTCCTGAAAACATGGTGGATGCACCAAAATTCCTTAAGGAAGGCCAGGAGGTATCTGTGTTGATAAACGGGGAGACCGAACAGCCTATGGGGGTTGAGCTTCCCGATAAGATCGTACTGCTGGTTACCTACAGCGAACCGGGCATGAAGGGCGACACCGCCACCCGCACCCTTAAGCCCGCTACGGTGGAAACAGGTGCAACCGTTAACGTACCGCTTTTCGTGAATGAAGGAGAGTTGATCAGGGTTAATGCACGCACCGGTGAATATATTGAACGGGTGAAGTGATTTTGATAAGAAATTGATGATTTTCGGGCATTTTTGCCCGATTTTCATTCAAAACCCGTCAAAATTGGGGTGTTTTGTTGCAAGTATGAATAATCATTGCCTATCTTAGCTCCCCCTTATTCAAGTAATTCATACAATTCAAAATCATGGACATAAAGCAGATCCAGGAGCTTGTTAAACTGATCAACAAGACCTCCATTGGAGAAATAACCATTGAAGAAGACGGCCGTAAGATCACCATCAAACAGAAGAAAGATCCTGTTCAGAATATAACAGCTTTCGCGCCAGCCCAGGCAGCGCCGGTGGCCAGTCCCGCAGCAGCGCCTGCACCTGCCCCGGCAGCCCCCGCAACGCCTGCAAAGGCAGACACGCCAAAACAAGATAATCTTGTAACCATAAAAAGCCCTATGATCGGCACTTTTTACCGCCAGGCAGGCCCCGGCAAACCGGTGTTTGTGAACGTGGGTGATGAAGTGAGCCCCGGTAAAGTGGTTTGCATAATAGAGGCAATGAAACTTTTCAATGAGATTGAAAGCGAGGTGAAAGGTACCATTGTAAAAGTGCTCGTGGAAGATGCCAGCCCGGTTGAATATGACCAGCCGTTATTCCTGGTAGAACCTAATTAAATCGTTGCGGGCCGGTCCGCATCACCAGATCTCCATCTCATGTTTAAAAAAATACTGATCGCCAACCGTGGCGAAATAGCCCTGAGGATATTGCGTACCTGCAAGGAAATGGGTATTAAAACGGTAGCAGTTTATTCCACCGCGGATAAAGACAGCCTGCATGTAAAATTTGCCGACGAAGCTGTTTGCATCGGTAAACCTGCCAGCGCCGACAGTTACCTGAATATGGCGCACATTATGGCAGCGGCAGAGATCACCAATGCTGATGCCATCCATCCAGGTTATGGCTTCCTCGCGGAAAATGCAAAGTTCGCCCGCATATGTGGCGAACACGGTATCAAGTTCATTGGCCCCACACCGGAAATGATCAATTCGATGGGTGACAAGATCACTGCAAAGGAAACCATGATCAGGGCAGGTGTGCCGGTTGTTCCGGGCGTGGAAGGATTACTTCGTGACGTGGATCACGCAAAGCAGTCTGCCGCACAGGTAGGCTATCCCATCATCCTCAAGGCAACCGCCGGTGGCGGGGGAAAGGGGATGCGCGTGGTTTGGAATGAGAACGATATTGAAAAGGCCTTCGAAACTGCCCGTGCGGAAGCTGCCGCAGCTTTCAGGAATGACGGCATCTACATGGAAAAATTCGTGGAGGAACCACGCCATATAGAGATCCAGATCGCGGGAGACCAGTACGGTAACGTATGCCACCTCAGCGAAAGGGATTGTTCCATACAGAGAAGGCACCAGAAACTGGTGGAGGAAACACCTTCACCCTTCATGACCGACGAACTGAGGGAACAGATGGGACAGGCCGCCATACGGGCAGCCCAGGCGATCAATTATGAAAGCGTTGGTACCATCGAATTCCTGGTGGATAAGCACCGCAATTTCTATTTCATGGAAATGAACACCCGTATCCAGGTAGAACACTGCGTTACGGAAGAAGTGATCAACTACGACCTTATCAAAGAACAGATCAAGATCGCCATGGGCGAAAAGATCATCGGGAAGGCATACTATCCGCAGATGCATGCCATCGAGTGCAGGATAAATGCCGAAGATCCGTATAATGATTTCAGGCCTTCGCCTGGAAAGATCACCGTACTGCACCAGCCCGGCGGGCATGGAGTGCGTGTAGACAGCCATGTATATGCAGGATATGTTATACCGCCGTACTACGATAGTATGATCGCGAAGCTTATCGCTGTGGCGCAAACGCGCGACGAAGCCATCAACACCATGAGCAGGGCGCTCAGCGAATACGTGATCGAAGGAGTTAAGACCACAATTCCATTCCATCAGCAGCTTATGAGGGATGAGAATTTCCGCTCCGGAAATTTCACCACCAAATTCCTTGAAAGCTTTAAGATGGTTTAATAAAGAAACCAGATTTGGACAGAGATATTCTATTAAAGGCATGGCGACTGATGTGTACTGCGAAGGCCATGGCGGAAACCTATGAGAACAACCGTGCCGTCTGCAAGTATGTACACAGCACCTCCCGCGGGCATGAGGCCATTCAGCTTGCCACTGCCTTCAACCTTCTTCCCTGCGACTATGTAAGTCCTTACTACCGTGATGAGAGCATACTGCTTGGTTTAGGGTTTGAACCTTACCAGCTCATGCTGCAGTTGCTGGCAAAGGGAGAAGATATTTTTACCGGGGGAAGGGAATACTATTCCCATCCCAACTATAAGGGAGATGATAAACCGCGCATCATTCACCAGAGCAGTGCAACAGGCATGCAGGCCATCCCCACTACCGGTATAGCGCAGGGGCTGAAATTCCTTGAGCGCATCCAGTCATCCCTGTTAAGAAAAGGTCCTTCAGGCGAAGCTCCCATCGTGGTTTGTTCCTTAGGCGATGCCTCCGTAACCGAAGGTGAGGTAAGCGAAGCCTTCCAGTTTGCAGCGCTGCACCAGTTACCGGTGATCTTCCTGGTTCAGGATAATGACTGGGGTATCAGTGTAACATCAGCAGAAGCCAGAACCTGCAGCGCCTTTGAATTTATCCGGGGCTTTAAAGGGATAACGGCAATATCCATAAACGGGAGTGATTTTGATGAATCTTACAGGTCGATGAAGGAAGTGTGTGAAGAGGTGAGAAACAAGCGGGTTCCTTACCTGGTGCATGCAAAGGTGCCGCTGCTGGGACATCACACCAGCGGTGTGCGAAAGGAATTTTACAGGACTGAAGCGGATCTTTCACAGCATTACCTTGATGACCCGGGACCACTGCTGCGCAGGAAACTATTGAACGATGGATTTACAGAAGAAGAACTTAACTCCATAGCAACGTCGGCAGCGGAAAAGGTGGCGTCCGATTTTGCCCGCGCGTCGGCTGCACCGGAACCCGATCCATCAACCGTTGCCGATCATGTATTCGCTCCATCAGGTCATATAACGGAAAAGGGTGAACGATGTCCTGCGGGAAAGGAGAAGGTGCTGATGGTAGATGCAGCACTGTTTGCCATAAGGGAGATCATGGAAGATTTCCCGGAAGCGGTATTATATGGACAGGACGTAGGGCGCAGGCTGGGCGGGGTTTTCCGCGAAGCGGCAACCCTTGCGGAACAGTTTGGCGATCACCGGGTATTCAATACAGCCATACAGGAAGCCTATATCATTGGCTCCACCGTGGGGATGAGCGCAGTGGGTGCGAAGCCTGTTGTGGAGGTGCAGTTTGCAGATTATATCTATCCCGGGCTTAACCAGCTTGTTACGGAGATCTCAAAAAGCTGCTACCTGAGCTGCGGAAAGTTCCCGGTGCAAACACTCATAAGGGTGCCCATCGGCGCATACGGTGGCGGCGGTCCTTATCATAGCGGGAGTGTTGAAAGCACCCTGCTCACCATCAAAGGCATAAAGGTGATCTATCCGTCCAACGCCGCAGATATGAAGGGAATGCTTAAAGCCGCCTTCCTTGATCCGAACCCCGTGGTGGTGCTCGAACACAAGGGACTGTACTGGAGCAAGGTTCCGGGCACGGAGGATGCGAAGACGGTGGAACCCGACCGCGATTATGTTTTACCGTTAGGTAGGGCTGCGGTTATCCAGCATGCCGAAAACGATATGATCGAAGAAGGCGCTACCTGCTGCATCATAACCTATGGCATGGGTGTGTACTGGGCAAAGGCAGCAGCGAAACAGTTCCGCGGCCGGGTGGAGATCATAGATCTCAGGTCGCTGAACCCGCTTGACGAAACATTAATTTTTGAAAGAGTGAAGGCACACGGTAAATGTCTTGTACTTACCGAAGAACAGCAGAATAATTCCTTTGCCGAAGCGCTCAGCGGGCGGATCTCCCGGAATTGTTTCCGGTATCTTGATGCGCCGGTGGAAGTGCTTGGTGCGCTCGACCTGCCTGCAGTGCCAATGAATACAGGGCTGGAGCAGGCCATGCTGCCGAATCCTGCAAAGGTTGCAGCGCGGCTGGAGATGCTGCTGAACAGTTAAGGAACGATAAGCCCATCCTTCATGTGGATGATACGGTCGGAGGTTGCGGCAAGTTCCTCGTTATGGGTCACGATAAGAAATGTTTGACCCGAAGTTTCCCTGAGCATCAGAAAGAGCTGGTGCAATTCCCGTGCGTTGGTTGAATCCAGGTTACCTGTAGGTTCATCAGCCATCACGATGGAAGGATCATTAATGAGTGCGCGCGCAACAGCAACCCTTTGCTGTTCACCGCCGGAGAGTTGCTGCGGTTTATTTTCCAGGCGGCCGGAGAGACCAAGCCGCTCAAGAAGTCCTTCTGCTTTTTGGATGGTTTCTCTTTTTGAACGCCCTGCGATCCATGCAGGGATGCATACATTTTCAAGCGCGGTGAATTCCGGGAGGAGATGGTGGAACTGGAAGATGAAACCGATATGCCTGTTCCGGAATGCGGCAAGGGATCTCCCCGTTAGTTTATTCAGTTGCTGGCCATGAATGGAGATCTCACCCGAATCCGCTTTGTCGAGCGTACCAAGAATGTGCAGCAAGGTGCTTTTTCCTGCACCGCTTGAACCCACGAGGCAAACCACCTCTCCTTTATTGATCTCCAGGTCAACACCCCTGAGCACTTCCAGGCTGCCATACCTTTTGTGAATATTCCTGCCGCTTAACATGCAACTAAAATAGTGCTTTCCATTCTATTAGAAAGCCGTGGATATCAATTCGGCAACAGCGGGAAGAATGGCTTTTAAATTGCATGGGAACGTGAAAACCGGGCGATGAAAATATCATTTGGTTATTCCGTACGAACTTCTACATTTGCAAAAAATTAAACCTGTTTCATAATATGTTCTGGACACTAGAATTAGCCTCACACCTTGAAGATGCGCCCTGGCCTGCAACCAAGGACGAGTTGATCGATTATAGCATCAGGAGCGGCGCTCCGATTGAAGTGATCGAAAATCTCCAGGAGTTGGAAGATGAAGGGGAGATCTATGAAGGTCTTGATGATATCTGGCCGGACTATCCGAGCCAGGAAGATTTTTTCTTTAATGAAGACGAATACTGATCAAAGAAAATCATAATGGAGCCGTATCATTCGATACGGCTTTTTTTATTCCCTCTCCTGCAATGTTTTACCATCCCGGTTACCGGAAAAAAACATTTTTAAATGGTGTTTTCACCTTGTTTTCGCTAACAGCCTGATCCACCTTTACACCGGCAAGCAAAGTGATTGTGATATGCAGCAGCGGATGCCGGTACTAGTGAGGCCACGCCCTTTCATTGCTACGGAATTGCAGGGATACGATTTTCCTGCGTATGCAAACAGCGTAAAATCTGGATCGCATAAACAATTCAAGGCATTGGACCGGGTCATTAATAACCCGTTAAAAGGAACGGCGGCCCGGTGATATGATTATGAAAAATTTTATTCTAGGTCTGTGTATCCTGGCAGGATCAGGTGTGTATGCTCAGGGTAATCCATATGATGGTTTTGGAAGGGAATACTTCCGCAGTGTGTCGAGGGTAGTGGAAGACATAAGTGCAAATGGCTTCAGGGGTGTTGACCAGAAAAGTCTTGATCATTATGTATCTCTTACAACCGTGAATCCTTCGGTGAACCCGGAGATCGCAAGATCGGTGTATGAGCTATCGAATACCAAAGGGCTGCGTGCAGCAGATGTTATCCGGAGGTCAAAATTTTCAAAGCAATGGCAGGAGTTCTCTGTGAAGATGGTTTCCGACCTGGGTTCTCTTGGTGAAGAGGGTCGTGCCCGGTTCTTTGAGAAACTGGTTGCCGAAATATCAGGTTCCAAAATGAGTGATACGGAAAAGGAACTGAGTTTAAAGCTGGCTTCAATCGTTCAACAGGCATATATCAATTATGATCTCACCGGCACTGCTACCGGTTCGCAAAACCTTGCAGGACGCTGGAGGTGCGGTTTTGATGGTGAGGATGGCTACGAGCTCACGAATCCCGGCGCCTGTGTTGGCGCTGCGGCCGTGGTGGGTGCCGCGATTGGTGGATCGGTATGTGGGGTCGCCTGTGCGATCGGGGGAGCCATAGTTTTCGCTGTGGTTACGGCGATACTGGTGTGTTAGGAATAAGGGTTGTATGCAAATACAACCCTTCCTTTTCGAAAATTATTTAAAATGAGATACACACTCGCCATCCTGGTGATGCTGCCCTTATATGGTGCGGCGCAGCAGAAGAATGCATTCATCCTTTCCAGCACGTTGTTCCAAAGCAATGCGCGCTATCATCACGGTAAATATTCTGCAGGAGCATCAACGCTGCGGGAATTCGATGTTGCGTATTTACGGCAGCTCGACAAATACCGGGTATGGTTTGCCGGCGCAGGAGCGGGATTCAGGAAAGTAGCCTTTAACAGGTTCAACGGGCAAAGGCTGATGGATGAACATTACCTGCACCAGTCCGTTTCGGCGAGGGCTGTCTTAAGATATGAGCGGTTCCTGGGTCGCAGGATGAAGTATTTCTTCGAGGGAGGACCCGGTTATAATTTCCAGGGATGGTTAAGAGCAACAGATGAACTGGATGAAGAGGTACAGGCTGGCAGGGCCCTGAATGGCTTTTTCATTGCGGGGAAATTTGGTTTTCAATACAGCTTCAATGATAACCTGGCATTGGGCGCTGCGCTGTCAACATCCCACGACCTGGAACCTTCGTTCAGCTTATTCGACAGGAGCTGGAAATTTTACAGCACTGTATTCAGTTCCGGTTTGAGATTCAATTTCTGATATGCGAATGTTTTTTTTGATCATGGTCGTTCTATTTGTGCAGGTCTCTTTTGCACAGGCAGACCTCGTCACAGGCTTCAGGCCGGACCCGGAAGAGTGTTATATCATCGCCAGGGGTACAAGATCCAAGCAGGCCTTTATTTCAGAGCGGTTCAACATCATCAATGATTCTATCACCCATATCGGTATCGGGATCACCACCGATTCTGGTTTCAGGATCTTCAATGTAAACCCGGTACGTGCCGGTAATGCCTTATTTGTTGAAGACCTGGATACCTATTTCGGTCAGCCCGACCTGGTGTATGCAGGGATATGGCAATTAATGCCTGGGAATGGTGATAAGATGTTGTTCATGGATTCCTTACGGAAAGGAATAGATGCCAAAGTGAGTTTTGATAATGGTTTTATGATCGACAGTAACATCAATACCCTGTATTGCTCGGAATACTGCTGGAGAATGACCAATTTGCTGGGCCCGGATTTCTGGTTCGATCCCAGGGAGATCGATACGGTCCCGCTGGGGCTGGATGGCATCCTGGGAAGGGAGAGCCTCCTGTATATTCCTGTTGATTATTTCCTCAGCCTGGAAGGATTGAGATACTGCGGAAGCTGGAGCGACAAAAATTTCAAGTTTTAACGAGATGAAACAATTAATGATGATTTGTTTTCTTCTCCCATTGTATGTGCATGCGCAAAACCCGGTCTCGGAGGTTGTTGAAGGAGGTAAGGCGCTGGTTGAGCTGATCAAGATCTTCCGGTCGCCCAAAGCCGGCCAGCAGGCGCAGCAGCAACCTGCCCCGGTGGTTACGGACAGTTGCGCCATTCTGCAACGCAGCAACCTTTGCTTTTTGAACAATACCAATAAAAGCATCATGGTAAGTATATTTAAGAGGAATGGGGATGCTTATGCTGCGCAGCCTTTCACCAATAAGGTATTGCCGCAGAATGAGGAGTGCTGGTTCGAGCTGAAAGCCTCGATTTATAAATACCGTATCGAGATCGATAATGGCATAAGCCGGTCTGTTCTTCGCGAAGGGGAATTCAGGCTGGAGGCATGTGAGAATATGCAGCGGGAGATAACAGAATGAAAAAAGGCGGTAACCCCGCCTTTTTTTTATCAGCTTACCCCGTTCACGGAGGCTTCCTTATGTATCTTATTTACCAGTCCCTGCAACACCTTGCCCGGTCCGCATTCTGTAAACTGCGTGGCGCCATCGGCAACCATGGCCTGCACGCACTGGGTCCATTTCACCGCGCCGGTAAGTTGCGCGGTAAGGTTTCCTTTTATCTCTACAGGATCCGTAACCGCGCGCGCCACAACATTCTGGTAAACCGGGCAGGCAGGGGAATTGAAAGTGGTTTCCTTTATGGCCTGTTCCAGTTCTTCCCGCGCAGGCAGCATAAGCGGTGAATGAAAGGCGCCTCCAACAGGGAGAATAAGCGCCCTCTTCGCGCCCGCCGCTTTCAGTGCTTCGCAGGCTTTCTCCACACCGGGGATGCTGCCGCTGATCACGAGCTGGCCGGGACAGTTATAATTGGCAGGTACCACCACCTCGCCGGTGGCTTCGCTCACCTCTGCGCATATACGCTCAACCTCCTCATCGGCAAGACCGAGCACGGCAGCCATAGTAGATGCAACCGATTCGCAGGCTTTCTGCATGGCAGAAGCGCGAATGGAAACAAGCCTGAGGGCATCACTGAACAACAGCGAGCCTGCGGCAACAAGGGAGGAAAACTCTCCAAGGGAATGCCCGGCAACCATGTCCGGCCTGGCATCCTTTACTGAACGGAAGGCGGCGATGGAATGTATGAAGATGGCAGGCTGGGTGATATTGGTCTGCTTAAGTTCATCATCAGTACCGGAGAACATGATGTCGGAGATCTTAAAGCCCAGGATATCATTTGCCTCTTCCATAACAAGCTTTGCAGCCACATCGGCATCATAAAGGGATTTGCCCATGCCGCTGAACTGGGCCCCCTGGCCCGGGAATATATATGCGTGTTTCATGATCAGTGTAAATGTGCGGTGATCAGTTTCAGGAATTCACTGCGGGTCTCATTCTTTTCAAATTGCCCGCTGAAGGCTGATGTAGTGGTAACCGAATTCTGCTTCTGCACACCTCGCATCATCATGCAGAGGTGTGATGCTTCCACCACCACGGCAACTCCGTGAGGGTTAAGGCTCGTTTTTATGGCTTCCAGGATCTGGGTGGTCAGCCTTTCCTGTACCTGCAGCCTGCGGCTGAATACATCCACAATGCGTGCAAGCTTGCTGAGCCCGGTGATATAACCGTTAGGGATATAGGCAATATGCGCCTTGCCGAAAAAAGGAAGCATATGGTGCTCGCACATGGAGTATAGCTCTATGTCCTTTACCACCACCATCTCGTTCACATCTTCATGGAACTTGGCCGAATTAAGGATGGCCACCGCATCGTCGCAATAACCGTGTGTCATGAACTGCATGGCCTTCGCGATGCGTTCGGGCGTTTTCAGAAGGCCCTCCCTTCCGGGATCTTCGCCCAGGCTTTCGATAACCTTCCGGTATGCCTCAGACAGTTCCTTTGTGGCCTTTTCGCTGTAATTCTCTATTCTGTGATAATTCATATCTGTACTTTATGCCGGGTACTCTACAAAGTTCCGCGGCGTTTCATATAACCGTACCTGCAGGTCGAGCCGCTTATCGATCCTTGGTCTCAGGAGGCCATAGATCACCACGGCGATATTCTCTGCGGTAGGATTTATGCCGTTGAACTCGCTGCAGTCTTCGTTCAGGTTGCGGTGATCGAACCGTTCCACCACCTCCTGCTGCATGATGTCGCCAAGCTCTTTCAGGTCGATAACGAAACCGGTTTCCGGGTCGGGCACCCCTGTAACCTTCACCACCAGGTCGTAGTTATGTCCATGATAATGCGGGTTGCTGCACTTGCCGAATACGGCGCTGTTGCGGTCATCATCCCACGACGGGTTGAAGAGCCGGTGTGCGGCATTGAAATGTTCTTTACGGTAAACAGCTACTTTATTCATTATCCGAAATATTCCACGTAGATCCGGTCGGTCTCGTATAGTTTCAGGCCGTGCAGGCTAACCCCCTCCGGCATATTGTTCACCAGTTGCTTCCAGATGCCGGTAACCAGGTTCTCGATACTGCATAGTTGCCCCGATAGCCAGGGCACATCCATGTTCAGGTTCTTATGGTCCAGCGGCTCTATCACGCATTCCTTGATGATCCTGCTCAGCTTCTTGGCATCGTACACAAAGCCGGTATCGGGGCTGGGCTCTCCCTTTATGGTAACGTGCAGCTCAAAATTATGCCCGTGCCAGTGTTCATTCGCGCATTTCCCAAAAACCTCGTCGTTCTTTTCCCTGCTCCAGGCCGGGTTATACAGCTTATGCGCCGCGTTAAAATGTTCTATCCTGGTGATATATACCATTGCTGCTCTTTGCCGGTGCAAAGTTAGGCTTTGCAACATTCAATTGCCGCTTAATTACGAAATTGCAGCATGCAGGTACTGGTAGTTGCCTCCACGGAAATGGAGATCAAGGAATTTCGCCGCCAATATCCCGATGCGGATGTGCTGGTTTCAGGAGTGGGCATAGCCGCTTCGGTGTACCACCTGCTGAAGCGTATCCACCAGGTAGACTATGACCTCGTGATCCAGGCGGGGGTTGCCGGCAGCTTTGACCCGGCGCTGGGCAAAGGCCAGGTGGTACAGGTGGTGAGCGACCGGTTTGCGGGGGAAGGGGTTTCCACCTCCCAGGGGTTTCATACCGTTTTTGATATGGGCCTTGCCGACCCGGATGCCTTTCCTTTCCGCGATGGATGGCTGGATAATCCAAAGGCGCTTTCGTACGACCTTCCCTATGCGGCAGTGCGCGGCATAACGGTGAACACCCTTACAGACAACCCGGAGGTGATCGCCATGCAACAGCAGCGCTTCCATCCTTCGGTGGAAAGCATGGAGGGTGCAAGCCTGCATTATGTATGCCTCAGCGAGGCGCTGGAATTCATCCAGCTCAGGGCCGTGAGCAATGAGGTGGGTGAGCGCGACAAGCAGCGCTGGCACCTGCAGGAAGCGGTGGCGCGGCTCAACGAGGCAGTGATAAGTGTGTACCAAAAATTCAGATCCTGATGAAACTCAGCCTTGCATTCTCACCCTGCCCCAACGATACTTTCATCTTCGATGCGATGGTGAACGGAATGATCGACACCGGGGATTACCGTTTCGAGGTAAGGCTTGCCGATGTGCAGGAACTCAATGAAATGGCCTTTAAGGGGGTGAACGACTGCACCAAGATAAGTTATGGTGCATACCCGCTCATGGCGGCACAGTACACGGTGCTGAATGCCGGGAGCGCGCTGGGGCAGGGCGTAGGCCCCCTGCTGATCGCCAGCCGGCCAGGGATGGACATCCGGGATGAATCGGTGGCGGTGGCCATACCCGGGGAGCATACCACGGCCCACCTGTTATTCAATATGGTATATCCCGGCAAGAGCAACAAGGTATTCATGCGGTACGATAAGGTGGAGGATTTTGTATTGCAGGGCAGGGGCGCGGGGGTCATCATCCATGAGAACCGGTTCACCTATGCCGCGCGGGGACTGCACAGACTGGCCGACCTGGGAACCCTGTGGGAGGACCGAATGAAGATCGCCATCCCGCTGGGTGGCATCGTAGTAAGGCGCAGTCTTGGCGAAAAGGTGGCAGCCGATCTTTCCGGGATGATCCGGGAAAGCCTGCAGTACGCATGGGATCAGTACCCGGGTCTTTCCGCTTTTATAAAGAATAATGCGCAAGAGATGAGCGAGGATGTAATGCGCCAGCACATCAACCTGTATGTGAATGAATACAGCGCCGACCTGGGGCCGGAAGGCCGTTCGGCGATAGAGCAGCTCATGCATTATTCCGGTATGGAACCCGTACAGGGTATGTTCGCCGGCTGATCAGATCTTGGCTGAGCGCGGTATTTCCAGGGTAACCTTGTAGTAGGTCTGGCTGGGGTCTATCTCGAAGTAGATACGGCCGTTAAGCACCTTTATCCGGCTGGCAATATTTTTCAGTCCCAGCCCGTGTGTGCGGTCGTTCAGTTTTTCAAATTCCGACTGTACGATCCCCTTGCCATCATGGTGCAGGCGCAGGTACAGGAAGTTGCCGCTGCTGTTCTGGGTGAGGTGAATGAAGCCGGCGTTGGAATGTTTCAGGATATTGTTCACCAGTTCCTGGATGATACGGAAAACGAGGAGTTCCTCGTCCACCTTCAGGCGTTCGCGGTAGTCGTGGAAGCGTGCGCTGGCATTGAGGGAGCCGCTGCCGGATATTTTCTGGAAGAGGTCGTTGGTGGCGCTTTCCAACCCGAAGTTCTTAAGGGTGGGGGGCATCAGGCTGTGGCTGATGTTGCGGATAAGCATGATGGCATCGTCGATGATCTGCTTTGCGCTGAGGATGCTCTGTATCTGCTGGGCCTTTTCCTGGTTCACGAGGTTTTCGTTGAGGTAGAGGCGGGCGGTAGCCAGCAGGGGACCGGCATCATCGTGCAGGTCGGCCGCTATGCGCTGGCGTTCCTCCTCCTGGAAGCGGATGGAGGCGTTAAGGAGGATCTGTTGTTTTTCCGCTTCCAGGCGTTTCATCTGCAACTGGTAGCGGATCACCTTACGCTGGTGAAAGATCACGAAAACGATAATGCCAATGGCCAGAATAAGCATGGCCAGGGTGCCCACGAACATCAACCTTGGGATACCGGCGGTATCTTGTAAAAAAATCATTTCTGGCTCAGGTGTTTTTGAACTGGTTTACGTTGAATTCATCAAGGTTTATGTCATTAGGAATATGGAACTGGTCTTCATCTGTGTCTCCCGCGGGCTCGTTTCCGAATAGAGATAGTGATAATAAAATATTCTTAGTAATTGTTACAATACTAAATACAAGACGGATTTGGTTCTTAAACGCAGGATCGGTACTTGTTTTGGCGAAAATTAAACTAAAGAAGTTACCAGAAAAGTAAATGAACAAACCCACACAAATCCAAAAAGTTATTCTCTGGTAAATTGGAAAAAGTGCAATTATTTGCATTTTCTCATAGAAAAAGTAAATCAAAAAAACAATGCCGAAAAGAAATTCTAGTAAGAGGAAATTTGGACTTACAAAATGGGGTGAGCTATAAAAATCAACTATTGCAAAAATTACAAAGGGGATAAGAGAGAACACAATTATCCTCTTGAATTTGGTTTTTTTTATTATTAAAAAAAGAAAATATACAATTAAAGAGTATTCAAATAATACATATGTCCGGACATTTAATTGATAAGGTATTTGAAACTTAAAGAAGTAAATTGAAGAAAAAGTAACGAATGTCAGTAAAGCAACAACAATCGTATAAATAAAAAATACCTTTAACTCCTTTGCCTGGAGTTTCTTAAAAAAGACCAAGCAAAGAATTAAAGGTAGAAATTCAGATAATAAAGTAATTAGTTGCAAATTTTTCAGATACAGACAGTTTGGTAAAATCAAAAGTACTTAACTGCCCCCCAATCTCAAAAAAATTTACAATTAGAACATTAGTAAAGACATAAAGTCAAGCCATACTATTAACATGGTTAAAATTTTGGTGGTTAGGAATCTTACAGCAAACTTCCACCAAGAAACTGTGCTCTGCAATAGGGATACGTAGTTATACGTTTCATGAAAATGGTGATAAATTGTTGAAAATGAAAGTATTTAATACCCGTTAAGGGTATTTATTGTAAAAAAAATTAAGTACTTTTACGCATCAAATATAGTAATTTTACGGTGAAAAATACGTAGAGTTCCCACGTAGATTTACGAAATGAGCATAGTAAACATACCAATCCGGGCAGGTAATTTTATTGAAACTCCTTCCGTAAATTGGAAACTAATTAACCCATAATTAACTGCTACATGCTTAATGAGAATGTAATCCGGATCGCGATAGCTGATGATCACAAGATCTTCCGGGATGGAATAAAGATGGCCCTTTCAGGTAAGGCGAACCTTAAGATGTTATGGGAAGCGGAAGACGGAAAGGATATGATGCATAAGATCGGTATCAAAAAGCCAGATGTTCTCCTGATGGATATCCGGATGCCCGAGATAGACGGCATCAACGGTATACAGCTCATCCGTAAGGAATATGAGGACATCAGGATCATCGTGCTTACGATGTACGACGATCAGCAGATGATCAGCAAGATGATGGAAATGGGCGCAAATGCCTATCTCACCAAAACCACCGACCCGGAAGAGATATATGAAGCCATCCTTACATGCATGAACGACGACTTTTACTTTAATGAACTGGTGAACAAGGCGGTGATGGGGAAGCTGATCCAGAAGAAGAATGTCCGCCAGCACTATGGCTCCAATACCCCGGTTCAGTTCAGCGAAAAGGAGATCAAGATCCTCCAGCTCCTGGCAGAAGACAAGACCACTGAAGAAATTTCCAAGATCATCTTCCTTAGCCCGCGTACCATTGAAACCATTCGCCAGAATATGAAGACCAAGGTAAACGCTAAAACAATTGGAGGGTTGATCATGTATGGAATGAGAAATAAGCTGATAGAGTAATTATCCTGTTACTATCCCGTTTTTAAATGAATACACGGCCAAACCTACCCGGCTCTTTTGATCTAATTTGATGAATAGGCTATCCCTGTATGCATCAATTGCTCTTGGTGATACATTCATTTCTTCAGCAATCTCTTTATATGTCAGATCTGTACTTACAAGTTTCAGGAACTTTATTTCATTTTCTGACAAAAGTGTTTTTTCTAAATGTATGTTCTCCTTTTTAAAAAATAGTGCGACCAATTTCCCGCTCATATCCTGTGAATAATAGAATCCATGCTCCATTACAGCATCTAATGCATTTTTTAATTCCTTCGGATGCACATCTTTTTTAAGAAATCCCCGGGCACCCTTTTGGAGAAGACGTAGCAACACAATTTCTGAATCATACATTGTTAGTATAAGGACTTTGCATTCAGGGTATTTTTCCTTAAGCCAATCGCTGGTAGCGTAACCATCTTTTTTGGGCATGCTTACATCCAGGATGATTATATCTGGATTATGCTTCATAATGTCTTCTGTCAATTCAGCTCCATTATTAAGTGACGCTACTACCTTATATCCATCAAAATTATTTATCCTATTTACAATAGCGTCTCTCATTAGGTAATGATCATCGATAATTATGATCTTGTTTTCCTTTTTCATAAAATTTTTTAGGTATGATACAATCAATGCAAGTCCCATGTGGGAAAACCTCTTCAATTTTAAGTTGTCCTCCCAGGCGTTTCGCCCTAATTGACATATTTTTTAGGCCCATCTGGTTATAGGCGCTTTTCGCCAATCCAAATCCTTTACCATCATCTGAAATGGAAACTCTTAATTCAGTGTCCTTGTAATCGAGGATTATTTTGATTTTTTTTGCCTCAGCATGTTTAATAATATTTTGGATCGCTTCCTGGATAATCCGAAAAATCATTAATTCATGAGGGCCTTCCATAAAATAGGTATCACCAACGATATCGCATTCAATATCAAATAATTTTAGTTTTTTGATCTGTTCTACTTCAAATTTCAAAGCATTGATCAATCCTGAACTATAAACCAATTCCGAACTCTTACTCCTGCTTACATCCCGTATATCTTCCATTACTGCGCTCATGATATTCTCTATCTCATGGATACTATCCTTAAAATCTGTTTTTATCTCTTCCAGGCTATTTAGTTTAAGCTTGGCACAGGCAATTTGATGACCAATATTATCGTGAAGTTCACGCGAGATATTTTGAAAAGTTTGTTCCTGAACTTCTATTTCAACTTTAAGTATCTCACTTGAATGTTGTTCAATTAATGCCTGGTATGAATTTGAATATGCGATTTTCCTTTCTTGGTATTTAAGAGTAAACACTACAATTAAGGCTGATAATAAGAAGAATAGTGTGAGGCAAATTATTATAAAAGAAATTATGTCAGCTTGCGAATTAAACATACAAATGCTTTAATAAAAAATAAATGCATGATAGTATATGCCAATACACCAATAAATGCAAATAAATAAAATGATTGCAAGGAGATGCTTTGTTTAAGAAATTCCCTAATTGCCATTAATGGTGTAACTAATACAGAGCAGGAAAATATTCCAGTTATGACCCAAAATGAACTATCGAAAATTAGATCAACTTTTAAATTATGCCTATAAAATTGAACAAAATAGACCATGCTTAAAATAAGCAATCCAAGATGTGGAAGGACTAATGCCTTACCCGTATAATAATTAAACTCAGGGATGATTGATTTTATGGTAAATAATAAACAAAGCAATCCCAGCGAATAAAAAATTATAATAGCTTTCGAAAAATAATAATTTTTGATTATAAAAAAACTCAAAAAGCAGAAGTTGAATAATAATCCAATAAGATTATAATATTGGTAGGTTACTCTATTTATTATTTTAAAAATTACAAGCCAAAATAATAATATTTCAAATAGAGTTGCGAGATTGTATATAAAAAATGCCTTGAAAAGAACTGGTGTATTAGGTAATTGAATCAATTTTATAGAATAAAGGAATGAGACAACTGGGGATATTACCATAATAATCTGGAGAATTAAGATAGTGTCATAGTTCATTTGTTCTTTTTTACAATAATAATATATTATAATTTTAGCTTGTATGTTGATTTCCTCATTATTTTTCCGTTTTTTCCTCATTAAAAAAGCCCGATCCATCCCCAGCAAGTTTACGTTTCCCTTTATTAAGTAAAATCCTGACGGCATTCAGGTATCGCAAAATGGAGCCGGTCATGTTTTTAATCGCCTCCTTGTTTGCTGGGAACCAGATTATTGCCTATTATTACCGTGCATCCCGTCCTCAGAAAAATGGCGTTAAGAAAATTCCGGAAGGAGCCGTTTTTATGCGAAGCCTAAAAGTCGCCGGCGCTGTTTGAGCGATGAAATACCATCACATAGAATATTGTTCGGAGCGAGTTCGCCGGCGACAGGCGACGGACGGAATTTTTAGCACATTTTTCTGCAGACGGAAACTTTTTCTTTGGTTACTTTCTTTTGGGCAAAAGAAAGTAACATGGTGCCACTTCGTGGTACTGGATGGGCGCTGTTTATGAAAGCAAGGATTACAGCAACAGTTCACTTTCATCCCTTGAGTACGATCTCCGTTTGCAGCTCATGGGACATGAAGAAGGCCGCATCCGGCCTGTCTTTGATGCAACCAATGCACTTACCTCCTTTGAGTACGATTACTTCCTGAAAGATCATTTAGGCAATGTGCGTATGGTGATCACCGAGGAGCGGAAGCAACACGTATATCCTGCAGCAACCCTGGAATCGGCAACATATAATGGCGGCACAGCGCTTTCTGAAGAATCCAAATATTACAATATCGATCCTTCAAAAGTGGTAAGCAAAAGTGTTGCGACAGGTATTGAGACCAGTCCAAACGCGCCCATCTACAATAATAATGGTAATCCTCCTTACAATAATAATCCCTATAGTAATACATCTGCAGTTAGCCAGTATGTTTACCAGATGCATGCCGGCCAGAACAAGATGGGGTTGGGTATAGTGTTAAAGGTTATGGGCGGCGACCAGGTGAATATTTTTAGTAAGAGTTACCATAAAGCTCCATTTGGAGGTTATACTAACAGTACTTCTCCGTTAAGCCTGTCAGACATTATAAACGGTTTTACTTCCAACACGCTTATCACTGCCAAGGGAGTAAGTACATCACAAGTCACAAGCACACCATCCTTTCCAACGAATATAACAGGCCTAATAGGCAATCAACCTGCACAAACGACCACAAACCTGCGGGCATCCATTAACTGGGTGATCTTTGATGAACAATTCCGGTATGTAAGCGGTGGTTTTGATATGGTAGGTGGCACAGGCCTTGTTAAAACCCATGATCTCAACACCATACCCACCATCAGCATTCCTAAGAATGGTTATATTTATGTGTACTGTAGTAACGAGAGTAACTACAATGTGTTCTTTGACAACCTGCAGGTGATCCATACTCCGGGGCAGATACTGGAGGAAACGCATTATTATCCGTTTGGGTTAACGATGGCGGGGATAAGCTCAAAAGCTGTCAATTCCTTAATTAATAATTATACGTTTAACGGTGGCAATGAATTTCAGCGTGGAGAATTTGCTGATAACAGTGGCCTTGAAATCTTTGATGCGATTCATAGGTTTTATGATCCCCAGATAGGAAGATTTTGGCAAATAGATGAATTTGCGGAGGCAAATTGGGAGTGGTCGGTATATGAATTCGCCCATGGCAATCCGATCTTGTTTAATGATCCATTTGGTTTATCACCAGGAACACCGGAAACCCCTAAAGAAACCTCAACTGCGGAAGCTCCAAAAGTATTGTCCGAGGTAACGATCATTGCTATTCCCAGGAAACATTGGGATAGACAAAATGTGTATTACCGGATAATGGATGAACTAGAAAGACGGGGAGCTTCAATAGATGATCTGGTACAACCCAGCCTTCGTGAAATGATGCATCATTATGATGGTATCTCAAAACTGAGGGCTATTATAGCACAAAGCACCCGGGAAAGTGATAAGATCATACTTGAAGCAGCATCCTATTTTATACCGATGGGATGGGTCACGAAGGTTAGACATGTTAAGGTTGTAGCGAAGTTGTTTAAGACTAAGCGGGGAGCGCCGGGTAAGGTTGTAGATGAAGTGGCAGAGGCTGGTGTAGTAGCTGGAAAAGAGGCTTCGAAGGATGGAGCGAAGTATTTGTACCACTACACTAGTAGAGAATCTGCGGAAAGTATATTAAAAACTGGATTAACCGTTACAGAGAAAAGGCCTTTTATTTATACTACGAATGCTGGTAATCTTTCACCACTTCAAGCTCAAATCGAATTAGCTCTTCCTGCTAACAGAGCATTGCCTAATTCAATTATTCGTATTGATGCTTCAAAAATGAATCCAACTTTAATACGGCGAGTTTCAGGAAACTTGCCTGGTTACGGACCAGGGGGAGGAACTGAGTTTTTATTTAATCAGCATATTCCTGCTAGCCTTATTAAAATTATTAAATGATTATGGAAGAAATACTAAGAAGAATAAGAACTGCAATTGAATTCTTAAAAGATAAAACTCCATTCAGAGTAGGGGATTTATATATGGGAATCGATCAAAGCGGTTTTTTGAATATAACAGGTGCTTCTCAGTCAATTGATCTAAAGAATATTACTGAACGAGGTGCTTTGCAAGAATTGGAGGAATTAAAGACAATATTTTGGAAAATGGTTTCTATATCTCCGGAATTGAAAGCTTTCACTAGTGATAAGAAAATAAAATTTAATCTTGATTTTGATTATGGTATGGGAGATACAAGAATTTGTTCTGAAATTGATGGGGTGGTAGAATGGAATGTAAAAATGTTTTAGGATTTAATAAATGTTGCTGTTCATTTTGAGTGATCTTCTTAAAAATATTTAATCAGTGTTATTCTACCATAGAAATTGAATGAAGCAGCCAGTCGCCCTTTTGCATTTTATTCCTCTACCACAAATGGAAGTAAAACGCAAAAGCTTAAGAAGTCGGTGCAAGCGATGGGAGCAGGTAAGTTACTGCGGGTAATGGGTGGGGACAAACTTCATGTAAAGGTAGATTATTACACTCCTGATGTAACTACCAGCAATCCTGGGCCAAATGGCCTGACCACCGTCATAAACAGTTTGTTAAGCGTGATCAATGGGAATAATTCCTTTGATCCGATCAAAGGAGAGGGAAGTGCAATAACCACATCGCTGAATGGAAGCAGTGTATTTACATCGTTTCTCAGTCCACAATCCACTTCCCAAGGTTCCACGATGCCGAAGGCTTACCTGAATATTTTGTTCTTTGATGGCGGAAGGGGAATTAGAGCTGTAAAGTCAGCAAAAACGTTAATCGACTCGAATTCACGATCTAATATTAAGGCAAAGAATAGGTCATTCATTAGTAATTTAAAAGGAACAATAACAACAATTAATTCATGGAAAAATTAGGAATTAGATGGGGGTTTATACATATTTTGTGTATGTTCACTCTGGTATTCTGTAATAGAAAAATTCAAGAGAAATCCGATGATTTAACTTTAAATAGTTTCATTAAGGAAATAGGGAGTTTTGATTCTTTAGGCAACAAGACTGGCCTTTGGATCGGTTATTATAATAATAAAACTGTTGCCTATAAAGGGAATTATTTAAAGGGACTTAAAGATAGTATTTGGGTTTATTATAACATAGATGGTGATATTGATAAAATTGAAAGGTTTGAAATTGGGAGAAAAAATGGTTTAACAAAAATATATTCCAAGGGTAATTTATATGACGAAATAAATTACAAAAATGACGTTAAGGATGGTAAGCATACCCATTATTATACGACTTCCAATAAAATAAATTTTTTACAAGAATATAGGAACGATACTTTGCATGGAGAATTCAAATTATTTTTTGAAAATGGTAAATTGAAACAACATGGCGCTTTTAAAAATGGCCGTAACATTGGAGAATGGTTAACCTTTTCTGAAAGAGGAGAAATTATAGAAAGAATATTTTACGAATGAAGTGTATATAGTGTATGAATTTTTTCTGGCCCCATATATCTTCTTATTAGCCTAACCCCACACTAAAGTGCGGGGTTACTATTATATCACTATTAGGGTTTTGCTGTCAACGAATTCAGGAGCTAAAGCTCCCGATGTGTAGTGGGCGTGCCTAACCCCACACTAAAGTGCGGGGTTACTGATATATCACTATTAGGGATTTGCTGTCAACGAATTCAGGAGCTAAAGCTCCCGATGTTTAGTGGGCGTACCTAACCCCACACTAAAGTGCGGGGTTATTGATACAAAAAGCATATAGGAAATAAGAAAAGGGTCGGGCGTGCCAAACCACTCTAAAGTACGGGGTTACTGATACAAAAAGCATATTGGAAAGAAGTAACAGGGTTGGGTGTGCCCAACCCCACACTAAAGTGCGGGGTTACTAATACCAAATTGCATATTGGAAATAAGGGTCCCACCTGCATCCCGCACACCAGTTCAGTTATTGTCCTGCGGGGATCGAATTCGGCACAACGTTCTTCACCGGCCTGGTTGATTTGAGGAAGGCGAAGATCGACCGCAGGTCGTGGTCATCCATACGGGAAAGATTTTGCCAGGGCATGGGAGGCATGAGCATCCTGTTGCCGTCCATTCCTTTCCATTTCCCTTCTTTCAGCGCCTTCATGAACTGTGCTTCCGTCCAGTTCCCGATACCGGTCTCATCGCTGGTGAGGTTTGCGGCATAGGAGGTGCCCCAAACACCCGCGGCGGCTGTGAGGTCGGGGTTCATGAGCGCCCAGCCGGCGCTGATGGCCTCGGTGTTCACCGGGGGCAGTTTATTCCCCGCCTGGTAGCCTGAAAGCCTCAGTTCGGGTATGAGCTCAGGTCCGCGCGGACCCATCATTTTCGGTGAATGGCAGTCGTCGCACCCTGCGATCGTTACAAGATAGGCACCCCGTTTGATAAGGCTGTCATTGCTGATGTTGGTGTCGATGACCGCTGCAGTGGCTTCTTTCTGGTCGCACGACCATATAGCCATACATAAAAAAGCAGCTATGCAGAAAGCAGTGATGGGTTTTATCATTTTTGTCGTTTGCATAAAGAAAATGAAAGGTTTTTGAATATGCAATAAATCATATAATAATTATCTTGACCGGGAATCCGCAACCATAAAATCAACCATATGGCAGAAGTATTCGGAACATTCCTCCTCCAGGGATCAAATGGTAAATACCGGGGAGAATTCTTCAACAATCACATGAAGCAGTTTGCCTCTGAAGAGGTGCAGCCTATCACCATTTCAGATGATGATCCCTTCATCGGCTCCTTCGATACCAACTGGCAGGAACATTCCGGTTCGGTGAATGCGGTGCTGGAGATCGACAAGGAAGAGGATGGTATCTATATACTTGCGTGGAAGGATGTGCGCCTCAACGGCGAGCTGCGTACGGTGAACTTCACAGGCCGCGGGGTGCGCAAGAAAGACATGCTGATCTGCGTTTATAATATGAATACAAATCCCCAGTGATCAGAAACTGGCCGTTGCGCGACCTATGCGGGAACCGTTATAATACACCTGCAGGCCATAGCTGCCGTTCTGCAGGTTCTCTGCTGGAATGTTGAAGGTAAGCCGTCTTGATTCACCCCTGGTATAATCGAATTTCACCTTGCAGGAATAGATCTTCCTGCCTTCGCCCGTCTGGAAGCTTCCCGCCTCCCAGGCTGATTTCTGCAATACACTGCCATCGGGTTGGGTCACCACGATTATGGCCTCGCCATTAATAATGTCTTCAGGGTGTTTAAGAACGAAAGATCCTGCTATCCCTGCCTGGGCATCATCAGTTCCTCCATAACTCTCGAGCTGCACATCATTGCACACCGGGACACGTGGCTCACGTGGTGCACCGTGGGTCGGGGTTTCATTGCGGTACACTGCGGGCATGGAAACAGGCTTGTCATTCATCTGCTGCAGCAATGCATGCAGTCGCCGGTTCTCTTCCTGCACGTCAATATTGGTCCTGGTAAGGCTGTTGATCCTTGCCTGCAGCTCGCGGATCTTGCTGCCGGCAAGCCGGAAGTCTTCCGCTGTTTGCGGGTTGGAAAGCATGGCTGCCACTTCGGCCTTGAGACGATAATAATCGTCGAGCCTTACGCGCAGGTCATTTTCGAGAGAGTCAGAAGCAGTGTAGGTGTTCCCCAACTGGTTTTCGAGCGACCGGATGGAGGAAGTGTAAATGGTAAGCAATGAATCCCGGATGGCCGCCGGGTCGGGCGTAGGATTACGATCAGTTCCCGTAAATTCCTTCTCTTCTTTTACCTGCATATAAAAGTTATAGCCCCATATGCAGAGAATGAGAAATGAAGCAAGCAATAAAAGGAATGATACAGAAAGAAGTACCGAGATCTTTTTATCCCTAATCATAATGTATTATTCCTTCCGGTTTTCCAGGAAATGCGTTATTCAATGTTTTCATCAACAAATGCGGATATCCAGCCCACTGCGCCATTCTTAACCAGGTAAAATTGTTTCTTCTCCTTCACCCCTTCAAACTGGCGCATGATCTTGAGTAATAGTCCCGACCCGGCCATGAGTGCGCGCTGGTCGAACACCTTGTGCACCTGTTTAACCTGGCTGCGGATGGCATTCTTATCAAGACTGTTATCGGTTATCCTGCGAAGGATCTCACTTTCTGAATAGCGTACCTGGTTCTTTGCGATCAATTCGGTGAATTCCTCCACATCCTTATAGGAAACGGGGATCACCTGGTTTTCCGCAAGTTCAGGCTGTATAAGGGTTGCCACGGCCCAGGCTATGCCGCCGCTCACGGCAATGTTGTCGCTCATATTATATGCGCCGCTCACATTCACCGCGTAAACGATCTCTGATTCTGCAGAACCGGCAAGCACCCGGTGGAGTTGCCGGGAATAGTTTTGCAGGGTCTTGTCTTCGTCGAGCCGCTTATTGGTTTCATTGGCCACGCTTTTGGTGCCCCATGAAAGCTGGAACAGCCTGAGGTCTTTCGTATTTCCGTTCGGGAAATAACCGCCCTTGGTATTACCGCTGCCGATATCGATCAGGAAGGTGGAATACCTGCGCGAATCAGGCACTATGCCCAGGTGGGAAAGCCTGGCTTCTTCTTCCACCCCTATAACCGTTACGGTTCTTTCCTTCTCCCTGATCTTGACCCTGAAGGAATCGATCAGCGCTTTTACCAGTTGCTCCTTGCCTTCTTTCTCTGCCTGTACCTTTACACCACTGCTGATGGCGGTGAAGATATTCTGGGAAGGGATGGAATATTTTTCAAGCGCCGTGAAATATAACCCGCTGAAGGCATTGAGCGTACCGGCAAAGGAGGCATTGTTGAAGTTGATGAAATCAGTGTTCACCGCGGTATCCTTCAGCATATTTATGTTGCCGTTTTTCTTTGCATTCTTGCCCATTTCAATGAGGCTCATCTTCACTCCCTTTGATCCCACCTCTATGCCTGCATAAACAGTGCTGTTCCTGAACTTAAGCTTCAGCGTATTCTGCGCATGCGCCACATTAATAAAGATGAATATGATCAGCAGGGGGATCCTTCGAAGGACATTATGCATGGAATGGAGTGTTTGGAGGATATAAAAATAGAAAATTAACTACGCTTTGTGCCCGCTGCAGAACGTATGTGAGGAAAATGTGAATTGAGGATGAAGCTCCGCTTAGCCGCGGTATCGCTTATACAGCCTGATGGCAACCAGCAGCATTATCACCAGGAGGGCGAGGCCCGAGAGTCCCCATACCAGGCTGATGGCATTCTTAACGGTGGCAAGCAATACAATGGCCACAAGAAGAACGGTGGCTGCCTCGTTCCACATTCTCAGCTTCATGGAGTTGTATGGCATATTGCCTTTGATAAGCTGCCGGTATATATGGTGCAGGAAGAAATGATAAATGTATAATGCTGCCACAAAAAAGATCTTGATAAGAAGCCATTTTTCCAGGCTGCCATAGAGCAGTGCGGTCCATGTGCCTAGCGCCAGTGTTATTATTGCCGAAGGCCAGGTAATGCCCAGCCAGAGCCTGCGGGTCATGGTGGTGAATTGTTGTTGAAGCGCTTCCCTTGCCTGGCTTTCCCCGGCCTCTTTAAAATAGATGAACAGCCGCGGCGTATAGAAAAGCCCTGCAAACCAGGTAACCACGAAGATGATATGTATGGCCTTTATATAGAGGTACATCTTATCCGGCTTGCGTGAGCAGTTTCTTAACGGTGCTTACCCATGAAGGATGAACATTCAGGCAGGGGATCATCCGGTAGGAATTTCCACCTGCATTCATAAAGATCTCCTTTCCGCGTTCTTCTATCTCTTCCAGGGTTTCGAGGCAGTCGCTTACAAATGCAGGACAAAGAATGAGAAGATCCCTGGTACCTTCTGCCGGCATTTGCTGCAGCCGCACATCGGTAAAAGGTTCGAGCCATCCTTTGCCCAGGCGCGACTGAAAAGATATGGAATGTTTTCCCGGTGCAATACCTAACTGGCGGGTAACCAGGCTGGTGGTCTCAAAGCACTGGTGGCGGTAACAGGTTTTGTGCGCAGGTGAAGTAACTGTGCAGCAGTCAGGCCTGCTGAGGCAATGGCCCGTGTTGTCCGTTTTATGCAGGTGCCTTGCAGGAATGCCGTGATAACTGAAAAGGATATGATCATAATGTTGCTGCAGGTAGGGAGCCATGCTTTCAGCAAGCGCGGAAATGTATGACGGGTCGTTATAATACGGTTCTATGAATTCAAGGCTGAAGTCATAGCCTTTTTCCCGGTGGGTGCGCTTCACATGCTCCACTGCAGTCTCAAAGCTCGACATGGCATAATGTGGATAGAGCGGCAGGGCGATCACCTTCTTTAACCCCGGTATTCTTTCGGTTAATTTTTGCAGCGCATCTGCGGGTGTGGGATTTCCATAACGCATGCAGATCTCGACAGGAGTTCCGGTTTCTTTTTCAACAGCATCCCTCAATGCTTTGCTGATAACAATGAGGGGAGAGCCTTCTTTGGTCCAGATGGTCCTGTATGCTGCAGCAGATTTAGGCGCACGAAAAGGAGTGATTATTCCTTTAACGAGTAATGTTCTTTTTATATATGGCATGTCGATCACCCTTTCATCCATCAGGAATTCATTGAGATACCTGCGTACGTCTGGTACAGCAGTGGAATCGGGAGATCCGAGATTCATTAACAGGTAACCGGTGTTCATATTGGTGCAAAAGTAATGGCAAGCAGATGAAATGCAGGCCAGGATTTCAGGCAGTGAAGGTTATGACCAGGATCACCTGTAGAAATGACAATGCAATGACACGGTAATGAGGCTTTAGCGGTGCTTCATTTCTATTTTTGTGGCCCGGCAGTATTCGTGAGAAATGAAAACGACCCATTTGCATCTTTCCCAGTTTTTCGTGGTTGGCATCAGCTATAAAAAGTCTGATGCAGGTATCAGGGGGCAGTTTGCTGTTTCACCGCAGCAACTGGAGGCTGCCGCAGCAAAACAACACCCAGGGGTCGAAAATTTCTTTATTCTTTCCACCTGCAACCGCACCGAGATCTATGGCATTGCACATGATGCGGGAGCCTTGCGTTCCCTGCTCCTATATGCCACCGGCGGCGATGGATCTGCTTTCAGCGCCCTTTGCTATGTGAAGCAGGGCAGGAGTGCCGCGGAACATCTTTTCTCGGTGGGAGCAGGGCTTGATTCGCAGATACTCGGTGATTATGAAATAGTGGGACAGATAAAACAGGCCGCCAAAAGCGCGAAGGAACTCCGGGTGCTCGGAACAGTACTGGAAAGACTGGTGAATGATGTACTGCAATGCTGCAAGAAGATCAGGACGAATACAGGACTCAGCAGCGGAACAGTTTCCGTATCGTTTGCTGCGGTGCAGTATATACGCGATCATTATGCTGAACTAAGGGGCAAGCGGATCCTGCTGGTTGGTACCGGCAAGTTCGGAAGCAATACCTGCAAGAACATCACCGATTATCTTCCCGGCACAACACTCACCCTTGTGAACCGTACTCCAGAAAAAGCTGCAGACCTGGCTAAAAGGTATTCCGTAAAGCATGACGTCATAGAAAATCTGCCTGCACTGGTGTATGCATCCGATGTGATCATTGTAGCTACCAGTTGCCCAACTCCCGTTATCGTGGGATCTCACTTCTCTACAGGCAATAAGCTGGTGATCGATCTTTCGGTGCCGTGCAATGTAGACCCGGCCGTAAGAGATATTGAAGGCATCACCCTGGTTAATGTGGATGAACTGGGCAGGATAAAGGATGAAACCCTGCAAAGGCGCGCGATGGAAATACCAAAAGTGAATTCCATCATCCATACACACCTTGAAGCTTTTGAAGAATGGATACAGATGAGGAGCAATGCTCCTGTACTGAAGGAAATGCGGCATAAGTTGTTGTCGCTTCATACCGGCCTTATCTTTGATGAAGGAGGCAGGGTTTCGTGTGGCACCAGCACCGAGCAGCGCATTCAAAAAGTGATCAACGGGCTGGCTGTGAAAATGAAGACACGCAACGAAAAAGGTTGCACCTGCATAGAGGCCATTAACGATTTCATTTCCCCCGCTTCAGTTTAATTATGAAGAACGCAATCAGGATCGGCACACGCGACAGTCGCCTTGCAGTGTGGCAGGCAGAACTTGTTCAGAAGTCACTGGAAAAACTTGGCCATCCATCATCCCTGGTATTCATAAAAAGTGAGGGTGATACAGACCTTAATACCCCGCTGTATGAAATGGGTGTGCAGGGTGTATTTACACGAAGCCTTGATGCAGCCTTGCTTGATGGCCGTATAGATATTGCGGTGCATTCCATGAAGGATGTGCCTACCATGCTGGCTGCAGGCATTGTAAAAGTTGCCGTTCTAAAAAGAGGCAGTTATAAAGATCTTTTCATACCGCATCCGGCAATAGAAATAAACGATCCATTTTTCACGAACGACCTTGTTGCCCCGAGCCTGCTGGATGTGGAGGCAGGAACCTCTCCCCGGGTTGTGGGAACAGGTTCTGTACGCAGGAGGGCACAGTGGCTGAATCGTTTTCCTGCACATACCATTGAAAACCTACGCGGTAATGTGCTTACCCGGCTTGAAAAGCTTTCAGCATCCGGCTGGGATGGCATCATCATGGCTGCAGCGGGAGTGGAGAGATTAGGAGTGCGGCCTTCCAACGCCATAGAACTCGACTGGATGCTGCCAGCGCCTGCGCAGGGCGCGATAATGGTGGTTGCACGGGCAGAAGATCCAATTTCCGCGATACTTGCGAAGCTCAATGATGAAGCTACTTCCACCTGCACATCCGTTGAACGTGATTTCCTGAGAGCGCTGATGGGAGGATGTTCAACACCGATAAGCGCGGTCGCGGAAATAGAAGGAAAGAAATTGCGCTTCCGCGGGAATATATTATCGCCGGACGGCCGGATGAAAGTTGAAATAGAAAAATATTCCGAACTGGATGATATAGCCGGTTTAGGAGCACGAATGGCCGGGCTGATCCTGAAGGACGGCGGGCAGGAGGTGCTGGACAGTTTCACATGAGTGATGATGTAACGATATTATGCACGAGAACCCTCGAACAGGAGTTATTAAGCGAAGCCGCTTCACGGGGTGTAAGAATAATCTGCGAACCATTCATTACCACCGGGGCTGTTGATGAACTGGAAGTGCAGCAGGAGGTGGAACTGATAAGCCAGCTTGAGACTGCAGTGATCTTTACCAGCGCACGTGCAGTGGAAATTGTAAAGGATCTTCTTTCCATACCTCCACTGGGATGGACGATCTATTGTATAGGACATCATACCCGTGAGACGGTCGAAAAATATTTCGGTGCCGCGATAGCTGGCACCGGTGATGATGGCGCAGAACTTTCCGAAAAGATCATTGAGGACGGAGTTGAAGAAGCCTTCTTCTTTTGCGGCAATAAACGAATGGATACTATCCCGGTTACTTTGAAGGAACATGGTGTATCGCTTACAGAGATCGTTGTGTACAATACAATAGAGATCCCGCACAGGATAACTTTTTCATACTCCGGTGTAATGTTCTTTAGTCCCAGTGCGGTGCGCTCTTTTTTTAATAAGAATAGACCGGGCCAGGAGGTGATCATGTTTTGCATCGGGGATACCACTGCTGCTGAAGTGCGCAGGTTTGCGGGTAACATGGTGATCCTGCCTTCGATCCCAACAGCAGAAGAGATGATAAATGAAGTGACCGGATTTTTTACATAATATGAAATGATGAATGATATTTTTTTGAAGGTGTTAAAGGGTGAGCCCGCAGAAAGGGTCCCGGTATGGATGATGCGCCAGGCAGGAAGGTACCTTCCTGATTATATGAAGCTGAAGGCCAGGTATGATTTCTTTACCCGGGTGCAAACCCCTGAACTGGCCACCGAAATCACCCTGCAGCCTGTACACCAGGTGGGTGTGGATGCAGCGATCATATTCTCCGATATCCTTGTTATTCCCCAGGCCATGGGAGTGGAGGTATTGATGGAAGAAGGGAAAGGCCCGCATCTTCCGCAAACCATATCCACTGCCGCAGATATCAACCGACTGGTCACCTCCGGTGCAGAAGATAGCCTGGGATATGTTATGAATGCCCTGTCGCTCACTAAAAAAGAACTCGCAGGCAGGGTGCCGCTGATCGGTTTTGCCGGTGCGCCGTGGACCATCATGTGTTATATGGTAGAAGGAAGGGGGAGCAAGACCTGGGACAGGGCCAAGGCTTTCGCGTATACCGAACCGTTACTGGCGCATTCGCTGCTGGAGAAGATAACCGATATCACGATAGATTATTTAAAGGCGCAGGTAAAGGCAGGGGCTGATGTGGTGCAGGTGTTCGACAGTTGGGCCGGGGCGCTAAGTCCTGCAGACTTCAGGACCTATGCCATGCCTTACCTGGAAAGGATTGCAGCGGCATTGAAAGATCATGCCCCTGTGATCCTGTTTCCCAAGGGAAGCTGGTATGCCTTACCGGAGCTGGTGAATTCAGGCGCTTCGGCCCTGGGGCTCGACTGGTGTACCGAACCATCCCGGGCGCGTGAACTTACCAATGGCGACATAGTGCTGCAGGGTAACTTTGATCCTGCGAAGCTGCTTGCTCCTGTAGACGAGATCCGCAAGGCAGTGAAGGAAATGATCGATGGTTTCGGAAAAGAGAAGTATATCGCCAACCTTGGCCATGGCATCACCCCGAACGTACCAGTGGAGCATGCAATAGCCTTTGTGGAAGCAGTAAAGGAATTCGGCGCCAAATGATGAAGGATCAATGGATAAATATGATCCATGGGTTGCAGGATCTTATCTGCACCGCGCTTGAAAAGGCTGATGGCAAAGCTGTGTTCAGGGAAGACCGCTGGCAACGGGAAGGTGGAGGTGGTGGGATAACAAGAGTGATCAGTGATGGCGACCTGTTTGAGAAGGGCGGCGTGAATACATCCGTGGTATTTGGAACAGTTACCGGTGCGATGCGCAAACAGCTTGATATTACCGGGGAGCAGTGGTTCGCCTGCGGCCTGAGCCTGGTACTGCATCCCGGTAATCCTTATGTGCCTACGGTGCATTGTAATTACAGGATGTTTGAACTATATGATGCGCGGGGGGCGTTGATAAAGCGTTGGTTTGGCGGCGGCACCGATCTTACTCCATATTACCTGTTTGAAGAAGATGCGGTGCATTTTCATTCGGTGTACAAAAAGATCTGCGACAGCTTTAACCTTGGCTTCTATCCTGCTTTCAAAAAGCAATGTGATGATTATTTCGTCAATACACACCGGGGTAATGAGCGAAGGGGGATCGGGGGGATCTTTTATGATCACCAGCAGGCGGGAGTATTGCCTGACGAGCAATGGATGCAGTTTGCAAAAGAATGTGGGGAAGGCCTGGTAGATGCTTATATTCCAATAACGGAAAAAAGAAAGAAACTCCCTTTTACGGAAAAACAAAAACACTGGCAGGAGATAAGGAGGGGAAGGTATGTAGAGTTCAACCTGGTGCATGACAGGGGTACGCTTTTCGGGTTAAAGACCAATGGGCGAACGGAAAGTATCCTTATGAGTCTGCCCCCGACCGTTAGGTTCGAATATGATCACATGCCTGCAGAAGGAAGTGAAGAAGAAAAATTATTAAAGGTTTGTCTTTCGCCTGTTGACTGGATCTCTACGGAGATCGATGAGCAGGAATGGGCAAGACGTTCAAATATGTGCTGATATGCATTTACAAAGAAGAAACAGGATATTAAGGGCAAATCCCGCCATCAGGGCACTGGTTGCAGAAACAAAGCTCTCAGTGAATGACCTGGTAGCGCCGCTTTTCATTGATGAAGGTGAGGGTATAAAGACGCCAATAGCCTCCATGCCGGGCTATTTCCGGAACAGCCTAGATAATACCATAAAGGAAGTGGAGGAATTGTATGCCCTGGGCGTAAAAAGCATATTGCTCTTCATAAAATGTAAGGATGAACTGAAAGATAACACCGGCAGGGAAGCCTGGAACAATGAAGGGCTGATGCAAAGAAGTATCCGTGCCATTAAGCAGTCCGTGCCCGGGATGTATATTATGACCGATGTGGCATTGGATCCTTATTCTTCCTACGGGCATGACGGCATCGTTGAGAATGGGAAGATCATTAACGATGCTACGGTGGAGGCCCTGGTAAAAATGAGTTTAAGTCATGCTGAGGCGGGTGCCGACATGGTTGCACCAAGCGATATGATGGATGGTAGGATAGGAGCCATTCGTAATGCATTTGAAGAAAATGGATATACCGGCACAGGGATCATGGCCTACAGTGCAAAGTATGCATCAGGTTTTTATGGTCCCTTTCGTGATGCGCTCGACAGCGCGCCGGGTTTCGGGGATAAGAAAACATACCAGATGGATTATTGCAACCGGATAGAAGCGGTGAAAGAAGCACTGATGGATGAGGCAGAAGGAGCGGATATTGTAATGGTGAAGCCTGGCCTCCCTTACCTCGATATTGTAAGGGAGGTGAAAGATGCGGTCTCGGTTCCGGTGAGTGTATATAATATCAGTGGGGAATATGCGATGATAAAAGCAGCAGCCCAAATGGGATGGATAGACGAAGAGAAGGCTGTCATAGAATCCCTTTCCTGTATAAAACGTGCAGGCGCCGATCTCATAGCAACTTATTTCGCGAAGGATGCGGCCAAACTACTTAACTCCTGATCATGCAAAGAAAGAAAAGCGATAAACTGTTCGAAAGATCCCAGGAATCCATTCCTGGAGGTGTGAATTCTCCTGTTCGTGCATTCAAAAGCGTGGGAGGCAATCCGGTATTCATTGAGTCGGCCCGCGGTGCCTACCTGTATGATGAAGATGGCAACAGGTATATAGATTATATAGCTTCCTGGGGACCGATGATCCTCGGTCACGCCTACCCGAAAGTTACCCGTGCACTGAAGAAGTATGCAGAATATTCCACTTCGTACGGCGCTCCCACCAGGCTGGAAGCCGAGATGGCGGAACTGATCATATCCATGGCGCCGAATGTTGACCTGGTGCGAATGGTAAGCAGCGGCACGGAAGCCTGCATGAGCGCATTGCGTTTGGCAAGGGGTTACACAGGCAGGAATAAGTTTATAAAATTTGAAGGCAATTATCACGGGCATGCAGATCCCTTTCTGGTAAAGGCTGGAAGCGGTGTGGCCACATTCGGCATTCAGCATGTTCCCGGGGTTACAAAGGGTGTGAGTGAGGATACGCTGGTGGCACCGTATAATGATATTGAGGCAGTAAGGAAGCTCGTAAATGAGCACCAGGGACAGGTAGCTGCCATAATTGTTGAACCCGTAGCGGGAAATATGGGTTGCATTGTTCCCGCTGAAGGATTCCTGGAAGGGCTGCGGGAACTCTGCGATGCGAATGGTATGGTGCTGATCTTTGATGAAGTGATGACAGGGTTCAGGCTTGCTGCAGGAGGCGCCCAATCACGTTTAGGCGTAGCTGCAGATCTCGTAACCTATGGAAAGGTGATCGGTGGCGGAATGCCGGTGGGAGCTTTTGGAGGAAAGCGTGAAATAATGCAGCATATCGCACCGCTGGGAAATGTTTACCAGGCAGGCACCCTCAGCGGCAATCCTATGGCCATGATAGCAGGTTATACCGTGCTCTCCACGCTGAACGGGAAACCGAAGATCTATACCGAGCTGAATGATAAGACGGCCTACCTGCACAGCGGCCTGCACGATGTACTTGAAGCATCAGGACAGCCATTTGTAATAAACAGGTTTGGTTCAATGATCAGCATTCATTTTTCTGAGAACCCGGTCACCGATCTTGCTTCTGCAGCAGCATGCGATATAGAGAAGTTCAACAGGCTGTTTCATTTCATGCTCGATCATGGCGTTTACCTGCCTCCATCGGCTTATGAGAGCTGGTTCCTCAATAATGCGCTTACCTATAAGGATCTTGATGAGACCATTTCACTGGTGAAGAAATTTTTGAAGAAAGAAAGTAAAAGGGAAACTAGAAGTTAAAGGCTTCCTGGATCTTTCCCGTAAGATCCTTCTCCTTCATCTGCCTTGCAATGTTGATCATATTGCTGAAGGCAGTAGCATGAGATATACCATGGCCGATGATCACCGGCTTGGCCACACCAAGCACCGGCACACCGCCATAGCTTTCAAAATTGAAGCGGTTGAAATGTTCGTCGGAAATATTCCTTCGTTTAACGATGTCGTAGATACTTTCTGCAAGTTTCAGTACAACATTACCGGTGAAGCCATCGCATACGCAAACGTCTGCCTTATCCATCAGTATGTCCCTGCCTTCAATATTACCGATGAAATTGAGGTTTGAATTTTCTTTCAGCAGGGGATAGGCTGCCTGGGCCAGCAGGTTGCCCTTTCCTTCTTCCTCACCCAGGTTAATAAGCCCGGTGCGTGGAGAAGGGATGCCCAGGATATGCTTTGCGAAAAGCGTTCCGAGTATCGCGAACTGGGTAAGGTTTTCCGGTTTGCAGTCGGAGTTAAGTCCAACATCAACCAAAAGCCCCAGTGAGCCGTCTTCCCGCGGAAGGTAGGCGCCAATAGTGGGCCTCAGTACACCTTCAATGGCTTTTATGGAGAAGAGCGCACCCACCATCATTGCGCCGGTATTGCCTGCGCTGATGAATGCATCTGTTTTGCCTGTAGCCAGCAGGTGAAAACCTATGGCTATGGAAGACCTTTGTTTTTCCTTCAGCGCCTTTGTAGGATGCTCGTTCATTTCGATCACTTCGGGAGCATCTACGATGGAGTAATTGTTTTCGGGAATGGAGTGTTCACGGATATGTTCCCTGATGAGTGACTCTTTTCCGATCATCACCAGGTGTACATCAGCATTGCTGTTTTGGAAATAAGTTTCCGCACCTTTAACCGCTTCGTGGGGCGCAAAATCGCCGCCCATCATATCCAGTCCGATCCTGATCATCCGGCAGTTTTTAAAATTAAAAATTCCAAGATCAAAAGTTGAAGTTAATCAATCTTTGATTTTGGAATTATGCGAGGGAAAGGCTTAGGCTTTCAGTGGAGCCTTTTCAGCAACAACCTTTCCTTTATAGTAAAGTTTCCCTTCACTTACATGTGCGCGGTGGCGAACGTGCGTCTCACCGGTTGTACCGTCTACGCTAAGCGTTGGAGCAGTCGCTTTATAATGCGTCCTTCTTTTTGCACTGCGTTGTTGTGAGTGACGCCTTTTGGGATTTGGCATTTCTTATTGTTTTAAAAATTATTATTATCAGTTGTCTTTGAACTTATCCAGGCCTTTCCAGAGTTTGTTTGCATTCTCCGAATTAAGCCTTTCCATTTCCTTCAGCTTTGCAAGCACTTCCTTGTTGCACTGCGGCCCGCCCATTTCATCTTCACTGCACATCCTTTGCATCGGGATGCTCAGAAGTGAAAATTCATACAACCAGGTGGCAACATCCAGGTGGCTTTCATTCCTCGACAGGTAAAAGATATCCGGATCTTCTTCCTGTTCATTCATCTCGTCCGGGTTGTCCACCAGTTTCACCAGCATCCTGAATTCATCCCACAGATCAAGCGTTAATGGATTACCGCAACGGTCGCACGAAACATCGGCTTTTCCTCCCACCTCGAACTTCAGCATCATGAATCCTGTATGCTTGTCGAGGGTCACGTTCACATTCACCTCCGGGTTCGTAACATCCACTGCTCCACGGTCTTTAAAGAACTGTGCGTTTAAGTCGTAGTTAAACGCGTGAATACCAGGCTTTAACCCCACGAATGCAATCTCATATTCATGCCTGTTCGCCATCGGGTTCAGTTTAAAGGACGGCAAAGGTATGCTTTTTTGCCGGTTTTCCTGCTTTATATTGCAAAATTTAATGGGTTTTCCGGCTATCGCGAGCCTCATTCCCTATTTTTATTCCATGTTTTGGAAATCCGGTGGGGTAAGAACGGCTTTTTTTCTCTGTACCGCTATATTCATTCATTTCTTCAGCTTTGATCCTCAAAGGGTTGAGCGGTATTACAGCACCCGTTTCTATGAGCAGCTTTCTTCCGTTTTCAGGGCTGCCACCGGCTGGCTGCCTTTCAGCATTGGAGATATATTATATGTAGCTGCGGTGACATATATAATTTACAGGGTCATCAAAAAGGTGGGCGGCTTCCGGAGAGGTTCCAGGGAATTCACCTGGCGGGGAACCATGCGAAGATCGGTTTCCTATATCAATACCCTGCTTCTCTTCTATATCTTTTTTAACCTGGTATGGGGACTGAACTATAACAGAAGTACGGTTGCTGATAAGATCGGGCTGGATATCAGGCCGTATTCCTTCGCGGAACTGGAAGAGGTTTCCTGTGTCCTCATTGATAAGGTGAATTATTATCGTGAAAGGCTACCGGCAACCTACCCGGATGACCGGCAGCTTTTTAAAAAAGTGAGTGGTGCTTATCGCATAGCGGAAATGAAGTATCCTTTTATGAAGCTGGGTCATCCTTCTTCCAAGCCCAGCCTGTTCACGGTCATCGGGAGTTATGCGGGGTTTACAGGTTATTATAATCCGTTTACAGGAGAAGCACAGGTTTGCACCAGTTACCCAAAATTCCTGCTTCCGTATACTGCCTGCCATGAGGTGGCACACCAGCTTGGTTTTGCAAAAGAAAATGAAGCAAATTTTGTTGGCTATCTCGCTGCTGCAAATTCGAACGATCCGTTGCTGCAATATTCCGTTTACCTCGACCTGTTCATTTATGCGAACAGGAGCCTTTCCAGGATCGACACCACACTTGGCAGGGTACACCGTAGGTCGCTCAGTAAAAAGGTTCATGGCCACCTGGAAGAGTGGTATGCGTTCGCCGCACGGCACCGCAACCCTGTAGAGCCCTACTTCCGGTTGTTGTATGGAAAATTCCTCGAAAGAAACCAGCAGCCGAGGGGGATGCTTACCTATGATGAGGTCACCGGATTTATCATTGCATTATACAAACGCGATGGCGCGCTTTGATCACCAGGTATCCATCACTTTTTTCACGAAGTCGGGCCTGGTGAGAATGGCAAGTTCAAAGTCGTTCATCCATGCTGAAAGCATATTGTTCTCTTCCTGTGTAAGATCGTTGAAGAAATAGGCAAGCTCGAACCTGTTGCCCTCCTTAGTGGTCGCATACATGGTTTTGGTGAGCACCCAGTTAGTACTTCCTCCCTTCATGCCGGCATGCTTCAGCCATTTTGCATTTGCAGGGTTTTCCATAATGAATTCTAGGATCTCGGCGATAACTCCGTAGGTATCCTGGTCGAAGTACCTGCGGTTGTTCAGTGAAGATGCTATATGAGCATAAGATCTCACGGTGGAAGCAGGCAGCCGGTCGCTCCATGCGCGCTGCATATTTAGCGTAAGGTCCATCGGGCGGAACTTCGGTTTAAGAACAGTGTCGTTCCGCAATGCCATATGTATCCCGTAAATGAATCTTGCATACTGCTCATCGGAAAGTTTGCGGATATCCTTAATGATCTGCTCTTCCTTCCTGTTCTTCGGGTTTTGATAAACGAAAAGAGAAGCAACAACGGGATACACGGGAGTATGATCCTTTAACCCGAACAGTCTTGTATTGTTGTTCACATTGTCGAGTCCCAGCCGCTCTATAAGGTAATCCGTATTTGCATTGCTGCTGAACATGGTCATGCCGCGGGCCACATTCATAAGGGAAATGCTGTCGTTCTTTATATGTCCTCTTCTTTCCTCGAACTGCTTCCACATGGGATGTGCATTCCCGTCCGTAAAGGGAATGTAGTATTTATCGAGTGCGCTTACCGGAACCATTTCTTCGGGGTCAATAACGTTTGCGCCTGCCTGCTTCGCGAATTCCACCGCCACCAGTATCTTGACCGTGCTTGCGAGGGGCATTTTCCTGTTCTCGTTATGTTTTGCCAGAACAGTGTCGTTGCGCACAAGGTATACCGCAAACTTTGCAGGATTTGAGCGCATGAAATTCAGCATGCTGTCGGCGCGGGATTGTGCAGGCAATATCCCGGGGAGTAAAAAGAGAAGGATGCAAAATATATATTTCATATACGGCGTCTAAAATGAATTCTTCCACATCATACTTTCAACGGGTTTATCCGGTTGCCCGCTGTACTTGGCATTTTTCTTCTGGTTGTATTTTATTTCTATCTCCCCTTCCACCGGGAAGTAAATGAGCTGTCCTACGGGCATTCCGCGGTATACGCGCACCGGTTGTTTTACAGAGATCTCCAGTGTCCAGTTCCCGCAAAAACCTACATCGCCTTTTCCTGCCGTAGCATGAATGTCTATGCCGAGGCGCCCTGTTGAGGATTTACCTTCGAGGAAAGGAACATGGCTGTGGGTTTCAGTGTATTCTTCCGTAACACCGAGGTATAATACATTCGGATGAAGCACGATGCCTTCTTCCGGGATCTCAAAATGTTTTATGGTGTTATGCTTTTTGGCGTCGAGTTCAATGTCGTTGTACACTGCGAGGTGCCTGCCGAGGTGAACATCATAACTGTTACTTCCCAGGCATTCTCTCTTATAGGGTTCGATCTTGATAGTGCCTTTATCAATTTCCTCAAGAATGCGCCTGTCGCTTAAAATCATAGCTGGTTAGTTATTTCGTTTATTTGTAAAATTAAATTATCCGGTCAATTACCGTGGTTCCCGGATTTTATTATGCCCTTCGTTTATCAACAAAATATCAACCTGTACACACGGCTTGGGGTGTGGCATATCAGCGAGGAGGAAGGATTCTTTAAGGATATCGTACTTCAGAGAGAGATCACCCACCCGCATAAACGGTTGCAGCATCTTGCAGGCAGGTATCTTTTGCAGACGTTGTATCCTGGTTTTCCCCTGCACATGATCCGCATAGCTGAAACACGGCGACCATTCCTTGACAATGATCCTTTCCATTTCTCGATTTCGCATTGCGGCGATTATGCTGCCGTTATCGTTAGCCGTGAGAACAGGGTAGGCGTAGATATTGAGATCACCACTCCAAAGGCGGTGCGGCTTCAGAAAAAATTCCTGAACGATGACGAGATAAGCCTTCCACGCCCGGGTAATATGAATGAAGAGGAATTCTTTACGCTTTGCTGGAGCATCAAGGAATCGGTATTTAAATGGCATGCGAAGGGTGGATTGGATTTCCGCAGAGATATTCATATCCGCTCCATAAACCATGCTGAAGAAGCGTGGGTGTGCAATAGTGTTTATTCAGGAGATGTGCCGCTTGTGGTGAAAGCGATCCGCATCAATAAAAACTGGCTTACATGGTTGGTTACTTAGTATTTTAGCCTCACGATGACAAATGATCCGTTTGTTGCTTTGTCCCCTGTTCCATCAGTTGCGGTGGTGATATTGAACTGGAACGGGAGGAAGTTTTTGGAACAATTCCTTCCATCCGTAATGGCATCTACCTACAGTGATCTTGAGATCATTGTAGCGGATAATGCTTCATCCGACGATTCTCTTGCATTCATGGCAGCGAATTATCCCGGCATAAGGATCATCAGGAACACTTCCAATGAAGGATTTGCGAAAGGATATAATACTGTATTAAAGGAAGTTGATGCTGAAATATTTGTACTGCTGAACAGCGATGTGGAAGTAACGCCGGGATGGATAGAACCTGTGGTGAGTGTATTGAGCGATGCATCTGTTGCGGCCTGCCAGCCAAAGATCCTTGCCTTTGGAGATAAGAATAAATTTGAATATGCAGGCGCCTCCGGTGGCTGGATCGATTCGCTGGGATACCCGTTTATGCGGGGGCGCATTTTTGAAACGTGTGAACAGGATAAGGGACAGTATAATGATGCGGTGTCGTGTTTTTGGGCAAGCGGTGCAGCATTGTTCATTAAATCGAAATGTTTCCATGATGCCGGGGGCTTTGACGAATCCTTTTTTGCACACCAGGAGGAAATAGACCTGTGCTGGAGACTGAAGCGGATGGGCTACAAAATATTTGTGCAGCCTGCATCGGTGGTGTACCATGTAGGCGGCGGAACATTACCAAAAGGCGACTCCTTAAAGACCTATCTCAATTTCAGGAACAACCTCGTAATGATGCATAAGAACTTACCATCATCTGTTCGGTGGTGGAAGATTTCTTTACGTTTACTGCTTAACCTGGTTGCCGGGATGAAGGAATTCATGTCGGGTGATAAAGGTTATTTAAAGGCTGTGTGGAAGGGTAACAGGGATTACCTGCGTTGGCGAAGAAATAACCGTGGGTTGAAAGGAAGCGACCATAGCAGGGAGGGATATTATAATGGTTTGGTGATATGGGACTACTTTATCCGCGGAAAGAAAACCTTTTCCGAAATTGTTAAAGACAAATAAATTTTTTTGAAGCGAAGGGCTTATTTTTGCCCGGAAAATTCAGCACATGGAACAAGAAGTTATAGATACCAGCCATAAGGATTTTGCACACAACTGGGTATCTTCCTCACGCTTTCTTTTTTACACGCAGGTATTTGTGATCCTTGCATTTGTATTAGGCGGATGCTATGGGCTTTACACCCACAGGTACAAAGGAAAACCCGAGGTGAGCATTCCGGAGAATACCATGTACGATCCAAAGTATAAATAAAAAAGTTTGTTTTTTTGGAGCAACAATTCTTATTTTTGCCATCCCAAAAAACGAAGTAGTTCTTATCATTTATGCGGAAGTAGCTCATTTGGTAGAGCACGACCTTGCCAAGGTCGGGGTGGCCGGTTCGAGCCCGGTCTTCCGCTCAGCGAAATCATCCCGACCTAGTCGGGATTTTTTTTCATTAATCGTGTCACCCGGGTGGTGGAATTGGTAGACACGCAGGACTTAAAATCCTGTTCGCAGCAATGCGAGTGTGGGTTCAACTCCCATCCCGGGTACTTTGCGGCGATGGCGAAATTGGTAGACGCACTACCTTGAGGTGGTAGCGCCTTAACGGGCGTGGGAGTTCGAATCTCCTTTGCCGCACCCGGCCCTTCTTAAGAAGGGCTTTTTTATTTCCACCCGTCAAAAAAAGGGCTGCATAGCAGCCCCTGAGGTAATCATCCATTATGGATGGTTTGTTTTGGTAAACGATCTTTAATTAAGTCCGCCAGCCGACACTACATTTCCACCACCGGCAGATATAACATTAGTGCCCGGTGCAACAAGGTTCAGTCCGCCTGCTGAAATAACACCACTTATGGCATTGGAGGTTAACTGGTCGGTGCTGATCCCGTTCTTATTCAGGTATGGTGAAACCTTTGTCATCTTTGAGCTGGATTGATTTTGCTGCTTCCACGTAGTATGCATGGCAACAAGCTGAACAAAGCTGTATGTTGGCTGTCCCATCCAGTATTTTACTTCGGCAGATGTAGGGTTCCTGCTGAATACTTTTTGATAGGATTGTTTTATCACCTGTTCTTTTTTGTCTTTATAGATATTCAGCCAGTTATTGATATGATTTGAAACCAGGTCGGCGTAGGTCCTGTTCTGGCCGCTCCAGTATTTTACTTCGTCGGAGCTGGGTTGCCATCCGAATGCATCCATGTAAGAACGCCTGATGGTTTGTTCGCGCTCATACTGGTTCGACCTGATGAAATCCCTGTGCAGGTTTACCATATCCTTGATGGAGCGGCTTCCCACCTGTTGGCGCCAGTAGGTCATTTCTCCACTGTTAGGATAACGTCCAAAGGCCACGAAATAGCTTGCCTTGATCACTTCGTCTTTCGATTGGGCCGCAGTGTCGAATGAAGACAGTACAAAAAGCAGGATAGAAGTAAGGATTGCGATTCTGATGTTGATCATTCTGTTCATTTGTTGCATCTTTTAGTTGCACAAATAAATGATCATGCGGATTTTCAGGCAATACCGTCCAAAGGGTATTTAAAGCAGGTTATTATCCCTGGCATACTTTACCAATGCCAGTACCGAGCGTGTTCCGGTTTTGCGGGCGATATTTTTCCGGTGAGTATCTATCGTGTGTTCAGAAAGAAAAAGTCTCTTGCTAATTTCATTACTTGTCAGGTCTTCCGCTATAAGCCTGATGATCTCTATCTCTCTTGGAGAAAGCGGGCTTTTCTCCTCTGCTTCGCGCTTCTTCTGGATGGCCCTGGTATAGGAACCCACCAGCGAACGCTGTATATATTGTTCACCGGCCATTACAGTACGGATGGCTTCAAAGAGTTCTTCCTGTTTTACATTCTTCAAAAGGTATCCTGCCGCACCTGCCTTTATGCATGCATCAATATATTGGGGATCGTCGTGCATGGTGAGTATGATCACCCGGGTAAGCGGCCATTTTTCAGTAATGGTCCGTGTGAATTCGATCCCGGAGATCTCTCCCATACTGATGTCGGTCAATACAAGGTGGGGCTTCAGTTCAGGGATCATGAGTTCTGCACTGGTAGCCGAATCTGCCTTGCCGGCAACAATTATGGACGCATCCTTTAAAATGGATTCTATACCATCCATTAATATATCATGATCATCAACCAGTAAAACGCTAATTCTTTCCATAATCAGGTTGCATTCGATAAGGTTATTATCGTTGTTGTTCCCTTGCCCGGGGTGCTGTCAATCACCATTGAGCCCCCGAATAACTTCACCCTGTTTTCAAGATTGTGAAGGCCCAGGCCTTTATTCACAGAGCTGGTATCAAAACCCTTTCCGTCATCCTCCACGATCATCTGTTGTTCATCGCCGGTTAAATTTAGCGATACATTTACGTTTTGCGCATTGGAATGCTTTATAATATTTGTACTTAGTTCCTGGAAACAACGGTAAAGTGTAAGTGCAGCCATGTCATTCATTTCCGCCTCCTTATGTGCGAACAGCCTGAACCTTACCTGGTCATTCGCTTCATTAAGCTGGTTTATCGCCTTTTCCATGGCGGTTTCAATTCCATGATGAAGTAACAGGTCGGGTGTAACCTGGTGGGATAGTGCCCTTACTTCCCTGCCCGCCTGGTTTATGAAAGCTTCTGCCTGTTCCAGGGAATTCTCTCCACGGATGGTCTTATTGATATGCATGGATGCTGCTGCGATCGTCTGCCCGATACCGTCATGCAGGTCCGCGGCTATCCGCCTCCTTTCTTTTTCCTCTGCTTCCATTATTGCCATTGCCCGCATTTCCTGTGCCCTTAACTGTTCACGCGCCAGCCTGGTGGCATACCTGCCCTTGAAGAGCTTCGCAGAATAAATTGCAGAAGCTATGATCAGCAAGAGCACGGCACCAAGAATGATCAGCCATCTTTGCTGGCTTACATTAGTGAGGCGTGACTGCAGGTTCTCCTGTTTTAGGAGAAGGTTCTCTGCTGCCTGTTTTGCGGTTTCATATTTAACCTGCATCTGCGCAAGGGCCTGGTTATAATTTTCAAAGGCCAGGCTGTCTTTTTGATTCAACAGCCGGGTCTGGTAATGATATGCATTCTCATAATCACCGGCAGCCTCGTATGCAGATGCCAGGATGCCAAATGCATCTGATAATTTAAGGATATTGGAATGACTATGGCTTAACGCCTCCGCCTCTTTCCCGAATTTGATGGCAAGCTGCGGCTGGTTGTTCTTAATATACATATCTGCCAGTTGCAGGTAATCAGCGGCAAGCATGGCAGGATCGGATACGAGTTTTCTTAATTCGGAAGCCTCTTTCTGTATCCTTATCGCCTCTTCCAGCCTGCCTTGCTGGTAATGGCTGCGGGCAAGGATCTGCAAGCCGTTCGCGAGATCGATATTATTGTTGGTCCTGCGTGCGGCGGCAATGGCAGATTGCGCGAACTCTTCGGCCGCCCTGAAATTACCCGTAGTGTTATGGCAGGCGGCTATGTTACAAAGCAGAACGGCACGGTGACTGAAATCTGGAGATGGATTCAGCCTGAGCGCTTCGTTAAAAAAACCGATAGCTTCTTTGAACCGTGACGTTTCCATAAAAGCCCAGCCAACGGAGATCAGCACACCGGTCTTCGTTTCATGATCATTTCTTTTTTCAGCGATCTGCATTGCCTTGTTGAAATCCCCCATTGCATTGTCCATCTCTGTTTTTTTCACATACGACTGGCCGCGGAGTATATAGAACTTTGCAAGGATGGTATCCTCCTGAATGCCCGGGATATGTTTCAGGGCGCTGTCTATCTTACGGATCGCTGAATCGGCAGGCTGCTTCCGGTAACTTAACCACGCCCTGTTGAAGCTTACATTCACCAGCCCGTGTACATGCCCGTTTATTTTTGAGAGGTGTTCAAGTTCATCTATCATTTTGTGCGCCCTGGCTTCATCACTTCTCATCATCGCCGGCAGGGATCTCACAAGCGAATCAATGATGGCCAGGTCCTTCTTTTGAGCAAGGGATGGAGCAATGAACAGGAGAGACAAGAAGAACCAGGTTAATGCGCCTTTCATTTCAGTTAGTTACAGTTGTAATTTAAGAATGTTTTCTCCAATGCAGGCCTGCACTTACATTTGCTATTCTCTACCTTTATGGATATGGCAAAAGATATAAAATGTCCCTCTTGTGGTCATGCATTTGATGTTGAAGATGTGCTGGCTGCAGACATAGAAGCAAAACTTCAAAAGAAATACCTGGTGAAGCAGGAACAGGAACGCCAGCTCCTTGACTCCGAACGCAGGAAGCTGGAAGAAAGTCTTTTACAGTTCGAGGAAAAGAAGCGTAAGGAGAATGAGATGTTCATGCAGAAATTACAGCAGGAAAGAGATAAGATCCAGGTTGAAGTGAGGGAACAACTCGCAAAAACTGTTGCCACAGAATATGAGAACAGGATAAAGATGCTGGAGGAAACGAATACTTCGGCAGAAACAAAACTTAAGGAGGCCCGACAGAAGGAGCTGGACTTTCTTAAAAAGGAGCAGCAGCTTAAGGACAAGGAGCAGGAACTCGAGATAAGCCTTCAGAAAAAGCTGATACAGGAGCGGGAGGAGCTTTCGCGTAAGATCCAGCAACAGGAGAACGAGAGAATGAACCAGAAGGAAAAGGAATTCCAGATGAAGCTTCAGGAAATGCAGTTGCAGCTTGAACAACAGAAGAAGCTTGCGGAAGAGATGCAGAGAAAGGCAGAACAAAGTTCAATGCAGCGCCAGGGCGAAGCCCAGGAGATATTGCTGGAAAAGATCCTCAGGGAGAACTTTCCTTTTGACCTTATAGAGGAAGTGGGGAAGGGTGTGGAAGGGGCTGATTGCATCCAGGTGGTCCGGAATGGTATGGGCCAGGACTGCGGAAGGATCATCTATGAAAGTAAGCGCACAAAGGGGTGGAGTAATAACTGGCTTGAAAAGCTCAGGTCGGATATGAGGTCGCAGAATGCGGATATAGCTATACTGGTAACGGAAACCTATCCCAGGGGCATGACATGTTTCGGAGAAAGGGAAGGTATCTGGATATGCAGTTTCGATGAAGTTTCCAGCGTGGCGTGCGTGATCCGCAGCGGGGTTATCAGGGTATTTGAAGTGCAAAAGCAACAGGAAAACAAGGGAGACAAGATGCAGATGCTTTACGATTATCTTACCGGGAACGAATTCCGTGGACAGGTAGAGGCGATCGCAGAAGGTTTTTTGGCTATGAGGAACAGCATCACAAAGGAAAGGATCCAGATGGAAAAGATCTGGAAGGAAAGAGAAAAGCAACTGGAGAAAGTGTTGATCAGCACCAGTGGCTTGTATGGTTCCGTCAAAGGCATTGCCGGTGCATCAGTAAGTAATATTCCGTTACTGGAAGGTAGCATGGATGAAGGCGATCAATCCTGATCTTTATCTTTCCAGCCCTTGCCGTATTCGGGGTTAGGCTCTCCATCCAATTTTACCACCTTGTCGTAGAGTTTCGGATTTTTGCGGATCCTTTTTGCGATAATTATTATAACCAGGGTCAGCGCAAATAAGATCCCGAGAGGAACCAGGAAATCCCTTGTCGTAGGGGGCTGCTGGCTTCGCTGGATCTTTTCTACATGTTCTTTCACCAGGTTCCTTGCTGTTTCATGCTTTTCGGAAGGCGACATCTTCTCAAATCCCCGCGGGAGTTTGGAAGGATGGATCTCGATGGAAGTTTCATTATCGAGTACAAGGGTGTATGGAGTATCTTGCGGCATAAAAGCTGATTTGCCTGGAGGACCTAAATTTACATTAATCAATGTTCTCTCAATTTCTTAACTGGCGTACCACACTTGCTCTTGTTGCAATCGCGATTGTAACAGGAACAATATTCTATTCCAACTATCTTTCCAAAAAGATCGCAGCCGACGAAAAGAAAAAGATCGAACAATGGGTGGAAGCCGCCCGCGATATAAACAACCCGCTTTCCACTTCTGTGAACCTGTCTTCTAAGATCATGATCGAGAATAGCAGGGACATTCCTATGATCGCAGTTACAGAAACGGACAGCATTCTTGATCATTATAATATTGATACGAACAGGATAGCCAAAGAACCTGGTTTCCTGTTGAAAAAACTGGAGGAATTCAGGAAACTGAATGCACCGGTGACCTGGCAAAACCCGATCAATCCAAATGAAACGAACCGGGTGTATTATGGTGAATCGAAGCTTTTAAAACAGATCCGTTATTTCCCGATAATACAACTTGTGATCGTTGCCCTGTTCATAATCATTACCCTGATAGCGATAGCTACCAGGAATAAAAGCACGCAGAACCAGGTATGGGCTGGCATGGCAAAGGAAACGGCACATCAACTTGGAACACCCTTATCCTCTCTCCAGGGATGGGTGGAAATGCTTAAAGAAACTCCCGGAAGCGAAAAGATCGCCAACGAAATGAATAAGGACGTTGAGCGCCTCCGGCTGGTGAGTGACCGCTTCGGAAAGATCGGCAGCATACCACAACTGGAGGAAATGAACATTGTAGACCAGGTGAATAATATGGTATCCTACCTGAAACGCCGGGCAACGGACAAGGTGATCTTTAACGTTACGGCGGACACTCCCGAGATAACTGCATCCATCAATGGTCCTTTGTTCGACTGGGTTATCGAGAACCTGATGAAGAATGCTTTGGATTCCATGGAAGGACAAGGTTCTATTTCAGCAGTTATTAAGAATGAACTGACCAGGATAGTCATTGACATCTCTGATACCGGAAAAGGCATTTCCAGGAAAAACCTGCCCATGGTATTCAAGCCAGGCTTTACTACCAAGAAGCGTGGCTGGGGACTGGGGCTTTCGCTTAGTAAACGGATAATAGAGCAATATCACAAAGGTGAGATATTCGTAAAGCACAGTGAACCGGGAAAAGGCACAACCTTCAGGATAATTTTAAGGAAATAACGGTCAGGCCTGGCCGACCCTCTCAACTTCATACACCCCGCTGAACAGGTACCATTTGCCCGTAGCAACCTCCTGGCATTTATAACGTGTCCTGATCTTCTTTTCACACCGGAATATCCTCCCACCCTTAATCCTGAAGATCTCCCCGGGACTTAACTGTTCAACCAGTGCGTGGTTTTCCTTCTTCGCATCATACTTTCGTAATACCCTGAGCAGTTGTTCATCGCCGCAACTTGTTGCAGCAGGGTTGTGCAATGATCGCAGCAGCGCACTTTCGATATCCGGCGGAAAGATCTTCTTTTCAATAAATCTTGTAAGGATCGCACTGAATTCTGATTTCCATTCCCGCCCATGCGGCATTACCTTATTCCCATACCTTTCAAAAGTAAAGAGGTGTGCGAGTTCATGAAGCAGGGTGATCAGGAAGCTGTATTGGTTAAGGTTGCCGTTAATGCTTATGCGATGGGTTTTATCTCCGTATTTATGCCGGTAATCCCCGAGGATGGTCTGGCGTTGCCGCGTAACCGTTAAGTGAACATTGTACTGCCTGATAAAACTGACGGCATCTTCAAAACTTCCTGCCGGGATAAAAGATTCCAGTTCCCCAAGGGGCACTTCATGCTTAGGCATGCTTCCGTTTGTTCATTTTCATTACTATGATAACTTCCACCGCCAGGTAAACCAGGTAGAGGAACAGCGAAACGAAAACAGTCTTTTTACTGTAAACCGGCCCAGACAGATAAACATAGGCGAAGACAGCTACAACCGTAATGAACATCTTCATCATCATTGCACCGGATACGCTCCGCACAAAAACATGGGGATTTTTGTTAAGCATTCCTTTACGCTGAATATAGAAAGAAAGGATGCTTAAAAGAAAGAAAAGTGTATTCGCAGCGATAAGAACGGGAACATCAAATCCTTGAAGGGTAAGTTTGGGGTTTAAAAAGATCATTGAAAGCAGGCTGATAAAATACAGCGCTAACAGCGGTGAGAGCGTTCGGAGCATTATGGTTTATCTTTTTTACCGGTGTCTTTAATGATCATTATGATGGTACCGGTTATAAACAGCAAAGGTAACAACCAAACAGCAAGCGGGAAACCCGGTTTCAGCCAACTGTCTATTTGTATTCCTCCAAAAACACACAACCCAATTCCGATGAGGAACTGGGTTGCAAGCCCGGCATATTTAATTAATTGCCTCTTATTATTATTCATTTACAGCCAACGGAAGTTCCTGGGTCAATTCTACAATATTAGCACCCATCCGGCATTGCCCGTTAAAACATGCAGTAGGCTCCACCAGTAATTTACCTGCCTGGATATCTCCATTCACTTCTGCATTGCCTCTCAGGTGAAGGATGTCGTTCACGAAGATCCGTCCTTCAACCCTGCCAAAGATCTCAGCCTGGGTACCGTACACGTCGCCTTCAATAATTGCTTCCGCCCCAATGATCACTTTTGACCTGGATACAATATTACCTTTGATGACTCCGTCTACCCGGATATCACCCTGGCATTCAATATTTCCCGAGATTACTGTTCCCGTGCCAATAATGGTTGCTGATGGTGCCTGGTTTTCAGCAGATCTGGATTTTGAGTTGAACATAGCGATGTTTTTTAAGGTTGAACAATCCCTTCTATTCAACAACGCAGAATTGCCTGAAATATTTTTGAGGATATTTCGATAAACCCAGATTGTGGATATGTTCCGGAAAATGAGGAAACCAGGGGATCAATCTGTGGTGGTTTCTAACCCCGGAAGTTGTAACTGGCTGGTATCCAGGCTTGTAACAGTGCCCTGCAATACCTTTTGAAGATCTTCAAGATATCTTTTCTGCATTGTTAATGCGTTTTCCATTGAGTCTGTGCGGATCTTTAATTGACGGTATTCCTTAATCTGTTTCGCATCCCCATAACCTACACCCGGTAAATAATATTTCAGGGGAGTGAATATTATTATGGCAAAGGTTAGCCCTGTGAGTAGAACAAAAACGGTGCACGCAACTATGTACACGCTCATCCGGGTGAGTTTGAACCGCACCACTTCTTCGTAGGTGTCTTCATTCATTACAACCATCCTGTAATGGTTGCGCAGGCGCTTTAAGGTACTGTTTGTATCGGGCTTCGACATCGGGCATAAAGATAGGATTGTTGCTCCACTCATTAGAGCTGCCCTTATATCCTTTTTAACTATTAACTTTTGCCCTAATCCCCCAAAAAAGCCGATATTTAGCCCTGTCTATTCAATTATTTATGTCAAAAAAGCAGGCACCACTTACCCTTGCTATTCTGCTGATCTTTAGTGCCGTAGGTATGTCGCAACCTACCTGGACCCTTGACCCGTTCGGGAAGGAAAAGAAACCCCAGCAATACGAAGAGAAGAAACTCGGATCGGAAAAGACCGCGGAGAAGAAATTCACCACCTTCAGGAAATTCGTTCAGAACAATGTTACGCATTACAATTATTACTTTAATGCGAACAATAAATTGAGGGGTGTACTGGAACGCGCGAAACTTGACCACAAGGATGATTTTTCCCGGCTCCTCACATTTTACCCTTTTACACTCGAGGCCACCTCCGCACAAAAAGTTGAGCTGGATTCGGTGATCTATAAATCCACAGCGGGGATCCTGCTTCATGACCTGCGGAACGACTGGGTGGATAATCTCTACCTGCTTATCGGCCAGTCATATTACCTGAGGAATGAGCTGGATTCAGCGGCTCTCACTTTCCAGTTCATAAATTATAATCTCTTTCCCCGCAAGAAAAATGAAGATGATAACAGGGTAGTGGGTACGAACAATGCGGCGAGTTCAAGCATTATCTCCATTGCCGATAAGGAGAAAAGGAATATTGTGCAGAAGGCGCTTACGGAACCTCCAAGCAGGAATGACGCTTTGATCTGGCTTGTAAGAACACTTACCGAGCAGAAGCAATTCGGTGATGCTGCAGGTATAATCAATATTCTTCAGCAGGACCCAAATCTTCCCAAGCGGTTAAGGGATGATCTTTCAGAAGTGACGGCCTACTGGTTCTATACCCAGGAGAACTATGATTCTGCAGCTGTTCACCTGGAGAATGCTTTATCAAACGCTGCTACCAAACAGGACAGGGCACGGTGGGAATTCCTCCTTGGGCAGATGTATGAAATGGGAGGACATTTTGACAAGGCCTCCGGATATTACAAGCGTTCTGCCCGGCGGACCGTAGACCCGGTGATGGATATTCATGCGCGACTGAATGATGCGAAGATGTACAGGGAAACGGGCAACGAAAAAGAGCTCAGGAACAGCATTGAAAGACTTTTGAAGATGGCGAAGAGGGACAGGTATGAAGCATATCGGGATATCATTTATTATTCTGCAGCGCAGATCACCCAACAGATACCAGACACAAATACAAGCATAAATTATTACCTGCGGAGTGTTAAGTATAATGAGAATAACCAGCCTTACAGGACCCGGGCTTTCCTGCAACTGGCCAATATCGCTTATGACCGGAGGGATTACCGTAGTGCCTTTGCTTACTATGACAGCATCAGGATCGATGTTGCAAGTATTGATAAGCAGGATTTCGATATCGTGGAGAGGAGGAATGCTCTTGAAAAGGTTGTTAGCTTTATTGAAACTATTGAAAGGGAAGACAGCCTTCAGCGAATTGCAGCCATGCCCGAGGCAGAAAGGGAAGATTTCCTCAGGAAGCTGCTAAGAAATTTAAGGAAGGAGCAGGGTTTAAAGGATGATGATGCCTTTACAGGCAATTCACTGATAACCTTCAACAACCAGAAGAACGCGTCTATGGATCTCTTTGCATCAGATGCGCGCGGGGAGTGGTATTTCTACAATAACCAGATGAAGACCCGGGGATTCCAGGAGTTCAGGGCTAAGTGGGGCGACAGGCCAAATGCTGATAACTGGCGAAGGAGAAGCGCGACTGATGCAGCAGTGAGGAACCAGGTCATTTCACCTGTTGACAGTGCCATTTCTGTGAATACCAATACCCCGGGATTAAGTTATGAGACCCTGCTTAACGATATACCGTTAACCCCGGTTTTGATCGACAGCAGTAATAACACCATAAAGAGAAACCTGCTTGAGCTGGCGCAACAGTTTGCTTTTGTACTTGAGGATCATGAAGAGGCTATAAAGACCTATGAGGATTATATGAACCGTTTCCCCGGTGATCATGCTAACGGTGAAGTGTACATGGGGCTTTATTATTCCTACAATAAACTTGGTAATACAGCGAAGGCCAATCACTATAAGGATCTTCTTTTGACCGGGTATGCAGCTAGCGAAGCTGCAGGAAAACTGCTTAATCCACAGTTGAATGATCCTGAAAAGCGTGATCCTGCTGCAACCCAGGCTTATGCGGATATTTACAATGATTTTATCGCAGGCAGGTTCGAAGACGCTTTCAGGAAAAAGAACAGTGCCGACAGCCTTTATGGACAGCATTACTGGTCTCCGCAACTGTTATACATCGAGGCGATACATCATATCAGGGAGAGGAATGACAGTGTAGCCATAACCACGCTGAACAACATCATTGCATTATATCCTGAATCACCACTTAAGGCCAAGGCTGAAAACCTTGTTTCGGTGTTAAGAAGGAGATCAGAGATCGAAAGTTATTTGACCAACCTGGAGATAACCCGTGAAGAGGAAGAGGTGGCGATGATCAGTGGTGATAAGCCGGTAGTAGTTGCACCCAAGCCCCAGCCTAAGATCGAAAACCGGGGTGTTGAGCCTTCAGGCATCATTACAAGGCCGCCGGCAGATTCAGTTCTGAGGCCTCTGCCGGGAAGAGCAGCAGGAGGGTTCACTATAAATCCTGAGGAACAGCATATGGTAATGCTGGTGATGGATAATGTAGATGGTGTTTATGTAAATGAGGCCAGGAATGCTTTTGTAAGGTTCAACCGGGAAAGATATTATAACCAGCCGATCACAATTACACGGGATGATATCGAGCCAGGTAAACCTGTGCTGTTGTTCTCTTCCTTTGAAGATGCGGAAGCGGCCTTACGTTATTTTGATGCGGTGAAGAAAGCTGCACCCACGGAGATTTCATGGCTGCAGCCAGGTAAATATTCGTTTTATATCATTTCGGAACCAAATCTGCAGATATTGAAATCAGGAAAAGACCTGAATGGCTATAAAACATTATTGAACCAGAATTTCAATAACAGGTTTTAATCTTATCCTTTACGAAAAATGAATTATGTCCCGCAGTGTTAAAATCCTATGGCGTGTATTTTTTGCAGGGCTGGCCTTTGCAGCGCTGATGCTCATTCTTGCATTTCTTGGAGTGTTTGGTAAACTGCCTTCTTTGCGACAACTGGAGAACCCGGAGGCTGACCTTGCCAGCGAGATCATCAGCAGCGATGGAATGCTGATGGGTAAGTTCTATGCGGAGAACCGGAGCGAGGTTAAGTACCACGAGATCTCACCCAATGTTATTCATGCACTTATTGCAACGGAGGATGAACGATTTTATGATCACTCGGGGATAGATGCCAAAGCGCTGGCGCGTGCGGCTTTCACCGGTGGTACCCAGGGTGGTGGCAGTACCATTACCCAGCAACTTGCCAAAATGATGCTTGGCCAGGGAAGGGGAAACATCGTGGTAAGAAGCGTTCAGAAATTAAAGGAATGGATAGTTGCAGTGAGGCTTGAAAGGAATTTCACCAAGGAGGAGATCATAACGCTCTACCTTAACCGTGCTCCCTGGGGAAATGTTTACGGGATCAGGAATGCTTCGAGAACTTATTTCCAGAAAGAACCTATTGACCTGAAAATTGAAGAAGCGGCTGTTTTGGTAGGGATGCTGAAAGGTTTTATTTATGAGCCGATAAGACATCCTAAGAATGCACTCAACCGCCGTAATACCGTGATCAACCAGATGGTTGTCGCTAAACAAAATTACCTGACGGCAGAAGAAGGAGAGAAGCTTAAGGCTAAGCCGCTTATCACGAACTATAAAAAGATCGATGAAAACGTTGGTATCGCTCCTTATTATAGGGCGGTGCTTGCTGATGTATTAAGGCAGTGGTGCAAAAGTAATAAGAACCCCAAGACAGGCGAAAACTATGACCTGTACCGGGATGGTCTTCGTATATACACTACTATCGACAGCAGGATGCAGAAATATGCAGAACAGGCAGTGGAACAGCATATGCCGGTGGTGCAAAAGAAACTGGATGCCGACCTGAAGAGAAGAGGCGAGAAGATATGGAAGGGACAGGATGGCGTTATTAAAGCCGCTATGAAATTTACCGAAAGGTATAAGGCTATGAAGGAAGAGGAGGCATCTGAGGAAGATATTATGGCTGCCTTCAGGAAGCCTGTAAAAATGCGAATCTTCAGCTGGACAGGTGAAAAGAATGAAAGGGATACGGTGATGTCGCCATGGGATTCCATTAAGTATCATAAGCAGATACTTCAAACCGCTTTTGCTGCTATGGATCCCCGAACCGGGGAAATTAAGGCATGGGTAGGAGGAATAAATTTCAAATGGTTCAAGTATGACCATGTTACAGCAAAGCGCCAGGTTGGTTCTACTTTCAAGCCATTACTTTATACGCTTGCTATTACAGATGCCGGGTATACACCTACAACCTATATTCCGGGTGGCCCTCTAACATTGGGCGGTAAAACCATTAGCACAAGAGGAGGGACCGTGGCGAACTGTCTTGCATGGTCTGTGAATGGCGCTGCATGGCATTTAATGTCTGTGATAGGGGTGAGGAGAACGATCGAATTTGCGCACCAGGCCGGTATTAAAGTGGAGATACCCCCTTATCCATCAATCGCATTGGGTTCAGCAGAAATACCGATGCTTGAAATGCTGCAGTCCTTCACCATGTTCCCAAACAAAGGATATAATACCGAACCGATCTTTCTTACCCGTATCGAGGATAAGAACGGGAACCTGCTTAAGGAATTCCCGATCGCACAAAGCAAACAGCTTATCAGCGAGGCTGATGCGTATACCATGGCCAAACTTATGGAGGGCGTTATCCAGTCAGGAACGGGGCAAAGGATCAAGAGCTATAATATTCCTGTGGCCAAAGCCGGGAAAACAGGAACGACGAATGGTAATACCGATGGCTGGTTCATTGGCTACACGCCAGAGTTACTTGCAGGTGCATGGGTAGGCTGTGAAGATCCTTTTATTCCAATCTATGCTAATAACAGTGGTGGTAGTGAAATGGCGGCTCCTGCATGGGGAATTTTCATGAGTAAGGTATATGCAGATAAGAAGCTTAATTATGGAGAGGTAAAGGAGTTTGAAGAGCCTGCAGAACTGAAGCATGATCCTATTTATGCTGATGCAACCTTTGAAAGCCTGTTTGATAAAGGTGACAGCCTGCGTTATGAAGATGAGAATGATGGCAGTGATTTCTTCAGCGATGATCTTTACCAGGAGAATGAGGTAATAACCCCGGCGATTCCAAAACCGGATCCAAAAAAAACAGATACATCCAAATCGAAAGCTGTTAAGCCGGATGATAAGAACAAGACCTTAAAACCGGAAGTAACACCCGTTGAGCCACCTGCATCAAACGACAACGACAGTAAAAAGAAACGACGCAACCGGAACAAGGATAACAATCCTCCACCATTGAATGAATATTAATTCTTATGACAGGGATTCAACAGTGAATAGATCTCTGAATCAATGAATTTTCCCCGGAAATAAAAATTTTCGCGGAAATAAGCTTCTTTAGTAAAGCCGGATCTCAAAAGCACTTTCCGTGAACCTTCATTGGCAGGATTGATATTTGCTTCAATGCTGTGAAGGTTCATCACCTTAAAGCCGAAGTCTACCACTGCCCCGATGGCTTCTGAAGCAATACCACGATTCCAGTGATCAGGATGGATCATGTAACCTATCTCTGCCCGGAGGTTTTCTTTCTCGACACGCCAAAAGGTAATGGTGCCGATCATTTTGCCTGGCATGTCCTTCAATTCTATCACCCAGATAATGGTTTCATTATTCTTTACCTGGTCAATGATGCGTTGTATGAATGAAGCTGCTTCTTCTTTGTGGCTCATAGGTTCCCTGTCGATATAACGCAGTACCTGTTCGTTCGTCCGGAAAAAATAAAAATCGTCCAGATCATCCATGGTAAGCTCACGGAGATTCAGTCGCGGGGTTTCTATCCGGGGAAAAGGATTGAAGTTGAGATATAATTCCATTTATCTGAGTTTAAGGCCAAGGATCGCCAGGTCATAGAAAACATTATCCATTTCAGCCAGTGCTGGAAGTAATCCCCATTGCTCAAATCCGCAATTCTTAAAAAGCCTGATGCTGGGTTGATTGTGCAGGAAAATAAATCCGAGTAATGTATGATGTCCGAGCTCACGGCAATTAATGATCGATTGCCTGAGCACTTTCCTGCCAAGACCATGACCTCTCCATTTCTCATCGATGTAAATGCTGATCTCAACCGAATTCTTATAGGCAACCCGTCCGTAAAATTGCCTGATGCTTGCCCAGCCAGCCGGTGTTTCTCCTGAATTTATAATCCACAAAGGATATGACTCCGAATGGCTATGAAACCACGCGGACTTTTCTTCAGCCGTAACCGGTGATGTATCTGCTGTAACCATCCTGGAAGGGATGGTGCTGTTATATACATCAACTATGAATTCGAGATCAGATAATTCGGCGCGCCGCAAAAGCATGATAAAAAATATGAAAAGTGTAGCAAAATAAAAAGCGGCCGTTAAGCCGCTTTAATATTCTATTTGGGTTCATCAGGCTACTGCCTTATTTACCAGGTCTGCGGCTTCACTTAACTGGATAGCGCTCTGTACCTGCAATCCACTTTCATCGATCAGTTTTTTTGCCACATCAGCATTGGTTCCCTGCAGTCGCACGATGATAGGAATACTGATATTGCCAATGCTTTTGTAGGCATCGATAACACCCTGTGCAACCCTGTCGCAACGAACAATACCACCGAAAATGTTGATAAGGATCGCTTTCACCTTTGGATCCTTTAGGATGATTCTGAAACCTGCTTCCACTGTCTGTGCATTTGCTGTTCCGCCAACATCCAGGAAGTTTGCCGGCTCACCACCACTTAATTTGATCATATCCATGGTAGCCATGGCAAGTCCTGCACCATTTACCATGCAACCCACATTGCCATCAAGCTTTACAAAATTGAGATTGTATTTTCCTGCTTCTACTTCTGTAGGATCTTCTTCTGAAAGGTCTCTAAGGGCAGCAACATCAGGATGACGCATTAATGCATTGTCATCTATGTTCATTTTGCAATCCACCGCAATGATCTTTTCATCGCTGGTTTTGAAAAGCGGGTTGATCTCCAGCATGCCGCAATCGAGGGAAACGTAAGCCTTATAAAGATTGGTTACGAATTTCACGCAGTTCTTGAATGCTTCACCGGAAAGCCCCAGGTTAAAAGCGATCCTCCTGGCCTGGAAGCCCTGGAGCATTCCGCCCGGGTGAACCCATTCCTTGAAGATCTTTTCTGGTGTTTCGTGTGCCACATCCTCTATGTTCATCCCTCCTTCGGTGGAATACATGATCACGTTCTGTCCTTTAGAACGATCAAGCAAAATGGAGAGATAGAATTCTTTTACCGGGTTAGGACCTTCATAATAAACATCCTGGGCAATCAATACCTTGTTCACCATCTTACCATCAGGGCCTGTCTGTAAGGTAACCAGGGTTCCACCAAGAATGTTTCCTGCTATGCGGGATACATCTTCTGCACTTTTTGCAACCGCAACCCCACGCTGGTCCTTTCCTACTATTGATCCCTTGCCGCGTCCTCCCGCATGTATCTGTGCCTTAACAACTGCGAACTTGCTTCCGTATTGTGAATGGATCTGGCGATATGCTTCTTCCGCTTCAGTTACTGTGCTGCAAGCATAGCCTTCCTGAACAGGAACATTGAATTTTTTAAGAAGTTCCTTTGCCTGGTATTCATGAAGATTCATAATTAGAAAAATTTCCGCGAAGATAAAAGAATTGTGGCAAGTGTATGGAGCAAACTTAATGAGCTGGCGATGCATCCTTTAGCCTTGCGCTTCGTACATTTGTGCGAAACGATAAAGGGAGATGATGGAGAAAATAAAAGCTGCGGTTGCATATATCCAGGGTGAAGTATCAGAGGTGCCGGAGGCGGGAATAGTGTTGGGAAGCGGGTTGGGAAGTTTCACCTCGGAAATGAAGGTGACCCGCGAAATTCCTTATAAGGATATACCGGGATTTCCGGTAAGCACCGTGGAAGGCCATAGTGGTAACCTCATCTTTGGTGTGCTGGGAGGGAAGAACGTGGTGGCAATGGCAGGTCGTTTTCATTATTATGAAGGATACCAACCGGAGGATGTGGTATTCCCGATCAGGGTAATGAAGTTCCTGGGAATAAAGACCCTATTGATCAGCAATGCTGCCGGAAGCACCAATACCACTTTTAAAGTTGGCGATCTAATGGTGATCACCGATCATATCAGTTTCTTCGCTGTTAATCCGTTGCTTGGAAAGAACATTGATGAACTGGGTACCAGGTTCCCGGATATGAGCGAACCTTATCGCAAAGACATTGTTGCCCTTGCAGGAAAGATCGCTGAAAAGGCAGGGATCGATCTCAAATACGGAGTTTACGCGGGCGTTACTGGCCCAACATTTGAAACCAGGGCTGAGTACAAAATGCTGAACAGGCTTGGCGCCGATGCAGTGGGTATGAGCACCGTGCAGGAAGTGATAGCTGCCGTTCATATGGGGCTACCGGTTTTTGCCATGAGCGTGATAACGGATGTGGGCATAAGAGAAGACCTGAATGTAATAACGCATGCAGAAGTTCTGGCAGCAGCTAAAGAAGCTGAACCTAAGCTGACTTTGATCTTTAAGGAGATCGTATCCCAACTTTGATGTTGAATGAAATCACTCCTTCACATTCCTGCATTTATCATGTTGTTATTATGCATGGATGTGCATGCCCAGGAGGAGCAACCCCTGCCGAACCAGCCTAACCGCAGGCCTAATATAAATATTCAGCAGGGGAACCTTCCCGGTTTAAGGGGAATGCAAACGGGCCAGGGAGACACTACGGGATTTCAGCGGAGAAATGATCTTGCTGATTCAATTACGATAACTTATCGTTACATAGATTCCATTACCCGGCATTCGATCGATTCATCCATAAATGATTTTGATACTTATTTCCCCGTGCCTTCCTCATGGCATTACCTGGGTAATAATGGAGCAGCAGCAAAACCGATAATATTTACGCCGTTTATGAAGACCGGGTTCGATCCTGGTTTTCATTCTTACGATATTTATAAGTTCACTCTCCCGGGAACCCGGATCTACCGCACCACGCGGCCGTTCTCCATGTTAGGCTACCAGCTTGCATCCGGAAAGGAGCAGATGATCATGGCAAGCCATACACAGAATCCAAGACCGAACATAAATTTCGGCTTTGATTACAGGCTTATAAGTTCGCCGGGTTTCTTCATTACACAGAATACGAATCATAATAATTACAGGCTGTTCGGTAATTACCAGGGAAGGAGAAAACGATATTCTGCAACGTTCGTTATGCTTGGAAATCATTTAAGGGCTTCAGAGAACGGAGGAATTACGGATGACTCGTTGCTGATGGATCCAAACCGAAAGGAAAGATTCAGTATTCCCGTAAACCTGGGCAGCGCTTCGGCCTACAGGCCTAATCCCTTTGTTACACGGATACAGACCGGGAATACCTACAAGGATTTTGTGTTGCACCTTCGCCAAAGCTATGATATCGGCAAAAGGGATTCAATTTCGATAAATGACAGCACCACGGAGTACTTATTCTACCCTAAACTCAGGTTACAACATAGTATAACTTTAAACAAGCAGAATCACTGGTATCATGACGAGCTTGCTGATTCAACACTGTATAGTAACTGGTATGGACTTACTTTTCCGACTCCTTCAGACACTGTTGATGTAAGGGAAGTATGGCAGATCCTGGAGAATGATCTTTCCCTTGTACAATTTCCTGATGTAAAAAATACCTCACAGTTCTTTCTTGCGGGTGTGTCGCTGCAGAACATCAGCCGTGTGGAATCCGTTCTTCCTCTCAAAATGCAGAATCTTATTGTGCATGCTGAATACAGGAACCGCACAAGGAATAAGAAATGGGAAATTTTGCTGAAAGGGGAACTGTATGCGCAGGGTTTCAACCAGGGAGATTACACTGCAAAAGGAAGTATCAGCAGGGTGCTCGGCAACAGGCTGGGGCACGTAAGCCTCTTCTTTGAAAATGTAAACAGGACCCCGTCGTATATTTTTCAGAATGATTCCCATTTTAACCTGGGAAATAACATGGATCTCTCCAAGGAGAATATCATTTCGTTTGGAGCCACTTCGGTGAACTCTTTTGTAAATCTATGGCTGCGGAATACGCTTATTTCCAATTATGCATATTTCTATGACCGGTACAGAACAGCCCAGTCAGGATCTGTGATCAACCTTTTGCAGGCAGGAGCAGGTAAGAAATTCAGTTTTTCTAAAAGGATAAAACTTTACCAGGAAGCCATGGCCCAGGTCGTAGACCAGTCGGCGCCAATAAAGGTTCCATTGATCTTCCTTCGAAGCAGGCTTGCGTTTGAAGGCACTTTTTTCAGGAACCTGAATCTCAGTACCGGGCTGGAAGCACGCTATTATTCGCCTTACTACGCCGACAATTATTCTCCTTTAGTTGGGAAGTTCACCCCACAGGATACATTGAAGATCTCAAACCTCCCGGACGTTCATGCATTTCTGCATTTCCGTATCAAAACATTTACAGGGTTTATCAGGGCAGAAAACCTGAATACCGCAAGCTTCCGTAATGGCTTTGGATTTACGAATAACAATTTTGCTGCACCGCATTATCCTACCCAGGGATTGATAATCCGGTTCGGAATTAAATGGTGGTTTGTAAACTGATCATGCAGGTTGCGATGCCTCGTTTGTAATTCTCAGGGCATTCGACAGGAAATTTGGCAATACGTGGCTGTAAGTGAACATGATCTTATCCCTGTCGTTCAGGTGGGTGATCATTGATTCCCATTTTTCAAATCCATGATTTGAAATGACCATTTCCTTTTTATCGGGGCGTTGCAGGTATAATGACATCCCGATCGCGTCTGCTTCCGGGTGGAATTGGGTGCCGATAATATTTTCAGAGAACCTGATTGCCATAATGGCCCTTTCAAGTGGAACATGAGGCCGGGCCTTTTCCAGCGCAAGTATCTGAGCTCCCGTTGTTCTCAGTTTTTCAAAACCTGGCTGAACCACCTGGTAGTCGCGGCTGTCTACAACATAGAAGGGGTCGTGAAGGCCTTTGAATACCGGTTCTTCAGAGCCAGCATCGAGATGATGTATCGGGAAAACCCCGAATGCCGTACTTCTTCGCTTATTCACTTCAGCAAAGCCGTATTGCCTGCAGAAAAGCTGGAATGAATGGCAGATCAGGAAAAGTTCTTTTTTTACAGGGTTGTGCGGATCAGCATTGTAATTCAGCAATGAGTCCATCCATTCGAAGTAAACACCCTCCCACGCACTGCCTTTGCTTTCAAGAGGACTGCCAGGTCCACCTGATGAAATATATACATCATAAGAAAGATCGGGAACCTGCTTTCTCAGTCTTACTTCGTATTCATTAACTGTAACGGGTAAATGATTTGCTTCAGCAAACTGGTTAATGATCTCGCGAAGGCAACGCATACCCTGGTTTTCCACCCCCTCGTACATATCCAGGATCGCAATGCGCAATCCTGCAGAATAATCTGGCATCAGGCAAACTTAGTATTATTTCAAAAATACATAAGTAGTATTCCCATCATTTTCTTTGAGATAAAGTTCAATCTGGATTATATTAGCTTAATTCCAAATCGTTATGGTTTCTGCCTCCCGCCAAAAATTCAATAATGCGTTCTCTGACCAGAGATATCATGAATATGTTAAAGAGATCAGTAACCTTCATCCCGGTGCGCTGGATTTCAGGAATGCCGAAACCCCGGTATTTGTTGACAGGCATTTTACACAGAAGATGCTTGATGCCTGCGATCACATCATAGATGTAATTAAAGCTCCTGAATTTATGAAGCGCACTGATCCTTCCATTCCTGCCAAATGGTTCATACGGGGAGAAGAGGCATGGCCTCAGTGTATCGCATTCGATTTCGGAGTTTGTGAGGATAATGCAGGGGGATTGGCGCCGCAGCTTATCGAAATGCAGGGATTTCCTTCTCTTTTCTGTTTCCAGAGGGAGCTTGACAGGATCACCAGGCCATATGCAGGAATAGGGGAAGAATTTTCATCTTATCTGAATGGCTATGATGCAGAGAAGTATGCAGCGCTGTTGAAACAGATCATAGTAGCTAATGAGGATCCTGAAAATGTGATCCTCCTGGAAATCTATCCTGAAGAGCAAAAGACCCGGCTTGATTTCTATTGTACTAATAGGCTTCTTGGGATCAGGACAATTTGCATCACGAAACTCAGGGCAGAAGGCGACAAACTATTTTATGAACATGAAGACAAAATGATACAGGTGAAAAGGATCTTCAACCGGATGATCTTTGATGACCTGGAAAAATATTCGCCCGATAATATTATAGACCTGGAAAAGCCTTACGAGGTAACCTGGGTTCCGCATCCCCACTGGTTTTACAGGATAAGCAAATTCACCCTGCCATTTATTGATCATCCTTATGTACCTGAAACCTTTTTCCTGAACGAAGTTGTACAGCCTCTAGATCTTTCTGAATATGTACTGAAGCCATTATTCAGTTTTGCAGGCCAGGGAGTGATCATTGATGTTACGCAAGGGGACATAGATGCTATTACTGATCCTGAAAACTGGATCCTCCAGCGCAAGGTGCAGTACGCCCCTGTTATTCCAACGCCAGATGGAAATGCCATGGCAGAGATAAGGTTATTTTATTTCTGGAAGGAAGGGTGGGAGAGGCCGGTGGGGGTACACAACCTTGCAAGGCTCAGCAAGGGAAAGATGATCGGGACACGGTATAATAAGGATAAAACCTGGGTGGGTGGTTCCATCGCTTATTTTGAAAAATGAATATGACTCCCGGATATAAAAGATTTGACCATTTTCTTTCGCAGCTTGAATCGCTGATGCAGGACGCGGCATTGACGGATAACCCGGCATTGCATCTTTATTCCAACGATGCGCGAAGTATTCTTTTCCGGCTTGAAGCATTGGGAAGGATCTATGCTGAGATCCATAATGCGAACAGGTTTTCAAAATTGACTGCAAGATTCAAGTTGCTGGAAGACCTGCTGGGAGACATAGATCATTACGACACCTTCCTGAAGGCCAGCAGGGATAAGAACAACGATGATAGCGCTTATTTTAATGAACGCATGCAGGAGGGAATAATAAGCCTGAACAGGCTGCTCGACGATGATGGCTGGCTGTCAGGGAAAAGATCCCGGAAGATCAGGAAAAAGCTGGAAGATGCAGATTGGAAATCGCCGGAAGCAGAATCCAGGAAGGTTCGCGAGGTTTATTCTGACGAAATTATCAAGATCCGTAAGTTTTATAATGATTGCAGTAAACCATTCACGGATATCGAGGAAGAGGTTCATGAATTGCGCCGCGACCTGAGGTGGCTTAGTATATATCCTCATGCCTTACTCGATCTTTTTATTTTAAAGGACGACCCGGTTGCGGTTTCGGATCCTACCATAGAAACAGGACCTGAATTAAGAAATTCTCCATTCCTGGTCCTTCCTGAAACTGATACATCATACCCGATCCACATCAATAAGGAAAATTTTGTTTTGTTGAGCTGGATCATCGGCAGGCTTGGAGATCTGAAAGATGTTGCACTTGCCATATTTGCTGAAAAGGAAGCTAAGGAAGGAAATGTTCCTACAGCATTCATCCTGGCCCCTGGGGAAAAAGATCATGATAAGTTGTCCGGGATACTGGGTGAGGCAACCACGGCATGCGAACGCTATTTTTCAGGGCGCTCGCTTGAAAACCTCCTTTGTAAATGGTGATTTTCTCCTTAAATAATGAGGAAATCAACATTTCTGCACCAGGCGCGGGAATTACCTTTAGGTCATGATATTCCCAATACTTCTGAGAGATGCAAGGTTCAACACCAAAACCGGATGTTACGAAGTAACCGAGGCTGGCGCTGAATACACCATCCCAACTTCAATGATCAGGAGCCTGCGAAAGTTCCTGGATTGTACCAACAGTATGATAGTGTTTTGGTATGAAGACCTTCCCGAAGAGGAAAAGAAAAAGGTGCATGTGAGATATCGTTTCAGGGTATACGATTAAGCTCTAACGTATAGTTAACAATATTTCGCTGCATTAGAGGCCTCCCCGTAGGGCGTTCCTTTGCTTTATGGCTTAACTTTGCGCCCTCATGAAGGCAAGATCCCTGGAAAAAGATAAGGTCAACATAATTACACTTGGCTGCAGCAAAAATATGGTTGACAGCGAAGTATTAAGCGGCCAGCTGCAGGCGAATAATATTGACACGGTGCATGAAAATGCAAAGCTTGATCATAACATCGTGGTGATCAATACATGTGGATTTATTGACAAGGCCAAAGAGGAGAGCATCAATACCATTCTGTATAATGTTTCCCTCAAGAAAAAGGGAAAGCTCGATAAGGTTTATGTAACGGGATGCCTGAGTGAACGCTACAGGCAGCACCTTGAGGAAGAGATTCCTGAAGTGGATGCTTTTTTTGGAACTATGGAACTGCCGTTCCTGTTGGAGAAATTCAACGCAGATTATAAAAAGGACCTTATTGGAGAAAGGAAGCTTGCCACTCCTCAGCACTATGCCTACCTGAAGATCAGTGAAGGTTGTAACCGTACCTGCTCATTTTGTGCCATTCCCCTGATGAGAGGAAAGCATATCAGCCGACCCATCGAATCCCTGGTTCAGGAAGCCGAACTTTTGGTTTCAAAAGGGGTTAAAGAGATAATGCTCATAGCGCAGGAACTCACTTATTATGGACTTGATCTTTATAAGAACAGGGCTCTGCCTGAACTTCTCGAAAAACTCGCCGCAATTCCCGGGCTCGAATGGATCCGACTTCATTATGCCTATCCTTCCAAATTTCCCCTGGAGATCCTGGATGTAATGAACAGGCACGACAATATCTGTAAATACCTGGACATGCCGCTTCAGCATGCGAGCAATAACATGCTCAAAGCAATGAAAAGGCAAATAACCAGGGAAGAAATGGAGCAGCTGGTGTTTAATATCCGTGAAAAAGTTCCGGGCATTTGCCTGCGGACCACGCTGATCACTGGTTTCCCTGGGGAAACCGAAGAGGATGTGGAAGAACTGAAAGATTTTCTACAACGGATGCGGTTTGACAGGGTTGGAATTTTTACCTACAGCCACGAGGAAGATACTTCTGCGTATGACTTTGAAGATAACATCCCGGCAGATGTTAAGGAAGAACGTGCAAGGGAGATAATGGAGGTGCAACAGGACATAAGCCTGGAGAAGAACCAGGAGAAGATCGGAAAAGTGCTACGGGTGATCGTGGATAAAAGGGAGGCAGGGCGCTATCTTGGTCGCACCGAGTTTGATAGCGTGGAAGTGGATAATGAGGTCATCATAAATTCCGGCAGGAAACTTAATGCCGGGGATATGGTAATGGTGAGGATCACCAAAGCTTTTGATTATGACCTTGAAGGTGAGGTTGTTTAGTGCTTATGGATTAAGTTTGAAGATTAACTGACTTATGGCCAAAGCGAAATTCATTTCTTACGAGGCTACAAATTCTTTCTCAGATATTGTTATTGATTATATCAGTAATGTTCCCGGTATCCGGCCCTTTTTCAGTGATCTCCCAGATGTTGATGGCATACGGTCCGCTATCGAAAAGCGGCTGAAATTCAAAACTGACAGGCAATTACTGGTCACTGGTCTCGAAAAGCAGTATGTGACAACAGATGCGATACCCCAGGTATCGGCAAATCTTGAGTTGTTGCTGAACGAGCGCACATTTACGATCACAACCGCTCACCAGCCTAACATTTTCACCGGGCCACTTTATTTCATTTATAAGATACTGCATGCGATCTCTGTTGCCGATCATTTGAATAGAGAAATTGCGGAATACAATTTTGTTCCCATGTTCTATATGGGCAGCGAGGATGCGGATATAGATGAACTGGGAATTACGAGGATAGACGGGAAAGAATATCGGTGGATTACGCGGCAAAAAGGTGCAGTAGGCAGGATGCTTGTAGACGATGCCCTGCTGCAACTTATTAACGAGATGCAGGGTCAACTGGGCGTTCTCCCCCATGGAAATGAGATTCTGCATCATTTAAGGAATTGCTATAGTAAAGGGAAGACCATTGAGCAGGCAACATTTGAATTCATTCATCTTCTTTTCGGAAAATATGGACTTGTAGTACTGCTACCGGATAATCCGGGATTCAAATCAGTATTTCTGAGCATAGCTGAAAAGGAACTGAATGAAGGTTTCTCTTTTGAAATGACCTCAGGCGCCATAAATGAGTTGTCGAAAAATTATAAGGTGCAGGCAAAAGGCCGGGAGATTAATCTTTTTTACCTGGAAGGAGACAGCAGGCAAAGGATCGTAAAGACCGGGCCCCAGTTTTTATTACAGGAATCGGGAACGGAACTGTCGCAAGGAGAACTTTTATCAAGGTTTAATTCGCACCCGGACAGGGTAAGCCCCAACGTTATACTCCGTCCTTTGTTCCAGGCCATGCTTCTTCCGGATGTGGTCTTCGTAGGCGGTGGAGGTGAAATTGCCTATTGGCTTGAATTGAAAGCGATGTTCGAAAAGGCAGGGGTTCCTTACCCTGTTCTTGCCCTGCGGAACTCATTCTTATTATTGAACAACAGGAACACTGAAAGACTTGAAAAATTGCACTTGGAAGTTGAACAACTTTTTATGGACGAAGAAAAATTGTTCAGGGAGATAGTTGTGGATACTTCTGAGAATATGCTTTCACTTGACAATGTGATCACGGATGTAAAGAATTCATACAGTGAAGCCCTGCGGCTTGCAAAAGCTGTGGATCCCACGCTTTCCGGACATGTGGAAAGCCTGGAGAAGCGGGCTGTTGATGGGCTGAAAAAGCTGGAGAAGAAGATCTTACGTGCTGAAAAAAGAAAGTTTGAGGATGAAAGAAGGCAATTACATGAAGTAAGGTCATCTTTATTTCCCGGTGGAGGTCTCCAGGAGAGATCCGAGAGCATCCTTGGCTGGTACGCACGTTACGGTGCTTCCATACTCGAAATTCTATACAGTAATTCGAAAGCGCTTGAACATAAGTTCGGGATCATTTCCCTCGATTAAAAAAGCCCCGGACAACCGGGGCTTTTTAGTATTATTTGCGATAATCGTTATTTAAAATCATCTGCAGAAACTCCTTCATTCACTTTAACACTCTTTAATGTCATGGTTATTTCCTGCGGACCAACTGTCTGAACCAGTTTTCCGGGAACCATAACGTTACCAGCTTTAGTATAATCAAGGAAGTCTGTGGTCATAGCCATTTCCTGGCCGCCCTGTTCAATGGTAGATTCTTCACGCAGCAGCAGGCCTGTTTTGGTGGAATAATATTCAACTGCCACTTTCCCGCTAGGACGGGTAATTTTCAGCTTATAGGCGGTTTCATTGCCAACCTTCCCTGTACCGGTATATGAAGTTTTATATTCACTTCCGATATAGTTAAGTTGCGGGAAGATCCCTTTACTGTCAAGGCTTTCCTTGATCTCTTTTTCGTCCATATCTTTCTTCTGTCCCATCTGTGCCATATAGCCTTTGGTTCCGTCGAAAGATCTTTGCATAACAGTATTTCCCTGCATTACGATCTGGAAATATTCCTTATCTGGATTCATTTTCTTCATAGTAGCTGTAAGTGGCATTCCCATCATCTCCATATCAAATTCCATTACAATGCTGTTCACTTTTTTAGCTTCTTCCTTACCGCCGATCGCTTTCAGATATCCCTCAACAACAGAGAAAGCAGAAATCGCTTCTGATGTTTTAGGCGTTTCATCTACATTTTTATCTGCAGGTTCATCAGTGATCGGGTTTGCATACTTGTCATATTTCTTGATAGGGTATCCAAGCCTTGTCAGGTTAGGAAGGATCTTATCGCCATTTCCTGCAATGATGATACGGCTGTTATTTGCCTGGAAGTATTTATTTGCAACCCTTTGAATATCCTTTACCGTTAGTGCATTGATCTTTTGAAGGAATGTGCGGTAAAAGTCTTTCGGCAGGTTATTGATCATTATGTTAGAAGCATGCGTGGCTGCCCTTGCCGGATCTTCCATACCTAAGGCGAATGAGCCATTATATTTAGCTTTTACCAGGTCAAGTTCTTCTTGCGTAATATTTCCTTTACGCATATTTTCTATCTCGCGCAGCATTTCTACAATAGCACTGTCTGCCTTTTCGCTCCGTACCTGTGCAGTTGCTGAAACCCTGCTCTGGAAACGGCTGCTTCCAACGCTGGAATAGCTACCATAAGTGAACCCATGCTTTTCGCGAAGGTTCATGAATAATTTGCTTTCAAAACCTCCCCCCAGTATCTGGTTAGCGATAAGCAGTGCATGATAATCAGGATTGGTCATTGGGTTGTTGATCAGGTTTGTAATCGTGATCTCGCCCTGTACTGCGGTTGGAACGTCAACAAAATTGATCTCAGTGGTCTTAACATTGTCGGCATTCGGAATTGATGGAAGTTCAAGTTTTCTTCCTTTCCAGGTGCCAAAAGCCTTGGAGGCAATGGTTCTTGCCATACCAGGTGTAATGTCTCCAACAAAGATCAGGTAGCTGCGCGAAGGAGTGATGTAATTACGGTAGTACTCCTTAATATCATTAAGCGTAATGCTGTTTATACTCTCCTCAGTCTGGAATTCTCCCAAAGCGGTGTTCTTTCCATAGGACAATGCTGAAACTACGCGGTTTGAAATAGTTGAAGCACTTTTTTCCCCGGATTTTAAGGCAGTAATAGCCTGCTTTTTAAGTTTGTCGAAAGATTCCTGCGGGAATGAGGGATTCCTTATTCCTTCAGACATCAGCATGAATGCTTTTTCAAAATAACGTGTAAGAGCGCCAACATAGGCTCCACTAGGATTCAGGCTTACATCTGCACCTATGAGATCAACCGCTTCGTCAAACTGGGCCTTGCTCATAGTTGTTGTACCTTCAGAAAGCATGGCTCCCATCAATTGTACAACCCCTGCCTTTGCTCCCTCTTTGATCGGTCCCTGGTCGATGGTAAGCGTTGCAGAAACTCGCGGTAATTTGTGATTCTCCACAACCATAACCGTCATACCATTTGGTAGAGTAAATGTTGTAGGATCGGCATATTGGATCACAGGCGCCGGACCGGATTTTGGTGGTTTGGATCGATCGACCTGTGCCATGGCTTGTGTTCCAAGAACTACTAAAGCCAGAAGAATATTTATCTTTTTCATATTATCTGCGAATTGAAAATTATTTTTTAGGAAGGTAATAAAGGATCACCCTTTGGTTTGGATTAAGGTATTTACGTGCAACATTTTGCAGGTCTTGCCTTGTAATAGCACGCACTTCATCCATTTCTTCATTCACCTGGTTAGTATTACCATGGAATGTATACCCGGAGGCAAGATTCTCGGCTACTCCCTGCATTTTTGCATTCTTGCCTATGTAGTTATTCTCAAACTGGTTACGGATCTTGGTGAATTCTTTTTCACTTATCAGTTCCTTCTGTAGTTTCAGGATCTCCTCATCCATATCCTTTAACAGTGAATCCAGGGATGTACCCATGTTTGGAAGCGCATATGTTATATAAGCTCCATAATCTTCAAGGGTATAATTGAAAGAACCTACCTGGAGGGAGTTCTTCTTCTCATCTACCATTTTCCTGTACATCCTGCTGCTTGCGCCCTGGCTGAGAACGTCCGATACAAGCTGAAGGGCCAGTGCATCTTTATGTTTCATCCCTACGGTGCGGTAAGCGGTCATGATAGCTGGAATCTGGATATTATTATCATAAGCTGTGTCGATGATTGCCACAGTTATTGGGTCTTCCTGCGGAATATTCTTTACAGGCTTTGGACCGGCATTAGGGATCTCTCCAAAATAATCCTCCACAAGCTTCCTGGTCTTTTCAATATCGATATCACCGGCTACAACCAGTACGGCATTGGAAGGAACATAGAATTTCTTGAAGAAATCCTGGAATTCCTGCAGGGTTGCTGCGTCAAGGTGTTCCATGCTTCCGATTGGCACCCAATTGTAACTGTGTTTAGTGAAAAGGCGCTTCATTATCTCGCCGATAAAACTTCCGTAAGGAGCATTATCAACCCTCAGTCTTTTTTCTTCTTTCACCACTTCGTTCTGTGTTTCCACACCAACCTCGTTTATCACAGGATGAAGCATTCTTTCGCTTTCCAGCCATAAACCTGTTTCCAGTTGATTGCTGGGGAACACCTCGTAATAATATGTTCTGTCCTGGGAAGTATTCGCGTTGTTCTGGCCTCCTTTGCTGGTGACCATTTTCATGAATTCACCTCTCTTAATATTCTTGGTTCCTTCAAACAGCAAATGTTCAAAGAAATGTGCAAAGCCGGTCCTGTCAGGGCGTTCATCCTTGCTCCCTACGTGGTACATTACTGAAGTTACCACCACAGGAGCGCTGTTGTCCTTGTGAAGGATCACATGCAGTCCATTCTTAAGATCAAATTCGGTAAAAGCCACTTTTTGACCATTGGCAGCAAATGCACCCAAAAGGCCCAGCAGCATTAATTTGTGTTTCAACATGTCGCATTTAGTTTATCCGTAAAAATAGCCAGAAATATCTATGCGAAATTGATTTCGCTCCTTTATTGATGAGCGGTTTAATATGCTAACAGGTGGAATGGGAGTGTGGAAATTACAGTTCTCGCCGCATTTGAGCCACGTCTTCTGACAATTTTGTTTTATATGAAGCCAGTTTGCTGGCAACCTTATTGTCTGACAGTGCAATGATCTGGGCAGCGAGTATGCCGGCATTTTTTGAACCATTCAATGCAACAGTGGCAACGGGCACCCCTCCAGGCATCTGGAGGATAGAAAGCACAGAGTCCCATCCATCAATTGAATTTGATGATTTCACCGGCACGCCGATCACAGGAAGGGTGGTGAATGATGCTACCATACCAGGAAGATGGGCTGCCCCGCCTGCACCTGCGATAACCACGCTGAATTTCTCATGAGCGTTCAGCGCGAATTCCCGCATAAGGTCAGGTGTACGATGTGCAGAGATCACATCAATTTCATATTCAACGCCAAGTTGATCAAGGATATCGGCAGCCTCCTGCATGATCTTTAGATCGCTTTTGCTGCCCATGATGATAGCCACCTTTCCCATAAATGTAATTTGCAGTAAAGGTATTTATTTTACAAGATCACCTTTCAGCCTGAGTAATTCGGTCTCTGCGACCTTCAGGTTATATCTTGCAGCAATAAGCCTGTTGTAAGCATCTTCAAGGCTTCGCTGTGTTTCCCTTAATTCCAGCGATGTCGAAAGTCCAAGACGGAAACGTTCCAGGGCGATGTATACATTTTCCTTTGCCAGTTTAATATTCTCCTCTTCGAGCGCCAGGGTGCTTTTTCTTGCTTCATAATCCTTGAAGGCACGACTGATGCCAATGTTCACGCGAAATCTTTCATAATCATATACCACCTGCTGGTAGGATACATCAAGCTTTGCTTCCTGGATCTGCCTGCGAACATTAAAACCGTTGAAGATCGGTATAGTGGCTGTAAATCCGTAGTTGAAACCAAAGTTCCGGTTAAAAAGCGGGGTGAAATTATTTACAACGGCCTGGTTGGAGGTTCTTGAAAAATTATATGCAGCATTGAAGCTGACCGTTGGAAATCTTTCGGCCCTGCGTTCGCGCAGGGTCAGTTCAGCTATCCTGATATTTTGTTTTGCTACCTGAATGCCGGGGTTTAGATCTTCTGCAGTGCTGAATATTTCTCCCGCAATAAGACCAGTGTTGAGTGGAATGCTGTCAGCCACATCATAACTGGTGCCAGGAGCAAATCCTGCAACAAGGTTAAGCTGTTCCTTTAATTGTTCAATAAGGTTCAGTTGGTCCAGCCTGGAAGCCTTTTGCGCATTCAGGTCCAGTTGGGCCTGTAATAATTCAGGTTTTGCGCCTAATCCTACACTGATCTTTTTTTCAGCCTGCGTTACTCTTTCCTCATTTACCTGCATCTGCTCTTCGATGGCTCTTAACTGTTGTTTCTGACGAACAATGTTGTAATAAGTTATTATAGCTTCTGCAACACTGGTGGTAAGCTGGTTTTGTATATTGAGTGAACCCAGTCGCACGAACTCTTCCAGCTTTTCCCTTGTTGCGAACATTTTTAATCCATCAAAAATTGTCCAGTTAAGGTTTAGCGCGGAATTTATATTGTTGGAACGAAGTCCATTTGATCCTCTTTCTGATCCGTCGGCCAGTTTTTGCCTGGTATTGTTATTATTGAAGACAATTCCTGATGTTGCGTTTAACCGGGGAAGGAATGCGGCATTTGCATAGCTGTTGTTCAAAGCAAAAACTGCAGAATCATTCCGCAATAAGAGGATATCAAAGTTATTCTTCAAAACTGCTGCCACGGCCTCTTCCACGGTCAGCAAGGGTTGGGCCACAGGGGCTGTAGCCATGAAGAATATTGATATAATGGAAATTACGATTCTTTTCATGGTATTAAACGGTTTCAGCAGGTGGGAGTTCATCAAGAACACTTTTTCTCTTCTTTGTTGACAGGTAGCTGTAAACTGCAGGTATCACAAACAGGGTTAGCACCAGGGAGAAGAGTACACCTCCGGTGATCACGATACCCAATGGGATGCGACTGGTTGATGCATCTCCCAGGGAAAGCGCAAGTGGCAATGCACCGAGCGACATAGCAAGGCTGGTCATCAGGATAGGCCTGAAACGACCAACTGCCGCATCGATCACCGCGGGAACTTTTTGCATTCCTTCAAGTCTTTTATGATTGGCAAATTCAACGATCAGGATACCATTCTTGGTTACAAGACCTACAAGCATGATCATGCCTATCTGGCTGAAGATATTTATAGTTTGTCCAAAAATCCAGAGGCAAAGCAATGCTCCTGCAAATGCAAGCGGCACTGTGATCATGATCGTAAACGGATCTATGAAACTTTCAAATTGTGCGGCCAGTACAAGGAAGATTATGATCAATGCCAGTCCCAGGGCAAAATAAGTATTGCCCGAGCTTTCAGCATAATCCTTGGAGGCACCTACAAGTGATGTCTGGAAGGATGCATCAAGTACGGTATCTGCGATCGCACGAATTTCTTTTATACCATCCCCGATCGTTTTTCCTTCAGCAAGCCCGCTGCTTATTGTTGCCGACCTGAACCTGTTAAAGTGATACAGGGTAGGAGGAGTTACATCTTCGGATATGGTAAGAAGATTGATCAGTGGAATCGGCTGGCCACTGCTGTTTGTTACATAAATATTTGCAAGATCAGCAGGATCATCCCTATTCTCTCTTTCTACCTGCCCGATCACTGAATACTGTTTACCCTGGCGGGTGAAGTATCCAAGCTGCTGATTACTTAAGGCTAACTGAAGTGTTTGGGAAATATCCTGTACGCTAACACCCATTTCACTTGCCTTAAGGCGGTTTATTTCTATCCGTATCTCCGGTTTATTGAATTTAAGATCAGCATCAACGCCGGTCAGGATATCACTGTTGTTGGCTGCTTCAAGCATTCTTGGCAGCGCTTCTTTCAATTTTTCAGCATTTACATTCTGCAGAACGAACTGAACTGGCTGTCCGCTTCTGCGACTAACCTGGATCGTTTGCTCCTGAATGGCAAAGGAACGTCCTTCATTGAATTGGGGAAGCTTTCGGTTCACCCAGTTCACAATATCCTGCTGGCTTCTTTTTCTTTCATGAGGTTCTACAAGTGCAACCCTTATGAATCCTGAATTTGCAGTTCCGGCGGCAAATCCTGGTGCAGTCATGCTGACAATATATTTCTTTTCAGGGATGGAATCGATCAGGAAGTTAGTAATGCGGTCCATGTATTTATCCATCGCATCGTAAGCAGTACCTTCCGGTGCTGTAACATTCAAACGGAAGCCGGATTTGTCTTCCATAGGTGCAAGTTCTGTTTGCAGGCTTCCACCAATAATGAAGATCATTGCCGCACAAACACCGATTATGACGAAAGCCATCCATCTCACTTTCATGAATCCACTTAACATCCTCCGGTATCCATTTTCCAGGCCGTTAAAGAAAGGTTCTGTTTTAGTGTAGAATCTTGAATGTTTGAATTTCTTGCCGGCAAGCTTTACGTTCAGTACCGGGGTAATGGTAAGGGAAACGAAAGCGGAGATGAGCACCGCTCCTGCAACAACGATCCCGAATTCACGGAAAAGCCGGCCTACAAATCCTTCAAGGAAAATGATAGGAAGAAATACAACAGCAAGCGTAATGGAAGTTGCGATCACCGCGAAATAGATCTCCCTGGACCCATCCCTTGCTGCCTGCCACTTATTCATCCCCTTCTCCATCTTTTTATAAATATTCTCCGTTACAACGATACCATCATCCACAACAAGTCCTGTGGCCAGGACTATAGCCAGGAGCGTTAGTACGTTTATAGTGAAGCCCGAAACATACATAATGAAGAATGCTCCCAATAGGCTGATTGGTATATCGATCAATGGACGTAAAGCGATAAGCCAGTCGCGGAAGAACAGGTAAACGATCATTACCACGAGGAAGAATGCAATAAAGATGGTTTCCTTAACCTCGCTGATCGATTTCCTGATACTGTCCGTAGAATCCGACGATATTTCGAGGCGAATATCTTCCGGGAGGTCAGCCTTTATACTTTCGAGGCGCTTGTTCACCTCGTTGGAGATCTCGATATAATTTGTACCAGGCTGAGGGATGATCGCGATAGCGATCATCGGAACATTACTTTCCTTTAAGATGCTTTCTTCATTTTCGGGCCCAAGTACGGCTTCGCCGATATCCTTCACACGTATATCCGTACCATTGATATTCTTAATGATCAGGTTATTGAATTCTTCTTCGGTATTCAGCTTACCAAATGTCCTGATACCGAGTTCAGTCGCATCGCCGCTGATCTTTCCCGATGGGAGTTCCACATTCTCACGCAACAATGCAGAACGCACATCCTGTGGCGTAAGCGCATAGGCACTGAGTTTAGCAGGGTCGAACCAGATACGCATTGCATATCTTTTCTCTCCCCAGATATTCACACCGCTCACACCCGGAACTGTCTGGATCTTTTCAACCAGGTTATTTGTGGCGAATTCGGTAAGTTCAAGTGAATTCCTGATTTCGCTCTGAAGGAGCATTATCATCACCGGGTCGTTACTTGCATCTGCTTTACTCACAACCGGGGGTGCGTCAAGGTCGGTAGGCAGGGAACGCTGGGCCTGGCTTACTTTGTCGCGCACATCATTAGCAGCCTCTTCGAGATTTGTCCCTAATTTAAATTCTACGGTGATATTGCTGCTTCCCTGTGAACTCCTGGAAGTAATATTCTCGATACCCGCAATTGAGTTGATCGCTTTTTCAAGAGGTTCGGTGATCTGGGTCTCAATGATCTCTGCATTCGCTCCGGGGTAGGAAGTACGAACATTGATATTCGGAGGGTCGAGTGCTGGGTAGTCCCTGACACCAAGGAAACTATATCCAATAAGACCGAACAGCACTATAATAATGTTCATCACGATCGCGAACACCGGTCGCCTCAAACTAAATTCAGATATATTCATATTCTACCGGGTTGTTTTTGATATGATGACTTTATCTTTTGGCTTCAACCTCATTAACCCGGTAAGGATAATGGTGTCTCCTGCTTTAAGACCGCTGGTGATCTGTACCATTGCTGAATCCCTGATTCCTGTTTCAACTTCTTCAAAATCTACTGTACCATTCCGGAAAATGGCCACTTGTTTCCCCCGTGCTTGTGGAATAACAGCCTGGGAAGGGATCATGATCGCATCGGTTTCGGGTTCAAAGCCAAGTTTCACAGTGGCAAATCTTCCAGGGATCAATTCCTTACCAGGATTTATAACCCTTGCCCTTATCTTCAGGCTCCTGTCTGTTTGAGATATTCCTGATTCCCTCGCCATAACACGTGCCTGGTATGTTTTGTCACTTCCTTCCGATGTAAAATCAAGTAACTGGCCTATGTTCAACCGTGAAGCAAATCTTTCAGGCAAGGTAAAATCGAGTTTGAGATCACCACTCTGGCGAAGCGTAGTCAGCACAGTCTGGGGAGTAACATAAGCTCCGGGACTTACCATTCTCAAACCCAGGGTACCGCTGAACGGAGCACGGATCTCGGTTCTCCTGATATTGCTCTGTACAATGGCCATGTCTGCCCTGATGTTGCTTGATTGAAGCCTGATCATGTCATATTCCTGCTGGCTTACACCATTTATCTTCAATAGTTCTTCATAACGGCGGGCGGTTTGTTCCTGCACATTAAGCTGCACATTCAATTTGTTAAGTTGCGCTTTCAGGTCACCATCATAAATTTTTCCTATGAGCGCCCCCTTCCCGATATGTTTACCTTCAGCAGTATTCAGGTAGGTTAGCCGTCCGCTTATTTCCGGATGGATCTCTGTTTCTTCATTAGCGATCAGGGAGCCAGGTAGTTCAACATTCTCACTCAAAGAAGTTGGAGTTACTACGAATGCCTCAACTTTAGGCGGTGGCGGCGGCCCGGCGCTCCGGGTTGTAGTTTGTTTTTCCTTTGAACTGCAGGAAGAATAAAGTATTGCAGCAATAATGACAAACAGGGAGGATAACCTCATCAGGATCAGTTTAAAAATGAAGTGCAAATTTATAGCAGATCGAACTGCTATTGGTTGTTAAATAGGATTACCGGTCTTAACAGATCAGCTTTTTACAAAAAGTGTTTTCCGGATCAGGTTAGCTTTATACAGGAGATCCTGCTTTTCATTACTGAGAATCGTTACATGACCCATCTTCCGGCCAGGTTTTGTATTGGCTTTTCCATAGATATGTACGAATACGTTGTCCATTGCCAGCACCTTATCAAGACCGTCGTAAACGGCCGGACCCGTGTAGCCTTCTTCACCTATCAGGTTAACGAGTGATGAGGACATCATTGACTTCGTATTGCCAGCAGGATATTCCAGCATAATTCGCCAGAGCATATCGAACTGGCTGCTATAACACGCTTCAATAGTATGATGACCACTGTTATGTACTCTCGGAGCAGTTTCGTTTACCAGTACATTTCCTTCTTTGTCTGTGAACAATTCAACAGCAAAGATCCCCGGGCTTTTCAAGGCCCTCACCACAGCCAGGGCTATGGCTTCAGCTTTCCATAAAGTTTTTTCAGGAAGTTCAGCCGGGCAAACCTGGTGGTTAAGCAGGTTCAATGAATGGTCGAACACCATATCTACCGGGGGATACAGAACAGTTTTTCCATCTTCGAATACTGCGACCATCATTGCAATCTCTTTTTCGAGATCTATCTTTTTTTCAAGAACTGCCGGCGCATCAAAGGCATGTTGCAACGAATCTTCATCTTCCAGGATCTGGACCCCACGGCCGTCATATCCTCCTGTGGCGAGTTTATGAACGCCGGGAAGAAATCCAGGGTTCATTGATACATCATTCTTTGATGAAGTGATCACGAATTCGCTTGTCGGGATATTATTGGATGAATAGAATTGCTTCTGGTAGATCTTATTTTTAATGGTCCTTAGTGCAGAGGGACGTGGAATGATTCTCTTTCCTTCACTTTCCAGTTTCTCAAGCGCCTCCACATTCACATTCTCGATCTCGATGGTAAGAACGTCCACCATTCTTCCAAACGAGATCACATCATCGTAGGATGTAATATCACCCTGCTGAAAATGATGACATAAATGAGCGGAAGGACAATCCGGATCATTTTCCATAACGAATGTCAGCACAGGATAATTTGCTGCTGCCTGTAATAACATTCTTCCTAACTGGCCTCCTCCTAAAATACCGGCTTTTAACATGCCTGCAAATATAGTTTAAGCAATCCTGCTGCCATGTCTTTTTATTATCTTTGCATTATAAAATCTATCTCAATGTCCACTTTATTAGCTACAGCCGAAAACAATACAGAAGTGAAGGATTTCCTGCCCTTACAGGGAACAGATTACGTGGAGTTATACGTGGGGAATGCCAAGCAGGCAGCTCATTTTTACAAAACAGCCTTTGGTTTCCAGTCGCTGGCATATGCCGGCCCTGAAACGGGCATGATGGATAAGGTGAGTTATGTGATCCGCCAGGAGAAACTGACTTTTGTACTGACGACACCGTTAAGGCCCGGTAACGAGATAGCAGATCATATAAGCAAGCATGGCGATGGCGTAAAGGTACTGGCATTGCGCGTTGATGACGCTGCAGATGCGTTTCACCAAACTACCTCCAGAGGCGGAAAGCCCTATTTAGAACCTACTACACTCAGTGATGATTCCGGGGAGGTCGTTATGAGTGGCATTCATACTTACGGTGATACCGTGCATGTATTTGTAGAAAGAAAAAATTATAAGGGAGTTTTCATGCCTGGATTCAGGGAGTGGAAAACAGAATATAATCCTGAGCCAACCGGTTTGCTGTATGTAGACCATTGTGTCGGTAATGTTGGCTGGAATCAAATGAATCCCTGGGTGAAATTTTATGAGGATGTAATGGGCTTCAGGAATATCCTTTCCTTTGATGATAAGGATATATCTACTGAGTATTCAGCGCTCATGAGCAAGGTTATGAGCAATGGCAATGGCTATGTGAAATTTCCGATAAATGAGCCGGCTGAAGGAAAAAAGAAAAGCCAGGTGGAGGAATACCTGGAATTCTATAACGGAGAGGGCGTTCAGCATGTGGCCATTGCAACAAATGATATTGTAAAAACTGTCCGCGAATTGCGCAGAAGAGGAATAGAGTTTCTCGCGATCCCTAAATCATATTACGAGGATGTGCTGGAAAGGGTAGGAAAGATTGATGAGGACCTTGCTCCTTTGTCGGAACTGGGAATACTTATCGATCGTGATGATGAAGGTTACCTGCTGCAGATATTCAGCAAGCCTCTCCAGGACCGGCCAACGCTTTTCTTTGAGATCATACAAAGGAAGGGAGCTAAGAGTTTCGGGAAAGGCAATTTCAAAGCATTATTTGAAGCACTTGAAAGAGAACAGGAAGCGAGAGGAAATCTATAATAAGTATTGACCCGAACAATTTTCCCGGTTCTTTTAACAAATAGCGAGCAGTATTTTTTTTATTTTCACAGCCCATCTGTAAATCAATGAAAAGAAAACACCTGCGACTCCTCTGTGTTATAATTGCTTCATGTTTCGGTTTTCATGGATATGGACAAGGTTCCTTCATTGAAAGCCAGAAAGGTATTTACAGGATCAATACTGTTTTCACAAGGATGGAAGATTCAGTGAAGAAACAGTTTCAGCAAAAGGGTCTTGTTTGGCCACCCCAGGCCATGTACGTCCGATCATTCAAATTTGATAAGCAACTTGAGGTTTGGGTAAAGGGAGATATGGATAAGCCATACCAATTATTCAAAACCTATAAGATTTGTATGCAAAGCGGGGCCATGGGACCGAAGAGAATGGAAGGCGACTACCAGGTGCCAGAAGGGTTTTATTATATAAATGAATTCAACCCCAATAGCATGTATCACCTTTCGCTGGGGTTAAATTATCCAAATGCGTCAGACAGGATTTTAAGTGATGCACGCAGGCCGGGGAATAATATTTATATCCATGGGAATTGCGTGAGCACCGGCTGCATTGCCATAACTGATGGCCCTATAGAAGAATTGTATATTATAGGTGCGCAGGTGAAAGACCAGGGTGTGCAGGATTTTATCCCTGTCCATGTTTATCCTGTGCGATATAATAAAAAAGAAAGTCTCGAATACCTGAACAGAACCATCGAAAATAACGATTACCTCAAAGAGTTCAATTCCAAGATCAGGAAGGCCTTTGAATTTTTCGAGAACAAAAAAGAGATCCCTGTTATAATGGTTAACAGGAAAGGTGATTATGTAGTGAATTGATCTCTCATGACCACCTGTAAAGTCTCTGGTGTTCTTTGTTGAAGAATGATATCTTTTCCCGCCAGCAATTCATTTAAGATTTCCCCTGTATAATGCCTTATCGTAAGTAAGGTCAGATTTCTTTCAAGGTTTACTTCAAAATGGCCGGCCGCAGATTCGGCCAGTGCCGGGATCTTTTCAGGATGTTCATCAAAGCATGCGATCAAACTTATTGCGGTATGTTGCGACAGGTTCGATTTAATTCGCAGGTTTCCGAATAGCTGGTGCAGGATATCGACCGGTGTACCTTCCATAAATGAATAATCAATTGTCCGGAAATTCAGCAACACCTGGTTTTGTTTGATAACAATTACAGGAGGAAGTGCCTTAGATGATCTTTCACTGATGGTTGTTCCCTGTAATGAAGGGTCGAGAAAGCTTTTCACATATAGAGGGATCCCTGCATTTTGAAGTGGCTTGATCGTTTTTGGGTGGATCACCTGTGCACCATAATATGCCATCTCGATCACCTCCCTGTAGCTTAATTCCGGAATGGGCACAGCCTTCGAATAAATACGCGGGTCTGCATTCATAACTGCTTCAACATCTTTCCATATAGTTACGCCTTCTGCATTAAGAAGATTTGCAAAGATCGCGGCTGTATAATCACTCCCTTCCCTGCCAAGTGTTGTGCTTTCATTCTCATTCGTGGATCCAATGAAGCCTTGTGTGATAATAACATTTGACTCCTTCCACAAGGGGATTAAATCAGCTTCACATAATTCCCTGGTAACATCCCACTGAATCGCTGCGTCCCTGAAATTAGAATCCGTTTTAAGTATATCGCGTACATCCAGCCAGGTGTTGGGTATACCAATTTCCTTAAGGTAGGCACTGGCTATTGCGCTGCTCAGCAGTTCGCCGCTGCAAACTATCTGGTCATAATAATAATCAAAAGGTCTAACGGGTTTGTCATGAAGCAACCATTCAACCTCGGTGAAAATATTACCTACGTTCTCTTCGGCCTCACGCCAGTTTTTTACCAGCAAAAATTTTATTGTTTCCAGGTGTGCCTGTTTAACCTTTTCAAAAAGCGCGAGCGCTTCCGTCTGCCTTCCTTCAAAGTAAGAATCAGCTACTTTTTCAAGTGCGTTGGTTGTTTTTCCCATGGCCGAGATCACTACCAGGCATTTCTGGGAAGCATGTGAGCTGATGATATTTGCTGTGTTCTTAATCCTTTCAGGACTATTGATGCTGGCGCCACCGAACTTGAATACGATCATGGTAAGTGAACAGGTTTGCCTTTAAATATGTGCTACATTTGAGCCGCAAAACTAACCTCAATAATACTAAATAAGAATCTATATATGGAGATGGTCATAAACAGGAATATTCAGACCCTTGATGAATTCATAATCCAGGAAATGAGAAAATTCCCTGCAGCCACCGGGGAACTTGCAGGACTATTAAGGGATATAGGTCTTGCAGCCAAGAGGGTCAATGTAGAGGTAAACAAGGCCGGGCTGGTTGATATCCTTGGTGATGCGGGTTCAACAAATGTTCAGGGTGAAGAAGTGAAGAAGCTTGATGTACTGGCGAATACCCAGTTCATGGGTGTGCTTCGCCATGGGATCAGTTGTGCAGGGATAGCAAGCGAAGAACTTGATGATATTGTAGTTTTTGATGATGAAACGAGCAACAGGTCTAAATATGTTTGTCTTTTCGATCCGCTTGACGGAAGCAGTAATATTGATGTGAATGTATCCATTGGAACAATTTTCAGCGTTTACCGCCGTGTAAGCGAGATCGGTAAGCCTGCAACAAAGGAGGATTTCCTGCAGCCGGGAAATAAACAGGTAGCGGCCGGTTATGTTATTTATGGCTCCTCAACAATGCTGGTCTATGCAACCAAAAGAGGTGTGAATGGATTTACATTGGATCAGTCAATAGGTGAATTCTCTCTGAGTCATCCAAATATTCAATGCCCGGAAAAAGGGAAGATATATTCTGTTAATCATGGAAATTTTTTCCAATATGATGAACCTGTTAGGTCATATATAGATAATTGCCAGCGAAAGGATAAAAGTAACGGCGGGCCATACACTCAACGTTATATCGGAAGTATGGTTTCCGACGTGCATAGGAATCTGATTAAAGGCGGGATCTTTATGTACCCGGGTACTACCGATAAACCTAAAGGGAAGTTGCGGCTTCTTTACGAATGCAATCCTTTCGCTTACATAATTGAAAAAGCAGGGGGAAAAGCCACAAATGGAAAGGAGAGGATCCTTGACATAATCCCAACTGAACTACACCAGCGTACGCCATTTTTTGTAGGAAGTATTAAAATGATGGAAGAACTGGAATCCTTCACCGGGGCAGTCGCAGTAAATGTATAATGGAAAAAGTAATCTCCGTTGAAGGTCTTGTTAAGAACTATGGTTCATTTACCGCTGTAAAGGGCATTTCTTTTGACGTATACAAGGGTGAGATCTTCGGTCTGCTTGGACCAAATGGTGCGGGAAAATCAACAACCCTGGAGATCATGGAAACCCTCAGGAAGAAAACTTCGGGGAAAGTTGTTGTGGGAGGATTCGACCTCGACAAAGAGCCCGCTTCAATTAAGAAAATTATTGGCGTCCAGTTACAGAGTTCTGGATATTATCCTGGTCTAAACCTGCTTGAGTTGGTAAAACTTTTCAGTGGGTTGTATAATAAGGACATCGATGCCCTGGAATTGCTTAGAAAAGTAAATCTTGAGGATAAGGCTAAAAGTAAGGCGAAGGAATTAAGCGGTGGACAACTGCAACGCTTTTCCATTGCAACTACGCTCATCAACAAGCCACAGATCATTTTTCTTGATGAGCCTACCACAGGTCTTGACCCGCAAGCCAGGCGGAATTTATGGGAGCTGATCCGCGAAATCCAACTTTCCGGCACCACGGTTATTCTCACTACACATTATATGGATGAAGCAGAGCAACTCTGCGACCGCATAGCAATAATGGACCACGGAAGCATAATTAAGTTGGATTCTCCAGATAGAATGATCGATGAACTGGTTGCTTCCGGGTTTGAAAGGCCTAAGCAGGTTAAATCAGCAAATCTTGAAGACGTATTCATACAATTAACAGGTCGTGAAATGAGGGAAGAATAAGTTTTACTTTATTTGTAAAAATAAAAATTGATGAAGCATATAATAATCGTTGCATATACACTGCTCTCTTTTAACCCTTTAATTGCCCAGCAAAAGAAAGCGCCTGCAGCACCTGCTAAATCCGCAACTCCTGCAAAACCAGGTATGCCGGTTAATGAAAAACCTCTGAAGAATTTAATGGATAGCTTTAGTTATGCCATTGGTATGAATGTAGCACACAGCATGGCAGACCAGGGCATCACAGATGTTGATCTTGATATTGTGCGCCAGGCAATGAACGATGTATACCAGGGAAAACAAACCAAATTAACCAAAGAGGATGCGAATATGAAATTACAGGAACAATTGATGGCTTTTAAAATGAAAAAGCTGGAGGGGGAGAAGGCAAAAGGAAAGGAATTCCTGGATAAAAATGCAAAGAAAACGGGGGTGACTGTTCTTCCGAATGGTTTACAGTATGAAGTGATAGTTGCAGGAGAACCTAATGGTCAAAAGCCAGCCGCAGTTGATACTGTCGTTGTTAATTATGTTGGTACCTTGATCGATGGAACAGAATTCGATAATTCCCTTAAAAGAGGTCAGCCAGCTACTTTCCCGTTAAACGGTGTGATAAGAGGCTGGACCGAAATATTGCAACTAATGCCCAAAGGAGCACACTGGAGAGTTGCTATCCCTTCTGACCTCGGTTACGGTGACAGGGGAGCCGGAGCATCTATACCACCGGGTGCCACTTTATTATTTGATATAATTCTGCTGGACATAAAGAAAGCCGCCTCTAAATGACCGAAGCCCTAAAATACCCGATCGGGAAATTCAGGGAACAACCTTACTCTGAACAGCAGCTTGGTGAATGGTTGCTGGATATTGAGAGCCTTCCTTCCCAGCTCGAATATGCAATCCAGGATCTGGATGAGTCGCGTTTGGATACGCCTTATCGAGAAGGCGGTTGGACAGTCAAGCAACTTGTTCATCATGTGGCAGATAGTCATATGAATGCATTCATCAGGTTTAAGCTGGGGCTGACTGAAGATTCACCTCAGATAAAGCCATACGACCAGGATGAATGGGTGAAGCTTCCGGATGTTTCAAATGTCCCGGTGAATATTTCTGTTACAATGCTGTTTGCATTACATCGTCGGTGGGTGGAATTGCTGAAGGGAATCCATGCTGAAGATTGGAAGCGACAGGTTTATCACCCTGAACATAAAACCCATTTTGATCTCTGGTATTTCCTGGGGATGTATGCTTGGCATGGCCGGCATCATGTTGCCCATATTCTGCAATTAAGAGAAAGAAACGGTTGGTAATCGATCCTATATGGTAAAGATACTTTCATCAGAATACCTAAGCAACCATCCTTATTTTACAGCGAGGCGTGACAGTTACGAAACTGGTTCAGGTAAAATTGTTGACCCGTATTTTGTCGTTGAACTTCCTTCTTCTGCGGTGGCCATGGCAATTACTGATGACTGGAAGGTGATCCTGTTAAAACAATACAGGCACCCTGTTGGTGTTGAGATGTTTGAACTACCGGGCGGATTCATGGACCCAAATGAACAGCCCCGAGAAGCCATGGAAAGGGAGTTGAAAGAAGAAACCGGTTATGAATTTGCAAATTTCCAATACCTGGGCATTACTGCCGGTAACCCGGGGGTGTTGAATAATTTCAGCCACATGTTCCTGGCCTGGGGTGGAAAAAAGATCGGCGAACAACAGCTTGACAAGAATGAAGAGATAGAATTATTCCTTTATGAGCCGGAAAAGGTCTGGAATATGTTGCAACACCAGGAAATTCCTCAAAGCATGCATGCGCTAGCCTTGTTCTACGGTTTTAGCTTTCTGCAACAGAATGGGATCTATACCGTGAAATAACGCGCTTCCCCAAGAATGTAAAAACTGCCGCAAACAATTATCACATCCTCTGTTGACGCTTTGTTTTTTGCTTCCGTAATCGCTTCGTTGATATCGTCGAAACTGTTTCCCCCGAGCCCGGCCAATTTTGCGATATGGGACAGTTCGTGGTGTGGAAGCGCCCTTGGAATATGGGCATTGGTATAATAATAATGATGCCCTTTCGGAATAATGCCTAACATTCTACTGACATCTTTGTCCTTGACAAATCCAAGAATAAAATGCCACGTGCGATTTGAATAAACAGCATTTAGCTGTTCAACAACCCTGATCAATCCATCAGCATTATGAGCTGCATCAAAGATCATAGTAGGGTGGGAACCTGCTATTTCCCATCTTCCCCTAAGGCCGGTTGTATCTCGTACAGATTCAATTCCCTTTTTCAGGTCATCGGGATCGATCCTGAATCCGGCTTTGCGTAATTCATTCACAGAGGCAAGCACAGTACGGGCGTTGTAGCTTTGGTAAAGGCCCGGGAGATCCAGGTTGAATTTCTCAACCACTCCTGTTTCAAGATCCTTGATATGGCAGATGAGTAGATCATGTAAAGGATCGATGAATTCGATAATGTATCGCTCTTCTGCGAATTGTAATGGTGCTTCAGAACCGTTCGCTTTGTCTATAAAAACCTGTCGAGTTTCGGGGAGTTGTTCACCAACCACAACAGGTACATGTGGTTTGATTATGCCGGCTTTTTCGCTGGCGATGAGATCCAGCGATGAACCCAGCAGGTCTTCGTGATCAAATCCTACATTCGTAATAACAGACAATACAGGAGTTAACACATTGGTGCTGTCAAGTCTACCTCCCAGGCCGGTTTCAATGACAGCTACATCAACCTCATTTCGTGCAAACCATTCAAATGCCATCGCCACTGAAAGTTCAAAAAATGACGGTTCGATTTTTTCAATAAGCGGCTTTGCCTTTTCCACGAAATCCATAATGAACTGCCTGTCGGCCATGGATCCATTTATCCTGATCCTTTCTCCAAAATCGAAAATATGCGGTGAGGTGTAAAGGCCGGTCTTATAACCTGCTGCCTGAAGAATGGACGCGAGCATATGACTTGTACTGCCTTTTCCATTGGTACCGGCAATATGAATTGAGCGGAACTTTTTTTGAGGTTCACCTAGTGCTGCACACAGGCTGAGTGTATTGTCCAGGTCCATCTTTAAAGCAGCCGGCCCGGTGCGCGTGAACATGGGCAACCGGTTGTACAGATATTCGAGCGTTTCTTCGTAAGTCATCAACCAAAGATAAGGTACATCTTAGCTCTCGTTGAAATTGAACTGAACCTGGACAGTTGATTCCTTGTCAGATTTATCGAATTGAATATTCCTGAGGTAGTTTCTAATTGCCTGGGCGTATGATTCGCTGCGACTGGTGGAGCCCTTATCGAAACCTACAAATGATCCGATACCCGCAGGTGAAACTTTTACGATGGCATAGATAGTTGCCTTTTTTAGATCGCCAGTAAATGCATAATGACGAATGATCTTCCTGTTGCCAACCACCCTTGGTCCGTTCCCAATTTTTCCACCGGGGCTGTTTCCATAGGAGTCCGGATGACCGGAAGGATCACCTGCATCACCTTTTCCGCCTGGTGTAGAGCCCTGGTAACGATAACCATTATCTTCTGTATCATTATTTCCCGTTCCCTTTCCCGGGCCATCGTAAGCAAATTTTGGTTTCTGGGGTTTCGGTTTGGCTTCAACATTGGAGGCTACAGGAACAGGTTTAGTCTTAGGAGCTACTTTTGTAGGCCTGTTAACCACTGCGGCATTTTCATCTGCATTATCATCCGGCATTACCTTTTCTTCCGCTGTGGCCTGGCTGTATGCGGTTTCACTGCTTTCTATCTTTTCCTGTGAAGGCCCACGCTCTCCCTTGATGAGGGGTTGTTCTTCTCCGAAACCATCTTCATTATTACCGAGATTGATCTCTATCAATTCAACCAATGGAGTAGGAGGTAAAGGCAAATTTCTCCAGCTGATGAGAAAGGTCATTATCAAAAGGCCACCACAGATCATCAGGGTATACATTAACGCCTTCTTCCTGCGGTCGGTATCTGAATTATTCTGATAAGGGTTTGTCATTCCGGCTTCTTTGTATAAAGTTATTCATTATTATCCCTTTAGATCCTGGGATCGGATAATTCCACAACGAGTTTGAAAAATTTTAACACCTTAGTTACGAACTCCAAACAATGCACTTCCTATCCTTAACATATTGCTTCCTTCTTCCAGTGCCAATTTGTAGTCTCCGCTCATCCCCATACTTAGCACCGGTGAAGGACCTGCAAGGCTGGAATATTCATCGAATAGTCGCTTTAATAATTTGAATTCTTCCCGTACTTGTCCAGGATCATCTGAAAAACTTGCCATTCCCATCATTCCACTTATCCGGGCTCCTTTAAAAAGTGATGGGTCTATTTGCTTCAATTCATCCGCATCAAATCCGAATTTTGTTTCTTCCTGGGCTATATGAACCTGCAGCAGGCAGGGAATTATCCTGTTGTTTTTTATTCCCTGCTTATTTATTTCCTCTAGAAGTCTTGTGCTGTCAACACCGTGTATCAAATGAACAAATGGCGCTATATACTTTACTTTATTGCGTTGGAGATGACCAATAAAATGCCAGCGAATATCTCCAGGCAGAAGAGGTTGTTTTTCCAGCAATTCCTGCACATAGTTCTCTCCAAAATCCCGCACCCCGGCATCATAGGCTTCCCGGATATCTTTGACTGACCGCATTTTCGAAACTGCAACCACAGTGGCATTGCCGTTAACTTCGTCAAGTAATTTATGGTAGGCCTGTTTTTTGAACATGTGAAAAGATTCAAAAAGTGTGAAATGAATTGTTGAATTTCTCCAACTTGCACAAAATTAAAGTGATATGAAGAGATTATTCGTATTGTTCGCGCTTGCTGCACTTGTTTCCTGTAAAGCACCCTATTTTAATAACGCCAATAATATGAGGCTGATCAATGGAACTGTCTTCACAAAAGATGGAGGAAAAGCTGAAGGTCAACTCACAGTCAATATGGAAAATTATCATCCTTCCCGACTGTATGTTAATGTTACACCGAGAGAAGGGAAGGAGGCCAGACGCATCATGCTTACCGATATAACAGGAATGGAAGTTCGGGGTGATTATTATGAACCGAGGCTCGTGGATATGGGAGGACTAGGAAACACTAACGAATTTCGTTTTTTACGCCGACTTACTAAAGAGCCTTCAAGGATTCATCTTTATGAACTCCAGGAAGATGTTAACCGCCAGCAATACAGCCGGTATAACAGGAATTCCGTTTCTTATACTGAAAGACAATATTCCTATTATATCGTAACCCCTGCCCATACTTACCAGATGCCGGCCTGGAACATTGAAGGAAGAAGGCTGGTGCCTGATTTTGAGAATAAGATGAGCGAGATCGTAAAAGATTGTTCTGCCCTGGCTGAAAAGATCCGGCGAAAGGAAAAAGGATATTTTTATGCGCAGGTTTCTTTGATTGATTCAAAGCGGATCGAAACCATGATGACAATAATCGATGAGTACAACAAATGCGAAAAAGGACGGTAATTATTTAAGTATCGTCCTGCTTATTACGATCCTTTGTACCTCGCTGGTACCTTCATATATCTGCGTAATCTTAGCGTCTCTCATTAACCGCTCAACATGGTATTCCTTAACGAAACCATAACCGCCATGGATCTGGACGGCCTCAGTGGCAGTCCACATTGCAGTTTCGCTGCTGTACACCTTAGCCATTGAACTGCTAAGCGTATAATCCATATGATTATCCTTTTGCCATGCGGCTTTAAGGCATAGGAGTCTCGAAGCTTCGATTCGCGTTGCCATATCTGCCAGTTTGAACTGAATGATCTGGTGGTTCATGATCTCAGTTCCGAAAGCTTTTCTTTGTTTGCTGTATGCAAGTGCAAGTTCATATGCTCCACTGGCAATACCCAGCGCCTGGGATGCGATCCCGATCCTTCCGCCGGCAAGTGTTTTCATCGCAAACTTGAATCCAAATCCATCTTCTCCGATCCTGTTTTCCTTCGGAACTTTCACATCTGTAAACATGATGGTATGTGTATCGCTGCCGCGAATTCCCAGCTTGTTTTCTTTTGCACCGACGGTAACACCTGGCCAGTTCTTCTCAACGATGAAAGCGTTGATGCCACGGCTGCCTTTTGAAACGTCGGTTTGTGCAATCACAAGGTAAACGCTCGCGCTGTTTCCGTTCGTGATCCAGTTTTTTGTTCCGTTAAGGATATAATGATCTCCTTTATCTTCAGCGGTAGTGCGTTGCGATGTAGCATCACTTCCCGCTTCAGGTTCGCTTAACAAGAATGCGCCGATATATAATTCTCCATCCTTTTTGCCCTGTGCAAGAGGGGTAAGATATTTTTGTTTCTGTTCTTCTGTTCCAAATTCCTGCAACCCATAACATACCAGGCTGTTGTTAACACTCATACACACACTAACACTTGCATCAACTTTGCTTATTTCTTCCATTGCAAGTACATAACTGACCGTATCCAGTCCGCTGCCACCGTATTCCGGCTTAACCATCATACCCATGAAACCCAGGTCTGCAAGTTTTTCGATCTGTTCACGCGGGAATTTCTGTTGTTCGTCCCTTTCTATGACGCCCGGTAAACATTCGTTCTGAGCGAAATCTCTGGCAGCCTGCTGGATCATTAACTGCTCTTCGGATAATTGAAAATGCATAGGAATTTTTTAGAGGGGCAAAAATAAGCGTTGCTGAGCCTTAATCCAATCTTAACGGAGATTATTTTACCCGGTGAACTATGCCCTGCAGCAGTTTGTCGATATATTTGTTTCAAATCCGCCATTTGGAACCCGCCCGTCAGAATATACGTCTCCAGCGAATTATTGTATTGATATCGGTAATTCTGTTCCTGGCAAAAGTGATCGCGTGGTTTCTTACAAATTCAGTGGCAATTCTTACAGATGCCCTGGAAAGTACTGTGAATGTTGCTGCCGGCTTCTTCGGACTTTATAGTTTACACGTTTCCGCCCGCCCCAGGGACACAGATCATCCCTATGGTCATGGCAAGATCGAATTCATTTCAGCGGCCATTGAAGGTACTTTGATCTTTGTTGCAGGGCTTTTCATCATCTATGAAGGTGTTTATGCATTTTTTGAACCCAGAAGCATTCAGCAACTTGACCTGGGTATTTTGCTGATCGCAATAAGCGCCATCATCAATTTTGTGGCAGGAACAATTTGCATCCGGATAGGAAGCCGGAATGATTCTCTTGCTCTTATTGCAAGCGGTAAACATCTTCGTTCAGATACATACACCTCCGCCGGCTTGGTTATAGGCCTTATTTTATTATTTGTAACAGGCTGGAAATGGATCGACAGCGTTATCGCGATCACTTTCGCATTGGTGATAATCGTAACCGGGTACAGGATCATTAGAAAATCCATTGCCGGAATAATGGATGAGGCAGACGAAGTACTTATCAGGAAGATTGTGGCAATGCTTCAGAAGAACAGGACCGTGAACTGGATCGATCTTCATAATCTGAGAGTCATAAAATATGGACCGACGCTTCATATTGATTGCCACCTAACTGTACCGTGGTATTTTAATGTTCATGAAGCGCACAGGGAAGTGGATGATCTTTCAAGCCTTGTGAGGCGGCACTATGGTGAATCGGTGGAATTATTTGTGCATTCAGATGGTTGCCTGGAATTCTCCTGTCCCATCTGTGATAAATTTGAATGCACTGTCCGGCAGCATGCGTTCCAGAAGAAAATAACATGGACGCTTGAGAATATTTCCCAGAATAATAAACATCAGCTTACCACTTCTCAAAAGATCCAGGATATCCAGCAAAATGCCGCTGCTACAAAAAGGCCAAGAAACATATAACGTAATCCCCCTGCTAGAGGATCTTTTCCCGGCACCCTGTTCCGTATGTACCCTGCCGAAAAAAGGATCAGTGGTGTAATTGAAAAGGATACAGCCATTGCGACAGGAAAATCACTGATCAAAAGGAATGGAAGGCTGGCAAGAATATACCCGGTAAAGAATGAAACGGCAGTCAGGAATCCCGTCTTTCCGCATGGTTCCTGCGAATCCGAATAAACACCTTCGAACTCTTTATGCTCCTGGTCCAGTCCTGCAGATGCTTCCATAATTTCGTTTTCATCCAGGCCCAGTTTAACGAACAGGTCGTGATGATGGCTGTGGTCATAGCCTTTATCTCTCCCGGACAGGTATGTTGCAATGCCCAACAAGATCATTCCTCCCAGGCTTGCGAGGAGAACAATTGTCAAATGAGTTGAGCGGGATATATTATTAATGGCAAGTGCAGCAGATAACCCAAACGAAATGATCATTCCATCTGCAAATCCGGAAAGGGGAAGTCCTGTATTAAATGACCTGGCTGTATTCCGGCTGCTCATTGCCCGAAAATAACCAAATATGTTCAGAGGCAGTCAAGGCTGCTTTTGATTATTTCCACTGCTTCCAGAATTTCTCTTTCTGTGATTACCAGGGGCGGTGCAAACCTGATCTTGTCACCATGGGTCGGTTTTGCAAGAAGGCCATTATCGCGTAATTCAAGACATAACTTCCATGCAGCATTCTCATCGGGGTGGTCGATCACAATTGCGTTCAGTAACCCGCGCCCCCTTACAGCTTTCAGGTGAGGGGAGTCGATCTTTTCAAGATTTTCACGGAAGATCTTTCCCATCTTCTCAGCATTTTCAGCCATCTTTTCGTCTTCAAGCACCTTAAGCGATTCAATTGCTACGCTGCAGGCCAGGGGGTTGCCGCCATAAGTACTTCCATGTTCCCCGGGAGCAATGCAAAGCATAATTTCATCATCTGCAAGTACTGCACTAACTGGCAGCATCCCGCCACTCAGTGCTTTTCCGAGGATGATCATATCAGGTCTAACATTCTCATGATCGCAGGCAAGTCTTTTTCCTGTTCTGCACAGCCCTGTCTGTATCTCGTCTGCGATCATAAGCACATTGTATTTCGAACACAACTCCCTTATTCCTTTATAATATCCATTTTCCGGAACCATAACCCCGGCTTCTCCCTGCACAGGTTCAAAAAGAAATCCTGCAACCTCTTTATCTTGTAAAGCATTTTCCAATGCATTAAGGTCATTATACGGAATGACTTCGAAACCGGGAGTAAACGGGCCAAATTCATTAGTTGCAGTAGGATCTGTACTGAAGGAAACAACAGTAACAGTTCTTCCATGAAAATTTGAGGAACATACTATGATCTTTGCTTTTCCTTCTGCTATGCCTTTCTTTTTATAACCCCATTTACGCGTGAGCTTGATCGCTGTTTCAACAGCTTCTACTCCTGAATTCACAGGTAAAACCTTATCATAACCGAAATATCCTGTGATGAACTTTTCATATTCTCCCAGCAGGTTACTGTGGAACGCCCGTGAAGTAAGCGTGAGCTTAGAAGCCTGCTCAGTCAACGCTTTAACGATCCGCGGATGACAATGTCCCTGGTTCACCGCAGAATAACCGCTTAGAAAATCAAAATATTTTTTACCATCTACATCCCACACGTAAACTCCTTCCCCCCGTTCTAATACTACGGGTAACGGATGATAATTATGAGCGCCGTGTTTTTCTTCGAGTTCTATAAAATATTGTGACCTGGATGAAACATCCTTTATTGTTGAATTCATTTGTAAAAAATTAAAATTTTTGAAATAACAGAGCATCCCGTGAATACGGGCAAATCAATTAGCGTCCTCGATGATTGAGCAGGTCGAGATTCTCAGAAAGGATCGATATGAAAGCTGAATACCTGATAATGCAAATGTACGTAATTCTATAATTTCAATGTTTTCACAAACCATGGCTCTGGAAAGGTTGGGCGGTGCTCAAACCTGAAAAGCCCAAAGATCGTACTCCCGGTCCCGGTCATAGATGCATAATCAGCCCCGGCATCATACAGCGTTCTTTTAATTTCCATTAATTCAGGATAACGCCTGAAGACTGTTTTTTCGAAATCGTTAATGATGACTTCTTTCCAGTCAGCAACCTTAGTGGTTGTAGTTTGTGAAAGACTTCCGGATTCGCTGTAAGTTTCCAGTCCGGTAAATGCTTCACGGGTAGAAATATGTATGCCGGGGTTGACAATTACGAGATAATACCCGGCCAGGTCAAGATTGATCGCGTTCAAATTCTCACCTCGGCCGGTAGCATACGCAGGTTTATTTTCCAGGAAGAACGGGCAGTCACTTCCAAGTTGCAAAGCCATTTTCTTAAGAATTTCATCTGTGGGCCTGGACGCTGCGAAGGAAGAAAGAAGTTTGAGCATGAAGGCTCCGTCAGAGGAACCTCCTCCCAAACCTGCGCCAGCAGGTATTGTTTTATGAAGGTGAATGCTGAGTGGCGGTGTGTCGTAATTTTTTCTGAAAAGATCCCGCGCCTGTACGCATATATTATCATCACCGGGAATGATAATGCCCGACTGGGAAAAAGAATCCTGGTTGGAAGGCACAGCCTCCAGTACATCGAATAGGGGAACAGGATAGAAGATAGTTTCAAGATCGTGGAATCCATCGGGGCGCTTGCCCGTGACCCGAAGCCCGATATTGATCTTGCAATTTGGGAAGACGACCATTGGTTCCGCAGTTATTTTTTCTCACGGGCCTTGATCTCATCGCGTATAGCGATTGCGCGTATGTAGTCCTCATGTTCTAATACCTCGTTAAGCAGGGTATTAAGTTCATCCAGACTAAGGGATTTTAAATTCTCTGAAGAAGAAGTTGAACTAACCTGGCCTTCCTCCTGTTTTTTGGCCGATTCTTCCTCCATATGAACCCCTGCCTGCTGAAGGATGGTGTCATATGTATATATAGGGCACCCGAAGCGAACGGCAAGAGCGAGGGCATCTGATGTCCGGGAATCTATTTCAACGGTATCATTTGCAGAACTGCAAACCAGTTTAGAAAAGAAAATTCCTTCCTGGAGGTCATTTATAACGATCTCATGCAGTTCAACATTGAAAGCGAGCATGAAATTTTTCATGAGGTCATGAGTGAGGGGCCGGCTGGGTGTCATTCTTTCAAGTGCCACTGCAATCGCCTGGGCTTCGAATCCGCCGATAACGATCGGTAACCTCCTGAGGCCATTTATCTCACCCAATACAACCGCATAAGAATGAGTTTGAGTAATGCTGTGAGAAAGCGCCACAATTTCCAGTTCTATCTTTTTCATGCCTGGCTGAAAAATTTCTTGCAAATATAAAAATTAAAGCCTTTCTGGTGCTGAAAGGCTTTGAATATGATATGAATATAAGCAAATACTATGCAACCCCTTTAAGTTTCTTCACTGCATCGATTATTTTAGGAACCACTTCAAAAACATCCCCTACAATACCATAATCTGCTGCTTTAAAGAAAGGCGCTTCCGGATCTTTATTTATAACTACAATGGTCTTACTTCGGTTCACACCAGCTAAGTGCTGAATTGCCCCGCTTATTCCCAGTGCGATATATAGATTAGGTGCAATTGCCAGGCCAGTCTGACCTACATGTTCATGGTGAGGTCTCCAGTGAATATCTGCTACGGGTCTGCTGCATGCAGTGGCTGCTCCAAGCAGTTCTGCCAATTCTGTAACAAGTCCCCAGTTCTCCGGTCCTTTTAATCCGCGGCCTCCGCTTACCACGATTCCTGCTTCACTTAAAGGGATCTCACCGGTAACTTTATTTGTGCCGGTTACTTGAACTTTTGGTTTATCCACGCTGATCTCAAGAGCTGCAACTTCTGCTGATCCATTTTCAGGCTGTGCCCTGTAGGAATTAGGATTAAGCGCTACGATTTTTTTTGGAGTATTGATGGTAACATTTGCGAATGCTTTTCCGCTAAATACAGATTTCCGAACGGTAAATCCATTAGAAAGGTCTGGGAGCGCTACGGCACCTGTTACAAGACCAGCCTGCAATCGAACACTTAACCTTGGAGCAACAGCTTTAGCGGTGGTATTGTTACTGAAAATAATAATGCCTGCTCCTGTCTTTTCTACAGCTTCAGCAATAGCTTTTGCATAAACCTGGGCATCCATAATTGTAAGGTCCGGGCTGGAAACCTGGTGAACTTTTGTTATCCCATATTTTCCAAGTGCTGAAAGGTCTTCAGATACATTTTCAAATACAAGTGCCTCTGCTTTATCTCCGGCAGTTTTTGCAATTGCAGCTCCGTACGCAGCTGCTTCAAAGGAAGATTTTTTTATTTGACCATCACTGTGGTCTATGAATACTAAGATCATTATGCTTGGTTTGATTTGAATGATTTATTAGATAACTCTAGCCTCTTCGTGAAGTAACCTCACCAGTTCTTCCGGATTGTCTGCAGGTACAAGTTTTACGCCGGCCTTAGCAGGAGGAAGTTCAAATGATGATATTGAAGTATAGGGATTTGCAGCAACTGGTTCTACAACTTTTAAAGGTTTTGAACGCGCACCCATAATTCCTTTCATATTTGGAATGCGCTGCTCAGCAACTCCTTTCTGACAACTCACTACAGCAGGAAGAGCAACCTTGTTGGTTTCTTCACCTCCTTCAATTTCTCTTTCCACTACAACCTCATTTCCTTCCAGGTTGAATTTTGTTGCATGGCTGATATAGGGCAGGTCGAGCAGTTCTGCTACCATTCCACCGATCGACGAACTGTTGTAATCAATGGTTTCCTTACCTGTGAAAATGAGATCGTATCCACCTTCCTTTGCAACATTTGCGATCTGTGATGCAATTACAAAGCTGTCGTTGCTGTCTGTATTTACACGGATAGCTTCATCACCTCCAAGGGCCAGCGCTTTACGTATAATCGCATCGCTGTCTGCAACGCCAACATTTAATAAATGGATCACAGTAGAAGGGTCAGCCTCTTTGATCTCTATTGCTCTTACCAAAGAATACCATTCATCGTAAGGGTTAATGATCCATTGAACCCCGTCGGTCGCAAATTTCGTATTGTTATCCGTGAAGGCTATTTTTGCCGTGGTATCGGGCGTTTTACTGATACAAACTAATATCTTCATAACTGGTTTTTTCCTGCGTTTGTAATGAATTAAAAAGTTGTTTATGCAACTATGTGCAAACAATTGCAAATATACTGGCTTGCCGATAAAAATGAAGGAGTAAATGAACAGAATTGAAAAACTGCAGGAAATGCTTGAAAAGATGCCGGGTGACAGCTTTATCCAGCATGCCCTGGCGTTGGAATTCATTAAACTGGGGCAGGATGAAAAGGCCCGGGAATTTTTCGAGCGTATTCTTTCGGCAAATCCGGAATATATAGGAAGTTATTATCATCTTGCCAAACTTCATGAGCGCAGCGGGAACCAGGAATCAGCCATCATGGTTTATGAAAAGGGAATGGAGATGAGTAAAAAAGCAGGAGATGATCATTCTTATAATGAACTGCGCTCAGCATACGAAGACCTTGTTTACTGATCATGGATATTCATTCCCGATTTAAAAATTCACTTGATGAACTTTCTCTGCCGCTTAATAATGCGCGGGTCCTGGTGGCTGTGAGCGGTGGTCTTGATTCAATGGTGCTGCTTAGGTTATGTCGCGACGCATCATTAAACCTCGGGATCGTGCATTGCAATTTCCAATTGCGCGGAGAGGAAAGTGACCTGGATGAAGCTCTTGCCAGGGATACAGCTTCTTTTCTTGGTATTCCTTTTCATTGCAGACATTTCAACACTGAGGAATATGCAACCGTAAATAAACTCTCTATCCAGTTGGCTGCGCGGAAGCTCCGGTATGAATTTTTTGAAGAAGTAATGAAGATCGAGGGGTATTCCTACCTGTTTACTGCACATCATTCCAATGATAATGCAGAAACAGTTTTGCATAATTTCCTGAAAGGAACAGGCCTGCCGGGTTTGCATGGGATTCCACGCATTTCAGGAAATATAATCAGGCCCATCACCATGTTCTCCAAAGAGGAACTGCAATCCTTCGCAATTGCTAATAATGTAAAATACCGCGAGGATGCATCAAACGCTTCTTTAAAGTATACACGAAATTTCCTTCGGAACGAGATCCTGCCAAGGCTTGAGGAATACTACCCGAACGTTCATTCCAATCTCAACGAAAATACGAGGAGGTTTCGGAGTATTGAGAATTTCTATCGATTTTCAGTAGAAAGACAACTGGCCAAACTGGTCCTTAAAAAAGAAAACGAACTTTTCATTCCGGTCCTAAAATTATTGAGCATACCCGGACATGAAGCCTTGCTTTACGAGATCCTTCAACCATTCGGGTTTTCTGATGGACAGGTTCAGAATGTATTGAGTCTTACCAGGTCCCAGTCAGGAAAATTCGTGCGGTCTGAAACTCACAGGGTGTTCCGTAACCGTGCATGGCTAATCATAGCCGGGGTTAAGGCAGAAGAATCCGGTTTCATTCATATTTCCATGGAGGATGCTGAAATTGAATTTCCTGGTGGAAAATTGAAATTATCAATGCACGATGGAAGTCGAATACAGGATGAAGGCCAGGATGTAGCATGGCTGGATGCAGGCAAAATTGAATTTCCATTGCTGTTGCGTAAATGGAAGACCGGCGATTATTTCTATCCCTTGGGTTTATTGAAACCATCAGGAAAGCCTGCGCAAAAGAAAGTGAGCAGGTTTATGAACGACAAAAAGATGTCTGTGCTGCAAAAAGAACAGCAGTGGGTGCTGGAAAGTGATAAGAGGATCATCTGGCTACCGGGTCTTCGCGCCGATCATCGCTTCCGTGTTTCCCCGGCAACTCAAAACACATTGCGCATTGAATTAATGCCCAAGTAGGCTTGGCTGTTTCAATTGCTCAATTATAAAATCAAATAGTTCCGGGCGGAGTGCAGCAATTATTCCGATTGTACATAGTGCTCCGAAGATCGCGCCCCAGAGATGGGCATCATGATTTACATTATCTTCTCCCTTCTTCGCCATATATATGCAATACCAAATGAATAATACTGCATAAACCAGTGCGGATATCTGGATAGCTCCAAAAAGATATATCGGGCTCCAGGGGTCGAAAACAATAGCGGCGAAAACCACTGCAGACACCGCACCCGAAGCTCCCAGTGCCTTATAATAATAGTTGTCTTTTTGCCTGGCGTAGGTTGGCAGATCTGAAACTACCAGCGATGCAAAATATAATCCCAGGTATGCAATATTTCCTCCGAGCCCAAGTTCGTTAAATAATAATTCCAGGTTCCTTCCGAAAAAATACAGCGTGAACATATTAAAGAAGAGGTGAACGAAATCTGCGTGAAGAAATCCGGATGTGATCATCCGGTACCATTCATTTTTCCTTTTTATATAATATGGCCAGAGAATGGTCTTGTCCATTATCGCCCTGTTGCTGAATCCGATCAAAGAAAAGATGACATTAGCTGCGATCAGCATAATGGTAATAGGATAGTCAATGTTCATGGAACAAAAATAGGGGAGATGAGTTTGTTATACCCGCCAGGGCCTGTGGAGGAACTCAATGATGATATTTTTCATTGCGGATGATACTGCATGCACGGTAAACCTGTTCCGACAGAATAAGCCGGACAAGCTGGTGTGGAAAAACCAGTTTTGAAAGGCTCCATTGTAATTGCGCCCGCTCTTTTACGCTCTCTGATACACCGAATGCACCGCCAACCAGGAAGATCAGTTTTTTCTTTCCTGAATTTGCAACCCGGGTAATGGTTTCTGCCAGTTCAGGACTGGAGAGCATTTTGCCTCTCTCATCCAACAGTACCAAATGGTCGTCCTGGTGCAAAAAGTCCAGGATCATTTCGCCCTCTCTTTTCCGGAGGTCCGCCTCGCTTAGCATTGCTGAATTTTTTGGAACAGGAATAATGTTCCATTCCACCGGGTAATAATTGCTGATACGCCGGGTGAACATCTCTACTCCTTCCTTAATGTAGGACTCATGTGCTTTCCCGATACTCCAGAACTGGATCTTCATAGAATGAAGTTAATTCATTAGTAACTCTCATGAATTTTCAGGATAAAGACCAAAAAAATAGGCCGCATTATGCGGCCTATTCGTTGCGGGCAGTATTTCTATTGAAACTTACCTGCAAAAGATCCGTTGGAAACGACAAGAGTGTTTGCTCCGCCGCCATCAAGCGTACCGCTGAAAGTTCCTTCGATCTCTGATGCGGTTAACTTAGTAATAGTAAGATTTCCGGAGGCTGCATCATACGATACCCCGGGTGTTGACCCATCAATACTTGCAAGCTGAACATTCGCAACTACCGTGCTTCCTATTGGAATAGAAAGATCTGCTGTAATATTACCTGATGCAGTGGATGACGTTGCCGGAAGACTGATGTAAACTGTAGCGATCCTGGATAATGAACCAGCGATCTCGGTCGCAACAAGCGTGATTTCACGCGTTGCTCCCGTAACATCCGATGTAGCCATGGTAGTACCGGTATTCCTTACATTAAATACATTGTTTGACTCCCAGTTCGTATTCGTGTTGAAAATGATACCAGCGCGGCCAGCTGTAAGCGTAGCTGAACTGTTTCCATCTACAACAGGATCATCATCATCGGAGCAGGAAGTGAAGGCAGCAGCGCTTATAAGCATACCCGCAATCAAAAGGGATTTGAAATGTTTCATCGGTATTTTTTTAAGGTTAACAAATTCTTCCGTCAGGTATCAATTCTTTTGCCAATTATCCTGATAATAACTGCACCTGCTGTGGTATTTTTTTCTCACACGATTTTTGCTGTTGAGTTAATGAATGAGAAAGAAAATTCTGAAAGGTATCCTGGCAGTGATCGTATTATTGTTCCTGGCAATAGCTGCTTCGCTTATATATGTACAGGTTAACAAGGAAAAGATCCTGGCTGATGCGATCAATAAACTCAGGGAAAGGGTTAACGGAGAACTCATTGTTGGTAAACAGGAGATCAGCCTCTTCCGGAATTTTCCATTTCCATCCGTCCATTTAAAAGATGTCGCATTACGAGATGTCAATTTCAGTCAGCATGGTCATACGTTCCTGGAGGCTAAAGAGGTATATCTTTCTTTAAACGTTTTAAAAGCCCTGAAAGGTGTATCTCCCGTTCGGGCGATCATTGTTGAAAATGCTTCTGTGTATATATTCAATGATGAAGCCGGTCGGTCAAATACTGCATTATTCAAAGGAGGTAAAGGGGGCGCTCTGCCTGGTTCCATAGAATTGATCAATACGAGGATCATCCAGGATGACAGGCGTAAGCCAAAGCGACACCAGGTATTTGCAAAGCAACTCCAGGTGAAGCCGGAAAATACTTCTTCAGGATATTCCCTGGAAACAGAACTTGATCTCCAGGTCGATAGTTTAAGCTTCAACCTTGCAAAAGGTGGATATTTAAAAGGGCATTCTGTTAAGGGAAAATTAGACTTGCTGCTTAATGGTGGCGCTGTTTCCTTTAGGGATGAAAAGTTGCGTATTAATAACGAAGTTTATCATCTTTCAGGAGAATTCAACCTCATTCAGAAAAAATTCAGCCTGCAGATCAACACTCCTGTTGTTGAATTCAAAAAAGTAAGAGCATTGTTGACGCCAAAGGCTAAAACCGCCCTGTCGATGTTTGAGATCAGGGAATTGAAAAATGTTGTTGCAAATATCAGTGGCCCTACAACCCCGGGACAGCCGGATGTGCTTATTTCCGCCGAGGTTCGCGATGAATCCATGACAACACCCTTCATGGACTTTAACGCTGCCAACTTTAAAGTTCTGTTTAATAATCGTGTAGATACTTCGCTTGCCCCGCACGATTCAAATAGCGTAATAAAAATATCGGACTTTAATGCAAAATGGAGAACCATCCCGGTGCAGTCGAACGGTATGCTTATAAGAGATCTTACAAACCCGATGCTTAATTGTGATCTTTCTTCGCGGTTCGGGTTGCAGGCCCTTGATAAAATATTATCAAGCCGCACTCTTGCCCTGAAAAAAGGCGAGGCAAGAGTTGATCTGAAATATGACGGGCCCATGAAAAGGGATGAAACCACGAATGCGTTTATTAATGGAACGGTAAGTGTTTCGAATGGGGAGCTTACGTACCGGCCACGATCTATAGATCTTGCCAGGGTGAATGCCTTGCTAAGGTTCCGTAATTCAGATCTTTTAATTGAGAAACTTGACGCGGCTGCTTTGGGCCAGCAGTTCTATATGAAAGGAGAAGGCCGGAAACTGCTTACCCTGATACAGACCACACCTTCCGATGCAATGCTCGATTGGGAGATACGTACTCCCGACCTGGATATTTCGAGGATCCGATGGCTGTTGAAAAAACCTGGAGCCCAGCCAGGTAATGGGCAAAAGAATATCAACGGGATGGCCACCAGGATAGATGACGTAATTGAGAAGGGTCGACTGAATGTGAAACTCATTTCACCGAGGGTGCGCTATAACCAGTTTAATGCTGCCGGCTTGCTTGCGGATGTAAGCCTGCTTTCTGACCGCTATGTGCTTAATCGTGTTCGTATGAATCATGCAGGAGGGATCTTTGAAATGAAGGGCTCGGTGACAGCAGCCGGCAATGGCCATGATGTTAAAGTATATTCCGAAATGAAAGGGGTTGATGTGAGCGAGGTTTTTAAAGCCTTCAACAATTTCGGCCAAAATGGGATCCTTTCACAGAACATAGAAGGGGAACTGGATACGGATGTAAGTGCTGTCTTCAAAATAAATGAAGAAGGGAATGTTCTTCCGTACACAATGACAGGGATTATTGATTTTTCGCTGCTGAATGGTGCATTATTGAATTTTGAACCGGTGAAAAAACTTCAGAAATTCATTTTCAAAAAGCGGGACTTCGATAATATCAGGTTTGCAGAATTAAAGAATAAACTGGAAGTAAAAAACGGGGAAATTAAAATTAACCGGATGGAGATCAGCAGCTCCGTTTTATGGATGTATGTTGAAGGAATCTACAGCAGCAGGGGAAATACAGATATCAGCATACAGGTTCCTTTAAAGAATCTCCGCAAACGGGATGAGCTGAATCCCGAGAATGCAGGACTGAAGAATGGAGGTACGAGCATTTATGTGCGTGGCAGGCCGGGCGATGACGGTAACATCCGCTTCAAACTGGACCTATTTAACCGCTTTGAAAAGGAAAAGAACCAGAAATAATATTCTTACTCTTTACTGTTTATAACGCCATCTTTTGTCGTATTGCAGAATTACATTAGCTATAAATTCTGGCTTATGGACAAAAGTCACTGGTATGTTTCTCTCGAAGGTCAACTCGTTTGCAGCAAACCTGGTCCTGTTGGGATCCGGATCCTGCACCTGGAAGATCATTCTATTTTCCATGACGGTATGCGCAAATGCATAGATGAATATCTTCCCGAGCCCAGCTACGCTTATTTCCATTCGGGACAAGCCGCACTGGATCATTACAAGGATATATTTATTACGGAAGAAAAGCCTGACCTGATCATCACCGATATTAACCACCCGGATTTGGGAGGGATAGAGTTTGTGAGGGCCATTCGTGAACTGGAGAATGGAACGGGAATTCACACGCCGATCATGGTTCTAAGTATGGTGGAACCGGAAAATTATATTGAACTTGTAAATGAGCAACTAATTGAATGTTGTCTCTCTAAAAATACCTCGGTAGAAGAACTACTTAAAGGCATCATTAAATTACTTCCTTAAACAGCTATCATGAATGCAATTTTCATCATTGCAGGAACTGCCCTCCTGGTTGCGCTTTTTTGCTTTGCAATTTTTAAGTCGGTTTTGAAACAAAGACTAGCCGTACTGTCGGAAAGACTTCGCATCAGGGATGAGATCTCCGGGCAGCAGGAAGAAAGAATTGCCCGGCTGCAGTTGGAAAAAGAAAGATTATCAGGGAAAATAATTTATGCTGAAAATGAATGTTCTCACCTGAAAGAGAAACTGGAGCATCAGAAGCAGGAAGTGAATGAGATGTCGCAGCGATTTAAGGAAGAATTTAAAAATCTTGCACAATCTATCCTGGAAGAGAAGTCGCGGACTTTTACAGAATTGAACCAGCAGAAGATGAGCGAGATACTTAATCCTTTCAGGTCACAACTTGGAGAATTCAAACAAAAGGTGGAGGAAACCTACGATAAAGAATCCAAGGAGCGGTTTTCCCTGGGTAAGGAAGTGGAAAGGCTTATTGGTATGACACAGCTGGTAAGCCAGGAAGCAAATAATCTCAGTTCTGCATTGAAAGGCAACAACAAGATGCAGGGCAACTGGGGCGAGATGATCCTTGAAAGTATTCTTTGTAACAGCGGTATGGCCCGTGGAAGAGAATATTTCCTGCAGGAATTTCTGCGCGACAACGCAGGAAATGTGATCAAAGATGAAAATGGAAAAGGATTGCAACCAGACGCAATGGTGATCTACCCTGATGGAAGAAAGGTGGTGATCGATTCCAAGGTTTCATTGCTTGCATGGGATGAATATTGTTCTCAGCAGGAACCCGCTGAACAGAAAAGAATGCTGAACGAACATCTAAAAAGTATACGCTCGCATGTAGATTCTCTCAGCAGGAAAAATTATCCAAGGTATGCAGGAGCACTCGATTATGTTTTGATGTTCATTCCGATTGAGCCAGCTTTCCTCGAAGCGCTGAAAGGCGATCATAGCCTGTGGAAATACGCTTATGAAAAGAATATTCTGCTGGTGTGCCCTACTAATCTTTTTGCTGTGCTCCGGATCGTTGCAGATCTCTGGAAGGTTGAAAAGCAAAGCCGGAATGCTATCGATATTGCGGAAAAAGCAGGAGCGCTTTACGATAAGTTTGCAGGTTTTCTTGAAAATTTTGAACTCGCAGGCAGAAAGATCAATGAGGCCTCGGCCATTTATGAAACAGCACATAAGCAACTGACCAGCGGAAGAGGAAATATTACGGGAAGGGTAGAAGAACTAAAGAAAATGGGAGCAAATGCGAGCAAACAATTGCCTGAAAGAGTGCTGGTTGAATTGCAATAGCCCGGACAATTTTAATTTGCTTCTGAAATTTTGTCCGTACATTGGAATTTGGTAATCCTGGAAAATGAAGTGTCGTTATATTCTGCTTTTGCTTTTTTTACTGCCAGCTATTCCATCACTGGCGCAGGTAGACGGCCAGATGGAAAAGCTGCAAAAGAAACTTTCAGAATATAAATATGACACTACAACACCACCAGACGATAAAAAAACCTTCCTGGCGCGTAAACTACTGGGTTATTCCGGCATTCTGAATGTTGATGAGGCTATGGCTTTTAAGCGAATGGAAGCCCTTGCAAAGGGCGAACAAACTAAAGCTGAGTTGGCCAGGGAGGAGATCTTCTTCACGGCCGGCGATGGAAAGCGATGGATGACCAACGCAATGGTTCACATATACCGCGATATATTTACGGAGAAAGAACTCAGGAAGCTGAGCAAATTCTATAAGAAAGGCGCCGGGCAAAAATTTGTGCAGTTTTTCCCGGAAATCATGATCAAAGCAATGGTCGCTATACAGGAAATCAATACGTTATGGCGTGAATCGGAATGATGAACAATTTTTTGCGAAACAAAAAAAATTGTTCACGGAATTTTGTCCGCCCCTTTAATTTCCAATTCTATATAGCCGGCCACCATCTGTAACTGCGTAAAGTGCCCCGTCCTTTCCCTCGGTAATATCCCTGAAACGCTGGCCTTCATTGGCGAGGATCCTCTCCTCCCCGGTTACCCGGTTGTTTTCGATCTTCAGCCTTGCTATGTGGTTACTGTTCAGTCCGCAGATAAACAGGTCATTTTTCCATTCAGGGACCAGCCTGCCAGAATAAAATGTCATTCCGCTCGGCGAAAGAACCGGGTCCCAGTAATAAACCGGTTGTTCCATTCCTTCTTTTTGTGTGATGCCCTGCCCGATAGTGGCCCCGCTGTATTCAATTCCATAAGTAATCGTTGGCCATCCATAATTCCTTCCTGCAGTGATGCGGTTCAGTTCATCCCCGCCGCGGGGTCCCATTTCCGTCTCCCAAAGGTCGCCGGTTTCCGGGTGCAGGGCAATTCCCTGCACATTACGATGACCGTAGGTATATATTTCCGGGCGTGCGGTTGAATTGGTTGCAAAGGGATTGCCCGAAACAGGAGCGCCATCTTTAGTGATCCGGACAATTTTGCCCAGGGCAGAATTTAATTGCTGGGCCTGGGGACGTGTTTCAAGGTCTGATCGTTCGCCGGTGCTTACAAACAGGTTTCCATCCCGTGCAATTAAAATTCTTCCTCCATAATGTTTATCCCCGTTATAAGCTGGGAGGGCGCGATAGATCACCCTGGCATTTTCAATTTTTTTCTCATCTGAAGAAAGCTGTCCTTTTGCTACAGCTGTGAGATTCCCCCCTTCAAATTTTTCGGAGAAAACCCAGAAAACAGTTCGGTTTGTAGCGAAATCCGGGTCAATGGCAAGTCCAAGCAATCCTCCCTGGCCTCTCGAATCCACGGCAGGTAAACCAGTAATGGGGGCACTTAATTTTCCATCCATGGAAGCTATTCTCATATTTCCGCCCTTCTGCGTTATGAGTAACCTGCCGTCAGGTAAGGAAGCGATTCCCCACGGTGAAGAAAGATCATTTGATAAGATTGAAGTATTGTAATTAGTTGAAGTCTTCATTCCGGCAATACGGGTTTGCCCGTTGAAGGCCGGTTTATAGTTCGTATTTGGCTTCCTCGTTTCTACAGGTTCATTGATGCTTCCGCCGGGTGAAGTTGTTTCAGCCTGGTCGGAAGTTCCGTTTGTGCTGGTACCGCAGGCGCTCATTATGAGTACTGCCGACATACATAAAAGAAAGCGATTCATATGCATAATTTATAGATAGATAATAATTTGTGCAGAAATTATACCAATAAGCAACCTGTTCAGGTCGACCTTTGCCTTAACAATTTTTGAATTAATACCTGCTTATGTTCAGGCATATTGGAAAAACCCGTACGTTTTCGCATAATCTCCGGATAGCGTCACTTCTTTCATTTGTTGCAGGCCTGGTAAATGTTGCGGGATTCCTGGCAGTTGCAAGGCTCACCACCAATGTTACCGGTCATTTTGCTTTCCTGGTAGAAGAAGTGTTCAGGCTTGAGTGGATCCGTGCTTTTGTATTCTTCCTTTATATCTTTTCATTCTTCCTGGGCTCATTTGTTTCCAATATCATGGTTGAGGCAGTTTCAAGGATCAATGAAAAGTATATCTATTCTTTCCCGGTGATCCTGGAAATCGGGATACTTGCAGGTATCGCGTTATGGGGAGAAAGTATCACCCATCCCGACATGGTAGCATGCAGTCTTTTATTTTCCATGGGTCTGCAGAATTCGCTGGTAACCACCATTTCAAATTCTGTAGTGCGAACCACGCATCTTACCGGGTTATTTACCGACCTGGGAATTGAGTTTTCGCAATTGTTCTTTTACAAGGGTGTTGAAGAAAAATCGAAATTACTTTCCTCCATCAGGCTAAGGTTAACCATCATTTCCTTCTTTTTTATTGGCGGCATCGCAGGAGGAATTTTTTATGTCTCAATTGGGATGAAGGCATTCCTGGTAACTGCAGTTGTATTAATCGCTGGCCTGGTGTATGACACTGTCAAGTTTCGCCTGATCTCCTTAAAGAGAAAGCTGAATATACTCCCATAAAAAAGCCTGAAGTAAACACTACAGGCGGGAGTCGTTATCATAATGTACAGAAGGAAACGGGTTTTTCACCAAGCTTTTACTGGTCAGAGTCTGATCAAATGTATGTTTTTGTTTAGATTTATTAAGAACAGTTTTGCAGCATAGTAATTTTACGGTGATCAAATGCCATTAGACAAGCACGTTAGTCAACAGATCATTAAGGACATAATCTCCAGGACAGGGATTGAAGTAACAGCCCTGGATAGCCGAATTTTTCATGAACTTTTACCGTCGGTTGACCGCGCAACGCACAAAGGGATGATGGGTCATTGCCTGGTTGTTGCTGGTAGTCCTGGCCGTTATGGTGCTGCTATCCTTGCCTCGAAGGCTGCATATCGCTCAGGCGCCGGGCTGGTGACAGCCTGTATTCCATCAGAAGCGCTTAGTGCTTTTCTTAGCGTTGTTCCTGAAGCTATGACGATCACTAATTTTGATGATCCCGGAAAATTTGATGCGATAGGGTTTGGTCCCGGCACCGGAACGGAATATGAAAATTATAAATGCCTTCGCAACTGTATTGAAAGTTTAAAGCCTTTGGTAATAGATGCGGATGGAATTACATTACTTTCCAAACATCCGGATCTTATAGAATTACTTCATGAAAAGATCATACTCACTCCTCATGAGGGAGAGTTTGACCGGCTTACCGGCAGACATGTTTCCAGGATAGAAAGAATAGTGACGCAATTAGAATGGGCTAAAAGATATAAGGTCACATTTATTCTAAAAGGAAGTGGAACGGTGGTGGCTACTCCGATCGGGATATTCCTTAATACATCAGGCAACCCCGGCATGGCTACCGGCGGATCAGGGGATGTTCTTACCGGGGTCATTGCAGGTTTACTTGCCCAGGGTATTACACCGGCGCATTCGGCATTGCTCGGAGTATATGCGCATGGAGATGCCGGGGATCGCGCAGCGTATGAAAGAGGTGAGAGGAGTGTGATCGCAGGAGACCTGGTTGAAAAGCTTCAACTAAAATAAAAAAACCTTCTTTCGAAGGCTTTTCATAAAACATTCTGGTTTTCCGGAGGTTTGGCCGGTTTTTCATTGGATTGGTAGCGTAAAGGTGAATGTTTTTCGCTCATCAGTTTGTAAAACTGTTTTGTAATAATTGTAGTTTAATTTCTAAACAGAATATTTCCTCCCTGGAAATCAATTACCAAAAATTCGCAGGTACCCTCTTTTTTAATGAATTAATTTTCAGTTCTTCCTGGAATACATCTCTGCCATTGAACAAGATTGATCATTCGGGGGCATACCGTTTGTAATTCTCCGTTTAAAACTATCAACCATGAAAAATACACTACTGGTCCTTTCATTATTTTCTTCCTTATCTGTGATCGGACAAACCTCGGGAACAACAAAACCGGTTAGCAACAGCGATCTGCCAACTAATGCATCCCAATCCAATAACAGCAATTCAGGAGTTAACCCTGCGGGTAATCCGGGAACCATTATAAGTGCAACAGCGAACAGCAATTCTTCTAACCAGGGATTAATTCAGCCAGTTGGTGTTCCTCCAGCGCCGGCATATTATAATCTTCCCAATGATACTATTCCTTTAAGGACAAGGGTAAGCACGGATGCAGATATGGTCTTGAATGCAGATACCCTTACAACCCAGGCTTTCGTGCCAGGAGATTCAATATTACCGGAGCCTGATATGACTCCTGCGGATGCGCCAATAATTGCAGACACGCAAAATATTGTTACCTCCGGCATTGCCCCGGAAAATAATGTTGCCCCTACCGGGATTTCAGGAACATCAAGGTCATGGGAGTATCCGGCTATACAGAAACAACGCTGATCGGTCTCAATCGCTATGCTGCACTGCCGGTATTAAGCACCTGGGTTCCCGAAGATGTTGTCAGCAGCTTAAGTTCCCGGTTCAGTAATGGTTTATATGATATTACAATGGTGAAAGCCGGAACAGGTCAGCATCACTATATTGTCCGAACCCAGGAGAACGGTGTGTTTTCAACCCATGTAATTACAGACATGCAATAAGATATCGTGTTTTTGGTTACAGGTGCATGCAAGAGCAGGACGATAGTCCTGCTCTTCTCATAATGCCGTTGCAGCAAACCATACCAGGTAGGTTAAAGAAGCGATCATCAGTTTATCAATACGTCCGGGCGAAGCCGGAACTTTGATGTACCGGTAAAGCATCCATGATAGCAGGATAGAATGGGGAATGATCAGGTAAAAAATAAAACCGTAGGTACCCTGCAGAAAAAGAGTGCTGATCAAAATACCTGCAACTGCGGCCAGTATAGTAAAGGTCATTGCAACCATAGCAGCCCTCCTGGTGCCCAACCTTACAGCAATTGTTCTTTTGCCGGCAACCTGGTCGGCATCATGGTCCGGAATTCCTGCAAGGATTATTGAAGGCAGAACGCTGAGGAATAGCGGGATGCTGACAAGCCACGGAAATTGATCCGAAATATTTCCGCCCTGGAAAATATATCCGCATACGATCACTGCTACACTATGTGTTAGTCCTACAGTTATTTCACCCATTGTACGATAAGAAAGTTTCAGCGGGGGAACAGTATAACCCAGGGCGAGCAGGATCAATATTATTCCTGTTGCAGACATGGCTGCCGCATTGCCGGGGCTGGTATAAAGCAGGTAAATGAAAACCGGGATTGAAAACAGGAATGAAATGATCGCTCCGGTTTTCACCCTGGAAATACTCAGATCTCCTTCCACAATAACCCGTGATCCACCATTAAAAGGTCCGAAGTACCTGTTCTGCCGGTCTGTTTTATAATCAAAGTATTCATTTGATAAAACTGTTGTAACCTCCAGGAGGAACAACCACAGATATCCCAGCCAGAAAATTGTTTTATCATAGCCATATCCAAAACGTTCTGCTGCGAAGGCGCCACATGCATACGCCACCCACGTCATTGGATAAAATTGCAACCTGATCGCCTTCAACCAGGATTTGATCTCAGAAATACCTTTTTGAAAGGTTGAAATTTCATTACCTGAAGCAGCGCCCAACCGGTAAACATCTTTCAGCCATTTTTCCCTTTGAACCCGGCTTGACCCGCGAACAGGTCCGAATTTTTTATACTTCACCGGGCTGATCCCGCAAAATCCAAGCGTAGCATTCCGCATCATATTTAGTCCTGGCCCACCATAGATCAACCTGTAAACGAAGGAAGGTGTATCCATTGTCGTGATCAACATTGCAGTTCTGCCTTTGAGCAAAGGCTCATAACCTGTTCCGCCTTCGATCTCGTTAAAGGCAAATCCCTGGATCAGTATCCTGTCGAGGAATGATTTAAGTATGCCCGGCATGGTTCCCCACCAGGTTGGAAAAACAAAAACTACATGGTCACACCATTGCAGTAACTTTTGCGCATGCACAAGATCCTCTTCCAGGTGCTGCATTCTTGGAGACCTTTCCAGTACGTCCCGTTCGAATTCAAGTTCTAAAAGGTGAAGCAGTTCAACTTTTGCACCCGTGTCTGTAGCTCCACGCACATATTCCGCTGCCAATGCTTCCGAAAAACTTCCTTTCCTGGGATGACCGTTTATAACCAAAATATTCATGGAAGGTGTAGGGTTTTAAAAGAAGTTGCAAGTACTTTGCCGATAATATAAATAAAAAATCCCCCTTGTTCAGGGGGATCCTTATTTTGATTACGGGATTCAGTTCTTCACCATTCCTTCAACTTCACTGGTCCACCTTAATTGCGGATCCATTCCGTATTGCTTATAATATTTGGCTTGTTCTTTATCGAGGCGTTTAGCTTTGGATTTTCCAATAGTTGCCTGGATTTTATCCCTGCGTTCTGCATTCAAAGCTGCAAGCTGATCCTTCTTTTCAGCATCTGTCAAAACCGAATCTTCCTTAACAAGCCTTGCTTTATCAGAATAAGTTTGATTGATAACCTTCACCTGCCTGCCGTGGTAGCTGCTAAGCCTGGCATTATTTGCAATGTTCTGTTGGGTGCGGTCGCTTTGATATGCAAGTTCTCTCTCTGCTGCCTGCTGCTTCCATTTTTCCTGGTTGGTGCTGTCAATTTCACGAAGCCTGGTGGCCATCCATTCTGCCCGCTGCATTTCAAAGGTGTCTCTTGCAAGACGCTCTTCTTCACGGCGAATGCTGTCTGCAAATAAGCGTTCTTCTCTTTCCAGTTTAAAACGCTCCTGCCTTTCTTGTTCTTTCTTGGCAAATTCTGCTTTTGCTTTTTTCTCAGAGGTCGATTTCTTCGTCTGTGCCTCAGCCGCAAATATGGACATAGCTACAAAGCATGTCAGTAATACTCTTTTCATAGTTATAAAATTTGCGGGGTATTGACAATTACTATGCCATAACACCAATTCGGCTGTGGTGAATGCGGCTAAAAGAGTTGTTAAAGCTTTTTAATCTGCGAGCAGGGAAAGAGCAGTACTTATCAAAGTTTGCAGGAGGCTTACATTATTGTCAAGCAGTGCCACCTGGTTTTCCTGTCTCGAAATTACTTCCAGCGGAACATTCTGATCTCTAAGCAGCAAAAGTTCATTTCGTTCTTCAGCAAGGCGTTGAAGAGCATATTGAAGAACACCCTGGCTATATATTACCTGGTCGCGGGTTCTTTCCCTCCTGTCAAAAAGATCTTCTCTTTTTCTCCAGATAACATCACTGAATATCCCCGGACGGTATTCGCAGTTTCCTCTTGAATCCCCGTGATCGAGATGAGCCTGGAGCGCATTAGCAGAAACCCTGATCGTGACGGGGTTGCCATCGGAAGAATTATGGCAGATAGTTACTTTTTCTCCCTTAAAGAATGATCTGCGCTCTTTGAAATTCTCCCGGGTAAAGTGCGGGAAATTTCCTTTGTCCAGGTTTATTTTCCTGTTTTCATTTGCCCGGCCCTGCCCGGCCTTTACATTACTATTGGGCTGGTTTTTCTTTACATCTGCCTTGTGCTTACCCAACGGATGTTCCTTTCCCGCTTTTCCACGTTCTTTTTTTATCCTGTTCTCTTTTTGGGGCTTTTTGTCTTGATCGCCCTTACCTTGTTTGCCTGGTTGTGCGTAGATGATAATTGCTGCGCAGAATATAAGAAGTGCAAATGCAGTGAACTTTTTCATTTCCAGGAATTTTAATTGTTTTCATCAAGTTCTTCAAGGTTCTGTTCAACCTTTTGGGTCTGGGCTTCCAGGTCTTGCTTTATTTTGTCAATTTCCCTGGAAGAGGAATCGATCCTTTCAGATTCTATTTTTTCGGTGGTTCTTTCACTTTCAGTTCCTGTACAGGCAACCATACCGGATATCAGCAAAAGGGCTATAAAGAGTTTCATGAACTGTTTTTGTGCTGGTATAACAAATTAAAAGCCAGAGCGGATATAAAAAAGCTAACCCCGGCAAAACCGGGGTTATCATTAACCAAAACCCGTATAAGAAAAAAATTTGTTCGCGAATTAAGGCATGGCGCCGTGGGAGAGTAAAGTTTACAAATCTGGCTCTAAATTCCAAACGTTTTGTGCATTATTATTTTATAAGGGATCATTAGCTTCTTTATTGCTTTTCCACACCTTGTTTACAATGCTGTGTTCAGCCCGGAATTTGCAGCAAGTTGGCGCTATTCAGTATTAACTTGCATAAAAACTGAACATTGGACACTTCATTAATTATAATAGCGGTTTCAGCATTTGCAGCAGGGGCTATCCTGGCGGGAATTATCGCCCTTATAAAAATTAACTCCCGGCTTAAGAAATTTAAGAGCGTGGAAGGCTTTCTTGAACAGGAACGCAGGATCAATGAAACGCTCAAAACCGAGAACAAACAACTTCATATTCATAAAGAGCAGGCCCGGCAAGAGTTTGAGGAAAGAGTGAAGGAACTGCACCGCCAGATAAAGCGAATGGATGAGGATATTATCCTGCTCCAAAAAAGTAATGAAGAAACAGAAGAACTTTTGAAGGCTGGTATGCCTGTTGTCCATAATCTCAAAATTCAGTTAATTGAGGCTCAGAACACCATTGCCCGGTATAAAGCCAGGGCAGGTATAAAAGAGATAAATGAAACGAGGACAGGGTGATTACCCCAAAAACCCGGCACCAGAGCTGGAGTTTATAGCAGAGATGATGGACTATCAGTTCAGGATCCCATTCACAAGGATCAGGTTTGGTCTGGACGCTATTTTCGGGCTTGTTCCCGGTATCGGCGACTTATCAACGCTGGCAATGTCGGGTTACATGATCGTAATGATGGCCAACAAAGGCGTAAGCGGTAATGTGCTGGCGAGAATGCTGCTGAATGTTTTCATAGATTCCGCCATCGGTACAATTCCGGTAGTGGGCGACATCTTTGATGTTTTCTTCCAGGCAAATAAGCGCAACTACAGGTTACTGATCAAACACCACCAGGAAGGAAAATTCCAGGGGGGCGCCCGGAGAGTTGTTATTCCCGTCCTGATCTGCATGGTAATATTCTTTACACTTATTATATATGGTGCTTATAAGCTTGCAGACTGGGCCTTCTCCTGATGGCACGTTTTTTCGATGTTATTTATAAAATCTTTTTATGGATAACAAACCCAGGCCCGGTGAGGCCGATACCAGTGCTTTTCAGCCCGATCCGGAAGCGATCCGTAGGCCCGGCTATGAATATGAGGAGCAGGAACAGGGCATAAGGCATGTGCCTGACCCTGAGGAATTGAAAGATCAGCAGGATAGGGGGCTTATGCAGGATTCACATAAAACTCCAGGTACAACGGATGAAACTAAAGATTAGCTGGCTGTTCGCGATGGTTTTTCTCGGCTTCGCAGTCTATTATTTTTTAGAATCGCGTAAGTTGAAGGCGACCATTGATGAACACCTGCGCGTTTTCAGTCTTGTTCGGGAAGAACTCGACGCAAAAGAGGTTGAACTTGAAAGCTACCGGCGACTAAGTCAGCAACCAGGGGGATCTTCAACAGCTTCAACATCAAAACTTAGGGTTCAGGGTGAATTCCTGGGGTGGAATGGCCAGACAATTTTCCGGCTTTCAGATGGCACAACCTGGCAGCAGGCAAAGCATGATGTTTTCTTTTACCGGGCAAATGATCCTGAAGTGATCCTGGAACAGGGCGCTGGCAAATTCTTTCTTTCCCTGCCGGGAACAGGCAAAAAGGTCGAGGTCAGGCAATTATAAAGTTATTGTATTGCTTCGCGGATGGCCGCATCAAGTTCACTTTCCTTCAGAATCACCCAATCCGGCAATTCTTGTGGAACGATCTTCCAGCTATCACCTTCTTTGGTCATATGGAAAATGATCCTGTTTCCATAATAATCATCAGCTACATCCACGGTAAAGGGACTTTCATCACGGTTGTTAGGTTTCCTGAAATTGAATTCTCTTAATAAACCATTCACTTTCAGTAAGCGGGTGAACTGAATATTCTTTACAAAGGTGAGTTTCATATTCTAAAGCAGTTTGGCCGCTCCTTCAGCAATACTCATGCTATATTAGTATTCGCACGTGTTTTTAATAAAATATTCTGAATTAGAACGCTGCCAACTCACTCTCTACGGTGGCTAAAGCCTTTTCGTACAATTTCGGATCGCCTTTTTCTATCATATCTAGCATATCCCGGTATTCCTTCAGAAGTTTTGGAGCGAAGTCCGGATCAGCAGTTGCCGTATCCGGCGCGTTGTCTATAACATCGGCATATTTTATTGTTTGCGCATCAGCGCTGATGGTTGAAAGCCTTTTATGTTCCATTTCCTTCCGGCGTTTGCGATTATGCCTTGGGTATGACTCTTTTGTATATACATCTGTAAGCTGTATCACCAGTTGTAGTGTTCGCTGGGCCTTGCCCGGTCCAATTAAAGGTTCAAGAAATGACAGGATTTCCTGCTCACCAACCCTGGTGTCTTCCAGAACATCATGAAGCAATGCAGCGCAAAGTATGGAAGTGTCACTGGTGACTGTACGGCAGGTTTCCATTACACGAACCGGGTGATTCACGTATGGCTCACCGGAATATTTCCTGATCTGTCCTTTATGAGCTTCGGAGGCAAAAACCATTACCTGCTCCAGCACATCAGTTCTTATATCCTCCTGCATTTGTTGCATCTTCTTTTGATGTATTCCGGTTTTGGTTATTGGTCCTTACTTCCTTCGCAATGTTCTTATCCTCGTTTGTATACTTACGCGTCAATTCTTCATCATTCTTTATTTTTGAAGGAGTACCGGTTCCTTCGGATTTATTGGTGCCGGATGGTTGGCCTTTATCTAAACGCATGATTTTTGATTTAAAGATTAATGATCGGTTTATTAATAAACTTCAAGCTCAATGCCAACTAAGCACATCATTGTAAAAGGAAAAGTGCAGGGAGTGTTTTTTCGCGTGAATACGCGGAAGGTTGCGGAAGAAAATGGTTTGAAGGGTTGGGTGCGGAATACGGAGAATGGAGATGTTGAGATCATGGCCTCAGGTTCGGAAGAACAACTTGAAAAGCTGGTAAAGTGGTGCCGCAGAGGCCCCGAAAAAGCCAGGGTAGACGAAGTGGAGGTCCACGCTGTTGCAGAATCCGATTTCAAAAAATTTTCTATAAAATGAATTGAGATGAGCAAGAACAATCAAAATTCAGATCCATCACCGGCGGAAGAGAATAAACCGGATCTTCCCAAACCTACTACGGTTCAGGACGCTGATGACCTGGTACATTCTGAAACAGGAAAGGTTAGCCCGGGGCAACTGGCAAGCATGGACCCTGATGATGCGGTACACGGCGAAGCTGCGCCTCCTGAACCTGAAGGGCCGGTGCATGATGTGGACGATCACCTCCACGAAGAGGATGAACTTGAAGAGGAATGATCAAAAAAGGGCTAATTGCTTCGCAGGAACCCGGATGCTGATTTCGCTAAGACTGTAAACGGGCGAAGGCATATACCTGGAAGCGACAGACACTTTTGTTTTGCCTGCATGCGATGAAAATAATTCTGCGACAAGGGTGGGACAATTATTTTCTTTCGAAAGGTGGGATAATAATAAATACTGCAGCGCCGGATTACGATGCTTTTTAAAAAGATCGAGCGCTTCATCATTGCTTAAGTGTCCCAGTCCGCCACTTATCCGTTTTTTGAGGTGATATGGATAAGGACCATTTTCCAGCATCTTCCTGTCGTAATTTGATTCCAGGAATACAGCCTGGCATTCTGCAAATTTCTGTTTGAGAGTATTACAAACAGCACCTATATCGGTGAAAACCCCCACGCTATATCCTTCTGAACTGACAATGAAATTGTGAGGGTCTGCAGCATCGTGTTTTTTGGAGAACGCTTCTATCACAAGATTTCCCAGGGAGATCTTTTCTGTACCCAGGTTTCTTCGCAGTGCTGAAGAAATATTCAGGTTTGAATTGGAGGCAGTCCGGCTGGTGATGTAAACCGGTATATTATATTTTCCGGATAATGTTTCTACACCTTTAATATGATCGGTATGTTCGTGGCTGATAAAGATCGCCTTCACCTTATTCATGTCAAGAGAAGAAGCGGCCATTCTCCTGGTGATCTCCCTGCACGAAATACCTGCATCGATCAGCACTGCTTCTGAACCGTTCCCAACATAATAGCAATTCCCGTTACTTCCGGAATTCAGTGAGCAGAAAATTAAAGGCATATGCAAAGGAAGAACAACATCCTTAGAAATCCATACATAAATCTGAAACTGTGAATAAGAAATATGTGATTATATTCGAAGCAAACTAATCTAAATATGAAGTACCGTGTTATTCTTTGTATTGCCCTTGTTCTTAATGTATTCGCGGTGTATGCGCAGAAACGAGATACCGCGCATGTGGCTGCCATTATCCGGGAAGCCACTGAAAATTCCCAGCTAAAACAACTGGCCCATGAACTGATGGACCAGATCGGCCCACGCCTGGTGGGCACGCCCGAGATGAAAGAGGCACATGACTGGGCGGTTGCCAGGTATAAAGGCTGGGGTATTGAAGCAAGAAATGAAAAATGGGGTGAATGGAAAGGTTGGAAGAGAGGCATCACACATATTGATATGATCGCACCAAGAGTGAAATCACTGGAAGGGACCCAGCTCGCGTGGAGTGGTTCAACCGGCTCAAAAGGAGTTGAAGGTGAAACGATCATCCTCGCCGATACTCCCGATTCACTTTCATTCAGGCGCTGGCTGCCTTCAGTAAAAGGCAAGTTCGTAATGCTGTCTGCCATGCAACCAACCGGCAGGCCCGAGTATAATTGGGATGAATTTGGGAAGAAAGCATCCATAGAAAATATGAAGAAAGAAAAAGCCGATGTAACAGCGGCATGGAGGAAACGGATCAGCAATACAGGCCTCAGCAACAGGGAACTTGCACAGGCGCTTGAATCTGCCGGAGCTGCAGGCATTGTCGGATCAAACTGGTCTTCAGGTTTCGGGGTAAATAAAATATTTGGCGCTCAAACATTTAAAATTCCTACCATCGACCTTGCACTGGAAGATTACGGGCTTGTGTACAGGCTTACAGAATCAGGTAAGAAGCCAAAGCTGAGGGTTCGCGCTGAATCTGAAAGTATGGGGAAAGTGCCAACATTCAATACTATAGCGGAGATAAAAGGATCTAAGTATCCTGACCAGTATGTGGTGCTTTCTGCACATTTCGACAGTTGGGACGGGGGAACGGGTGCAACAGATAATGGAACAGGAACTATTTTGATGATGGAGGTGATGCGTATTCTGAAAAAACTTTATCCTAATCCATCCCGTACAATTATAGCAGGACATTGGGGAAGTGAAGAGCAGGGGCTAAATGGATCCCGCGCATTCGTTCAGGATAATCCAAAGATCGTTGAAGGAATTCAGGCGGTATTCAACCAAGATAATGGAACAGGGCGTGTTACCAATATCAATGGACAGGGATTTCTACATTCGTATGAATACCTTGGACGCTGGCTTTCATCAGTGCCGAATATGTACAAGGAAGGTTTGGAAACAAAATTCCCGGGAAGCCCGGGCGGTGGCGGATCAGATCATGCGTCTTTCGTAGCTGCAGGTGTACCGGCGTTTATGCTTAGCTCGCTTAGCTGGTCCTATGGAAACTATACCTGGCATACAAACAGGGATACGTATGATAAGATCGTTTTTGATGATGTACTTAATAATGTTGTTCTGACTGCTATTCTTGCTTATGAAGCTTCAGAGGATCCTAACCAGGCATCCAGGGATAAAATGGTGCTTCCTCCAAACAGGAGGGGTGAGCCTGGAACATGGCCGGCAGTTCGTCAGCCAAACAGGGATGGCGGAAACTAATTATTTCAGCGAAACATAAAAAAAGAGACGCGTTATGCGTCTCTTTTCATTTAAGTTGTTGTGCCCGTTGCTGCATCAAAGCGATTCATCCCGCGCCGGCGACCATGCCTGCGACTGGCTTGCAGATTTCGCATTTGAAAATACATCTGTCATGTGTTTTGAAGATGATCTTCCTTGTGAAGAAGTGTTCTGCATTGACTGAGATGAGCCTGATGCGCTCCTTTTCCTTTTCCAGAGATAGGTTGCTGCAACACCTGCTGCTGCCAGTGCTGCCCCGGTTAATAGTTTCTTATTCATAAAATTTCTTTTTGCTGAATTATTTGCAATGTTAGTGCCAGAGCACGCCCCCGTGATCGTGGTGTTGGCTTTAAAGTTGCGGGTTTCATAAAAAAACGGCGTATGAAAAAAAGAAAATTCAAACCCGGCGCTGCCGCAAGAGCACGTTATGAAGAAAGAAAAGCTGCTCCCTTCGATCTGCCTGATTCAGAGCAGGATGAACAACGCATGCAGCCAGAAGAAGTTACGATCAACCTGCCAGATGTTTCAGATATCCCCGGGCAGGAAAATATCCGCCCCATGCCATTGGGAGAACTTGCTGATACCACTGCGTCTTCCGATGATGAAGAGGGAGTAAGGGTTTTTGGAGACGAACGGAAACGGGGTGGTGATCCATCACAGGATTGAAATTCTCCAATACTGTACAATAAGGCATTACATATCACGTTAATAACTCACCAGTATCCTAATAAGACCGATAATGAAGAAAGCTGCCCTTATCCTCGATATTATCCTGGTGATCCTGTTGCTCGCAACTGCCTGATCCCCAGTAATCCTGGCCCGTTTTTGTCCGTACCCCACCGATTTCCCCAGGCTTTGAGGCCAGGGGCAGCCTTTTTTATGGCTGAAATGTTGTATATTCAAATACTTCTTCACCTAAATCTTTCAATCATGAATTACATTCAGAGGATTGAAACGTGGGGTAATACACACCATCCAAAAGGATTGGATTTCCTTAGAATTGCACTAGGTTTATTTCTCTGCTTCAAAGCCATTAGTTTTCTCATGAACATGAGTGAACTGGTAGGTCTTATCAGTAATTCTGCAAGCGGCTCCGGCAACCTGCTCCTCGTTCTTGCAGGTCAGTTCATAGTGCTGGTAACTCTTTTCAGTGGAATTCTCCTGGTTTTGGGATTGCATACGAGGCTTGTATGCCTTGTTCAGATCCCGATTCTTGCGGGTGCAATATTCCTGATAAGAAATGCAGGAGGACAGGGAGAAAATATCTGGATAACTGTATTGACCCTGGTTTTACTTATCGTGTTTGCAGTTTTGGGTAATGGCCCTCTTTCCTTTGACAAGATGGTCAGGGAAAAACCGGATAACAGGCCTCATACCTGATCCTTCATGCATTTTAAGTATTGAATAGCGCATCATGTATGCGCCGGATATCCTTTTTTTCATTTTCATCCAGTCCACCTGTTTCTAACTTTTCTGCCAGGTACGTTATTCTTTTGTGAGCAGGATACCTGGACAGTATTGCCCTGATAAGATCCTTACTGTTATCAATAGACGTTTGGATAACTCCCGGCTTTATTGCAGGCGAACGTTGAAAGGATCGCTTTCTAAGTATAATCGCATTGAGTGTGGCCAGGTGTGCCCTGCTGATTTGTTCGTATTTCGAAGCTTTATTATGAAGCCCTTCCAACTGGCCCTTGCTTAAACTTCCCCTCTCACAATATTGTTCATATAAGCTTTTAATAAAACCTGACCGGGGACATAACTTCAACATATCCTGGAGTACAGCGAATATCACATCATATCTTTCCCCGTTCATGCTGTAATTTACTTCAACACTTTTTATTAGATTCGCAACCTTATGATCCAAATCGATGAAATACAGAATAAGATAGAAGCGTTAAAGGCAGTTGAGAATTTGATCCCTGGCGTAATTATTATACACAGGATAATAGATGCTACGGTGGTTTATATGTCGTCCAACGGCCTTAAACTTTTAGGGACCACACTTGATGAGATCCGTGCACTGGGACCCGATTATAACATGAGGTATTTCAATCCGGATGAATCAAGGCATTATGCGCCCGAAATAATGGCATTGATGCAACGGAAGGACGATGAGGATTTCTTTACTTTCTTTCAGCAGGTGAGAATTGCCGGGAAACCGGAGATGGATTGGTACATTTCGAGCATAAAGGTGTTTATGCGGGACGAAGCCGGTGAGCCTTCCCACACAATCGTAATGGCTTTCCCGGTAAATACCAGCCACCTCGACATTGCAGATTTTTCCCGCCTGCTTGCGGAGAATAATTTCATCAGGGAGAACCGTTCAATCTATAATTCTCTCTCTTCACGGGAAAAGGAGATACTTACATTCCTCACCAGCGGGTTAAATACACAGGAAGTTGCGGAAAAACTTCACCTTTCTACGCATACAGTGGATACACACCGAAGGAATATTAAGCGCAAGCTTGGTGTTTCATCATTGTACCACCTGGCCGAATACGCCAGAATATTCCGGTGATCCTTCCCGTTCGGTGAGAATTTTTCCCTGGTCCGGGAGAAAAATTGGGTTTTGGGCAATAGTTTGATGTTTTTCGTAAAAACGATCAGGCATGAAATACCCTTTACTCCTTCTTACAACCATTGTTTTTTTATTTTCCTGCCAGAAAGAGATAGAGTTCGATCCGCTGGATCCTGTTCCACCGGCAGATTCCTGCCGTATCCATACCAGTTACTTTTACGGTGGTGGCGGTGTGAATGATTCCGCTGTTTATGTTTATGAGAATGGTATTCTTACCCGGCTTGAAGGAAGCGAGGCCATTGTAAAATATTTTTACGCGGGTAATTTCATCAGGGCTATGGAATACACCTCCACTTTTTCGAACGAGGTTTACAGGATCGATACCTTCGATTTTGCAAACGGGTTGTTGTCAAGAGTTCGCACCCACGAATATGATTTCTTCTGGAATGATTCCATTTATTCCGACCTGGTATTTCAGTATAACGGCACTAAACTGTCAAGGATAACCAGGGTTGACTCGCTCCTGAATGTAGCCGGATACAATGATACGCTCTATTCAGATTTTGTTTATACCGGTGAGAACATCACGGCAATGTATATGTCAGATAATATGGGCGTATTTGATTCAATCTTCTATGCCTATAATAATGATCTGAACTATTTCAACCCTGTTTCAAGATATTTTTATCTCGCAGATCCGTTCTTCCGGATTCACGTAGGATTTGAGCCGCATGTTCCTTACTTCCTCAGCAGGAATAATGTGATCAACTTCACCATTTACGATGGCGAAGATTATCCAATAAGCTATCAGCTCGATTCGTTGAACAGGCCTTTGCTTGTGAGCCAGGGTGGATTTGAATATATGGGTTATAAATACGAGTGCCCTTAAATAAAAAAGCGCAGGATAAATCCTTGCGCTCTTTTAAAGACCCCCGTCAATAAAAAATTTTATGAGTCAAAATTAGAGATTCACTTTAAGAAAAACTACCGTAGAAATACGGAATTTTTCATCGTAAAAAAAACAAAAGGAATAATTGCTTATTCCTTTCGTCATCTCTTCGAAAACCGTGGTTAAACAGGGTACGGTTAAAACTAAAAAACCTAACGTTCGTACCGCAAAATTAAACACTAATATTATTGAATCCTACCGTAGAAATACGGGAATTCGGGTCATTCGAAAATTTTGTTACGTAAGGCGTAAATCACCAGTCCAACGGTATTCTTTGCCTCTATCTTGTGCAATATCTGTTCGCGGTAGCCTTCTACGGTGCGTGGACTTAACATCAATCTTTCGGCGATCTCTTTATTGGAAAGTTCCTGGCATATAAGTCGTATGATAACGATTTCCCTGTCGGTGAAGTTTACAGTTCTTTTATCGTTATCAAAATTGCCGGAAGCGATCTTACGGATCATCATCGCACTTGTTTCACTGTAATAATAGGTCTGGTTATTATGAACAGCGGTGATCGCTTTCAGGATCTCTTCTTTTGAAGAATTTTTCAGGAGGTAACCTTTTGCTCCTGCCTCCAGCATATCCAGCACCAGGTTCTCTTCATCAAACATTGATAAGGCAATCACCCCGGTATTCGGGCAATGCTGCCGGATCATCCGCGTCGCTTCAATTCCGTCAAGTTCCGGCATTTTTATATCAGTGACCACCACATCAGGATTCAGTTTTCGCGCCAATGCAACCAGGTCTTTGCCGTTACCTGCTTCGCCGATCAGGGTTATCTCAGGAAGTTTGCGGATAAGCACTTTAAATCCGTCTCGAAAGATCTCATGGTCGTCGGCCAGTATGATGTTGATCTGTTCTTTACTCATTTTCTATGGGGATTTCAATTGTGTAATGTGTTCCTTTCCCTGGAGCCGTTTCGAGGTAGAGTTTTCCAACCAGCACCTCAACCCGGCTTACCAGGCTTCTTAAGCCGAGCCCGTTACCGCTTATGCCATCCTTGTCAAAACCAATTCCATTGTCCCTGAGGGTTATGACAAGTTTTTTCCGGGCATTCGTAAGAATAATATCTACTTCCGTTGCTTTGGAATGTTTAATGGAATTGTGGATGACTTCCTGGATGATCCTGTAAATATTTATAGCCATATGAGTGCTCACCTTTACATCACCTTCATCCTTTAACCTGAAGACGATGTTGCCGGGATTATTCATGTAGCTAACGAATTCCCTGATGGCAGGTACAAGGCCTTTTCGTGAAAGCGAAGTGGGCAATAGATCATAACTGATCTCTCTTATCCGTTTAAGTACATCATTTATATGCTCATTGGTTGCATTCACCTGCTCCTGGTCGGCCACATTGTCCATCTCAAAGCTGTTGATCTTCATCTTCACTGCCGAAAGCAGGGGGCCGATCTCGTCATGAAGATCATGTGCAATGCGCGACCTTTCCTTTTCAAGGATGGAGATCTCTGCCATTATTTTCTCACGGTGCAGGTTAAGGGTCTTTCGTTGCTGCCTTATGATGGATATCACAAAGAAGACAATGATCACTCCCAATACCAGCGCAGTGATCAGGATGGCATTGTAAATATTTGTTTCCTGGGCATCCATAAAATTGCTAAAGTGAATAAGAGGTTCTTCAGGATATTCACATACACCATAATGTAATAAATGTTTCCCTGGAATTGGGGACTCAACGAAACGCCATAAAGCCAGAATGCTTCCACCAAAATCTTGATCGTATAGAATATAATAAGCCCTGTTGAAATAAGGAATAAAGGCTCCCTGATAATCTGGCTCCTGGAATTGGTCAACAAATAATTTATCAGTGTTATGGCAGATAAAACAATTACCAGGCTGTAAATGATCCTGTAATAAGAGCTCACAAAGGTTATTTTCCAGAAAACCAGGTTATCAACTACCCAGGCCGATAGCACCAGTATGACCAGCAGGGTGAAAATCCTCCGAGAATTCCTGTAAATGAAATTCCGGAAGAACATCAATAACAACAGCCCATCGATAAGAACATAAATATTATTATTGATCGCAGTCGGCTCATTCACTGACCGAAGCGATTTTGAGAGCACTTCATTAAAGGCGCTGATCCATACAGCCCACAAAAACGGGCGAAATGAAGGGCTGATCTTTTTAAACCGGATAAGCCCAACAATTGCCGGGATAACAATGCTATAGGAAGAAAACAGGAATAACCCTTTCATTTAAGGATTTAATGGTGAAGGGGGCGGACAATTTACCGGGCACCTTTCAAGTTCATCAAGAATATTACTCTGTTGGGCTTCAGCTTCCTGCGACGGCAGAATATCCCTGCCATAAGAATCGGTTCCCACTATTATAGCATGTACCCGTAGTTCCGGGTCCATTCCATAATAGATCCGTAAACCCTTGCATCCTGGCTGGGCAAGTATGCTTTCAATTTTTTCCCGGTCCATAGATTCGCAGACAGGAAGAATATCTTTCCCCCTTTCCTCTTCAATTAATATCTGGTCGCGGTTTGCACGATATAGTGCTGTCATTTTCTTAGCCTGGTCGAGGCTGATAAACTGGCTCATCTTTTTTATTTGGGAAGATGAAACTCTTTTTTGATTTTATCAACCGTATTTATACGGGAAAATGGGGCTTAAGTGAATATTTTTCAGCAATTTATACTCATATTATGTTTTGTTTGAAATTGAAGACCCTACTTGAATTTTTTACGCTGTCACGATTTTATATTTAAAATGAAAAATCGTGACAAGTGGAAATTTTTAAAATTACCATTGAATGTCAATGATTTATTAAATGAAGTATAAAGGGTGCGTAATAATCGACGAAATTCCTGCCTGCATTAAGGGAGGGATCCGGATAAATTGTCGTTTGAAAAGGGTTACGCATGAAGTTTGTAGATTGTAGTACAAAAAACAGAGACCATGAAGAAATTATTTTTATTCCTTGTTGCTGCATTTGTGGTGAACATTGTAGTGGCCCAGGATGGCAAGGGAAACAGGCTGAGCGGTATGGTGATCGCGCAGCTGGATCTTACAGATGCCCAAAAAGAGAAGGTTAAGGCAATAAATGCTGAGTACCGAACCGATATGCAGGAAGTTATTAAATCTGACCTTACACCAGAGCAGAGGAAAGATCGCAGAACTGCACTTGAAGGTAAAAAGCGGGAAAAGATCGTAGCCCTTCTTACCCCGGCACAAAAGCAAAAGCTTACGGCGCTTGAAGGTTCGGGTGAGTATAAGCAAAAAGGTTCGGTGAACGGAAGGGAAGTGAAAGTGAAAGTTGACGATTAGCGCTCACAAAAACTGAAACAATAAAAAGGATCTGCATGCAGATCCTTTTTTCATCAGTGAAAAACTTTTATTCTATCCGGCCATCTTTTTTATCCTGCTTTCTTCCGAGGATATATCCTCCTGCCGCACCGATGACACCACCGATAATTGCGCCTTTACCTTTTTTAGATATCACCGCTCCGGCTGCTGCCCCGGCAACACCCCCAATGATGGCACCTTTGGCTGACTTACTCATACCTTCTTTTTTAGAAGCGGTGGCTGGCACATCACCAGGTCCATCAGATGTTCCTGCCGTTTCTGTTCCTGTTGACACTGTTGGTTCAGGAGCAGGGGTTGGCGCTGGCGCCTGCGTAATCGGTGGTTGCTCATAGATAATTTCGGGAGCCTGGCGTATCGGCGCCTGCCTAACTATCACCGTCCTTTTCGGAGCAGGAGTGTATTCCTTAACTTTCGGCGCTTCAGGTTCAGGCGCAGCCTGGCTGATGGCTGCAGTATCGCTTCCTATATTGGTTTGAAGAGCCGTACTGTCAGAAAGGAACAGCATTTCTCTTTCAGGTTGTTTGTCAGAAGAACAAGCCGCAAACAGGATCGTCAGGGCTGAAAATGGGAGTAATAATTTTTTCATGGTCATGGTTTTTAGTTTGTGAATGTCCGTTATTACGAAAATCTATGCCATAGACAGGATTGAGAGTTCATAATTTAATCATGCTTAGCGTTTTATAATTCAATTAACAGCTCCAGAAGTTTTTGATAAATCGCACAGCGCATTAAACCCGGATCCCTGTAGTGGTGAGGCTTCCGAAGCTTTATTTATAAATCGGTAATTTAGGCAGGTGGTATTGTAATAATCTTAAAAGTGTTCGCTTATGGCCCGTCTTCTCTTTCTTTTAATTATTATTTCGGTATTACCGGGTTGTGATCTTCGAAAACGTGAGGCTGAACTGGAAAAACGTGAGGCCAACCTGCGCGAACGTGAACAGCAACTGATCCTGAAAGAAAAGGATCTTATTCTGCGCGAAGAAGCGCTGAAAACTGTTGCCGCGAGCGATACCATTACGACGGATTCAACCAAGATAGTTCCTGAACTTGTTGGTAACTGGAATGTGAAGATGACCTGCACAGAAACAACCTGCAGCGGTTCTGCAGTAGGTGATACGAAATCTGAAACATGGGTTTTTGCCTACCAGGGAAATAATGTGATCGCCCGTGCAATGGAAGGCGATAAACTTGTAAGAGTATATTCAGGCCAGTTCAACGACAACACGCTGGTGCTTAAGGAAGATGTGGGCCAAACTGCACTTAACCCGGCCACTTCCCTTACCGTGCGGCTAAACCTGTTAAGCCCCAACAATCTCGACGGACATCGCGAAATTGTACGTCAGAATGGTTGTAAGATCGTTTACAGGATGCAGATGAATAAACAGTAACCCTCATTTTTTGCGGATGATATTTTTGAATGACCTGGTCTTTGAGCTTCCCCTGAAGAATCCCGTGATCATTTTTTCACTGGTTCTTTTCATTATACTTTTTGCGCCTATCCTGTTCAACCGGATAAAGGTGCCTCATATCATCGGACTTATCCTGGCCGGGGTGATCGTAGGGCCGTATGGATTTAACCTGCTGATGCGCGACAGCAGCATAGTTCTATTTGGAACGGTAGGCTTACTTTATATCATGTTCCTGGCAGGGCTGGAAATAGATCTTTCGGAGTTCAAAAAGAACAGGCTCAAGATCCTTCTCTTCGGAATACTTACATTCATCTTTCCTTTGGCGTTTGGAGTGCTTGCCAGCTATTATATTCTTGGCTTCAGCTTTATTTCCTCTGTATTGCTCGCGAGCATGTTCTCCACCCATACACTCATATCATATCCAATTGCAAGCAGGTATGGCCTCACAAGGAACCGTGCTGTTACCCTGGCGATAGGAGGGACTATGATAACGGATATCTTCGCTCTTCTGATCCTCGCTGCGATCGCGGGAATGACGAAGGAGGATGTATCCAATTCGTTCTGGATCACCCTGGGCGTTTCCTCGCTGATATTCGTCGGCATCGTGTTCTTTCTTTTTCCTTTGGTGATCCGCTGGTTCTTTAAAAAATTCGACGATCCTGTATCCCAATACATCTTTGTCCTCGCTATTGTTTTTCTTTCCTCCTTCCTGGCTGAAGTTGCAGGAATAGAGGCCATTATCGGCGCATTCTTTTCAGGACTCGTGCTGAACAGGTTCATCCCCCATACATCACCGTTAATGAACAGGATAGATTTTGTTGGAAATGCCCTGTTCATCCCTTTCTTCCTGATAAGTGTTGGAATGCTGGTTGACGTAACGGTGCTCGTAAAAGGCTGGGGAGCCCTGAAGGTTGCCGGGGTAATTGTAGTTGTTGCTCTTACCACGAAATGGATCGCAGCAAAGCTGACGCAGAAATTATTCCGGTTGTTGCCCGAGGAAGGAAACATGCTTTTCGGACTGAGTTCTTCCCACGCGGCCGCAACACTTGCGATCATTTTGGTGGGTTATAATATTATTATCGGTGAAACTGCAGAAGGTGAACCCATAAGGCTGCTGAATGAAGATGTACTGAACGGAACGATCCTGCTGATACTGGTTAGCTGTGCCATCAGTTCATTTGCAGTTGAAAGAGCTTCGCGAAAGCTGGTTTTACTGAATGATGATGATCCCGGAGATGAAAAGGAAAGCGATCAGCGCATACTGATCTCGCTGGCTGATCTTGAAGGAGCACCGGACCTGGTTGACCTGGGACTGATGCTGAAGCCGGTGAAAAGTAATGTGGATGTATATGCCCTCCATGTTATCAGCGACGATACAGGAAATAATGCTTCGGATGCTCTGGGAAAGAAGATGATGGAGAAGGCAATGAAGCAGGCAGTGGCCACCGATAATCATATAAATCCAGTTTACAGGTACGATACGAATATCTCCAACGGGATAATCTATACCATCAAGGAATATAATATCACGGATATCATCATAGGCCTTCATAAAGGCGCCAATGAAAATGATTTCCTTGGGCCCGTTACAGAGAAACTGGTAAGAAGAACCTTTGAAACAACATTTATTTACAAAGCTGTTCAGCCGGTGAACACGCTTAAACGGATGGTGGTTGCTATTCCTCCGATGGCTGAACTGGAACCTGGATTCACTCACTGGTTGCAGTCGCTGCTTAACCTTGCAACTGAAGGCGGCCTAGGAATGGTCTTCTATGGCGACCAGGTTACCCTTCAGCAGGTAAAAGACAGAACGGTCTCTTTCTCGGGTAATGTTTCCATGATCGAATTCAATAACTGGGAAGATTTCCTTTTGTTCAGCGGCATAGTTAAGGCCAATGATCTTTTCGTGATCATCACTTCAAGAAAGAATCATGTGAGTTATCATGCGGGACTGGAGAAACTTCCTTATTATCTTTCAAAGTATTTCAAGCAGGTAAGTTACCTGATCATCTACCCGCGCCAGCTTGAATCGGGATTACGCATGGAAGATGTGGATTATGTAGACAGCGGACTGGCAGATACCATCGAAGAAGGTGTTAAGGTATTGAACCAGCCGGCCAATATTCTCAGGAATCTTTTCGGTAAAAAGAAAAAGAAATAATGAAGATCTCCCATCTCATATTCGTATGCTTTGCCTTTGTATTGCTGCTCTTTTCGATTACAACGTATATAAATATCCGCTTGTCGAAGAAGGTAGATGAGAACTCCGCGCTTGTGGAAACATCCGGTAATATGATCCGGAACAGCGGCCGCTTTCAGCGCAATATCCTGAGCATGGTTAGCGGTTTGAGGGGTTACCTTCTCACAGGAGAAAACTCTTTTACCCAGAGTTATGATTCAGCAGCCGCTGAAAATGTGCTTATACTCCAGGAACTGGAACAGCAGGTAGACCCGAAGGATTCCACAGGCAGATTGCTGAAGGAGATAAAAGTTCTTAATCAAAGATGGATCGATGAATTCGCCCTGCCTCTCCGGAATGCAAAAACAGAATCGCTGCTTTTTCCCGAACTTAAGGAGGAGTTCAGGGTAATGTATTCAGATAAGTTCCTTGCAAGCGATGAAAAGGAGATCAACCTGATGTTGCAGAACAAGTTCCGTGAATTCTCGAATAATGAATATGAAAAGCGGGCCATCAACCAGAAAGCGCTTGCAGAATCAATACAACAAACCAAGATCACTTCAGTGATCCTTACAGCGCTATCCGTGATCGTAGGGATCCTTGTGATCTATTTCCTTGCACGGAATATCTCGGGAAGGATCGAGAACATGGTAAAGCTCGCTGATAATATTGCTGCAGGTAATTTCGAAGTGCGGCTTGAGGATTCGAGGAATGATGAACTTACACCGCTTTCAAGATCGCTGAACAATATGGCCCTCGTATTATCCAATACAATTTCCCAGTTGAGAATTAAGAATGAAGAACTCGACCAGTTTGCCCATATCGTTTCTCATGATCTTAAGACCCCGATCAGGGGTATTGATAATGTACTCACGTGGATCGAAGAGGATCATAACGAGGAAGTTTCTCCCAAAGTGCAGGAATATCTCGACATCATCAGGAACAGGATCAACCGTTCTGAAAACCTGGTAAATGGAATTCTTTCCTATTCGAGGGTAGGGAAGGAGAACAAGGTTACGGAGCCTGTAAATATTGAGAGCCTTGTCAGGGAAGTGTGGGACACCATCTCCCTGGGTCCCGGTATTACTTTGAAGATCCAGGAGAATATGCCTGAGTTTGTGACAGAACGTATTCCATTATTCCAGGTATTTTCTAACCTGATTGGCAATGCAGTTAAATATCACGATAAAACAGATGGATGGGTTAGCGTATATTTTATTGATTATCCACGCAGTTACCGTTTTTTTGTAGAAGATAATGGCCCGGGTATTGATGAAAAATATCACAAGAAGATCTTTATAATTTTCCAGACGCTTGCGGAATCAGGTACAGAGAGTACAGGGGTTGGCCTTGCCATTGTAAAAAAGATCCTGGATGCCCGCGACGAGCAGATCACGGTAGAGAGCGAGCCTGGAAAGGGAACTCTTTTTTCATTCACCTGGGCAAAATAATTGCTATGAATCTTATCAATATACTTTTAGTGGAAGATGATGAACTGGATGTAATAGACATTCAGCGTAACCTGGGAAAGATGGGGATCATCTACAGTCTCCAGGTAGCCAGGAACGGTGAAGAAGCACTGGATATGCTGCGCGAGGCAGGCAACAATCTTCCTGACTTTGTACTGGTGGATATCAATATGCCTAAGATGAACGGGCTGGAATTCCTTACCCACCTCAGGGAAAATGAGAACTGGAAGAATCTTAAATGTTTCGTGATAACCACGTCGGAGGAACATACAGAAAAGGAAAAGTGTAAGAATCTTGGCGTTTTGGGTTATATCGTAAAGCCTTTCAAGGTCAACAACCCTTCATCGATCGATTCTTTTAACCTCATGGTGGATCTAATCAATTTCAAGAAAGTTTCCTAACGCTGCGGATTCTGAAATGCATGCTGTGGCAGAACAGGGCCATAATGTAATCTTCCCTTATTATCTGTATTGGGATACAGGATGTCGTGCGCCGTTTCATAACCCTCATCGGAGATCTGGGATAACCTGCTTTCATTAGAACATTTTCTCGTAAGCTGTATCAATAAGGCTGCGCTCACCAGTGCAGTAATTCCTGCGAAAAACAAAAGTGCTGATTTCATTGTACTCTTTTTGCAAAGGTATAATTGCAAAAAGCAGACCATGTAAAGCCAGTATTAAATCCCGGAAGACAATGTTTATGAAATTGTTATCTCAAATCTGCTTGGTCTTCCATTTTCCTTTCCGGAAAATAAACCAGGCTGCAACGGTTATGGATGATTCTGCGACGGCCACCGCGATGAACACCCCGGTGGGGCCGAGTTGAAACACTTTTGCCAGCAGGATCGCAAGTGGTATCTGGAAGAGCCAGAAGCCAAAGAGGTTGATAACGGTCGGAGTTTTGGTGTCACCAGCGCCATTGAATGCGTTTGCCATCACCATCCCGATACCGTAAAAGATGAAACCTGCACTTATGATGCGGACCGCCTTTATCGCATATTCCAGCACAGCAGGATCTTTGGTGAAAAAGGAGGTTATCCAGGGCGCGAGGGTCATAAAGAACAGGGATACCGTACCCATGAAGATGGCATTGTATTTTGCTGTCTTCAACACCGATTCCTCCGCCCTGTCGGGTTTGCCGGCACCAAGGTTCTGCCCTGTAAGGGTTGCAGCGGCATTGCTTAAACCCCAGGCCGGTAAAATGAAGAACATCACGATACGTAGCGCTATCTGGTAACCCGCAGAGGCTTCACTCATCCCGGTCTGTACTACCAGGCTGGCAAGAATGATCCAGCTTCCCGATCCGATAAGGAATTGAAGCGTTCCCGGCCAGGCAATGCTGATCACAGATTTTACCAGTTTGAATTCCGGAGCTATGTGTTTTTTAGTAAAACGAATTATTCCTTTACCATTGAATAAATGGTAAAGCTGGTAGATCACCCCGATCCCTCTTCCGATGGTTGTGGCCAAAGCTGCACCTTCAAGTCCGAATGCAGGAACAGGACCGGCGCCGTTTATTAATAGAGGGCATAAAATAATGTTGCAGATATTCGCCAGCCACAGGCTTTTCATAGCCATCATGGCATTTCCGGCGCCCCTGAATATTCCATTGATCATGAACAGCAGCATGATCACTACGCTTCCACCCATAATGATGCGGATGTAGTTCGTGCCCATGGCTACGGCTTCTTCTTCCGCACCCATAAGGCGAAGAATATCATCCGCTTTCAGGAAACCGATAAGGCTGATAATACTCACCAACACTACACTCACTACCACCGCCTGCATTCCAGCATGATTCGCAGCATCATAATTCTTTTCGCCCACCCTGCGCGCCACCAATGCCGTTGCAGCCATGCTCATGCCAATGGCAAGTGAGTACACGATCGTAATTACGGATTCGGTGAGACCAACAACTGAGGTTGCGTGTTTACCAAGGTGGCTTACAAAATAAATATCAACAAGAGCGAAAACACTTTCAAGGGCCATCTCCAGCATCATCGGGATGGCAAGAAGGATAACAGCCTTCCTGATGCTGCCTGTAGTATAGTCCAGTTCCTCTCCATTCAGGGCAAGCCTGATGGTGGCGATCATTGATGATCCGGAAATTTTGGGGGGTGCAGCCATCCTGGTAAAAAAAATCAGGCTGCAATATCAGGGAAATTTGGAATATCAATAGCTGTTTTTTACCGAACCCTCCTGAGCAACGAGCCTGTGATTCCCGTTGAAACTGTTATTCATCTTTCTTTTTCCTTTCTTTTTACCGCGGAAAGCCAGGGCCAGTGCCGCCATGCTTATAATTGCCAGGATCCCGGCCAGGCCTGCCAGGTCGGCGTTGCGACGATATTGAGTTGAATTATCCATGATGAACTATTTCTGTTTTTTACGGCTCTTTTCCTTCTCTTCCAGTTTCCGGTTATGCCTTATCACATCCCAGTACTCCTTGCCATAGCTTACAAGAATTTCGCTTCCTGCGGGAATATCTTTTACAGCATCGATGTAAACCTTTTTTCCTTCGTGGGTATAGGTGCTGTTATTGTTCACACCTTTTATCTTACTCAATCCCCTTCCATCATTTGCATACCGGGCCAGGGCTTTTGGAAATTTCATTGCATCAATAACATGGTTCCTGCTCACATAGAATATATAGCCATTGTTACCACCGGCATGGTCTGCTTCCTTCCACGAACTCACCTTTCCCTTATACTCTACGATCCGGGTGCCCTTTGGGATCATGACTTTTGTAAACAATCCTTTGCCAGAGCCTGGAAGAGTAGAGCGCTTCACTACCAGGTGTTTTTCCATTAATGCCATACTTTTAAATTGATCCTGATCTTCTCTTGCAAACAAGGGACCATATTAAGGGAACATCCTTTCAACCAGTTTTTCATCATGCCCGTAAATGTCTTTACGGAAATTGAGGATGCCATCATTACTCACCCATGAGGTAAAATAGGTTATGAATACCGGGACAGGACCTGAAAGCGTTACCCATTTCTCTTCACCTTTGTTCATGGCTGCTTTTATCTTTTCATCGGTCCATGAAGTGTCTTTCCGCAATAAATGTTTTGCCAGGTCGAACGGCTTGCTAAGCCTGATGCAGCCATGACTGAAATCGCGGCGGTCTCTTCCGAACAGGCTTTTTGCAGGAGTGTCGTGAAGGTAGATATTATAACTGTTGGGAAACAGGAATTTGACCAGGCCGAGCGAATTTGAACCCCCGGGTCTCTGCCGGATAACAGGAATGCTGCCGTTGTAACCGGTGATCTCCATATTATTTCTTGCCAGGTAATTTGAATTCTTCTTCATCGCAGGCATGATCTCATTCCTGGTAATGGAGGACGGAACATTCCAGTAAGGGCTGAATACAACATATTTCAGATCGCCGGTAAAGATCACAGTCTGGTGAACAGCCTTCCCGACAACGATATCCATTGCAAGCGCTTCTTTGCCTTCCTCGAAAATATGTGCGCGGAATTCAGGGATATTCACCACGATGAATTCGCTTGCCGCCTGTGACGGCAGCCATCGCATTCTTTCCATATTGATCAGCAACTGCTCCACCCGGCGTTCTATCGGAACTGAAAGTTCATTGACCAGTTCGGCGTTTATGATCTTGTTTGCAGAGAACCCAAACGACTTCTGGGCAAGGCCAACATATATTGCGAGAGAATCGTCATAAAGTTTTGATGAATCCGACTGTATGTAACCATAAACCGACAGGCGTTGCTTTAACCAGGGAATGATCGAATCTGTTGCCCCGGGTTTTATTTTCTTACCGGAAGCAATTGAAACTTTGGCCCAGCCTCCTGATTTTACCAGCGCATTGTATTTTTCAAGTTCATTGCGCATCCTCAAATACAGGTTGTTCACCGGCTCCCAGTTATGATCCTGTCCCCTTGTCTGAACCAGCGAATCGAGCAAGGCTACAGGGTCTATCTTTTTTCGTGGAATATGCCATTGAAGTTCTCCCGGATCCAGTTTTCCTGCATAGGCATTTTGCGCATAGGTGAAGAACTGGTGCGTGAGTTTAAGTTCTATGTTTCGGGTAGCCGCAGTATACAGGTTGAAGGAAGTATCACCCGCCATTAATGTATCCATCCTGTTTTGCAGGGGCCGGTCGAACAATGTTGTATCGCGGTTCTGTTCTACATAATGATTCCGAAGGTTCCAGAAAGCCTTTGCCTGCTCTGCCAGGCCATCTTCCGTGAACCATGCGTATTGATAATTACGGCTGATATAGAAATTCCTGAAATAACCCGCCTGGTCCTGGTCGAGATTTGTTTTTGAGATAAATTCCTCGACGGCATTACTGTCCAGAACAAGCCGGGTAATTGCAGTAACAGGAGTGATGGCAGTGTCTTTGGTTACTTCGCGAGCCTTCGAAGAATTGGACCGGCAGCCTGTAGAAAAAATAAGGAACGCGAGGAAGATAAAGAAGGTGGAGCGCATGCAGCTATATTAATCAAAAAACCGCAAAGTTACCAGGTAGTTTCGCGCGGCTTGATGCAGACCCTGAATTTCCCGATCTGCTTATTCTTATGATCTCCCGTTATCTCCAGGTACCCATCCTTTTCATAACGAAAATCCTCATGTTGTGATCCATCAAAATACAAAGGGTAGTGGTCATTGTCGCAATGGATACAGTCGAGGCTGAGCACAATATGGGCCGGGACATTTTCAACAATCGTTACCCATCCTTCTGATAACTTTCGGTGGGCATTAAACGAAAAATCGATGTCTGCAAGAAATTTCCCATCCTTATACCCCAGGTAAAAGTCTTCCATGAAATCTTTCACGGCTTTGTTTGCAGTGGAGGCAAGAACCATACTCTAAATTTAGTATTACGCGGGCGTAAATGCAAGATTTTGAATGGATTTTTGCTCATCAATTCCAGATTCCGAAAAATTTCCACGGTGCCGGAATGATTTTTATCTTTTAAGCAGGGTTTGAGGCGTAAAAATAGATAAGTATCCCAAAATGAACTATTACAACCGGACTATAGATGATATTCTGAAAGAGCTGGGCACTTCCCGACAGGGAATTCCCGCCAGGGAAGCGGAAGAACGGCTGGCGCGGGATGGCGCAAATGAGCTGAGGGAGATGAACCAAAGGCCGGCGTGGCGACTTTTCCTGAACCAGTTCCGGAATTTCATGATCCTTGTATTGATAGCTGCCGCTATTGTATCCGGTATTACCGGTGATACCACGGATATGGTGATAATCCTTGTGATCGTGATCCTGAATGCAATTCTCGGTTTTGTGCAGGAATACAGGGCGGATAAGGCCATGAATGCACTTAAAAAAATGGCTGCGCCTGAATCGCGGGTAATACGGAATGGAAAGACCCAAACATTGCCAGCCGCGAACATCGTTAAGGGTGATGTAGTTGTTCTTGAAGCAGGAAATTCGGTTCCTGCAGACGTGAGGCTCATAGAAACGCACGCCCTGAAAGTGGATGAATCTGCCTTAACGGGCGAATCGGTGTCTGTTGACAAAAATGTTGACCCGGTGGAGGGAGAAGATATTTCTCCTGGCGACCAGGTGAATATGGCCTTCAAAGGAACCCTTATCACCAACGGGCGTGGGCTCGGAGTGGTGACTGCCACCGGTATGAATACAGAGATCGGAAGCATTGCCCGGATGCTCCAGGAAAATGAATCATCCACCCCGCTGCAAAAGAGAATGGAGGATTTTGGAAAAAAAATTTCCTGGATCATCCTGGGGATCTGCGTTCTGCTTTTCGTTACGGGAATTTTGCGCGGTGAATCCCCGGTCAGCATGCTCATGATATCCATCTCCCTTGCAGTTGCTGCCATTCCTGAAGCCCTTCCCGCATTGATAACGATCTGCCTTGCACGTGGAGCTTCCCGTCTTGTAAAGAAGAAAGCGCTGATAAGAAAACTTCCCGCAGTTGAAACGCTCGGATCGGTTACCTATATATGCACCGATAAAACAGGGACGCTCACCATGAACAAGATGACGGTGACCGGTACATACCCTGCTACGGATGAAGAAGCCTATGGCTTCAATATCCTGGAAGCTTCCATGGCGCTGAATCATGATGTAAAACGAAATGACGAAGGAAAATTAATTGGAGATGCCACCGAGGTAGCGTTGGTGAATTATTTTATAGAACAGCATGGAGATGAGGCATACCGCAACATCCGTAACGAAGCCAAAAGGAGGATGGAAATACCTTTCGATTCAGACCGGAAATGTATGACAACGGTTCATAATTACAATAATCGCTTTCTTGTAATAACCAAGGGTGCAGCGGAAGCGATTGCCCCGTTACTGGTTGAGCAGCCTGGGAATCTCAAGCAGGATATAATCCGTCATGCCTCTGAAGGTTTAAGAGTGCTGGCATTCGGATACCGGTTCATGGATAATCTTCCCGAATCAGAAGATCCAGGACTGGTAGAAACAGAACTTCAATTCGCGGGGATAACTACCATGATCGATCCGCCGCGCGAAGAAGCCCGGCAGGCTGTTAAGGAATGCAGGCAGGCCGGGATAAATGTGGTGATGATCACTGGTGATCATAAGGAAACTGCTGCTGCCATCGCAACAGAACTCGGGATACTCGAGAAGCAACATGCTGTGGTTAACGGAACGGGTCTGAAGAATATGACCGATGAAGAACTCAGTGAAAAGGTTGAAGGCATAAGAGTGTATGCACGGGTTTCGCCTGCGCAAAAACTTTCAATAGTGAAAAGTCTCCAGGATAGGGGACATTATGTTGCGATGACAGGGGATGGAGTGAATGATGCTCCTTCGCTTAAGGCTTCGAACATTGGCGTGGCCATGGGTATTAACGGCACAGACGTGAGCAAGCAGTCGGCGCATATGATATTGCTTGACGATAATTTTGCGACGATAGTGAAGGCAGTTCGTGAAGGCCGAAGGATATTCGATAATATCCGAAAATTCGTGAAGTATATCATGACCTGTAATTCGGCGGAGATATGGACGATATCAATCGCCCCGATATTGGGGATGCCGATCCCGCTTCTGCCAATTCATATTCTCTGGATAAACCTGGTTACGGATGGTTTGCCTGGCCTGACCCTCGCGGGTGAAAAAGCCGAGAAAAATGTAATGAAGCGGCCTCCACGGGATCCGAAAGAAGGGTTGTTTGCAGGCGGAATTGGATTCCATATTCTATGGGTGGGGATACTGATGGCGGTTATCACGCTCTTTACGCAATGGTATGCAATGCGCGATGCGAATGCGCACTGGCAAACCATGGTATTTGCAGTGCTTTCCATAAGCCAGCTTGGGCATGTGTTAGCGATAAGGAGCGAACATGATTCTCTTTACCGACAGGGATTGTTATCTAATTTGCCGCTGAGTGTTGCGATTTTATTCACCTTCCTGCTGCAACTGGCAGTCATCTACGTACCATTTCTAAATACTGTTTTTCATACCCAGCCACTTTCATTGGAGGAATTGGGGATCTGTATATTGCTGTCTGCGATAGTTTTTCATGCAGTGGAATTTGAAAAATTCCTAAAGCGGAGAAAGCGATCCAAATCATACCGGCGCAATACATAAATGCTTAATTTTAAACGGAATAAATATGGTATCATGAAAAAGATCCTTGTTCCCACTGATTTTTCAGCAAATGCAGATAAAGCTTTGAATTATGCAGTGTCACTCGCAGGATTTACGAATGCTGAAGTTCATCTTTTGCATGCCGCACAGGTCACGGATTCCAGTGCTACGTTCCCTGTTAACCCGCAGTATGCTGCCTTTGCAGGCAACAACGAGGAGGCTGTGAAAAAACTTGCTGCCGCCGCAGAAAACTTTCCAGGCCACAAAATCCATACACATGTTTATGCAGGATTTGTCCTGGAAAGCATATTAAAGGCCACCACCGACCTTGGTGCAGACCTGGTGGTAATGGGAACCCTGGGGGATAGCGGCATCCGCGAAAAATTATTCGGCAGCATAACAGCTTCTGTTATCGGTAGGTCCGCTGTGCCTGTACTGGCAATTCCTTTGATGGCCGACTGGAACGATCCGAAGAAAATTCTTTTTGCAATCAATGAATTCGACAAGGATCCTGCGGGCATTGAGATCCTGGTACAGATTGCAGATGCCCTTGGGGCAGAGATTGACCTGGCCGTATTTACTGATACGGACACTGCCGATGCTGCGGATTATATTGAGAACGCGAAAGGGATCACTGCATATGAAAGAAGACTGAATGATCATTTCCCAGGAAAAGATATTAAAGCAGAAAGACTTTATGGATCGAAATTCCAGGATGCACTGGATGATCATATTGAAAAGAATGGCATAGATATTATTGCTATGGTCACACATAAGCGTAACCTACTTGAGAAGTTATTCCGCAGGAGCATGACCAGCAAGATCAGTTACCATACCGACATACCATTGCTGGCGATGCCTGCATGACAAAATTTTAGAGATGAAGACAATCTTAGTTCCGACAGACCTTTCCAATAATGCATTGAATGCATTGAAATATGCATTGAAACTTGCGGAGGCCGGCAGCAGCAGGCTTATCGTATTCCACTGTTCAAACCAATCGCCTGCTATTTTGATGGAAGCCACCACTCCCAGTGCGAGAGAACTCATGGTGAAGGATGACATCAAGACAAAAAAGATCGCGCTTTCCAAACATGTTGAAAAAGCGTTGAAGCTGACAGCTTCGGATATTCAGCCACGACTGATCGTTGAGTCAAATCCTTTCGTGGTGGAAAACGTCCTGGAAGTAGCGCAAAGGAGCAAAGTGTCGCTTATTGTAATGGGCACTCATGGCGCCTCAGGAATGGAGAAAGTATTGTTCGGGTCAAATACTACAGAATTGATCAGCAAGTCGGAGATTCCTGTCCTTGCCATCCCGGAAAAGTATCGTTTTAAAGAAGTGAAGAAGATACTCTTCGCAACAGACCTTGCAGATTTTCCCAACGAACTGAAGAAGGTAATTCCTTTCAGCAAGGCAACAGGAGCTGCGGTAAATGTTTTATACATGGATTACGGTCCGCATATTACAGGGGATAAACTTGTGAACGCCATGAAATTCTCCTCCCGGAAAGGCTATGAAAATGTAAAGATCATTTTGAAGCCTGCTACCATAGAAGTTCCCTTATTCAACCAGCTTTCCGATGCAATAGCAACATTAAAACCCGGATGGGTGGTGATGTTCACCAAGGAAAGAAGTTTTTGGGATAAGATATTCCGTAAAAGCAAAACGGAAAAGCTTGCCTACGAACTTAAATATCCCCTGCTTTCATTCCGAAAGAACGGATGACGAAAATTCTACATTTACCTATCCACTGTCATTGGACCAGCCTGAAGAACTTCATAAATTGGTTTTCAAATAACTGTTTATGAAAGGCCTATTCAATGAATTTAAACAGGAAGGTTCTGATTATCTCCAGGCAAGGAAAGAACTAATAAAACTCCAGGCACTACAGAAAGGCGCTGAAATTGGTGCGGTAACCGTGGGATTCATTCTTTTGCTGATTTTTTCAGTATTCTTTCTCATTTTTTGCGGCATAGGAGCATCCATTCTCATAGGCGAGGTCCTGGGAAGTTTATGGGGAGGGTTTCTAATTACCGGCGGAATATTCCTTTTTGCGATCCTGGTCGTGATTGTCTGTATCAGGAAAGGTACTTTCGAGAATATTATCATCAGGGGTTCCCGCAAAATGATAAGGAACAGGCAACAACTTGAAGAAGAAATAAATGCATTGAAAACAGGTGTTGGACAGAGGGAAAAGGACCTCAGGGATAAAGTAATGGATCCTTTTACCTATATAGGTCGGGTCTCCCTGCTTAGGAAGCTTTTCCGGTTCTTTGGGAAGTAATACTTTTTTAACACATGATTTTTTTGAAAATTATTATGAATCCATCTATCTTGCGTAGCATAAAACTTCCTGCTGAAGCGGGTTTGTAAAGATCTTTACGGTGCGCAAAGGGATTGCTCCCAAATGCATGTACCGTATTTCAAAGTACCAAACTTAATGCTTATCAGCCCCGCACCGCGGGGCTTTTTCATTTCTTCCTCTATATATGTATTTTAGACGGAAATTGAACATATGTCGCGAGGACACCGGTTGTACAACCGTCTTAGGGAAGTCTTCCTGGAAGGGAAGTGGATCGCCAAATTTCTTCCGCCGGATCGTGGGAGGACCTAAAGCAGGCATTTTTAAATAATGCAAAAGAATTTTCAGAATTTGTTGGGCTGATGAAAGATGAAGAACTGGAAAAGAAATTTGTAAAGGAGGAGTATGGAAGCTATGAACGGAACATTGAAGCGATGCTGGAGCATAGTTATTATCACCTGGGCCAGGTGGTTTTGATCAACAAACTGGCAAAAGCAGGACAGGATCAATCAATTGAGAAACAATAAATCTTAATAAATGGCAAAAAAGGAATTGTCTGCATCTGCAAAGAAAACCCTGATCGAAACACTTCAAAAGCGTTTTGAAAAGAATGCTTCCCGCCATAAGAATATAGAATGGAAAGAAGTACAATCCAAACTCGACAAATCAGGAAAATTGTGGACCCTTCAGCAAATGGAAGAAAGTGGGGGAGAGCCCGACGTGGTAAGCTTTGCAAAAGGCGAGATCGCATTTGTAGATTGTTCTGCTGAAAGTCCTGCAGGCCGCAGGAGTCTTTGTTATGATGATGAAGCCCTTGAAGCACGCAAGGAAGCGAAGCCTGCAGGCAGTGCAACCGGGATCGCCGAAGAAATGGGTATTGAATTACTTACTGAAGAAGAGTACTTCAAATTGCAGAAACTCGGAAAGTTTGATCTTAAGACGTCGAGCTGGTTAAAGACCGAACCTGCTGTTCGTAAACTTGGCGGGGCTGTGTTTGGCGACCGCAGGTATGACCGTGTATTCATATATCATAACGGCGTGCAATCCTATTATGCTGCCCGCGGCTTCAGGGGCAAATTAAAATTGTAGACCTCTTCCCCGGTGAATTTATCCTGGCCTGTTGCCCTTGTCTTTTTCTTTTGAATTGAAAAAAATGAAGAATGCAACGATGAGTAATACGGCTATAAGAGCTACGAATGGAACTACCATGATGTTTTTGCAGTGGTAGGTCTATAATTATGCCATACGATCTGGGCAATAATATTTGTGATGGAAGTAAGGAGCTGACAATGGGGTATTAGCTACCCCGAAAATGGCGAATCAGGGGAATTGCCTGGTATTGATTTATTTCCGAACTTGATCTCGGGGAGGAGGATGGTGGTCCCCGGTCCGGGAATATGGGGTATGCTTTAAATGGCGGAAATTTTAGATTCCAATTCGCGTCCAAGAAAGATTGACAATCCGCGAACTCACCAAAGATTTTGTCAATCGCGTTTGACAACTGAAGCACTCACCAAAGATTTTGTCAATCGCGTTTGACAATTGAAGCACTCAGCAAAGATTTTGTCAATCGCGTTGAACCCGGACAATTTTTCTTTTTAAGAAAGTCAATCCGTCATTCTCCCGCCATTTGCCGCCACGAACCGCCACGCATGAACAGAGTTTTTGTGAATTATAAAAATTGTCCGCCAAAAAGGGATGTACAAATGGCTTTCATTTCCCTAACTGATGAGTTCAGGCAATTACGGAACCAACCGCCGAGTTAGTCGAATTTGGTATCTATACGTACACACACATATATATATATAATACTTCACCAGCCCACAAGCTCATCAATAGGATGGGAGAGAGCGGACAATTTTATTAATTGAGCTGAAAATTGTTCACCGAGCGGCATAAAAAAAGCCCGGCAATTCTTGCCAGGCCTTGTGACCGCGTCAGGATTCAAACCTGAAACCTTCTGATCCGTAGTCAGATGCTCTATTCAGTTGAGCTACGCAGCCAAAAATTTGGACGGCAAAGATAAGGAAATACAGTTTGAGAATCAAAAATTCCTGGTTCGTTCAGTACAATTTGCAAAACTCCCGTCTCTTCAATTTTCCCAATTCATCATAAAAAAGTTCCCCGACCAGCCAAGATATACCTGCATCTCTAACCTTAAACAATAAACCTTAAACAATAAACATTAAGCCAACCTCCAACCTCCAACCTCCAACCTCCAACCTCCCACCCTCACAGTCCTTGTAAAAAACTTGTGTGAATATAGTCCGTAACAGCCTGGAGGTTCCTGGTTTCTTCAAAAACTTTTAGCTGCCGGTCTGCACCCGTACCTTCTTCGAGGATGCGGTGAACGTGGGAGATCGCGTTGCGGCTGCCGAGGTGGGGAACTACATCGTCCACAAAATCGAGAAGTTCGTAAACAAGGACCCGGGTATTCACCTCCATTTCCTTTCCGAAATCGATCATGCTTCCCTCAATGCCATATCGGCTGGCGCGGAATTTATTTTCATTCAGCAGGGCGCGGTTGTACATTATGAAATTCAGGTTCTGGCTGCGCAGCTTGTATATTTTAGCGCAGATGGCCTGGAAGAGAGCAGCGATTGCTGCTGTTTCATGAACCGTCATCGGTATATCGCAAATCCGGAATTCAACCGTATTGAAGAATGGATGCACCCTGAGATCCCACCAGATCTTTTTAGCATTGTCAATGCAATTAGTTTTTACCAGCAGTTTTATATAATTGTCATAATCTTCAATGCTGTCATAACAATCAGGGATACCGGTGCGCGGAAATTTCTCAAACACTTTTGTGCGGAAGGATTTATACCCTGTGAGCCTGCCTTCCCAAAAAGGAGAATTGGTACTCAGGGCAAAAATATGCGGCAGGAAATACCGGGCAGAGTTTGCAATATGCATCGCCATCTCGCGTGTTTCCATACCAACGTGTACATGGAGGCCGAAAATAAGATTGCTTCGGGCTGCCTCCTGCAATTCATTCACGATCTCGCTGTATCGTGCATGATCTGTGATAAGCTGGCTTTCCCAATGACTGAAGGGATGGGTGCCGCTTGCGCCAACCCAAAGGCCCAGTTCATCAGCAATGCCGCTGATCGTTTTACGTAAGGTCGCCACATCCATGAAGGCTTCATCAACATCATTGCATATGTCTGTTCCCACTTCCACAACGGCCTGGTGCATCTCGGCTTTCACCTTATCTTTTATCACTTTCTGACCTTCCTGCACAATTCTTTGTTCATGGCTTTTCAGCTCCCGGGTAAGGGGATCGATCACCATATATTCTTCTTCAACACCTACGGTAAAATGTTTGTATGAAATATTTGCCACGGGATTTATTAAGGTTTATAAAGCTCTTTTTTATTTACAGTTCGTTTAAGATACTCACCCCAGGTAAGATTGTCGGCATCCTTAACATGTGATTCTGCTTTTTCAATGGCAAAGGTTGCGGCCATTTCCACTACCCAGTCAAAATTTTCCTGGCCTACACTGTTTACATCCGCATCCGGTGCAGGATTGCAGAAATCTATCGCATAAGGAATGCCATCACGAACCGCCAGTTCTACTGTGTTGAAGTCGTAGCCAAGGTATCGGCAGATGCGAAGAACAATATCTTCCATCAATTTATAACGCTGTTCATCGGGCTTAAAATCCGAAACATAGCGAAGGTGAAACGGATTCCGCGGTTCATACGGCATAATGCGCACATATTTGCCACCTATACAATAACAGCGGTAGTATTCCTCGAATTTGATCTCTTCCTGCAGCATCATTACAAGCTGTTCGGTCTCTGCATGTTTTTCAAAGAATTCCTCCAGGCTGTTCAATTGGTAAACGCTCTTCCATCCTCCTCCCGCAAAAGGTTTCATATAGGCAGGAAAACCTACGTATTCGAATATCGCTTTCCAGTCGAGCGGGTAAGCCAGGTTAGAAAAGGATTCTGAACTTGTATCAGGTGGAAGATCGCGCGAAGGAATAAGCACCGTTTTTGGTACAGGCACATTTATTTTTGTTGCCAGGCAATTGTTGAAGAATTTTTCATCGGCGCTCCACCAGAAAGGATTATTGATCACCGCTGTGCCGCACAGTGCCGCATTCTTAAGGAATGCACGATAGAAGGGCACATCCTGCGATATTCTGTCGATGATAACGGCATAGCCGGAAGGCTCCCCCTGCATAACTTTCTCTATGCGGACAGCCTCTGCAATGACCCCTTTTGGGCTCATACTGTTTATCTTTTCTATAAGTGCATTTGGGAAGCTGCGTTCTTTTCCGAATAAAACTCCGATTTTCTTCATTTCGAATTGATTTATGAATAGGCTGATAGGTATTCAAATATATTTTTACATGTGCAGTAAAACAAATTATGTTTTTGCTGCCTAAATTGCCGGCCAATGGCTACTCCCGGATTTGAGATCACCTCTGTACGACATATTATTACCTCCCTGCCGCTGGAAAGGGATGTTATCATCGACTGCTACCTTCCCCCGGGAGGGGTTTCCGCTGAAACCTCCCTGCTGCTGGTAAATGATGGCCAGGACCTGTTGACCATGAATTTTGCAGGTATCCTGGATGAATTGTACAACCAGGATAGGATCACTCCACTGTTATGTGTCGGAATTCATTGTGGCCGCGACAGGAAAAATGAATACGGAACGGCGCGTAGTATGGATTATAAGGGCAGGGGGGCTCGCGCACCTTTGCATTCAACTTTTGTACTCACGGAGTTGATCCCGTTCATCAGGTCGGAATTTTCTCCGGAAGGATTTAAGGAAAAGGCCTTTGCAGGTTTTTCATTGGGTGGATTAAGTGCACTGGATATCGCGTGGGAACATCCTTCCGAATTTACCAAGGTAGGCGTTTTCAGCGGCTCGCTTTGGTGGCGCGACAAGGATCACGAAGAAGAGGATTTTAACGAAGATACTGACAGGATCATGCATCGCCTTATCCGGGAAGGCGGTTATTATCCATGGATGAAATTCTTTTTCGAGGTGGGTACACTTGATGAAACCAGCGACCGGAATAATAACGGGATCATCGACAGCATTGATGATACTTCAGCCCTTATAAATGAATTATTGGCTAAAGGATATTCGTCTTCCGACATTCTCTATCTCGAATTACCGGATGGAAGGCATGATATAGCAACATGGGCCCGTGCATGGCCTGCCTTCCTGGAATGGGGGTTCGGAAAATAAAAAAGGCCGCATCACTGATGCGGCCATATGCTTTAAATAATTCTCTTACCTGTTAAAAATATACCTTACGCCGAGCTGTAAGCCCCATGTGCTTGCAGTGGAATAATTCGGCTGGTAAACCCTTGAAGGTCCGTCAGGGTTAAAGGTATACTTAGGATTGTTCCGGTTGAAGTTCTCCGCACCTGTATTGTTTGATGCAGTTGGCAATCCAAGTAATGCCTGGTCCTGGAAGCTTCCGAAATTATAGCTGTAACGGTAGCCCCAGTCTTTGTTGATCAGGTTCAGCAGGTTGGTGATATCAGCACTTACCTGGAAGGTGTGTGATGTTTCACCGAATTTAAGCCTGAAGTCCTGCAGGATCCTTAGATCTACTGTATGGTTCCAGGGTAAAACAGCTCCATAGCGGTCCATTACCTGTCCTTTATATTTGCGCAGGTATGGATCATTCTCAATGTAGGCGAAGAATGCATCGCTTTGCTGTTGTGCAGTATAGGTTACGCCTCCAACCCTGTACCCTTCAACGAACTGGATCTCTGAAGGATTTGCAGGAATATAGATAAGATCGTTGGTAGCCCCATCATTGTTCACATCACCTCCATACCGATAATGGAACCTGTCCTGGCTTGCTCCTGCATAGAATAAAGTAACTGTTGTTCCCAGTTTATCTCTCATATAAGAGAAACGTTTGCTGGCAAAAGCTACCACCCTGTGCGGAACAGAGAAGTTAGAATAACCAAGCTCCGGCCTGTTTGGATTTCCTGCGATACTGTTTGTTGTCCAGCCTGATGCAGCCTGGTCGCTTGAGCCTATTGCAACATCAAATGCCGCAGTGTAGGTATAAGCGATCGAAGCTTCCCAGTTGTTTGAGAAGTTCTTCTGGATCATTGGTGTTACAGACAGACTCATTCCTTTGCTTGTGTTATCAAGCACAGACATACGGAAGATGTTAGCATTCAACCTCTGGTTGTATACCGGCCTTGGGTCAGCACCACCGAGAACCCCGGTTTGATCGCCAAGGTTTGCATTCCTGTAATACACGTTATTGATCATTTTGGTGAAGATACCTTCAAGGCTCACCAAAGTGTTTTGAGCAATTCTTTTTTCGAAAGCAATGTTTGAACGCCATACCTGTGGCATTTTGAAATCGCGCACAGCTGCGCTGTAGCTTGACCCTGAAGGGATGGATTCTCCAACTGGCGGAGGATCTGCAGGAATATAAGTTGTACGGTCGGTGCTGTAGCGGATGCCCGCAAGTTCCGCATTGGAAGCCTGGTATTGCGCACGCACTATACCGTTATCACCAACCTGGTTAACCAGCCAGATGAATGGGATACGACCGGTGAAGATACCTGTACCACCGCGAACGATGATTGATTTATCTCCAACAACATCATAGTTGAAACCAACACGGGGAGATACGAGCCACCTTGATTTAGGGAATTGGCTAACATCAAATGATTCATCATTCCCGTTCTCATCACGGAAGACAACTTCTTCAAGTGCAGGGTTGCGGTCTGGGGTGTAAGGATAGCTTGGCTTATCAACGCGAAGGCCATAAGTAAGGCGGAACTTAGCATTGGGGCTCCAGATATCCTGTGCATAAAGACCTAGCTGGTTGAATTTAGCTGAAGGAACTTTTATGCCAAGGGGATTGTTCGGGTCGTAGGAAACGGCAAAAACCACGGGCGCTCTTTTCTCAAGGAAATCCTCTAAAGAAGCATAGCGGTAATAACCACCACCGGAACCGCTGGTAAATGAATTCTGGAATTCCATGTGTTCATAGCTTCCACCAACCGTAAGACTGTGTTTGCCCAGGTTAACGGTAACGTTATTGGAGACATTGGTTGCCTTGTCAACAATGAAATTCTGGTAGGAGAACAGGTCGCGTCCGAACGAGATATAAACATTATTAGGATCACGCATAATGTCTACAAAGGGAACATCGCTGTTAGGGATCCTGGTTGGTTTATTATCAGTATATGATGCGATCAATTGGTTAGAGATCCTTTTGGTGAAAGTTGAATTCAGCTCAACCACACCTGATTTAACCTCGGTGTTATTTATAAAGTTTGTATTCTCATAAGCCATACCCCCATTACGTCCTGCACGGCGTCCATTTCCAAATGATGATCCAATGGTGCTTGAGTTATTCACCTGCTCATCATCATCAGTACTGCTTTGGGTATACCGCAGGCTCAGGCGGTGTTTATCAGTTATGTTCCAATCGAGGCGCCCAAGAAGTTTAAAGTTATCAACCCCGAAATCATATCCTTCAAAGGCTCCTGGATCATAATTATATTCCGAGCGCAGGAATTGTGCAAGGGTTTCTAGGTCGGAACGTAATACGGGTGTAACCAATGGATTTGAAGCATTATCATCCGTACGTGCCAGCCATATCTGTCCTGGCCTGGTGCTCATTTCTTTTTCTGCATTCAGGAAAAAGAAAAGTTTGTTCTTGATGATCGGTCCGCCGATACTTCCACCATAGATCTTGTTGGAGCGGTTGGGATTTTCGATCTTAACATCTCCAACGCGGGTTCCATTCAGGCTCTCGTTTCTGAAAAATCCATAAACGGTTGCATAAAAATTATTTGTACCGCGACGTGAAACTGCATTGATTCCACCGCCAACGAAGCCAGCCTGACGTACATCGAAAGGAGCAATATTCACCTGCACCTGGTCTATCGCATCAATAGAAATAGCAGAAGCGGAACCACCCGGAACCAGCCCGTCGCCTGAACGCCCGAAGTTATTATTGAACAGGGAACCATCGATAGTGATATTATTATACCTGCTGTTCATACCCGCGAAGCTGTTCCCATTGCTTTGCGGAGTAAGTTTGGTAACTCCTGTAAGTGCGCGAGACGTATTAGGAAGATTTGCGATCTGGCGGTTGCTAACGCTGGTAGAAGCGCCTGTCTTCTGAACGGCTGATCTCCTGCCTGCAACAACAACACCTTCTATCACTTTCACTTCTGTGGCCATGTTCACGCTGATATCAAATTTTTCACCCAGGGGAACCATGATGTCAGTGCGGGTATAGGGTGAAAGCCCGGAATAAGTGATGGTGAGCGTATAAGGCCCGCCCGGAGCAATGTTAGGAAGAGTGAAGCGTCCGCTGCTAAGTGTTGCGGTGGAATAACGCGTACCTGTACTTACCTGTACGGCTTCCACTGTGGCACCTGCAAGAGGTTGATTCTGTTCTGAAAGAACAATACCTGTCATACTACTGGTTGTAACCTGTGCGCGTGTGCTTAAAGCAAGACACATCAGGGCCAATAGGGCAGGGAGGAGCTTTTTAAGTTGCATAAAACGGGTTTTTACACCGCAAAGAAACAGATTAAAACGGCTCTTTTAATCACGTTTTATTAACAAATTGTTACGCCCTGAACAATGTTGCCCGGCTTTCGAGAAAAGAAAAACATTGCTCTACAACCCTTATTCCGCAGTAACTTTGCGGCCAAATGAAACCCTATGCTTGACCGAATTGAAGATGCGATAGAAGATATCCGGAACGGGAAGATGGTTATCGTGGTGGATGATGAGGATCGTGAGAATGAAGGCGATTTTATTACGGCTGCAAGAAATGTGACCCCGGAAGTGATAAATTTCATGAGTACGCATGGCCGCGGACTGATTTGCGCCCCTCTTACAGAAGAACGCTGCGCCGAATTACGGCTGCAGCCTATGGTGGTGGACAATACTTCCCTGCACGAGACCGCATTCACCGTTAGTATCGACCTGCTCGGCCATGGTTGCACCACGGGAATTTCGGCGCACGACAGGGCAAAGACCATACAGGCACTTGTTAATCCTGACTCAAGACCAGAAGATTTCGGGAGGCCGGGACATATTTTTCCATTGCGCGCAATGAAAGGAGGTGTTCTCCGCCGTTCCGGCCATACAGAAGCTACCATTGACCTGGCCAGGCTTGCAGGTTTTGAGCCGGCCGGTGTGCTGGTTGAGATCATGAATGAAGATGGTTCAATGGCCAGGGTGCCGGAATTAAAGATCATCGCAAAAAAGTTCAACCTGCGGATGATCTCGATCAAAGACCTTATCGAATACAGGCTTCAAAGGGAAACGCTCATTGAAGAAGAGGTAAGCGTGAACATGCCCACCAAATACGGAACGTTTGATCTTATTGCATTTCGCCAGGTGAACACCAACGAAGTTCATATGGCATTAAAGAAGGGGGAATGGAAAAAGGATGAACCGGTGTTAGTGAGAGTGCACAGCAGCTGCATGACCGGGGATATCCTTGGCTCGATGCGGTGTGATTGTGGTGAACAACTTCACCATGCCCTGGAGATGATTGAAAGAGAAGGAAAAGGTTTGCTGCTTTATATGAACCAGGAAGGCCGTGGTATTGGTTTGCTGAATAAACTAAAGGCCTATAAGCTCCAGGAAGAAGGAATGGATACTGTTGAAGCGAACCTGCAGCTTGGTTTCGGCATGGATGAAAGAGATTATGGTGTGGGTGCACAGATCCTCCGGCACCTTGGTGTTTCTAAAATGAAACTGATCACCAACAATCCGCGGAAACGCGCAGGCCTGCTTGGTTACGGACTGGAAATTGCGGAAACAGTGCCCGTTGAAATGTGCCCGAACCAGCACAATGAAAAATATCTTTACACAAAAAGAGATAAGCTGGGGCACGAGATCCTTAATGGTCTGTAAACCGGATCCTGGTGGTCAATTATTGTTGAATTTCCAGGCTGCGCCTTTCTGCTGCCTTTTGCTCTATTTTTTTCCTGCTTCTGAAAATATCTGAAAGCCGGTCTAGGTCCTTGCGGTAGGATAATTGCACACCCGACCTGTTCCTCTGCCCGATCGTATAATCCACACTGGTACGGTTAAATCCAACAACACGTATAGAACCATCCTTATTGAGCATCCATTCAATGGTGATGTCCGGCGTTAGCAATCCTCTTCGGGAAAGCTGGCTTGCTGCAGGATTATTATATTCAAGATTACCACCTAGAAGGAGACGCCACCTGCTGCCAAGCAAAACTCTTAAACCTCCGCGGACATTGGCCTGCAACTGGTTTGCAGTATTTGCAAGATTAATTGTAGGTGCTACGTCTATGTAGGTGGAAATGATACCATCTGTAGCTCTCTCCAGTTCCCTGTTCAGGAGGTTGGTAAGCCACCCGCTCAATACGCCACCAATGGTATTTGTTGCTATAGCAAGTGTGTTCGTTCCGCTCTGCCTGTCCTGGTCGTTGAACACAAAAGAATTGAACAGCAATAGGCTTGCTACCTGCTTGTTCATTTCGTTCTCGTCATTCTGAAAATCTGCTAATTTTTTTACAGTTATATAATCCCTCCTGATCTCGCTTCTTTCCGGTAAACGGAATTCGAAGCGGATTACAGGTTTTTGAAGGTTACCGGTGAGATGAGAGATAATGGTAACGTCTTCTTTAATATTGAAACCACCTGCTGAATTCAGCCCGCTGACATCCACATTTCGTGCAGTGTATTCTGCTTCAATATCGATTGTGGCGAGATAGGGATCTCCTGTCCATGTAATGCTGCCCTGGTTAAGCACGAAGGGCTTTTTGAAGAATGTCTGGAAATTGAAAGTGTACTCACCACGGGTAAGATCATAGCGGCCGCGGATGTTCAGTGGTTCACGCGTGCCAACCCTGATCTGTATTGAACCATTTCCCTGGCCGGTGATGATATCCCCGCTTGATTCATCAAGAATTACATCGATTTTACAGGCCGGGTTTGCAGTAAGGTTCATGTTCACGGTAATGTTCGCTGCTTCACTTGCACGGATATTCTCTTCCATCAGGGAACCGAACTGGATGAATTCAATGTAATCGATCGCGCTGCTTTCCTTACTTGAGCCCGTGGGAAGATAAATGTGGCTGCTGTCGGTTGCGCTGGGTTCTCCTTCGATATTCATTTGCAGGTTAGTGACAGGTCCGTTGATCGACATGTCGGCACGACCTATCACGTTGCCGTAGAAATCCTCATTATCTTTTTTGGTCGTGTTCAGCACCAACATCCTGCTGGTATTGAACAAAAGATCGTCGAAGTAAAACCGCTGGAAGAAATTATGACGCATCTTTCCACGGATCGTACCCGTGTTAAGCAATGTATCCCTTAATTGTATTGTACCCAGGTCGATCTCATTCTTATTGAAAATAATGCTTTCATTTTCGAGGAAATAACGGCACTGTGTGTACGCAACCGTAAGAGCTCCGTTTATAATGGTGGCATCCCCTGTGAGATAGGTGTCCTTTCCATTACCGGAAAGGGTCAAATTTGTCCTCGCAACTCCTTCCAGCTTGCTGAATACTGTTTTAAGGTAAGGTTCCAGGATGGACAGGTTTACCCTGTCTGATACAAGATCTGCTGAAAGAAGGTTTCCTGTTGAATCCCGGAAGTTGTAGGTTCCATTTAAATTAAAGGCGAATGCTGTATCGTTTGCAGCGGCATTGAATTTTACAAGACCTGTATTGCTGTTCAGGTCTACATCAAGTTCTACCGCTCCCATATACTGGTTGTCGAACCTGAAACTATCGGCAGTTCCCTGGAAGATAAGCGCGGGTCTTTTGAAAGGATCTCTTATGATGGCCGTACCGGTGAGCAGTCCCTTCAATTCCGGTCGCGTAATTATGAGCGGAGCAAAATCACCGATGTTAACCTTCACCAGTTCTGCAACGATATTTGTCTGGTCTGTTTCATCTGACAGTTCTGTTGAAAGTACGATCTCCTGGTCGCCCTGCCGGAACCGTACTTCATTGGCATCAAGGTAATTCTTCCGGATGGTGAGTTGACCATCCTTTACCAGTTCCCATTTTTTTTCATTAATGATAAATGAAGAAGGATAGAATTGTATGTTCACTCCATCTGCAAGTGTTTCTATGCTTGCATGTAATTCCGCACTGTTAAGCGTTTTTGAAGCGCTTGTTTGCAGGCTTACTTCCGATACGTCACTCTTGGTTATAACGCTAAGATGGGTGGAGGGAAAGTTAAGACTGTCGGATAATGCAATATCATCTACATCAATGGAAGTGGTTAGTGTATCTCCGGTTCCCGCACTTTGTAATTTTACCCCGGTGAACTTCCTGCGGTCAAATTCAAAATACGGAACATCAGCAGAAACATTCAGTACTGCCTGGGAAAGATCCAGGTTTCCGCTGACTGAGGAATTATTGAAACCACTTAACCTTGGACTAACCAGGCCAAGATATTCTTCAATATTCCGTGTCTGTATGTTGAAACTGAAATCCTGGTTCAATAGCGGTCCTGAAGGCCTTTTCACATATGAAGGGTAATATCTTGTCAGGAGGAACCGGAATGCATCAGGCAGTTCCATTATCTGGAAAATGCCGCTCACCTCGGCATCAAATTCATTAGAGTTCAACGTCAGGTATTTCCTTTCGTTCACAATATGAGAACTTAGCCTGAGGGAATCGAAATCCAGTTTTTTGTCATCGCTCAGCAATGTTGCATTATATATCCTGGCATCGCCGAGAAAGTTGTCAATATTATTCCCGGTGAAATTCAGGTTGAACAAACCCGATAATCTTAGATCATTCTTCGCTAAACCAAGAGCGCCCAGGTTTACGTGTTCCATGTTGCCATCAACATTGAAACTTATCTGGCTGCCACTCAGGCTCAGGGTTCCATTCATTTCCCTGAGTTTCAGGTTGGGGTCATCTACCTGCATTGATCCCCTGAAAAATTTCTTTTTAAAGTCGCCTGAAATAATAATGTTCCTGTAGGTATAATCTCCGTAGGTGAATTTGCTAACCTTTCCGTCAAAATTTGCCGTTAGCCTGTCTATCGAAAAAGAATTCCCCTGGATCCTTCCGTTCAATGCAATATTCCCTAGATCATAGTTGTCCAAAAATCCACCTATGTTGAAACCATTTGTGGAAAGATGTCCTGAATATGCCGGATCACCGCGCTGCGGCAACTTCATATTCAGGTCTGCGTTTATGGTGCCCAGTGAGGTCTGCAGCGTTCCGAAAGCCACAAAGTCATTTACGAGGCCAGTGAAGGTTCCGGCATACCTGATATTCCCTAGTTTATCAAGCCTTGGGTATTTTACTTTTCGCAGACCTGGAGCGATATTAAGAAAATCGGTATAGGTAGTTCTGAGTTCATCGGCATCCAGGTCAATAAAGGTTGTATTAATGTCTGGCAGTCCGCTCATTGAAAGGTTTCCTTTTAACCTTGTTGGGCCGCTGCTGATATCAAGATCCCGGGCCATGAAATTGTTCACAGAGCCCCGGGCAGACCCCTGTAAATAAAAAAGCCTGTTCCAGTCTGAAAGGTCAGGAGCAAAATAAGCCAGGTCGTTGCTGTGAAGAGAGCTTTCCCTGAAATTCATTTCAAGAGTAACATCATTAATGAAGTTGCTCATATTTTTGTTGAACCCATCCTTATACGACATCGAATAGTAATCCCTGAGGTGGCTGTTAGGAGTCACCAGGTCAAGATCCCGGAATTCCATTATCTCTGGCGTGAAACGCATATTCGATGAAAGCTTCGAAACAGTAAAGCCGCTTTTTTCTTTAGCAGACAGGTCAATTTTCCCGCTAAGCGTATCATTGATCACTCGAACATTCCTGAACGTGCCATTGATCTCCGTGAAAAGAATGTGCTGTCCATCAAAGCGATCCTTATACGGTTCCCTCACGGTAAGCTTTTCATTCTGGAAGGACCCGCCGGATATCTCCAGGAGGTCGAGACTGATCTTCCACCCTGAATTATTCCATTTGAATGCAGAAACAACAGGGAGTTTTTCCAAAATCCCTGTCAGGTCGGCACGTGGCGGGCGGTTTCCTTTATAATTTGACTGAAGGAAATAGGGTGAACTAATCTTTAAACTGCTGATTGCTGCTTCTTTTCGTTCATAATTAACATGGCGCATTTTCAGATCCAGTTCCTTTACTGATGCCACCATATTCTGCCCTATCCACAAATCTTCTTTATTAAAGATCACATTGGAAAGATGAAGTTCCCTGAGATCAAATTCCAGTTTCTTTCCCTGCGGATTTTTTCGGGGTGAATCAAAATAGTCGATGATGAACCTGTAATTCCAAACTGAATCAGTGCGTTTCATATTAACTACTGCATCCTCAAGCCCGATATATTTAAGTTCTGCTTTATCTTTTAGAAAGAACCAATCAGTAATATTCAGTCGTGCTGTGCCAGCATAAAGAAGTGTGTCGTGACTTTTATCTTCCACTACCAGGTCGTGCAACTTTAGTTTATTGAAGAATGAAATGTCCACCTTCCGGATGGAAACTTTTGTATTCAGTTTTTTGGAGAAGCTTGCAGCGATCCTGTTCACTACCCAGGTCTGAACAGCGGAAAACTGCAAAAGGCCCCATAACACCAGGATGAGGAGAAGCAATGCGAGTAGAACCCGTTTCAGTATTTTGAGAAATCTTGCCAGGGTAAAGAAATATGCGTAAAAATAGCCAATAGGTAAGAACAGGAAGCGACAGTCATTAAATTTATCATATTATTTATTTAATTCACAGGCAGTTAAGAAGATGCCGCAATTCAAGACGGGTGTACCTGTTTCCGTCTCTTTTCATAATTTACATTCAAATAATTTTTCGTGATCAGAACCATTCTATCCTTTGTAGCAGTATTCACCTGCACTTTAGCCTCAGCTCAAAATCTTCAAAGTCCGTCAGCCTTCCTTGGATACGAGTTAGGAAGCAGGTTCACACCACATCACAGGGTGGTGGATTATTTCCGGCATGCGGCCCAGGCTGCGCCTGGAATGATGAAGCTGAACGATTATGGCAGAACATACGAAGGTAGACCATTGATATACGCAGTGGTGAGTTCGTCATCAAACATGAACAGGCTGGAGTCGATCAGGCAGAATAATCTTGCCCTGGCAGGTGCAGCTTCAAATGCAAATGTGAACGAGCCTGTGGTGGTGTGGCTTAGTTATAATGTTCATGGCAATGAGGCAAGTTCCACAGAGGTTTCAATGAAGGCTTTATATGAATTACTTTCCGGCAGATCAAATTCAGGCAAATACCTGGAGAATACAGTTGTTATCATTGATCCTTGCCTTAACCCCGATGGGCGTGACCGTTATGTGAACTGGTATAACCAGGTTGCTAATCTTTCGCCTGATCCAACCCAGGGTACAAGAGAGCACCAGGAGCCATGGCCCGGCGGAAGGCCAAACCATTATTATTTTGATCTTAACCGTGACTGGGCCTGGCAAACACAGGTAGAAACACGTGAACGCGTTAAGGTTTATAATGAATGGATGCCTGCTATTCACGTGGATTTCCATGAACAATACCCGGGTTCACCATATTATTTTGCACCTGCTGCAGAACCCCTGCATGAAGTGATCACACCTTTCCAGCGTGATTTTCAACATGTGATCGGGAAAAACCACGCCCGCTACTTTGACGCGGAAGGATGGCTTTACTTCACGAAGGAATATTTTGATCTTTTTTACCCTGCTTACGGCGATACCTACCCGATCTACAATGGTGCGATCGGCATGACGTATGAGCAGGCTGGGCACGGAATGGCTGGACTCGCTATTGCGGTTAATGGCGATACACTCCGGTTAACAGACAGGATCGCGCATCACTTTACAACAACCCTCAGTACGCTGGAAACAGCATCCCAGAATGCATCCAGGCTCAACAGCGAGCTGAAGAAATATTTTGAAGATGGCGTAAACAGAGGCAGCGGCCTGTACAAAACTTATATTATAAGCAGTGCCGACCAGGGCAAATTAAGATCGCTCAAAGAATTGCTGAACCGTAATAATATCCGGTATGGATATGCAGGAAAGGATATGAAACTAAAGGCATTTGGTTTCTTCTCAGGAAAGGAAGAGTCTGCAAATATTTCTACCTACGACCTCATAATAAGTACTCACCAGCCAAAGGCATCCCTGGTAAGAGTATTGTTCGAACCACGTTCGCGCCTGAGCGATTCAGCGACTTACGATATCACTGCATGGGCCTTACCATATGTTTATGGCATTCCTGCATGGGCAACCACTGAAAGGATCATGCCCGTTGCGGGAAACTATCAGAAAGACAATTCTACTGCTTTTGATCCTCGGGGGTATGGCTCCCTTTTTACTTATAGCTCTTACCGCGATGGTAAATTTCTCGCCGAATTATTGAAGGAAGGATTCAGGGTCAGGATGGCAGAGCGGGATTTTAGGTATGCCGGCAAACAGTTTAGCAAAGGAACGATTGTTATTCTGCGAAGTGGAAACGATGCGCATTACGGTAAACTTGCGGGTATCGCTCAAAAACACGGCGTACAGCCGGTTTCAGTTTCTTCAGGTTTTATGGAAGGCGGATCCGATTTTGGTTCGGATAAGATTATGTCAATACCAAAGGTGAGGGTTGGGCTGCTCGCGGGAGATGGTGTTAATTCATCATCGATGGGTGAGATCTGGCATATGTTTGAGCAGGAGTTGAATTATCCGGTCTCTGTTTTCCAGGCAAAGAACCTTTCAAATTTGAAATTAAAGGATATTGATGTTTTGATACTCCCTGAAGGCTCTTATCCTTCCTTAAGCGCAAAAGATGGCGCTTCCGAATTAAAATCGTGGTTGCGCCAGGGTGGTAAACTGATCGCCATGGAAGGAACAGTTGGACAGCTTGCTGCAGGGGAGTGGGGCGTGAAAATGAAGAAGGAGAAGAATGATGACAAGGACGAACCTTCTTATGATGACCTCAGGAGATATGAGAATCGTGAAAGGGATGGCATCAGCGGCTACATCCCGGGCGCGATATACCGGGTTCAGCTTGATAACAGTCATCCACTTGCATTCGGTTATCCTGATCATTATTATACATTAAAGCTAGACGGTAACCTCCCGGAATTTCTCCAGAATGGTTGGAATGTAGGAGTTATAAAGAATGATAAAGAGGTTGCAGGATTTGTTGGCAGTTCATTGAGGGAAAAGATTAAAGACGGGTTGATCTTTGGTGTTCAATCCTATGGCAGTGGAAATATCGTTTACCTCGCAGATAATCCTTTGTTCCGGAGCTTTTGGGAAAATGGTAAGCTTCTTTTTGTGAATGCAGTGTTTCTTGCCGGCCGGTAATTGATGAACGGCTTTGGCAGGGAGTATATTCATTTAATTTCGTGGTATGATAAAACCATTGACCTTGTTGCTTTTTGCGGCAATTTTTTCATTGCATGCAAATTCCCAAAGCAATCAATCCTTATCCTCTTCAGACATCCTTCAGCGAATAAATAAATTGCAGGGAAGAGGGAGTGTTTTATACATAGCAGCCCATCCTGATGATGAAAATACGCGCCTGCTTTCCTATCTCTCCAGTGAAAAACTTTATCGTACCGGTTACCTGAGTATTACCAGGGGAGATGGGGGTCAGAATCTTATCGGGGGTGAACAGGGTGCAGAACTCGGGATGATCCGCACAAGAGAACTTATGGCCGCCCGAAATATTGATGGAGCAGAACAGTTCTTTACCCGTGCCGCAGATTTTGGATATAGCAAGAGTCCTGACGAAGCGTTAAGGATCTGGGGGCATAATGAAGTGCTTTCGGATGTTGTATACGTGATCAGGAAGTTTCGACCGGATGTTATAATTACCCGCTTTCCCACAACGGGAGAGGGTGGGCATGGACATCATACAGCTTCGGCGATCCTTGCCGGTGAAGCATTTGATGCTGCGGGTGATCCGCTCCGGTTTCCAGAACATTTCAATCTGGGGGTAGGTCCGTGGAAACCTTCAAGATTACTTTGGAATACATTCAATTTCGGGAATAACAATACCCAGAAGGAATCTCAATTCAAGATCGACGTAGGACTTTTTAATCCTGTTTTGGGAAGAGGATATGGGGAGATCGCTGCCGAAAGCCGTAGTCAGCACCGGAGCCAGGGTTTTGGCGTACCTGCCCAACGCGGTCAGCAGTTTGAATTCTTTGAAACCATTAAAGGAGATGCACCACGGAAAGATCTGGTTGAGAACCAGTCCACGGATCCTGCTGTTGAAATGGCCAGGAAGATCTCAAGTGATTTTGATCCGAATAATCCTGCAAAGAGTATCGCTTCATTGCAACAACTAAAGAAAACTGCTTCAGGAATGAAAACCCGGCCTGCACAACTTTCCGATGAAAAACTGGATGAGATAATACTAGCTGCGGCAGGCATATACGCAGAAGCTACTACCAATACCCAGTTGCTAACGAAAGGGGACAGCGTAAGAGTTAGTTTTCTTTTGAACAGCAGGTCAGTGCAAATGAATTCATCCAGGATCAGCTTTTTGCAATTCGATACAATTCTGAATAATATCCCGGCAAATACGAGCGCTACATTCACGAAAACCTTCCCGGTAAAAAAGGAATATTCGACAGAGCCTTACTGGCTGGAAAGATCATATTCCCGCACCATGACTGGAGATCCCTGGAATTCAGATCTTCCTGTGACAATAGTGTTTAATCTCAATGGAGTTGAGCATAAGGCTACAAGAAATATAGTATATCGTTACACCGACCCCGTAAGAGGAGAATTGTACCAGCCTGTTCATATCGTTCCCGCAATTACCGTTTCGAACGACCGCGAGGTACTTGTAATTCGAGACAATGAACCAAAAACGGTGAATTATACCCTCCGTGCAATGAAAGAGATATCCGGCAGATTGCAATTCTTCACCAGGTTCAATGGCAGTTCCACGAAAGTTCTGGATTCAGTTGTTGCGATGGAAAAGGGATCTGAACTTACGATTCCTGTAGCCCTTTCTAAGAAATTAATCAATGGAAGCGAGACGCTTCTTGTCCGCGGGGAGGCGTTGTTTAATTCTGAATCATACGATCACACCCTTAAGCAGATCCGGTATGAGCATATCCCTGATATTAGCTATACATATTTGAACCAACTGCGTGTGATCAATGCGGATATTAAAACAGCAGGCAGGCGAGCGGGGTATATTGAGGGTGCAGGAGACAGGGTTAGGGAAGCATTGGAGCAACTGGGATACGAGGTTAGTGTTTTGGAGAAAAAGGATCTGACTGCAAAAAAATTAAGCGAGCTTGATGTTGTTGTAACTGGAATCAGAGCATATAATATTCATACCTGGTTAAGCAATGCGTTTCCGCTGCTGATGGAATTTGTGAACAATGGCGGAACATTGGTTGTTCAATATAATACCAACAATTCTATTGGGCCTGTACGATCACGGATCTTCCCCTATAATTTCAATATCACCCGGAAACGGATAACAAATGAAAATTCGCCGGTAACGCTTGCAAGGAATGGAAGCCGTGTGCTGGATCATCCAAACAGGATCACAGAAAAGGATTTTGAAGGCTGGGTGCAGGAAAGAAGTATCTACCATGCCGAAGCAGCAGAACCTTTCGGGTTTCCTCTTATAATGAATGATCCGGGTGAGCCTGGCGAGAAAGGTGCACTCATCGTTGCCGATCATGGAAGAGGAAGAATAGTTTATACCGGGATATCATTCTTCCGGCAGCTACCGGCCGGGGTAACCGGTGCATACCGACTGTTTGCAAATATAATCAGCAAAAGGTGAGTTTAATCGACTGGATAGTATTGATTGGCGTGTTGATCTCCATAATAATTTATGGAGTTTATAAAAGCCGCACCACCAAAAACCTTGAAGGATATTTTCTTAGCAATCGCAGCCTGCCCTGGTTCCTGGTACTTATGAGTATAATGGGTACGCAGGCAAGTGCAGTCACCTTCCTTACCGGTCCCGGTCAATCATACAGCGACGGGATGCGCTTTGTTCAATACTATTTCGGATTGCCACTGGCAATGATCGTTATAAGCATCTTTTTCGTGCCGGTATATAATCGATTAAAGATCTATACAGCCTATGAATTTCTTGAACACAGGTTTGATGTAAAGACCAGGACTTTCACATCATTTTTGTTCCTGTTGTCCCGCGGTCTTAGCACTGGCGTAAGTATTTATGCCCCATCCCTGATTCTTAGTTCAATAATGGGATGGAACCTGTATTACACCAATATTGTAATGGGTGGGGTACTAATTATTTATACCATGTCGGGCGGAGCCAGGGCTGTAGCATACACCCAGGTGTTGCAGATGATAATAGTTTTTGTTTCATTGTTTCTTGTCGGTTTTATTGCCGTAGACCTGTTGCCGGAAAATGTAGGCTTTTCAGGTGCTGTTGATGAAGCCCGGAAACTTGGCAAAATGAATGTTATCACTACCGGGGTTGACAGCAACGGAAATTTTGACTGGAAGGATAAGTATAATATCTGGAGCGGATTAATAGGAGGATTTTTTCTTGCCCTGAGTTATTTCGGAACCGACCATAGCCAGGTGGGCAGGTATCTTACTGCAAGAAACAATGCTGAAAGCCGGAAAGGGTTATTAATGAACGGTCTTGTAAAGGTACCGATGCAGTTTTTTATCCTCCTGATCGGGATACTTGTCTTTACTTTTTATCTTTTCCATAAGGCTCCTGTATATTTTGATGATCATAAACGTGAGATAGCACTGAAAACCGAACACCGCGACGAGTTGCTTTCGATCGAAGCAAGATACGACAGCGTCTTTTCATTAGGGGATGCCCAGGCAGTGCAGCAGGTACGCAATGAATATAAAGCTGCGCTATCCAAAGCTTTGCCCGGGCAGGAAGTGAATGATAATAATTATGTCTTTCTCCATTTTGTAAAGGATCATTTACCCGTGGGGCTGATAGGGCTATTATTTGCGGTGATCTTTCTTGCGGCATGGGGATCTATAGCGGCTGCACTTAATTCACTTGCAGCATGCACGATGGTTGATTTTCATAAAAAGTTCTTTGTAAGGAAAGACCGGCCGGTAAATGAATACCACGCCTCTCAATGGTACACGCTGGGCTGGGGCATATTCTGCATAATAGTTGCCATGTTTGCAAATTCGATCGGCAACAGCCTCATTGAAGCGGTTAATATTCTCGGATCGCTCTTTTATGGAGTGATACTTGGAATTTTCCTGGTCGCTTTCTGGATCCGGTATATATCAGGTCATGCCGTGTTTCTTTCTGCCTTAATTTCTGAAGCGCTTATTATCCTGATATATAAAATGGACATCATTAGCTTTTTGTGGCTTAACGTGATCGGAGCATTGCTGGTTATTGGTATTGGATTATTGTTACAGCCCCTATTTGATATCGCCGGTAAGAAAAAGGCTAAATAATTAAAAAGGGATTGAAGAATCAATCCCTATATTAAATGGTCTTTAAAATTTCTATTTCAATTCTTTCTGGAAATCCTGGTTCAGTTTCACATAATCATCATTCTTCGCTTCCCTGGCTAGTTCAAGACTTTTTTGTGAACTTGCGAGTGCTCCTGCCTTGTCGCCCATGTCTTTTTGGATCCTGGCTTTGTAAAGGTGCATCCAGAATGCTTTGGGATTACCATCAATGGCTTTACTGATATTTTCGAGTGCTTTTGCGTGGTTCTTATCCCACTCGTTGTAAAACTGGGCAGCTTGCCAGTAGGGCTTTTTATCGCTCTGGAGTGCGCTTTCGATATTTGTGCGAAGCTTATCCTTTATGCTAACGGTAATAGGCAATGCTACGCCGGTCTTGTCCCACATAATATGCAATTCCATGCTTTCTGGTTTAATATTGTCGAATTGCATGGTGAAATTCTCTGCTTCGTTTTTAAGCTTGTAGGCCGGAACTTTTACACGAACCACATCATCAGCTTCTTTATATCCGTCAACACCCCAGTTCCCGGTTCCTTTATTTAGGATCACTTCCCAGTTATCTTCGCCCGGGATAGTGTAAAGTGCGTAAGTACCTGTATCAACGCGCTTTCCGGAAACTGCTACAGGCTCGTTGAACCTGATGGTGGTAGCTGCATTCGCCCCGGTACGCCATAACTTCCCGTAAGGTACAAGATCACCGAATATCTTACGGTCTTTGGCAGCAGGCCGTGAATATGATACTTCTACACTGCTTAAAGAGAAATCCTGTTTAAGCGATTGTGTCGGTGAAGGAGCGGGCATTTTTACCTGGGCTTCGCTGAAGGAAACTGAAGCAAGCAGGAATGCTGATAAATAAAAAGCTTTCATAATTGTTTGATTTATTATTCGAAAAATATTTTCACCATTTGATAAAAAAGCCTGTTGTTCAGCACTTGCTGGTTATCTGAAAATCCCTGTAAACCCAGCAGCCCTGCTGCATTTCCTTTATTGATCGCGATCTCCAGGTATCCTGATGAATTAAAAAGGGCTAGTTTTTCTCCCTGCGGAACATCAGCATAGGTTTCACTGATCCGGTCAATCACTTCATCCCTCCTGAAAACGATCTTAAAATTACGACCCCTTCGCTGTTCTTCAAACTCTTCCCGTGTAATGTTCACCACAACGTTTTCAAAATTATCAATAAAGATTATCTGGCCCTCCATATTATCCTGGTTCAGCAAGGGCCTCAATGGATTCTTTACCTGTATAGAAACCCCGGCATCGCCCACCTGGTCCAGAGATCTGCCGGATTCAACCTCCTGTATTGCCTTTCCAAAAAGCGTAGCTATGCCGGGGATACTTCGTGAAGTATCACCGAAGGGCAGGGAAACCACTTCCTGTGGCACTTCTTCCAGTACCATCGTGATCAAACCATTATCGGCACAAAGGATATACTGGTCATTATGCCTGGCAAACAAAAGGTGTTCAGGCCTCTCATCATAAAGATTAAGGATTATGATATGGTATGTGTTCGAAGGAAAATTCTGTACTGCAAGACGTGCGAGGTAGGCAGACCTGTGGTAATTAAAAGGGGAGAGGCCGTGGGTATTATCTATGATATTTGCCCCGGGTACCTGCTGCAAAAGCCGGCCCTTTACCGCACCTGTAAGGGAATCGTTTTCACCAATGTCAGATGTAAGCGTAATTATGGGCATCTTCCGTTTCTATTTGATCAGTTTACCTTCCCGGAAGAAAAAATTTCGGGTAAGCTTATCCGCCCATGAAGGAAAGAATTTGTTTATGATCACAGCTCGTTTCCCGGTAAAGGTCATAATAAGGCTGCGTTTCTTTTTTTCAATGGCTTTCAGAATGTGCGCTGCGCATTCTTCGGCACTCATCAGGGAGCCTTCTTCCAGTGGGCTTGATCCCTGGGCCTCTGCACTCTCAGTAAGGGCGGCGTTCCTGATATTGCTGCGTGTATAGCCGGGGCTTACCCACATCACGTTTACTTCATCTTCAGAAAGCTCTGTGCGTAACGCTTCAAGCCAGCCATTTAATGCAAATTTGCTGGCGGAATAGCCACTTCTTCCGGGTAAGCCCCTGAAGCCTGCTATGGAGGAAATTCCTACGATCGTACCTTTTCTTTCAATGATGGATTCGAGCGCCAGCTTGGTGCAATAAACTGTTCCAAAGAAATTTACCTCCATAACCTTGCGGATTACCTGGACATCAGCATCCCTGAAAAGAGACCGCATAGAGATTCCTGCATTATTTACCAGGATGTCGATGCCACCAAATTGCTTAATAGTGGAGTTGATGAATAGTGCACAATCGTTATAATTGCTCACATCAGCTACAACACAATGAAGCGGTGCCTGGCTGTATTTTAACTGCAGATCGTATAATTTATCCTGGTTGCGGCCGCAAGTTGCAATTTTTGCTCCCAGGGGAAGCAGTATCTCGATCATTGCCTTTCCGATACCGTCACTTCCCCCGGTTATAGCTATTACCTTATTATTAAAGAATCCATTCATTTATTTCCGGGCTAGGCACAAAAATAGGCAGTTCCATTATTGTAGAGAACTCCTTTATGAATGATCGGCAGATATATGAAATAAAAAAAGCAGCCCGGGGCTGCTTATCTGTTTGTGAACTGGCTGGGACTCGAACCCAGGGCCCATACATTAAAAGTGTATTGCTCTACCAACTGAGCTACCAATTCATCCTTTTTTAAAAGGGATTGCAAAAATAGGGCAAAATCATTTTGCTGCAAATTTTTTTCAGTCTAATCAATTTAATAAATCATAATTCAAAAATGTATTATTTGTCATTATATCAAAAAGCCCCGCAATTGGCGGGGCTAATACTCTAAAGAGATTAATCATTCTTACGGACTGAAATTCTTAAAGATGGCCTTGACTCCTTCCTGAATTTCCCGGCTTGTCAATTTCCGGTTTACATCAGCTGTTGTCCAGCCCTGCCAGATCACCCTGTTTGTGCTGGCATCTATCATGGAAATTGTAAAGGTCGCTTCATTTGCCTGAACCTGGTCGCGGTCATATCCCAGGAAACGGGGAGGATAATAAATATTTACCCATCTCCTTGTGTATGGATTATAGTAGTTCCTGGAGAATGCCTGTGAGTAAACCGGTTCATTGTATTGTCTAACCACCTTGTCAACCTGGATATCATGTTTCAGAATAACGTCAGGCCTGGATGATGATTCCTGCCACTGGGCGTTCTTCTTAAGGGCCTCACTCACTGCAGACTGAAGATTGCGGGCTTGTATATCACTTAAACCCTGTTCTTCAGCAGGAATCTCTGCCCAGGTAAATGTTTTAAACTTTCCAAAATCCACGGTTTCGTCCTTCTCTATATGAGCTACGGTTCTACAACTCACAAGGAAGAGCAGAAAGGCCGCGATCATCAGATAAAAACGTGTGTCTTTCATAATTTTATTGCTCCTTTTTTCTTTTAAATTTCCTTAATAATGCTGACATAGAAGTGTGAAAAACAATGCCGAAATGCCCTACATTGGTTTGTTTCAGCGTATTTAACATTACATCAACCGAACGTTTACATTGCCTTAACCATTTCCTTGGCACGATTGTATGTGAGGTTATTTTATGGAAATAGAAAAAGAAGCACCCGAGCAGGAGGCTGGTGGATTTTCGAACACATATTCTACTAAAAAAGTTGATCCTGCCTCGGGTGAGGCTGTCTTCCAGGAAGCAAAGAGAAGGCTACTCGATATCAATCATTGGAAAGATTACGCAGGTACTGGTAGTGCAGAATTCCAATTAACAGATCAACATGGGAATATTGTTGAAAGGGATCCGGCTACAGGAGATCATTTCCGTATAAATATTCCTGGTCCGGGTAATGAAGCAGGGAACGGTTATGATTGGGTACGGGTGGAGGAGGTTAGGGAAGAGAATGAAGAAAGCAATATTTTCTGTATGACCGTTAGACCTGCACCAGATCCGGGTGACAATGCAGGTGATACTGCTCATTTCTTCAGTGATAGTGCTACAAGTACCTTCACTGTTTCAAGAAAAGGTGATGAAGTTACCGTAGCAGTATTGGGAAGGAATGAATTGCCTAATACTTCTGTTGAAAAAGGAACTAATAAGTTAAGGAATGCAGCAGTTGCAACAGGAGCGATTACAATTTTCTCAAAGATCCAATGGAAAAAACTGGTTAACGGCATTCTTGATTTTTGATTTATGATTCGCAATGAGGCTTGAACATTGTATTGATAATTTCATCTCAAACGTTAGAGGTAAACCTACCGGGCTGTTCTTTTTAAAAAATTCAAAAGGCAGCATTGCGGCTTTCACTAACTATGGGGCCAGGTGGGTTGGGTTGGAATTGCAAACTCGGAACGGGATCGTGGATCCGGTTTGCGGGTTCAACTCCATTGAACCGTATAGAGGACCTGGCGATGCATATTATGGTTCAATAATAGGAAGGTTTGCAAACCGTATTGCTGGAGGAAAATTCACTTTAAATGAGAAGCAATACAGGTTGCCGGTTAATAATGGTCCTAATCATCTTCATGGAGGGCCAGGCGGCCTTCACCAGGTGGTTTGGGATATGATTGAACATTCACCGGATGTTTTAAAGCTGAAATATGTATCACCCGATTGTGAGGGGGGATACCCCGGAGAACTGGAAATAATTGTTGAATATCATCTTACCGAAGAGAATGAAGTATTCATACACATTAAAGCCTTTACTTCAGCTGAAACCATCCTGAACCTTACCAACCATGCATATTTTAATTTAAATGGAGGAGGAAGTATTAACGATCATTTCATCAGGATACATTCAAAACATTTTCTGCCGGTTACCAAGGATTTGATCCCTCTTGGAGAGATCTCAAAGGTGGAAGGTCCATTTGACCTGTCGGAAGGAATATTGATTGGAGATGGATTGGCTAATTCTTCAGAACAATTAAGTTTTGCCGGGGGGTACGACCACTGTTTTGTTCCCGAAGGAAAAGGTTATAGGAAAGTTGCAGAGGTGGAAGTGCAGCAACTAAAAATGGAGTGCCATACCGATCAACCCGGGCTGCAGTTTTATTCCGGTAATTTTATGAATGGTGTAAATACTTTCAGAAATGGGCAACCGGATAATTTCCGAACCGGCTTTTGCCTTGAGGCCCAGAAATTCCCTGATAGCCCCAATCAACCTGGATTCACATCAACAGTTCTGCTGCCTGGTGAAACTTACGAGCATACAACCCGTTACAGGTTTATTACTGGATAATGGACGCTCCATCTTCCAATGATACTTCATAAACACTGATCTCTTTTCCAAATTTTTCTGCATATGGTTCAGAAACATGCTCCAGGAGTTTTTCTTTTCCGCCTGACTTTACGAGATTGATGGTACATCCCCCAAAACCGCCGCCCATCATCCGCGCTCCTGTTACTTCCGGAATTTCTTTCGCCTTACCTACCAGGAAATCCAGCTCCTCACAGCTCACATTATATTCGTCCGATAAACCCTGGTGGGAGAGAAAAAGTTGATTCCCGGCCTTTTTTATATCATTTCGTTCAAGTGCCTCGCAGGTAACTTTTACGCGTTCATTCTCTTCGATTACATACCTGCAGCGCCTGTATGTTTGTTTATCCACCGGGAGAACGTATTGATTCAGCATTTCTATAGTTACTTCCCGGAGCGACGAGACAGGAATAAATTTTGAAACAAGATCAACTCCTTTCCGGCATTGTTCTCTCCTTTGGTTATACTCGCTTGATGCCAAGGAGTGATGAACATTGGTATTCAGGAGAATGATAGAAATTTCCTCAAACCTGAAAGGTCTATACCGGTATTCCATCGAATGGCAGTCTAGTTCTATAACGTGGTCTTTTTTGCCAAAGATGCTCGCGAACTGGTCCATGATCCCAACCATCACACCTGCAAAAACCTGCTCGCCTTTTTGTGCCATCCTTGCCATTTCAAGTTTATCCAATGAAAAGGAAAAGAGATGATCAAGTCCAAAGAGTGCAGCGCATTCAAAAGCTGCTGAAGATGACATGCCGGAGCCTATCGGCACATCGCCGTCAATAACCATGTTAAACCCCGGTAGTTCTTTCCCAGCCTTTTGCAATTGGTTGGCAACTCCTAAAATGTAATCCGGCCAACCTTTGCCGGAAGGTTTGATATTATTGGCCTGGAATTCATACGCTTCGCTGAAAGCTGTGGAAATCAGGCGAATAATGCCATCATCTCTTTTACCAGTTGCGGCATAAGCTGCCTTGTCAATTGATCCCGGCAACACGAAACCATCATTGTAATCAGTATGTTCACCTATGAGGTTAATCCTACCGGGAGACCTGGAAACTACCGGGTCGTGCCCGAATTCCCGACGGAAAACCCCGGACACTTTCTCACGTAATCCATCCATTTTTAAAAATTTTTAGGCTTGAGAAATATCCATATTATTCACACGTTTTATTATGTAGAAAGCGTGTGGAAAAACTGAACAACTTTAACACCATCTTTGTTCAACTCAAACAAACTTTCAGGTTATTTTTAATCTTAGATTATAAGCACATAATCAAATCTAAATCCATTTATGGCTTCCTCTGTAAACCCTTTACCTGCAACGCAAGATCCTGAATTATTTAATCGGTGGAGTGTAGAAAAAGCCAACGACTGGTTTAACAGGAATGGTTGGTCTATCGGATGTAACTACGTTCCTCATAATGCCATCAATCAGCTTGAAATGTGGCAGGCAGATACTTTCGATCCGGAGTTGATCGACAGGGAACTATCCTGGGCTGCCGGGCTTGGTTTCAATTCTGTGAGGGTTTTTTTACATCACCTTGTATGGGAGGAAGATATGAAGGGATACCTGGAACGGATCGACAGGTTCCTATCCATAGCATTCAGTCATGGTATTCGCACTATGTTCGTTCTGTTTGATGCGGTGTGGGACCCGTTCCCGAAGCCAGGCAAGCAACGCGAACCTCAACCGTATGTACATAATTCAGGATGGGTGCAATGCCCAGGATATGAAGTATTGAATGATCCTTCAAAATATGACGGTCTTAAAGATTATGTAACGGAAATTGTTAAACGCTTTGGAAGTGATGAACGGGTATTGATTTGGGACCTGTTCAATGAGCCCGACAATATGAACGCTACCAGCTATAAGGATGATTCGTATGCGATGCATAAAGCTGAATTGTCCATGGCTCTTTTGAAGAAAGCAATAGGGTGGGTAAGGAATGTGAACCCGATTCAGCCTATAACCATGGCGCCCTGGCAGTACGACTGGAGTGATCCTTCTAAAATGACCGCGCTTGATAATTACATGTTCACCCATTCAGATATAATTTCTTTTCATTGCTATGAAGACAAAAAGGGTGTTGAAAAGCGGATAACAGACCTTAAACGCTACGGGCGACCGATGTTGTGTACTGAATATATGGCAAGGCCATTTGGCAGTACTTTCAGAGACATTCTTCCCATACTTAAAAAGCATAATGTAGGAGCTTACAACTGGGGATTTGTTGCGGGGAAATCACAAACCAATTGTCCATGGGATTCATGGAACACCTCCTATGAGGCTACACCTGAGCTTTGGTTTCATGACCTGTTCTACCCGGATGGTCAACCATATGATAAAAAGGAAGTGGATTATATCATCCGCTTTACAAGGAAGCATTTGAAGGCTGAGCTGGATGTATTGAAAAAGGCAACCCGGATGAATTCTAAGCAGTCATAAGACTGCAACCCCGGATATCACAATGGTCGATTCGGCCCAGAATTTCAAAAGAACCATCAGGGTGTAGCCTGCATAGATCATCTGTGGCGATAAATGAACAGCTTAACTGGTTTGCCAGGTCAATGATATTGGTGGCACCGGTAAAACTTTCACCGCCGGGCAATAACACTTTTTGTGGATCGTCTGTTTCCCGCGCCAGGATTTTCATCCAGCCTGGTGTTCTGAATATTCCTTCACTTTGGGAATAGGCCTGGCTAAGAAGTTCGGTCATTCCATATTCCGAATGGATGCTTGATAAATTGAAGGCTTTCTTTAAAATTTCATGGACGGCCGGCCTGGTAATTTCTTCTCTTCTGCCTTTCATTCCGCCCGTTTCCATAATTACCATTCCCTCCAGGTTTCCATTAAACGTTTCGGCCTGGTCTAATAATGCATATGTCACTCCGATAAGCATGGTCTTTACCTTTTCCGAATGAAGATCACGAAGCATGGTGGAAAGGAGGGGATCGTTCAGCACAAAACCGCTTTCTTTTTTCCCGGAATGCCGGATCAGTTTATCTGCCATGTATACCAGCGAGCTATTTGACCTCTCCTGGTATGAGGGCAGCAAGGCAAGTATCACCCATTCAGAGGGCTCTCCATAAAATTCTTTAAATCCTGCAAGGAAGGAACTTTCATAATAGGATATATCATTTACAAAATGGCGCGAGGTTTTACTTCCGGTAGTGCCGCTGCTTTCAAACACAATGTCGGAATTTTCACAGGCAGTTATTTTATGGCTTTTAAAGAACTGAACAGGAAGAAAAGGGATCTGGTCCAATCGAAGAACACTCCCGGGATCTTTTGAAAGCAGTTCACAGAATTGCCTGTAAACTCCGCAATTTTCGTATTGAAAACGGAAAGTTCGAAAACAAGCCTCCTCGAAATTCCGGGGTGAAACTGAAATGACCTCTGCGGGTGTCAGGGGTTGTGACATAGATGCAAATTCCGTAAATCGTTTTATAACAAATGCAAGAGCGTGAATAATTGTTCGGGAATTGGTAAATTTGGTAAATGAGATCAATGAAACTCACAGCCATAATTTGCAGTATCCTGATGTTTGCTTCATGCTCAAAGGATAAATACACTACTGCTCCACAGATCGAATTCAAACGGTTCGACCCTAACCAGGGTTCTAACCTTGGTGGTATAGATAATCAGCCTCATATGATCATTGAAGTTCGGGATGCAGAAGGGGATCTCGGGTTTAATGTTGGAAGGGACACTTCCAGGATCTTTATCCGGAATATGCTTACAAACAGGATAGATTCGCCAATATTGCCCAACCTTGGATCTGCGGCAGGGAAGAATTTCAAAGGAGACATTATTGCGGGTCTTTTTGGTGTTATGGGTGGGCGGGATCTGCCTTCCAGCCAAAGGCCGTATGTTGATACCTTACAGTTCGAAGTATATGTAAGAGATTTTGCCGGAAATAAGAGCAATGTGATCGTTACCGATGAACCATTCTATTACTTTACCCTCCCTTGATGCGCTGGCTACGGTTCATTCTGTCCCACAGCATTTTCATTTCTATATGTTCAGTAGCCTTAGTTGTACAGGCATTCATACTATATGATCAGCCAGTTAATATTTCTGCCTGTGCGTTATTGTTTTTCCTGACCCTGGGCAGCTACAATTTCTATTGGTTGCTAAGTAAAGTGAGTTTTTCGGGCTGCCGTAATTTAATTTCTCACGCATCCAACATCTTGCTTGGCGTTGTTGCTTTATCAGGAAGTTTGATAATCCTGGTGTTTCACCCTGAATATATCAGGCACCTGGTAATTCCCGTTTTACTTACGATATTATACAGCCTGCCTTTATGGCCAGTAGCTTTTTTTCAGAAACTCAGAAAGGTTGGTTTTATGAAGACCATCCTCTTAGCCACCGCATGGTCGTGGAATACTCTTTTTCTTCCCTTGCAGATTTTGCCAGGGGAAATAAACAGTAGTATAATGATCCTGTTTGGAGCGCGGTTTTTTTTCATGCTGATGCTATGCCTCATTTTTGATAGCAGGGATGCTAAGATAGATGAGATCCATTCCTTAAGCAGCCTGGCAACCCAGCTTTCTCATCGGCAACTTTCCCTTTTTTTCATGCTCACCTTTCTTTGTTTCATAACAATGGGCTTTTTATTCAGGATAAGAAATGAAGAAGTTGAGCAGGTTTGGGCTTTTGCAATTACTGGAATACTGACCTGGGTGACTTACAGGATGTCTCTGAAGCCCCGGAGTTATTATTTTTATTACTTCCTGGTAGATGGTCTAATGCTAATCTCTGCTATCGCTACCATTATGGCCAGTATTCTTTAATTTGCCTCAAACTCCAGGAAATGAGCAAGGCAAAAAAAGAAACAGGACTATTACCAAGGGAATCATACGATTTTCTCCGGAATTATATTGATAATGCATCTCCAACAGGATTTGAGAGCAGGGGGCAAAAACTCTGGATAGAAAGAATACGCCCTTTTGTGGATTCCATATTCACTGATCCTTATGGAACAGCAGTGGGAGTGATAAATCCCGATGCGCCTTTCAAGGTGGTTATTGAAGCGCATGCAGATGAAATAAGCTGGTTTGTAAATTATGTTTCAAATGAAGGTTTGATCTATTTAAAAAGGAATGGGGGAGTAGATCACCAGGTTGCGCCATCTAAAAGAGTGCTAATACATACAAAGAAAGGTATTGTGCGTGCAGTGTTTGGCTGGCCTGCTATTCATACCCGGCTGAGCAACCCGGACGTAAAAGAGCCTCAGCCAAAAGTAGATAATCTCTTTCTTGATTGCGGGGCACGTAGCAGGAAAGAGGTAGAGGCTTTGGGAATCAGGATAGGAAATGTTGTTACCTATGAAGAAGGGTATGCGGAACTGGCAAATGGGTATCTTATTGGCCGTGCCTTCGATAACCGTATTGGCGGTTTCATGATATCTGAAGTAGCACGATTGCTGAAATCAAACAGGAAGAAATTACCATATGGCCTTTATATTGTGAATGCTGTACAGGAAGAAATTGGTTTGCGGGGTGCAGAGATGATCGCACGGAGGATTAAGCCGGATGTTGCGATTATAACAGACGTTACTCACGATAGCACCACTCCAATGATCAATAAGATCGTTGAAGGAGAGTGCGAATGTGGTAAAGGTCCCTCACTCTGCTATGGTCCTGCAGTGCACAATAAGTTGCTTGATATTGTGGAGACCACCGCGGTTAAAAATAAGATCCCGGTGCAATTCAGGACCGTAAGCAGAAGTACAGGCACAGATACAGAATCTTTCGCATATGCAAACGATGGTTGCCCGTCAGTATTGATTTCCATTCCTTTAAGATATATGCACACTACTGTGGAAATGCTTCACAGGGATGATATTGAAAATACTGTGCGGCTTATGTATGAAACACTTCTTACAATTTCACCAAAAACCAATCTCAGTTATTTTTAATTAAGAAAGCGTGGTACTTTTGCGGCGATGTACCAACGCGACAAGCATTTTAAATTATTCCTGAGCCTGCTTGGAACAATGCTGGGATTTCTTGCCGTGCTGGTAATCCTTTTCTTTTTTATGAGACTGGTATTCGGGGTATTGAACTACGTGCCCTGGCTCACTTATATATTCGTAGTAGGGATATTATCAGCACCTTTTGCAGTTTTCGCATCTGCATGGTTGATTTTTCTTAGAAGATCATTTCATCATCCGGTTCAATGGGTAAGAATAGTAAGCTATATAATAATGCCCTTCATGCTTTTGCTTTGGTGCATCTTTTATATTTATGACCTGGTGGTATTTTTTCGGACCGGGACCACTGTTATTATGAAATATATGAGTTGGGAGATGGTATTCCTCGCCTCAAATGTTGCACTCATTTTCATCATGGGCATCATCCAGGCGTTAAGCATGCCTGCAGAAAAAGACTGGATGGAAAAAGCCAGGCAGCGGTCAGCTTAATGCTATATCAAGCACTTGTTGCATATTCTTCACGTAATGAAAGCTCAGCCCTTTAATGAAATCAGGATTTATATCTTTCACATCCCTTTCATTCTGTGCGCAAAGAATTATCTCTTTTATTCCTGACCGTTTCGCTGCAAGGATCTTTTCCTTTATGCCACCAACCGGCAAAACCTGTCCTCTTAAAGTGATCTCTCCTGTCATAGCCAGGGAAGGTTTCAACTTACGACCTGTGAATGCGCTTGCAAGTGCAACCATCATTGTGATACCTGCACTGGGCCCATCCTTAGGCGTAGCGCCTTCAGGAACATGAATATGAGGCGTTTTCGTGTTGAATAATTCAGGATCTATCCCGACTTTCTTTGCATTGGCCTGCAGCCATGTAAGGGCGGTGCTTGCACTTTCCTTCATAACATTTCCAAGGTTACCGGTTAGTTTGATCTCGGATTTGCCATTCACGAGCTGGGCCTCTATGAACAGAATATCGCCTCCCACATACGTATATGCAAGTCCTACCGCCACTCCCGGAATATTAGAGGCTTTATATATCTCATTCGTAAAGCGCGGCCTTTTCAATATTCTTTCAACGTCACTGGCTGTGATCACAGGTTTTACTTTATTCTTCAACACCAGTTCCTTGGCCTGGTGCCTCATGATCCCCGCAAGTTGCCTGTCCAGTTCCCGAACACCACTTTCCCTGGTGTATTCACTGATGATCTTTTCAATTACCTGGTCGCTCATCCTGAAGTTCTCTTCTTCGAGGCCATGCATTTCCATTTGTTTTGGAATAAGATGCCTTCGGGCGATCTCAATCTTTTCTTCTATTGCATACCCGCTCAGATCTATCACTTCCAGCCTGTCGCGTAGTGCGGGTTGAATGTTGTTGATATTATTTGCAGTAGCAAGAAATAATACCTTACTCAGATCGTATTCCAGTTCCAGGTAGTTGTCGTAAAAAGTGTTGTTCTGTTCCGGGTCCAGAACCTCAAGCAGGGCAGAGGAGGGATCCCCCCTGTGGTCACTTCCCACTTTATCGATCTCATCCAGGATCATTACCGGGTTGCTGGATTTGATCTTCCGTATAGATTGGATAATCCTTCCCGGCATAGCTCCAATGTAGGTTTTGCGATGGCCACGGATCTCGCTTTCATCGTGTAAACCTCCAAGGCTTACCCTTACATATTTTCTTTGAATTGCTGAAGCGATGCTTTTTCCAAGGCTTGTCTTTCCAATTCCCGGAGGTCCAACAAAACATAGGATCGGGCTCTTCATGTCGCCCTTCAATTTAAGCACGGCCAGGTATTCCAGTATCCTGTCCTTGATCTTTTCCATTCCATAATGATCGTGATCAAGGATCTTCTTTGCTTTCTTCAGATCATACTTATCCTCAGTGTATTCATTCCAGGGAAGGTCGAGCAGGAGGTCCAGGTGGTTATATACCGTGGAATAATCCGGCGTTGAAGGATGCATCCTCTCAAGTTTTTCAAGGCCTTTGTTAAAAGCATCCTGCGCGGCCTTAGGCCATTTTTTGCCCTCGGCCTTCTTTTTCATTTCATTCAGCTCTGCGAAATTCTCGCCGCCAAGTTCATCCTTGATGGCTTTTAATTGCTGCTGAAGGAAATATTCACGTTGCTGTTTATCGAGTTCGGCGCGTGTTTTATTTGTTACCTTATTCTTTAATTCTGCATATTGAAGTTCTGTTTGCATTAGCTTCATAAGCAATTCTGCCCGGGCTTTCAGGTTGCTAATCTCAAGGAGTTGTTGCTTTTGCCTGATATCGCTGCTGAGATTGCTGCTTACAAAGTGAATAAGGAATGAAGGGTTTTCGATATTCTTTAGAATGATCGCGGCTTCACTGGGGAGGTTTGGTGAAAGTCCCACGATCTGTCCTGCAAGGTCTTTGATCCCGCCCACCATGGCATTAAAATCAGGATCATTCTCCACGGGTTCTTCTTCTAATATTGTGATCCGTGCTCTGAAATAGGGATCCTCGCCTGTAATTTCATCGACCTTAAAACGCTTTCTCCCCTGGATAATAATTGTGGTGCCTCCATCCGGCATTTTAATCATTTTCACCAGGCGTGCAACGGTTCCTATATTCTCCAGGTCACTCACAACTGGTTCCTCTACATTGCTGTCTTTTTGAGCAACTACCCCGATCAGTTTATCAGCCTTGTATGCATCTGTAACAGCTTTTATGCTTTTGTCGCGCCCTACGGTGATAGGTATCACAACTCCCGGAAAAAGTACGGTATTCCTCAAAGGCAAAATCGGTAGGTCTCCTGGTATGGCCTGTCCGTCTTCATTTGCATCGTCGTCTTCATTCAGAGGAATAATAGGCATGAATTCCATTTCTTCCTCACTCCTGTCCAAATAATAATTATTATTCATAGCATGGTTTAGTTCGCCAATTTGGCAAAATTAGGCACGTTGCCGGTTAATTCAACAGGCATATGGTAATGTCAAGATTAATGCCACCCGGAGTAAGAGGCACATAACCGGATGTATTACTTTTGCCGGATGGAGATCTCGTTTAGTGAAAAAGAACGGTCAATCCTTGAATTGATAGGGAGTATTGCTGATGAAAGGGGTATAGATTGTTTTCTAGTGGGTGGCTTTGTACGTGACAGAATAATGGGCAGAACGACAAATGATATTGACATTGTGTCGGTTGGTGATGGCATTTTACTGGCTGAAGAAGTAGCTTCCCGGCTTGACGCGAAACCACCTGTAAATATCTTCAGGAATTTTGGTACGGCTAATATTAAGGTTGACGACCTGGATATTGAATTTGTTGGGGCAAGAAAGGAAAGTTACTCTCCGGAAAGCAGGAAACCGGCGGTTATTCCGGGAACCATTATAGATGACCAGAACAGGAGGGATTTTACAGTTAATGCCCTGGCTATTCAACTCAACAGGTCATCATTCGGGAAGCTTGTAGATCCTTTTAATGGTTTAAATGATATTGAAGAAAGAATCCTGAAAACACCCCTTCATCCCGATATTACCTTTAGTGACGATCCTTTAAGGATGATGAGGGGCATCAGGTTTGCAGCCCAATTAAAATTCAGGCTTGCCGATGATACATTTGCTTCAATAAAAAGAAATACAGAAAGGATAAAGATCGTAAGCCGGGAAAGGATAGCCGATGAGCTGAATAAGATATTGATGACGGATAAGCCCTCGATCGGCTTTGAACTTCTGTTCACTTCCGGTTTACTGGACCATTTCTTTCCTCAAATGAGTGCTCTTGCCGGGGCAGAATATATTGACGGCAAAGGTCATAAGGATAATTTTTACCATACTCTCCAGGTTATCGATAATATATCAGCAACCACGGATGACCTCTGGTTACGATGGGCGGCTGTAATGCATGATATAGCCAAGCCGGTTACTAAAAAGTATGAGCCTGGCCATGGATGGACCTTCCATGGACATGAGGTAATTGGAGGGAGAATGGTACCAAAGATCTTCAGCCAGTTGAAACTCCCTTCCAATGAGAAGATGAAATTTGTGAAGAAGATGGTTGAATTGCATTTAAGACCTATAAGTTTAACAAAGGAAACCATAACGGATTCTGCTATCCGCAGGCTCCTGTTTGATGCCGGGGAGGATTTTGATTCACTCATGAAATTATGTGAAGCTGACATAACCAGTAAGAACAGGCAGAAGGTGAAACGATTTTTGGAAAATTTTGAACTGGTTAGAATACGTTGTGCTGAGGTAGAAGAAAAGGATCATATCCGGAACTGGCAACCGCCGGTTTCAGGCGAAATGATTATGGAGGTCTTTGGATTGAAACCAGGAAAAGAGGTGGGGGTTATAAAAAATGCCATTAGGGAGGCAATACTAGACGGGAATATCGCTAATGAAAAGGACGCCGCATTGAATTTCATGCTCCAGGTAGGAAGGGAATTAGGACTGAAACCTCTTCAATAAATGGCACCCGATTTTTAATTACATTTGAGCATGGCAATTCTAAAATTCAGGATATATTGGGAAGAAGATGAAAGCATCTACCGTGATGTAGTGATCAGGCATACACAAACTTTTCTTGACCTTTGTAATGCTATTCTTAAAAGCTACGAGTTCGACAATAAGCATAAAGCCACGTTCTATCGCAGTAATGATAATTGGCAAAGAGGACGTGAGATCTCTCTCGAAAAGTATGATAAAAGCTATAAAGCTGAGCCGTTGATTATGGCTGAAGTTTCTATTGGTTCTGAGATAAGGGACCCCAACCAGAAATTTGTATTCGAATACGATTTTAATAAGAACTGGCATTTTATGGTCGAGCTTATTAATGTTGAAAAGGAAGAAAATAGCAAACTGGACTATCCTGCCTGCGTCCGGACGGAGGGTATTGCTCCATCTCAATATGGAACAAAAGGTCTTGTTGACAGCCGGCTGGCCGAGATGGAAGATAAATATGATCTTCAGCCGGATGCGCTTAATGATGGCTTTGGTGAAGAAGGTGAAGATGTGGAGAGTGAGGATGCAGGAGATGAAATGCAGGATGATGGAGCAAATGATGGTTTTTGATCAGTGATCGACTGTAAAATCTGCTCATGCAAAAAACCTGTATTGCAGTTTGTGGGCCTACGGCTTCAGGAAAGACAGCCCTTTCGCTTACCCTGGCTGAATATTTTTCAACTTCCATTTTGTCGTTCGACAGCAGGCAATGTTATAAGGAATTAAACTTAGGCGTTGCCAAACCTTCTCCTGAAGAACTTTCCAGGATTAAGCATTTCTTTATTAATTCTCATCATATCTCTGATTTAGTGACTGCAGCGTTATTTGAACGCTATGGTTCGGAATGCCTGGAAAACATTTTTATAGATAATGATATCGCCATCCTGGTAGGTGGAACGGGACTCTATTTAAAAGCATTGTTGGAAGGTTTGGATGATATTCCCCCAACGCATCCTTCTTTTAGAAAACAGGTGAATGATTTATATGAGAACAAAGGGTTGCCTGCGCTACAGGAAGCACTTCACGAACTGGATCCATTCTATTTTTCAACGACAGACATTCAAAATCCCAGGCGACTAATGCGTGCTCTTGAAGTATGTCTTCAGACCGGCAAAGCCTATTCATCCTTTGTGACCAGATCCAGGAAGGAAACAAACTTCAATACCATTTTAATTGCACCGGATATACCAAGGCAAGAATTATATGAAAGGATAAATACACGGGTTATCGAAATGGTTAAGGCTGGTCTGGAAGCAGAAACTGCGTCTTTGACCGGATTCAGGGACCTTCCTTCCCTTCAAACGGTTGGTTATTCTGAGTGGTTTGAATACTTTGATGGTAAAATCACCAGGGAAGAGGCGATCAGGGAGATAATGAAGAATACCAGGAATTATGCAAAGCGACAACTGACATGGTTCCGAAAGCAAAACGGGATCCATTGGATCCCGCCTGGCACTGATATAATCCAATTCACACAAAACTTATTAAAGCTTAACTCCTAGAGTAGCAAAGATTCCACCCCTGGTGTACTTTGTAGTAGCGTACGTGTTCTCCCTATCTTCCAAACGATAAGGTAGGTCAAATCCTTTCGATGTATTGTATACATAAGTAAGGTCGATGAAAAAACCGTGATGGCGATAACCAAGTCCCCCGCTTAACATAGTGCGATAAACTTTTTCAGGTGAGGATTTATAAGGGCTGCCATAGTAAGCAAACCCTAACCTGGCCATAATAATATTGAATTTCATTTCTCCGCCAACCCTGAAGTTGAAGGCGCCTTTATAAAGTTCCTTTACAATATTATTCACTTGTTTGAAGTATGCCCTTTTCTCCTGGAATCCTGCCGTTTCATTTCCTTCCTCATCATATGCATGAAATCTTCCTCCCTTGTGATGCTGGTATTCTATATCAGCAGAAACAAAACCTTTTTGCCTGCGGGTATCTTCCACTTCCCTGAAAACATAGGATCCGCTCAGGATAGCTTTCCAGGGATTACTCTGGATGTAGCGATTCTCGCCTGGTTGATCATTTGTAAATAAGGTTGAACTTGCTGAGATCGTGGGTATCAAACCTTCCCCTTCATTGGTAATGGACGTTGTTCTGTTTTCTGTTAACAACATGTATGATGGCGAATGAAGGGCTAATCCCAGTCTTATATAATCCTGCGGTCTGTAAATAACTCCCATTTTAAGATTTATTCCTGCACCGGTAGTTTTGATTTCATCCTGGTAAACTGCCCTGTTGAAATTGTTATCTGTCCTGGCTGAAGTATCACTTTCTATCAGGGTAGTTTCCATTGAGTGGCTTATGATAGGAATGCCGGCAGTAACACCAAATAACCATTTCTCGTTCAAAGTTTCTGAATAGGACAAACCTAATTCATAAACTCCTCCTCTGCTTCTTTTTTGTACTTCCTGGCGAATTGCCTCTCCGGCATCCAGTATATTTTCGGGTGCTCCTCTTACAACTAATGAATTTCCTATAGTTACTGTATCAATAAGATAAGTATAAAGGGCAGGAGCAGCGGTATAAGGTATCGGCGAATTGGTGTTCAGGACATCGTTGATGGATAAACTGCTTTTGGAAAATTCTTCTGCAAACTGCTCGCTGAAAGAACTATAATTATTCAGTGCAGAATAATTTGTCTGCGAATTCAGGTCGGCTGTCTGATTAATTGTAAACGCAAATGTCCTGGTTGTGACCTTGCCTGTGGGCGCACCATTTATATAACCTGATGCCCCAAGGAGAAATCCATTTTTGGATGTAGAACTATTTGCATCCCTGAAGGTGAACTTTCCTTTGTTTGAATTGACGCCAAATGAAAAAACTGCTTCTTCATTTCGATAAAGTGCAAGGCCGGCCGGGTTAACATATCCAGCTGTAATATCTCCACCCAGTGATCCCATCGTTCCCCCGATGGCCATATAACGGGCAGATCCATTATGATTATGCCAGCTGAATTTGATAATATCTTCCGGTAACTGTGCATACACTGAAGTGCACGCCAGGATAGCTAAGAACAGTATAATTCTTTTCATGGTAACTTTTTAAAGGGTCCTATTAATTTCCGCGAGAAGGCCTTGAAATGGTAGACCCTTTTGACGGACTGCTGGAACTTGGAGACGGGCTATATGTACGGTTGTTTGAGGACGATCCAGAGCTATTATCTGAAAAGATCCTCCTGCTTCTTGTGCTGTTTGAATTATTGTAAGCCCTTTCACGACTTACCCGGATGGGTGATCCTGCCTTGGAATTCGCGATCACTACCGGGGTGGTGTAACTGCCCAGTGGTGCAGTTCGAACCGTATTATTTGTTGGATTGATCACTCTGACCCCTGGGAAATAAACAGGGTATGGAGAATATATCGGGTTGTAATAATAACCGGAGCATGGATAATTATATCCGTATTTGTAATTGTAACTATATCCCGGGCAGGAGCGATAAGGATCATACCTGTAGTCATAATCATAATCACGGTCGAGGTTTCTCCAGCGTCGGTCGTACCTCGACATCACCATTCTTCTTTCTTCACCATCAGAGATCCTGTTTTCTTCTTCTTCGTAGCGGTCATCTTCCTCAATTGTTTTTGCAGGAGAGTAATAAACATCATCCGGGGTTTGGCTTCTAAAGCTTGTGTTGCATGCTGTAAGCGATAGAACCAATAGCGATAGTATAATTCTGGTTATCATGGCTGGTTATTTAAGTATATAATGAAGTTATTATTTTTGCAAGGTTAGAAGTTGTAAAATTGCGGAAACAATTTTCGACAAGACGTTTATTTTGAGCACTTTGCTGTTAAAGATGTGCTAAGAAAAATCCGTACAACTCCTGCCTTATAATTAATTTCAAAAACAGATGAGCAAAGAATTAACGTCCAGGAAAACGGACTATTCTCAATGGTATAATGACCTTGTTTTAAAGGGAGGTCTTGCAGATTATTCTGCAGTACGGGGATGCATGGTAATTAAACCTTATGGATATGCGCTATGGGAGAATATGCGCGATCAGCTTGACAGGATGTTTAAAGAAACTGGTCACGTGAATGCATATTTTCCGCTGTTCATTCCAAAAAGTCTATTTGAAGCTGAGGAAAAAAACGCCGAAGGATTTGCAAAGGAATGTGCAATAGTAACTCATTACAGGCTTAAGGGTGATCCCCATATTCCTGGCAAACTGATCGTGGATCCGGAGGCAAAGCTGGAAGAAGAACTTGTAGTACGACCTACAAGCGAAGCTATCATCTGGAACACATATAAGGATTGGATTCAATCCTATCGTGATCTGCCTATTCTTGTAAATCAATGGGCAAATGTGGTTCGCTGGGAAATGAGAACCAGGTTATTTCTGCGCACCGCTGAATTCCTTTGGCAGGAGGGGCATACTGCGCATGCCACCAGGGAGGAAGCGATCGAAGAAACAGAACGCATGCTGAACGTATATGCAGATTTTGTAGAGAATTATATGGCGGTGCCGGTAATTAAAGGAATCAAATCGCCTAATGAAAGGTTTGCTGGTGCAGACGAAACTTATTGCATTGAAGCTTTGATGCAGGACGGAAAGGCACTCCAGGCAGGCACTTCTCACTTTCTTGGTCAGAATTTCGCGAAGGCATTCAATGTTCAGTTCCTTAACAGGGAAAATAAACTTGAATACGTATGGGCCACAAGCTGGGGAGTTTCAACCAGGCTTATTGGAGCTTTGATCATGGCCCACAGTGATGATAAGGGCTTAATTATGCCACCGAAAATTGCACCACTCCAGGTGGTGCTTGTTCCTATATACAAAGGAGAAGATTCAAAGGCCGGCGTTGACTCCAAAGCTTCAGAAATTCTGGCAGAACTAAGATCATTTGGAATATCGGTGAAATATGATGATTCTGATAATGCACGTCCAGGCTGGAAGTTTGCAGAATATGAATTGAAGGGTGTTCCTGTCCGCATTGCTATGGGATTAAGAGATATAGAAAATAATGTTGTTGAAGTTGCCCGGAGAGATACGGGAGAAAAGTCACAGGTACCAATGAGCGGAATTGGCCAGGCTGTGAAGAACCTTTTGGATGATATTCAGAAAAATATTTATGAAAAAGCGTTAACCTTCAGGAACCAGAGCATCAGGAATGCAGATACCTGGGAGCAATTTAATTCCATGCTTGATGAAGAGGGTGGATTTATTGCTGCTCATTGGGACGGAACTCCTGAAACGGAGGAAGCAATTAAGGAAAAATCCAAGGCGACCATTCGTTGCATTCCTTTGAACAATATGAAGGAGGCTGGTAAATGCATTTTAACCGGGAAATCCAGCGAACAGCGTGTTTTATTCGCCAGGGCCTATTAACTTTAAGGAAAACCAGCAATATGAACCAAATCGACCTTCTTACAGAAAACCTTCGTGTTGATGAGTATGCCACGATCCAGTTGAGGGATGGCGCCAAATGGGCCAGATTCCTGGCGATAATGGGATTCATTATTTCCGGAATTATTATCCTTGCCGCTTTCAGTGCCAGCACCATCATTAGTAATGCAACAATGGAAACCGGATCCGCCATGAGTCCGGCGGTTGTTATGCTGATGTATCTCGTGGTAGGGGGAATAAACTTCGTAATATCCTTGTTTCTTTATAAATTTTCCACGAAGGCGCTGAATGGAATCGCAATGAATGACCAGGATACCCTTAATGAATCCTTTAAAAACCTGAAACTTGTATTTAAGGTCACCGGAATTTTATTGATAGTTTATCTTTCAATGATCATAATTGGGCTGATCGCAGGAATTGCATTTCTTGCATCATCTGGTTATTAATTATTCCCGTGTGGCGAGATAATTATAATCTTCAAGTAGTTTTTCAAGAAATTCTTCTGCAGGTTCTTCGGTATTGATATGGAGAACCTGCATTATTCTTGCCTTAACCCGCTCGCCCAATTCCCGGTTCCTGCTCTTTTTGGTCCGGTTCAGTACCATTTTTATAGTATTGATGTCGGCATCCGTTAATTGCATAACCTCAGGATATTTTGGTGTATATCCCTGCTGAACGGTTTCAATGAAAATAGTATCGGCAATATTCAGATCTGTCCGGGTGTTCACAACCACTGTTCCTGCTGCAAGATCTCCAAGCCGCTGACTTTTCGGAGTTACTGTCATGATGATAAGCACCCCAAGCCCAAGAAAAGCTGTAATGAATATATATGCGTAAATAGCAGGCCCGCTTAGAACTACATATCCAAAGAGAAAAGGCCATTCAAAAAAACGGGTCACCCACCTGATAATATATTGTCCAACAGAAGGCTCATTACCTGAGAGGCTCATTACCCTGATCTTCATGATTTTTTTTCCAACACTCTGGCCATTCAGGAATAGTTCACTACAAAACGGATAAAGCAACATAGGTATGGAGATCACGATAATGTCCATCCCCATGTTTTCTTTCATATTCAGATCAAGGAAACCATATAGTATATACTTTATCACATACAGGTAGCAGATCAGCAATGAGAAGTCGATGAAATAGGCCAGTAACCTTTTGTGAAAAGGTGCGATTTCAAAATCAAGATCTACGTTGAAAGATGTTGCGACCCTAATAATTGCCATGAATTCAAATATCCATTTTTTTATTTATCAAATTAGTGTCAAATTGTAGGAAATACCTGATGCGGGAAGCTTTATTCATAAAAAGAAACGCAGAAAAGTGGAAGCGCTATCAAAAGCAGCGGGAAAGTGATCCTGATGAAACTGCCCGGCGTTTCATAACGCTTATGGATGACCTGGCATATGCAAGGACTTATTATCCTAAGAGCAAGGTAACCCGATGGATCAATGGCATAGCTGCAGGGTTCTACCAGGAAATTTATCGTAAGCGCAGGCACAAATTAGCCCGGGCATTTTCTTTCTGGAAGTTTGATCTGCCGCTTTTATTCAGAAAGCACCACGGTGTGTTGTTATTTACACTTGTGCTTTTTTTGCTGTTCGTTGCTATTGGCGTTTTTTCAAGTCATTCCAATCCTGATTTCATTTCAGCTGTCCTTTCGCCTGAATATGTTGAAATGACGGAAAGTAATATCAAAAATGGCGATCCATTCGGAGTTTATAAGGATGATAATCCTTTTACCATGCTTGTACGCATTGCACTGAACAACATAAGGGTCTCCTTTCTTACTTTCATGGGGGGCTTCACTGCAGGTTTATTTACGCTGAATATCCTGTGGAGCAATGGATTGATGCTGGGTTCGTTTCAGTACATGTTTTTCGCACATGAACTCGGATGGCAGTCTGTAGTGGTAATCTGGATACACGGAACCATTGAGATCGCATCTTTGGTGATAGCCGGAACGGCAGGCTTTGTTGTTGCGAAAGGAATATTGTTTCCTGCAACCTATACCCGCCTTCAATCCTTCAGGAACGCTGTAAGGGATGCTGCCAAGATCCTTGTTGCGCTGATTCCTTTTTTTATCCTCGCTGCTTTCTTCGAAAGTTATATCACACATAAGATGAGCCGTACTTTTGAGTCGGGTGTTACAGGGGGTTTGCCTGTATGGGTCGGATTTTCAATCCTGATCCTGTCCTTCCTTTTCATATGCTGGTATTTCATATTCTATCCAATAAAACTTCATAAGGCTTCGCTGAAAAAATGAGATACACCATTTTTCTGATCCTTATTCTTCTTGCCGGCGTGTCTATAGCACAGGACACATCTGGAATAGTGCTTGAATCCCAGGAGGAAATTGAATTGCATGTGCCGGAGAACAACCACGAAGAGGTCATTAATGCTGAAGTGATAACAGAGTACAGGGAATACCGTCGGTATGATTACCTGGCGAATCTTGATAGCCTGTTACGAAGCCGCAACAGGAACAGCAATAAAATCACAATCCCCGATATTGGAAGGAAAAGCGTATTTGATACTCCATGGTTTTTGTATCCTGCGATCATTATAGTGATCTCTTTTCTTTCTTATTTCATTTTCCGGATTTTCAAAGCACAAACCGGAGGCCTCGGCAAAAGAACCATTCCTCTTTCTGTTTCGGAGCATGAAGAAGACAGCATGAAGGCCAGTTACGGAAATATTGCCGTTGCATTGCAGAATCATGATTATCGCCTGGCGGTAAGGATCCGTTTCCTTGAATTACTGGATAAGCTGAATGAAAAAGGCGTACTGGAATCTTCTCCCGGCAAATCGAACCGTGACTATATCCGCGAGATCAACCAGGAAATAAGGTACGATTTCAAACGGATCGTCCTTGCTTATGAATATGCCTGGTATGGTAAACGTCCTGTTTCAGCAGAACAATACCAGGAGCTGGCCGTAGAATTTGATAAGATCCAAACAAAAATATCCGGCAGATGAAAAGATTATTCGTGGCGGCGATTTTATGTTTCATTTTATCCTGCGAAAGAGAAGGAAGGTTGCCGGATATGACTGAAACCTTTGGATATTCAGAACATAAACCATTTGGTGCTTCTGTCATGTATGATCTGTCATCTCTTGTATTTTATGGAAACCATGAGATCTCGAATACTTCAATTCACCAGATATACCTCACCAATGAAGATTCGGCTGCAGTTTATATTTCAATTTCAAAATACCTTGATCTTTCAGAGAATGATATAGAAAGCCTGATGCTTTTTGCATCAGCAGGCAATACCGCGATTATTGCTTCTGGTGAAATTGATTCTCTTTTACAGAAGGCAGTAGGAATGAAACAAATATCTCCGGATTTACCACGAACCTTTGAGGATGGACGCGTATCCCTGAAAAAGGAATATGATACTTCCGGGAAACGATATTCATTCTTCCATAAAAGATTCTCAAGCTATTTCCTGGCTGACACTTCCCGGGTAAAGGTCCTCGGATTTAATTCTGAAGGAAGGGCAAATGCTTTGTCATTTGAGAGGGAAGGCGGCAGGATAATTTTATTTTCTGATCCCAGGGTTTTCAGCAACTATTTTATTTTATCGAATGATAATTACCTGTACCTGAGAAATATTTTCCGGTTATTGCCATATCCCACATCAAAATGGTACTGGGATAATTATTATTCAAAATTAAAGAAGCAAAGTGAGGGAGGTGGATCCACCCTTTCGGAAATTCTCCGGTATCCATCGCTTGCTGCAGCTTTTTGGATCGGAGTGTTATTGCTATTGTTATTTATTTTGTTTAATTCAAAAAGGAGAAGGGCGGTCATTCAGGTTCAGGAACAAAAGATGACACCCGCTTCATTCATGGAGACAATAACAGAATTGTATATTCATACTGCTGAAAACAGGGTAATTGGACAGAAAATGGTCGTTCGCCTGCATGATCATATAACCAGGAAATGGTTTATTCAGAATATGTCTGAAATGCCGGTAGAAAAGTTTTCTGCAAAAACCGGCGTGGAGCAGCAGGATATTGCGGAGTTGTTTTCCATAATAAAACGTATTAACCAGGAAGAAGAGATAAGCGATGCTGATCTGATCCGGCTTGAGCAAATAATTCAAATGTTTTACAAATAGAATATATGGATAATCAACAGAATCTGGAGATCTCCGCAATAGGGGATATGATGGAAAAGGTAAGGACCGAAATGGGAAAAGTAATCGTTGGTCAACATGATCTGGTAGACTTACTGATCCTTTCCTTATTGACGGACGGTCATGTATTAATTGAAGGGGTTCCCGGAGTTGCAAAAACTCTTTCTGCCAAATTATTAGCAAGGATCATTGATGTTGATTTTTCAAGGATCCAGTTTACACCTGATATGATGCCGGGAGATGTGTTGGGGACTACAGTTTTTAACCCCGGAGGAGGAAGTTTCGAATTCAAGAAAGGACCCATTTTCAGTAATATCATCTTAATTGATGAAATAAACAGGGCGCCTGCAAAGACCCAGTCGGCACTCTTTGAAGTGATGGAAGAAAGACAAGTAACAATAGATGGCAATACCCATTATATGGAGCCTCCATTCGTGGTGCTTGCCACCCAAAACCCAATAGAGCAGGAAGGTACATATCGCCTGCCCGAAGCACAACTCGACAGGTTTCTTTTTAAACTTAATGTGGGTTATCCAAATTTAGAGGAAGAAATTTCAATCCTCGAAAACCAGCAATCTGGCTCAGGCCCTGTTTTGCTTGAAAAGGTTTCGCCCCTTTTAAATGCATTCGATCTTCGTACCTACAGAGACATTGTGAATGCAGTAAAAGTTGAGCCCCCATTAATCAGGTTCATTGCGTCGATCATTAACGAAACCAGGAATAATCCTTCTATATATCTTGGTGCATCGCCAAGAGCCTCTCTTTCTCTTCTAAGGTCATCAAAAGGCCACGCAGTCATGAACGGACGCGATTTCGTAATTCCTGAAGACATTATTCACCTGGCACCTTATGTATTGTGCCATCGAATCATGCTTACCCCGGAAAAGGAAATGGAAGGGATAACTCCCGAAGACATCGTTTCAAACATCCTGAATAAACTGGAGATACCACGATGAGAATTATCAGGGGCTTATATCTTACCCGTGTATTTTTCATTTCGGGCGCTGTAATGGCAATATTTTTCGCCATGTCATACGTATTGCCTGTACTCTACGGAATAATGATGTTGGTTCTGCTTGTATTTGTACTGATGTTATTTGCAGATATAATCCTGGTCTTCACAATAAAGAAGCCCCAAGTAAAAAGAATTCTTGCAGACAGGTGGAGTAATGGAGATGATAATGTAGTTACGATTGAAGTAAGGAACCTTGATAATAGAAAACTTCAACTTGTTATCCTGGATGAAATTCCTGAAATCTTTGAGGCGCGTGACTTTAAAATTTCACTCCGTATAAAACCACGTGCCGTTAAAAGGTTTGATTATGTTCTACGGCCTTTGTCGAGAGGCGAATATTATTTTGGTGACCTTAATTTATTTATTCTTTCCGGTTTCAGGATGGTTGAACGCAGGTTGGTTTTCGACCTGGGTAAAAAAGTTGAAGTCTACCCGTCCTTTCATGGTTTTGACCAGGGTTTTTTAACTGTATCGCCTTCTGTTTATTATGGCAGTGCCCCGGTGAGGAAACTTGGACATAGTATGGAATTTGAGCAGATAAGTGATTATGTGACGGGCGATGATATCAGGAATATCAATTGGAAGGCAACTGCCCGAAAGGGAAACCTGATGGTAAACAATTATACTGATGAGAAAAGCCAGCAGGTTTATTGTTTAATTGATAAGGGAAGGCTAATGAAGCTTCCATTTGAAGGACTTACCCTACTGGATCATTCCATTAATACATGTCTAAAACTGGTTCAGACCTGCCTGCGGCGGAGTGATAAAGTTGGATTGATCACCTATAATACATCCATCAACACTTTGATAGCAGCTGATAAAAGACCAGTTCAGCGAGATAAAATCCTAAAGGCACTTTATAATGAAGAAACCTCGTTCCGGGAAAGCGACCTGGAACAACTTTATTTGCAGGTAAGGAAGAATGTAAAGGGAAGAAGCCTGCTGGTATTATTTATGAATATCGAAACGCTTGAAGGTTTGTCCCGCCATCTTTCATACCTGCGTTCCCTTTCTAAATTTCACCTTTTACTGGTTGTATTCTTTGAAAATACTGAAGTGTTGGAAATTTCTTCATCGGTGGTCCGGAATGTGGAAGACGTTTACAGGAAAGCTGTAGCGGGCCAATACGTTCATGAAAAGCGGCTTATTGCCAAGGAATTGAACCGCCACGGAATTCTTACTGTTTTGTCAACTCCCCATCAACTCACCATGAATGTGCTGAACAAATATCTTGAGTTGAAAGCGAGGCAAGCGCTATGATGTATCTTTGATAAAAAAGAATTGGCAAAGGGAAGTTACCTGGGAAAGCAGATCGAAAAGGGAAGTTTATCATCTCCGGAGAAATTACCGAAAGTAATATTGACACCCGGGCAGAGAAGTCAATTTGAGGAAGGGAGAATGTTGCTCATCGACAAGCCACTTCACTGGACATCCTTTGATGTCGTAAGAAAGATCAGGAATACCATCGGGATAAAAAAAGTTGGACATGCCGGAACCCTGGATCCGCTGGCATCCGGGTTATTGATCATTTGCACGGGGAAATTCACAAAGAAGATCAATGACCTAATGAAAGCAGAGAAAACTTATACGGGGTCAATTACACTCGGAGCCACAACACCAACTTACGATCTTGAAAGCGAACCGCAAAATCATAAGCCAATCGATAATATTTCCCTGGAGATGATCAAGGGGGCGGCTGCTCGTTTAACCGGAAAAATTCTTCAGCATCCTCCTGTGTATAGCGCGATCAAAAAAAAAGGAACGCCATTATATGAATTGGTAAGAAGAGGGGAGGATGTTGAAACAGAGGCACGGCCTGTAGAGGTCAGGGAATTTTTAATAGGGAGTTATGAACCCCCAACCATTCAGTTCTCTATCACCTGTTCCACCGGAACCTACATAAGGAGTATTGCTCACGACCTGGGGCAATTGCTGGGATGTGGAGGATATCTTTCTGAATTGAGACGTACTGTTGTCGGAGAATATTCAGTGAACGACGCACTTTTGCCGTTGGAATTCATCAAAGAGCTTTCTGATCAGAAAGGATAACTTATCCCGATAGTAAAATTGAAGTTCTCATAGCGCCACCTCCTGGCTGCATCGCTGCTGCTGAAAATTTTCCGGAATGCATCATCAAATCCTATGTCTGGTAGTTTCCACCCGTTATTTATATGAGACATTTCAGGTCTTTTTATCCTGAATGCAAAATCGAAGCGCAGGATGAAATAATTGAAATCAAGCCTGAATCCTGTACCTGCAGCAACGCCGATTTCCTTATACAGGTTCCTGAACTTAAAGAGCGTACTGTCTGGTAACCCATCTGGCCTCGTATTCCTTATATTCCAGATATTCCCAACATCCGAGAAAACAGCGCCGCGCAATGTAAGGGTATTGCCGAACATCCTTAATATATCATACCTGTATTCCACATTTCCTTCTATCTGCATATCAGCTGTCCTGTCATTGAAAATATTCCTTCCATAAGGAGCCAGGGGTTGAGAACCTCTTCCCACTCCTCTCACCGGCCATGCACGCATACTGTTGCTTCCACCTCCGAAATATTGTTTAAAGAACGGCAAAGTTGTATCACCACCAAAAGCATATCCTATTCCTGTAAATAATCTGAACGCCAGCGCGGTTTTCGGATAGGTTACGAGATACTTGTATTCAACATCTGCTCTTATGTACTTACGCTTATATTTAGTGAGGATTGGAAGTGCGCCCCAGGTAAGCCCGGATTCCTCTATATTAAATTTCCAGGACCTTTCTCTCGACAAACTGCGAAGGTGCCGGGGATTGCGGTATACATGCGACATTCCCGCACTTGTTCCCAGGATAAGTGCTGTATTATAACTGTACCGCAAAAACGGATTTTCATTCAATATATTCCTGAAACTGTCTGTCTGGTTAAAGAGATAATTAAACTCCAGGTTGAAGGGCCGCAACGTCCATTTTCTTGAATGCCTGTCGATGAATGTATATCCATGATTTACATTAACAGTATTCAAATTGAATAAAGCAAGCCTGTTGTTGAAACCAACTGAGGTATTTATGAATGACTCTGCAAGACTGTATTGTCTCCTGTTGAATTTTGCAGATGGAGTGATCAGCCTGGGAATTACAACAGAATTTGAATAAGAAACTTCATTAGAATTTATCAGTCTTGTTTTATTTGCCCTGCCTGAATTATTCAATTCAACACCCGCTCGAAAATTGTGACTCATCCTGATAGCCTCTTTCCTGAAATTCCTGTTAAGGATCGAAAAATTGGCTGAAAGCCCAAAAAGATTTCCAGCCAAAGCGCTGTTTGTATTGCTCGTTGCGGAATAACTCGCTTCGAGTGATGCTTCAAAGCCATATTTCTTTCCTGGGATCAGTTCTGCAAAAAGATCAACACTGTCAGTGCCGGGAATCTCGCTGATCTTTAAATTAGTGCTTTGCCATACCCCGGCCCTGGAGAAATTATTCAGGGTGTTGAAGTATTGATCCTGCCTGAATACGTCTCCTGGTGAAAACGTAACATTCCTGGAAAGGAACGATGGCTTGAATAAATAGTCACGATACCTGATAACAGCATTTCGTCTGCGTACCTCCGTCAGTCCACTGTCGCCTCTTGCACGGTTCTCCAGATAATCGGGATAGATGTATAGCTGCCGGATAAAATATTTGGAAAGTCTCGAAGAGTCGGCAGGAGGATTTAGCACAACGGCCAGCCTGATCTTAGGAGAATCTTCATTCATCTGCGCCTCTGCAAGCAACCTTAGTTGCTCCACCGGATCATCACTTACTGTGGTTAGCGCTTCGATGGTGGTATCTCCGCGAACCCTTAATTCAGCTGCTGTGAATTTGTAGTATCCATTATTCCTTAATGTGTCGACAAGCCTTGCCATTTCACCGGTAACGGCAGCTTTGGTAATAGGATTTCCTTTTTGTAAAATAGACTGATGCCTCGATTCAAGCACGAGCGCCTGGATCGAAGTATCCCTAAGGCCATAGTTAACTGTATCTATCAAAGTGGGATTTCCGGCATCTATCGAATATTTTACCCGAACTTTTTGACCTGAGGTATCTGCGCTGAAATTCACAATCGCATCATAATATCCGAGGTGAAACATAGACGCCTTCATATTTGACGCAGAAACGGCAGAATAGCCACTATCGTATACAGGTGGACGTAAGATCTGGTTGAAGAAAATCCATGTTCTCCTGGTAGTCACGGTTGAACTGTCGTCTAACTGGTTAAATAAGCGGTCAACCAGGGCTTCCCTTTCCAGCTTTGAAAAATTACCTCCTCTTACCGTAATATCATTATCGGTCAGAAATGGTTTGCCCTTCGGTGCATTCTTTACCACAGTGCACGAGGAGATCAGAATGACAAGCATTAACCCTATCTTTATTTCCCGCATCTGGCTTGTTCCTCGTGGGTTCGGCATAAATTACTTGTCAATGTTTAGCAAATCCGTTGTCAAATATATCCAAAGTTTACAGCAGAAAAAATTCAGGGAAATACACAACACCTTTGTCGCTGAAGGCCCTAAGGTTGTTGAGGAATTGCTAAAAGACGGACATTTTATTTGCAGAAACTTATATGCGACGGAATTATGGAACCCCGTTTTTCTTCCGGCAAATGCAGAATTGACTGTTGTAAAGGAGCATGAGTTGGAAAAGCTTGCTTCCTATACTTCCCCGAATTTAGTTATAGGTGAATTTGAATGCAGGAAATCTGATCTCCCTGGTACTTTCAATGGTTTGAACCTTGTGCTTGATGACATCAGGGATCCGGGAAATTTCGGAACAATTATCCGCACTGCCGATTGGTTTGGCGTAAAGCATGTTATCTGTTCTGAAAATTGTGTAGATATGTATAATCCGAAAGTTGTACAGGGAACTATGGCCAGTCTTGGCAGGGTGAATGTAGTTTATACCGACATTGAAAATTTCATCGAAAAAAATGGCAGTTCCTGCCTTGCTGCAACACTTGATGGAAGGATTGTTTCTGAAGGAGATTCAAATTTCCAGGGATTCCTGGTGATAGGTAATGAATCGAATGGTGTTCGTAAATCTATTACTGAAAAGGTGGAAAAAATATCGATCAAAGGATTCGGAAAAGCCGAATCCCTGAATGCTGCTATTGCAGCGGGCATCCTGATGTATGCCCTGAAATGATCAATTACTTTTAAGCTTCCTTAAATATTCTTCTTCTGTTATCAATTGTGGCTCCTCTTCTTTTTTAATATAGATCGTCCGGGTTTCACTAACAGAAGGTTTGTCTTTAAGTACCACGGTCACAGTGATCTTTTCTTTTTCGCAATCCTCGGGGATCACTAAGTCATTTCCCCTGAAAGTTCCCTCATCAGAAGAAAAAGCAACGAAGCTGGAGTCCAGCGGAAGCCAGTTGCCATTATCGAATCTTCCTTCTACGTTGATATAATTGAATCTGCCCTTCTTTAATGAATCAGTATACAAATTAATATACATCGTATCAACCTTTTGTCCAAAGCTGTATCCGGCAAAGAACATGATGAGAATGGAAATCGGGATGGCTTTCATGCCGCAAAATTGATACATTGTTCGTTAAGGCGGTCACAACTTTAGAAGGGTAAACCTGGCCGGTCTGTCCGGGAATTTATCTCGGCAATACCCAAAAGTTGGTCATTCCGGTCCGTAAAACCTTTATAATAAAGCAATATGGTATACCTGTTCTCAGTTTCCCAATAGTTTCCTTCAAGATCACGCAATTCGCCACTCCGGGGATCCCTTGCTATATAACTATAATTATAATAACCCTGCTTAAGATAAACAGGCAGGGTTAGCAGTCCGCTTTCCTCTGAAGGTTTCATCTTCCATTTTTCGGACAGCTCAAAATTGGTGAAATGACTGGCGAGGTAAATATCCATTCCCTCTGTACTTTCCTGCGGAAGGAAATTAAAATTTACAGTTGCATAATCCCCCTGCCAGTAAGGATTTATCGACTCATAGGTAGTGACCTCAAAATTTCCATTCAGATCTGGATAATATACATAGCGCTGACCATTCCGGTCAATGTCAGGCTTAGCATAGAGGACGGTGCTTGTTTTTCCGTAATGCCCGCTGTCGATACGGTCACTTTGTAAACGAAAGCTCCTTATATCCAGCCATCTCCATTCCTTTCCTCCGGGAAATATTCCGATATTCTCAGAGTTATATTCCAGGGAGTTCCCTCTTACAAATGTTGGGGTGATATCACGTTGGGCATTATCCCACCTGTTATTCTGAAGTATGACAACTTTCACCTGCTGTGCTGCGCTGAAAGAATTCAGCCCTTTGATCAGTGCAGTAAACCGGAGTTTCTGATGGGTGTTGAACTGGTTAGGAGAGAAAGGTTGTACAACTTCAGCAGTAAGCGATGCCTTCGGGTCTACAACCACCAGTCTTTTTGTGAACGCAAGTTTTGAAGTGTCACCATCAAGGAAAACTTTAAGGATATAGTTTCCTGATTTTGTAGGGACAGAACCTTTGTCGGGAAGAAGGGCCTGGTAATGCGTATACCTGGTAAGTGCAATGCTCGAATTCCTGTAGGTAGGGATACGATTCTGGGTGAAGCCCCTCACATAATCGAAAGGGCTGAGATTTACAGGATTCCAGTTATAATCGCAAAGAACATAAGAGTAATAATAACTGCGGACTCCGCCCTCAAGATCATCAAAGCCAAGTTCGAGCCTGTCTCCTTCACCAAGTATAAGCACAGGCAGGCGCTGCTGATTTCCATAAGGATGAAGCCTGGGGGTTTTGATATTCTCCATATAAATCCTTTCCTGCACCTGGGCCCCTGAATCAGTGAAAGAAAAAGCGATTATTAATAGAGTCAGTAGAAATCTCACGGACATTGATCTTCATTAATTAGTTACTTTTGAAAGGTACCAAATATTTGCCTTTGAATATTTCCCTGTTCATTGCCCGGAGGCTGGCTTTTGTGAGGCAAAAGACGTTTTCAAGATTCATAATCAGGCTGGCGACAGGTGCTACAGCGCTCAGCGTAGCGGTAATGATCGTTGCCTTAAGTTTTGTTAATGGTTTCCAGGAAGTAATAAGTAACAAAGTTTTTAGTTTTTGGGGACATGTCAGGGTGCAGCAGGATCTTGAAAACAGGACAAGTCTTGCAGAAGAATACCCGATCTCTAAAAACGATACTGTTGAAAAATTCCTGAAAGCTTACCCCGGTGTAAGATCAGTTGAACCTTATGCTACTCGTTCAGCAATTCTGAAAAACGAAGAAGGAATCGAAAGCGTTCTGTTGAAAGGTGTAGAAAAGGATTTTGATTTCAACAGGCTTTCGGGTTTTCTTGTAGACGGTAAATGGCTTAGCTGGAAAGACAGCGGCTACAGTAACCAGATCAACATTTCGGAATTTACAGCATCACAACTTGATCTTGTAACAGGAGATAGTTTAATCGTTTTCTTTTTCAGGCAAGATGGATCGCGAACTGCAAGGCGTCTAACAATTTCCGGAATTTTCCGGACCGGGATAGAACAGTATGACAGGAATTTTGTTCTTTCGGATCTTGCATTGATAAGACGACTGAATAATTGGGAAGCTGGCCAGATCGGAGGCTACGAGATCTTCCTGGATGATTACCGGAAAACTGATTCGGCCGCCCGAGCAATGTATAATGAACTGCCCGACACCTGGTATAGTAAGAGTATAAGGGAAGCCTATCCAGATATATTCGACTGGCTGAATCTCCAGGGGCAACTGAAAAATATTTTACTGGGGATCATGATGGTGATAGCGGCGGTGAACCTTGTTACCTGTCTTATCATTCTTGTTCTGGAACGAACCAGGATGACAGGTGTATTAAAGGCAGTAGGTGCCTCCGATCTATTGGTGCAGAAAATATTTCTTTATAATACAGCTTACATTGCCATCACCGGGATCATCATGGGAACAATTGCCGGGCTGGGGATTTGCTGGCTGCAGGATGCCACCGGTTTTATTAAACTGAATGAACAGGCTTATTTTGTGAACCAGGCATATGCAAGGGTAGTGTGGTGGCAGGTGCTATTGGTCAATATTATCACCTTTATCCTCTGCTTTATTACACTGATACTTCCAACCTTATTGGTGAAAAAGATCAGCCCTGTCAAGGCAGTGCGATTCAGCTGATCACTTACCAGCGTCTGCCAGGAACTTTGCAAGGCCGATGTCGGTTAAAGGATGTTTTAGTAATCCCATAATTGAATCAAGCGGGCAGGTACAAACATCAGCGCCTGCTTCTGCGCAACGGATAATATGATTCGGATTGCGGATCGAAGCAGCGAGGATCTCAGTTTTATATCCCTGGATAGTGAAAATATTGCTTAGTTGCTGTATCAGTTCCATACCATCCCAGCCACTATCATCAATCCTGCCAATGAATGGAGAAACATAAGAAGCGCCTGCCTTTGCAGCAAGTATTGCCTGCCCGGCCGAAAATACAAGTGTGCAGTTTGTGCGGATGCCGTTATCGGTAAACCATTTGATAGCCTTTACGCCTTCCTTGATCATTGGCACCTTTACCACGATGTTAGGATGGATCGCGGCGAGTTTCTTTCCTTCTTCAATAATTTCATTGAATGAGGTACTTAATACCTCAGCGCTGATATCTCCATCAACCAGTTCACAGATCTTACGGTAATGTTCTGTAATAGCCTCTTCTCCGCGGATTCCTTCTTTGGCCATCAATGACGGGTTGGTTGTTACACCATCAAGTATTCCAAGATCATGAGCTTCTTTAATCTGGTCAATGTTCGCTGTGTCAATAAAAAATTTCATATGAAGAAAAAATAGTTGTAAAAATAAAAAAGGCAAGTTACTTATATCGCACCGCTCAACCACCTACCCTTGCTACCTTCCGGTCCTGGGGGAGTTCAGCAGGAGCTGGTCGTATAAGACTTGCCGGGTGCAAATATACAGCGATAAGCCAATTAAAAAATTAATGAGGGGTTAATTGTAGTTTAAGATCAATTGGAAATGCCAACCCGCTTCCGGATATATTCATTTCGGTTAATATGGTTTAACATGAACAACGCAAGATCCCCGGCATTAATATAATTATTGTCCGGATCGGGCGGGGTGTCTGCGCTGGTTCTGAAAACTCCCGTAGCTTCATGTTCAATAATATCGGGGCTTCCTATGATAGTCCACTCAAGATCAGAACTCTCCAGGTGCTTCCATGCTTTATAATGTTCTTTACCAACCGGGATGAATGCAGCAGGGTAGGCCGGGTCATCGAGGAAGATCCCCTCCTCTCCGTCAAGGATACCTTTTCCGCCCACGGCAATAATTCTTTTCACACCTGCCTTCTTCATTTGCTCAACAATATTCTTCATTCCCAGCGATCGTGTCACGTCATTTCCATCGGTGGATCCACCGAGCGCAGAAAGCACTGCATCGCTTCCTTTTATGGCATTTTTAACCTGGGAGCCGTCAAATAGTGCACCTGCTAATAAATGCAGGTTTTCATTTTCAGGGAAACCGGCAGTATGCACGTTTCTGCCAAAAGCCCTCACAGTGTGGCCATCAAGTAGGGCCTGCTGAACCAGGTGACGTCCAACCATTCCGGTAGCACCAAATATTGTTATTATCATAACCGTAATTATAGCCAATATCGTGCAATGTTGATAATATCTTCGTGTTATGAAGATACTTTTGGTGGACAATTATGATTCGTTCACCTATAATCTCGTTGACAGGTTAAGCTGGGTTTCAGGGGGTGAAATATCTGTTGTGCTGAACGACGATGTGGATCCTGAAAGCGCCCTGGCATATGACAGGATAATTATTTCTCCAGGGCCGGGTATTCCTTCGGAGGCAGGAAGAACGATTGAATTGTTGCGTACCATTACCGGAAAACTTCCAGTGCTGGGTGTTTGTCTCGGGCACCAGGCCATTGCGGAGGTTTTTGGCGGTGGACTGGTAAACCTGGATGAAGTTTTCCATGGAGTTTCCTCTCCTCTCAAATATATTGACCCTGCCGATCAGGTAATGCAAGGCATTTATCCGGGGGATGAGGTAGGAAGGTACCATAGCTGGGTGGTTGATCCAGGAAATATTCCATCCTGTTTTACTATTACCGCGACCGATGAGAATGATATGATCATGGCTATGAAACATGAACAACTCCCGGTTTATAGCGTGCAGTTTCACCCGGAAAGCGTTTTAACCCCAAAAGGAGATATACTATTAAAGAACTGGCTTTCTGCTTAAAACCGCCATCTTTGCAAAAATTCGAGAAATGAATATTAAGGTGAGTGGTATTACCACGATTAAACAGTTGAACCAGCTTGATGGATTGAATGTTGAATATGCGGGGCTTGTTTTCTATGAGCAATCCACCAGGAATGCTTCAGGAATAATTCCTGACCTGGCAAAAACAGATCTCGATATCAAAAAGGTGGGGATTTTTATGAACGAGGATTACGATGCCATCATGCGGATATGTGAGAAAGCTAAACTGGATATGGTGCAGCTTCATGGAGATGAATCACCTTTTCTTTGTGAGAAAATATCAAACGAGGTAGAAGTGATCAAAACCTTCCGCATAGACGACCAGAGCGATAAATCGATCGATTATATGCTCATGGAATATGATGAGGTATGTGATTATTATCTGTTTGATGCCTTGAACAATCATTTTTCATCTAATTCGGAGGAATCTTTTAACTGGGAGAAGTTACTTGAACAAAAGATTGAAAAGCCATTCTTTATTGGAGGTGGCATTAATCCTGGCGACGCGGCAAAACTGAAAAAGTTTCGACATCCGGATTTCTTCGGTGCAGATCTTATGAGCCTGTTTGAAAAGGAACCCGGTGTTACTGATATGTCGTTGATCCTTAAATTCCTGCAGGGACTGAAACAGGCTGCTTAAGTAGCAAAATATTTTGTAAAATTTTAATAGCAACGGTTTTACCGGCTGATTTACCTGCTTAAAACTTAAATTGCAACAAACTTTACAGGATGAGGATTTCCTTTCTGCTGCTTCTGACTTTTTCTTCTCTGGTCTCGTTTTCTCAGGGCTATACTATTACAGGCTCCGTTAAAGGTTTTCCGGACGGAACAACGGTGGATCTCATCAACGGAAATTCCGGTGCACCTGAACAAACAGCTATAATAAAGGATGGGAAGTTCACATTATCCGGTAAGGTCCAATTCCCGGATTTTAAAGTGATTGCTTTTAATAAGGAGCAGCCTTACGTGCCCATGTTCCTCGATAATAGCAAGGTGACCTTTGAAGCGGTTAAGGACAGCCTGGAGTATGCGCGAATTTCCGGTTCGCCTGCGAACAATGATTTTATTGTATTTAATAATACTACAAAACCTTACCAGCACCTTTTCAATTCAGAAAATATCACAGATACAGAATTGGCTGCTAAAGGTGCCAGGTCATTAACGGCATTCATCACTACGCATCCGGCTTCATATGTAACGCCGCTTGCTATTTACCGTCATTTCCAGCTCACCCAGGATGTTGCAGCGATGGAAAACCAGTTCAATATGCTTTCTAATCCAATCAGGTCTACCCCGGTTGGAAATTATATCGCCCAGCAGATCGCAGAGCATAAAAAATTCCCGATAGGATCAGAACTTCCTGACTTTACACAGGCTGACACCTCCGGCAAAGCCCTTAGCCTTTCTTCGCTGCGTGGAAAATATGTTTTAGTTGATTTCTGGGCAAGTTGGTGCGGGCCTTGCAGGATAGAGAATCCCAACCTCGTTTCTGCATTCCATAAGTATAAGCACAAGAATTTTACAGTTCTTGGCGTATCACTTGATAAATCGAAAGACCCCTGGATGGCAGCTATATATAAGGATAAGCTTACCTGGCCACAGGTAAGTGATCTTAAAGGCTGGCAGAATGCAGTAGCGCAACAATTCCAGATATTCAGTATTCCCCAGAATTTCCTTATCGATCCACAGGGAAGGATCGTAGCTAAGAATTTACGGGGCGCTGCATTGGATCAGAAACTGGAGACCCTACTTAAGTAAGCTGGCGCCTGTACATCTGTACAGTATTTTCCATTCCATACATTAATGCATCGCATACCAGCGCGTGGCCGATACTTACCTCGAGTAAGCCATTGATATTTGAAGCAAAGTATTTTAGATTATGCAGGTCAAGGTCGTGACCGGCATTTAGCCCCAGGCCTTCGATAGCTGCCTGGTTTGCCGCATGTTGATATGGGAGTATCGCTTCTGCACCATTTCCTTTTGCAAATTCCTTAGCGTAGTTTTCTGTATAAAGTTCGATCCGGTCAGGACAGCACTGCTTCGCTGCTTTCACCTGGTCAACATCCGCATCAAGGAAAATAGAAACCCTGATACCCGCCTCCTGGAACACCGGAATGATCTTCCTGAGAAAATCATATTCTTTTATGGTGTCCCAACCATGGTTGCTTGTTAACTGGTCCTGCGCATCCGGAACAAGCGTAACCTGGTGCGGCTTGTTGAATAACACAAGTTCAACGAATTTTTCCTCCCTGGGATTTCCTTCGATATTGAATTCAGTGGTTACAATATTCTTCAGCGCAAAAACATCGGCGTAACGGATATGTCTTTCGTCAGGCCGGGGATGGACAGTAATACCCTGGGCACCAAATTTTTCTATCTTTTCTGCCCAGTCAAGAATATCCGGATTGTTTCCTCCCCGGGAATTTCTGAGTGTTGCGAGCTTATTGATATTTACAGAAAGCCGGGTCATAGATCATTACGTTTAATAAGCTTTGCAAGTAATACGATCTGCCCAAGGTGGTATGCATCATGCTGAAGTATTCCATGTACCTGTTTATAATAGCTCATTTTATTGGTTTCGTTGATACGATCCAGGTCTTCATCGCTGAGAGAAAGCACAAATTCATTCCACTCTTTTTGCGATTCATTAAACCTGTTCAGGAGATCTTTCCAATTCTGTTCGCTTGCATTTTCAACAGGTAAAATGAAATTATGGCCGGGTGAAGGGATCTGCATCCCCTGTAACCTTTCCCTGTTCAGTTTACGCCAGTTAATTATATGTTCCAGTAATTGCCAGATGCTGTTACACCCCGGGATATTTTTTGAAGCGTCAGCTGCTGAAATGAATTTTAGGGTATCCTGGAAAGTCACGTCTATCCATGGATGACCATCGTGAAGGTCGTTGACCATTTCACTGATCCGCAGATTTTCTTTCATGATATAAAATTAGCAAATCCTCTCAGGCATTCTCTTTAATGTACCGGGCAATTTCCCCTGGCGTAAAAACATACTTTGCGCAGTTCTTATCAACTGCATGTTTGGGCATGAAACCCACCTCTGCAGAAGCAGGGTCCTGTGCTATTGTAATTCCTTTTGCCTGTTGTATTGAGCAAAGTCCTTCAGAACCGTCTTCGTTTGCGCCACTGAGAAGAATCCCGGTTACTCTCTCTCCAAATACCTCTGCAGCGGATTCGAAAGTAATGTCGATACTTGGACGGCTGAAATGCAGTTTTTCTGAACAATCGAGAGAGAACAAATGCTCATTCTCGAACAGCAAATGATAATCTGGAGGTGCCAGGTAAATATTTCCGGGGAGGATCGGTTCTTTGTCTTCCACCTCTTTAACGGGCAAAGTGGCCCTCGAGGCCAGCAGGGCAGTCAATAAGGAATCAGGTCCTGCCTTGCGGTGAACAATGATCACGAATGTGCTGCGGGCTTCTGCTGGCAAAACAGTTGCTATATTGAGGATGACGTCCAGGCTTCCGGCTGATCCGCCGATCACAAACAACCGGTTTATTCGTGCTTCCTCCATATTTTTTCAGAATTTTCAATTTGAGAGTATTTTCCCGCGATGGAGGAGAACCGGATATTTTCTTTGGTACCCAGAACAAGCAATCCAAGTTTTTCAAGGCTGTTGTCAAAGAGTTGCAATACCTGGTCCTGTAACGACTTATCAAAATAGATCAGAACATTCCTGCAGAAGATCACCTGGAATTCGTTGAAGGAACGGTCGGATACCAGATTGTGCGTGGATACAATTATTTTTTTACTGAATCTTTCATGGAATTTAACCAGGTCATATTTTGCTGTATAGTAACCCGAAAAATCCTCTGTGCCACCGGCCTGAATATAATTTTCAGAGTACAACTTCATTTTTGAAAGCGGAAAAATCCCACTGCTGATATTTTGAATTGCTGCGGCATTTATATCAGTGGCATAGATCATTGATTTTGAAAGCAGGCCAAGTTCTTCCAGCAGTATGGCCATAGAATAAACCTCTTCACCTGTTGCGCAGCCGGCGTGCCAAATCCGGATCACAGGCTTCACTATTAATGCAGGCAGGATTTCTCTCAGTTTCTTATACATATGAGGATCCCGGAACATTTCTGTTACATTCACAGATAATTCTTCCACAACCTTAGAGAAATAAATTCCGTCAGTCCTGATCTTATAAATCAATTCGGCAAAGCTTGGAATGTTGTCAAGGATCAACAACCGGTTAACCCGTCTTTTGAATGATGCCCTGGCATATCCGGAGAAATCATACCCGTAGATATGCTGGATCGTTTCGATCAGTTCTTCCAGTTCTTCATCCTTTATCATGAAAGGTATTTATGCAGAAGCTGTTCCAGGAGTGTAACATCTACCGGTTTCGAAATATAATCGGATGCGCCTGCATCAAGGCATTTTTCACGATCACCCTGCATGGCCTGGGCAGTAACCGAAATTATGGGCAGGTTGATCAGCCCGGGATTTGATCGAATGATCTTCAAACCTTCATAACCGTCCATATCAGGCATCATCATATCCAGCAAAACAATATCTAACTTCTCTCCTGAATTTAGAATTCTTATCGCTGAATTCATATCAGTTACAGGAGTAACCTCGTAATTGCGGGCCTTCAATACCGCGGATAATGCAAAAATATTCCGTTGATCGTCGTCTACGAGTAAAATGGTCTTCTTATCCATGATTTCTTCCATTATAAAGCCATACTCTTAATAATGATATCAGCTGGTCTGCATCAACAGGTTTGGTAATGTAATCCGATGCTCCTGCATTAATGCATTTTTCCCTGTCGCCTGTCATTGCCTTAGCAGTAACTGCAATTACAGGGAGATGCCTGAACCTGGGATTCTCCCTGATCCTGGCCGTACTTTCATAACCGTCCATTTCAGGCATCATCATATCCATCAGTACTACGTCAATCTCCGGGTGGGCTTCAAGTTGTTTAATTGCATCTTTTCCATCCATGGCCGAGATCACATTCATTCCATAACTTTCGAGGCTGCGTGTTAAACTGAAAATATTCCGTACATCATCATCTGCGATAAGTACGGTCTTTCCTTTCAGGATCTCCACCAGGGAAGTTGCTTTTTTTACCCTGGTCTTTGGCTTCTTGTCTTCTTCAACAAGATGAAGGAATAATGAAACCTCATCAAGAATTCGTTGATATGAATGCGCTGTTTTAATGATTATTGAATCTGCATACTTCCGGATCTTCATTTCTTCGGCATTGGAGAGATTACTTCCCGTAAATATTATTATCGGAAGGTCTTCCAGTCCGTTGGTTTTTTTCACTGCTTCCAGCGTAGCATAAGAATTTACTGCAGGCACTCCCATGTCAAGGATAACACAATCAACATCTTTATTTTCCAGGGCGGCAATACTTTCCTTTATTCCCGTCCTGATCTCAGTATGTACATTGAAATTTCCCAGAAAATAGGAAAGCGCTTCTGCATGTTTTGGATTTTCCTCAACAATGAGCACTTTGCGTGGTTCTTTTGATAATGCTTTCTCAATCCTGTCAAACACTTCTGTCATTTGTTCGAAGGCCAATGGCTTGTTTATAAAATCGACAGCGCCGCTGGAAATTCCTCTTTTTCGGGCTTCCATTGAAGACATCATATGAACCGGGATCGGTCTCGTTTCCGGATCTGATTTTAGTTCTTCCATTACCTGCCAGCCACTTTTAACTGGCAGTTGAAGATCGAGGAGGATGCCGAGTGGTTTATATTTTTTGGCTAACTGAATTCCCTCGTCGCCCTGAACGGCACATAATACTTTGTATCCTTTCTTTCTTGAGAAATCCATCAATGACCTTGCAAACCCGGTATCATCTTCAATGATCAGAATGGTTTTATCCCCTGGTACAAGAAATTTTCTATCATCGGGAATTGCCTCAGGAATAGTCTCCACTACAAATTCATCTTTCTGTTTTTCAGGAGGCTGGTTTGCCTTGATGACCTCCCCTGTGCGTATTTGCTCTCCGTTTGTGAGGGGAAGTGCCAGGATGAATTTTGATCCCTTTCCTTCCTCGCTTTTTACACTGATATCTCCGCCGAGCAGGCGGGCAAGTTCGCGGCTAATGGAAAGCCCCAGCCCAGTACCGCCGAATTTTCTTCGCGTTGATCCATCCGCCTGTTGAAAAGCTTCAAATATTGTTGAAAGCTTCGAGGAAGGGATCCCTATACCGGTATCCTCAATTTCAAAACGTAATTCCTTATCGCTCGCTGAAATGTTCACATGAACATGACCCTCAGCAGTGAACTTCAAAGCATTTGCGATCAGGTTCCTCAGGATCTGCTCCAGCCTTAGCTTATCGGTTTCAATGGTATCAGGGCAATCCTTACAATAGATATCGAACTCCAGTCCTTTTTCTTTCGCCACATGCTGGAACATATCTCTTGTCCCGGCAATTACCTGGTCGAGCGATACATTCTGAATTTCCAGTTCCATTTTTCCACTCTCGATCTTGGAAAGATCCAGTATTTCATCGATGAGTCTCAACAACCCATTGCCAGAAGTCTGGATCACGTTAGCATATTCGATCTGATCTTTCGATAGATTTTTTTCATGGTTTTCTGTCAGAAGCCTTGAAAGCAACAGGATCGAATTAAGCGGTGTGCGTAACTCGTGCGACATATTCGCCAAAAATTCCGTTTTATACCTGGTGCTTTGCTCGAGGGCATGGGCTTTGGTTTGAATTTCGTAATTACGTTCCTGGATCTGCTCATTCCTTTCTTCCAGTAATCGGCTGCGTTCTTCCAGTTCCTGGTTTGCCTGCTGTAGTTCCTCCTGCTGTACACGGAGTTCTTCTTCCGAGGCCTGCAACTTTGCAGATTGAGCTTCGAGTTCAGTATTGATATTCTCGAGCTCTTCGTGTTGCGCCTGCAGTTCTTCTGACTGGGCCTGGGTTTCTTCAAGTAGTTCCTGCAGCCTTTTATGATCCCGTGCACTGTGAATTGCATTCCCGATGGAGAATGTTGCGAGGTTCATAAAATTAGTGGTGACCTCCGGTAACGGGTTTATTGACCCGATCTCTACAACCGACTTCAGGATGTTCTCATAAAATATTGGATATGCATGCAGTTCAACCGGTGCAATTCCACCCGACGAATAATTCAGAAGAATATTCTCCGGGTTGATCCCGGTGATCTTCACAGGCTTCCTGGTGGATATACATTTCCCTATTATGCCCTCTCCTGGTTGAACCTGTTTGGGAGTCCTGGATTGATCAATGCCAATGCCGGATGAAAGCTGGAAATTCTGTTGATCAGTGCTGAAATATACCGCGGTGATATCAGCGCCCAGGAATTCAGACAGGAACTCCGCTATATTTTTACCCAGCATGTCAATGTTTTTCTCGCCGATCATTTTTTCATTGAGACGGGCTATACCATTCTGGAGCCATTCTTCCTCTGATATCTTTTTAAAATTCGCTTCAAGATTTGCAGCCATCTTATTAAGGGACCCTGCCAGGCTTCCTAAAATATCCTTGCCCTCATCGTTGATCCGTGTATGGAATTCGCCATCAGATATGCTGTTTGCAATATTCTCAATGATGGTGATCCGCTCTGTGATATCCGCATCCTTTTCTTGCAGGGCTTTCTGCAGTTTGACCTGTCGGTTGAAATCGCTGTTTACTTTAAAGAATGACGCAATGGTGATCATCATCGCCAGTGCAGCAGCAAGTAAAATGAATACCGGTGTTGAATTGGCGAAACGATTCATGTCCAGGGTTCTTTCATTAAGAAGATTTACCTGTTGGGCTTCCATTTTTTTTGCCTGGGTGCGAAGGTTTTCCATTTCTGAACGTCCGTTTTCCAGGAGAACTGAATCGATCTGGTTCGTTAAGGCATTTTTATCTATAATGCTTTGAAGGATCGTAAACCGGTTTTCCATGTGATTGCGAAGCCGGGTCACCTCAGGGATCATTTCCGGCATATCTCTGAGCAATTCCTCTAACTTTTCAACAGAACTTTTTGCATTTTCATGTGCTCCTTGGTATGGTTCCAGGAACCTTTGGTCTCCTGTAATAAGAAAGCCCCGTTGGCTGGATTCACCGGAAAGCGTATAATACATGGTGTTATCCAGGTTCCGGATAACAGCATTTGTACTGGATACAAGTTCTGACGAACGCAGAAGGTTTTTTATACTTATATAAGATGCGATTGAACTGACAAGTAACAGGAAGAATGAAATTCCGTATCCGATCAGCAGGTTTCTTTTAAAGGAGTTCATGATTGTGTAGCTGTAAGGCTGAAATTATTTTGATGTTGCTTTTTCAATGGTAGCAAGATGATGAAGGTTGTGCCTTCGCCCTCCTGGCTGCGTGCAGTGAGGGTCCCGTTATGCTTTTCGATGATCTTCTTAACTATCGCCAGGCCAATCCCGGTACCTTCAAATTCATTTCGCGCATGCAGGCGCTGGAAGAGCGTGAAGATCTTGTCAATATATTTATCGTCGAATCCTATTCCGTTATCCTGAACGAACAGCCGGATATATTCGCCTGTTGCTGACGCCTGGCCGTGCAGGGAGGGTGAGTTGGTGTATTCTCCCCAGATCCTTATTTCCGCCGGAATTCCGGGCTTGCTGAATTTTAGTGAATTGCTGATAAGATTCTGGAATACCTGTCGCATCTGGCCTGGAATGATCTCTACTTCCGGAAGATCCCCGATCTCAATTTGCGCATTCTTTTCTTCAATGGCCAGCTCAAGATCTACCAATGCATCCTGGATCACTTCCTTTAGTTGTGTTGAAACAAAATTTTCGCTGGCAGACAAACGGGAAAAGTTTAGCAGATCATTGATCAGTTTCCGCATTCTTTCGGATGATGAAATGATCTTGTTCATATAGAGCTCAGCGCCCGGGATATCCTTAAGGAACTTTTCAGACAGAAGGCTGGTAAAAGTTGTGATCTTTCTTAATGGTTCCTGGAGATCATGCGATGCCAGGTAGGCGTATTGCTGTAGTTCGGCATTACTTGCTTCAAGATCTCGGTTAAGTTCCAGCAATTCTGCAGTTCTTTCATTTATCTTGTTTTCCAGGAACTGGTTGGCATGCTGTAAAGCTTCCTCGGCTTTCTTCCTCGTTTCTATTTCCGCTTCAAGTTTTGCCTGCGTTTCATTTAATTTTCTTTCCCTGTCATAAAGCCTGTGCAAAGTTGAAACGCGCAGCAGAAGCAGGTCAGGGTCAAATGGTTTAGTGATATAGTCAAGTCCCCCGGAAGCATAGCCTTTGGTGATGAATTGCTTGTTCACATTTACCGCTGAAAGAAAGATGATGGGAATACCTCTGGATTTACTGTAACCAGATATGGTTTCTGCAAGTTCAAATCCATCCATCCCCGGCATCTGAACATCAAGTATGATCAGAGAATAATTCTTTTTCAGGATCAACCTCAGTGCTTCCTCTCCAGACTGTGCGCAGTCGGTTTGAAAACCATTTATTTCTAACAACTTTTTTAATGAAAGCAGGTTCTCAGGCTTATCATCAACGATCAGGATCATACGTTAATACGTTTAGCCGGCTGTTATTTCAGCAAATTATGAATGTGCCCGGGTTTTCGCATAGCCTGCTAAGGGTTTGCTGAAGCCTGCCTGGCTGGGCAGAAGATATCGAGCTTAATATGTTACGCAGATCATGGATATTGGAAGGCTTGGTGATGAAAGCGGTTGCACCCATCTGCATAGTTTGCTCAACGTCTGCAGAATGGGAGGAGGTTGTATAGATGATCACCTTTACGTCCTTCAGCCTTTCATCAGCTTTTATTTCTGCAAGACATTCCTTTCCATCCATCCTGGGCATGTTAAGGTCAAGGAAAATAATTTCCGGGATGTCATCATCATTGCTGAGTGCCTCAAGCGCCTTAATGCCGTCGGTTGCTGTTAGCAGGCGGATCGTGGGGTTAACGTCCTCCAGTACTTCCCCGAATAAGAGGGCATCATCCGTATCATCATCAACCAGTAAAAAAGTACGCGTGTGTTTCATGTATATCTTCAAATATACTGATACTCAGAAAATTTTTACAATTAACCTGCAACAAAAAGCCCGGTGTAATAACCGGGCTTTCGTATTAAAATAATTGCTTATTAATACCTATACATATCTGTTTTGAACGGACCTTCTTTTGAAATTCCCAGATATTCGGCCTGGGCATCAGAAAGTACTTCAAGTTCAACACCGATCTTGGCAAGATGCAGCCTCGCTACTTTCTCATCAAGATGCTTTGGAAGAACGTAAACCTTGTTCTCATATTTATCAGAATTGGTCCACAGTTCTATTTGGGCAAGGGTTTGGTTCGTGAAGGAGTTACTCATCACAAAACTTGGGTGACCAGTAGCACAGCCCAGGTTTACAAGACGTCCTTCAGCAAGAACGATGATATCCTTACCGTCGATGGTATAAAGATCAACCTGCGGCTTGATGGTGTTACGCGTTTTTCCGTAGTTATTATTCAGCCAGGCCATGTCGATCTCGATATCGAAGTGACCGATGTTACAAACGATAGCTTTATCCTTCATCAGGCGGAAGTGAGCTTCCGTGATAAGATCGCGACAACCGGACGCAGTAACGATGATGTCGGCTTCTTTAACCGCATCTATCATTTTCTTTACTTCAAAGCCGTCCATTGCAGCTTGTAAAGCACAGATAGGATCGATCTCTGTAACGATCACACGTGCACCTGCTCCTCTTAAACTTTCTGCTGAACCTTTACCCACATCACCATAACCACCAACAACAGCAACTTTACCAGCCATCATTACATCGGTAGCACGGCGGATAGAATCCACAAGACTTTCTTTGCAACCGTATTTGTTATCGAATTTTGATTTGGTAACTGAATCGTTCACATTGATCGCAGGGATAGGAAGCGTTCCTTTTGCCATGCGCTCGTAAAGACGGTGAACACCGGTAGTGGTTTCTTCACTCAGTCCTTTAATGTTTGCGATCAGCTCAGGGTATTTATCAAATACCATATTAGTAAGATCACCGCCATCGTCAAGGATCATATTCAAAGGACGATCAGCGCTTCCGAAGAACAAAGTTTGTTCAATGCACCAGTCAGCTTCTTCCTGTGTTTGTCCTTTCCATGCATAAACACCGATGCCTGCTGCTGCGATAGCTGCTGCGGCCTGGTCTTGCGTAGAGAAGATGTTGCATGAGCTCCATTTTACTTCTGCACCCAGGGCAACAAGTGTTTCGATCAAAACTGCGGTCTGGATGGTCATGTGAAGGCATCCTGCTATGCGCGCGCCTTTCAATGGCTGGCTGGCAGCATACTCTTCGCGGATAGACATCAAACCTGGCATTTCTGCTTCTGCAAGGCGTATTTCTTTACGGCCCCATTCAGCCAGGCTCATATCCTTAACCTTATACTTAAGGTCAAAATCAATTCCTTTTACGGTTGTATTCGACATGTTTTAAATTTTGAACAAAACTAACCCTTTAGAATAAAAACATATAGAACTTTCAATATTTTAGAATAAAACTCAAAATTGTATTATTTTGAAAGAATAAAATTCTAAGCGATGGCAGAATTATCCTCCCAAACAGGAGCTTTTCCTGCACTGGACGCAAAAGACCTGGCGATCCTGAGATTATTGCAGGATAATGCACGAATAACGGTGAAAGAGATCGCCGGCCAGGTTCATTTAAGTACAACTCCCGTGCACGAGCGTATAAAACGGATGGAACAATCCGGGATAATAAAACAATATGCCACCCTGGTAGATCATACTAAGGTTGCCAAAGGGCTGATGGTGATCTGCTACGTTTCCCTCAAGGAACATAACCGCACCGCAGGAAAACATTTTATTGAAACAATTATGAACATGAGCGAGGTTACGGAATGTTACAACATCAGCGGTGAATTTGACTTCATGCTAAAGGTGCTTTGCCAGGACATGAACGCTTACTATGATTTTCACGTGAACAAACTAAGCCAGACCGATAATGTAGGGCAGGTGCAGAGTGTGTTCGTGATCGGGATCATTAAGGATACGCATAAAGTGGTTTGATGAGCCCGTGTTGGTGTTCTCACCAACATTTTGACGCATCCTGTGTTGGTGTTCTCACCAACACCGAACCGGGTAGGTTTCGTTAAAATTCGGCCTATCCATGCGGGGGTTGCAAAAAAACAGGGAAACAGGTTATATTTAACTCATGAATAATAACAGGATCACTATTGCCGCTTTGATACTTGGTGTAGCCATGATAATTTGTTTTTTCCTGGTGGCGGGAGCGCTTAAGTTCAGGACATCTTCGGGGGAAACGATCGTGGTAACCGGGCTGGCGGAAAAGGATTTCAATTCCGACCTGATCGTCTGGACAGGATTTTATGCCAGGAAATCGCTGGACCTGCGTTCCGCATACGCCCAGTTAAAGGCAGATGAGAACACTATAAGAAGTTACCTGGCCGGGAAAGGTGTAGCAGCAAATGAAATGATCTTTTCTTCGGTTGAACTGAATAAGGAATTCGAATACCGCCAGGATATAAATGGCCGTTCGCTGGGGCAGGAATTCACCGGATATAATCTCAGGCAAACGGTAAAAGTGGAGTCTTCCAATGTTGATAAGATCGAAAAGATCTCCCGCGAGGTGACTGAACTTATCGAAAGCGGGGTTGAATTCAACTCCCAGGCGCCTGCATACTATAATACGAAGCTCACCGAAGTGAAAATGCAGCTTTTGGCTGAGGCAAGTAAGGATGCCCGCCAGCGCGCAGAAACCATTGCTGAAAATGCAGGTTCGAAACTGGGCAGGCTGAAAAAAGCCAATACCGGGGTCTTCCAGATCACAGGAAAGAACAGCAACGAAGACTACAGCTACGGCGGAACGTTCAATACCTCCAGCCGTAATAAAACAGGGTCCATAACCATCCGGATGGAATTTGCAGTTAATTAATTACAAACGTTAATTAACCAGCCCTCCAGTATATTAATATGTAGCTTCGTAACATGAGAACATTTATATTTTTCTTCTCAGTTTTGCTGACCATATCTTTTCAGTCTTCCGGACAACAAAAGATAAAACCGCCGAAATTGTCCGCCTATATCGGAACTGTTAAGGATTCTGCCACCAGGAACCTTTCAGATGCTTCCGCATTGCTCGGTCAGCCACTGAAGATCGTTGACGACAAACAGAATATTTACACCGTTTCCTCGTACCAGTTTCTTTACAGGAAAAATATTGCAATAGAAAACGAGGAGGGAAAAGTTTCCCACAGCACATCCCTGCAATCACAACGCTTCCGTGAATCTCCGTTACCTGCGATCTGGGTGAAAAGTATCCGTGAAGAACTGCAGCCGGGAGAATTGCTTTATTTCTTCGACATAATTGTAAAGGATAAAAGCGGCAGGGTGATGTATGCACCGGATATTAAAATCACCGTGAAATAATGCAGCTCTTCACTGCAGCAAGGGATCAGCTCAATATTGTTCGCGACATTGCCCTCGTAACATGGCCCGAGGCCTACAAAGAGATCCTTTCCCTGGAACAGCTTCAATACATGCTCAATTTGTTTTACAGTATTCCCTCGCTCCAGGAACAATTTGATTCGGGCCACAGGTTCCGCATTTGTACGATCGATGACAGGCCGGCCGGTTTTTCTTCTGTATCTTCTAAAGAAGACGAACCTTCAATTCTTCGTTTGAACAAACTTTATGTTGATCCTTCCATCCAGGGCAGGGGAGCAGGACGTTTTCTCCTGGAGGATGTAAAACAATTTGCTGCAGCAGAAAATTTTAGAACGGTGGAGCTGAATGTAAACCGCAATAACAGGGCGCAGACCTTTTACAAAAGGCAAGGTTTTTCAGTTTCCCACGAAGTTGACCTTCCTATTGGCCGCGGATATTTTATGAATGATTATATAATGACCTGGCCTGTCAGTTCCTGAGGCTTTCTTCGATCACCTTTATCTTTTCCATTGCATCACTCTGCTTCTTGCGTTCCAGCGCGATCACTTCAGGTTTTGCATTCGTAACGAACTTTTCATTGCCAAGCTTTTTCTCTACTGAGGCGAGGAAGTTCCGAAGGTGAATAAGTTCTTTTTCAAGATCATCTTTTTGTTTGGGGTTTGACAGCGGCTTTTCTGTCTTAATGTAAAATTTATCCCTTCCGCACACAGTGGTTACAGCATCAGTGATCGCTTCATTGCTGAACCGGATAGATGTTGCATTCACCTGCTTTGACAGCAGGGCTTTCACATCTTCATAAAGAGTATTGTCCTGCGTGTCTATGATCAACTCTATTGTTTCCTTTGGTTTTAGTTGGATCTTATTCCTGCTGTCGCGAAGTGTGGTGATCGCGTTCTTCAAAAGGTTTCCTTTTGCAAGAAGATCTTTACCGGGTTCCTTCGTTGTTTGGAATTGCCTTATGCACAGGTCGCCTTCGCCATCAAGAAGATGATAGATCTCCTCAGTAATGAATGGCATGAATGGATGCAGAAGTTGCACCAGGTTCCTGAAGAATTCCTTCGTGCTGCGCATGGTGAAATCATCCGGTGCTTCATTCATCCCGGGTTTTACCCATTCAAGATACCAACTGCAGAAATCATCCCATATCAGCGAGTAAAGAACCTTCAACGCTTCTGAAAGCCGGAACTGCTTCATAAGTTCGTTTACTTCATTGGTTGCCTCGCTCAGCCTGCTGCTGAACCAATGCACAGGAAAGTTCTCTTTATCATAAACTTCGCTGTGGGTTATCCTGCCCGTAAGCCAGCTTATATCGTTATTCTCAAGCGCATCACCCTGCCTGCGGCCTTCCCACAGTTTTATCAGCTTCAGCGCATTCCACATTTTGTTATTGAAATTCCTTCCCTGTTCAAGAGAAGCTTCATCAAACAAAAGATCATTACCTGCAGGAGAAGAGATCATGATCCCGAAACGCACCGCGTCGGCGCCGAACCGGTCGATAAGCTCCAGGAGGTCAGGACTGTTCCCAAGGCTTTTGCTCATCTTCCTTCCCTGCTTATCGCGCACCATTCCCGTGAAGTACACATCATTGAATGGTTTTTGCTTTTCATATTCATAACCTGCCATCACCATTCGTGCAACCCAGAAGAAAATAATGTCCTGCCCCGTCACCAGTACATTCCCGGGATAATAATATTGTGCTTCCTTGTTGCCGGGATCGCTTATTCCTTTGAACACTTCCATCGGCCAAAGCCAGGAAGAGAACCAGGTGTCGAGTACATCTTCATCGCGTTTTAATCCGGGCGCAGCGTTATAAGTTGTTCGGAATTTTTCCCTGGCCGATTCTTCTGATTCTGCAACCACCATCCTGCCTTCATTGTCGTACCACGCTGGTATCTGTTGTCCCCACCATAACTGGCGGCTGATGCACCAGTCCTTTACATTCTCGAGCCAGTATTTATAAGTCGCCAGGAATTTGTCCCCTGGATGGATTTTAATCTCGCCGGAAACCACTGCATCAAGTGCAGGCTTTGCCAGGTCTTTCATTTTCACAAACCATTGGGTGCTTATGCGTGGTTCAACCACCACACCCGTACGCTGGCTGTAGCCCAGCCTGGTCTTATACTGTTCTTCCTTTTCTAAATAATTTTTTTCGCGCAGTTCTTCAATGATTTTTTTGCGTGCCGCGAAGCGGTCCATGCCGATGAATAATTGCGCGGCCTCGCTCATGGTGCCATCTTCATTCAGCGTATCCACGATCTCCAGGTTGTGTTTCAACCCGAGATTATAATCGTTGATGTCGTGGGCAGGGGTAACTTTAAGCGCACCCGTACCAAATGCCGGGTCTACATACTCATCGAAAATGATCGGTATCCTTCGGTCGATCAATGGAACGTACGCGAATGCGCCTTTAAGGTGACTGTACCTTTCATCATTCGGGTTAACACAAATGGCTGTATCACCCATGATGGTTTCAGGGCGCTGTGTTGCAATGGTGATATGCCCGCCCGCCGGGATATCCAGTTTATAATTTACGTGGTAAAGTTTCCCGTCGATGTCTTTGTATTCTACTTCCTCGTCGCTCAGTGCAGTTTTGGCTGCAACATCCCAGTTGATCATTCTTGCACCACGATAGATCAGTCCTTTCTCATAAAGATCCACGAACACTTTTATTACCGCCTGGTAATAATGTTCGTCCATGGTAAAAGTGGTGCGGTTCCAGTCAACGCTGCAGCCCAGGCGTTCGATCTGGTTATAGATGATGCCGCCGTATTTTTCTTTCCATTCAAATGCGTACTTCAGGAATTCTTCCCTGCTCAGGTCATTCTTATTGATCCCTTTATCCCTGAGCATTGCAACCACTTTCGCCTCGGTGGCAATGGAAGCATGGTCTGACCCCGGAACCCAGCAGGCATTGAAGCCGCTCATCCGCGCCTTGCGCACAAGAATATCCTGTACGGTTTCATTCAGCGTATGCCCCATATGCAGCACCCCCGTAACATTCGGCGGCGGTATCACCACTGTAAATGGCTGCCTTTCATCGGGATAGCTGTTGAAATAGCCTTTCTCCATCCAGTGCCTGTACCATTTCCCTTCTACCTGTGCGGGCTCAAAATTCTTAGTCAGTTCCATTCCGTTCCATTTGGGCAGCAAAAGTACAAAGAACCGGTGCATGAAAATGGAATTGAATTTCACTTTGCAGCCTTTCGCACTAAAATAATTAGTAAATTCGTTGCCCCGATGTACGCGGTAGTAGATATAGAGACCACTGGCGGCCATGCAGCAGCGCATGGCATCACCGAGATCGCTGTATATATATATGATGGCGAAAAACTGGCCGACAGTTTTTCCTCCCTCGTGAACCCGTTGCAGCCTATTCCGCCGTACATCACTTCCCTTACCGGGATCACCAATGCCATGGTGGCTACCGCACCGCAGTTCCCTGAAATAGCGGAAAGGATCTTTTCCATGCTTCGCGGGAATGTTTTTGTTGCACACAATGTGAACTTTGATTATTCTTTTGTCCGCCACCATCTTGCCATGGCCGGGTATAACCTGGATGAGAAAAGACTGTGTACTGTGCGCCTCAGCAGGAAAGTGGTGGAAGGCCTTCCTTCCTATAGCCTGGGAAAACTTTGTGCATCCCTGGGAATAGAAATTCAGAACCGCCACCGTGCTTCCGGCGATGCCCTGGCTACAGCGCAGTTGCTTGAATTGCTCATACAACGAGGAGCGGGTGTGCACATTGGGCAGATGCTGAAGCGTACTTCATCTGAACAATGGCTGCCGCCGAACCTTAAGCGGGCCGTTATCAGGTCGCTCCCCAAAGGACCGGGCGTTTATTATTTCCACGATGGTGCGGGAATAGTTATCTATGTAGGAAAGGCGATAAATATCCGCAAGCGGGTGACAAGTCATTTTACGCATTCCGATACCGGCCATCGCCGGCAGCAATACCTGCGGCTCGTTTGCAATATCACTTATCGTGAATGCGCAAGCGAACTGCACGCGCTCGTGCTGGAGAGTACCGAAATACGCAGGCTCTGGCCGCGTTTCAATTACAGCCAGAAGCAGCCGGAGATAAAATACGGCCTGTATTCCTTCATGGATAATAAAGGTTTTATCCGTCTCGGTATCGAACGCAGGAAGAAACATCTCCCTGCGCTGTACCGGTTCAACCTTCTGCACGAGGGCAGGGTGATGCTGCGGAAAATGATCGGGGAATTCAGGCTGCACCCCGACCTGTGCCATATTTCCCGGCTTAATGACCAGGAAGAACTGAACGAGGATCCACCCGAATATAATACCAGGGTAGGCAAGGCAATTGAAGCGTTGCAGCAACGCCTTCCCACATTCGCCATTACAGACAATGGCGAAGGCGGAAAAAAGATCTGCCTGCTTATTGAAAAGGGATGCTTTTGGGGAATGGGTTATTTAAATGATGACCCGGCAGGTTATGGACTCAGCGGGCTTAAAGAGATCCTCGATCCTTTCCCGGACAATGATTTTATCCGCAACAGCGTGTATGCTTTCGCAGAAGCCAATCCATCGAACAAGATCGTTTTCAGCGTCCATTAAAAAACCCCGGCTATACCGGGGTCCTGGTTACGGGAAAGCTTCTGAACTTTCCTAAAAAGTTCCCTTGCCATATTCAGGCTCCATGTTCATGCTGCTGCCTGCAGGTTCGGATGAGGAGAATTTATTCCTTACTGAAGAAGGAAGGTAATCATCCATCAGTTTTTTCCTTTCTCGCGAATACCGGAGAATAAATTCTTTTTTTGTTCAGGTGACATTTTGGAATACTTGTAATAAGCAAAGGCGGCAAGGCCTGCGAGCAGTAAACCTTTTCTATTTGTTGCCATGAGTGATATTTTAATTGTGACGAATTAATCATTACAAATAAAATATCGTACCAATGATGAGGGAGGAGGTCAGCTTTCTATGGTAGCGTTGATGAGCCGGTCGGTTATGGCCTCGCATTTAGGCTTCAAAAATTCAAAAGATCCTTTTTGAACGGCATATTTACCCTGGGTATGAATGAGCAGGGCGCATTGTTCGGCCTGCTGCTGCTGGTGGCCACAAACTTCTACCAGGGTTTCAATGACCCAGTCGAAGGTGTTCACATCATCATTCCATACTACCAGGCTGTAATCGGATGCAGTGTCGGTGCATACTTCTGCTTCATCGAGCTGAAGCGGGTCGGCGCCATATTGTTCATTATTATACATTGCCCCATAAAATTACACCTTTTGCCATTTTACTCCGAACCGTTCAAAAAATTTGAGAATTGATTCTGAAATATTTTGCAGAAATATTTTAACGCTTATCTTTGCCGTCCCAAAACGAAAGGGAGCATAGCTCAGCTGGTTTAGAGCATCTGCCTTACAAGCAGAGGGTCCGCGGTTCGAACCCGTGTGCTCCCACAAAGATTCCCCACAAATGCGTGGGGATTTTTTTTTCTCCTCATCGTAATATTCCCCCCAGAAAGGGTATTTCTACTGGCAATCACGCAACATTTTATTCGTTTTTACCCTTACCCATACATGTATTTTATTGTTATTTAAGAAGTAACATATTTATCTTTGCAGCCCAAAAATTCTGAAATGAGAACTATTGCAATATATTTTGTTCTTACCTTCCTGGCCGCTGGTGCCCAGGCACAAAAGATAAGTGGTGTTGTGCTGGATGAGAACAGTAAAGCTGCCCCCCAGGCTACGGTTACCCTTTATAATACCGATACCGTGGCAGTGAAATATTCTGCAGTAAAGAATAACGGCGCCTACGAATTTCTTCATGTTGAACCTGGTACTTATTATATAGGTTTCACCCATATAGGATTCCGGGATCACCTCCAGGGACCGATCCAGTTCTCAGGAACGGATATCACCATAGACCCTGTGATCATGGTGAAGACATCCTCTGAACTTGCAGGGGTTGTGGTCACTTCACGGAAACCACTTGTGGAGGTTAAAGCGGACAAGACCATACTGAATGTTGAAGGAACCATTAATGCTGCAGGCTCCGATGTGATGGAATTGCTCCGCAAATCGCCCGGCGTACTGGTTGACCGCGACGACAATCTCAGCCTGAGCGGGAAGAACGGGGTGCAGGTTTATATCGACGGAAGGCCGACACCGCTTGCAGGAAAGGATCTTGCAGATTACCTGAAAAGCCTGCAGTCTTCGCAGGTTGAAGCAATTGAAATTATCACAAATCCTTCCGCACGCTATGAAGCCGCAGGTAATGCCGGGATCATCAATATCAGGCTGAAAAAGAATAAATCGTATGGTACGAACGGATCAGTGAACGCAGGTTGGGCCGTGGGAACATTTCCAAAATACAACGGAGGCATTGCGCTGAATAACCGCAACAAATTCTCTAACGTATTTGGGAATTACAGTATCAACCAGAACAAAAGCATCAGTGAGATGCGCTTCTACCGCACACTCGGCGATTCGATCTTCGATCAGAATAATGCGATGTTCAACAAATCGCTTAACCATAATTTCAAGGCGGGTGCAGATTTCTTCCTGAGTAAGAAGAGCACGCTGGGTTTCATTGCGAACGGTTCCGTATCTGATAATAATATGGAGACCAACAGCACCACCCCGATCTATTATTCGCCGACCAATACCAAGGTGAAGGTGCTGGAAGCAGACAACACCAGCTCAATGGAGCGTAACAATACAAACTTCAACCTGAACTACAGGATGGCGGACACTGCAGGCAGGGTGTTGAATATTGATGCTGACTATGGCCGCTATCGTATAAATACCAACCAGATGCAGCCGAACATCTATTTTGATGCATCTGGTGAAAATGAGATCTCGCGTGTTATATATAATATGATCGCCCCAACGCAGATCGATATTTATTCTGCCAAAGTCGATTACGAACAGAATTTCCTGAAAGGAAAACTTGGTTTCGGTGGAAAGGTTTCCATCATCGAAACTGAAAATGATTTCCGGAGGTATAATGTCTACACCGCTTCAAGTGTTCTCGACAGCCTGCGCAGCAACCGATTCGATTATGAGGAGAACATCAATGCGCTATATGTGAATTATAACCGGCCGTTCAAAGGCTTTATGATCCAGGCCGGTGTGAGGATGGAGAATACGATCTCCAAAGGATTTTCTACAGGCTACAGGAGATCGAACGGAAATTATGTTGCTTACGACTCAAGCTTTAAACGCCCTTATACCGACCTGTTCCCAAGTTTTGCACTAACGCTGAACAAGAACCCTATGAAACAATGGGGCTTCACCTACAGCAGGCGGATCGATCGCCCGGCCTACCAGGACCTGAACCCGTTCGAATTCAAACTGGATGAATATTCTTTCATGAAAGGGAATACGGAACTGCGTCCACAATACACCAACAGTTTCGGGATCACCCATACTTACCGCTACAAATTGAACATCGCGCTCAATTACAGCAAGGTGAATGATATCCTTGCGCAGATAATCGACACTGCGGAACTTTCAAAAAGCTTCCTTACAAAAAAGAATCTCGCAACGCAGGATATTATCAGCCTGAACATAAGCTACCCGCTGCAGATAAAGAAATATTCTGCCTTTTTCAACCTGAATACCTATTACTCCAAGTACCAGGCAAACTTTGGTGAGGGCAGGGAAGTGGACCTTGATGTTTATTCCTTTAATGTTTACGGTCAGCAGAGTTATAAGTTAAGCAGCACCTGGACGGTTGAAATGAGCGGATGGTACTCTGCTCCTTCCATCTGGCAGGGAACGTTCAAGAACAATGCAATGGGAGGCCTGGACCTGGGGGTACAAAAAGTGTTGTTTAAAGGAAACGGAAATATAAAAGCATCCTTAACAGATCTTTTCGGTACCATGAAATGGGGCGGGACCAGTGATTTCGCCGGGCAGAAATTCACCGCAAAAGGATCCTGGGAGAGCCGCCAGTTCAAACTTAATTTCTCTTACCGCTTTGGAAATGCCCAGGTAAAAGCTGCAAGGCAACGTAAGACCGCCCTCGAAGAAGAGGCTTCCCGTACCCAGGGAGGGCAGGGCCTCGGAGGGCAGTAACTACGTAGTTTATCCCTATAATATTATGTTGGGTTTACAATAACGCACGTGTTTTTGCGTTTTGTGGACTAGTAAAATATCTACAGATCATTCAAAATGTGTACGATAGTACATATTAATGAAGCTGCTGATATTTGCCATAATTCAATACCCTAAAGGGCTTACCAGAAAACCCGTAATGAAAACCAAATCAATCCTGGGACAGGCGCTATGCGCAGCCTGGATCCTCATTTTAACCGGCATACCGCCAGAACTGTATTCGCAGCAACTTTTCCGTGCAAATCTTAAGATCGTTGACGGCAATGGCCCTTCCGTACTAGTGGATGGGAACATGACCAATTACGACCCGGGATACTCGAATGATATTGATGGTATGGATGTATGGAAGATGACCAATTTCGGTGAAAACTTCGGTATATACCGCGATAACCAGAATTTCGTGGTGGAACGCCGCCGGACAGTCATTTTAAGTGATACAACTTTCTTCCGCATGTGGAACATGCGCCAGCTCAATTACGAGATAGAGGTTATCATGAAGAACCTGCAACAGCCGGGACTTACTGCATTCATTGAAGACCTGTACCTTAATAAATTCTTTCCGCTTGATCTTGATGGCACGACCATAGTTCCATTCACTGTTACTGCTGATGCAGGATCGGCGAACCAGTTCCGTTTCAGGCTCATTTACTTAACTGAAATGGCCACTACGATGCCGGTTTCCTTCACCACCATAAAAACGTGGGAAAAGAATAATATCCCGCAGGTGGAATGGTCGGTAGAAGATGAAATGAACGTGATCCAGTATGATGTGGAGCGTTCCATTGACGGAGTGAACTTTATTACGGTTGCCAGCACTGTTCCTGCCGATAACAATGGCGGAACCGAAACCTATGTGCTTGCCGACCAGGTGATCAGCGACCAGCAATTATTCTACAGGGTGAAGGCGACACTGCTGTCCGGGAACAATCTTTTCAGTGCGGTTGCACGTTTGGGAAGTAATCCTGAAGCTGCAGAAGTTCTGGTATATCCAAATCCTGTACAGGGAAGGAGAGCGCAATTATTTATTAATAATGCAACGGCCGGTAAATATTCGGTTAGCCTGCTTTCAGGCAGGGGACTGGTAATGCCGATCGATAATATTATTTTGGATAACGGCAGCAATAACCTTTCACTTACCCTGCCTATGGTCACTCCCGGCATTTACAGGCTGAGGATCGCCGGTAACGGTGTTGCCCATGTAGCTACGATAAGTATAAAATAATATAAGACCCCCGCAAATGAAAGCCTCCGTTAGGAGGCTTTTTTCGTTTATGCCGGTTGAAAACAAGACAAAACAAGACAATTCAAGACAAAACAAGACATTTTACGCCACCCGGCTTATCTCTGGTAAGATTAATGTGGCTTATTATATAAATAACTTTTATAAAATGAATTCTTTAATTACTATACGAAAAAAGCTGGCCTTTGGCCAGGAAGATATGGCCAGGTTCCTGGGAATTAAACGATCAATGCTGATCCGGGCAGAGAACGGGGTAGGCGACCTGCCTGCATCTGTCTACGTTCAGCTAAAGGAAATTTCAGACCATATATATATAAGTGAGCGAGCCGGGCTCCCCGGAGTTTCGGCAGCGGAGACCAGGGAACTTGAAGAACAGAAAAGCTTCGTGGAACTTCAGGCACGGAAGCTGGAGCGGGAACTCCGCGAAATGCAGGAAGAATATGCTTCTGCCTGTACTGGGCTGAAGGTTCTGGAAAGCCAGGAAAAGCAGCGGGTTCATTTCCCTACCTGGCAGGCAGTGATGAAAGATAAATTGCTGAAGAAATGCAGGAAAAATTCTCCTGTTGAACAGGCAAGGCTGGGAGGAAGGATCGCAGGGTTAAGGGCGGAAGCAAACTGCCTTCGTGACAGGATCGCTGAGCTTAGATCCCGCAACGAAAAACTATATGAGGAAATTGCACAAACTGTGGTAGAATTACGATTGCATTCCCCCGGCAAGGTGAAAACGGATGAGTTGCTAAACGATCAACCCGGTCCCGGGCAACGCCCTGAGCGATCCTTAAATGTAATCCGTTTGTCAAATTACAGCCTGAAATCCCCTGCTGAACAAATTATGAATGAAAAAAATAAATTGTTCATGAAAAAAAGTTCAGACCAGTATAGATTACATAAATGCCTGATAAGTAATGGCTACGGGTAATTCTTCGGGGAGTTTGTCTGCATTTTTCGAACGCTTGTAGAAATAATTCGAAATAAATTTGGCGAATTCGCGTTTACTACCGTAAATTTGCTATGCAGATGTAGAAAATCTACTACCTGCTTTCGAAAAAACCGGCAAGACGATCGCCAACAGCCCCCTAACCTGTTCAGATCTCAAAAAAGTTTTCCGGGCAACTTACATACGGATCTTCCTTCAGTAAAGCTTATTTACTAAACCAAGGAAGATGAAGATCATTTTTACCAAAACCAACTGCTTAGTTCTTGTTCTTTTCTGCCTTTTTGGCAAACCTGCTTTTTCCCAGGTGTATACCGAAAACTTCGGTTCGTCCATCCCGACAGGCTGGGTGATCACCAACGGCGGCCAGGGAAATAACTGGGGTATCCTGAACAGTTCAACCTATAGTTATAATGGAACTGGCTCTACAGGATCTTATTCCCTTCGGTATTCATACTCTACACAGGCTGCAAATGCGTGGGCCATCACAAAGGCAATACCACTTACTGCCGGTAAAGCTTATCGTGTTGAATTCTACCAGCGCGTAAGGAGTGCATCTTATGCTGAGCGTATGAAAGTAACCGTGGGAACGTCGCAAACAATCGGTGCGCAGTCAACTACACTGCTTGATCTTCCTTCGCTTACTAATACTTCTTATGCCAACCGCACTACAGATGTATTTGTAGCGCCAACCTCGGGCAATTATTATTTCGGTTTCAATTGCTATTCTGTTGCTAACCGCTACGAACTTTACATTGATTATATCAAAGTTTTTGAGGTTCTCCCGGTGATCGAAGTTTCTCCGTCGTCGCTTTCTCAATTCATTTCAAGCGCAAATACTCCTTCATCACAACAGTATTATACCGTTTCCGGGCAATACGTACAATCAGCTATCACTGTTTCGGCTCCTTCTGATTTTGAAATATCCCTTGCAGGCGGTGCACAATTCAATCCACAGTCGTCGCTTACAATTAACGCGGTGAATGGGGTTGTACCTGAAACCCGCATATATGTTCGTTCAAATACTTCTGATCCGAATCATTTCAGCGGAAATATTTCAAATACTTCAGGCAGCACTACTGTAAATGTTCCGGTTAGCGGTAACAATGCGATATGCAACGGTATTAATAAAGTAGTGAATATCCTGAACGGAGTTTTGAACTGGACAGGATTGAACTTCGGAGGAAACGGGATGCCCCAGGCCTGCGATAACGTTACGATGAATTTCTCGGCTTCAGACTGGTTCAGCCCGCAAACCGTTACTGTTAACCTGAATGAACCTCTAGTGGTGAACAACCTGGTGATCAAGGGAAGTTCTTCAGGCTTTGTATCGCATACACTTGTTTTCAATACGAACGGTTATCCTGTACATATCAGGGGTAATCTTACTGTAACCAGTGAGAATGGATCTTCAGCTTATTCAAGGGTTATTTTCCGCGTATCAGGCAACAGCCAGGTAACTGTTGATGGAAATATTGAACTGGAAGGTAATTCAGGTTCTTTGCTGGGTATCGGTTATGGTAACAATGCAATTATTGAAGGTGTTGGTGCAGGTAATGAGATCACAGTAAGGAAGAACGTGCTAATCGATAACCTGTCTGCAGTAAATAATATCGGGCTGGTTGTGGATGGTAATACTGCACAAACGATCACAAACAACTCCGGCAGCATCCTTACGCTGAATTCACTGACCGTGGGTAACGAAAATTCTGCAACGCTTTCACTCGCAGGCGGTATTAAAGCAACACTTATCAATGGCGGAGACCTCCAGGTGAATAATAACAGTACGCTAAACCTTGTTGCCGGAACCCGTATCCGCCAGGTTGCTGCAGGAAACGGTGCATTTAAACTGAATGATAATGCAACAATGAATGTTGCTGACATAAACGGAAACTTTACTGCAGGATCTTCCTACACCGGCATTACCGGAAGCAACTTCCCGTACGGTTTCAATACTTACAGCGCCTCTGCTGCTTCAACTGTAAATTATAATGGCGCCGCTCAATCTATCTATGGTGGATTGAACTATGGTAACCTTGCTTTCGCAGGCGGACAGAAAACTGCCCCGGCTGTACTGGAAGTAAAAGGAAACCTGGTGAATGAAGGCGCTTCTTTTGTTCATAATAATGGATTGGTAAAACTATCCGGTTCAAACAACCAGGATTTTGCCGGCCTTGCTTACAATAGTCTTGTTCTTTCAGGAGGATATACCAAGCAGACCGTTGGTAACTCCAGCATCGCAGACTCTCTGAAACTTGATGCCTCCACTGTTCTTAAACTGAATGCAAACGACAGCATTACGCTTCGTTCTGCGGCAGCAAAAACTGCAAGCTTCGCGCGCATGGGAGCAGGTAGTTCGATCAACTATGGTACGAATGCAGCCTTTGTTGTTGAGCGTTTCATTCCTGCAACAGGAAAAGCATGGTTCCACCTTGCAGCACCTGCAAAAGGTCAAACCATTAAGCAGGCCTGGCAGGAAGGCGCTTCAACGCCGAATGGTAATCCGCGCCCGGGATTCGGGACCATGCTTACCAGCAACCTTCCGGATGCAGTAGCTACGCACGGTTATGATGTGTACACCCCGGCGGGCGCTTCAATAAAAATATTCGATCCTGCAACAGCAAACTGGGTGAGCGCGCCTTCAACAAGTACGCAGATCTCTACCAACACAGGATATATGCTGTTCGTTCGCGGCGACCGCGGTGTAACTGCTTACAACCAGGCAGCAACTACCACAACACTTCGCACAGCAGGTAAACTTTATACTAACGGCGGCGATGCACCTTCAGTTTCTTCGGTGCAGGCAGGAAGGTTCGCATCTATTGCAAACCCTTATGCAAGCGCTATCGATTTCAGCAAGCTTAGCCGCACAGGCGGTGTTCAGAATGTATTTTATGTATGGGATCCACGCCTGACTGGTACTTATGGTTATGGCGCATTCCAGACCTTCATTCACACCGGTGGCGGTAATTATTCGCCGGTAATTCCCGGTGGAAGCTACCAGGATGGAAACACTGCCATCGAGAGCGGTATGGCTTTCATGGTTCACGCTACCAGCGCAGGAACTGTTGGATTCTCTGAAAATGCAAAATCTACAGGAAGCAGAATGGTGTTCCGCCCGGGTGGACTGAACGACCAGCTTCGCATTGTGATGTATGCCATGAATGGCACAGAACAAACTGTTGTTGATGCAGCGCTGATGATGTACGATGAGAACAACAGCAATTCAATTGATGATGCAGACGTAAGGAAACTTAAAAATACCGGTGAAAATATTTCGATCGTAAGTGGTGGATTGCAACTGACTGCTGAAAGCCGCTCTTCGATCCTTCCTGGCGATACCATTCACCTGGCCGTTGCTAACCTACAGCAAAGAACTTACGTTTTTGATGTGCAGGGACAGGACCTTGGTGATGCTTCTCTTGTACCTGTAATGGTAGACAGGTTCACCGGCCTGGAAAGCCCGCTTAACCTCGACGGCAGCACAACCATCACCTTCGATGTAACTGCGGATGCCGCTTCAAAGGCAGCTAACAGGTTCTTCATCGTGTTCAAACCGGGAAACATTGTTCCGGTTACCATGACAAGGATCGCAGCAAACCGCATCGATGCAAAGAATGTTGTTGTGAAATGGGATGCAGAGAATGAATATAATATCGAAGCATACACGATAGAGCGCAGTAACGATGGTTATACTTTCACTTCTGTTGGAGAAATGCCTGCTGCTTCCAATAATCATGGTTCTGCAGCCTATTCTTTCAACGATGACAAAGCTTCTTCTGCCGAATATTTCTACAGGGTGAAGGCGCTGAGCATAGGCGGTATGATCCAGTACTCTGCTATCGTAAAAGTTTCTGCGATCTCAACCACAGCAGACTACAGCATCTATCCTAACCCTGTTCAGAACAAACTGATCAATCTTTACACCGGTAATGATGTTCGTGGAAATATCAAAGGAAGCGTGATGAATATGTCGGGCGCAGTGATCACAAAGTTCAGCTTCAATTCAAACGGCAGGGGAGCGAATATGATCCAGTTGCCGGCATCTGCTCCTGCAGGATCATACATTGTGGTTATCGAAAACGAAAAAGAAAGGAAAACGATCAGGGTTAATGTACTATAATTTTTAGGTGGTTATTTGAAATAGATGAGAGGGCTTCAGGAATGAAGCCCTTTTTGGTTGGAGGTTTAGGGACGTTGCATGCAACGTCCGTACGAGGTTGGAAGTTTGAGGTTGGAGGTTGTTTAAGGTTTATTGTTTATTGTTTAGGGTTTATTGTTGGTAATGTAGAGACGCATATTTGCGTCTCAAAATCGGTTACACATAGAAGACAGTTGGAGGTTTGAGGTTGGAGGTTGGAAGTTGGAGGTTTGAGGTTTAGGGTTTATTTTTTAAGGTTTATCCTCAAATTGTTAGAAAAATGACCATTTCTTAACCCGGAAACTCATATATCCTACTGTTTATTAATGTATTTTTGCAGGTCCAATCCCTTGTAAAGCCGGCTGAACCACTTAAAAAGGTATATGAAAAAAATTCACCCGGCGGCTACCATCTTATTGTTATTATTTTCGCTGTTTGCCAGTGGGCAGGCATCTTTGCCATTAAGTAGAACCGTTTGGAATACAGGCGAACCAGCAGGATGGACAAATTCAGGTTGCACACCCAGGACAACCTCCTTTGCTTGTAGTGGTAATAATGCTACCTCTTTCGATGATAGTGGTGACTCCCGAACCATTTATTTTTCTGGCACACCTACCATACTGGAATTCTCTTTAAAAACCTCAGGGATGAGTGGGCCATCTTTCATGCTTGTAGAAGAATCAAGCGATGGTGTATTATATGATGTTATAGGAAATTATGGTAGCGATCTGTCATCCATTCCTTTGATTTCGAATACATGTAACCAAATATCAATAAATCTTTCATCAACAACGAGATATGTGAGATGGACCTACACTAAATCCACTGGTAATTGTGACCTCGATGATGTTAGTATTTTAACTACTCCTAAATTTTATCGTTCAGTTGCAACAGGAAACTGGAACTCAGGATCTTCGTGGGAATGGTCAGAGGATAATGCAATTTTTACTCCTGCTGGGGGAGGACCGTCTAAATTAGACAATAGTGTAATTATCCGGAATGGTCATACCATATCAATAACGGCCGCAGCGTCAATGAAAAATGCTTCCATTCAATCCGGGGGAATATTGCGAGTAGCCACAACATCGGGTTTTGAAATAGCTGGAAGTGGAGATAATCTTGTTATTGAGTCGGGGGGGCTACTTTCCGTTGATGTTGCCGGTACCCCTGGTGATATTACCGGGACAGGAACTGCAAGAGTTAAATCCAATGGAACGGTTGAAATAGTAGCAACAGGTTCTGGTACTGCTGTTGGAGATAATTACCTGGCGCTTACTTCGAAATTCACTTATGAACATGATGCAGTTTTTGACTGGAAAGTTTCTACAACTACTTTGGGGAACAATAATTACTTCAAAACGGATGCAGCTTTTTTTGTACCTATTTTGAGAATATCTGTTAGTCCAGGGTTTGCTTATGGAGGTGGTGCTGCCAGTACCATCAATGGTCGACTGGAGTGCAATGCGGTTTTCCAGTTGCAAGGTGCAGGAGATAAAACATTTACAGGTGGAATTTCCGGAACGGGCACTGTGACGCAATTATCCGGAGGTGATATTATACTGCCGTCTACATCTGCAACTCTAGAGGGATCTGTTACTCTGAATGTATTAAACCTAGGGCTGAGATTTCCTGTTGGGGTAGTTATTCCCGCTAGTGCAAATATTGTAATTAATGGGCCTGAAGATGCTACAATTGAAAAATTGAGCGGATCATTTAAAGTTGATGGCATAGCTGATGTAAGAGGGTTAAGTATTCTGAATACCGGAATGGGCAATGTTGAAATTAATGGCACACTGAAAACAACCAATCAAAGCGGTTTCTGGGGAACGAGTGCTACCGTTATCAGCGGTGCTGTAACACTAAATCCGGGAAGTACTATTGAATTCAGCCGTGCTGATGGTTTAGGACAGATAGTGAATTTTCGTACAGATTACAAGAATATTAAACTAAGCGGGAGTGGGTCAAAAATTCCTTCTAGTGCTTTTAACCCGTTTGGAAATGTGATCATAACAGGGGCTGCTGTATTCGATTGCACCGGGATAAATGTTGGAGATGCGAATACAGGGCTGGTAATGGATGGAGGAAGGCTTATCGTTTCTACCACCGGTACGAATCCATCTATGTCACTTCTGCCATATAATATAACCGGGGGCACCGTCCAGTTTGCCGGTTCAGGAGGAAGTGCGCAGACTATCCGCAACCAAACCTATCAACATATTGAAGTAACTGGCTCCAACGTTGCTAATTCAAGCGGTAACATCACCCTGAATAACGCTGGTACTTTTACGGTTAAAACCGGTGGCGCATTTTCTATAAACGATAATTCCATAACAGGTCCTTCAGGTACACAAACCGTAACCCTTGAAGCAGGAAGTATTTTCAGAACAGGTAATAACCAGGGCTTCAGTGGATTCACTGCAAGTTTTTCTGATAATTCCTCGGTGCATGCTAATATTGAGAACATCGTGGTTTCGCCAACTTCCACGATAGAATATACACGAGGAGGTTCAACTCCGAACCAGCCGATCACCGTTGGATCGGGCTGGAGTTATGGAAATCTCCATCTTTCCGGATTAGGAAGTAAGATAGCGCCGGCGGGCATTCTTGAAATAAAAGGCAACCTGACCGGCGACTTCACCGCGCACACCTTTGTACACAATGGCGGAACAGTGCTGTTCAGTGGAACCAGCGCACAAACCTATACCACGCCGGGATATACCTTTTATAATATCACCAACAGCAATACAGTTTCACTGAATATAAATTCTGAGCTGAAATTGATAAGGAAACTGAACATGCAGGGAAATGCGCGCCTGCATGTGGGAGCATTCTTCCGTTTGTTATCGAGCGATACTGCAACGGCAAGCATCGGAAAAATTGCGCTCAACAATGCCATCACCTATGGCGGAATGGGAGGAAGGTTCGTGGTTGAAAGATATATCGCAACAGGCACCGCCGCCAATCATCATTCAAAATCATGGCAGTTCCTTGCTGTGCCTACGCATGGAATGAACCAGACGATAAAGGCTGCCTGGCAGGAAGGCGCAACAGCTCTTGCACAAAACCCCAGCCCGGGATACGGGACGATCATCACCGGCCATGTTCCGGCAAATGGATTTGACATTTACACCCCGGCCGGCCCGAGTATGAAAACTTTTGATCCTGCTACCCTGGGCTGGGAAGGAATTCCGAATACAGACCTGACGACAATTTCAAATTCGAAAGGTTATATGCTGATGGTGCGCGGCGACAGAACTGTCACTACTTCATCTGCCACGGCCACACCAACAATCTTAAGGACTGCAGGAAGGATTTATTCGCCCGGAACTGATGCGCCATATACATCAACAGTTGCATCGGGTGGTTTCCAGTCGGTGGGTAATCCTTATGCATCTGCGATCGACTTCAACCAGGTCACAAAAAGCGGGTCGGTTGACAACGTCTATTATGTATGGGATCCGCGCCTGACACAAATGGGAGTGAATTCCGCATGGGGGCTCGGGGCATATCAAACTTTCACCTGGAACGGTTCCGGATATGATGTGACTCCAGGTGGAGGTAGCTATACTTCGGGAGATTATTTTATACAAAGCGGCCAGGCATTCATTTATAAATCATTCTCCGGTGGTGGAACGCTGACGTTCACCGAAAATTGCAAAGTGGATGATGACAGGCTGGTACATCGTGATCCTGTGCCGTTCGATGTACAGCAGATTCGCACCTCGCTGTATGTTCAGCAAAATAACAGGGTGCTGATCGATGGCGTGAGAAATCAATTCGACCGCTCATTCAATGATGCCATTGATGGGGCTGATGCAGGAAAGATCAGCAACACCGGTGAGAACTTCGGAATTTTAAGCCAGGGAGCTTTGCTTGCTGTAGAAAGAAGAGGAATTCCCGCCGCAGGCGATACCATACACTTTAAACTTGGACAGGTAAGGGCAGCCCATTATACGCTTGGATTTGTCTCCAACTTTAATGCATCACTGAAGCCTGTACTGGTAGACCGTTACAAAGGCACTTCAACCAGGATATTGCCGGGCGAAGAGATTTTTTATGAATTCGAGATCTCCGGTGATCCGGCATCTGCAGCCTCCAACCGTTTTTACATCGTGTTCAGGCGTGCAGCTTCTTTGCACATCACGCTGAATGGTAAAGCGCTTGAAAATGAAAATGAGCTTTCCTGGACCGTTCAGAATGCTGATGAAGTGAGCAGGGTGGAATTGTTACGCAGCATCGACGGAAGGAATTTCAGTACTGTATTCAGCCAGGATCATAATGGTGAAGAGATCACAGCTGTGTATAATGATGATGCGATCATGCTTTCCGCTTGGTACCGAGTAGATGCAATAACAACCAGTGGAAGGGTGAAGGGAAATATTTTGTACCTCGAAAGAAGACCTTCAGTTGATCTGTATGTTGCTCCCAACCCCGTAAGAAATGTGTTGAACCTGTATTACCGCGATCTTTTACCTGGTGTTTATAATATCGATCTTGTAGCCAGTGATGGCAGGAAAGCATTGAAGCGTACTGTTCATCTCGGGCGCTCCGGCAACACAGGTATTGCATTGTCTTCGAACGTAGCACCGGGCATTTATACCGTGATCATTTCAGGGAAGGGAATAAGGAAAGAGATCAGGATTTCGGTTTTATAACCCGGAATTCAGCACGAGTTCCTTTATTACAGCGTTCCCATTTTTTACGCAAACTGTAACGCAGGCTACAGAAGAAGTATCTGAAACGGCCTGCCGGTATTGTTCTTCCAAAAGGGGAGCTTTGTTTTCATCAGCATAGAAACGATCGAAAGGCAGGTCGAGAAATACGGTCTTTCGGCCGTTGAGGAAACTCAGTTGAGCAACGGAAGCTTTTATATAATCCGGAGTGGGGGGTCGTTCTCGGTGAAGTTTTTTTATGCGTGCATAGCCATCAGCGGCCTTATATAATTCTGCAAACACCATTTCATCATATTGCCATTCTTCATTCGGCGCAATGTCAATTTCATTATCGCGAAAGGTCAAGGTTACATACCTGCCACGAAAGGGATCTTCCGGGTCCACAGGAGCGATCCGGAAATTGAATTCCTTACCATTCTTCAGCACATCTTCGTTGATAATGATCGGGGAGCTGATAAAATAGAGCTGCACAATGCAGAATACCAGCAGCGCCGGGATGATCAGTTTACGCATTTTTCCTCCTTTTTTTCAGCACCCACCAGTTCGCAATAAAAAATCCTGCACCGGTTAGAATGAACATGATGCCCCTGATCACGAAACTTATACTGCTGTCGAAGAATCGCACCAGGGTGAGAACCCCAATAATGAAAAGGCCGGTATTCACCCAACCAAGATGATCCTGCCTGATCCCGGAAAATAAATGATATAGGCCGATAGCCAGCACCATCAGGCTGCTAACATATTCCATATCCGCGCCTGCAAGTCCTGCAAAGAAAATTGCAACAAAGGGAATGAACAGCCAGGCAACAGGGTGGGCACGGTTATCTTTATTAAAGACCAGCAGGATGATCCCCAGGCAGAACAACATTGCTGCTATAATCGCCCCTGCAGAAAATCCAGGTTCATAATACTTCAGGCTGTTCCAGAATCCTCCGTATGAAAGTATGAGGTACAGCAGTACGCTCCCGGCAACTGCGCAGATCGAAAAAGCATTTGGAATTCGGGAGCCGCTCTTCATCCGCAACAATGAACCTGCGTGGTAAAACACGGCAAGGCAGGAGGAGTAGGCCAGGGGCATCAGTTCATCCTCCTTAATTGTTGGGGCCAGCATAATGAGCACGCTGATGCACACCGACCATTGAAACAAAGGAGTCAGGATTTTGACCCGGTTTACCAAAGGCTTCCAGATAAATGGGAGAATCGCAAAGAACATTAACCAGAAATACAGGTCAGGATACGATGATCGTGTGCTTACATTCATTACACCATACCAGGTTATCCCGGCTATAAAAAGCAACGCAGTTACATAACTTCTTAACAGGTAGGGCACCGGTAAAACAAGCAGCATCCACGCCAGGAGATAGGTATGCAGTTCTGCATCGGTATGATATACCTGGCCTATGACTGCCATGGCTACTCCCGTCCCGAAGAAAAGTATGATCGGGGAGATCTCCCGCCAGGCCTGGCTTTGCGGTTGACGAAGCAGGGTGTACACGCAAAGCGACTGTCCTGCAAGTACGGGGATGAAACCAATGATGGTGCGCATCACTTTTGAAAGGTCATCCCAGTTGTGCGCGATCACCAGTACAATTCCCAGGCAAACCAAAACAGATCCCAGGATCCCCAGGATGATAATACCGCTGGACTTCTTCGTTTTCTGTTCGTACCAGTTTTTGATGGCTGTTGCAGTTGAGTCGTCTATAACGCCATCTTTCTGCAGGTCATCGAGATCGTTGAGCAGGTTCAAGAAAATTATTTTCGGAAAGATAGATAAAAGAAAAAAGCCCCGCAGGTGCAGGGCTTTTAAAATTTGAAACAGGATTTATTTTTTAGGCTCCAGTAATTTAAAGAACTGGTCCAGTTGAGGAAGGATCACGATACGCGTACGGCGGTTTGCAGCCTTACCTGCCGCGGTGCTGTTTGTTGCTACAGGGAGGTATTCGCCACGGCCGGCCGCAGCCATTTTGGATGGAGGAATACCATATTGATTTTGCAGAACCCTTACAACTGCTGTAGCGCGTTTAACACTGAGATCCCAATTGTCGATCAGGTTGCCACCGCCACGGTAAGGAACATTATCGGTATGCCCCTCTACCATGAATTCAATCTCAGGCTGGTTCTTCAGCACCTTCGCCACTTTACCCAATACTTCGCTCGCGCGTGCAGTGATCTCATATTTCCCGCTCTGGAAAAGTAGTTTGTCGGAGATATCAATATAAACCACCCCTTTATCTACTTTGATGTTGATGTCTTCATCATCCAGGTTCCCTATCGCGCCTTTCAGGTTGGTAACCAGCGCCAGGTTCAGGGAATCCTTACGGGCCATCGCCGCCTGGAGGTCCATGATATAAGCATCCTTAGCGCCAATGTTCTCCAGCGATTTCTTTATGCTTTCCGCCTGGGAAGAGGAGATAACCGAAAGATTTTCCAGTTGCTTCAATGCCTGGTTGTTATTGTCTTTCAGGAAGGCAACCTGTTTTTCCAGGTTTGCAAGTTCATTCTCCAGTTGCGCTCTTTTACGTGCATCTTCCGCTGTCTGGTTGTTACAATCGGCAAGTTGCTGTTTAAGCCTGTTGTGCTCTGCTTCAAGCGTTACATAACGTGCCTGCTCCGTCTTCAAAACCTTCTTACTTACGCAGGACCCGAGTGATAAAACACTTATGGCTGCAACAGCCATCAATTGAGTCATTTTCATATCCTATTGATTTTCTATTGAGTTACAAAGATACGAACCTGTTCCAGGCAGCCTGTTTCACCTTGTTAAGAAAAATGAAAATCGGGCGACTTCAATAAGCATTCATATCCTGTACCTTTAATATACCATGAAACTAAAGCTGTACCAGGTAGATGCATTTGCGGAAAAAATATTCTCCGGCAATCCTGCAGCGGTGTGCCTGCTCAAGTCCTGGTTGCCCGGTGAACTTCTGCAAAAAATTGCAGAAGAGAATAATCTTGCAGAAACTGCCTTCCTTGTTCAAAAGGATGATTTCTTCGAAATACGCTGGTTTACACCACGGGTTGAAGTCGATCTCTGCGGTCATGCAACCCTCGCGTCCGCATATATATTATATGAGTGCGAGGGTTATAAGGGTACGGCAATAGAATTTTTTTCTCCGCGCAGCGGGAAACTCATCGTGACAAGACTAAAGGATCAGCTAATGCTTGATTTTCCCGTTGATGAGATAACACCTGTTGCTATTTCTCCCGGTATCGCGGCATGTTTTTCACCGCCACCCGTGGAAATCCTGAAAGGAAAGACCGACCTGGTGGCTGTACTGGAGAATGAGGAGCAGGTACGATCGTTTATTCCCGACCAGGAAAGAATAAGCGCTTTGGGAGGAAGAGGACTGATCATTACGGCCCCCGGTAATGATGTTGATTTCGTATCGCGCTTCTTTGCACCGCGGGTTGGTATTAATGAAGATCCCGTTACAGGGTCTGCGCATACAACGCTAACTCCTTACTGGTCGAAGAGATCTGGTAAAGAAACGATGAAGGCCATCCAGTTGTCGGAAAGAAAAGGACATCTTGAATGTACTTTGTCTGGCGAAAGGGTTTTGATCAGCGGAAAGGCAAGGTTATATATGGAAGGGTGGATATACACTGAATAACAATCAAGAAATAAATATTCATCAATGGCAAACCAATCAATTACCAGCCAGCTACTCGCAGAGTTTGAAGCAGAAATTCCTGCGACCCGGAAATGTATCGAAAGGATCCCGGAAAGTTCATACGATTTCAAGCCGCATGAGCGATCAATGACACTTGGTTACCTTGTGCTGCTGGTAACTGAGATCCCGAAATGGATCTCGGTGATGATCGAAAAAGGTGTGATCGATTTCCAGACATTTGAACATGCCCAGCCAAAAACCACCCGGGAGATGGTGGAACATTTTTCGGAGTATTGCGAAGGAGCACGCAAGGCGCTTGCAGCTTTACCTGACGACCGTTTGTCTGATCATTTTGTGTTGAGGAACGGGGAACAGGTATTGATCGATTCACCATTGCTGGAAAATATCAGTTCCACGATCAATCACTGGGTTCATCATCGCGGGCAGCTCACCGTTTATATGCGGCTTAACGATATTGCAGTACCATCTATTTATGGTCCTTCCGCCGATGAGAAGGCTTAAACTGCAACCTCTTCAAACCAAAATTTATGAAACGATACCTGCTCCTGTTTGTACTTTTTCTTTCGGCGTTCCAGGGCCGCACGCAGACCAAAACATTTTTCGACCTGGTATTTTCGGATTCGGTGATGAAGAATATTCTTATCCCGGCCGGGATGAGCGCCGACGGCCCTTTTACAGTTATTGAACGGGGCGACCAATGGAGCAGGGAACGATTCTTTAAGATGGATGAAAGCAGGCAGGCCTACCTGTATGCTTACGATGATCCAATCATTGAACAATTGATCGAACCAAAAGAATGGAGCATGGTCGCTCATATTGCATTGTCGAAATATGCCGGCACCTTTAAACAGTATAATAACAGGATAAAACTTATTGCCCGGCATGATGTAAAGAAGCAGGGGAACTACTTCAGCCTGTCAAGCCCCGTGATCTACAGAAATTTGGGTGTTATAGACCTTCGCTATTATTCCTTAAAAGATGGTAATTCGCTTGAGCAGGGACTTAAAGGCCAGGCGCTGTTTGTTTTCAGGAAAGATGATCATAAGGTGTGGCATCTTGAGCGGGTGGTGAATAACCTGCTGGTTGACTGATGCCCGGGTATATGAATCCCGGATTTTAATTATTACCTTACCCGTGATTGTTCTATTCCTGAAATAAAAATCATCATCATGAATACAAGAACGGCTTCCATCCTTATCGGGATCGTTTTCCTTGCAGTAGGCATTTTGGGATATTTCCCTAATTCAATTGTGGGCGATACTGAAGATGCCATCTTTCATGCAGACAGTACACATAACATGGTTCACATCATTAGTGGTGCACTCTTCCTGCTGATAGCCATGGCGGCTCCTGCAAAGGCCGGCGGTTTCCTGAAACTTTTCGGGCTTGTTTATTTGCTGCTGGGCGTTATCGGTCTTGCAACCATTGGGGATGAGGGCATGACGAAGCTGCTTGGTTTCCTACATGTGAATGGTAACGACAATTATCTTCACATTGGATTGGGGATAGTGATCTTCCTGGCTGGTTTCCTCCCCGGGAACCGCGCGCGCAGGATATAAAACCGTATTACATGTTCAAATACTTATTCGTAGCCCTGGTCGGCCTGTATTCCTGCGCTTCGCATTCTGCTGAAAATGATATCGGGATCGCGCATGATTCAACCCTTCCCGTAGCAGTTTATGATACTATCGGTATCGATTCGCTGGAATCAGAATATGCGGATTACTATGTAGTGATCGCAGATTCAGGAAAAGATTATTCTGCACTCCGCGAAAGGATGATCAGATTGAAAGACAAATTCAGGTTGGAGATCGATACCATGGGAAGGAGGTATAATCCTGAAAAAAACCTGATCGCGCTTCCTGAAGATGATGAAGATGAAATGTATGCAGGAGATTATTTCCCGAGAAGATTTCCTTCCGAAACGTTGAGCCTTGAATACTTAACGTCGTACGATCCTGGGGCAGGCGAAAAGACGATCGCCATTGTTCGCGGTATCTATGAACAGGAAAAGTCGGCAGACGGCCATCTTACAGTGTTGCGCAATGCAGGAGAAAAAGCGTATAAATTAAAAGCTCGTATCTACCTGGGCTGTATGCACTGATCGCCGCTTAATGGAATGAATTTTACCACACCTGGTAGATCTCCCGGCAACCGGTGAGATACATATCATGGTAACCCTTCATCTTTTCTTTCATCTTCTGCATTTCCTCTGTGTCTTGCATATATTTTTCAAAGCTTTTTTCATAAGCAGTAAGGCTTTCATACTGGCTTACCATAACAACTTTATTGAAATCGCCGGCCAGGTCAGTCATGATATTTACAAATTCCGGCAGGTCAGCAACGGCCTCTTTGAACAGTTTTGCAAGCTTTGAAGCATTGCCGGGTTTGCAAATAAAAATGTCGTGTACAATGATCATTGTTCAGATTTTAATTTTAAACAGCCATAAGATAAAAACTCCTGAAGGATAATTCAAGTACCCACTCAATGATCAGTTTGTTTTTCTCCTGTATTCCAGGTCGTACTGGGTAGTCCAGCTTTTTCCATTATCCTTGGTCTGCTCGCCGTGCTGGCGCACTTTATCCTGGCCCAGTCTATAAAATGTAAGCCTGTAAATGGCAAGGGTATCCTTATGGATCCTGAAAGGCTCGGTGCTGAATTCTATCTTGTTGTCACCGTATTTACCATAAACATAGTGGGTGGTATATCCTGCGTTATCAACCCAGGTTTGCTGCCACTGTTTCGTGCTTTTATTATAAGTATTAAAGCTTTTTCCTTTGTAGGTGAAGTTGCCGGGCTGGGAGGCACTTTCCCATTCCTCAAGAATGATGCAACTGTCGAGGATCAGGCTGATCCGGCTGTCACCAGCTTTTTTGCCCTTAACTCCATAAACTTCCCATTCGCCGATCCAGAAATCAAAATCCCGGTATTCAGGCCCGGCACAAGGTGATTGTGCATGAGCTACGGAAACAAATAAGAGAGCGCAGGTAATGAAGATGAATGTTCGCATTTTCAATTTTTCAAGGATGGACAATTGATGTTCAGAATTTGATGCACCAGGATTATGAACGGAGGAAGGCGGTTTCACTGCCGGGCATCACATAAGTTGGGTATGTGAAGGCAACTTTCCTTCTTTTATCTTTAATTGGAAGGAACTTGTATATTCAGGCGTACTTTCTTCTTTATAAATAATTGCTATGAGATCAGGCCTTCCCGTTATGGGAAATGAACGCTCAGACATTCTTGATATACTCCGCGGATTTGCATTGCTTGGGATCTTTCTTGCAAATTCTGCGGCGTTTTCCCTCTATGTAATGCGCACTCCCGGAATGCAGGCAGAACTTGCCACCGCCGAAGCAGACAGGTGGCTTTTCTGGCTCCATTATATTTTTATTGATGGAAAGTTCTATTCACTGTTCTCCCTGTTGTTCGGTATAGGGTTCTCGATTATCTTTTTACGTAACAGCAATAAAGGGATCAATCCGCTGCCTGTATTTTATCGCCGGCTGGTCATCTTGTTCCTTATCGGGTTTGCCCACGCATTCATACTGTGGGAAGGAGATATCCTGATGTTCTATGCAGTGATCGGGCTTTTCCTTCCGCTGTTCAGGAATTTGAAGGGGCGCACCCTTATCACCATTGCTGTATGTTTATTATTGTCGCCCTTATTGTTCGATCTCGCTAAAGTACTCACTGGTGGCAGGTGGGATCTCAGCAAACCGATCCTTGAACAGGCAATGGCCGGAGATCTTAAGTATGGCATTAATGAAACGAATGCTTCATACTGGCTCATTGAGAATACAAGGTTAAGTGACCTGTTGATCTGGAACAAAGGCGGTTTCTGGTGGAATACTTTCTTCAGGATCAGTTCAAACCGACCGGTTAAAGTGCTTGCACTCTTTCTTATCGGGCTGTACGTAGGAAAAAATATGATCTACAGTAAACTGGAGGATTACAGATCCTTATTAAGAAAGATCCGGCTTGTTGGATTTACTATAGGAATTCCTGCCGGAATTTTTCATGCGTACTCCAGGCTCAATGGCAAGGCCCTTCCTGACCCGGAAGGATTATGGGATACTTTATTTTATGCGTTGAATGTTACACCCCTTGCACTTGCATATGCTTCTACATTTGCTCTGTGGTATGTAAACGGTAAGCATCTTAAACTGCTTTCACCACTGAGGCATGTAGGACGAATGGCCCTCACAAATTATTTAATGCAATCGGTGATCGGCATCCTGGTCTATTATGGACTTGGGCTCGGATTGGGCGCTTTTGCAGGCCCGGCTATATTTATGCCCATTGCTGTCGGCGTATTTATATTCCAGGTCCTTTACAGTAAATTATGGATGAAATACTTCCATTATGGCCCGGCTGAATGGATATGGCGCCAGCTTACGTATTTTAAAAGACTTCCTATCCTCCGAAAATGACCTGGTTACGAAAATTGTAATATTCTTTTATTTTCAGTTTTTGAAATTTTCAAATGCTCAAAGAGGTCTCGGAATATAATAATAAGCAATCCACAGCCGACAAAGCGATCTGCGATCTGCTTGCGAAGACCATAAATGAAGGCCTGCCCGATGCTGAAAACAAGATCTGGCATGCCCACCCGGTATGGTTCTTTGATGGGAACCCTGTTGTTGGATACCACAAGCTGAAAGACTGCATAAGAATATTGTTCTGGAGTGGTCAGTCATTTGATGAAGAAGGACTGAAACCCGAAGGAAAATTCAAAGCTGCTGAAGCCCGGTTTACATCGTTGGACGATGTTAAAGTAAAAGATATAAAACGCTGGCTGAAGAAGTCTCGTGATATACAATGGGATTATAAGAATATTGTAAAGCGCAAGGGCAAACTTGAAAGGATAAAATAATTTTCAATTATGAAACTCATCGCGAAAGCAACCATACAGATCGGCAAACCCGTTCACGAAGTGTTTGAGGCTATCGTTGATCCTGCGGGGATGAGGAATTATTTTATTTCCGAAAGCTCAGGAAGGATGGAAGAGGGGAGTACGGTAACCTGGAAGTTTCCTGAATTTGAGGATAAGTTCCCGGTGAATATTACAAAAGTTGAAAAGGACCGTGCAGTTTACTTCGTGTGGGATAAAGGAACCGAAGTGAGAATAAATCTTGAGCCTTTCGGCCCTGCAACCATTGTAAGGGTAGAGGAAGATGGAAAGGAAGGATCAGAAGAGAACCTGAAGTGGGTAATTCAGAATACTGAAGGCTGGGCAAATTTTCTTGCCTGCATGAAGGCCTGGCTTGAACACGGGGTCCGGCTTCGGGAAGGCGCATTTGATTTCATGAAGAAATAAAGTTATCCTTAACTTTAGTGCGCTTTTTTCAATTCAAATAAAACGATCATGGCAACAACGAACACTTACCTGAACTTTAATGGTAATTGCGAAGAAGCATTTAATTTTTACAGATCTGTATTCGGCGGCGAATTCACCTATATTGGCAGGTTTGGCGAAATGCCGCCAGATGAAAATTTTACCGTGCCTGAATCAGACAAGAACAAGATAATGCACGTATCGCTTCCCATTGGCTCTTCCATTCTTATGGGCAGCGACACGGGTGGGGAATGGGCGCCGTCTTTTGTGCAGGGAAATAATTTTTCCATTTCAATAACTGCCGATTCAAAAGCTGAGGCCGACAAATTGTTCAATGGACTCGCTGAAGGCGGGAAGATCACAATGCCGCTGGCGGATACTTTCTGGGGCGATTATTTCGGGATGCTGACCGATAAATTTGGTGTAAACTGGATGATGAGCTTTAATGAAAAGCAAGGTAAATAACGTGAGTTAGATCTTAATTGATTTTAGGCAATCAACCTCTAATTAATATCTATTGTATGAAACTTAAATTTTTTTCAGGCTTATTATTGATATGTTTAAATATTTCTGCGCAATCCGATGAAGAGCTGAGGTCACACATCCTTAAACTTGACCAGGCACATGCGAGTGCAATATTTAGCGGTGATGCTGCATCGCTGGATACCTTAATGCACGATGATATTACAGTAAATCACCCAACTAACAGGATAGTAAAGGAAAAAGCTGAATTACTGGCGCTTATCAGGAAGGGAATTATACGGTATTCAAGATTTGAAAGGACCCCTGAGTCAGTATTGTTTTTTGAAAACATGGTAGTAGTAATGGGGAATGAGGTTGTGGTTCCTGCTAAAGGAGCGCCTAATGCCGGCAAAGTTTTAAAACGACGCTATTCTAATTTCTGGATGCTAAATAATGGAAGATGGCAACTTACAGTAAGACATGCTAATAATCTTTGTGAAAATTAAAAAGCGTAAAAACCCTTGCCGCTCATCATTAAATCATCGTATTTCTACGTGATATTCAACGGTTTTAGAAAGATTTCTACAACAAGAAACGTAAACTATTTACAATCTCAGCCGTTATTTGGATGCATCTTTACACAACCAATATCCGCCTATGCTTTTAAAAGCGATGATGGCAACCAATTCCTTTGAAGACCAGAATACCCTTGAAGAACAACAGATGATCCTTTGAAAAACCGAAGCTTCATCCTTTGAAAGACCATGACCTCTACCAGAGATTGACCGGGAGACAAAGTTCCGGGTCCAAAAAAAATTCACCCCGCATTGCGGGGTTTTTTTGTGCTGTGAAGTAAACTTCATACTTTAAACTACAGCCATACGTTCAATACCTGGCATACAAATACTTATGAAACGTTTTTGCCTGGTCCTGGTTTCCCTGGTTTCATTCACCGCTGCAGCGCAGCCGGTAGTTCTTCTCGATAACTTCAACAGGAATGATTCAGTTAAAGTAGGCGTGCCTGCCGGCAGTACCTATGAATACTGGCTGGAATACGGTGAAGTGCTTTGTCCGGGCGCGATCAGGATCCAAAACAATGCTTTCGAGATGTCGAAGAATGCAGCCAACGGAACAACATGCTCCTTCTCCAATGCCAAAGCTGCAAATATTGAGATGACCTATAAATACCCGACTGTGTTTTCGAACGCTCCCGGCAGGCTTGAATGGTATTTTAATATGCAGACCAATGTTGCGGATCCAACAGGATTCAACAACGGGCAGGTGGGCGCGGCATTCGTTGTGGGATGCACCACGTCCGATCCTTTTTCTTCACCGGCAGGATATGCAGTTGTTTATGGAGATGCATCTGATGATCGCATACGACTGGTGAGATTCTCAAGCACATTTACAAACGGAAGCATGACGGAGATCGTTTCCGTACCTCCCCCGGCAAATAAAACAGATCACATGAGCATCAGGGTAACTTTCGATCCGTGTACGGGCGAATGGACCCTGCGCATGCGAAATGACGGTAATTCTTTTGCAGATCCTTCAACCATTTCCGGCGCCGCAACCGCTGAAGAGACAGCGGTGAATACTTCGCTCACTTCAACAGGTCTTCCATGGATAGGCGGTATCTGGAACCACGGCTCCTCTGCAGGCATCGTGAAATTTGATAACGTTTATATTCCTGACCCTTCAGCTATGCAGGCTGTTTATACCTGGACCGGCTCGAACAGCAACGATTTCCAGGATCCTTTGAACTGGCAACCGGTAAGAAATTGTATACGCTCCGCCGACAGGCTGGTATTCGATGGTTCAAGTCCTGCAACAAGTGAAGTGATGAATGTTCCAACGCAGTTGATAGGCCAGCTACAGATCTCCGGTAACAGGAATGTTGTTTTGAAAGATGCAATTAATAATGCTGCGAACACGCTTACGATCGGGGGAGGCGCTGGTCATGACCTCGTGATCGCCAATGGATCCTCACTCACACTGGACGTTGCTTCATCAGATCCTTCTGATGCTGTGATCCTGCAGCTTTCTGCCGGCGCTACAGCTTCCGTTTCAGGGGCCCTCACTTTTAAGAATTCAGTAACCGGGGATGCAAGCCCGCACCGGCTCCTCGGAACAACCTCATCTTCCATAACCATCAACAGTGGCGGGATCATAAAGGCAGAGGACCTCGTTGGAAACCCGTTTGGCAGTGCAGGAACCACCAATGTGGTTGTATTTAATCCCGGAAGTGTTTATGAATACCATGAAGGCGGTGATCCGTTTGGATTTTCTGCGCCTTCATCAAAAACTGTGTTTAACCGGGGAAGTCTTTACCGACATCTTTCGCATGAACCGCCATCATTATTCGGCAGAACGTATGGAAATTTTGAATTGAATGGAAATTGCATCATAACGCATGGAGTGGATGGAAGCGTATGTACGATAGACACTCTTGTGATCGCGGGTGGTGCGCTGGAACTTTTAGGCACGGTGAACCATCAGCAGGTAAACCTGAATGTTCGGGGTGATCTGCGGATCATGCCTTCAGCGCTTTTCAATTATGACCCGGCAGATTCAAGCGCATTAACCTTCAATGGAAATTTTGCTGCGCAGAACATTTATAATAATGGAGAATTGTTCCTGGGCAGGAATCTAACGGTAAGGCTGAACAGCAATTTCATTGTACCGCAGCTTACAATCCGAAATGAAATAAAGATAGCGGGAGAATTAAAGGTGACTTCGGGTACCCTGCATCTTGAGAGCGATATCCACCTGTTGTCGGATGCGGCTAAAACGGCCAACCTTGCGAGAGTTACAGGAGGTATAACCTATGGAGCAGGAAGGTTCGTGGTGGAAAGATATTTAGCCCCGCACCGCGCGTGGCGGTTATTATCTGTTCCTACGAAAGGCTCTACCATCAATAGTGCATGGCAGGAAGGGAACCTGCCGATGGAAAATACATTTCCCGGCTATGGAACGTTGCTAAGCAGTCCAACGGGAATCAATGGATTCGATATGGCTTCACCCGGTGTTTCCATAAAGACGTATAATGCATTGACCAATACATGGAGCGCAGTGAACGGGACAGATACGCTGCTCGATACCAAGCGTGGCTATATGCTTTTTGTTCGGGGTGACAGGAGTGTATTGAATTTCAATGACCCCGCGGGAAGTACCATTCTCAGGAGTCGCGGTAAATTATATGTGCAGGGAAGTGAAGCTCCGCCCACGTCAACGATTCATGCAGGAAAGTTTGAGGTTGTTGGAAATCCGTATGCCTCCGCGATCAATTTTAATTTGCTGTCGCTCACAGGCGGTGTGCAGAATGCATATTATTTATGGGATCCCGCGCTGGCAGGTTCACACGGGGTTGGTGGATACCAGTATTTTGAATATAATGGCTCGGGCTATGATGTTATCCCGGGCGGGGGAAGTTTTACTTCCGGTGCAGGGATCATTGAATCCGGCCAGGCCTTCCTGGCTATCTGTACTTCGCCTGTGGGAATAATTGCCTTCAATGAAACGGCCAAGACAATCGGCAGCAGGGTAGTGAATCGACCGGGGCCTTCAATGCCTGCCCTGCGTATATTATTATATAAGGAAACAGGTGGTGAGCGCATCCTGCTCGATGGCGCACGTTCAGTTTTCTCAAACCAGTACAGCGGCAACAATGAGATCAGTATCCCGAAAGCCGGCCAGAATCATGAAACCGTTTCTATAATTAAGGATGGTGAAAAGATCATTTCCGAAAGAAGAAAGTTACATCCCCGGCGCGACAGTGTTCAATTATTTGTTGAAAGGTTGAACGGGTTGTATCAATTGGTGCTTTACAAGAATGATCTTCCGCGTGATGCCTGGCTGGAAGACAGGTGGTTGGGCGCCAGCACGATGATCGCCGGTGATTCGCTCATTTATTATTTCACAGCAACAAGTGCAAACCGGTCTTCAGTGCCCGATCGTTTCCGGATCGTATTTGGAAGGAACAGCGGAAACCAGCCATTCTTCGTTTATCCCAACCCGCTACAGGGCGATTGGGTGCAGCTTTTGGGTAACCATTCAAAATCATTAGAGCTCACAGATGGATCCGGAAGAAAAATAAAGTCATTACAACTCCAAAAAGGCGGGATGTTGAATATGCCAAATCTTAGACCAGGGGTTTATTTCCTTAGCAATGGATCAGAAACTACCTCATTCATCAAGCTTTGAATCGTGATATTCTGATAGATTATTTTCTCTCAATAGTTCGAGAAATTCAGTTGGATAATTTTTGGCTTTATGATGTTTCTCCTGGTTTTTGATGTAGGCCGCAATTTTATCTTTATCATTTTCAGAAACAGAAAATACTCCGTATCCATTTTGCCAATAAAACGGTTTCAAATTTCTTTTCTTTGAATTTACCATAAGATTTGTCTGGTATTTTATTTCTTTCACCAATTCAGGTATCGGTATGGATGGCCTGTAGCTAATTAGCAAATGAATATGATCGGGCATGCAATAACCTGCAATCAGTTTACAACCTCTTTTTGACGTCATGACGTTGATATATTTCAGAAGTTCTTTGGCCATTTCCATGGAAATAACAGGTTCTCTGAATTTTACAGCCCATACGAAATGAAGGTATATGTTTGAATAAGTTTGGTCCATGAGCCTAAATTATCCCTCTCATCTATTTTTCGCAATGGCTAATTAGGGCCAATTTGTAGGAATCTGAATTTGCTTATTGTTATAGATGTGCCCGCTCCGGAGGAGCGTCCTGACAATAGAAAGAAATTGTTTTTTTAATTCACCCGCTCCGGAGGAGCGTCCTGACAATATTGTTTTTTTTATTCCGCCCGCTCCGAAGGAGCGTCCTGACAATAGAAAGAAATTGTTTTTATTTAATTCGACCGCTCCGGAGGAGCGTCCTGACAATAGAAAGAAATTGTTTTTTTATCCACCCGCTCCGGAGGAGCGTCCTGACAATAGGAAGAAATTGTTTTTTTAATCCGCCCGCTCCGGAGGAGCGTCCTGACAATATTGTTTTTTTAATCCGCCCGCTCCGGAGGAGCGTCCTGACAATAGGAAGAAATTTGTTTTTTTATTTCCCCCGCTACGGAGGAGCGTCCTAACGCAAATTTCGCAGGAAAATTCTGTGCAATCAGCGGGCAAACCATCTTTTATCTGAGGGAAGCCTTCTAAAACGTCATTTTTTCCTGGGAAGCAGGTTATTTATCCTTTTTATTTGAGGCAGCATCTCATCCGTTAACCGTTCCCGTAATTAATGGTTGAATATTCCTTTTTGATTTTATACCTTGCCGGATCAATTATACACCATGAAAAAATATTTACTGCTCCTTTCCGTACTTGCCTTCGCCTCCGCATCTGATGCACAGGTATTAAAATCCCTTGGCGAAAAAGCAAAGAATAAACTAAACCAACGCGCAAACAATAAAGTAGACAGGGCCATGGATAAAGGGCTCGACAAAGCTGAGGAAAGCGCAACCGGCGGTTCCAAACAAAACGGTAATTCAAATCCTAACAGCAACGTGCAGGAGGCAGAACCCGAAACAGAAACTGCGGAAATAAAAAAATCATCGCCGCTGAAAGCCTATTCCAAATATGATTTCATCCAGGGTGAGAAAGTTATTGCGTATGAGGATTTTTCCAATACTGCTATCGGCGACTTCCCCACGCGCTGGAATACGAACGGGTCTGCGGAAGTGGTTACCATAAACAAGAAGGAAGGAAAATGGCTTAAGATCAGCAACAAAGGTTTGTTCCTTGCCGAGTTCATTGATGGATTACCGGAGAACAGTACACTTGAATTTGACCTTGGTGTAAACAACGATTTCGCCTGGGGCAACCATGAATTGAAGCTGATGATCACAGATGTAGAAAAGGAATCTTTCACCAGTGGTGTTTCAAAACCTACACTGTTCCTCGAATTCCACCCGCTGACCGGCGACGCCAATAAATCGGGTGGGGTGGATGTGAACACTTCGTACAGCACACTTGCTATTCACAACAGTGCACATATGCCGTTCTGGGATAATAAGGAAAACAATTTTGTGCATATATCCATCTGGAGGCAGGGTCAACGGTTCAGGATGTATGCAGGGGGACAGAAACTTTTTGACCTTCCGCGCGCATTTGATGCAAAAGGAAAATTCACCACTATTATGTTCAGGGTAGATCATTTTACCGATAACAGGGATGATTATTACCTGCTGGGCAACATGAGACTGGCAATTGGCGCTCCTGATACAAGAAACAAACTGGTTACAGAGGGTAAATTCGTAACAAGCGGGATCACTTTTGACGTGAATTCAGATAAACTAAAAAATGAATCAGTGGGTGTGATCCGTGAAGTGGCAACTGTATTAGGAGAGAACCCCGACATGAAGGTTAAGATCACCGGGCATACGGACGGTGATGGGGATGCCGCAAAGAACCTGGATCTTTCAAAGAGAAGGGCGGCGGCAGTGAAAGCTTCGCTGGTTTCGGACTTTGGCATTGATGAAAGCAGGATCCATACTGATGGTAAGGGTGCTTCTGTTCCGGTTGCAGATAATAAGACCATAGAAGGGAAGGCGCAGAACAGGAGAGTGGAGTTCGTGAAATTGTAGCTGGTTCTGTTAACTTATTGGATATCAATAAAGAAGTGCTGCACATTGCAGCACTTTTTTATTATAATAGAGGTTGTAACGTTTTGAAAATAAAAAATCGCGATCCGTTACACACGTGTAACGCTTTTGAAAAAAAAAATCGCGATCCGTTACACACGTGTAACGCTTTGAAAAAAAAATTCGCGATCCGTTACACACGTGTAACACTTTCGAAAAAAAAATTTCGCGATCCGTTACAAGCCAACATTGGTAATTAGGTATTTGGATATTTCACCCTGGAACAGTTTAGGGCAAGATTCTCACGAATATTCTGCAAATCAATGTATTGATTAAATCCTGTGAAACTCTCGGATTCTTAATTGATTCAGGATTCCCGACAGGGAATGAAGTTTTTAAAATAGGTTGATTATCAGTTGTTTTTGCTTATTGAATCGCTCTGAACAAAATTTTCTGAACAAAATAAATTGTTCACGAAAAAATAGTTCACTAGTGGATGTCCGAAAATTTACGGGTTGATATCCAACTCTTCGGCTCCGCTTAGGGCGAAGCTCCAACCTCCAACTTCCAATCTTCAACCTAAAACCGTCCGCCAGGCATGGCGGACCTACGTATGCAACCTCCAACTTCCAACCTCCAACCTCCAACTTCCAACCCCCAACCTCCAACCACCTCCCACTTCTGCCCGATAAT